>NZ_JAINFD010000001.1:0-1320982 GCF_026130205.1 Stenotrophomonas sp. SRS1 | reverse complement strand
TCCTCACGCAAGGGCGCCTCCAAGGCTTAAGCGTGGCAAGGGCTTGCCGACATTTCGGCATTAGTCGGCAGGCGTACTACAAAGCCGGCCATCGCCAGCAACAGCAGCTGGCCGAGGGCGCACGGGCGATCGCCTTGGTGGGTGGCTATCGGGCCCGTCAGCCACGCATCGGCACTCGCAAGCTCCACGGTCTGATCAGGCCGGCACTGCAGGCATCGGGGACAGCGATGGGACGGGACCGCCTGTTTGGAGTCCTTCGTGAGGCCCGGCTCCTGGTTCCCATGCGGCGGGCATATCACAAGACAACCGACAGCCATCACCGCTTCCGACGGCACCCCAACCTGCTCAAAGCTGGCGAGGGTCGCGTGGTACCTACCGGCTGCGAGCAGGTGTGGGTCGCCGACATCACCTACCTGCCAACGCAAGGGAAATTCGTCTATCTGAGCCTGATTACGGATGCTTGGTCACGCAAGATCGTTGGCTGGAGCGTGCACGACACCTTGCAGACAGAGCAGGTCGCCCAAGCCTTGCAAATGGCGTTGAAGGGGCGAAAAACGCGCCAACGTCTGGTCCATCACTCCGACCGTGGCATCCAATATTGCTCGGACTACTACCAAAAGATCCACGCCAAGCACGGCGTGACCTGCTCGATGACTGACGGCTACGACTGCTACCAGAATGCGCTGGCCGAACGGGTGAATGGGATCTTGAAAGGTGAGTTCCTGCTGTATCGGCCTCGAGACCTGGCGCAGGCGCGCCAGATGGTGGCCGAGGCGGTGGCGATCTATAACGCCGAACGCCCGCACCTGTCCCTTAAAATGCAGACGCCCGATGCAGTGCATCGGGCGTCCTTGGCCGCCTGACGGCGGCCGGTTCATCCACCACAGGTGTCAACCTATGGCAGGACGGGTCAACAAAAAGCCCGGGCACTGCCCGGGCTCCTTGTTCCCCAGGTGCGGCTACCTCATTCGAAGGTGTACTTGGCCCCCACGGTGAAGTAACGGCCGATCGCGCCGCTGAAGTGCAGCGGGTTGTAGTTCACGCCACCGTAGGTGGTCGGATCCAGCGGGGCGATGCGGTCGAACAGGTTCTGCACCGACGCGTTCAACTCGAAGGCCTCGGTGATGTTCCAGCGACCGGACAGGTCGAAGGTGGTGAACGAGGAGATCTTCTCGACGTCTGTACCGTCGGCGTAGGAGAACTGGTACGAGCCGTCCGGACCGCGGAAGTCGGTGTTGTCCATCTTGGAGATGTAGTTGGCCACGCCGCTGACGCTCCACGGGCCCTGCTTCCAGGTGGTGCCGAAGTTGATGCGGTCCTTCGGCGTGCCGATGCAGTTGGTGACGTCGCAGTTGCCGTGCGTGCCGGCGTAATCGACGGTCACATCCGAATCCGTGCGCTCGAACTTGAGCACGTGGCTCCACTGCAGGTCCATCTCCAGCTGGCCCGGGCCGATGTCGAAGGTCTGGCGGATGTCGGTATCGATACCGCGCACGCGGGTCGATGCGGCATTGATGTAATCCGTGTTGACCGCCAGGATCGTACCGGTGCCTGCGACGCCATTGATCAGATCGGTGTCACGCAGCACGTTGCCCGCCGCGATCGCATCGGCAGTGGCACCCTGTGCGATTTCGTTGGTGCGCTTGATCTGCCACGCATCGATCGTCATCGAGGTGCTGGAGGTCGGCTGCAGCACCAGACCCACCGAGTAGCTCTTGGACTCTTCCGGCTTCAGGTCCGGATTCGGTCGGGTGATGATGGCCACCGGGCGTGCACTGCAGTTGGTGCCCACATCCGCAATCGGGCTGGCTGCGCAGCGGACCGGATCGCGGGCGTTGGAGAAGGCGGCCAGGCCGCCGTCGCCGTTCTCGGCCGGGTTCGGCGCGCGGAAGCCTTCGGCATAGCTGCCGCGGACCGCGATCCAGTCGGACGGGGTCCACTTGATGCCAACCTTCGGGGTCGCCTTGCCTTCGCCGCTTTCATACTTGTCGTAGCGCACCGCACCGGACAGTTCCAGCTGCTCCAGCACTGGCGCGGACAGTTCGACGTAGCCGGCATATACGTTCTGGGTGCCGTCGTAGGCCGAGTAACCCAGGCCGATGATGTCGCCCTGGTCGGTGTAGGTCTGCGGGGTCAGGCTGTTGCTGGTCTTGCGCCATTCGGTACCCAGCGCCAGGCCCAGCGGCCCGCCCTTCAGGTCAGCCAGGCTGCGCGAGACGGTGAAATCGAACATGTCCAGGCTGGACTTGGCGCGGGCGCTGATGTCCGGCGAGATGTAGTCGTACAGGGCCTGCGAGTTCTGACCGGCGTTGTCGCCGATGCGCCACACGCCGCCCGGGCAGGCCGGGTTGCCGAGCGCGCATTGCACCGCGCTGTAACGCAGGAAGCCGGTGCGCTTGTTGGTCAGGTCCGTACCCGAATGCAGGTAGGCGGTATCGTAGCTCCACTCACCCCAGTTGCCCTTGACGCCCACCAGGAAGCGATTGAACTCATTGGTGTTGTTGGTGACACGCGGGCCCACATCCCATGCCGAATAGCGCAGGCGCGACGCCTGTCCCTGGATCGGATTGTCCGGATGGGTCGGGCTGAGCACGACGGCTCCGGGACCACTGCTGGCGTTGCGCGGGCCGTCCGGGAAGCCCCAGCTGCCCGACACGCCCGACGGGGTGTTGCTGAAGGTCGTCTCCTTCTTGGAGTAGCCGATCTCGGTGTAGATCTCGCCGCCTTCGCCGAAGGCAAAGCTGGCACGACCGAACACGTTGACGTACTTCTCCTCCGGGGTCAGATCACGGTACAGCTGTGCCGGGTCCCACAGGCACCCGTTCTGCGCGATCGACGCATCGGTCTGGTCCGGAATCGTCGTAAGACCCTGGCAGCCCGGCAGCGGAACGAGGAAGGCGGGGGTAGTGGCGGTCACGGCACGGTCGTCGAACACCGAGCCGTTGGGGCTGTTGCCGCCGCTGGTGCGGCCGTTGAGGAAGGCGCCGCCCAGGAACTGCGCATTGTTGCCATAGCCATACCGGCGGATGTCACCGGTGCCGATCCACTTGCGATCCTTGCGGTCGCTGATCTTGATCGCGTCGGTCTTGCCCACGTCCAGGCTGAAGAACGCATTCCAGCCATCGGTGGCCAGATCGCCGGTGCCGGCGGTCAGGGTGGCCTTCTTGGCATCGCCGTCGCTGTCGCCGGACAGGCCGTAGGAGGCGCGCAGGATGGCGCCGTTGAAGTCGCTGCGCAGGATGATGTTGACCACGCCGGCGATCGCGTCCGAACCGTAGATCGCAGAAGCGCCGTCCTTGAGGACTTCGATGCGCTCGACCGCATCCAGCGGAATGGTGCTCAGATCGGTGAACACCTTCTGGCCGTCATCGGCCAGGCCGTAGGTCGCCATGCGGCGGCCGTTCAACAGCACCAGCGTGGAGCCGGCGCCCAGGCCGCGCAGCGAGATGCCAGCGCCACCGCCGGCAAAGCCGTTGCCGAAGGTCTTGGGAATGGAGCCGGAGCCGTCCGCGGTCAGGGTCTGCAGGTACTCGGCGACGGTGGTCTTGCCGGTACGGTCGATCTCCTGGCGGGTGACCACCTGGACGGGGGAGGGGGTTTCGGTGTTGGTGCGGGGGATGTTCGACCCGGTGACGGTGATCCGGTCAAGGTTGGTCGCCTGCTCCTGCGCGAACGCGGAGGACGACGCCATGGCACCCACCAGCAGCAGCGCGCCGCCGGTAAGGATCGTGGAAATGGAGGTGGCCAGGCTGGTGCGGCGGCTGTCGTCGCGGCGTTGGATCGGGTGTTTCACAGCATCTCTCCTGACTGGGAAAACCTAGATGTCAATAAGTCGACACCAGGACGGTGGCAACGGCGCCAATCTAGGTTTACGTCCTGTGACGCAAGAGTGAAAAATTGCTTAATTGGGGAAAGATGCACTCCGTCCCATTTTGTGAATCGGGAGCCCCGTCGTGGGGCTCCCGGATCACTCAGCGTGGCAACGTAAAATCGATGGGCACCAGGCCATCGGCCGCAATGGCCTGTCCATCGACAATGGCCGGCACGAAGCGCCAGTGGCGCAGGACCTGCTGGCGGGCCGCCTGGTCAAGCACGCGCGAGCCGCTGCTCTTCTCGATGCTTACCGCCACCGGGTTGCCCTCGGCATCGACCCGGATGCGCAGCAGGACCGTGCCCTGCTGCCCGAGGCGGATCGCTGCGATCGGATACGGCGGTGGGGGGGCGCTGCGGTACTGGAGCTGGGCACCCCCGCCAGGTGCAGCCTCGGCGGGGGCCGGGTCCAGTGACGGTGCGGTCGCGTCGCTGGCCGGAAGCGGGGCCATCGCCCGCGCGTCATCAAGGGTGGCTGTGGGGGTGGGGAACGGGGCTGGCGCGCGTTGCGTGTTCACTGGCACGGCGCGGGGTGGAACCCGGTCCGGAGGATGGCGAGGGGAGAAATCCGGGAGTGGCGGCGGGGTAGGGACCCAGCCCGCCCGTACGCGCTCAAGCGGGGCCTTGATCAGGGGCTGGGTAGCGGGGATCAACAACAGCATCAAGGCCAGCGCGTGGACCGCGATGGCGGTGCTCCACCCGAGCACGCGGGAGACGTCGATCTGCAGCGGGACAACCGGGGACGGGGTACGGACCATGCTCCACTCTCCTTGCCAGACGTGCGGGAACATCAACGTGCCTGCGCGGCGCATGGGGTCAGGCGGGGGCCGCGCAATGACAGCAATACCCGAGCCCGGCGCGGGCCGGAAGTCAGGGGCAGGGTGGAGGTTTTGCTGGCAGTCAGAATCAGGCCGTGCACAGCATGACGGCGCCTTTCGGCGCCGTCATGGAGGGCTGACCGGGGCGCGGATCAGCGGCCCAGATCGAACACCACGTCCAGGTTGACCGAGACGGTCGATTCGCCCGGCGATACCGGGGTGGATTCGTCGGCGGACATCGGCGCGGCGGCCGCGCGCATCATCATCATCGGGCGGACGTTGCCGCCACCGCTCTCGGAAATACTGACGATGCGGCGCACGCGCAGACCCAGCGCCTTGGCGTAGGTCTCGGCGCGGGCCTGGGCCTTCTTCAACGCGGCCAGGCGCGCTTCGTCATAGACCGGCTCGGGCTGGTCGATCTCGAACTGCGGGCCGTTGATCTGGTTGGCGCCCTGCGCGGCCAGCACGTCGAGCACCTTGCCCAGCTTGGCGATGTCGCGCACCTTCAGGCTGACCGTGTTGCTGGCCTGGTAGCCGGTGATCTTCGGCGCTTCGTTGTCGGCGTAGCGGTACTGCGGGCTCAGGTTGACGCCGCTGGTCTGCACATCGCGCTCGGCGATACCGGCAGCCTTGATCGCGGCGAGCACCTTGGTCATCTGCGTGGCGTTCTCACGCATGGCGCTGTTGCCGTCCACGGCCTGGGTAACCACGCCGGCCGAAAGCGTGGCCACCTCCGGCACGCGCTTGGCGTCGGCATTGGCCGAGATGTTGAGCAGCGTGCCATCGGCCGGTGCGGCGATGGCGGGCAGCGACTGGGCGTGGGCGGTCATCGAAGCTCCCAGGGCAAGGGACAGGGCGAGCAGCAACGGGGACAGGGACGGGCGGCGCATGTACATCTCCTTGTGAAGACGTTGAGGTTGGTGTCGGGGCGATGAACGCGTCGTGAGGTTTGACGGGGTTGATCACGATTCGGCGGTGTTGCTCGCGATTCAGACAGTAGGCTCAGGTTATGCTTCCTCGATGCTTTATCTCGCCTCTCGATCCCCCCGACGAAATGAACTGCTGGCGCGCCTGGACCGACCGTTCCGGGCGCTCGACCTTCACGTGCCCGAAGTCCGTGCACCCCACGAGTCCGCCGCCGATTACGTGCAGCGGGTGGCCGCCGACAAAGCGCGCGCCGGCCTGGCCCTGGTCGCGGAGGATCCGGAGGCGGTCGTACTGGGTTCGGACACCGAAGTGGTGCTCGATGGCCGCGTGTTCGGCAAGCCGGTGGATGCCGCCGACGCCTGCGCGATGCTGCGCACTCTGGCCGGGCGCACCCACCAGGTGATGACCGCCGTGGCGCTGGTCGCTGCGGGCCGGGAGCAGGGCGTGCTGGTGGTCTCGGAGGTGACGTTCGCGGCGATTGATGAGGATCGGATCGCGGCCTACGTGGCCAGCGGCGAGCCGATGGACAAAGCCGGTGCCTATGCGATCCAAGGGGGCGCTGAACGATATATCCGCCATCTGGCGGGAAGCTATTCGGGTGTGATGGGTTTGCCCCTGCAACAGACCGAGCAGTTGCTGCAGACGTTTGAACTGAAGGGAGTCGCCCATGTCTGAAGAAATCCTGGTCAATGTCACCCCGCGGGAAACCCGCGTCGCCGTCATCGAAAACGGCATGCTGCAGGAACTGCACATCGAACGTGGCTGGCGCCGCGGCGTGGTCGGCAACATCTACAAGGGCAAGGTGCAGCGGGTCATGCCGGGCATGCAGGCGGCCTTTGTCGAGGTCGGGCTGGAGCGCGCGGCGTTCCTGCACGCCAACGATGTGATCCGCCCGGCGCCGGTGGCCAGCCCGGATACCGAAGGCACCACGTTGCCGCCGCCGTCGTCGGTGCCGATCGTCGAGCTGCTGCGCGACGGCCAGGACATCGTGGTGCAGGTGGTCAAGGACCCGATCGGGACCAAGGGCGCCCGCCTGACCACCCAGATCAGCATTCCCTCGCGCTACATGGTGCTGCTGCCGCAGTCCAAGGTGGTCGGCGTGTCGGCCCGGATCGAGGACGAGGCCGAGCGCGCCCGCCTGAAGACCCTGGTGACCGAACTGTCGGCCCAGCACGGGGGCTACGGCTACATCGTGCGCACCAATGCCGAAGGCCAGCCGGCCGAGGCGATCGCCGAAGACGTGGCCTACCTGTCGCGGGTCTGGAACGTGGTGGAGCGCCGTGGCCGCGATGCCGCCCCGCTCAGCGTGATCTATGAAGACCTCAGCCTGCCGCTGCGCTCGGTGCGCGATCTGATCCGCAAGGACGTGGACAAGGTCAAGGTCGATTCCAAGGAGACCTTCAACCAGTTGCAGGCGTTCGTGGCCAAGTACATGCCGGTGCTGGCCGAGAAGCTGGAGCTGTACAGCGGTGATCGCCCGATCTTCGACATGTTCGGGGTCGAGGACGAGATCGGCCGCGCGCTGGACAAGCAGGTCCCGCTGAAGTCCGGTGGCTATCTGGTGATCGACCAGACCGAGGCGATGACCACGATCGATGTGAACACCGGTTCGTTCCTGGGCCAGCGCAACCTCGAAGAGACCGTGTTCCGCACCAATCTGGAGGCCGCGCAGGCGGTGGCGCGCCAGCTGCGGCTGCGCAACCTGGGCGGCATCATCATCATCGACTTCATCGACATGGACGATGCCGAGCACCGCCGCCAGGTACTGCGCACGCTGGAGAAGGCGCTGGCCCGCGACCACGCCAAGACCACCGTCTACGACTTCTCGCCGCTGGGCCTGGTCGAGATGACCCGCAAGCGCACCGTGGAAAGCCTGGAGCGCCAGCTCTCCGAACCGTGCCCGGAGTGCAGCGGCCGCGGCTCGATCAAGACCGCCGAAACCGTCACCTACGAGATCTTCCGCGAGATCACCCGCGCGGTGCGCCAGTTCGATGCGGCGCGTCTGCTGGTGATCGCCTCGTCCAAGGTCGTGGCCCGCATCACCGACGAGGAATCCTCGGCGGTAGCCGAACTGGAGGAATTCCTCGGCAAGAGCATCCGCTTCCAGGCGGATGAGCAGTACCTGCAGGAGCAGTTCGATGTCGTACTGCTCTGATCGCGGCCGGTCCGGCATTCCCACGTTCCGATGAGCACACCGCTGCGCCTGCGCCTGCGCCGGATCCGCCGCCATGCTGTGTATGCGGTGGCGATCCTGCTCGTGGGCGTGGCCCTGCTGGTCGGCACTGCCAGTCAGCTGCTGCCGCTGGCTGAGCGTCACCCGGACAAAGTGGCAGCGTGGTTGAGCGCGCGCGCGGGCCAGCCGGTGCGTTTCGATGCGCTGGATACCGCCTGGACCCGGCGCGGCCCGTTGCTGCAGCTCAAAGGGCTGCGCATTGGTGAAGGTCAGGGCCTGCGCATCGGCGAGGCCGAAGTGCTGGTGTCCATGTATGCCGGCCTGCTGCCGGGCCACTCGCTGACCGAGCTGCGGTTGCGGGGTCTGGCATTGGTGCTGCAGCGGGCAGACGATGGCCGCTGGTCTGTCCAGGGCCTGCCGCAGCCCAGTGCGGGTGACCCGCTGGAAACACTGCGCCGCTTGGGCGAACTGCAGGTGATCGGTGGGCGCTTGAGCGTCGATGCCCCCTCGCTGGGCGTGAAGGCCGATCTGCCGCGGATCGACCTGCGCCTGCGCGTCAATGGCCAGCGCCTGCGCGTCGGTGCGCTGGCCTGGGCCGACCCGGCCGCACACCCCCTGACGGCGGTGCTGGAGTTCGAGCGCAAACGCGGTGATGGGCAGGCGTGGCTGTCGGCCGACCCGGCGGATTTCCGTGCGTGGTCCTCGCTGCTGCAGTTCGGCGGCATCGGGCTGCAAAAGGGCACCGGTGAGTTCAATGCCTGGGTGGACCTGCGCGATCACCGGGTGGTGATGGTCACCACCGATGCGGATCTCCAGGACGTCCAGGTGCGCGGCGTGAAACTCGCTGACGGCACCCACCCGCAGCTGGCGCTGGACACGCTGGAGCTGCGCGCGCGCTGGCGCTGGGTGCAGGGTGGCTGGCGCGCCGATGCGCCACGCCTGCGGATCGGCATGGAAGGCAGCACCCAGCAACTGGATGGGCTGCTGCTGGCCGGCGGGCAGCACTTCGCGCTGGCCGGCGACAACATCGATGCCACCGCGCTGCTGCGCGGCCTGGCGCTGACCGACCGGATCGATCCCGGCCTGCGCGAGTGGCTGCACGAGGCCGCACCGCAGGTGCGCATGACCCGCGTGCGCGTGGCCGGCGAGCAGGGCGGGCCGCTCTCGGTGGAAGGGGATCTGGAAGACATCCGCTTCGCCGCCGTCGGCCGTTCACCCGGGCTCAGCGGTGTGGGCGGGCGCTTCAACGGCGATGCCGATGGCTTCACCCTGGATATGCAGCCGCAGAAGGTGATGCATTTTGATTGGCCGAGCGGCTTTGGCGAGCGCCACGACGTGCGTCTGGCCGGCCAGCTGGTGGGCTGGCGCGACGAGGCCGGTGGCTGGCGGATCGGCACCCCGGCGCTGCGCGTGCAGGGCACCGATTACGCGGCCGATGTGCGCGGCGGCATCTGGTTCCAGAACAACGGCACGCGCCCGTGGCTGGAGCTGGCGGCCAAGATCGACGATGTGCCGATGACCGCCGCCAAGCGGTTCTGGATTCATTCCAGGATGAGCAAGGGGGCCACCGATTGGCTGGATGCTGCCCTGGTCTCCGGGCAGGTGCGCGGTGGCGTGGGCCTGGTGACCGGTGATCTGGAAGACTGGCCGTTTGACAAGAACAACGGTCGCTTCGAAGCGACCGGGCACATCGACAGCGGCAGCATCCGCTTCCAGCACGACTGGCCGGCGATGGACAAGGTCGATGCCGATATCGCCTTCATCGGCCCGGGCTTCGAACTGCATGGCAAGGGTGATCTGGCGGGCGTCGCGGTGGACCACTTCGACGCCGGCATTCCGGATTTCGGTGTGACCGCGCTGTACGTCAAGGCGACCAGCCGCAGCGATGCCGGTGCGCTGCTGGCCATGCTCAAGCAGAGCCCGCTGCAGGGCACCTACGGCGAGACGTTGGACAACCTCACCGCGAAAGGACCCGCAGCCGTCAGCTTCGATCTGCTGCAGCCGCTGCATCGCGACGAAGGCGGCGGTCACCTGCAGGGCACGGTCGACCTCAATGGCGCGACCCTCACCGAGAAGCGCTTCGACCTGGTCTTCGAGAACATGCGCGGCAAGGCCCGTTATGGCCATGGCGGCTTCGATGCGGAGAACCTGGCGGTCCGTCACCAGGGCCAGGACGGGCTGCTCAGCCTGCGCGCCGGTGAGTTCGTGCGCGATCCGCGGCAGGCCTTCGAATCCGAACTGACCGCCTCGCTGGAGGCGGGGGCCCTGCTGGACCGCGCCCCGGAATTGAACTGGCTCAAGCCTTACATCCAGGGCACCTCGCGCTGGACCATCGGGGTGACCCTGCCCAAGGTCGCCGCCGGCAGCAAGGTCGAACCGCCGACGGTGCTCAAGCTGCATTCGGATCTGGTCGGCACCACGTTGGAACTGCCGGCGCCGCTGGACAAGCCTGCCGCTACGCCGTTGGCGACGGACGTCACCGCACAGCTGCCGATGGGCAGCGGCCGTGTGGATGTCGCCTTCGGCCAGCGTCTGGCCTTGGCCGCGCGCACGCATGACAACCAGACCGGCGTACAGGTCACCCTCGGCAGCGACCGCGTGGATCGCGATCCGCCGCCCAGCGGGCTGGTGGTGAACGGTCGCAGCGGCTCGCTGGATGCGCTGGAGTGGATCGCGCTGGCCCGCTCGCCGGACGGCGGCGACGGCAAGGACCCGATGCCGCTGCGGCAGGTGGACGTGCAGGTCGGCCAGCTGCTGCTCGCCGGCGGTGTATTCCCGCAGACCCGGCTGCAGCTGCGACCGACCGGCAACAGTGTGGACGTACGCATGGACGGCCCCTCGCTGGCGGGCAGCCTGAGCGTGCCCAACGCCGACGGCGGCACCATCGTCGGCAAGCTCAGCCGCGTGCACTGGCAATCGCTGCCGACGCCGGTGAAGCCGCCCAGCGATGGCGCCCCGATCCTGCTGCCGCCGGACGTGGCCCTGCCGGCGCGGGTCCAGGCCAGTGCCAATGACACCAATCCAGCCAAGATCCCGCCGCTGGCGCTGGATATCGACGACCTGCAGTTCGGCAAGGCCAAGCTCGGCCAGGCGGTATTGCGCACGCGGCCGATGGCCAACGGCCTGAGCGTGGATCAGCTGCAGTTCCGCGCGCCCAAGCAGGCGATCGACGTCAATGGCCGCTGGATGGGCATGGGCGAGGCCGCGCGCAGCCAGTTCAACGTGCAGGTCAAGAGCGAGGACCTGGGCGGGCTGATGCAGAATCTGGACTATGGCGGCCAGCTGCGTGGCGGCCAGGGCCAGCTGACCATGACAGCCGGCTGGCAGGGCGGCCCATCCGACTTCCAGCTCGGTGCGCTGCAGGGCCAGCTCGACGTGCAGGCCCGCAATGGCCAGTTGCTGGAACTCGAACCCGGTGCCGGGCGCGTGCTCGGCCTGCTCAGCGTGACCCAGCTGCCGCGCCGGTTGATGTTCGATTTCCGCGACTTCTTCTCCAAAGGCTTTGCCTTCAACCAGGTCGAGGGCAGCGTGGCGTTCGGCGACGGCTTGGCCACCACCGACAAGGTGCTGATCGAAGGCCCGGCGGCGAACATCACCATCCGAGGCAAGACCGACCTGCGCCAGCAGCGTTTCGACCAGACCATCGACGTCAATCCGCGCGCGGGCAACCTGCTGACGGTGGTCGGCGCGGTGGCGGGCGGCCCGGTGGGGGCGGCGGTCGGCGCGGCCGCCAATGCGGTGCTGTCCAAGCCGCTGGGTGAGATCGGCGCCAAAACCTACCGCGTGACCGGCCCCTGGGCCGAACCCAAGGTCGATGTGATCGACCGCGACGCAGCGCCCAAGCCGGCCCCGGCCGCACCGCCGGCGCGCTGATCCCTTTCCCGCGCCCGGGTTGCGATTGCGCCCGGCGCCCACAGATCAAAGAGCATGAACAACAACGCACTTTCGCTGGCCACCGACCGTCTGCTGCTGCCCGCCGGGCTGGATGCGAACGGTCTGGAACGCACGTTCGGCACCCTGTTGGGCCCGGGCATCGATTTCGGGGATCTCTATTTCCAGCACGCGCGCCGCGAGAGCTGGAGCGTGGAGGACGGCATCGTCAAGGACGGGGCGCATTCGATCGAGCAGGGCGTGGGCGTACGCGCCATCGCCGGTGAGAAGACCGGCTTCGCCTACTCCGACGACATCCACAGCGACGCGCTGCTGGCCGCGGCCAACTCGGCCCGCGCCATTTCCCGCGAGGGTGGGGCGCAGTCGGCCCGCTCGCTGGTGCGTGGCAGTGGCCGCGCGCTGTACCCGGCACTGGACCCCATCGATGGCATGGGCAACGAGGCCAAGGTCGAGATGCTCAAGCGGCTGGACCGCTACCTGCGCGCCGCCGATCCGCGCGTGCAGCAGGTCATGGTCAGCCTGTCCGGGGGCGTGGACACGGTATTGATCGCGCGCAGCGATGGCGTGCTTGCGGCTGACATCCGCCCGCTGGTGCGCTTGAATGTGCAGGTGATCGTCGAGCAGCAGGGCCGGCGCGAGTCGGGTTACTCCGGCGGCGGCGGTCGCTACAGCTATGAAGACCTGTTCGCTGATGGACGCCCGGAAGGTTTCGCACGCGAGGCCCTGCGCCAGGCGCTGGTGAACCTGGAGGCGATTCCGGCCCCGGCCGGGGTGATGACCGTGGTGCTGGGCCCCGGCTGGCCCGGCGTGCTGCTGCACGAAGCAGTCGGCCATGGCCTGGAAGGTGACTTCAACCGCAAGGGCACCAGCGTTTACGCCGGCCGGATCGGCGAGCGCGTGGCCGCACCGGGCGTGACCATCGTCGACGACGGCACCCTGGACGGACGCCGCGGCTCGCTGAACATCGATGACGAAGGTCACCCCACCCAGTGCACCACCCTGATCGAGGACGGCATCCTGGTCGGCTACATGCAGGATTCGCTCAATGCGCGCCTGATGGGCGTTGCCCCGACCGGCAACGGCCGCCGTGAATCGTTCGCGCACATGACCATGCCGCGCATGACCAACACCTACATGCGCGCCGGCCAGCACGATCCGGAAGAGATGATCCGCTCGGTCAAGCGTGGCCTGTACGCCGTCAACTTCGGTGGCGGCCAGGTCGACATCACCAGCGGCAAGTACGTGTTCTCGGCCACCGAGGCCTACCTGATCGAAGACGGAAAAATCACCGCGCCGGTGAAGGGCGCCACCCTGATCGGCAACGGGCCGGAAACCATGCAGAAAGTGCGCATGATCGGCAACGATCTGGCCCTGGACGAGGGCGTGGGCATCTGCGGCAAGGATGGCCAGAGCGTGCCGGTGGGCGTGGGCCAGCCGTCCCTGCTGATCGATGGCATCACCGTGGGCGGCACCCAGGCCTGAGCCGGGATGCATTCGCCTGCGCTGCCTGATCACGCGGCCGCCAGCGGGGCGCTGGCGCCGCCGCGTGAGCGCCGGGACTCAGTCCTCGGCGTTCTCGTCGCTGTCGCTGTCCGTGTCGACCGCGTCGTCCAGCGCCTCTTCGGAGGCGGCGTTCACGCCTTCCAGGCCGAGCGCGGCCGGCAGCAGCAGCGCACGCAGCAGCTGGAAAATCTCGCGGTAGGCGCGCGGTGGCTTGTTCTTGGCCTTTTCGGCCTGGGCGTTGCGGACCAGCGTACGCAGCTGCTGGCGGTCGGCATGCGGGTACTCGTCCAGCAGCGCGCCCAGCGCCTTGTCACCGTCCTTGAGCAGGCGTTCGCGCCAGTCTTCCACGCGGTGCATGGTCGCCACTTCACGGCGCGAGGTCTCGCTGTTGGCATCCAGCGCATCGCGGATCGCATCCAGCACGGCGTCGTCTTCGCGGCGCATGTGCTTGGCCAGGAACGCCAGCTGGCGCTTGTGGGCGATATGCGCGGTGATGCGCTTGGCCTCGGCGATGTGCGGCAGCAGATCTTCGGGCACCGGCAGGCGCGCCAGCTGGGCCGGCGTCAGCGAGACCAGCTTCTCGCCCAGGGCCAGCACGTCCAGCGCAGCCCGGCGGTTCTGGCTGCGGCTGATATCAAGGAATTCACCGGTTTCTTCGTCGCGTCCGCGCATCGTCTTATTTCCACATCCGTAAACTGTGCCGGCGTCGCGCCGGGCACTCACCTGTACAGGATAAAGCATTGAACGTGATCTCCCCTGAAGTCTCCCCGGCCGACGACAGCCTGCAGCGCCTGGAGCAGCTGGCCGACATCTCCCAGCGCCTGCTGGAGCGGGCCAAGGCCCTGGGCGCCACCCAGGCCGAAGTCAGCTGCAGCGATGAGCGCGGCCTGGATGTGAACGTGCGCCTGGGCGAGGTCGAAACGGTCGAGTCCACCCGTGATCGCGGCATCGCCGTGACCGTCTACTTCGGCCAGCGCAAGGGCAGCGCCAGCACCGCCGACCTGCGCGAGAGCAGCCTGGAGTCGACCGTGGCCCAGGCCTGCGCGATCGCCCGCCACACCGAGGACGACGAAGCGGCCGGCCTGGCCGAGGCGGCGCTGATGGCCCATGAGTTCCCGGATCTGGACGGCTGGCACCCCTGGGAACTCAGTGCCGACGCGGCGCTGGATCTGGCGCTGGCCTGCGAAGCGGCCGGTCGTGAGGCCGATACCCGCATCAGCAATTCCGACGGGGCCTCGGCGGCGACCGCGCAGAGCCTGTCGGTGTATGCCAACTCGCATGGCTTCATCGGCCGCGAGCGCAGCAGCCACCACTCGATCGGCTGTGCGCTGATCGCCGGGCAGGGCGATGGCATGCAGCGCGACGGCTGGTACAGCAGCGCGCTGGCCCGCGAAGATCTGGACGATGCCGCGTCGATCGGCCGCCGTGCCGCCGAGCGCACCGTCGCCCGGCTGGACCCGCGCTCGATGACCACGGCGCAGATGCCGGTGCTGTATTCGCCGGAGGTGGCCCGCTCGCTGATCGGCCATCTGCTCGGTGCGGTGTCCGGCGGCGCGCTGTACCGTCGCGCCAGCTTCCTGCTCGACAGCGTCGGCACGCGTCTGTTCCCGGACTGGTTCGGCATCGAAGAGCTGCCGCTGCTGCGCCGCGGACTGCGCTCGGCCGCCTTCGATGGCGATGGCGTGGCCACCCGCAATTCAGCGCTGATCCGCGATGGCGTGCTGGAGCGCTACATCCTGGGCAGCTACTCGGCACGCAAGCTCGGCCTGCCGACCACCGCCAACGCCGGTGGCGTGCACAACCTCAAGGTCACCGCCAACGCAGGTGATCTGGTCTCCATTGCCCGGCAGATGGGCAATGGACTGCTGGTCACCGAACTGATGGGGCAGGGCGTCAACAGTGTCACCGGTGACTACTCGCGCGGCGCCGGCGGCTTCCGCGTGGAGAACGGCGAGATCAGTTACCCGGTCGATGGCATCACCATCGCCGGCAATCTCAAGGACATGTTCGCCAGCATCGAAGCGGTGGGCACCGACATCGACACGCGCTCGCACGTGCATACCGGTTCGATCCTTGTAGGACGAATGACCGTTGCCGGTAACGATTGACGTATTCTATGGGGGCTGCCCTGGCAGGCGGGGAGCCTGCCGCGTGCAATACCCATTACCTCGAACAAGGAGTTTCACGTGAGCGATTTCGATAACGTCACCACCCCGCCGCCGCCGGTGAGCGCACCGGCCCCGGCCGAACAGCGCACCATGGCCCTGGTGGCCCACCTGCTGGGTATCTTCACCTGGTTCCTCGGCCCGCTGATCATCTGGCTGATCAACAAGGACGACAGCAGCAAGAGCTTTGTCACCGATCAGGCCAAGGAAGCGCTGAACTTCCAGATCACGATCACCATCGCGATGCTGATCTGCATCGTGCTGACCATCGTCATCATCGGTGGCCTGCTGGCACCGATCGTCGGCCTGCTCAACGTGATCTTCTGCATCATTGCAGCGGTCAAGGCCAACAACGGCGAAGCCTACCGCTACCCGTTCGCACTGCGCCTGATCAAGTAATCGATCCGCAGCGCTGGAACGAAAAAACGCCCGGGATTCCCGGGCGTTTTTTTGTGTCCTGGCATTGTAGGGCCACGCCATGCGTGGCGGCCTGCGCGATCGCTCAGTGATCCCGCTCAACCGCCAGTCTGGCCAGCGCACGCAGTGCATCGGCCGCCTCGCCATAGCCGGCCAGACCGTCGAACATCTGCTCGCTCAGCGTGCGCAGATGTGCCTTGGCGCCGTCCATGCCCAGCAGCGCCGGGAAGGTCGACTTGGCCTGCGCCTCGTCCTTGCCCGCGGTCTTGCCGAGCTGTTCGGAACTGGCCTCGACATCGAGGATGTCATCACGCACCTGGAAGGCCAGGCCCAACGCCGAGGCAACCGTATCCAGCGTCGCCAGATCAGCCGCGGGCGCCTGCCCACACAGCGCGCCCATGCGCACCGCAGCGCGGATCAGCGCGCCGGTCTTGAGCGCATGCATGCGTTCCAGGTCCTGCAACGGCTGCTGATGGCCAGTGGCGTCGATATCCAATGCCTGGCCGCCGCACATGCCGGCCGCGCCGGAGGCGTGCGCCAGGGTCTGCAGGCAATCCACGCGCAGCTGCGCCGGCAGCGCCGCATCGGCCAGCAGGCTGAACGCACGCGTCTGCAGGGCATCACCGGCGAGAATCGCGGTGGCTTCATCGAAAGCGATATGGGTGGTCGGGCGGCCGCGACGCAGGGCGTCATCGTCCATCGCCGGCAGATCGTCGTGCACCAGCGAATACGCATGGATCAGTTCCACCGCCATCGCAGGCGCATCCAGCGCGCGCTCGTCAGCGGTGAAGATCCGGCCGCTGGCATACACCAGCAGCGGGCGCATCCGCTTGCCGCCCCCGAGCACCGCATATCGCATCGCCTGATGCAGACCACGCGGGGCGTCGGATGGAGAGGGCAGGCTGGTGTCGAGCTGGTGTTCGATCCGGTCGCGCCACCGCGCGAACATGGCCTCAACCGTCATGGCTGGGGCGGGTCGAAGGGTTCGGCGGTCTCGGGCTGGGCCGGATCGCTGAGCAGGCGCACGCGCAGTTCGGCCTGTTCCAGCGCCTGCTGGCACTGGCGGTACAGACCGACGCCACGTTCGTAGGCGCTGAGCGATTGTTCCAGGCTCATTTCGCCGGTTTCCATCTTCTCCACCAGTTGCTCCAGTTCTTCCAGCGACTGCTCGAAGTGGGCGACCGGGGAGGTTTCATTTGGGGACTTTTTTGCCATGCGACAAGTGTGGGCCGCTGGCCCGGCGGGGTCAATTCACGCCGCGCCCGGGGTCCACTGCAATTGCGCATGATGGGCCAGCAGCCACGGCTGCAGGGCCGCACCGATCACCCGGTCGCCCGCGGCCAGTAGCGTGTCTTCGTCGAACAGCAGCGGCAGCTGGCGGCGCTGCCACGGTGGCAGGCCCTGCTGCTGCAACAGATCCTTGAGTGCGTGGGAATGCGTGCGCCCCGGCAGCTGGATGCGCTCGCCGCCGCGACGCGCGCGGATCTGCACGGGCGTATCGAAACCGTCGGTGGTGCCGAGCAGCCGCAGCTCGCCGCCATCGGGCAGCGCCAGCGGCGCACGGCCATCCCAGTGCACGCTCCAGTCCGCCGGCAGCGCCAGGCTGGCCGAGAGCAGGTGCAGTTGCCCGCGCCAGCGGCGGATGCGGGCACCCTGCCAGGCAAACTGCGCGTCGGCATGGTGCGCGGCCGGGAGCAGTTCGCGTTCGACCGCCTCGACCCCGGCGGCAGGCAGTGGCGGCAGTCCACTGCCACGCACCCAATGACGCAGCAACCGCGCGCGCCGCTCGACCGGTTGGCGCATCAGGCGCGCGCAGTCGATCACGCCGGGGCCGACACTGCAGCGTTCCAGCGCGTCGCGATCGGCACTGTCGAGCAGATGCTGGGACTGCGCGGACAACGCTGCACTGCGTGCGAATGCAGCGTCGGCCTGGGGCCAGCGCTGGCGCAGTTGTGGCAGCACGTGCAGCCGCAGGAAATTACGGTCGGCGTCATCGCTCGCGTTGCTGGGGTCTTCGATCCACTCCAGACCTTCGGCCTGCGCGTGTGCACGCAGGGTGCTGCGCGGAACCTCCAGCAACGGCCGCCACACGGTGCCGGCGCCGAATGCGCTGGTGACCTGCATCGATGCCAGGCCATCCACGCCGGAGCCACGCAACGCCCGCAGCAGGAAGGTCTCGGCCTGGTCATCGCGGTGATGGGCCAGTGCCAGCCGCTCGCCAGGCAACAGCTGTGAAGCGAATGCGTCGCGCCGGGCATGCCGCGCGGCAGCTTCCAGCCCCTGGCCCTGGTGACGGGGCACCTGCACGCGGATCACCCGCAGCGGAATGTTCCAGCGTGCGCAGACCTGCGTGCAGTGGACGGTCCAGGCATCGGCCTGCTCCTGCAGGCCGTGATGGATGTGCACAGCGCGCAGGCCGGCGGTGCGCTGAGCCGCCGAGGTGGCCAGCCAATGCAGCAGGACGGTGGAATCGAGCCCGCCGCTGAAGCCCACCAGCACGGGGTGGACGACAGAGGGCGGTGGCGGCAGCAGGGACGTCATGGGCAGTGCGATCTCAGGCAGACCGGCAGTATCGGTGCTGCGTGGCGACGATGCCACGCGCGGGGATCACGGCGCGTCGGCATCCATCGCCGGACGCCCCTGCCGATCGATGCGATACCAGGTGCCACCGACCATCGCGGTGTGGCCGTCCTCGTCCGGTGTCCCTGGTCGGCAGCCTTGGCAGACGCGGGCCACGCCGTCTTCGAATGCCCAGCCAAAATCGAACGTGGCCGGGAATGCCTGGCGCAGCTGCGTATCGAAGTAGCCGATGCGCGCGCCCACGCGGCCGCGCACCAGCCCTTCCACCACGTAGTCCGGGCCGTTGTCGAAGGTGATCACCGGCAGCTGCCGACCGTCGGCACGGACATAGTGGAATCCGCCGCCGGCATAAACGGCGGCCAACCCGTCCTGGTCGTAGGGCAACGCCGCCAGCGCCGTGGCATCCAGCGCCAGACGCCCATCGCGCCACTGGCAACCGGCCAGCGGTTGCAGGCCATCTTCCTCGGTAAGCACGGTGCACGCGCTGCCGGTGCTCCACGCCATGGCGGAGGCCAGCAGGCCGGCTGCCAGCAGCAGGAGCCGCACGTAGCGGCCCCTGTTCGTCGTGTTGCAGGTCGGCAGACGCATTACTTGCTGGCGCCGGCCTGGCGCTCGAACGCGGTCGGCTTGGGCAGCTCGACCGGCACGCCATTGGCGTCGCAGGTGCCGGCGTCGCACAGGCGCTGACGCAGGCGCGGAGTGGCCTGCACGATCATGTGGTAGATCGCGTTCTGCTCCATCGTGCCGCGGACCGCCCTGCTGCCCGGGCCACGTGCCCAGATGCCGACGTCTTCGCCGCCATGCGATTCGCTCTTGGCGGGTACCAGCGCTTCCTGCATGTAATCAGGATGCTCGGTATCCACCGCGGTCAGGTCCGGCCGACCCGTGCTCGGATCGAAGCTGCTCGGGTTGTGCGGGTACCGCTTCGGGCCGACCGGCTGCTGGTTGGTGGCACCGGTGTAGCCCGGGCCGTTGGCGTAGGTCAGCGTGGTGTAGGGCAGGCCCAGGCCATCGCGGGCCAGGTCCAGCTTGCCGGCACCGTCTTCGCCGCCCTTGTCCTTGACCTTGCCCAGGATCGGATTGCCACGTGCCGGGTAACCGACGAAGTTCAGCGTGTGCGAATGATCAGCGGTGACGATGATCAGCGTGTCCTGGTCGGAGGTCGCCTCGACGGCCGCGCGGACCGCATCGGACATCGCCACCGTATCGGTCAGTGCGCGGTAGGCGTTGCCGCTGTGGTTGGCGTGATCGATGCGCGCGCCTTCCACCATCAGCACATACCCTTCCTGGTGGCGCGACAGGTTGGCGATCGCCGCCTGGGTCAGCTCGGCCAGGCTTGGCTCACCGGCCGGATCGTCCTTGCGCTCGGCCTCGTAACGCATGTGGTCCGGTTCGAACAGGCCCAGGATGGCCGGGGCCTTCGACGCGGCCTGCAACTGTTTGGCATTCCACACGTAGGCACCCTGCGGGTGCGCCTGCTGCCACTCGGTCACCAGACTGCGCCCGTCCAGGCGCTGGCCGACCTTGTCGTCATATTCCGGATCGCGTTCTTCGACCGTGGTGAATTCACCACGACCACCGCCGAGGGCGACCAGCGGGCCGCGCCCGAAGCGCGAGGTCGACAACAGCTGCTGGGCGATATCGCGGCAGCCGGCGGCCTTCGCCTCTTCCGGCACGTCAGTATCGTTTTCCCAGTTGCGCTCCGGCGAGTGCGCGTAGGTCGCCGCCGGGGTGGCATGGGTCAGGCGTGCGGTGGAGACCACGCCGGTCGCCATGCCGGCGCTGTCGGCCAACTGCAGCCAGGTCAGCAGCCCCTTGTTCAGGCTGTCGGCGCAGTCGTTGCGGGTGCCCGCGCTGACGCCGATCGCGCCCATGTGGGTCTTCACGCCCGTGGTGATCGCCGTCATCGTGCCGGCCGAATCCGGCGTCTGCGAATCGGTGTTGTAGGTCTTGCTGAACGCCGTGGCCGGGAAGCGCTCCCAGGACAACAGGTTCTCCTCACCCGGATGCCCGTTGCGCTGCCCCTCGAAGATGCGCGCCGCCGCCACCGTGGTCAGGCTCATGCCATCGCCCAGGAACAGGATGACGTTCTTGGCCTTGCCGTCCATCGCTCCCGTGCTGGCCGCGCGCGCCGCACCGCTGCGGTACCACCACTGCGGGGTCTCCCCGGCGGGGTGGGCAATGGCCGGCACATCGACCTGGACCGCGCCGGCAGCGGCGCTGGAGGAGGGAGTGGTACTGGCGCAGGCGCCGAGCAGCAGGGTGGTGACGGCGGCCACCAGAGGCGTGAAACGGGACATGGACGGGCAAATCTCGCGTGTGAAACGGGCGTTCATTATGCAGAACGCCGCAAGGCACGCCGATGACACGCTGATTTTCCGTGTACGCCTCGTTCCAGCGCCCCGCTTGGGCTAAGGTGCCTAGCTGTCAAATTACCTCTGGAACGCGCATGAAGCTGGTCTCTGCCTGGTTGCGGATCCCCTTCTGGCAACGGGTCCTCGGCGGCTTCGTCCTCGGCGCACTGGCCGGCTGGCTGCTCGGGCCGGCGGCGGAAACCTGGTTCGGCCCCCTCGGCGATCTCTACGTCACCCTGATCAAGATGATCGCGGTGCCGCTGGTGTTCTTCGCCGTGATCAACGCCATCTCCTCGCTGCACGGGCAGAAGTCCGTCGCCGCCCTGGGCGGGCGCACCTTCCTGTGGTTCATCATCACCGCCGCCCTGGCGGTCTGCGTGGGCCTTGCCGTCGGCACCGTCATGCAGCCCGGCAGCGGCGCGCTCAGCCTGAGCATGGACCACGGCTACACCCCCCGCGAAGTACCCAGCGTGATCAAGGTGCTGATGGATGTCGTGCCCTCCAACGTGTTCTACGCGTTGACCGGCATCGGCACCCGCATCAACAGCGCCGGTGAAACCGTCCTGGCCGCCGGGCGCGGCTCGATCCTGCCGGTGATCTTCTTCGCCGGCCTGCTCGGTTTTGCCATGGTCAAGCTCGGCGACAAGGTCAGCGAAGCACGCAAGCTGACCGGGCAGATGAGCGAGATCATGATCCAGGTGACCCGCTTCGTGCTGGAGATCACCCCGCTGGGCACCTTCGGCCTGATCGCCGGCCTGGTCGGCAGCTACGGCTTTGAAAAGCTGCTGCCGCTCGGCAACTTCGTGCTCGCCCTGTACATCGCCTGTGCCGTGCACATCGTCGTGGTCTACGGCAGCCTGCTGCTCATGCACGGCCTGAACCCGCTCAAGTTCTTCCGCGGCGCCGCCCCCGGCATGCAGGTCGCTTTCGTCAGCTCCTCCAGCTTCGCCGCCATGCCCGCCGCGATGCGCTCGATCACCCACAATCTCGGCGTCAACAAGGACTACGCCTCCTTCGCCGTCCCGCTCGGCGCCAGCATCAAGATGGACGGCTGCGGCGCGATCTATCCCGCCCTGTGCGCGGTCTTCATCGCCCAGTACACCGGCGTGCCGCTCACCCCCGAGCAGTACATCGTGGTCCTGATCGCCTCGGTCCTCGGCAGCTTCGGCACCGCCGGCGTCCCCGGCACCGCCGTCGTGATGGCCACCGTCGTCCTCAGCGCCGCCAACCTCCCGCTGGAAACCATCGGTTACCTCTACGCCATCGACCGCATCCTCGACATGATGCGCACGATGACCAACGTCACCGGCCAGATGCTGGTCCCGGTCATCGTCGCCAAGGAAACCGGCCTGCTCGACCGTGAGATCTACGACAACCCATCCACCAACCTGGGCGTGGATGAAGGCGAAGAACGAACGTCCTGATGCAGGCACGAACGCAGCACCCAAAGACCGGCGAGAGCCGGTCTTTTTTTTGTTTGGCGGAACTGCTTTCGCATCTTCGCTTCTTCCTGCCGCACAGGCAGATGTCTGGCGGGCTGGCGATGCCAAGCCTCGCCGGGACCGTGAGCGACATGGATGTCGCGACACGAGCCCCCATGGATGGGTTCACGGCGTGTCCCGGCGAGGCTTGGCATCGCCGGCCCTCACGATAAAGCGACTGGCTTAAGCTGTACAAACAAACCCGGAGCTAGCCTGAACCCGCACCGTAACCCCGTGTATCACCCGGTGTAACACCTGTGATACATCCGCACCACGCCTGCCTCTCGGCGCAACCCCATCCACCGGCCAACCTATTCATCCACCCAACCGCTAACGCCGCTGTAACAGCAATGTTGCGTGCGATTAACCCCAACCGCACGAAAGCCCAGCAAACACGGGCATCCGGAACTTGGCACGAATGCTGCTCCAACCCCTCGCATGTAATCGGAGGTCGCCATGGACAGCGTTGCCGCACACCGCACACGACACACCACACTCTGGCTGCTCGCCGTTGCACTCATCGTGCCGGCGGCCGCCAACGCCTCCGGCGCACGCCAGGGCGTCAAACCCCAGCCCGGCGAAATCGTCCTCCTGCGTGACGTCTCCGCCCGGCCGGCTTACCGTCCGGCACCGCCCGGCATGGCACTGATCGCCGACCCCTCACCGCGCCGCGAAATCGGCCAGGCCCTCGGTACCTCCACCGGCATGGACGAACTCAGCGACGATGACTACGCCTCGCTCGGTTCCAACACCGGCGCCGGCATCCCGCGCAGCGCCACCACCATCGAGCGCGTGACGGGCCACACGGTCAGCGGCACCCTCGGCAAGGTCACCGACAGCGGCATGCTCTCCAGCGGCCAGCTCAGCAACACCATTGGTGGCCCCATGGGCGCGGTCGGCAACGCCACCCGCGGCATCGGCGACCAGGTCCGCGGCGCACTCGCCCAGTTCCCGCTCGGCCAGCCCGCAGGCGGACCCGGCAAATGAACACTGCCCTGCGCAACGCATTGCTGACCGGCCTGCTGCTCGGACCACTGGGCGTGCACGCCCAGCAGGCCAACGACTACGCCGCGATGCTCTCCTACCTCAATCAGAGCCGCATCGATGGCCGCACCCTGGCCGGCGCCGACGGCGCCATGACCGTCAACATGGCTGCCGGTGATCTCAACCAACAGGCCAACCTGATGGGCATCGCCAACGGCCGCAACGCTCACATCAATGTGGATGCGCGCCAGCAGCAGTCCAACAACCTCAGCCTCAGCGATACCGCCATGGACGCCAGCGCCACGCTCGGCGGCCAGGCACTCAACGGCGCCCGAGGCGTGGCATCGATCAACCAGGCCAGCGGCAACGGCAACGCGACGCTCAACGTCGTCACCGCCACGCTGGCGCAACAGGGCATACGCGAAACGAACGACGAGGCTTTGGCTGCGTCGGGCGCACTCGCGTCAGCAGGGGGGCAGGGGGCCGTCAACAGCGGTCGGTCGGCCGGAACTCGCAGGGTGGCGGTCGAAGCCTCCGCACTGCAGGGATTCGACGGCGTCCTGCAACTCAATCAGATCGCGGGATCCGGCAACGCCACCGCAAACCAACTGAGCATTTCGGTGCAGTCCACCCCGTGAGTAGTCACATCCACCCGATTGTCTGTGATGAGAGAGAGGGCACCATGAACACCAACATGAAACGGACCGTACTGGCCATCGCCGTCGCCGCTGCATCCGCCTCCGCCGGCGCCAATGGCTGGGGCAATGACCGCGACAACCAGAACCAGAGCGCCAACATCAACCACCTGCACAACGTGGCTGAAACGCGCACCAACACCAATACCGATACCAACACCGAAACCAATACCACCACCAACACCGATACCGATTCGCGCACCTGGAACCGGACCTGGAACAACACCCGCAACAACAACAGCACCACCAACACCACCATCAACGACAACGTGACGAGCAACACCAACGTCACCAGCAACCGCGACGTGACCAGCAACCGCAACGTCACCGAGAACGTCAACAAGACCAGCAACATCCAGGCCGACGAGCGTCAGGAAAAGAACAACCACGGCGTCGACGTGAACATCGAGAAGGACCTGCGCCTGAGCTCGGACATCAGCTTCTCGGGTGATCCGGAAATCACCGGCTCGATCGATATCGACTCGGCCGCCATCGCCATCATCGACAACCGCCAGTCGGTCACCAACAATCTGGCCGGCAACACCCTGGTGACCAACAGCGCCTCGATCGCCGACGACGTCGGTGCCGATGCCTCCGGCAACCTGGGCTTCAACGTCGCCGCCGGTGACAACAACGCGCAGGACAACGCCGCGTCGCTGTCCGCGGCCGATGCGTCCTTCAGCTTCGGCATGGCCGATGCGGAAGTCTTCGTCAACCAGTACGGCGGTGGCAACACCACCCTCAACTCGGGCGTGACCAACGCTGCGGGCCTGGGTGGCAATGCCTTCAGTGGCGCGTCCGGCAACATCGGTGCCAACGTCGCCTCGGGCAACAACAACGAGCAGAAGAACGCGCTCGCCGCCTCGGTCGCCACCAGCGCCTATGCGACCTCGAGCATCAGCTCCAACCAGGTGTCCTCCGGCAACACCGTCAGCAACGCCGGCTACCTGCAGTCGATGACCGACACCGTGGACGTGAACCTGAGCGGTCGCGTTGCCGGTGCCACGTTGGCCGTCGGTGCGGGCCGTTACAGCGGCTCGGGAAGTGCCTACCAGAAAGACAACTACTACCTGGATACCTGGAGTGGCGCGCTGGATCACCCGAGCGGCAGCGAAACCGGTCATATCGACATGGATAGCGATATCCAGAATGCCACCGCCAACCCGAATCGTCCGGGCGTGGGCGGCATTGCGTTCGACACCGAAGAGCGCGGCACCAGCCAGTTCGTTGAACTGGGCGTGGCCGACCTCTACGCGAGCCTGAGCGGCACCGTCTCCACCACCCGTTGGGTGAACGTGGATGCCACCAACACCGCGGCATTGTCCGGCAGTGCGTTCTCCGGCGCCTCCGGCAACATCGGGGTGAACGTGGCCTCCGGTACCGGCAACCTGCAGGCCAACAGTCTGGCCCTGGCGGTTGCGCAGCCCTCCACCGGCGGCGGTGGTGGCGGCGGTCCGGAACAGTAAGTCTGTCCGTTTTCGCAAGCAGTACGCGTTGAGCGCAACAAACCCGGTCATCCGCCAATGACCGGGCTCCCCGGGAGCCCCTGTCCCTTCTCCCCCTTGGGGCAGGGGCTCCTTCCTGAGCTGGAGTACTGCATGTCCAGTCGTATGCGCACGTGGATGCTGGTGTGGACACTGTCGATGCTGATGATGCCGATGGGCAGCGTACGCGCCGGCGATGTCGGCTTCAGTGGCGTACTGCCCAACGGGGCGGTGCTCACCCAGCGTGTGGAAAGCATGCAGGAACGGCGCTTCCGCAATGTCGTACGGCAGCACACCGATTACAGCTGTGGCGCAGCTGCCCTGGCCACGATCCTGCGCTACGCCTACCACCTGGAGGCCGATGAGAGCACGGTGATCGAAGGGATGATGGGGGTCTCGGATCCACAACTGGTCCACCAGCGCGGTTTCTCGCTGCTGGACATCAAGCGTTACGTCGAATCGATGGGCATGCGTGGACGCGGCTACCGCGTCAACGAAGAGCGCCTGCGCTCACTGCGCGTGCCCGGGCTGGTGCTGATGGATGTGCGGGGCTTCCGCCATTTCGTGGTCCTCAAACAGGTCCGTGGCGATGTGGTGGATGTGGCCGACCCGATCCTGGGAAACCGCAGCATTCCCGTCAGCGAATTTCTTCAGGCGTGGCCGTCGCGCGCCGTGTTTGTCGTGATCGGCAGTGACTTCGATCGCAACACGGCACTGCTGCAGCCCGGCGAACGGCCGAGTGCCCGTTCGCTATATGCCAGGCAGGGACCGATCACCGATGCGGAACTGGTCGATTTCGGATTCACCCATGCCGATCTGTTTTAAGGAGGCACCATGAACATTGCAACCTGGACGCCCGGCATCGTGTTGCTCGCCCTGCTGGGCATCGCGCCGGCACACGCCGACGACAGCCGGCCCGGCAAGGGATTGAGTGAAATCCCCGACCCGGAATTGAATCTCATGCGGGGGCGTTACACCGTCGGTGGCAACACCGTGGCGTGGTTCGGCGTCACCATGGTCTCGCAATGGCAGACCGCCGGCGGGCAGTCCGCACAGAGCGCGCTGAAGCTGGGCATGGACTTCAGCCACGGCGGCAGCGCACCGAAGATCAGCTTCGCACCGAGCGTGAGCGTGACCGCCGCCGATGCGCCGCTGCCGGTGACCCCAGGGCGCAGCGTGGACTCCAGCGGGCTGCAGAACGTGGCCGGCCTCAGCCAGAGCATCCAGGTGGCCGGTGACGGCAACCTGGCCAGCAACGCTACCCAGTTGACCGTGCGCGATGGCGTGGCACCCACGCCCACCAGCGAAGGCGTGAACCTGGCGAGCGTGCAGCAGGGCGGCGTCAGTGCGCTGGCCCAGCTGGAAGGCAACACGGCCAAGGTGCAGTTGCAGATCGAGGGTGTCGGTGCGGTCCAGCAATGGATCCGCAACGGCAGCGTCGGCCAGAGCATCGCGCTGGGCAGTGATGGACAGTCGGTCACCAACCGGCTGCAGATCGACCTCGTGAGGCAGTCGCTGGCCAACAACGTTCCGCTCAATCAGAACGTGGCGCAGGCGATGACGCTGGTACGCGGCGTAGGCATGGGGCCGGGCCAGTGATCCATCGGCCCGGCAGGGGGAGCGTCAACACAACAGTGGGCCAAGGCAATGCACACGATGATCCGCGCAACACCGCTGGCGCTGGCGGCGCTGGCACTCATGGCGGCTGCGTCCGCCCAGGCACAGGCGCAACAGCCTGCGCCCAATGACGAGGCCGATGTCAGGGCACTGATGGCGCAGCTGGAAAGCCTCAAGGCCAACTATGCGCAGGAAGTGCGACGCCTGCGCGAGCTGGACATGCAGGTGCAGGCGATGCAGGCAAGGCTGACCGGCAAGACCGCGCCGGTCGCCGGTGCCGCACCTCCACCGCAACAGGCCTTGCCGGCTGGCACGCCTGCAGCACCGGCCAGCGCCGACGGTTACGCCAGCTCGGCGGCCGAAGCGCAGCAGGCCAAACAGGAATCGCGACGCAGCGTGGATGACGTCAAACAGCAGCAGGCCGCGCTGTTCAGCCGCCGCTTCACCATCGAAAACAGCCTGTCCTATGCGCGCTATGACCGCAAGCAGCTGAGCCTCAACGGCTTCCTCGCGCTGGACGCGATCTTCCTGGGCAACATCGCCATCGAGAATGTCGAGTCGGACACGCTCACCTACAACCTGGCCGCGCGCTGGGGCGTCAGCCCACGCCTGACCTTGAACCTGGATGTGCCCTACTTGGCGCGCAAGACGGTGTTCCAGAAGGGCGGTGCCGGCGGTTCTGCGGCCGCCATCGCGCAGGAGGAAACGACCGGCAATGGTATCGGCGATGTTGGCGTGAGCGCCAACTACCGGCTGTTCGCCGAGCGTGGGCGGCTGCCGGAAACCGTGCTGACCGTGGGCGCGACCGCGCCGACCGGGCGTGCGCCGTATGGGCTGGACTGGAAGGTGCTCGAACGAGATGACGATGACTTCATCCGTTTCGCCGTACCCGAACAGCAGCCCACCGGCAATGGCGTCTGGCAGGCCAACGTCGGCCTGTCGGCGGTAAAGACCGCCGACCCCGCGATCCTGTTCGCCAACATCGGTTACATCCATTCCTTCCCGCGCAGCTTCGATGACATCGATGCCAACCCGGACACCACCAACCCGGGGGACGTGAAGCTGGGCGGCTCGTACTACTTCGGTGCCGGCGTGGCGTTCGCCTTCAACGAGCGCACCAGCCTGAGCATCTCCTTCAGCGACAAGCTGAGCGCGCGCGCGTCCACGCGCTACAAGAATGGCCAGTGGCTCAAGGTAATCGGCAGCGATGCCAATGCCGCCACGCTCAACCTGGGCATCACCTATGCGCTGAACCAGAAGACCACGTTGGTGAGCCTGCTGGGTATCGGCCTGACCCCCGATGCACCGGACTTCACCCTGGCCTTCAAGGTGCCGTACAGCCTGTGAGCCAACGGTAGGGTCGCGCAGTCCACGGGTTTGATGCGACGGTTCGCGGCTCAGCGCAGTTCGGGTAGCGCCAGTTGGTGCTTGCGGCAGAGCCGGTAGACGGTCACCCGGGAGACCTGCATCTGGCGGGCGCAGGCGGTGATGTTGAAGTCCGCCTGGCGCAGGGCATGCAGCAGGGTCTCGCGTTCGGCCACCTGCTTTGCGCCTTGCAGGCCGCGCTCGGCGGTGGCCATCAGCGGTTGCGTCAATTCCAGGTCCGCTGCGGTGATCAGCTCGGCATCGCTGACGATCGCCGCACGCTGCACCCGGTTGAGCAGCTCGCGCACATTGCCCGGCCAGCCGAACCGCTCCAGTGCCTGCACCGCATCGGCGGTGAATCCGCGCGCACGGGTGACATGGCGGTGCCGGAAGCTGGCGAGGAAATGGTGGGCCAGCAACGCGATGTCGCTGCCGCGCTCGCGCAGCGGCGGCAGCGGCAGCCGCAGTACATTGAGGCGATAAAAGAGGTCGCGACGGAAGTGACCCTGCTCGACCGCTTTCTCCAGATCCACGTGGGTGGCCGCGAGCACGCGCACATCCACCTCCAGCGGCCGGTTGCTGCCGACGCGCTCCACCGTGCCTTCCTGCAGCACGCGCAGCAGATTGGTCTGTGCATCCAGCGGCAGATCGCCGATCTCGTCCAGGAAGACGGTGCCCCCACTCGCCGATTCGAACAGGCCCAGCCGACGGGTTGCTGCACCGGTGAAGGCGCCCCGCTCGTGGCCGAACAGCTCGGACTGGACCAGCGCCGCGGGGATCGCGCCGCAGTTCACTGCCAGAAACGGACGCGCATGACGTGCGGACAGCGCGTGCAGGGCCTGGGCGGCCAGTTCCTTGCCGGTACCGGTTTCGCCGGTGATCAGCACCGGCAGATCCACCGGCGCGTACTTGCGGATTGCCGCGCGGGTGACCTGCAGCACGGCGCTGTCGCCGATCAGGGACTGCGGACCGTGGGTGGCGGGCAGGGGCTCGGCACCGGCCAAATGCTGCAGGCGTTGGACGACGCGCGGCAGATCGATCGGCGCGGTGTAGGTATCCACGCAGGCGGCGAGCAGTGCATCCAGCACCGGCGAGGGACGCAGTGGGGCGGCCGGCAGCAAGGCCAGCAGGCTCATGTGACGGTGGTCCACCAGTAGCTGCTGCAGATGGGCCAGGTTGGCCGGGACCACGGTGCGCAGGTCCAGCAGGCCCACGACCTGGTCGCTGCCGCGCATGCCGATGCCCGCGCATTGTTCCGGGGCCACGCCCCGCACCTGCCAGCCGGCCGCAGCCAAGGTGGCCCGTTCAAGCGGGAGAGGTTGCCCAAACCAGATCACACACCGGGCAGGAAAATCGGGGACAGCCGCCATGCGTCACCTTGTCGACGAGAAGCTCGGGCGGTGTCTGCTGCCTGATCGGTTGCCGCGCACGTGCCGCCCCACGTCCGGGTCCGTCCCCCGCCGCAGCGCACAGGCGCCCGGCGTGTCGCCGGCCGGGAAATAGACGGTGACAGAGAAGGGAACGCGGATTGGGGGGGGCAGCGGCCATCGCCGGGCGGCCCAAAGAAAAAGGCCGCTGCAGGGCAGCGGCCTTCGATCTGTTGATTCAGCAGGGCGCCTCAGAGGTCGACGCGGCGGGCCTGCATGAACTTGCCGCCCCAGTACCCGCTGACCAGGCTGTCGACGCGGACGTCCTTGCCGGTACTCGGGGCATGCAGGAAGCGACCTTCGCCGACATAGATGCCGACATGGTCGACCCGGCCCTTGCGGCCGAAGAACACCAGGTCGCCAGCTGCCAGGGCGTTGCGGTCATTGATCAGTTCGGCCGCGCCGTCATGGGCCATTTCGCGCGACACGCGCGGCAGCTCCACGCCCAGCGCCGTACGGAACACATAGCCGACCAGGCCGCTGCAGTCGAAACCACTGTCCGGCGAGGTGCCACCCCAGCGGTACGGGGTGCCGAGCAGGGTCATCGCACGGCGCAGCAGGGACTGGACCTTGCCGTTTTCGGCGGCGTCGCCGGCCACGGTAATGGCGCCGGTGCTGGCGTCGTAGTTGGCGAGCAGGCGGCTCAGATCACCGGCGAACATCGCCGAGCGGTCCATGAGCGGGATGGTGTCGTTGGCCGCCAGGTGCGGAAGCAGGGCGGCGAGGGTGGCGCTGGCAGCGGCATCGGCCTTGCTGCGGGCCGGCGCTTCAGCCTTGGACTTGGCCGGCGCGGGGGAATCAGGTGCAACAGTGACGGGGGTTGCAGCGACCTCGGAGCCGATCGTCGGCGCGGACTGGGCCCATGCCGGAAGGCTGGCCAGGCAGAGCGCTGCGGCGATGAAGGCGGGTCGGGCGCGACGCCGAAGGGCGGCTGTCTGGCCTTTGCAACTCAGGTCGTCTGTCGTCACGCGGCGGTCACTGAATAAAAACGATGGGGGATGATGCCGTGTAAGCGCAGTGATTAGGTACAAATTCCGTTAATTTTTCGTTTACAACCATGTGATCTATGTCACAAATTTAGCCCTTACCCCTGTTCAGCTTAGTTAAGGACGCGTTTCGCCCCGGTGTAGTGGTCCTTCCAGTAAGGCCCGCCCAGCGAATCCAGCCGGACCGTGCCACCGGTGCTGGGGGCGTGCACGAAGCGGCCTTCACCCACATAGATGCCGACATGGAAGACGTTGCCCTTGTTGCCGAAAAACACCAGGTCGCCGGGTGCCAGGCGCTTGGGCTCGATCTTCGGTCCCTGCACGGCGGCCAGATCACGCGAGGTGCGGGGCAGGCGCAGATCCAGCATCTCGCGGTACACGTAGGCGACCAAGCCGCTGCAGTCGAAGCCGGATTCCGGGGTGTTGCCGCCGTAACGGTACGGCGTGCCCACCAGTCCGATCGCGCGCATCAGCACCGCGTTGGCCGCCTGCGGGTCGTTCGGGGCCACGCTGGGCCAGACCTGGGTGGAGGCGGGCGGTGGGGCCGGGCGGGTGGTCTTGCCGCCGCCACAGGCACTCAGCAGGGCGATGATCGCCAGCAGGGCCAGGTGGCCGGGCAGGCGGGTCAGGCGCGAAACTGGCGTCATGTGCATGTTGTCCGGATAATGCGCGACCTTAGAAGGCCGTCATGATGGCGGCGTATCCGGCAGGCCACAACCCGCCTCACCCGTCTGCCCTCGGCAGTCTCCAGACCAGAGTTGCGCATGAAGATCGAAAAAGACCGCGTCGTCCGTTTCCATTACACCGTCGCCGAGCAGGGCCAGGAGCCGATCGAGAGCTCCAAGGACCGTGATCCGCTGGCGATCCTGATCGGCCACGGCAACATCATCCCGGGCCTGGAAAACGCCATGATGGACAAGGAAGCCGGCGCCACCTTCGAAGTGGACGTCAAGGCGACCGATGCCTACGGCGAGCGCCGCGAAGGCCTGACCCAGCGCGTGCCCAAGAAGCACTTCGGTACCAGCAAGCTGGTTCCGGGCCAGCAGGTCGTGCTGCAGACCAACTTCGGCCCGCGCGCGGTCACCGTGGAGAAGGTCGGCATGAGCGTGGTCGATGTTGACCTGAACCACCCGATGGCTGGCAAGGACCTGCACTTCAACGTCGAGATCGTCGACGTGCGCGAAGCCAGCAAGGAAGAAATCGAGCACGGCCACGTGCACGGCGACGGCGGCCACCAGCACTGAGTGCTGCACCCCCTCGTTGATCCAACGGCCCGCTTCGGCGGGCCGTTTTCGTTTGTGCGGCAGGCTTCCACGCGCACGGCATAATGGCGGACCTGGTCAGCGGATTGCCTGTGAACGCAGCTTCTTCTCCTTTGCAGCCGGTGGGCGCCAACGAGCGCATCGCCGTCATCGACATCCTGCGCGGGTTCGCGCTGCTGGGCATCCTGCTGATGAACATGGAGGCGTTCAGCGGTCCGCTGGACCTGTCCTTCACCGGCATCGATCCGCATTGGCAGGGCGCGGACTACTGGGCCGATGCAGCCATCTACGTGCTGGTCCAAGGCAAGTTCTTCACCCTGTTCTCGCTGTTGTTCGGCGCGGGGTTCTCGGTCATGGCGCAGCGCGCTGCGGCGGCCGGCCGCGCATTCGCGCCGTTCTATCTGCGCCGCAGTGCTGCGCTGCTGCTGATCGGCCTGTGCCATGCGCTGCTGGTATGGTCCGGCGACATCCTGGTGATCTATGCAGTGATCTCACTGCCGTTGCTCGCCTGTCGCGAGGCGCCGCGCAGTTGGCTGCCTGCGATGGGGGTGATCAGCTATCTGGGCGCAGCCGCCCTGGTGATGCTGCTGGGCGCGTTGATGAGCTGGATGGCCACCATGGACCACGCGCAGGACCCGCTGCGCGAGGCCATCGCGCAGGCCCAGCGGACGATCGAACTGCAGCGCCAGGCATACGCGCATGGCAGCTGGGGGCAGGCGGTCGGACAGCGGCTGCGCGATCTCGGTGCGATGTTGTCGGGCATCTTCGTGATCGGTCCGGAAGTGCTGGGCATGTTCCTGATCGGTAGCTGGTTCGCCCGCAGTGGCGCGCTGGCCGAACCCGAGCGGTTTGCACGGCTGTATGCACGGCTGCGCTGGATCGCCTTGCCGGTGGGCCTGGTGCTGATGCTGGGCAGTGCGATCTGGCATCCCTATCAAGCGCCCGGCACGCTGGATCTGCGCGGCGGCGTGGCGTATGCGACCAGTGCGCTGGCCGGGCTGCTGATGTGTCTGGGCTACCTGGCCTGGATCGTGCACTGGCGCGCACGCCTGCAGGTGTTGGCACCGATGGGGCGGATGGCGCTGACCCATTACATCGGCCAGTCGCTGGTCTGTACCTGGGTGTTCTATGGCTATGGACTGGGCGCGTTCGAAACGCTGCCGCGCCTGTGGCAGATTCCGTTCGCGCTGGCCCTGTTCGCGCTGCAGGTGGCGATCAGCCATGCGTGGCTGCGGTACTTCCGGTTCGGACCGCTGGAGTGGATCTGGCGCGCGATGACCTATCTGCAGTGGCCGCCGCTGCGCCGGGCCTGAACCGGGGGCCGCCGCGGGGCACGCTCACGTCTGGATCGCGGTGGCGCATGGCATGCTGGAAAGGAGCATGCGGGCCGTGCAACGGCGGCCGATCCTGCCCCCTTACCGAGTTGAGCGATACCAATGACGACGCAATACGACTATGACCTGATCGTGCTGGGCGGTGGTTCCGGCGGCCTCGCCGCGGCCTTCCGCGCGGCGCAGCACGGCCAGCGCGTGGCGATGCTGGAGCCGGGCGAACTTGGCGGCACCTGCGTCAATGTCGGCTGCGTGCCGAAGAAAGCGATGTGGCTGGCGGCCGATCTCTCCGGCCGTATTGGTCTGGCCGCCGCAATGGGCTTCGATGTACCCGTGCGCCCTTCGCTGGACTGGAAAGAACTGGTGGTGCATCGGCAGGCCTACATCGCCAACATCCATGCCAGCTATCTCAAGCGACTCAATGAGAACAAGGTGGTGCGTGTACCGCGCCGTGGTCGGCTGGTGGATGCGCACACCGTGGAGTGCAGCGATGGCGTCCGCATCAGTGCCGCTCACGTCCTCATCGCCACCGGTGCGTATCCGCAGCGTCCGGAGATTCCCGGTGCGGAACTGGGTCTGGTATCCGATGATTTCTTCAACCTGTGCGGCGCGCCCGAGCGGGTCGCGATCGTGGGCGGTGGCTACATCGCGGTGGAGCTGGCCGGGCTGCTGCAGGCGCTCGGTAGCCGCGTGACGCTGCTGGTACGTGGCGAGCGGCTGCTGGAGCGCTTCGATGCAGAACTGACCGCACAGCTCGCCGAGAACCTGCGCCACCAAGGCGTGCAGATCCATTTCGGTTACCGCCTGCGCGAGCTGCAGCGTGACGGCGATGCCGTGGTCGCGCTCGGCCACGATGGCCCGGCCGACGGTTATTTCGATGCGGTGTTCTTTGCCACCGGGCGACGCGGCAACAGTGCCGATCTGGGGTTGGAAGCGCTCGGCGTGGTGATCGGTGACAAGGGCGAGGTCGAGGTCGACGCGTGGCAGACCACCGCCGTACCCAGCGTGCACGCAGTGGGCGACATCGCCGGCAAGGTTGGCCTGACCCCGGTGGCGATCGCCGCGGCGCGCAAGCTGATGGACCGCCTGTTCGGTGGCCAGCCCCAGGCGAAGATGGACTATGAAAACGTGGCCAGTGTGGTGTTCTCGCATCCGGCCTTGGGCGCGGTGGGGCTGAGCGAAGAAGAGGCCTGTGCGAGATATGGTGATGTGCGCGTGTATCGCAGCAACTTCCGCCCGATGCTGCAGGCCTTGGCCGATGGCACCCAGCGCAGCCTGTTCAAGCTGGTCTGCGTGGGCGAGGACGAGCGCGTGGTCGGCGTGCACCTGCTGGGCGAGTCTGCCGATGAAATCCTGCAGGGGTTCGCGCTGGCGGTGAAGATGGGCGTGACCAAGGCCCAGTTCGACGACACCGTGGCGATCCATCCGACCTCGGCAGAAGAAGTGGTACTGATGCGCTGAAAGCGCATCAGCGGCGTGCACCTGCCGCAGCCGCAGCAGGGATCCGGTAGTGCCACGCCATGCGTGGCAACCGCGCACCGCGCCTGCCAATCAAAGGCCCCGCCGCACCGCATGCGACAATGGCCGCCCCCCACCTGACCAGCCGCACCCGTGCGGCTGTCCGTCGTCCTGATGACTTCACCCGCCTCCTCGCTGCCCACGTCCTCCAGCCGCATCGCCGCCGGCGGCATCGCACTGGCGGCGATTGGCGCGATCGCGGCCTCGGGCAAGGCGGTCATTGTCAAACTCGCGTATCGGCATGGCGTGGATGCCACCACACTGCTGGCGTTGCGGATGCTGATGGCGTTTCCGCTGTTCGCGGTGCTGGCGGTATGGTCGGCGCGGCGCGCGCCGGCATTGTCATGGGGCGACCGGGGGCGCGTGGTGTGGCTGGGCTTCACCGGCTACTACCTGTCCAGCCTGCTCGACTTCCAGGGCCTGCAGTACATCAGCGTCACCCTGGAACGCCTGATCCTGTACTTGAACCCGACCCTGGTGCTGCTGATCAGCCTGGTCCTGCTGAAGAAGCGCCCTGGTCGCTGGCAGGTGGCGGCATTGGTGCTCAGTTATCTGGGCGTACTGCTGGCCTTCGGCCATGACCTGCAGCTGGAAGGCGGGCGCATCGTGCTGGGCAGTGCACTGGTGTTCGCCAGTGCGCTGAGCTACGCGCTGTATCTGTTCGGCAGTGGCCAGGTGGTGGCGCGGATCGGTGCGATCCGCCTGACCGCCTATGCCAGCTGCGTGGCCTGCGTGCTATGCGTGCTGCACTTCGCGGTGCTCCACCCGATGTCCGCGCTGGGCCAGGCGCCCACGCCGGTGTACTGGCTGTCGCTGATCAATGCGACGGTCTGCACGGTGCTGCCGGTAATGGCGATCATGCTGGCGGTGAAGCGGATCGGTTCGTCGCTGGCCGCCCAGGTGGGTATGCTCGGTCCGGTCTCCACCATCGTGATGAGTCTATGGCTGCTCGACGAACCCATGGGGCCGTGGCAGATCCTCGGCACGGCCCTGGTCCTGCTCGGCGTGCTGCTGGTCAGCCGGGTGCGCGCGTGAATGCGGCCGCCGTGGGCGATGACCCGGCGGCGCTGGCGCGTGCACGGATTCTGGCGGTGATCCATGCGATCCCGCGCGGGCAGGTGATGGGCTACGGTCAGGTCGCCGCCCAGGCGGGGCTGCCGGGCAGGGCGCGGCTGACCGCGCGCGTGCTCGGAATGAATGACGACCCGGACCTGCCGTGGCACCGCGTGCTGCGTTCGGACGGGCGCATTGCAATGCCCGAAGGCTCGGCAGGGTGGAAGGAACAGAGCCAGCGGCTGCGCGCCGAGGGCGTGATGATCGAACGGGGGCGGGTGAAGGGCATGCCGGTAACCGGCGCCAACGATCTGGATGCCGCCCTGTGGGGACCGGGCTGACGCTGCCTGCCGGTTGAACGCGGGCGCCGCCGCGCAGATGGCGGCCGGGCGCTGCGGCTATGATGGGCGCAGTTCCAAAGGATGCCCCCATGTTTCCGCGACTGCCTACTGTCACCAAAGCGTTGTTGATCGCCAACGCCGTGCTGTTCCTGCTGCAGCAGCCGTTCCTGCTCGGCAATGCCACCTTCGAGCCCTTCATGCTGCAGCCTCTGGGGGGCGGCTTCGATCCGTTCTCGCCGGGCGGCAACTTCCAGCCCTGGCAGCTGCTGACCTATGGCTTCCTGCATGGCAGCTTCGGCCATCTGTTCTTCAACATGCTCGCGCTCTTCATGTTCGGCGCGCCGTTGGAGCAGACCTGGGGCGAGAAACGTTTCCTCATCTATTACCTGGTGTGCGTCGCCGGTGCCGGGCTGTGCCAGCTGCTGGTCGGCATGATGCTGGCCGATCCGGCCACGGTGCTGGGTGCGTCGGGTGGCGTGTTTGGTCTGCTGCTCGCCTACGGCATGCTGTTCCCGAACCAGCGGGTGATGCTGCTGTTCCCGCCGATCCCGATGAAGGCCCGTACCTTCGTGATCGTGTTCGGCGCGATGGAACTGATGCTGGGCGCCACCGGCTGGCAGCCGGGCGTGGCCCACTTCGCGCATCTGGGCGGCATGCTGTTTGGCTGGCTGCTGATCCGCTACTGGCGCGGCCAACCGCCGTTCAACAACCGACGGCCGCCGGGCCCGCCCAAGCGCCCCAATCACCTGCGCAGCATCAAGTGAGGCGTTGATAGCGTGCAATGCACCTTGCGCCGTGACTGGCGTGAGGGTGCTTTGCCGTGGGTGCGATTCCCGTCATCCATGCTGCATCGTCACTGCGAGGGGCGGATTCGCAATCAAGAGATTGAAAGTGTGAGGGGTGTCCCATAATACGATAAATAAGTGAGACGCATTATCTCGATATGCCTCGGATAATGGTCGTAAATCCCCTGTTTACATTAAGTTTATTTACAAAATGCCTTTTGATTCAGTAGCTTGTGATGTGACTCAGATCGGATTGCATCTGGCGAAATAGTGAAATTAAGATCGGGTTCAGTTGCGGAAGGCGTCATCCGGCCGCAACGCTGTTGACATCTCTGTATGCAACCCCGACTCAAGGACACTCCATGACACGCAGCATCCCGGCCAACCGGCTGAAGCGCACGGCACTGGCCGTTCTCCTGACCTCTTTCATCGGTGCCGCCGCCGCGCAGAGCACCACCGGCTCCGTCTACGGCACGGTGCCGTCCGCCTCGGGCACCACGGTTGTCGTGCAGAGTGACACCGGCCTGCGCCGCTCCGCCACGGTCGATGCCAACGGCCGTTACACCTTGGGTTCGCTGCCGGTGGGTCGCTACACAGTGACCCTGCAGCGCGACGGCCAGGTCGTGGAGAAGCGCGACAACGTGCAGCTGATCGTCGGTGCCGGTACCGAAGTGTCCTTCGGGAGGAGCGGTGGCCGCGCCGGCGGCGAGGCGACCAACCTCGGTACCGTCAATGTGACGGCATCCAACGTGCCCAAGATTGACGTGAGCAACACGGTGTCCCGTTCGGTGATCACCTCCGAGCAGCTGGATGTACTGCCGCTGGGCCGGAGTGCGGAGGCCATCGCGCTGCTGGCGCCGGGCGTGGTCGGGGGCAGTGGTGCCTTCGCCAACGGCTCGCGCTCGGTACTTTCCTTCGGCGGCTCCAGCGTCAGCGAGAACGCGTATTACCTCAATGGCTTCAACGCGACCAACCCGCTGAACAACCTGGGGGGTGTCAGTCTGCCCTACGGTTCGATCGATCAGCAGGAGACGTTCACCGGCGGCTACGGCGCAAGCTACGGCCGCTCCACCGGCGGTGTGATCAACCAGCTCGGCAAGCGCGGCACCAACGAATGGCATTTCGGCGTCCAGACCACCTGGCAGCCGGATTCGCTGGCTGAATCGCCCCGCGACATTCTGTATCCGGATCGCGCGCTGCAGGAAGGGTATGAGTTCCAGGATGCCTCGCTGCCCGGAACGCTGTACCGCTCGCGCCGTGGCGACAAGGCGACCCGTACTACCTACAGCGGCTATGTCAGTGGCCCGCTCATCGAAGACCGGCTCTTCATTCACCTGGCGGCCGAGCAGGACACGTCCGACGGCGTGTCCACCGCATCCATCGAGTCGGCGCAGCAGTCGCGCAGCCACTACACCATCGATACACCGAAGTTCTACGGCAAGATCGACTGGAACATCAATGACAGCAACACGCTGGAATACACGCGTCTCCAGAACACGGACCGTTACGACGCCTATTACCGGGACTACGATTACGAGACCCGCAGCGAGGGCGAGCGCACGGGTACGTTTGCCAATACGACGAAGCTGAAAGATACCTACGACATCTTCAAGTTCACCAGCTACCTCACCGACGACCTGACGCTCAGCGCATTGTGGGGGCGCAGCAAGCAGGACAACCTGGACTCCAATCCGCTGAGCTCGGGCAACCCGTTCATCAGCGGCGCCAACAGCCAGGATCCGTCGATCACCGGTGGTACGCCGATCCGCAACGATCAGCCGGCGATCAATGACAAGGCCGACAACGCGGGCAGCATTTCGCGTGGGCTGCGCGTGGATCTGCAGTACCGCATCGGCGATCACGAGATCACCGGTGGTATCGACAACATGACCTTCCAGGGGAACAACGAAGGTGAGGCGATGACCGGCCCTGGCTACGCCTGGATCTACTCGCGCATCGCTCCGGGCTCCTCGCCGTCGCCTGGCTTCGATATCACCCCGCCCGGTGGCGAGGGTTACTTCGTGCAGAAGTACATCTACTCCACCACGACCAGCATGTCGCTGAAGCAGAAGGCGTACTACCTCGAGGACCGCTGGCAGGTAACGCCGAACTGGCTGCTGACTCTCGGCGTGCGCAATGACAAGTTCACCAACTACAACAGCGCGGCCGTGGCGTATGTCGAAAGCGGCGACCAGTGGGCCCCCCGCGTGGGCGCGGCATGGGACGTGTTCGGTGATTCCTCGCTGAAGGTGTTCGCCAATCTGGGCCGCTACTATCTGGCGCTGCCCAACAGCGTGGCTGTGCGCGGCGCCTCGGCGTCGACCTATACCCGCGAGTACTTCACCTACACAGGTATCGACGCCAATGGGAATCCGACCGGTCTTGGCGCACTGGGGCCGGGTCCGGTCTCGGCCAACAACGAGTATGGGCAGACGCCGGATCCGCGCAGCGTGGCGCCGAGCGATCTGAAATCGCAGTACCAGGACGAGTTCATCCTCGGCTTCGAGAAGACACTCGGCGCATCGTGGAACAGTGGCGCCAAGGTCACCTACCGACGCCTGCAGACCGCGATCGACGATACCTGCGATTCGGACCGCATCTACGACAAGCTCGATGCCATGGGGGTGGACTCCAGCAATCTGGAGGTGCCTGGCTGCGTGATCTTCAACCCGGGCAAGACCAACACGTTCCTGGTCAAAAAAACCGACGGCTCCGGTTACGTGCCGGTGAGCATGAGCGCGGCGGACTGGGGGCTGGGCAGCAACAAAGCCAAGCGTGATTACGTGGCCGTCGACCTGTTCGTCGAACACCCGATGACCAACAACTGGTATGGCCGTCTCGACTACACCTGGTCGCGCAGTTTTGGCAACACCGAGGGGCCGGTCAAGTCGGATATCGGGCAGGACGATGTTGCCAAGACCCAGGACTGGGACTCCTCGTACCTGATGGAATACGCCGGCGGCTATCTGGCCAACGACCGACGTCACCAGTTGAAGGGCTATGGTGCCTACCAGATCACGCCGGAGTGGACGGCGTCGGCCACGCTGCGCGTGATGTCGGGCGCACCGAAGAGCTGCCTGGGTTACTACGGCACGGACCAGAGTGATCCCATCGCCTACGGCTCGTCGTACCACTACTGCAATGGCAGTCCCTCGCGTCCGGGTGATGCCGGCCGCCAGCCGTGGACGACCCGCGTGGACCTGGGCGTGATGTATCGCCCCGCATTTGCCGAGCAGCGTCTTGGCTTCGGGCTGGATGTCTTCAACGTGCTGAACCAGCGTCGCCAGCTGCAATCCGACGTGACCTACCAGGAAGGCCCCGACACTGTCTCCAACCTCTACGGCATCGGAACCTATTTCACCGCGCCGCGTTCGGTTCGGCTGACGGCGTCCTACGACTTCTAACGTACCGCGTTACTCTCCAAGGCTTGTCTTCGACCCCGGCGCTTGCCGGGGTCTTTTTTGCCTGATCACGCGGTGCTTGGACACAGAAAAGGCGCCCCGCAGGGCGCCTTTCTGGTCAAACGCTTCAGCTCAGTGCAGGTCGGGGCTCAGCGCCAGACCTTGATCTGGTCGTTGTCCACGCGCTGCATCGGCTGGCCGGGCTTGCAGGTAAAGGTGGCACCGAAGGCCGGCAGGTTGGACAGCGGGCCGTTGGTGCGCCAGCGGCCCGGGGCCAGGATGTCCGAGCTCAGGCGCTGGGCGGCGACGTTCGGCGACAACTGCTGCGGCCACAGGCTCGCCCAGCCACGGAAGAAGCCCTGCTGGGCAGCCGGCTTGGCGGCCGGTTCGACCGCCTTGTAAGCCTCCCACGCCAGTTCGAGGCCAGCCAGGTCGGCCAGATTCTCTTCGCGGGTAAGTTCACCGTTGACCTTGGCACCCTTCACGCCCGGGTAGTCGTAGCCGCTGTACTGCGCGGCCACGCGGTTGCCGAACAGGGTCCAGGCGGTCTTGTCAGCCGGGGTCCACCAGCTGCGCAGTTCGCCCTTGGCATCGACCAGCGCGCCCTTGGCATCGATTGCACGGGTCAGCTCATGGGCGACCAGCGCACCGTAGCTGCCAAACAGCTCGGCGGTATCGCCCTTGGCGTTGAACACCGGGCTCTGCAGCACGGCGGCGGTGACGATCAGGCGGTTCTGCGCGATGTCATACGCCAGTGCCGGCTGCTGCGGCAGCACGTCCCAACGACGGTCGGCGTTGCCCTTGCCGATGCGCTTCATTTCTTCGCGGTGGCGCCAGGTCGAGGCGATCAGCATGTTGCCGCCGAAGCTGCCGCGGCCCATCGGCTGCACGGTGTAGTCCAGATCGCGCAACGGGGTGCCGATCTCGATCTTCAGCGCGGCCAGCTTGGCCTGTGCTTCGGTCTTGGCCTCATCGCTCATCCAGGTGCTGCGCTTGACCGCATCGATCTGCACTTCGCGGATCTTGTCGACCACCAGCGCCGCCTTGCGACGGTCATCGGCCGACAGGTGCTTGGCCGCGTACTCACGGCCCACCATCGGGCCGGCAGCGACGTTGATCGCGTCCAGCACCTGCTCCCAGCGTGCAGGCGGCAGGGTCTGGCCACGGATCACACGGCCGCGGAATTCGAATTCGGCATCGCGGTAGGCCTTGGACAGGTACGGGGCCATCGCATCACCCACGCGCCAGCGCAGGTAGACCTTCCACTGCTCCGGCTTGAGCCGGGTGACCATGCCGTCGAGCTGCTTGAACAGCGCCGGATCGGACAGCGAGACCAGGTCATCGTTGACGCCCTGTGCCTTCAGGAAGGCCTCCAGCTGCAGGTTGCGGTAGCGGCTGTTGAGCTCCTTGGTGGAGATCGGCGCGTAGTTGTTGAACGGGTTGTTGATGCCCGCAAGCGACTGCGCATTGCGCGCCAGTTCGGTTTCCAGGGCGATCACCGACTGCGACTCCGCATCGAGCTTGTCGGCCGGAGTGCCGGTCAGCGCCAGCACCTGCTTGACGTAGTTGCGGTAGCGACCCATCAGCGCGACGGTGTCGGCATCGGTCCGGGTGTAGAACGCCGGGTCCGGCAGACCCATGCCGCCCTGCATGAAGTAGCCGATGTGGCGGTCCAGCGCCTTCAGGTCCACGTCCGGGGCGAAGTTGAAGGCCACCGGGATGCCGACCTGGTGCAGCGCGGCGATCGACGCCGGCACATCCTTGGCCTTCTTGATCGCATTGATGCGGGTCAGCAGGGGGGCGATCGGGTTGGACCCGTCGGCTTCCACCGCAGCCTCGTCCAGGCCGCTGGCCCAGAAGTCGCCCAGCAGCTTCTGCACGTTGCCCTGCGGCGCGGTCATCGCGCCATCCAGCAGTGCGCGCTGCTGCTGGCGGGTGCGGTCGGCCAGCTGGCCCAGCGCGGTGGTGGCGCCGGTCTGCGGCACCGGATTGGCCTTCAACCAGGTGGCGTTGGTGGCTTCGTAGAAGTCGCTGCACTGGGCGCTGACCGCCGGCGCGCGGGCGGCGGCCTTCTTCGGCGCGGCGTGCGCATCGGGAGCAGCGACCAGGGTGAGCAGGCTGATGCCCAGGGCGATGGCAAGCGGACGGAGGTTGGACATGTAAAGCGAATCCAGCGGAATTGGGATCGCGCGAGTGTACCAAGCAAAGCGAAACGAGCGTGATGGGCAGCATGCGCCCCAAAAGCAAAGGCCCGGGAGATCCCGGGCCTTTGCATGCATCACCTCACGCGTGGGCGCGATGGCTTACCAGATCACGACCTGCTGGTCGCCGGCGCGCACCATCGGCGAACCGGCCTTGCACTGGAACGCAGCGGCGAAGGTCGGCAGGTTCGACGGGGCACCCATCGCACGGAACTGCGCCGGGGCATGCGGGTCGGTCGCCAGACGGACCTTCATGTTCTCCGGGGTGTACTTGGTGCGCCACACGGTGGCCCAGTTGAAGAAGAAGCGCTGGTCGCGGGTGAAGCCGTCGACCTTCGGGTCTTCCTTGCCGGCCGAGGCCTTCTGCAGGGCGTCGTAGGCGGTGGCCAGGCCACCCAGGTCGGCGATGTTCTCGCCCAGGGTCAGCTTGCCGTTGACCGGCTGGCCGTCCACCTTGTAGCCATCGAACTGCTTGATCAGCTTGCCGGTCAGGCCGCTGAAGTTCTTGGTGTCCGCCTCGGTCCACCAGTTCTCGAAGTTGCCGGTCGGCCCGAAACGGCTGCCCTGGTCGTCGTAACCGTGGGTCATTTCGTGGCCGATCACTGCACCGATGCCGCCGTAGTTCAGCGCGTCATCGGCCTTCGGGTCGAAGAACGGCGGCTGCAGGATGGCGGCCGGGAACACGATCTCGTTCTGCAGCGGGTTGTAGTAGGCATTGACCGTCTGCGGGGTCATGCCCCACTCGGTCTTGTCCACCGGCTGGCCGATCTTGGACAGCGCGAACTTGTAATTGAATGCGTTCGCCGCGCGGACGTTGCCCAGGTAGCTGTCGCGACCGGTGGTCAGGCCACTCCAGTCACGCCACTTGTCCGGGTAGCCGATCTTCGGGGTGAAGGTCTCCCACTTGGCGATCGCCTTGGCCTTGGTCTCGTCGCTCATCCAGGTCAGGCCCTGGATGCGCTCCTTGAGCGAGGCGGCCAGGTTCTTGACCAGTTCTTCCATCTTGGCCTTGGCTTCCGGCGAGAAAGCGACCTTGACGTACAGCTGGCCGAACGCATCACCGGCATCGTTTTCGATGGTGCCCAGCACGCGCTTCCAACGCGGCTTCTGCTCCTTCTGACCGTTCAGGGTCTTGCCGTAGAAGTTGTAGTTCTCGTTGACGAAGGCATCGGCCAGGTACGGCGAGGCGCCGTCCACGGTGTGGAAGCGCAGGTAGGCACGCCACACCGACGGATCGGTGTCGCCCAGCGCCTTGCTCACTTCCTGGTGGAAGCTCGGCATGGCCAGCGAGAACTTCTCCGGGGCGGCGATGCCCTGGGCCTTGAAGAACTCGGTCCAGCTGAAGTTCGGGGTCAGCTTGTCCGCATCGGCCACGGTGACCGGGTTGTAGAACAGCGAGACATCGCGCGAGAGCTCGACGCTGGACTTGGAGGCCTTGGCCAGGCGCGTTTCGAACTTGACCACATCGGCGGCCTGCTTCTCGGCATCGGCGGTCGCCACGCCGGCCAGTTCCAGCACCTTGGCCACATGGGCCTGGTAGGCCTTGAGCTTGTCGGCGTTCTTGGCGTCGGTGTAATAGGTGGTGTCCGGCAGGCCCAGGCCGCCCTGGCTGGCGTACGCCAGGTTCATGCTGGAATTCTTGAAGTCCGCTTCCGGACCGAAGCCGAACAGCACGTTCTCGCCCTTGGCCGCGCTGGTGCGCAGGTAGTTGGCGATCGCGTCCTTGTCCTGCAGGCCGTCGATGGCAGTCAGGTCGGCCTTGATCGGCTCGATGCCCTGGGCATTGATCTTGGCCTCGTCCATGCCGGTGGCCCAGAAGTCGCCAACGATCTTTTCGATGCCGACCGGGTTCTTGACCGCCGCGACCTGCTCGGCGAGCTGGTGCTGCACGGCGACCGATCGCTCGTCCAAGATGGTGAAGGCGCCCCAGCTGGTGCGGTCGGCCGGGATCTCATTGGCGGCCAGCCACTTGCTGTTGACGTAGTCACCGAACGCACCGCAGGCGTCCATGCTGGTGTCCAGATCGGACGGGTGGAAGGCGTTGTAGGCCGGCAGCTTGCTCTCGTCGAGCTTGTACTCGGTGGCGGCGGGGGCCGCCGGCGCGGCGGTGGAGGCTGCGCTGTCCGTGGCCGGGGTTTCGTTCTTGCCGCAGCCGACCAGCGCGGCCGAAACGGCCAGGGTCAGCAGTACCAGTTTGGGTGTACGAGCGATCACGTGATTGGCCTCCAGGCCGGAAAGTCATGCAGGAATGGCCCGGAAGGGCCTGTGGGCCAGACGATACGCCGCTGGCCCGGCCTGCAAGGGTGTCGAAGGTCATGGCCGATGGCAAGAGGCCTGATCCGGTCAACCCTGGCGACCGGGCTTCCGGGGGAGCGGGCACGTAAAAGCCCCGCCTTTCGGCGGGGCTTCGTTGTCACCTCATCGCGCTGTATTACTTCGCGCCAAACTCATACTTGGCCTGCACATACACGGCGCGGCCGTAGATGTTGTAGAAGTAATTGTTGTAAGGCGTACCCGAGGTGCCCGGGTAGTTGCTTGCCTGGTTGTCGGGCATTTTGTTGAACACGTTGTTGACCATCACCGAGAAGGTCATGTTCTCGGCAGCACGGTAGTTCACGCTCAGGTTGTAGGTGGTGTAGGAGCCCCACTTGCCCGCCTTGGCGCCCGAGGAATGCACGTAGTCATAGCCGTTGCCGGCGTAGGCCAGGTAGTTCGGGGTTTTGCCGACATAGTTGAAGTACAGCGTGGTGGTCCACTTGTCCAACGCCCAGCCCACCGAGCCATCCGCACGCACCTTGGCGTAGGAATCGTAGATCCACATGTTGTACGGATCGCGCAGCAGATCCAGATACTCATCGCCCGGCTGCGGCTGCAGTTCGCGCTTGATCATGTTGGTGTAGTTGGTGGAGAACTGCATTGCACCGAAGCGACCCAGCTCCTGCACGTACTTGGCGCTGGCGGTGATGGCCTGCAGGTTCTGGCTGGCCACGTTCATCTTCGGCGTGTAGATCTCATCCAGAACGCCGGAGGCATCGCGGGTGATCCACTCGTTGACGTTGTCGCAGCTGGCCGAGGTGTTGTTGACCTGGCCGTTGCGGCAGTAGTACTCGGCCAGCAGCAGCTGATCCGAGCTCAGCGTGTCCACTTCGTTCTTGATCTTCCAGTTGTAGTAGTCGACCGAGAAGGACAGGTTGTTCAGCGGTGCCCAGACCACGCCGGCATTCCACACATCGGCGGTGATCGGCTCCAGGTCCGGGTTGCCGGCACGCTGGCCGAACACCGAGACACTGTCATACGCACAGCCGGTGGTGTCGGTCGGTGCGTAGCCCAGCTGGCCGCAGCGGTAGTAGTCGGTGGCGCCGTTGGCGTAGTAACCGCTCAGGCCCTGGAAAGCATCGGACAGGCTCGGCGCGCGGAATGCGGTGCCGTACTTGCCGCGGAACAGCAGGCTTTCGATCGGGCGGAACTCGACGCCCACGCTGTAGGTCGCCTTGTCCACGGTGCTGTTGCCGATCTTGAAGGCGTCATAACGGCCCGAGCCGGTCACAGTGAGCGAGTCGAGCAGCGGCAGGCGCAGCTCGGAGGTCACCGCGTAATTGCTGCGATGGCCAGCACCGGCTACGGCGGTGGTGCCCCACACGCTGCCATCCATCAGACGCTCGTCCGGGGTGTAATCCCAGCCTTCGCTGCCGGCTTCAGCGACCACGGCGAAACCAGCATCACCGCCGGGCAGTGAGAACAGCGTGCCATTGGTGATCTGGAAGCGGCCCAGGTTCTGCCAGGTACGGCTCTGGCTCTCGGTGTAACCGGTGAAGGTAGCGAAATCGCCGGCCGGGATCGGTGCGTAGAAGGCGTCCCAGTTCGGCGAGAACACGGCATAGCCGTTACGCGTGCCCAACTGCGGGCCCAGCACGTTCTCTTCGAAATAGTTGTTGATCGGATCGGCCCAGCGCACGAAATTGCGCTCAGTCAGCTTGTACTCGCCGCGCGTGAAGCTGGCGCTGTAATCCCAGTTGCCCAGCGTGCCGCGGCCACCGAGGGTGACCTGGTAGGCCTTGTTGCGGTCGGTGTTGAGAATGTCCTTGTAGCCGTTGGCGCTGATGTCCTCCGGCGCGAACGCGCGCTGCAGGTTCATCCACTGGCCGCTGGTCTGATCCCAGAAGCGACCGTAGCCGGAAGCAGTGCCCCACCAGGTGTAGTTCGAGCCGGTGGCGTACTTCACGTCTTCATAGCTGTAGAGCACATCGCCGAACAGTTGCAGGCTGTCGTTGGCGTCGAAGGTGAACGAGCTGTAGATCTGTGCGCTGTCCTTGCCATTCTTGACGGTCTTGTAGCCCGGGCCGTAGATCGAGCCGCAGGACTGGCCGGCCGCACGGGTGCCAAGCACCGTGGTGCCGCCGAACTGACCGGCGACGTTGGCGCACAGGTTCGGGTCCATCATCAAGTAGGCATTGCCTGCCGCCGGATTGACCACCAGGAAGTCATTGGTCGGCACCTGGGCGGTGTAGCCGTTGCCGTTGGTGGTCCTGGTGACGTCGCGCTGGTAACCCCAGATCGGGTTGCTCGACTCGAACTGGGCATTGACCAGCACGTTGAGGCGGTCATCGGCACTGTTGAAACCCGTCGCTCCGCTGATGCGGAAGGTGCTGCCGCCGCCCTCGGTGTAGGTGCCGCCGCGCACGTTGAGCACGCTGCCGTCCATACGCTCTTTCAGGATGATGTTGACCACGCCGGCGATCGCGTCCGAGCCGTACAGGGAGGACTGGCCACCCGGCAGGATCTCGATGCGCTCGACGATGTCGATCGGGATGCCGCTGATGTTGTTGAACGTATCGCCGCCGTTGTACAGCGCGGGGTAGGACAGCATCGGCCGGCCGTTGATCAGGTACTTGGTGTAGCTCGGGCTCAGGCCGAACATGCCGGCTGCTTCAGCACCCTGGGTGAACGAGGCCGACGTCTGGCCGCCCTGCAGGCCGCCGGTGGTCAACGAGGACTGCTGCAGGACATCGGCCACGCTGGTGAATCCGCGGGTCTGGATGTCCTCGGCGGTGATGGTCACCACCGGCGTATGGGTTTCGATCTCGGTCTGCGGAATCAGCGAACCGGTAACGGTGACCTTGTCCAGGTTGGTGGTGCCGCTGTCCTGGGCGAAGGCAGTGACGGCGCTGGTCAGCAGCATGCCGGTCAGAACGGCAGCGGTCAGCGGGTGGCGAGACAGGGTGGAGCGATAGCGAGACATGGGCATCCCCGAGTGCAGTGTCGACGTGGGTGGGGGCCATCCGTGGGAACGTTTACATTCAATGGTGAAGCTTTCCTTGCTTCGTCATCGAACGTAACACAGCCTTAACAGTGCTTACACCGATCAGTCACATTGCGATCAGAAATGAGGCCTGGAATATCTGGAAAAATGCTTTTAAATCAAATGTGTATGTTTTTGTATCGATTTGTAACACCGGAAACAATGAGCTGGCGCTGAATAATTGCATGTGAAACCGATTGCTGTTTTCGGGTTTTTGGCATGCAGTTCAGGGCTGCTTGCGAGCAGGGTCAGGCCCGGGTCGGGGAGGACGTGGCGCAGGCCTGAAACGAAACAAGCCCGGCGTGAGCCGGGCTTGTTGGGAGTTGCCGTTCTGGATGGATCAGAACTTGTAGGACGCGCCCATGTAGAAGTAGCGGCCGACGTTGTCGTACATCGAGTGCCCGACATCGGCACCGAAGTAGTTGCGCGGCGGATCCTTGTCGAAGGCGTTGTCGATGCCCAGGTACACGTCGATCTTGTCACCCGGGAACTGATAGCCCAGCTGGAAGTTGTGGTACGTGTACGAGCCATTGCGGATCGGGCTGGCCGAACCGGGGTTGCTAGCGTAGCTGCTCGGGGTCACGCGCAGGTTGCCGTCGATGTAGTTCAGGTCCCACGAAGCACGCCACTGGCCCAGCGAGTACTTGCTCTGCAGGGTCGCGCGCCAGCGCGGATCGGTCACGTAGGTGACGTACTCGTTGTACTCGTCCGGGAACTCCTGGAAGGCCCATTCGCGCGACTGGATCAGACGGCTGCCGACGAACCGGACCACGGCATCGCCGCCGGCCATGTTCCAGCGATAGTCCATTTCCACGTCAACGCCGATGCGACGCGAGCGTGCCAGGTTCTCGTTCAGTGCGCTCCAGCGAACGATCGAGTACTCGGGGAAGAAGCGGCCCTGTGCGTCAGTGAAGCCACCGACCGGTGCACGTACGACCTGGCCGCAGAACGAGTTTCCCACACCGCCGGGGGAATCCACGCAGCGGCTGGCGTTGGTCTGTGCGGACACGGCGCCGATGGCGTCTTCCAGGTTGATGTTCCAGTAGTCCACCGACATGCCGAAGCCTGGCAGGAAATCAGGCTGCCACACGAAACCGTAGGTGAAGCTGCGGGCACGTTCCGGCTTCAGATCCGGATTGCCGCCGCTGACGCCCGGGCGATTGGCACTGTAGGTGTCGATCCAGCCCACCGGCACGCCCAGCGCGGAGCAGTTGGCCTGGCGCAGCGTCGGGTCCTTCGCGGTCGACGGACGATTGGTGTTGGTCGGCAGGTAGTTGCAGGGATCGGCGATGGTGGCGAAGTTCTCGCTCTGCGGGTTGTACAGCTCGCCGATGCTCGGCGCGCGGACGGCCTGCGACAGCGTGCCGCGCACACGCAGCGACGGGATCACGGTCCAGTCCAGACCCACCTTCCAGGTGGTGGTCTCGCCGATGCTGCTGTAGTCCGAGTAACGGCCTGCGGCGTCCATGGTCAGTGAGTAAATGCCCGGGATGTCGGCCAGCAGCGGGACGCTGGTTTCGACGAAGACTTCCTTGACGTTGTACTGACCCATCCGGTTCGGGATGGCGTTGAGGAAGGTCAGGCCCTGGGCGGCCAGCGGATCGGTGATTTCGCGGCTCTTTTCCTTGCGGTATTCCACGCCGCCAGCGACGCCGACGTCGCCAGCCGGAAGGCTGAACAGCGACGGATTCGCCACGGAGGCGCTGAACACGGACTGCTGGATGCGCGAGAAATTGAACGAATCCACGTTCATCCAGTCCTGCGCGGCCTGCGTCACGCCGCCATTGCCGAGCACGCTGAACGGTACGCAGCCTTCGCGCGCGAAGCCGGAGTACACGCGGCCGGTGTGCGGATTGACCGCGTTCGGGTTGAGCGTGGTGCGGCAGGCGACATTGCCGGTGGCCGGGTCGATGACCGCGTCCAGGCCCGCCTGCCAGCGTTCGTTGATGCGGTTGTTCAGATTCCAGCGCTTGACCTCGGTCTGGCCCCAGTTGCCGTAGGCATCATAGGTCCAGTTCTCGCTCAGGTTGCCTTCAATGCCGAACACGAAGCGCTGGGTGGTGCGCTCGACGTGCTCGCCACGCTGGCCGGCGTCGACGTTGAAGCGGTTCAGCGTCAGCTGGGACACGCCGTTGGCCGCCATCAGGGCACGCAGCTCCGGGGTGACGAAGGCATTGTCGCGCTGGACGCGGATGGTGGTATCGAACGACGGCTGACCCAGGAAGTCGGACACCGTTTCGGTGTACTTGCCTTCGAAGTACAGGCGGTGATTGTCATTGAGGTCGAAGTTGACGACCGTATTGACGCTCTTGCGGTCGAAGCCCGGCTGCAGGTCGGCGACCGAGTTCAGGTCGGCGAAGTCGCAGTTGGTGCACGAGGTGTTGCTGACCATGACGCCGTCATAGCGCTGCTTGCGGTACGAGCCATCCGGATTGAACTGGTAGCGGTTGCCCCAGGTCGACGGAGTGCGGAAGTCGAAGGCGCCCAGCGTGAAGGTACCGCCGAAGGAGATCGAGTGATTGCCGCCCGGACCGCTCAGGATGGTCTCCGGATTGCGCTCGCTCGATGGCTGGCTCGGATCGTACGCGGGGTTCCGGATCGGAACGAGGAATTCGTTGCCGATCGCGCGATCGCTGCGGCGGAAACGGTCCTGCTTGCTGTACTCCAGCGCGATGGCGGCGTTACCGCGACCATCAGCGAAGTCGGTGCCGGTGGAGAAGCTGACGAACGAACGGTTGAAGCCGCCTTCGTCGGACATGCCGGTCTGGGCGCGCAGCTCTGCGCCGTCGAACGACTTCTTCATGATGAAGTTGACCACGCCGGCGACCGCGTCGGCACCGTACACAGCGGATGCGCCGCCGGTGATGACTTCAACGCGCTCGATCCATTCAACCGGAATGGTGTTCACGTCAACCGAGGTGGAGCCGGAGGTGGCGCCAACGTGGCGGCGGCCATTGACCAGCACCAGGGTGCGCGAGGTGCCCATGCCACGCAGGTCCATCAGGCCAACGCCTGCGGTACCGATGAAGCGCGTGGAGTTGCCCAGCGTGTAGGTCGGGGACAGGGCCGGCAGGCGCGACATCAGATCGCCGATATTGGTCGCGCCGGTGGCGCGGATCTCTTCGGCGGTGATGGCGGTGGTGGGCGACGGGGTGACGAAGCCGGTACGCGCGATGCGCGAGCCGGTAACGGTGACTTTATCCAGCTCGGTCGTGGCGCTGCCTGCTTCCTGTGCCATGACAGGAGCGGCGCCGACGGCCATCAGGCCAGCCATCAAGGCGCAGGTGAGCGGATGCCGCGAAGGCGCAAAACGTTGATTCATCTTTTGGATCCCCACTGAATAATGTACATGTCCCTCTTCCCTGAGTCCGTTACGGTGACGTTCATGAGCATTCCGTGCTCTCACTCGAACGTAACACAACGTTAACGATATTCACATGTTTTCGTCACACATCCGGCGGAACTGAGACATGTTGCCGTGCAACATCTCATTGATTACAGTCACTTACCAAGCGACAGCTTTGCTGAATTTGGTCGTATGAGCTGTAACTGAATGGGTGGGTTCAGCGGGAATGCGTGAGATCCGGTACGAGTGAGTGCTGGCGGGACTATCTGATGCATGCACCGAAGGATGGCTTGTTCGTACCTTGTATAGTGACCGGTTCCCAGAACCTCTTTCCGGAGCCCCTGCAGTGAGTGCCAGCCAGTCGCGTCGTCCCCACGCCAGCCAAGTGCAGAAGGGGTTGTCGCCGCATCCGCGCGTCCGCAACGTGATTGCCGTGGGTTCGGGCAAAGGCGGCGTCGGCAAGTCCACTACCGCGGTCAATCTGGCGGTCGCGCTGGCCAGGCTCGGCGCACGGGTGGGTCTGTTGGATGCTGATATCTATGGCCCCAGCGTGCCGGCCATGCTCGGCCTGAGTGGCCGTCCGGAAAGCCCGGACAACAAGTCGATCGAGCCGATGCGTGCGTTCGGGGTGGAGACCATGTCGATCGGTTACCTGATCGAGGACGAGACGCCGATGATCTGGCGCGGTCCGATGGCGACCTCGGCGATGACGCAGTTCTTCAACGACACCCTGTGGGACGACCTGGACTACCTGCTGATCGATCTGCCGCCGGGCACCGGCGACATCCAGCTGACGCTGACCCAGAAGATTCCGCTGGCCGGCGCGGTGATCGTCACCACGCCGCAGGACATCGCCACGCTGGATGCGAAGAAGGCGCTGAAGATGTTCGAGAAGGTCGAGGTGCCGGTGCTGGGCATCGTGGAGAACATGGCGGTGCACACCTGCAGCAACTGCGGCCAGGTCGAGCATCTGTTCGGCGAGGGCGGCGGCGAGCGTATGGCCGCGCAGTACGGCGTGCCGCTGCTGGGGTCGTTGCCGCTGGAAATCGGCATCCGCGAGCAGGGCGATGCCGGTACGCCGATCACCGCCGCCGCGCCCGAATCGCCGGCGGCCCAGGCCTATCTGCGCGCTGCAGAGCGCCTGATCGAGGAAGTGGCCAAGCGCCCGCGCGCCAGCATTCCGATCCTGTCCTCGCTGATCTGAGCCGGGGCGGCCGCCGCAGCGGCCCCACCTACGCGTGCCGGGGCAGGGGGGCTGCGGCATAATGGCGGGCCCGAACCGGCGCAGCCCAGGACCCCCTTACATGAGCATCAAGAGTGACCGCTGGATCCGTCAGATGGCCGAGCAGCAGGGCATGATCGAGCCGTTCGAAGCCGGCCAGGTCAAGCAGGCCAACGGCCAGCGCATCGTCAGCTATGGCACCTCCAGCTACGGCTACGACGTGCGTTGCTCGCGCGAGTTCAAGGTGTTCACCAACATCAACTCCACCATCGTGGACCCCAAGCACTTCGATCCGGGCAGCTTCGTGGATATCGTCGGTGATGAGTGCATCATCCCGCCCAACAGTTTCGCACTGGCGCGCACCGTGGAGTACTTCCGCATCCCGCGCGACACCCTGGTGGTGTGCCTGGGCAAGAGCACCTACGCGCGCTGCGGCATCATCGTCAACGTGACCCCGCTGGAGCCGGAGTGGGAAGGCCACGTCACCCTGGAATTCAGCAATACCACGCCGCTGCCGGCACGTATCTACGCCAACGAAGGCGTGGCACAGATGTTGTTCTTGCAGGCCGACAAGGACGATATCTGCGAGACCTCGTACAAGGATCGCGGCGGCAAGTACCAGGGCCAGACCGGCGTCACCCTGCCGCGCACCTGAGCCCACGTCCCGGCGGTGCCGGCAAACCTACCGGTAGTGCCAGCCTACCTGCCGGTAGTGCCGGCCGCTGGCCGGCACCAGACTGCACACAAGAAAAAAGCGCGGATCGCTCCGCGCTTTTTTCGTTTCCGTCTTCCCGGCTGGCGTTATTTGCCGCGGCCGAACAGCAACCCGATGCCAACGGCCACCAGCACAACCGGCCACCAGGTGAGGATCAGCTTCCCCATGTTCATGTTGGTCCAGCCCAGGTTGCTGGCCAGCAGGAACAGGCCGACGAGGATCAGGACGATGGCGGCGACAAGGTTGGAACGCATCAGGGGCAGGGTCCGCTAGGGCTGGGGCGAATATCCTAGCCGTTCCTTCCAGTGCGCGACACGCTCGGCCAGCACCTGTGGATCAAAACGGTGCGCCTGCCCCTGGCCCCAGACCGGGCCCGGCCATGCCGGATCGCCGACATGGCGCCCGATCACGTGGAAATGCAGCTGGCGCACGATGTTGCCCAGCGAGCCGATGTTGATCTTCTCGACCCCATCGGTGCCTTTGAGCGCCTTGCACGCCCGGTTCAATTCGGTGCGCAGCTTGTCCTGCTGCTCGCCGTCCAGATCGATCCACTCGGTCACGCCACTCAGGCGCGGGACCAGGATCAACCAGGGGTACCTTTCATCGTTCATCAATCGCACTTGCGATAACGGCCCTTCTGCTACCAGTACGCTGTCGGTGGCCAGGCGTGAATCCAGTTCGAACTCGCTCATCCAAGATGCTCCGCAAAGAAGTCCAGGGTGCGTTCCAGCGCCAGGTGGGCGCTGTCTGGATCATACGCATGTCCGACGCTGCGGTTGAAGGCGTGATCGGCCGGATAGACGAAGGTGGCCATCTGCGGCAGCTTCTCGCGGTGGGCCTTGATCGCCTCCGGCGGGATGCTCTTGTCCTGCGCGCCGAAGTGGAACATGACCGGCGCCTTGGGCGTCTCGTCCAGATAGTTCACGTTGCGGGCGCCGTAATAGCTGACCGAGGGCAGACCCAGGCGCAGCGCGGAGAGCAGGGCGATGCTGCCGCCCCAGCAATAGCCGACGGTGCCGACCTTGCCGGCCGGGGCCAGCCGCGACGCAGCGGCCCGCACGATCTCCAGCGCCTTTTCGACCCCGAGCTCGTCGACCATGGCCAGGCCGGCGGCCACGCCATCACTGTCGTAAGACAGTTCCGGCGGTTCGGTGCTGTCCGGGGCCGAGTCGGCCAGATCGAAGAACGACGGGGCCAGCACCGCATAGCCCTTGGCGGCGTAATCGTCGGCCACCGCGCGGATGTGCGGGTTGGCGCCGAAGATCTCCTGGATCACCACCAGGCCCCCGCGCGGCTTGCCTTCCGGCGTCGCCTGCCAGGCGCGGACCGGTCCGTAATGCGTATCGAGTGTGATCCACTCACCCATGGTGCGAGACTCCCGTTGGTTCAGGCATTCATTATCGGCCCCGCGCGGGTTAGCGCGATGTCAGCGGGGATGCCGGATCTGGCGGGATCAACCCGATCCGGTTCAGGGGCGCGGACTGAACGCCGGTATACTTGCCGCCGTTTCCGGCCCCAGGTCCCCACGCCATTCCGGCATGGGCCCAGGCCCCCAGAGTCCTTGCGATCCATGTCCCAGCTGAACCCCAAAGTCGGCTTCGTCAGCCTTGGCTGCCCGAAGGCCCTTGTCGATTCCGAGCGCATCCTCACCCAGCTGCGGTCCGAGGGCTACGACATCGTTCCCTCCTACGATTCGGCAGACGTGGTGGTGGTCAACACCTGCGGCTTCATCGATTCGGCCGTGACCGAGTCGCTGGATGCGATCGGCGAGGCGATGAACGCCAACGGCAAGGTGATCGTCACCGGCTGCCTGGGCAAGCGCCCGGAGCAGATCCGCGAGGCCTACCCGAACGTGTTGGCGGTGTCGGGCCCGCAGGACTACATGAGCGTGATGGAGGCCGTGCACGCCGCGCTGCCGCCCAAGCACGATCCCTTCGTGGATCTGGTGCCCGACTACGGCATCAAGCTGACCCCGCGCCATTACGCCTATCTGAAGATTTCCGAAGGCTGCAACCACACGTGCAGCTTCTGCATCATTCCCTCGATGCGCGGCAAGCTGGTCTCGCGCCCGGTCGATGAGGTGCTGCGCGAAGCCGAGCGGCTGGTGCGTGGTGGCGTCAAGGAACTGCTGGTGGTCTCCCAGGACACCTCGGCCTATGGCGTGGATGTGAAGTACGCCGAGCGCATGTGGCGCGACAAGGCCTACCAGACCCGGTTGAAGGCGCTGTGCGAAGGTCTGTCCGAGCTCGATGCCTGGACCCGCATGCACTACGTGTACCCGTACCCGCACGTGGACGAGATCGTGCCGCTGATGGCCGAAAACCGGATCCTGCCGTACCTGGATATCCCGTTCCAGCACGCCAGCCCGCGCATCCTCAAGCTGATGAAGCGCCCGGGCGCTGTCGACAAGACCCTGGAACGCGTGCAGCGCTGGCGCCAGCTCTGCCCGGACATCACCGTGCGCTCGACCTTCATCGTCGGCTTCCCGGGCGAGACCGATGCCGAGTTCGAGGAGCTGCTCAGCTTCCTGGACGAGGCGCAATTGGATCGCGTCGGTGCGTTTGCCTACTCGCCGGTCACTGGCGCGACCGCCAACGATCTGCCCGGTGCGGTGCCCGAAGAAGTGAAGCAGGAGCGTCTGGCCCGCTTCATGGCACGTCAGGCGGAGATCTCCGCCGCGCGCCTGGAGGCCAAGATCGGCACCGTGCAGCAGTGCCTGGTCGATGCCATCGAAGACGGTATCGCCGTGGCGCGTTCGAAGGCCGATGCGCCGGAGATCGACGGCCTGGTGCATATCCAGAACGCCGATGACGCCAAGCTGCGTGTCGGTCAGTTCGTCGATGTCGAGATCACCGAGAGCGACGATCACGACCTGTTTGGCGACGCGATCATCGCCGCCGAGGCGCGCAAGCCGTTCGATCTGCAGGTGCTGTGATCGCAGTGGCGACGGCTGCCGATATCGGCGGTCGTCGCCGTTTCATCGCACCGCCGCGCGAAGCCGTGGATGCGGCCTGCTTCGCACAGCCGATCTACGCCGGGCTGAGCGACGTGCACGACCTGCTGATGGCCCCGAGCTGGCCCACCATTGCATCGCTCGATGCACGCCTCGCGCTGCCGGACGCGCATCTGGCCGAGCAGGATGAGACGCTGCTGGCCGACGGCCTGCACTATGAAACCCGCATTGCCGAGCGCGGCCAGATCGCCACGCGTGCGGACAACTGGCACGACCTGTTCAACGCCCTGATCTGGGCGCGTTACCCCCACATCAAGCGCGCGCTCAACCGGCAGCAGTGCCGGCACATCGCGGCGATGGCGCCAGGGCAGCGCAACCGCGCGCAGGCTGCGTTGACCCAATTCGACGAGAGCGGCGTGATCGTGCGCGTGCGCGAACCGGCGCTGCTGCGCGCGTGGGATCAGCACGATTGGAGTGCATTGTTGGTGAACGGGGCAGGGCAGTGGCGACGTGGCGACATCGCCGTCGCGGCGGTGATCGGGCATGCGCTGCTGGAGCAGGCCTTGGTGCCCGAGCGCCTGCTGGTCGGCAAGTGCGTGGTGGTGCAGGGCGATGACGATGCCACCGCGATTGCGGCGGTGGCGCAGGCAATCGCGGACGGTGTGCTGCTCAATGATCCCCTGGAACTGCGGCCATTGCCCTTGGCGGGGATTCCCGGGTGGCACGCGCGGCAGGACGCGGGCTTCCATGCGCGGGCCGACTACTTCCGCCCGTTGCGCGAGGGCCGTGCGTATCCCGCAGCGCTGGGGTGATTCCATGCGTGGATGTACTTCCTGTCAGCCGGGGTACGCCACCGACAGGATCGCGAACCCATGGCGACCGCTGGGCAGCTCCACCTCGAACTCATCGTCCACCCGCTTCTTCAACAACGCGCGCGCCAATGGCGAATCGATGCTGATCCAGCCCGCACCGGCATCGGTCTCGTCCGGGCCGACGATGCGATACACGTGGATGTCGCCCGAGTCGACGTTCTCCAACTCGATCGTCGCGCCGAAGAACACCGCGTTCGGATCGGTCGGTGCGGTATCGACAATGCGCAGTGCCTCCAGCCGTTTGGTCAGGTAGCGCACGCGCCGATCGATCTCGCCCAGCTGCTTCTTGCGGTAGGTGTACTCGGCATTCTCTGAGCGGTCGCCCTCCGCGGCGGCGGCCGCCAGTGCCTTCACCACTTCGGGGCGCTTGTGCCGCCACAGTTCGTCCAGCTCGGTCTTCAACCGCTGGTGGCCCTGTGCGGTGATCAGGGCCGTGCTTTTTTCCGCGGGGGGACGCCAACGCGACATCTGGTCTGCTTGTGCTCGTCAAAAGGTGCCGCGCCACAGGGCGCGACACGAAGTATCAGCGCTTTCCGCCGAAAATACCGCCGAGCAGTCCGCGCACGATCTGGTTGCCCAGCTTGGTGCCCACGGTGCGCGTGGTCTGCTTGGCCATGGTTTCGATCATGCCCTGGCGGCGCTTGGTGCCGAAGATCGCATCCTTGATGCTCTGGCCGAAGCCGCCTTCCTGTGCCTCATCCTGCTGGCGTGTCCGGGCTTTCGGTGCATCGGTCTGCTCGACGGTCTTCTGCGCACGCTGTGCCAGCAGTTCTGCAGCGGATTCGCGGTTGATCGCGGTGTCGTAACGGGTGCCGACCGGGCTGCCGGCGCGTACCTGCGCACGTTCGGCCTCGGTGATGGCGCCCATCCGGCAACGCGGTGGCGCGATCTGGGTCTGCTGCACGGGCGAGGGAATGCCCTTGTCCTGCAGCGTGGACACCAGCGCTTCACCGGTACCCAGCTTGGCCAGCGTGGCGGCCACATCCAGCTTCGGGTTGGGCACGAAGGTTTCGGCGGCGACCTTCACCGCTTTCTGGTCGCGCGGCGTGAACGCACGCAGCGCATGCTGCACACGGTTGCCGAGCTGGCCGAGAATGTTGGCCGGCACGTCATCCGGGAACTGTGAGCAGAAGTACACGCCCACGCCTTTGGAGCGGATCAGCCGGACCACCTGCTCGATGCGCTGCACCAGTGCCGGCGGTGCGTCATCGAACAGCAGGTGCGCCTCATCGAAGATGAAGACCAGTTTGGGCTTTTCCAGATCGCCCACTTCCGGCAGCGTTTCGAACAGCTCCGAGAGCAGCCACAGCAGGAAGGTGGAATACAGCCGCGGCTTGAGCACCAGCTGGTCGGCGGCGAGGATGCCGATCACGCCGCGGCCATCGTGGTTGACGCGCATGAGGTCGGCCAGCTCCAGCGCAGGCTCGCCGAAGAACGCTTCGCCGCCGTCCTGCGACAGGCGCAGCAGCGAGCGCTGGATTGCCGCCACGGTCTGGGCACTGACCAGGCCATATTCGGTGGAGATGTCCTTGCGCTCCTCGGCGACCAGGCCGAGCAGGGCACGCAGATCATCCAGATCGAGCAGCAGCAGGCCGCGGTCGTCGGCGAGCTTGAACACGATGTCCAGCACGCCGGCCTGGGTATCGTTGAGTTCCAGGATGCGCGCAAGCAGGGTCGGGCCCATCTCGCTGACCGTGGTGCGTACCGGGTGGCCGAGCTTGCCGTACAGGTCCCAGAAAATGGTCGGGCTGGCAGCGGGGGCGTAGTCGGTTACGCCGAGGTCGGTCGCGCGCTGCAGCAGCGCCTCGGTCCCGGCGCCGGCCACGGCCAAGCCGGACACGTCACCCTTCACATCGGCCAGGAACACCGGCACGCCGATCCGTGAAAAGCCTTCGGCCAAGGTCATCAGAGTGACGGTCTTGCCGGTGCCGGTGGCGCCGGCCACCAGGCCGTGGCGGTTGCCCAGCCGCGGCAACAGGGTCACGGGGATGTCGTCGGTGATGCCTTTGCCGAGCAGAATCGGATCCATGGTCAACTCGCAGTGTGAATAGGCGGGATTCTAAACGTCGGCATGGGCTGGCCGGCAGACGGGTTGCCCCGATGCAAGCGGCGCGGCTACTCTGCCCCATCGTTCGCACACAGTGCCAAAAATGCCCGTTCCTGTCTTGCTTGTCCGTGGTTGGCCGCTGTTGGCCGTTGCCGCGATGCTGTCGATTGTCCCCGAGGCCCATGCCCAGCGCGTCTCCGCCCGCGACAAGGCCAAGGTGGAGGCGCTCGACCAGCGCATGACAGCCGCCGAGAAGCGCTACAACGCGGCGCTGGTGCTGGTGAACAATGCCGACCCCAAGGGCACCAACGAGGCCGACGCCGCGCTGGAGGACATGGAGGATGTGATCAGCGCCTGTGTGGCCCAGAAGGGGTGTGCGGTCAGCAATCTGCTGCCGACCTACAAGCGCCTGCTCAAGAGCAACGCCGACAGCCAACAGGACAGCGAGGACGGCACGGCCATCGCCGACGGCACCCTGCTGGAGGCCGACCCGGACCATGTCGGCCCGCTGGCCGCCGATGTGCCCGAAGCCGCCCGTGCCGCCGCGCTGCTCAACGACAAGCGGCACGCCTTCGACACCATGGTCGAGTACAACCCGGCCGTGCAGGCCGGCATCCGCCGCTGGCTGACCGACATGCGCCCGGCGCTGCTCACCAGTTACGAGAACTACCAGAACCTGCGTGCGGTGATGTGGCCGGAGTGGGAAAAGCGCGGCCTGCCCGAGGCGCTGCTGTTCGGGATCATGGCCAAGGAATCCAACGGCCGCGTGCACGCCTCCTCGCGTGCCGGCGCCGCCGGGCTGATGCAGTTCATGCCCGCCACCGGGCGTCGCTTCGGGCTGGGCCCGGACGGCACCGGCTTTGATACGCGCTTTGATGCCCGCAGCGCGGCCGAGGCCAGCGCGACCTACCTCAACGAACGCATGCGTGAGCTCAACAACAGCGTCGAGCTGTCGCTGGCCGGTTACAACGGCGGTGAAGGCCGCGCCATCCGCGTGTTCCGCCAGTACCCGGGGCAGGGCTTCTGGACCGACAGCGTCTACAACCAGTTCCCGGGCGAGACCAAGGACTACGTGCCGATGGTGATCGCCGCGGCGTGGATCTATCTGCACCCGCAGCAGTACGGCGTGGAGTTCCCGAAGATCAGCGCGCAGCCGGCCACCATCCGCCTGGCCAAGTCGACCACGATCTACGAGCTGACCATCTGCCTGGGCAGCGCCGGCACCCGTGACGGCTACATGCGCGCGCTGCGCAACCTCAACCCGCGCTATGAGGCCGACGGCTGGATTCCGGCCGGCACCACCATCAACGCGACCACCCGCATCGCCGGTCTGTACAACCGGTTCTGCGTCAGCGGCCCCCGCGCCGATCTGGCCCGCACCCTCATCACCGCCGACCTCAATGCGGCGATCGTGCGGCCTACGGCGGTCAGCTACACCGGCAACGTCGCGGTGGGCAGCGTGGTGCCGGTCGCGCAGGCGCAGGCCATGCCCGCGGTGACCCCGGCCGCGCCGGTAGCCGTCCCGGCCGCCAAGCCCAAGGCCAAGCCGGCCCGCAGTTACAAAGTCGGCAAAGGCGAGACGCTGGGCAGGATCGCGGCCAGGTTCCAGTGCGATGTGCCGACCCTGGCCCGGGCCAACGGCCTCAAGGCGCCGGCCTATTCGCTCAGGCAGGGCCAGAGCATCAAGCTGCACGGCTGCGACAAGTAAGCCATAACCGGGTAGGCTCGCCGGCATTACGCCTGCGGCCGCCCGGCCCAGCGCATCCATCGCAGCGTCGGCCACGTGCCGGTGCTCACCGCAACACGCATACAGGACACCAAGATGGATATCACCGCAATCAACGAGATGTTCGCCAACATCCGTGAAAACACCGATTGGGACCTCAACGGCCCGATGCTGTGGGGCTACTTCTTCGTCAACACCACCCCGGAGCCGCTGCACGGCCTGGGCGAGAAGCTGGTCGAACTGGGGTATACCCTGGTGGAAGTGTTCGAGCCGGACCTTGAAGAAGGCGAAGACCCGTACCACGTGCTGCACGTGGAGCGCGCCGAGGTGCATACCGAAGCCTCGCTGGATGCCCGCAACCATGAGCTGCAGGCCCTGGCCGAAGCGAACGGCGTGGAAGACTACGACGGCATGGACGTCGGCCCGGTCGAGATCTGATCGCAGCGCAACGCGCCACAAAAAAACGCCCCGGTGTCCCGGGGCGTTTTTTTGTGGGCGTGAGCCCCAGGTAGTGCCGGCCGCTGGCCGGCTCCCCGTAATGCCTGCGATGCCGGCCAGCGGCCGGCACTACCGTCACTTCAGTGTGGCCAGCGCCTGCCCCAACTGAACCGCATGCTCGGCATCCAGATGCGGCGCGAACTCGGCCACGCCGGGCGGGAGCAGCACGATCACGGTCGAGCCGTAATTGAAGCGCGCCATCTCCGCGAAGCGCTCCAGGGTGATGCCCTTGCCGCGGTAATCCTTGCGCGTGATCGTATCGCCGTAGGCCGGAATCTCCTCGCCGCCCCACACCGTCTCCACGCCGGAGACCAGCAGCGCGCCGACCATCACCGAGACCATCGGGCCGAAGTCGGTATCGAAGTGACACACCAGGCGTTCGTTGCGGGCGAACAGCCCCGGCACCGTGTTCACCGCAGCCGGGCCGACACTGAACAACCGTCCCGGCACATGCACGGTCTCGCGCAGGGTACCGGTCCACGGCATGTGCACACGGTGGTAGTCCTTCGGCGACAGATACACCGTGGCGAACAGGCCCTGGTGGAACACCTCCGCATCCTTGGCATCGCCCAGCAGCTCGGCGGCGGTGAAGGACCGGCCCTTGGCCTGGAAGATGCGCCCGTCTTCAATCTTGCCCAGCTGGCTGATCCGGCCGTCGGCCGGCATCACCAGCGTGCGCGGATCGGCATCGGCCACGCGGGCGCCCGGCTTCAACGCCCGGGTGAAGAACTGATTGAAGGTCGGGTAGCTGCGCGGATCCGGATTGGCCGCCTCGGCCAGATTCACGCCGAACTTGGTAGTCACCGTATCGATCAGCCAGCGCGAGACCCGCGGGTTGCTGGAGTACGCCAGTCTGCGCGCCATGGACGACAGCAGGCGGTGGGGCAGGGCGTAGCTCAGCGTGGTCATCAAACTCATGGGGCGGATTTCTCGGTCAGCAGTTGCAGGTCGCGGGCAATGGCCTGCGCTTGGAAAGGAGGGCGGATCAGACCGGCCAGGCGGCCTTCCGGGTCCAGCACGGCCAGGCTGGCCGAGTGTTCGAGGGTGTAATCCTCGGGATTCTCATCGAAGTGCTTGCCCGGCACCTTCTGGAACACGAAGCCCAGCGAGGTGGCAAAGCGTTCCAGCGAGGGCACATCGGCCGTCGCGGCCAGCGTGTCCTTATGGAACGCATGCACGTACTCGCCCAGCCGTGCCGGCGTGTCGCGCTCGGGATCGACCGAAATGAAGACCAGCCGCGGGCGCAGCGTCTCGGGCAAGGCTTCCCATTGTTTCTGGGCCTGCGCAAGATCGGCCAGCGTGGTCGGGCACACATCCGGGCAGAAGGTGAAGCCCAGGAACACCAGGGTCCAGTGGCCCTTCAGCTCGCCCGGGATCAGGCGAGTGCCATCGGACTGGCCCAGGTTGAAATCGGGCAGCGGGCGCGGCTGCGGATAGAACGTGATCGACTCGGTGGCGGGGCGGTCACCGCTTGGCTTGGGCGCGAAGACCTTCTGCGCCACGACCAGGCCCAGCCCGGCGGCCAGGGCGATCAGCAGGATGATGCCGACATTGCGATTGAACATAAGGGCCCCGTCCCGGAAGTGGCCACCATGATAGAGGGATGCGGGCTGTGGAGCGAAGCTGCCGACTTTCGGCTCAGGGCGTCGGCACGGGTTGCTGTTGGCGAAATGCCGAGCATGGCTCGGCACTACAAAAACCGCCTTCGATGCGTGATTCGTGCGCACCCCGCCTTGGCGTTGGCTGTTCCCGAAAGAACCAACCCACTGTCAACGGCGTGGTGGGGGTGGGAGGGTGGGACCGTCAAGCGGCATGGATGCCGCTTGTCGAGCCCCCAGGGATGGGTTTACGGCGTGTCCCGCCCTCCCACCCCCGCCACGCCAGCCCACGGACTGGCAACCGCCGCATTGGCTTCTGTCTTGATCCTCGCCGTGGCCGTGGCCGTGGCCCTGGCCCTGGCTCCGGCTCGTTTCGACTGCAACGGATGCCCCGGCCCGCCCCAGCGCCTATAATCGGGGGCCACATTGCCTGTTGCCCCGCCATGACCGCCGAAACGGCCGCCGAACTCCACACGATCATCGACCTGATCCGCTACGGCACCAGCCGTTTCAACGCCGCAGGGCTGACCTTCGGGCACAGCTACGACAACGCACTGGACGAAGCCACCCAGCTCGTCCTGCACAGCCTGCACCTCCCGCATGACCTCGGCCCCGCCTACGGCCAGGCCCGCCTGCTGCAGGACGAAAAGATCCGCGTGCTGGACCTGTTCCAGCGCCGCATCGACGAGCGCATCCCGGCTGCCTACCTCACCGGTGAAGCCTGGTTCGCCGGCCTGAGCTTCAAGAGCGACACGCGCGCCCTGGTGCCGCGCTCGCCGATCGCCGAACTGATCGAGTGTGGCTTCGAGCCGTGGCTGGCCGGCCGCGATGTCCATCGCGCCCTCGACCTGTGCACCGGCTCGGGCTGCATCGCCATCGCCATGGGCCACTACTACCCGAACTGGGACGTAGACGGCGTCGACCTCAGCGACGAGGCATTGTCGCTGGCCGAAGAGAACAAGGAACGTCTGCAGACGTCCAACGTCACCCTGCTCAAGTCCGACCTGTTCAACGGCCTGACCGGCCGTCACTACGACCTGATCGTCACCAATCCCCCGTACGTCACCAACGATGAGACCGATGCCCTGCCGCAGGAATACTCCTACGAGCCGGAGATGGGCCTGCGTGCCGGCGACGACGGCCTGGACCTGGTGCTGAAGATCCTGCGCGACGCCCCGCTGCACCTGAGCGAGGATGGCCTGCTGATCTGTGAAGTGGGCGAGTCCGAGCAGCACCTGTACAAGCTGCTGCCGGAAGTGGATTTCCGCTGGGTCGAGTTCAAGGTCGGCCAGATGGGCATCTTCGCCGTGGAGTGCCGCGAACTGATCGCGCACAACGCCCGCATCACCGAACTGGCAGCGCAGCGGCCGTGAGTTCCAACAGCTTCGGCAAACTGCTGACCGTCACCACCTTCGGCGAATCGCACGGTCCGGCGATCGGCTGCGTGGTGGACGGCTGTCCGCCGGGGCTGGAGATCAGCGCCGACGAATTCGCCCATGACCTGCAGCGGCGGGCCACCGGCAAGAGCCGGCACACCTCCGCGCGGCGTGAAGCGGATGAGATCGAGATCCTGTCCGGGGTGTACGAGGGCCGCACCACCGGCACCCCGATCGGACTGCTGATCCGCAACACGGATCAGCGCAGCAAGGATTACACCAACATCGCCCAGCAGTTCCGCCCGGGCCATGCCGACTACAGCTACTGGCAGAAGTACGGCATCCGCGATCCGCGCGGTGGTGGTCGTTCTTCCGCGCGCGAAACCACCATGCGCGTCGCCGCCGGTGTCATCGCCAAGAAGTGGCTGCTGCAGCGTCATGGCGTCACCGTGCGCGGCTATCTCTCGCAGCTGGGCGAGATCACCCCGACTGGGTTTGACTGGTCGGCGGTGGAAGACAACCCGTTCTTCTGGCCGGTCGCCGATCAGGTGCCTGCGCTGGAAAGCTACATGGATGCGTTGCGCAAGTCCGGCGATTCGGTCGGTGCGCGGGTCAACGTGGTGGCTGACGGCGTACCGCCGGGCTGGGGCGAGCCGATCTACGGCAAGCTCGATGGCGATCTGGCCGCGGCGCTGATGAGCATCAACGCGGTCAAGGGCGTGGAGATCGGCGACGGCTTTGCCAGCGCCGCGCAGAAGGGCACCGAACACCGTGACCTGCTCACCCCGCAGGGTTTTGCCAGCAACCATGCCGGCGGCATTCTCGGTGGCATCTCCACCGGCCAGCAGGTCACCGCCTCGATCGTGCTCAAGCCAACCTCCAGCCTCCGCCTGCCCGGTGCAACGGTGGACGCCAGCGGTGCCTCGGTCGAGGTGATCACCACCGGCCGTCACGATCCGTGCGTAGGCATCCGCGCCGCCCCGATCGCCGAGGCGATGATGGCGCTGGTGCTGATGGACCAGGCGCTGCGCCACCGCGCCCAGTGCGGCGATGTCGGCGAAATCACGCCACGTATTCCGGGCACGATCGATGGCTGATCGGCGCCCCAAGGTCTGGGTCAGCCAGCCCCTGTTCGACGATGTCGTCGAACAGCTCGGGCAGCATTTCGACCTGACCATGACCGGCGACGTCACCCGCTATACGCCGCAGAAACTGGCCGAACAGCTGGCCCACGTCGACGGCGCGCTGATCACCCTCAACGAACGCATCGGTGCGGCCGAGATCTCCAACGCGCCGCAGCTGCGCGCGATCGCCAACGTCGGTGTGGGCTACAACAACCTGGATATCGACGCGCTCAGCGCCGCCGGCATCCTGGCCAGCAATACGCCGGACGTGCTGACCGAAACCACCGCCGATCTCGGCTTCGCGCTGTTGATGGCCACCGCCCGCCGCATCACCGAATCCGAGCGCTGGCTGCGTGACGGGCAGTGGGGGCAATGGTCGTTCCAGACCATGCTCGGTGCGGACATCCACGGTAGCACGCTGGGCATCCTCGGCATGGGCCGCATCGGCCAGGGCATCGCCCGTCGCGGTGCGCACGGCTTCGGCATGCGCGTGCTGTACCACAACCGTTCGCAGCTGCCCGAGGCCACCGAGGCCGAGGTCGGCGCGCAGTATGTGGACCTGGATACCCTGCTGGCGCAGGCCGATCACCTTGTGCTGGTACTGCCGTACAACGCCGCCTCGCACCACATCATCGATGCCGATGCACTGGCGAAGATGAAGCCGACCGCCACGCTGATCAACATCGCCCGCGGCGGCATCGTGGATGAGATCGCGCTCGCCGATGCCCTGGCCAACGGCCGCCTCGCCGCGGCCGGGCTGGATGTGTTCGAAGGCGAGCCGACGGTGCGCCCGGAGCTGCTGGCCCTGCGCAACATCGTGCTGACCCCGCATATCGGCAGCGCCAGCCAGGCCACCCGCCGCGCGATGGTGCAGCTGGCCGTGGACAACCTGACCGCCGCACTGGGGCAGGGCCCGGATGCCGGCCACCCGCCGAGTGCGATCAACGCCGACGCCGTCGCTGCCGTGAAAACCGGCGGCGCGAGCGTTGGCGGCAAAAAAATCGACGACGCAAAACGATAGGGAACCGCGCTGGCCAACAGGCGAGGTTCCCGAACCGGTAGGTACCGACCGATGGTCGGCACATATCTCCAAGGCACGGCAGGTACCGATCGTTGGTCGGTACACATCCCCAACGCACGTTACGTATCGGCCACGGGTCGGTACACCCAACAGAGGTTTTCATGAGCAATCCAGATCGTCGTTTCCACGTCGCCGTCGTCGGTGCCACCGGTGCTGTCGGCGAAACCATGCTGGCCATCCTGGCTGAGCGCAACTTCCCGATCGCCACGCTGAGCCTGCTCGCGTCCTCGCGTTCGGCCGGTGGCGAGATCGAGTACCAGGGCAAAAAGATCAAGGTCCAGGACCTGGGCACCTTCGATCCGAGCGGCGTGGACATCGCGCTCTTCTCCGCCGGTGGCAGCGTCTCCAAGGAGTTCGGCCCCAAGTTCGCCGCCGCCGGTGCGGTGGTGATCGACAACTCCTCGGCCTTCCGTTACGACGATGACGTGCCGCTGGTCGTCTCCGAAGTGAACCCGGAAGCGTTGAAGAACCGCCCGCGCGGCATCATCGCCAACCCGAACTGCTCGACCATGCAGATGCTGGTCGCACTCGCGCCGCTGCACCGCCAGTACGGCATCGAGCGCATCAACGTGGCCACCTACCAGTCGGTGTCCGGCGGCGGTCGCTCGGCGCTGGAAGAACTCGGCAAGCAGACCGGCCAGCTGCTCAGCTTCCAGGAAATCGATCCGCAGCGCTTCCCGGTGCAGATCGCGTTCAACCTGATCCCGCACATCGATGATTTCCTGGAGAACGGCTTCACCAAGGAAGAAATGAAGCTGGTCTGGGAAACCCGCAAGATCCTGGGCGATGACAGCATCCTGGTGAACCCGACCGCCGTGCGCGTGCCCGTGTTCTATGGTCACTCCGAAGCGGTCACCATCGAAACCCGCGACAAGGTCACCCCGGACGCCGCGCGTGAGCTGCTGGCACGTTCGCCGGGCGTGGAAGTGGTCGACAAGCATGAAGCCGGTGGCTATCCGACGCCGGTCACCCATGCCTCGGGTACCGATGCGGTGTATGTCGGCCGCATCCGCGAGGATCTGTCGCACCCGCGCGGCCTGAACCTGTGGATCGTCTCGGACAACATCCGCAAGGGTGCTGCCCTCAATGCCGTGCAGCTGGCCGAGCTGGTCGCCGCCGAAGGCTGATCGCGCGGTGGTCGGCGGCATGGGGATGCCGCCGACCACCCGCATCGAAACATCGCCGATCACGGGGGGAGCCGTTATATTGGCCGCCATGAAGAACCGGGTTCCGGGCGCAGTGCGTCCGCTGAAGTATGTGTCGACGCTGCTGCTGGCCCTGGCCAGCAGTTCCGCCATGGCCCTGGGCCTGGGCGATATCCGGGTGCTGTCCAAGCCGGGCCAGCCGTTGCTGGCCGAGATTCCGGTCATTTCCGCCGATCCGTCCGAACTGGAAAACCTGCGCGTCGCGCTGGCCTCTCCGGCCACCTTCGCCCGGGTCGGGCTGGAGCCGCCGTCCGGGTTGGTCAGCGAGCTGCAGTTTGAATTGACCCGCAATGCGCAGGGCCGCGCCGTGGTGCGCGTCAGCAGCCAAGCGCCGGTGGCGACGCCCTCGTTGAATTTCCTGATCGAAGCCGATTGGGGGCAGGGCCGTCTGGTCCGTGAATATTCCGCCCTGGTGGATGCGCCCAACAGCGCCGCTGCCGTGGCCGAGCCGGAGATCGTGGCTCCGGCAGGCGCGATGTCCAATGCCATCATCCGCGAGCCTGCGCCGGAGGCGGCAGCCGTCGCTGCGCCGTCGCGCCGTGCTGAAGCCGCTGCCGCACCGCGGCCGGCCACGCCGCGCCCTGTACAGAGCGCTCCTGCCGGGCCCGTCGCCGCCGATGGCAGCGTCACCGTCCAGCGCGGACAGACGCTCTCGCAGATCGCCGGTTCGCTGGCGCGCGAGCAGGGCATCAACCGCGACCAGGCGATGATCGCGCTGCTGCGGGCCAATCCCGAGGCCTTCATCCGTGGCAACGTGAACCTGCTCAAGCAGGGCGCGGTGCTGCGCACGCCGGGCGCCGAGGGCCTGGCCGGGATCGATGCACAGCAGGCCGCGGCGATCGTGCGCGAGCACACCGCGCAATGGCGGCAGTCGCGCGCTGCGATTCCGCAGCCCGCCGACAGCGGGGTCGCCGCCGTGCCATCTCCTGCACCGGCCGCACCGACCGCTGCTGGGCAGGGCGCACGCCTGGAAATCGCGCCAGCCGTCGCCGCCGGCACCACCGCAGGCACAACCACCGGCACCGCTGCCGGCACCGAGGGCGACATGCTGGGTAACGAACAACTGCGTCAGGCCAAGGAAGACGTCGCCACGCGCGATGCCGAGATCCAGGAACTGCGCGAGCGCGTGGCCGAGCTGGAGAAGCTCAAGGCCCAGCAGCAGTCCCTGATCACGATGAAGGACAACGACCTGGCCGCTGCGCAACAGCGTCTGGAGCAGGCACCCGGGACGCGCGACAGCGCCAGCGGTGGCTGGTACTGGCTGGGCCTGATCGTGTTGCTGCTGGTGGTAGGTGGTTGGGCGCTGGTGCGCCGGCGCAAGCCATCGCCGCTGCCGCCGCTGTCGCGCGATGGGCTCGATGGCACCGCATCGGCGGCTGCCGTGCCGGCCGCTGACTATGTGGACGAACTGGCCGAGCAGCGCGATGACGCACACCGCGCACCCGACGAAGAGGCCATTGCAGAGGCCGACGTCTATGCCGGGCTGCGCCGCGAGCCAGTCTTCTCGCTCGCGCCTTCCCCGCACGATGCCGAACCGCACGATCCGCTCGATGATCCTCGCTGGAGTGCCACCGCGACCGACGACGCACCGGTGCTGCCGGAGGTCGAGGCGACGGCTGCCTCCGCTTACGGCATCGAGGCTGATGCGCAGCACGTGAACGTGGATGAGGCGCTGTTCCGCGAGCCGGCGCCGCTGATCGAGCCGCCGGCCCATGCGCTGGAAGCCGCCGCGCAGCCGTCGTTCCGCGGCGTGTTCGAATTCCCCGATGAAACCGCGACTGCCGAACGCGCGGCAGACGCAAGCGAAGACAGCATCGGTGCCGACGTTGAGCCGTTGATGGCCGTCCATGACGACACCACCGACGGTGCAGACCCGGTCGCCGACAACGCACCGGTCGCGCCGATCGGCAGCCCCGGTCGTGATCGACTGGAACTGGCCATCGCCTACCTGGACCTCGGCGATGCCGAGACCGCCCGCACCCTGCTGCAGGAAGTGGCGGTGGGCGCCGACCCGCACAGTCAGGCCGAAGCGCGCGAACTGCTGGCGCGACTGGGATGAGCGACGCCCGGCCGATAGCAGCGCGGGAACGCCGCCTGGACTATGTCGAGTTCGCCTCGCGTGATCCTGCCGTCAGCCGTCGTTTCTTCGAGCAGGTGTTCGGCTGGTCATTCGTGGATTACGGCCCGGATTACACCGCGTTCGACGATGGCCGTTTCCAGGGCGGTTTCTTCCGTGCGGAGCCGCAGACCGCTTCGGCGGGTGGCGCGCCGCTGCTGGTGATCTACGCCGATGATCTGCAGCCCATGCTCGAGGCCGTGGTGGCCCAGGGCGGACAGATCATCAAACCGGTGTTCGCCTTCCCCGGCGGCAGCCGGTTCCAGTTCGTGGAGCCCGGCGGCAACGAGCTGGCCGTCTGGTCCGAACGCGACGCTGCGTGATGCAATACCCGGCGCCTGCGCCGGTTTTCCCGACAACACAGAGGTTCACCATGCGCTACGCACTGGGCGTGGAATACGACGGCAGCGAATTCAAGGGCTGGCAGCAGCTGGGCGAGAGTGGCTGCCCGAGCGTGCAGGCCAGCCTGCAGGATGCGCTGTCCTCGGTGGCCAATGCGCCGATCCAGGTGGTGTGTGCCGGGCGTACCGATGCCGGCGTACACGGCGAGTGCCAGGTCGTGCATTTCGATACGGAGGTCGTGCGCGATCCGCGCAGCTGGATGCTGGGCACCACCACGCGCCTGCCGCGCTCGATCGCCGTGCGCTGGTGCGTACCGGTGGCCGACGAGTTCCATGCGCGCTTCGCCGCGCGCGCGCGCCGCTACCGCTATCGTCTGCTCAACCGTCAGGTCCGCCCGGCGCTGTACCGGCAGACCCTGAGCTGGGAGCGCCGGCCGCTGGATGCCGAACTGATGCACGCGGCCGGGCAGGCCCTGTTGGGCGAGAACGACTTCAGCGCCTTCCGCAGCGTGCAGTGCGAGGCCCTGCATGCGCGCCGGCATATGCAATCGCTCTCGGTGACCCGTCAGGGCGAGGTGGTGGAGGTTGCCGTTCAGGCCAATGCATTCCTTCATCACATGGTGCGCAATATCGTCGGTTCATTGATCCTGGTCGGTTGTGGTGAGCAGCCGGTCGCGTGGATGGGGCAACTGCTGGCCGGGCGCGACCGCACCGTGGCCGGCCCGACCGCTCCGCCGCAGGGATTGGTCTTCGTTGGTCCCCTGTACCCCGACAACTGGCAGCTGCCTGCCGAGGTCACCTTATGAGCCGCTCCTTCTACCGCACCCGTATCAAGTTCTGCGGCATGACCCGTGCCGGCGATGTGCGCCTGGCCGGCGAGCTCGGCGTGGACGCCGTCGGCTTCATCTTCGCCCGCGAGAGCAAGCGCCGGGTCGCCCCCGCCGAGGCGCGCGCCATGCGCCAGGCGATCGCACCGATGGTGGACGTGGTGGCCCTGTTCCGCGACAACACCAAGGAAGAGGTGCGCGAAGTGCTGCGCACCGTGCGGCCGACCCTGCTGCAGTTCCACGGTGACGAAGACGAATCGTTCTGCCGCAGCTTCAACATGCCGTACCTGAAGGCCGTGGCGATGGGGGGCAAGGACGAGGTCAACGCCCGCCAGCTGCAGCTGCGTTTTCCCAGCGCGGCCGGTTTCCTGTTCGACAGCCACGCCCCCGGTGGCGGCGGTGGCACCGGCGTGGCCTTCGACTGGACCCGCCTGCCCACCGGCCTGCACCGGCCGTTCCTGCTGGCCGGCGGGATCACCCCGGACAACGTGTTCGACGCGATCGTGGCCACGCTGCCGTGGGGTGTGGATGTGTCCAGTGGCATCGAATCCGAACCGGGCATCAAGGACGGCTACAAGATGCGCAAGTTCGTCGAAGAAGTGCGTCGCGCGGACTGCCACGAAGCGGATTGATCCGCAGGCCCCACGTGTAGGCCACGACCGTGGGTCGTGGCGGCGTCATCCCGCCAGCTGCGCCGTCAGCCACCCGGCCAGCGCGTCCACCCGCGGATCGGCCGCACCCTCCGGCGTCGCCAGTACCCAGAACCCCCCGGTGGCCCCGAATCCCCACGGGGCCAGCAGCCGGCCGGCGGCCAGCTCATCGGCCACCAGCGGCTCCGGCGCGATCGCCACGCCCAGTCCGGCTACCGCCGCTTCCAGCAGGTAATACAGATGCTCGAAGCCACTGCCCAGCTGCAGCTGGGCCGGCTCCAGCCCATGCGACAGTGCCCAGGCCGGCCACGCCTGCGGGCGTGAGGTCGTATGCAACAGCGATTCGCCCAACAAGGAGGAGGGCGGCTGATGCGCCAGCCGCGCCGCGGCCGGGTGCTGCGGACTCACCACCACGCCCACCCGCTCCGGCGCCAGTTCGCGCACCTGCCAGCCGCGTGGCCACGGCGGCTGGGCGAGCAGCAGGACCGCATCCAGGCCCTGCTGCTCGGCGGTGAAGCTCCCGTCCTGGGCGGACCAATGCAGCGGCAGCTGGGGCAGGGCGCTCTGCAGCGCCTGCAGACGGGGAATCATCCAGCGCGCCAGGATGCTGCCGCTGCAGCCGAGCACCAACGCTTCGGGCCGCTGTTGGCGCTTGAGCGCCACCACCGCCTCGCGGATCTGGTCGAAGGCGCCTGTGCAGGCGGCCTGCAGATCCTCACCAGCGCGGGTCAGGCGCAGCCCACGCCCTTCGCGCTGGAACAGCACGACACCCAGGTGCTCCTCCAGCAGGCGCAGTTGGCGGCTGATCGCGCCATGGGTGACATGCAGTGCCTCCGCCGCACGGCCAACCCCGCCCAGCCGGGCGGCCGCTTCAAAGCTGCGCAGCGCATTGAGCGGGGGTAGCGGTCCGTCGGTCATGTGAGTTTTCCTGACAGGTCGTGGGAGATATTATCGATATTCCTGTCATGACAGGTGCGTTAAATTGGCAGTCTGTCTCCACCGGCTGTCGCGCTATGTCTGCTCCCCCCGTCTCCCCCATCGTCGATTTCCACGCCTACCCCGATGCCAACGGCCATTTCGGCCGCTACGGCGGGAGTTTCGTCGCCGAAACCCTGATCGGGCCGTTGCAGGAGCTGGCAGCCGCCTATGACGAAGCGCGGCGCGATCCGGCCTTCATCGCCGCCTACGACAAGGACCTGACCCACTACGTGGGCCGTCCCAGCCCGATCTATCACGCCGAGCGCCTCAGCCAGCAGGTCGGCGGCGCGCAGATCCTGCTCAAGCGCGAGGACCTGAACCACACCGGCGCGCACAAGATCAACAACACCATCGGCCAGGCGCTGCTCGCCGCGCGGATGGGCAAGACGCGCATCATCGCCGAGACCGGCGCCGGCCAGCACGGCGTGGCCAGTGCCACCGTGGCCGCCCGCCTGGGCCTGGAATGCGTGGTGTACATGGGCGCCACCGACATCGAACGGCAGAAGATCAACGTCTACCGCATGAAGCTGCTCGGGGCGACGGTGGTGCCGGTCACCTCCGGCTCGGCCACGCTCAAGGATGCACTCAACGAAGCGATGCGCGACTGGGTCACCAACGTGCGCGACACCTTCTACATCATCGGCACCGTCGCCGGCCCGGACCCGTACCCGCGCATGGTGCGTGACTTCAACGCCATCGTCGGCCGCGAAGCGCGCGCGCAGATGCTGACCGACTACGGCCGCCTGCCCGATGCGATCACCGCCTGCGTCGGTGGCGGCAGCAACGCAATCGGTCTGTTCCATGCCTTCCTCAACGACCGCGACGTGCGCATCGTCGGCGCCGAAGCCGCCGGCGACGGCATCGAGACCGGGCGCCATGCTGCTTCCATCGCGGCCGGTCGTCCGGGCGTGCTGCACGGCAACCGCACCTATGTTATCTGCGACGACGACGGCCAGATCACCGAGACCCATTCGGTCTCGGCCGGCCTGGATTATCCGGGCGTCGGCCCGGAGCATGCGTTCCTGGCCGATGCCGGCCGCGCCGAGTATGTCGGCATCACCGATGACGAAGCGCTGGCCGCGTTCCATCAACTGGCGCATAGCGAAGGCATCCTGGCCGCGCTGGAATCCAGTCATGCGGTGGCCCAGGCGATCAAGATCGCGCGCGATCTGCCGCGCGACAAGCTGGTGCTGTGCAACCTGTCCGGCCGTGGCGACAAGGACGTACATACCATCGCTGCCCGGGAGGGTCTGGTGCTGTGAATCCGCTGCTGCGCCAGGGAAGTGCGCTGCTGATGGTGGTCGGCCTGACCGGATGTACGCCCCCGGACCCGCCGGTGCTGCCCGCGCCGGCCGCACCGGTCGGTGCAGTGGCGCCGGCGCGCGAGTCGGCCAGCAATGACGATGACATCGCCAACGGCCCGATCGAGGACGCGCCGGAGCCGCCCAAGGCTGCCGATCTGCCCGCTGCGGATGACACTGCGCCGTCTGTGGTCTCGGTCGCGCTGGATCATGCCGGCGATGTGCTCATCGGGCAGCGCTTCACCGAGCTCGCCGCCGATGGCCCGTGGCATTCGGCCGGCCTGAGCGAAGGCGAGCCCAACGGCGCCTGCGAGTACTACGAGCGTGGCAACCTGCCCGAAGGCGTGTCGATGATGGTCGAGGACGACCACGTGCAGCGCTTCGAGCTGGCCCCGATCGAGGAGTCCTACGAGGCGATCACCCAGCCGGGGCCATTCGGGCTGCGCCTCGGCATGACGTTGGATGAGGCGCTCAAGCGCCTGCCGACCGGCAGCACCCGCGCGCCGCATGCCTATGACCCGGAAACGGGCGAATACCTGACCTGGCAGGACCCCGGTTCGGATCTGGCGATCCGGCTGGAGATCTTCGACGGGGTGATATCGAAGCTGTACTGGGGCGCCAGTGGCGCCGTTGAACTGATTGAAGGATGTGCCTGAGATGTCCGTGGACCGTATCGATGCCTGTTTTGCCCGCCTGCGCGATGAACGTCGCAAGGCGCTGATCCCCTTCATCACCGCCGGCGATCCGGGCCTGGAGGCCACCGTGCCGGTCATGCATGCACTGGCCGCGGCCGGCGCGGACGTGATCGAGCTCGGGGTGCCGTTCTCCGACCCGATGGCCGACGGCCCGACCATCCAGCGCAGCTCCGAGCGTGCGCTGGCGCGTGGGGCAGGGCTGCGCTATGTGCTGGAGACCGTCGCGGCCTTCCGCAAGGACGATGCCACCACGCCGGTGGTGCTGATGGGCTACCTCAACCCGATCGAGATCCATGGCACGGCCCGCTTCGCACAGTCCGCCATTGCCGCGGGCGTGGACGGCATCCTGCTGGTCGATCTGCCGCCGGAAGAAGCGGCCGAAACCCGTGAGATCTTCACCGCGGCCGGCCTGGCGTTGATCCTGCTGGCCTCGCCGACGACCGCTGATGCGCGACTGGATACGCTGTCCGCGATGGCGCAGGGCTACCTGTATTACGTCAGCTTCGCCGGCGTGACCGGCGCATCCGATCGCCTGGACAGCAGTGCCGCCGGTGCCCGCCTGCGCGACCTGCGCCGCCGCTCCAGCGTACCGGTGGTGGCCGGCTTCGGGATCAAGGATGCGGCCAGTGCCGCGGCCATGGCCGTGGAGGCCGATGGCGTGGTGGTGGGCAGTGCGCTGGTGGCTGCACTGGGTGAGGCGCCCGACGCGGCGGCCGCCGCAGCAACCGCGCAGGCATTCCTCACGCCGCTGCGACGCGCGCTCGACGCCGCCCGAGGCTCCTAAACGTACGTACCAGAATGGTTTACGCCAGCCCCCCGGCAACCGCCGGGGGGTGCCCGAGCATGGAAACGGTGAGCTAGACTGTCCGCCTTTGCGGCCCCCGGGCCGCCCTGAACGGAAGTAGCATCCCGCATGAGTTGGCTCAGCAAGTTGATGCCGTCTGGCATCCGCACCGACAACGTCCCCAGCAAGAAGCGCAGCGTCCCCGAGGGCCTGTGGGAGAAGTGCAGCAGCTGCGGCAGCGCGCTCTACCGTCCTGAGCTGGAAGAGAACCTGGAAGTCTGCCCCAAGTGTGGCCACCACATGGCCATCCGCGCGCGTGCGCGCCTGGCCGCGCTGTTCGATGCGGACAGCACCACCGAGATCGGTGCGCGCCTGGGGCCGACGGACCTGCTCAAGTTCAAGGACCAGAAGAAGTACAGCGAGCGCATCAAGGCCTCGCAGAAAAACACCGGCGAGTACGACGCACTGATCGCCATGCAGGGCCTGATGAAGGGCCGCCCGCTGGTCGCCTCGGCCTTCGATTTCGCCTTCATGGGCGGCTCGATGGGCTCGGTGGTCGGTGAGCGTTTCTCGCTGGCCGCGGAAAAAGCGCTGGAGATCGGCGCGCCCTACGTGTGCTTCTCCGCCAGTGGCGGCGCGCGCATGCAGGAAGGCCTGTTCTCACTGATGCAGATGGCCAAGACCTCGGCCGCGCTGGGTCGCCTGCGCGATGCCGGCCTGCCGTACATCTCGGTGCTGACCCATCCGACCACCGGCGGCGTGTCGGCCTCGTTCGCGATGCTGGGCGATATCAACATCGCCGAGCCGCAGGCACTGATCGGCTTCGCTGGCCCGCGCGTGATCGAGCAGACCGTGCGCGAAAAGCTGCCCGAAGGCTTCCAGCGTTCGGAGTTCCTGCTCGAGCACGGTGCGATCGATCAGATCTGCGACCGCCGCGAGATGCGCGACCGCCTGTCGGAAATCCTCGCCATGCTGGCGCGTCAGCCCGCACCCGCACCGGATGCGGCGGCCTGATGGCGTCGCGCAAGTATTTCGGCACCGACGGCATCCGCGGCAAGGTCGGTGAGGGCGTCATCTCCGCCGATTTCGTGCTGCGCCTGGGCAATGCGCTCGGGCGTGCGCTGACCGAGCGCAACGGGCACCGCCCGGTGGTGGTGATCGGCAAGGACACCCGTATCTCCGGCTACATGTTCGAAGCCGCACTGGAAGCCGGGCTGGTCGCCGCCGGCGCCGATGTGCAGCTGCTCGGCCCGATGCCGACGCCGGCGGTGGCCTTCCTCACCCGCACGCTCGGTGCGGATGCGGGCATCGTCATCAGCGCCTCGCACAACCCGCACTACGACAACGGCATCAAGTTCTTCTCCGCCGATGGCGAGAAGCTCGATGACGCCACCGAGCTGGCGCTGGAAGCCGCGCTCGATGCGCCGTTCACCACGGTCGAGTCCGAGCGGCTGGGCAAGGCCATGCGCGCCCGCGATGCGGTCGGTCGCTACATCGAATTCTGCAAGGCCAGCGTGCCGCGCGGGTTCGATCTGCGTGGGCTGAAGATCGTGCTCGACTGCGCGCACGGCGCCACCTACCACGTCGCCCCGCTGCTGTTCCGCGAGATGGGCGCGGAGGTGATCAGCATCGGCGATGCGCCCAACGGTCTGAACATCAACGATGGCGTCGGCTCGATGCACATCGACAATCTCGCGGCGAAAGTACGCGAGGTCGGTGCCGATTTCGGTATCGCCTTCGACGGTGATGGCGACCGCGTGCTGATGGCCGATGACCAGGGCAATCCGGTCGATGGCGATGACCTGCTGTTCGTGCTGGCCCAGGCCTGGCAGCGCAGCGGTCGCCTGCATGGCCCGGTGGTCGGTACGCTGATGACCAACTTCGGCCTGGAGCAGGCGCTGGAGCGGCTGAACATTCCGTTCCAGCGCAGCAACGTCGGCGACCGCTACGTGCATCAGGCCCTGGTCGAAAACAACGGCGTGCTCGGCGGCGAAGCCTCCGGCCACCTGCTGTGCCTGGATCGCGCCACCACCGGTGATGCGATCGTCAGTGCGCTGCAGGTGCTGGAAGTGCTGCGCCGTGATGGCACCTCCCTGCGCCAGGTGCTGTCGGTGCTCAACAAGGTGCCGCAGAAGACCGTCAACGTGCGCCTGCAGGGCGCGGCCAAGGCCACCGTGCAGGCCGGGAGCGTGCAGGCCGCGCTGGCGGTTGCGCAGCAGGCAGTGAAGGGGCGCGGTCGTGCGTTCCTGCGCCCGTCGGGCACTGAGCCGGTGGTACGTGTCACCGTCGAGGCGGACAGCGCCGAGCTGATGCAGTCCACGCTGGACAGCCTCTCGGCGGCGGTGAGGGCGGCTGCCGCGGCCTGAGCCGGGTAGTGAGGCCGGAAACTGAAAACGCCCCGGGGAACCGGGGCGTTTTCGTTGCAGCGCGGGAGTCCGTTACGGCCCTGCCACCATCTTCTTTTTCTTTGCCTTGAAGCGGTTGAACAGCGGCGCGATCAGCGGGTGGTAGCTGTAGGCGATGCGCTTGCGCAGCCAGCTGGCCGGGCGGTCGCGGATCGCGAACCGGTAGATGTGTTCCGGGTCGCCCCCGACCACGTTGCGGCCGAACGGATGGGTGGTATGCAGGTACTTGAAGCCGTTGGCCCGTGCGATCTGCACGTAGTCCTCGTCGAAATCCCCGTAGGGCCAGCACAGCGTGTCCGAGACTTCACCCAACTGCTGCTGCAGCACGTCGCGCGCCACCGAGAGGTCGCCGCTGATGCCCTGGCGCTTGTGCTCGCGGGAGATGTCCTGCTTGAGCCAGCGCGTATGCGTGTGCGTGTGGCAGTGCACCTCGAAGGTGCCGGCGGCGATCATCGCGCGCGCCTCGCTCCAGCGCATCATCACCTCGTCCGGGCGGTTCTCGCGCAGGATCGCCGCCTCGCAGCCGCGATGGTCCGGCGTCGCGGGCAGGGCGGCACCGGGCTGGCCCGCATGCGCGCGGACATCGCCTTCGCCCATCCAGCCGGTGACCACGAACACCACCGCGTGCATCCCGTACTTGGCCAGGATCGGGTGCGCGTACACCCAGTTGTCCAGATAGCCGTCATCGAAGGTGATCACGATCGATTTGGCCGGCGTCGGCTTGCCCGCCAGGAAATCCGCATACTGATCCAGCGTCAGCGAGGTCCAGCCGTTGGCGGCGAGCCAGGCGATCTGGCTTTCGAAGTTCGCCGGCGACACCGTGATCATTCCGGGAGACGGCGAGACGTGGTGGTGCATCAGCACCGGGACGGATCTAGCGGTGGCCATGGCCCAGTTCCTTCAACCACTGGTGATAATAGAATTCGGTCGCTTCAGTGTGACCGGTCGGGGTGAAGCGGTGTGCGCTGCGCATCCATTCCCAGCCGGCCAGGCCCATCTGCTGGCGGCGGTCAGGCTGCTCGATCAGGGTGCGCAGTGCGTTGGTCAACGCAGTCTGATCGCCCAGTGGTGCGAGCAGGGCATTGCTGCCTTCCACCACCATTTCCGGCACGCCACCGACGCGCGTGGCGACGATCGGCACGCCGACATAGGCCGCTTCCAGGAACACCGTGCCAGCGGCTTCCTTGTGCGTGGCGAGCGCGAAGATATCGAAGCCGGTCATCAGCCGGCAAGCACCCTGGCGGTAGCCCAGCAGATGCACCTGTGCGGCAATGCCGAGCTGCTCGCGAAGTCCGATCAGGCGATCCATCACCGGCTGCCCGTCGCCGACGATCACCAGCTGGACGCGCGGGTTGGCGCGGCACAGCGGTGCCATCGCCTGCAGCAGTTCCAGGTGACCCTTGGGCTCGCGCAGGACGGCGACGCAGCCGACCACGATCTGTTCGTCATCGAAGCCCAGCTCCGCGCGCACGTCCGCGCGGGTGTCCTGCAGGCACTGCCAGGGGTCGCGCTTGGCGATCTGCGACCACTGCGGCGGCACCGCGATCGGTGGGACGATGCCGACGTGTGCCTCCTCGATGCCGCGGCTGACCATCAGCCTCTTGACGAAGCTGCTGACGGTCATCACCCGATGGGGCAGGCCGGTATAGGTCAGCAGCGAGTTGATCGGGCTCATCAGATGGCGCGAGCGCACCACCAGCGGGGTCCCGCCCAGCCGGGCACCGGCGGCGGCGATCAGGCTGTCGCGGCGGCTGGTGGTATTGACCACATCGTAGCCATGGCGCCGCACCAGGCGCGAGACCGACCAGATGCCGCGCAGCATGCGCAACAGGCCGCCCATTTTCAGCGCGTGGACGGTGAAGCCGGCTTCGCGCGCCATCTCGCCCAGGCGGGCGCCGGGCTGGCAGAGCAGGGAGACCTCGTGGCCGCGGTCGCGCATGGCCAGCATGTGGCGGTAGATGTAAATCTCCTGCCCACCAAAACCCTTGGCGGCTTCCGTATGGAGAATTTTCAGTGGCGCGTTCATCGTTGGACGATCCATGTGTAAAAAAGCGCCCGCACTGCGCGAGCGGCTGTCGTTGTTGCCTGCGGGTCGCGCCAGCGCATCCGATGCGCTGTGCAGTGCCGTGGGTTTGGGGTAGTTCGGGCGGCCGGGCACGGTCTCGCCATTGCCGGCGTGAGCCGGCACAACGCCATCGGCGATGAGGGGGAGAACAGGGGCATCCATGAGGCGGATCGGGCGACGCAAGGAGTAATGGGGGCGTCGCCTGGGCGTCGCCGGTGGCCCGTTCTGGCCGTCTGGGCGCGCGCATTGTATCGGTTTGTATCAATGTATCGGTGGCGGGGTTGGCCTGATCTGGCACAATGTTCAGCCGGGCCACAGCTGGCCCACCGACCACATGAACAAGCAGGAATCGCTGTGAGCCAGATCCCCACCCTCGACATCACCCGTTTTGACACCGACCGCGACGCGTTCGTGGCCGAGCTGGGTGCGGCCTACCGCGAATGGGGCTTTGCTGGCATCCGCAACCACGGCATCCCGCAGGCTGACATCGACGCCGCCTATGAGGTCTTCAAGGCCTTCTTCGCGCTGCCGGAAGAGACCAAGCGCCAGTACCACGTGCCCGGCAGCGGCGGCGCACGCGGCTACACCGCCTTCGGCGTGGAGACGGCCAAGGGCTCGCAGCACTTCGATCTGAAGGAGTTCTGGCACATCGGTCGCGAGATTCCGGACGACTCCAAATACCGTGACGTGATGGCCCCGAACCTGTGGCCGAGCGAGGTCCCGGGCTTCCGTGAGCGTGGCTACGGCATCTACCAGGCCCTGGACACGCTGGGTTCGCGCGTCCTGTCGGCCCTGGCCCTGCACATTGGCCTGCCGGAAGATTTCTTCGCGGACAAGACCAATAACGGCAACTCGATCCTGCGTCCGATCCATTACCCGCCGATCACCGCGGACAACATCCCGAACGTGCGCGCCGGTGCCCATGGCGACATCAACTTCATCACGCTGCTGGTCGGCGCCAGCGCGGCCGGCCTGGAAGTGCAGTCGCATGAAGGCAAGTGGGTACCGTTCACCTCGGACGCGGACACCATCGTGGTCAACATCGGCGACATGCTGCAGCGCCTGACCAACCACGTGTACCCGTCGACGATCCACCGTGTGGTCAATCCCCCGGGCGAGCAGGCGCGCCAGCCCCGTTATTCGGTGCCGTTCTTCCTGCACCCGAACCCGGATTTCCTGATCGACGTGCTGCCGACCTGCATCACCCCGGAAAACCCGAGCCGCTACCCGGAGCCGATCACCGCCCACGGCTTCCTCGAAGAGCGCCTGCGCGAGATCAAGCTGAAGTAAGCCACGAAGGCCGCCGAAAGGCGGCCTTCTTCATTCGGCGTAGTGCCGGCCGCTGGCCGGCTCCAGACAATGCTGGCCCGGCTGCATTCGGCTATTCGCTGCCCCGTGCTGGGCGAGCACTGCCATGCCCAGCCGGGACGCGCCGTAAACCCGTCCCTGGGGGCTCGACGGGCGCCATCCATGGCGCCCGACGGTCCCGGCTGGGCACGGCAGCGCTCGCCCCCGACAGATTGCCTCGGCGGAGGGCAGGGCAGCCTCAAATCCGATCCGGCGCTTTGTAGCTGTCCCATGCAAGCCGACACACTGTCAGAGGGTGGGCGTGGGTGGGTTGGCGGGACCGTTATGCGCCATGGATGGCGCATCTCGAGCCCCCATGGACGGGTTCACGGCGTGTCCCGCCAACCCACCCACGCCCGCCCAGTCCGGGCACGTCCACCGGCCCCGTCGCCCTCGCTTTTGACTTGGGGCCGCAACGAAAAATAAATATCCAATTGAAATGTAAGCGTTTTCCCGCCAACGCCAATTCGTTGCATCCGTTATCATGGCCGGCTGATACCCAAAGGAGCCCCCGCCATGCGCCGCAAGATCGTCGCCGGTAACTGGAAGCTGCACGGCAGCCGCCAATTCGCCACCGACCTGGTCAGTGACCTGGTTGCCGACCTCCCACTGCAGGGCGTCGAAGTCGTGGTCCTGCCGCCGCTCCCGTATCTGGGCGAACTGGTCGAAGCCTTCGAAGGGCGCGCCGTCGCCTTCGGCTCCCAGGACGTCAGCAGCAACGAAAAGGGCGCCTACACCGGCGAAGTGTCTGCCACCATGCTGGCTGAAGTCGGTGCCCGCTACGGCCTGGTCGGCCACTCCGAACGCCGCCAGTACCACGCCGAAAGCAGTGAACTGGTCGCCCGCAAGTTCGCCGCCGCCCTGCATGCCGGCCTGACCCCCATCCTGTGCGTGGGCGAAACCCTCGAGCAGCGTGAGGCCGATCAGACCGAGGCGGTCATCGCCGCCCAGCTCGGTCCGGTGCTGGAGCTGGTGGGCGCCGCCGGCTTCGCCCACGCCGTGGTCGCCTATGAGCCGGTCTGGGCCATCGGTACCGGCCGGACCGCCTCCAAGGAGCAGGCCCAGCAGGTCCACGCGTTCATCCGTGGCGAAGTGGCCAAGCTCGATGCTAGAATTGCGGATTCACTGTCGATCCTCTATGGCGGCAGCGTGAAGCCCGACAACGCCGCGGAACTGTTCGCACAGCCCGATGTCGATGGTGGGCTGGTGGGCGGCGCCTCCTTGGTGGCCGCGGACTTCCTTGCCATCGCTGCCGCGGCGGCGGGGCGCTAATTAGTTACGTTGTCGGCCCAGCGGCCGGCACGACATGTCCGAGGACGGATTCGAAATGCTGATGTTGATCCTCAATGTGGTCTACGTGCTGGTCGCAGTGGCCATGATCGCGCTCATCCTGATGCAGCGTGGTTCCGGCGCGGCCGCAGGGTCGGGTTTCGGTGCCGGCGCCTCGGGCACTGTGTTCGGCGCGCGTGGCGCGTCCAACTTCCTGTCCAAGTCGACCAAGTGGCTGGCCGTGGTGTTCTTCGGCATCAGCCTCTTCATGGCCTGGTACGCCAGCCATGGCTCGCGCCCGGCGGCACAGCAGGATCTGGGTCTGATGTCGGCGCCGGCCGCCACTGCGCCGGCCGCACCCGCAGGCGAGCTTCCGGCCGTGCCCAAGGCCCCGGAAACCCCGGTGCAGCAGCCTGTTCCGTCGGCCACTGTGCCGGCTCAGGCGGAAACTCCGAAATCTGGTGAAGAAAAGCCTTCGGAAGGCACCCAGACTCGCTGAAGACGGTTACAATATGCGGCGCACTGGAGAACAACCGGTGCGATCGTAAGCCCAGGTGGCGGAATTGGTAGACGCACTACCTTGAGGTGGTAGCGACGAGAGTCGTAGGGGTTCGAGTCCCCTCTTGGGCACCATTTGTTTGTAAGCGGGTTCGTCTGGCGCGCAAAGCGCCAGGTAGCGGTATCCGTCCACTCCCCCATGCCAAAGCGCCTGCAGGCGCAGCGGCAGAGGCAAGAGAGAATCGCTGTGCTGGCCGAATATTTGCCGTCTCTGCTGTTTCTGATCGTTGCCACCGGTATCGGCGTTGCGCTGATGCTGGTTGGCCGATTCCTCGGTCCCCGACGTCCTGATCTGAAAAAGCTCTCGCCGTACGAATGCGGCTTCGAGGCTTTCGAGGACGCGCGCATGAAGTTCGATGTGCGCTACTACCTGATCGCGATTCAGTTCATCGTATTTGATCTGGAAATCATCTTCATCGTGCCGTGGACCCAGGTCTTCATGGAACTGGGCGCACGTTCGCTGGTCACGATGGGCCTCTTCGTAGGCATGCTTTTCCTCGGTTTCATTTACGTCTGGAAGAAGGGAGCGCTGGAATGGGAGTAATTCAGACGCTCGACGGCCTGATGAACAACCCGGTCCCGGAAGGGCGGGTCGATGACATCCTGCGCCCCGAAGGCGACAACCCCCTGCTCGAAAAGGGCTACGTGACCACCAGCGTCGATGCGCTGTTGAATTGGGCGCGTACCGGTTCGATGTGGCCAATGACCTTTGGTCTGGCCTGCTGTGCAGTGGAAATGATGCACGCCGGTGCGGCGCGTCTGGATCTTGACCGTTACGGTGTGGTGTTCCGCCCGTCGCCGCGTCAGTCCGACGTGATGATCGTGGCCGGCACCCTGGTCAACAAGATGGCTCCGGCCCTGCGCAAGGTCTATGACCAGATGCCGGACCCGAAGTGGGTCATCTCGATGGGCAGCTGCGCCAATGGTGGCGGCTACTACCACTACTCCTATGCAGTAGTGCGTGGCTGTGACCGCGTGGTGCCGGTGGACATCTATGTCCCCGGCTGCCCACCTACCGCCGAAGCGCTGGTGTACGGGATCCTGCAGTTGCAGAAGAAGATCTGGCGTACGCAGACCATCGCCCGCTGACATCCCTCCTGACAAGAGCACGCCAAGCCCCCATGGCAGAGCAAGCACATTCCTTCATCGACCGACTTTCCGCACGTTTCGCAGGTGCGCAGGTCTTCGTGGTCGAACCCCGCGGCGAAGTGACGCTGGAAGTGCCCGCCGCTGACTGGCATGCCACCGCTCTGGCGCTGCGCGACGAATTCGGTTTCGAGCAGGCGGTTGACCTGTGCGGCCTGGACTACCTCGGCTATGGCAGCGACGAATGGGATACGGCCGATGTGTCGTCCCAGGGCTTCAGCCGTGGCGTGGAGGGCAAGTCCGTCGGTCGTTTCGCCTGGGGTGAATTCCCCACCCGCGAAACCAGTGATGGCGCCCAGCCGCAGCCGATCCCGCTGCAGCGTTTCGCCGTGGTTACCCAGCTGCGTTCCTACCAGCACAACCTCACCATGCGCATCCGTTGCTTTGCGCCGAACGAGGAGCTGCCGGTGGTCGCGTCGCTGACCAACATCTGGCCGGGCCTGAACTGGTTCGAGCGCGAAGCGTTCGATCTGTTCGGCGTGATCTTCGAAGGTCACCCGGACCTGCGCCGGATCCTGACCGACTACGGTTTCGTCGGCCACCCGTTCCGCAAGGATTTCCCGCTGATCGGCAACGTCGAAGTGCGCTACGACGAAGAGAAGCAGCGCGTGATCTACGAGCCGGTGACCTCGGTCGAGCCGCGCGTCGGCGTGCCGCGTGTCATCCGTGACGACGCCCGTTTCCAGACCGCTGCCGGCGAAAGCGCGCAGACGGAGGCAAGCAAGTGAGTGAATTCCACCAGGCCAGCCAGGCCTTTGCGAGCAATCCAGCCGAACTCCGGCAGGAGATTCGCAACTACACGATGAACTTCGGCCCGCAGCATCCGGCCGCGCACGGTGTGCTGCGCCTGATCCTGGAAATGGACGGCGAAACCATCATGCGCGCGGACCCCCACGTGGGCCTGCTGCACCGTGGTACCGAAAAGCTGGCCGAGTCCAAGCCGTTCAACCAGTCGATCGGCTACATGGATCGCCTGGATTACGTGTCGATGATGTGCAACGAGCACGCCTACGTGCGCGCGATCGAGACCCTGATGGGAATCGAGGCGCCTGAGCGTGCGCAGTACATCCGCACCATGTTCGACGAAATCACCCGCATCCTGAATCACCTGATGTGGTTGGGGTCCAACGCGCTCGATCTGGGCGCGATGGCGGTCATGCTGTATGCCTTCCGCGAACGCGAAGAGCTGATGGACTGCTATGAAGCGGTCTCCGGCGCGCGCATGCACGCGGCGTACTACCGTCCGGGCGGCGTCTACCGCGACCTGCCGGACCACATGCCCAAGTACAAGGAATCGCGCTGGCACAAGGGCAAGGCCCTGAAGAACCTCAACGCCTCGCGCGAAGGTTCGCTGCTGGATTTCCTGGAGAACTTCACCGTCGAGTTCCCCAAGCGCGTGGACGAGTACGAAACCCTGCTGACCGACAACCGTATCTGGAAGCAGCGTACGGTCGGCATCGGCGTGGTCACCCCGGAACTGGCGCATGCCTGGGGCATGACCGGCGTGATGCTGCGCGGCTCGGGCATTGCCTGGGATCTGCGCAAGAAGCAGCCGTATGCCAAGTACGACGCGGTCGAGTTCGACATCCCGCTCGGCAAGGAAGGTGACTGCTACGACCGTTACCTGTGCCGCGTGGCCGAGATGCGCGAATCCAACCGCATCATCAAGCAGTGCGTGACCTGGCTGAAGGCCAACCCGGGTCCGGTCATGGTCAAGAACTTCAAGGTCGCGCCGCCCAGCCGCGAAGACATGAAGGACGACATGGAAGCGCTGATCCATCACTTCAAGCTGTTCAGTGAAGGCTACTGCGTCCCGGCCGGTGAAACCTACGCCGCCGTCGAAGCGCCCAAGGGCGAGTTCGGCTGCTACCTGATGTCCGATGGTGCCAACAAGCCGTTCCGCGTGCATCTGCGCGCGCCGGGCTTCGCCCATCTGTCTTCGATCGACTCGATCGTGCGCGGGCACATGCTCGCCGACGTGGTGGCCATGATCGGCACCTACGATCTGGTGTTCGGTGAGGTGGACCGGTGATCGCATCCGCTTGCACGACGCCTGACACCCGCCGGCTGCTGCCGGCGCTGCAGGTTCTGGTTTTTAACGATTTCGTATTCGCTGAGGTCGGCCGATGAAGGCGACAGGTAATTTCGAGGCGGCGCGCGACGTCGACCCGATGGTGGTCTTGAATGACAAGACCCGTGCGCACATCGATCACTGGCTGGCCAAGTTCCCGCCGGATCGCAAGCGCTCGGCTGTCCTGCAGGGCCTGCACGCCGCACAGGAACAGAATGCGGGCTGGCTGACCGACGAGCTGATCGCCGGCGTCGCCAAGTACCTGGATCTCCCGCCGGTGTGGGCCTACGAGGTCGCCAGCTTCTACTCGATGTTCGAACTGGAGAAGGTCGGCCGCCACAACGTCGCCTTCTGCACGAACATCAGCTGCTGGTTGAACGGTGCCGAAGACCTGGTCGCGCACGCCGAGAAGAAGCTCGGCTGCAAGACCGGTCAGTCCACCGCCGATGGCCGCATCTACCTCAAGCGCGAAGAAGAATGCCTGGCCGGTTGCGCCGGTGCGCCGATGATGGTCATCAATGGCCATTACCACGAGCGCCTGACCGTCGAGAAAGTCGACGAGCTGCTGGACGGGTTGGAGTAAGACATGGCACATCATCACGCACCCAGTGGTCCGGTCGGTCCCGCACCGTTGCCGCACCAGGTGGTCTACACCACCCTGCATTACGACACTCCGTGGTCGTATGAAAGCTACCTCAAGACCGGTGGCTACGCTGCCCTGCGCAAGATCCTCGAAGAGAAGATCTCGCCGGAGCAGGTCATCGAGATGGTCAAGCAGTCCAACCTGCGCGGCCGTGGCGGCGCGGGTTTCCCGACCGGCCTGAAGTGGTCCTTCATGCCCAAGGGCACCATGCAGAAGTACATCCTGTGCAACTCGGATGAATCCGAGCCGGGGACCTGCAAGGACCGCGACATCCTGCGTTACAACCCGCATTCGGTCGTGGAAGGCATGGCGATCGCCTGCTACGCCACCGGCTCGACCGTGGGTTACAACTATCTGCGTGGTGAGTTCCACCACGAGCCGTTCGAGAACTTCGAGCAGGCCCTGGCCGACGCGTACGCGCACGGCTGGCTGGGCAAGGACATCCTCGGCAGCGGCGTGGATATCGACATCTACGGTGCGCTGGGTGCCGGCGCGTACATCTGCGGCGAAGAAACCGCGCTGATGGAATCGCTGGAAGGCAAGAAGGGCCAGCCGCGCTACAAGCCGCCGTTCCCGGCCAACTTCGGCCTGTACGGCAAGCCGTCGACGATCAACAACACCGAGACCTATGCCTCGGTGCCGGCGATCATTCGCAACGGCCCGGAATGGTTCGCAGGCCTGAGCCTGACCAAGAACGGCGGTCCGAAGATTTTCTCGGTCTCCGGTTGCGTGCAGAAGGGCGGCAACTTCGAAGTGCCGCTGGGCACCACCTTCGACGACCTGCTGGAAATGGCCGGTGGTCTGAAGCCGGGCCGCACGCTCAAGGGCGCGGTCCCGGGCGGCGTTTCGATGCCGGTGCTGAAGGCCGAAGAGCTCAAGGGCCTGCAGATGGACTACGACACCCTGCGTGCCCTGGGCACCGGTCTGGGGTCGGGCGCCATCGTGGTGCTGGACGACAGCGTCTGCTGCGTCAAGTTCGCCTGCCGTATCAGCCAGTTCTTCCACAAGGAATCCTGCGGGCAGTGCACCCCGTGCCGTGAGGGCACCGGCTGGATGCACCGCGTGCTGGAGCGCATCGTCGCCGGCAAGGCCACGATGGAAGACCTGCATCAGTTGAAGACGGTGGCCGGCCAGATTGAAGGTCACACCATCTGCGCGTTCGGTGAAGCGGCGGCATGGCCCATCCAGGGCTTCCTGCGCCAGTTCTGGGACGAATTCGAGTACTACATCGTCAACGGTCATTCGATGGTTGACGGCAAGAAGGTGGAGGCAGCCGCCGCATGAGCGCGCAACCCGTAAACCCGAGCGTGCCACCGGATCATGTGACCGTCGAAATCGACGGCCAGTCCCTGGTCGTGCCCAAGGGCTCGATGATCATCCAGGCCGCCGACAAGGCGGGCATTCCGATCCCGCGCTTCTGCTACCACGAGAAGCTGCCGATCGCCGCCAACTGCCGCATGTGCCTGGTCGACGTGGAAAAGTCGCCCAAGCCGGCACCGGCCTGCGCCACGCCCGTCATGGATGGCATGAAGGTCGCCACCCGCAGTGAAAAGGCGCTGAAGTTCCAGCGCTCGGTGATGGAATTCCTGCTGATCAACCATCCGCTGGACTGCCCGATCTGCGATCAGGGCGGCGAGTGTGAGCTGCAGGACGTTTCGCTGGGCTATGGCCGTTCGGTCAGCCGCTTCAACGAGCGCAAGCGCGTGGTGCCCGACGAGGACATCGGTCCGCTGGTCGCCACCGAAATGACCCGCTGCATCCAGTGCACCCGCTGCGTCCGCTTCACCGCCGACGTTGCCGGTACCTATGAACTGGGTGGCATGTACCGCGGTGAGAACCTGCAGATCGGCACCTACGACGGCAAGCCGCTGACCACCGAGCTGTCCGGCAACGTGGTTGACGTCTGCCCGGTCGGTGCGCTGACCAACAAGGTGTTCCAGTTCCGCGCCCGTCCGTGGGAACTGACCGCACGCGAATCGCTGGGTTACCACGACGCGATGGGCTCGAACCTGTTCCTGCACGTGCGCCGCGGCGAAGTGCTGCGCGCGGTGCCGCGCGACAATGAAGCCGTGAACGAATGCTGGCTGTCCGATCGCGACCGCTATTCGCACCAGGGCCTGTACAGCGAAGACCGTGCGGTCAAGCCGCTGCGCAAGGTCAATGGCGAGTGGAAGGAAGTGAGCTGGGCGGAAGGCCTGGCCGCGGCCAAGGAGATCTTCGCTGCCAACCAGGGCGACGACCTCGGCGTGCTGGTGCACCCGTCGGCCTCGAACGAGGAGGGCGCACTGCTGGCCCGTCTCGCCGCCGGCCTGGGCACCACGAACATCGATCACCGCATCAACAACCGCGACTTCTCCGACGCCGCCACCGCCGAAGTCTTCGGCCTGCCGCTGGCCGAGATCGAAGGCGCGGACAGCATCGTCGTGCTCGGCAGCAACATCCGCCACGAGCTGCCGCTGCTGCATGCCCGCCTGCGCAAGGCGCAGACCACGCGCAACGCCAAGATCCACGCCGTCAACCCGGTGGACTTCGATTTCGCGTTCAAGCTGGCCAGCAAGCAGATCGTTGCCCCGTCGGCCTTCATCGACGCACTGGGCAACGCCGAGCTGCGTGATGCGGTCAAGGGCGCCAGCAACGCCGTGCTGATCGTCGGTGGCATCGCTGAAAACCACCCGCAGGCTGCCGCGATCCGCGCCGCCGCGCGTGATTTCGCCGCTGCAACCGGTGCCAAGCTGTGCCGCATCCCGCAGGGCGCCAATGCCGTGGGTCTGACCCGCGCCGGCGTGCTGCCTGCCGGCAAGGACGTCAACGCCATGCTGGCCCAGCCGCGCAAGGCCTATGCCATCTACGGCATCGAGCCGGGCCTGGACTTCGCCGACGCCGCCGCTGCCCGCAAGGCACTGGCCGGTGCCCAGGTGGTGGCCTTCAGCCAGTTCGCCTGTGCCTCCACCCGCGATGTCGCCGATGTGATCCTGCCGATCGGCGCGCTGCCGGAAGTGGATGCCACCCTGACCAACCTTGATGGTCGCGAGCAGTCGGCCCGTGCCGGCGGCAAGCTGCCGGGCGAGGCGCGTGAAGGCTGGCGTGTGCTGCGCGCACTGGGCGGCGAACTGTCGTTGGCCGGTTTCGAGTTCACCGACCTGGCCGGCCTGCGCGCCAGCCTGGCACCGGTCAGCGTCACCGTCTCGTCCTCGGCGGCAACGCCGGTGGCAGGTGAGGGCCTGGAAGTGACCTCGACCGCCGCGATCTACCGCACCGATGCGGTGGTCCGTCGCGCCCAGGCACTGCAGTCGCATCCGCTCAACACCGCCCCGCGCATCGTGCTCAACGCCGACGACGCTGCCCGCCTGCAGTTGGTGGAAGGCCAGATGGCCAAGGTCGGCACCGATGCCGGCCGCGCCACCCTGCCGGTGGTGGTCGACGCCCGCGTCGCCGCGGGTTCGGTCTGGATTGAATCGGGCCACGGTGCAACCGCACCGCTGGGTGCCGCACGCGTAACGGTGGTGGCTGCATGAACGAATTGCTGTTGAACGCGGTCGACCCGCTGCACCAGTGGCTGCTGTCACTGGGCGATATCGGCGCGCTGCTCTGGATCATCCTGAAGATCCTGGTGATCGCCATGCCGGTGATCATCTCGGTGGCCTTCTACGTGGTCTGGGAGCGCAAGCTGATCGGCTGGATGCACGTGCGTCATGGCCCGATGTATGTCGGCATGGGCATCTTCCAGGCCTTCGCCGACGTCTTCAAACTGCTGTTCAAGGAAATCATCCAGCCGAGCAGCTCGCACAAGGCGATGTTCATCCTTGCGCCGCTGATCACGCTGGGCCCTGCCTTCGCGGCCTGGTCGGTGATTCCCTTCGACGCGCAGATTGTGCTGTCCAACGCCAACGCCGGCCTGCTGTATCTGCTGGCGATGACCTCGCTGGGCGTGTACGGCATCATCCTGGCCGGTTGGGCGTCCAACTCGAAGTACGCGTTCCTGGGTGCCATGCGCGCCTCGGCGCAGATGATCAGCTACGAAATCGCGATGGGCTTCGCCCTGGTCGGCGTGATGATCGCCTCGGGCAGCCTCAATCTGAGCAACATCGTGATGGCGCAGGCGGGCAACTCCGGTCTGTTCGACTGGTTCCTGCTGCCGCTGTTCCCGTTGTTCATCGTGTACTGGGTGTCCGGCGTTGCCGAAACCAACCGCGCGCCGTTCGACGTCGTGGAAGGTGAATCGGAAATCGTGGCCGGCCACATGGTCGAATACTCCGGCGGTGCCTTCGCGCTGTTCTTCCTGGCCGAATACGCGAACATGATCCTGATCAGCTTCCTGATCTCGATCTTCTTCCTCGGTGGTTGGCTGAGCCCGCTCCAGGGGTGGATCACGGCAGACATCTCGCCGTGGATCGACTGGATCTGGAAGGGCGGCTGGCCGTGGCTGCTGCTGAAGGTCTTCTTCTTCGCCAGCTCCTACATCTGGTTCCGTGCCAGCTTCCCGCGCTTCCGTTACGACCAGATCATGCGTCTGGGCTGGAAGGTCTTCATCCCGCTCACCATCTTCTGGATTGCAGTGACGGCGTTGATGGTGTTTTACGGCGTGATCCAGAAGGGCGTCTAAGCGATGAACCGAATTACTCATTACTTCAAAAGCCTGCTGCTCCTTGAGCTGCTCGGTGGTCTGTGGCTGACCCTGAAGTACGCCTTCAAGCCGAAGTACACGATGATGTACCCGATGGAGAAGTTCCCGCAGTCGCCGCGTTTCCGCGGTCTGCATGCACTTCGCCGCTACCCCAACGGTGAGGAACGCTGCATCGCATGCAAACTGTGCGAAGCGGTGTGCCCGGCGCTGGCGATCACCATCGATTCGGCCAAGCGCGAGGACGGCACCCGCCGTACCACCCGTTACGACATCGATCTGTTCAAGTGCATCTTCTGCGGCTTCTGTGAAGAAAGCTGCCCGGTGGACTCGATCGTCGAGACCCATATTCTCGAGTACCACTTCGAGAACCGTGGCGAGAACATCGTTACCAAGCCGCAGCTGCTGGCCATCGGTGATCGGCTTGAAGCCGAGATCGCCGAGCGTCGCGCCGCCGATGCCGCTTTCCGCTGAGGTCGAATGATGGATTGGGTAAATATCAGTTTCTGGGTCTTCTCCATCGTGGCGGGCATTTCCGCTGCGGCGGTGATCAGCGTGCGCAATCCGGTCTATGCCGTGTTGTGCCTGATCCTGACCTTCTTCTCCGTGGCCTGCATCTGGATCCTGGTCGGGGCCGAGTTCCTCGGTGTCGCGCTGGTGCTGGTCTACGTCGGCGCGGTCATGGTGCTGTTCCTGTTCGTGGTGATGATGCTGGACATCGATCCCTCCAACCTGCGTGAGGGCTGGGTGCGTTACCTGCCGCTCGGCCTGGTGGTGGCGGTGACGATGCTCGTGCAGATGCTGGTGCTGATCGGCGTGAAGGGCAGGGCGGTCAATCCGTTCCCGGCCGACAACGCTGCCGCGCTGGCGGCTGACACCTCCAACATCACCTGGCTGGCCCGCAGCCTGTTCACCGAGTACCTGCTGCCGTTCGAGTTCGCCGCCGTCATCCTGACCGTGGCCGTGGTTGCCGCCGTGATGCTGACCCTGCGTCGCCGCACCGGTCTGAAGACCCAGAACCCGTCCGAGCAGACCATGGTCAAGGGCAGCGATCGCCTGCGCATCGTCAAGATGGATGTGGAGAAGCCGGTCGTGCACACCAACATCAAGCCGTCCAGCAACGAGGAGGCGCAGCCATGATCACGCTTGGCCACATTCTGGCGCTGGGTGCGGTGCTGTTCTGCATCAGCCTTGCCGGCATCTTCCTCAACCGCAAGAACATCATCGTGCTGTTGATGTCCATCGAGTTGATGCTGCTGTCGGTCAACATCAATTTCGTCGGGTTCTCGCGTGAGATGGGTGATACGGCCGGACAGCTGTTCGTCTTCTTCATCCTGACCGTGGCCGCGGCCGAGGCCGCCATCGGCCTCGCGATCCTGGTAACCCTGTTCCGTACTCGCCGCACCATCAATGTCGGCGAAGTCGATTCGCTGAAGGGCTGATCCGTAGATGGAAATCACTCTCTCCAAGAGTCTGTTGATCGCAGTGGTGCTCGCACCGCTGTTCGGCAGCATCATCGCCGGCCTGTTCGGTCGTCAGGTCGGTCGCGCTGGCGCGCAGGCGGTCACCATCCTCGGCGTGGCGGTCAGCTGCGTGCTGTCCAGCTATGTGCTGTACATGCTGCTGTGGGGCGGCGCCCAGCCGTTCAACCAGAACCTCTATACGTTCTTCGAAGTGGGTCAGTACTCGGCGCACGTCGGCTTCATGGTCGACAAGCTCACCGCGATGATGATGGTCGTGGTGACCTTCGTGTCCTTCCTGGTGCACGTGTACACCATCGGCTACATGCAGGATGACCCGGGTTACCAGCGGTTCTTCAGCTACATCTCGCTGTTCACCTTCTCGATGCTCACCCTGGTGATGAGCAACAACTTCCTGCAGCTGTTCTTCGGCTGGGAAGCGGTGGGCCTGGTTTCGTACCTGCTGATCGGCTTCTGGTTCAAGCGCCCGACCGCCATCTTCGCCAACATGAAGGCCTTCCTGGTCAACCGTGTCGGTGACTTCGGCTTCATCCTCGGCATCGCCGGTGTGCTGTGGGTGTTCGGCTCGCTGGATTACGCCACCGTGTTCGCCAATGCCCAGGTGCTGGGCCATCCGGATGCGCTGATCCAGATCTGGTCGGGCACGATCAACCTGTTCGGCACCTCCATCCCGGTGATGAGCGAGCCGGTGATCTGGTCGGTCGCCACCGTGATCTGCATCTGCCTGTTCATCGGTGCGATGGGCAAGTCGGCCCAGGTGCCGCTGCACGTCTGGCTGCCGGACTCGATGGAAGGCCCGACCCCGATCTCGGCCCTGATCCACGCCGCGACCATGGTCACTGCGGGCATCTTCATGGTCACCCGCATGTCGCCGCTGTTCGAGCTGTCGCAGACCGCGCTGAACTTCGTGCTGTTCATCGGTGCCACCACCGCGTTCTTCACCGGCCTGATCGGCATCGTGCAGAACGACATCAAGCGCGTCGTCGCGTACTCCACGCTGTCCCAGCTGGGTTACATGACCGTTGCCCTGGGTGTGTCGGCCTATTCGGCGGCCGTGTTCCACCTGATGACCCACGCCTTCTTCAAGGCGCTGCTGTTCCTCGGCGCGGGCTCGGTGATCATCGCCATGCACCACGAGCAGGACATGCGCAAGATGGGCGGCCTGCGCAAGTACATGCCGATCACCTTCATCACCATGTGGATCGGTACGCTGGCCCTGGTCGGTACCCCGTTCTTCTCCGGCTTCTACTCCAAGGACACCATCATCGAGGCCGCGCAGCACCACGCGCATGTGTCCTCGAGCTGGGTGGCGACCTACGGGTACTGGGCGGTGCTGGGTGGCGTGGTCGTGACCAGCTTCTACAGCTTCCGCCTGCTGTTCCTTACCTTCCATGGCAAGGAGCGCTTCCGCGATGCGCATGACGATCATGGCCATGGTCACGGCCATGACGATCACCACGCCGCTGACGCGCATGCCGCCGATGCCCACCATGGCGACGCGCATCATGACGATCATGGCCACGGCCATGGCGCGCATGAGCCGCACGAAACCCCGTGGGTGGTGACGCTGCCGCTGATCCTGCTGGCGATCCCCTCGATGGTCATCGGTTTCTTCAGCATCGGTCCGATGCTGTATGGCACCGACTGGGCCGGCCACCACGCCGAGACGGCCATCCCGGGCCAGACGCATTCGTTCTTCACCGGCATCGTTGATTTCTACGACCCGGCGCGCAACACCATCGGTGCGCTGGCCGAAGAGTTCCACGGCCCGGTGGCCTTCGCGATCCACGGCATGATGGCCCCGGCCTTCATCCTGACGGTGGTCGGCTTCCTGCTGGCGGCGCTGTTCTACCTGTGGAAGCCGGAACTGGCCGGCAAGGCCCGCAAGACCTTCGCGCCGATCGTGTCGGTGCTGGAGAACAAGTACGGCTTCGACAAGCTCTGGATCGGCGGTTTCGCCGGCGGCGGTATCAAGCTCGGCAAGGTTTCGCGCGCGATCGACACGAATGTGGTCGATGGTGTGGTGGTCAACGGTTCGGCGCGCCTGATCGATCTGGCGGCCAACCTGCTGCGTCGCACCCAATCCGGTTTCCTCTATCACTACGCCTTCGCGATGATCATCGGCCTGATTGCCCTTCTGGGCGTCCTGATGCATTACCTGCGTTGATGACCTGTACGGAATAAGAAGACGTGTCGAACTGGCCCCTACTTAGTGTTCTCATCTGGCTGCCGATCATCGGCGGTGCCTTGATCCTTGCCATCCGTGATGCCCAAACCGCCCGGTGGGCGTCCCTGGGCGTCGCGGTGCTGACCTTCCTGGCCAGCCTGTCGCTGCTCAGCGGCTACGACGTGGGGAACGACGCGCTGCAGTTCGTCGAGACCCGCGCCTGGATTCCTGCCTACGACATCGGCTACAACCTGGGCGTCGACGGCATCGCCATCGCGCTGATCCTGCTGACCACGCTGGTCTCGGTGCTGGCCCTGATCGGTGCCTGGAGCGCGATCGACAAGCGCGTGAACCAGTACGTGGCCGCCTTCCTGATCCTGGAAGGCGTCACGGTCGGCATCTTTGCTGCGACGGACGCGATGCTGTTCTACGTGTTCTTCGAAGCGATGCTGATCCCGATGTTCCTGATCATCGGTGTCTGGGGTGGCCCGCGCCGCATCTACGCCGCGCTGAAGTTCTTCCTGTACACCTTCCTCGGCTCGGTGCTGATGCTGGTGGCCCTGATCTACCTGTACCTGAAGGGCGGCAGCTTCCAGCTGGCCGACCTGTACCAGCTGCAGCTGTCGGGCAAGGAACAGACCTGGATATTCTTCGCATTCCTGATCGCGTTTGCGGTCAAGGTGCCGATGTTCCCGGTCCACACCTGGCTGCCGGACGCCCACGTCGAAGCGCCTACCGCCGGTTCGGTGATCCTGGCCGCGATCGCGCTGAAGATCGGTGGCTACGGCTTCCTGCGCTTCAACCTGCCGATCGTCCCGGATGCCTCGCAGGAATGGGCATGGCTGGTGATCACGCTGTCGCTGATCGCGGTGATCTACGTCGGCCTGGTCGCCCTGGTGCAGGACGACATGAAGAAGCTGATCGCCTATTCGTCGATCGCGCACATGGGCTTTGTGACCCTGGGTACCTTCATCGCTCTGTGGCTGGTGCGTGACGCCGGCAATCCGGATGCGGCCCGCCTGGGCCTGCAGGGTGCGATGGTGCAGATGGTCTCGCACGGCTTCGTGTCCGGCGCGATGTTCTCCTGCGTCGGCGTGCTGTATGACCGCATGCACAGCCGCCGCATCGCCGATTACGGCGGCGTGGTCAACGTCATGCCCTGGTTCGCCACCTTCGCCATGCTGTTCTTCATGGCCAATGCCGGCCTGCCGGGTACCAGCGGTTTCGTCGGTGAGTTCATGATCATCATGGCCAGCTTCCAGCGCAATCCGTGGCTGGCACTCGGCGCGGCGAGCACCCTGGTGATCACCGCGGCGTATACGCTGTGGCTGTACAAGCGCGTGTTCTTCGGTGAGGTGGCCAACGCCCATGTCGCCGAACTGAAGGACATCAACGGTCGCGAGTGGCTGGTGTTGGGTGTATTCGCCGTGGGCACCCTTGCCCTGGGCCTGTACCCCAAGCCGCTGACCGACCTGATGGAGCCCTCGATCGCGAAGCTGGCGATGCAGATCGCATCCAGCAAGCTGCTGTAATCGGGCCGTCGAGAGTATTGATTCCAGGATTTGATGATGACCACCTCGCCGCTGTTGCCACTGACCGCCGCTGACCTCCCGCCGCTCGCTCCCGAGCTGGTGCTGGTCGGCAGTGCGTTCGCCCTGTTGATGCTTGATCTTTTCATCAGTGAAAAGAACAAGATCTGGACCCACCTGTTCTCGGTCGCTGCGCTGGCGGTCGTGTTCTTCATGCTCGCCACCGGAGTGGGCGGGCAGGGCGAGGTCTTCCACGGCATGTTCGTCCGCGACACCGCGGCCGACGTGATGAAGACCGTGATCGTGCTGTGCAGCGGCCTGACCCTGATCTACGGCTGGAGCTACCTGCGCGAGCGCAAGCTCTACCAGGGCGAGATCCCGGTGCTGATCCTGTTCGCCACCGCGGGCATGATGATCCTGGTCTCGGCCGGCAGCCTGCTGATGGTCTACCTCGGCCTGGAACTGCTGGCGCTGTGCTCCTACGCACTGGTCGCCAGCAACCGTGAAAACGGCCTGGCTTCGGAAGCGGCGATGAAGTACATCGTGCTCGGCTCGCTTGCGTCGGGCCTGCTGCTGTACGGCATGTCGCTGATCTACGGCGCCACCGGCTCGCTGCACCTGGACGCCATCAACGCCGCCATTCCGCATACCGAAGAGAAGATGCTGCTGTTGACCGGCGCGGTGTTCATGATCGCCGGCGTGGCCTTCAAGCTGGGTGCCGCCCCGTTCCACATGTGGCTGCCCGACGTCTACCAGGGTGCCCCGGCACCGGTCGCGCTGTTCATCAGCTCGGCCCCGAAGCTGGCGGCGTTCGGCATGGCCTACCGCCTGCTGGAAATGGGCGTGGGTCCGCTGGCCGACGAGTGGAAGTACCTGATCGGTGGTCTGGCCGCACTGTCGCTGGTGATCGGCAACCTGATGGCGATCGCGCAGACCAACCTCAAGCGCATGCTCGCGTACTCCACCGTGTCGCACATCGGCTTCCTGCTGATGGGCATCGCCGGTGGCGGCGAGCGGGGCTACTCGGCGGCGCTGTTCTACGCGCTCAGCTACGCGATCATGTCCACCGCCGGCTTCGGCGCGATCATCGCGCTGTCGCGCAACGGCTTTGAAGCGGAAAAGATCGAAGACTTCAAGGGTCTGAATGCCCGCAACCCGTGGATGGCCGGCCTCGTGCTGTGCATCATGGCGTCGATGGCAGGCATCCCGCCGTTCCTGGGTTTCTGGACCAAGCTGGCCGTGCTGGGCGCCGCGATCAACGGTGGCATGCTGTGGCTGGCCATCCTGGGCGTGCTCTGCGCCGTGGTGGGTTGCTTCTACTACCTGCGTGTCATCAAGGTCATGTACTTCGATGAGCCGGTGGGCGAGCCGCTGCCGGCCAACAACGACCGCGTGCTCGGCGTGGTGCTGGGCGTGAATGCCCTGGCGCTGCTGGCCCTGGGCGTGGCGTGGAACCCGATCATGGTGTGGTGCCAGCAGGCGTTTGCACATATTTCGTAAAAAACGATACAAACGTGCGCAACTCGTGTAATATTCATCTCCTGAGTTGTTGATGCAGCGGTTTCGCCAGAACATCGTTGCTAGGAAGTCCGCCGGGTCTTCCGCACTCATCCGCTTCTGCTGCGGGGTGGAGCAGTCTGGCAGCTCGTCGGGCTCATAACCCGAAGGTCGCAGGTTCAAATCCTGCCCCCGCTACCATATAGCTCCGGTGCAAACCGGAGGCAGTGGACGAATCAAGCGATACCGGAGGCGGTGTCGCTTTTTTCGTTTCGGCGTCTGGCTCGCCTTGGTTGTTTGGCTTTGGCTTTGGCTCAAGGGCTGTTGCACAGCCGATGTTTCAAAGGGGTTGCACGGGAACTCAAACTCCCTTACAATTCCGCTTCTGCTGCGGGGTGGAGCAGTCTGGCAGCTCGTCGGGCTCATAACCCGAAGGTCGCAGGTTCAAATCCTGCCCCCGCTACCACAGAAAATCTGCAGTGCAGATGCAGTAGACGAAAAGGCGATCTCGGCAACGAGGTCGCTTTTTTCGTTGTGTCATCGCCTGAAATGTTGCCCGCCTTTGCTTGCGACTTCAGTGACTGGCCAGCCATTTCCGTAGGCAGCGGTGTGGGCAGGTTGGCGGGACCATTGGGGCGACATGGATGTCGCCCATGAGCCCCCATGGACGGGTTCACGGCGCGTCCCGCGGACCTGCCTGCACCGATGCCCTGGACGAAAGCCCAAACAGCCGGCTTCGGCCGTTCAGCTTTCCGAATACAGGCACCACAAACCACCCCAGCCATTGCACCAGCGCGGTGCAACGGCTATGATCAGTGGCTTAGCGGACTGTCTACTCATATCCTGTCAACGGAAATGAACAGGCCCCGCAACCGGCTTCCAGGAACGGCAACCTGTACCCAGGCCGCCGTGACCCCCGGAACGCTGGGCTCGCAGGAACGCACCACGTGCGCATCTGCACCGGAATCCAGCATGACCGGAGTTGTACCGGACAGGGGCCCAACGGGCCCTTTGTTGTTTCCGGAAGGTGGTCCATGCAACGGACCAGACCCGTATCTCTTTCAACGAATCAAGGCCGACTGTGAGCGACAAGGCAACCGAAATCGCGAATCTGCTCGCCCCCACCGTTCAGTCGCTGGGTCTCGAGCTGCTGGGCGTGGAATATCTGACCGCCCCGGGTGGTGCCACGCTGCGTTTGTACATCGACGTGCCGCTGGCCGAACAGCCCGAGCGCATCGTCAACATCGACGACTGCGAACGCGTCAGCCGCGAAGTGTCCGCCCAGCTGGACGTCGAGGACCCGATCACGGCGAACTACACGCTGGAAGTGTCTTCGCCCGGCGTGGACCGCCCGCTGTTCACCGGCGACCAGTTCGAGCGCGCCATCGGCGAATCGGCCAAGGTGACGCTGAGCCTGCCGCAGGATGGCCGCCGCCGTCTGCAGGGCGAGATCCTCGCCGTGGATATCGAACAAGGCACGGTCACCTTCAAGGTCGACAATGCCCCGTTTACCGCCGACATCGACAACATCGACAAGGCACGCATCATGCCGGACTGGGCCGCCCTCGGCCTGGCTCCGACCAAACCGACTGGCCCGGCACCCAAACAGGGTGGCAAGGCGAACAAGAAACCATCCAACGAGCAGGCGGCCAAAAAGCCGCGGGCGGAGTGAGCCAATGAGCAAGGAACTTTTGCTGGTAGTGGATGCGGTCGCCAACGAAAAAGGCGTCCCGCGCGAAGTCATCTTCGATGCCATCGAGGCAGCGTTGGCTTCGGCTGCCAAAAAGCGTTACCCGGAAGAAGAAGTGCTGGCCCGTGTGTCGATCGACCACAAGGACGGCAACTACGAAACCTTCCGCCGCTGGGAAGTGGTGGCCGATGACGTGGTCATGGAGTCCCCGGACCGCCAGATCCGTCTGATGGACGCCATCGATGAAGCTGACGGCGTGGAAGTCGGCGACTACATCGAAGAGCAGATCGAAAACCCGGACTTCGGCCGCATCGCCGCACAGGCCGCCAAGCAGGTGATCGTCCAGCGCGTGCGCGAGGCCGAGCGTCAGCAGGTGGTCGATGCGTGGAAGGATCGCGTCGGCGAACTGGTCACCGGTGTGGTCAAGCGCGCCGAGCGCGGCAACATCTATGTGGACCTGGGCGGCAACGCCGAGGCCTTCATTCCGAAGGACAAGGGCATTCCGCGCGACGTACTGCGCGCTGGCGACCGCGTGCGCGGTTACCTGGCCGAAGTCCGTTCGGAACCGCGTGGCCCGCAGCTGTTCATCAGCCGCGCCGCCCCGGAATTCATGATCGAACTGTTCAAGCTCGAAGTGCCGGAAGTCGGCCAGGGCCTGGTCGAGATCAAGGCCTGTGCACGTGATCCGGGCGACCGCGCCAAGATCGCCGTGCTGGCCCACGATTCGCGTACCGATCCGATCGGTGCCTGCATCGGCATGCGCGGTTCGCGCGTGCAGGCCGTGTCCAACGAGCTCAATGGCGAGCGCGTGGACATCGTGCTGTGGAACGAGAACCCCGCCAACTTCGTCATCAACGCGATGGCGCCGGCGGAAGTGCAGTCGATCATCGTCGATGAAGAAAAGCACTCGATGGACCTGGCCGTGGCGGAAGAGCGCCTGGCCCAGGCGATCGGCAAGGGCGGGCAGAACGTCCGTCTTGCCAGCCGCCTGACCGGTTGGCAGCTCAATGTGATGACCCAGGACCAGGTGACCGCCAAGTCCGAGGCAGAGCAGGGCGTTGCCCGTCAGCTGTTCATGGACAAGCTGGAAGTGGATGAAGAAATCGCCGCCATCCTGGTGACCGAAGGCTTCAACACCGTGGAAGAAATCGCCTACGTCCCGGTCGGCGAACTGCTGGCCGTGGAAGGCTTCGACGAAGACATCGTCGAAGAGCTGCGTGCCCGTGCCCGCGATGCGCTGCTCAACGAAGCGCTCGCGGTGGAAGAAGGTCTGGAAGACGGCTCGCCGTCGGAAGACCTGCTCGCCCTGGAAGGCATGGACGAGGCAACTGCCTACGCCCTGGCCGGTCACGGCGTGCGTACCAGTGAGGACCTGTCGGACCTGGCCGCCGACGAGATCCTCGAGTTCGGCATCGAGGACATGGACCAGGAGCGCGCCGCCGCCCTGATCCTTGCCGCCCGAGCCGAGGAGATCGCCCGCCTGGAGCGCGGCGAATGAGCCAGCGATGAACAGTGCCCTGACCCGCTCAGGGCTTAGACTCCGCGCTGCCTTCGCACGTTTCGAGGGAGCGCCAACCAGATCATAGGATCCGAATGTCGCAGCAAACCACCATCCGCAAGCTTGCCGAACTGGTCAACACCCCGGTCGATAAACTGCTCGTACAACTTGCCGAAGCCGGCATGAAGTTCAGCGGTCCCGACCAGGTCGTGACCAGTACCGAAAAGGTGAAGCTCCTGGGCTTCCTTCGTCGCTCGCACGGCAAGACCGAGCAGCCCGTCGAGAGCACCGACGAAGCCGCCAAGAAGATCACCCTGAACCGTCGCAAGTTGCAGGAAGTGACCGTCAGCGCCGGCCGCAGCAAGACCACCGTCAACGTGGAAGTGCGCCAGAAGCGTACCTACATGAAGGACGCCAGCGGCAAGCCGATGACCGCGGATGAGGAGCGCGCCGACATCCTGCGCAAGCTGGAGGAATCCCGCCAGCGCAATCTGGACGAGCAGCGCGCACTGGCCGAGAAGGACCGTGCGCGCGACGAAGAAATCGCCCGCAAGCGTCAGGAAGAAATCGACGCCAAGGAACGTGCCGAAGCCGAGCGCAAGGCGGCCGAAGCCGCTGCTGAAGCGGCCAAGAACGCACCGCCGGCCCCGACCCCGGCTGCGGCCAAGCCGGCTGCTGCCGATGCACCGGCCCGCAACGCGCGCCCGGCTGCACCGTCGGCTGCCCGTCCGGCACCGCGTTCGGACGATCGCAATTCGAACAACAACAACCGTCCGGGCGCCAAGCGCGATGACGATGGTGGCAACCGCTTTGCCGGTCAGCTGCATCTGTCGGCCGCCGATCGTGCCCGTCGCGGCAACAACAGCAACTCGCGCGGTCGTCCGACCGGGCGCGTGCAGCACGGCAGCCGCCGTGACAGCAACCAGTCGCGCAGCGGCGGTGGTGCCCATGGCTTCGAACGTCCGGTCGCTCCGATCGTGCGTGACGTCACCATCGGCGACACCATCACCGTCGCCGATCTGGCCCAGAAGCTGGCCGTCAAGGGCGGCGATGTGGTCAAGGCGCTGTTCAAGATGGGCGTCATGGCGACCATCACCCAGACCATCGACCATGACACTGCCGCGCTGGTGACCGAAGAACTCGGCCACAACGTGATCCGTGCCAACACCAACGACGCCGAAGACGCGCTGCTGGCGCTGGCCGGTGGCAACCAGGGCGAGCCGGTGGCACGTCCGCCGGTGGTCACCATCATGGGCCACGTCGACCACGGCAAGACCTCGCTGCTGGATTACATCCGCCGCACCAAGGTCGCCACGGGCGAAGCCGGTGGCATCACCCAGCACATCGGTGCGTACCATGTTGAAACGCCGAAGGGCGTGATCAGCTTCCTGGATACCCCGGGCCACGCGGCGTTTACGTCCATGCGTGCCCGCGGTGCCAAGCTGACCGACATCGTGGTGCTGGTGGTGGCGGCCGATGACGGCGTCATGCCGCAGACCAAGGAAGCCATCCAGCACGCCCGTTCGGCGGGTGTGCCGCTGATCGTGGCGATCAACAAGATCGACAAGTCCGGTGCCGATCCGATGCGCGTCAAGAACGAGCTGCTCACCGAGCAGGTCGTCTCCGAAGATTTCGGTGGTGACGTGCAGATGGTCGAGATCTCGGCCAAGGCCGGTCTGGGCATCGACGACCTGCTGGATGCGATCTCGATCCAGGCCGAACTGCTGGAACTGAAGGCCGTGGCCGACGGTCGCGCCACCGGCGTGGTCATCGAGTCCTCGCTGGACAAGGGCCGTGGCCCGATCGCCACCGTGCTGGTGCAGCAGGGTTCGCTGAAGAAGGGCGATTACCTGGTCTGCGGTATCCAGTACGGCCGCGTGCGCGCCCTGTTCGACGAAACCGGCGCACAGCCTGACCAGGCTGGCCCGTCGATTCCGGTGCAGGTGCTGGGTCTGTCCGGCGTGCCGGATGCCGGTGATGACTTCGTCGTGGTCGAAGACGAGCGTCTGGCCAAGGACGTTGCGCAGCAGCGCGAAACCAAGCGCCGTGAATCGCGCCTGGTGCAGTCCGCGGGCAGCCGCATGGAAGACATCATGGCGACCCTGGGCAAGGGCGATGGCCAGCAGGTGCTGAACCTGGTGATCAAGGCCGACGTGCAGGGTTCGGTGCAGGCGCTGAGCCAGGCACTGGTCGCGCTGTCCAACGACGACATCCGCATCAACGTGATCCACTCCGGCGTGGGCGGCATCACCGAATCGGACGCCAACTCGGCGGTTGCCTCCAAGGCCACCGTGATCGGCTTCAACGTGCGCGCCGACGCCTCCGCGCGTCGCATCATCGAGTCCAACGGTGTGGACCTGCGTTACTTCTCGATCATCTATGACGTGATCGATCAGGTGAAGCAGGTGGCCTCCGGTCTGCTCGGCGTGGAAATCCGCGAAGAGATCATCGGTATCGCCCAGGTCCGCGATGTGTTCCGCAGCTCGAAGTTCGGTGCGGTCGCAGGCTGCATGATCATCGAAGGTACGGTGAAGCGCAGCAAGCCGATCCGCGTCCTGCGCGACAGCGTCGTGGTCTTCGAAGGCGAGCTGGAATCGCTGCGTCGCTTCAAGGAGAACGTCGAAGAAGTCCGCAACGGTACCGAATGCGGTATCGGCGTGAAGGCTTACAACGACGTCAAGCCGGGTGATCAGATCGAGTGCTTCGAGCGTATCGAAGTGCCGCGCACCCTGTAATGTTCCAGGCCGGACCGCATCGCGCGGTCCGGCTTTTTCGCTTACGCATCACCCTTCAAGACGAGTCCGCCTACCGTGCCAAAGACCTTCCATCGAACCGACCGTGTTTCCGCCCAGATCCGCCGCGAACTGGGGACGCTCGTGCACAACGCCGTGCGTGTACACGGCCTGCCTTCGGTGAGCGTCTCCGACGTGGAAATCACCCGTGACATGGCACATGCCAAGATTTTCGTCACCGCGCTGATGCCCGAACGTTCGGTGGAGGCCATGAAAGGCCTGAAGGAATTGGCCTGGGAGCTGCGGATGGAGCTGGCGCGTGCGATGAAGCTGCGCCACGTGCCCGAGCTGCACTTCCACTACGATGATTCGGTGGATCGCGGCGAGCGCATCGACAACATCCTGCGCGATCTGCCCGATACGCTGGCGGCTGAGAAGAGCCGGCAGGGCGATGAAGGCGGCGAAGATGACGCGGACGAAGGCGAAGACGCCGACGAAGGCGACAAGAAAGCCTGATGGACCAACAGCCCGAAAGGGCTGTTGTCTTATGGGGCGGGGCCTGTCGCAGTGCGACCGCTCCGCCGGAGGCCGGATTGACCGGCAGCGCCACACGGCGCCGTTTTGAATTGAATGCATGGCACCCCGAATTTCATTCCGCCGCCTGGATGGCATCCTGCTGCTCGACAAGCCGACCGGCATGAGCTCCAACGCGGCCCTGCAGGTGGCCCGCCGCCTGTACCGCGCCGAGAAGGGCGGCCACACCGGCAGCCTGGATCCGCTGGCCACCGGGCTGCTGCCACTGTGCTTCGGTGAGGCCACCAAGATTGCCGGCCTGCTGCTCGGCTCGGCCAAGGCCTATGACGCCGAAGTGGTGCTGGGCCAGACCACCGATACCGATGACTCCGATGGCACCGTGCTGCGCGAGCGGCCGGTCCCGGCCATCAGTGCGGCCGAGCTGGAGGCGGCGCTGGCACCGCTGCGCGGTCGCATCCGTCAGCGCGCCCCGATCTACTCCGCGCTCAAGCAGGGCGGCGAGCCGCTGTACCTGAAGGCCCGCCGCGGCGAGGCGATCGACGCGCCGGAGCGCGATGTGGAGGTCCACGCCCTGGAGGTGCTGGCGCAGCAGCCGACCCGGCTGTCCCTGCGGGTGACCTGCGGTTCAGGCACGTACATCCGCAGCCTGGCCCGCGATCTTGGCGAGACGCTGGGCTGCGGCGCTCATATCGCTGGCCTGCGCCGGCTGTGGGTGGATCCCTTCCGTGAGGCGCCGATGGTCACCCTGGACACCCTGCGCGCCTTGGCCGAGCAGGGCGATGAGGCCGGCATGGAGGCCCTGTTGCTGCCGCTGGACGCGGGTCTGGCCCATTACCCGCGGGTCACGCTGGACGACGAGCAGACCCGTCGCTTCCGGGTGGGTCAGCGCATCCGCGACGCCAGCTGGCCGCAGGGTGGGGTGGTGGTCTTCGGCCCGGCCGAGGCGATCCAGGGCCTGGGCCAGGTCGACGAGACCGGTCTGCTGGCCCCGCAGCGCCTGTTCAACCTCTGAGCGACCCGGCCGGGCACCACCCCGGTCCTTGTTCCGGACGGCCGCTGACGTTACAATTTCGCGGCCTTTTCAGGCTTCCCGCGTTCTGCGGGTTCATCCTTTCGTTAACGGCGAGTCGCGCGGTACGTCAATGGGACGTTTCTGCGGGCCACGCATCCAAGAGAAAACAGATATGTCGATCGACACCCAGAAAGTCATTGAAGACAACAAGCGCAGCGCGGCTGACACCGGCTCCCCGGAAGTCCAGGTCGCTCTGCTGACCGCCCGCATCGAACTGCTGACCGGCCACTTCAAGACCCACAAGAAGGATCACCACAGCCGTCGTGGTCTGCTGCAGATGGTCAACCGCCGCCGCAGCCTGCTGGACTACCTGAAGAAGAAAGACGCTCCGCGTTACAAGGCCCTGATCGAAAAGCTCGGCCTGCGTCGCTAAGCACGAACCCCCACCGCGGCGCAGGAATGCGCCGCGGTTTTGTTTTGGCAGTACCGCATCAAACGTATGGGCCGGACAACCGGTCACCCGTCGGCGGCAAGGGTCGCCCGCGGTCCATTGAAGAAAGCATCATCCAAGGAAACCCCCGTGGCAAAAATCACCAAAACCTTCCAGTACGGCAAGCACACCGTCACGCTTGAAACCGGCGAAATCGCCCGTCAGGCCGGCGGTGCCGTCATCGTCAAGTTCGACGACACCGTGCTGCTGGTCTCCGCCGTTGCCGCCAAGAGCGCGCGTGAGGGCCAGGACTTCTTCCCCCTGACCTGCGACTATCAGGAGAAGTTCTACGCAGGTGGCCGTATCCCGGGCGGTTTCTTCAAGCGCGAAGGCCGCGCGACCGAAAAAGAGACGCTGATTTCGCGCCTGATCGATCGCCCGATCCGTCCGCTGTTCCCGGAAGACTACAAGAACGAAGTTCAGATCATCGCCACGGTGATGTCGCTGAACCCGGACATCGATGGCGACATCGCTGCCCTGATCGGCGCCTCGGCTGCGCTGTCGCTGGCCGGCACCCCGTTCAAGGGTCCGATCGCCGCCGCCAAGGTGGGTTACAAGAACGGTGAGTACATCCTCAACCCGACCGTGACCGAGCTGAAGGATTCGGAGCTGGAGCTGGTTGTCGCCGGTACCGCCAACGCCGTGCTGATGGTGGAATCCGAAGCCGCGCTGCTGTCCGAAGACGTGATGCTGGGCGCTGTGACCTTCGGTCACCGCGAAATGCAGAAGGTCATCAACGCGATCAACGAGCTGACCGTGGAAGCCGGCACCAAGCCGTCGACCTGGGAAGCCCCGGCCAAGAACGACGTGCTGATCAGCGCCCTGCAGGAAGCCATCGGCCCGCGCCTGGGCGAAGCCTTCCAGGTGCGCGACAAGCTGCAGCGCCGTGACGCCATCTCGGCGATCAAGAAGGATGTGGTCGAGTCGCTGGCTGGCCGTGTGGCCGCCGAAGGCTGGAACCCGGCCGAGCTGTCGAAGGAATTCGGCGAGCTGGAATACAGCACCATGCGCAACTCGGTGCTGGACACCAAGGTCCGCATCGACGGCCGTGCGCTGGACACCGTCCGCCCGATCTCGGTGAAGACCGGCATCCTGCCGCGTACCCACGGCTCCTCGCTGTTCACCCGCGGTGAAACGCAGGCCATCGTGACCATCACCCTGGGCACCGCCCGTGATGGCCAGGTCATCGATGCCGTCGCCGGTGAGTACAAGGAAAACTTCCTCTTCCATTACAACTTCCCCCCCTACTCGGTGGGTGAGACCGGCCGCATGATGGGCCCGAAGCGTCGCGAAATCGGTCACGGCCGTCTCGCCAAGCGCGGCGTGCTGGCAGTGATGCCGTCGCTGGAAGCCTTCCCGTACACCATCCGCGTGGTCTCGGAAATCACCGAATCCAACGGCTCCTCGTCGATGGCCTCGGTCTGCGGTTCCTCGCTGGCCCTGATGGACGCCGGTGTGCCGGTGAAGTCGCCGGTGGCCGGTATCGCCATGGGTCTGGTCAAGGAAGGCGAGCGCTTCGTCGTCCTGTCCGACATCCTGGGTGACGAAGATCACCTGGGCGACATGGACTTCAAGGTCGCCGGTACCGCTGAGGGCATCTCCGCCCTGCAGATGGACATCAAGATCGAAGGCATCACCGAAGAGATCATGAAGCAGGCACTGCAGCAGGCCAAGGCTGGCCGTCTGCACATCCTGGGTGAAATGGCCCACGGCCTGACCGCTCCGCGCGAAGAGCTGTCGGACTACGCGCCGCGCCTGCTGACCATCAAGATCCACCCGGACAAGATCCGCGAAGTGATCGGCAAGGGTGGTTCCACCATCCAGGCCATCACCAAGGAAACCGGCACCCAGATCGACATCCAGGATGACGGCACCATCGTCATCGCGTCGGTCAACGCCATCGCTGCGCAGGCTGCCAAGGCCCGCATCGAGCAGATCACCTCGGACGTCGAGCCGGGCCGCATCTACGAAGGCAAGGTCGCCAAGATCATGGACTTCGGTGCGTTCGTCACGATCCTGCCGGGCAAGGACGGTCTGGTCCACGTGTCGCAGATCTCCAGCGACCGCGTCGAGAAGGTCGGCGATGTGCTGAAGGAAGGCGATGTGGTCAAGGTCAAGGTGCTGGAAGTCGACAAGCAGGGCCGTATCCGCCTGTCGATGAAGGCCGTCGAAGAAGGCGAGGGCGCCCCGGCCGCCGAGTAATCGGCCCACGCCGATCTCGCGGTAGGTGAGGACCGTCGGTCCTCACGCCTACGCAGACAAGAAAAAGCGGGCTTCGGCCCGCTTTTTTTGTGCCCGCGTTTCGAGCCAACCAAACCACTCCGCCGTGCAGCGCTATGCCAGATAGCGCGACACCTCGATCAGATTCCGGTCCAGATCGCGGAAATACACCGACAGGATCGGTCCGGTCGCACCGGTCCGCTGTACGGGGCCTTCTTCGACGGTGACCCCCTGTGCCTGCAGATGCGCCAGGATCTCGTCCATCGTCGCGTAGGTGATCAGGCACAGGTCCGCCGAGCCCGGTGTGGGTCGCTCGGCCTTGGGCTCGAACTCGCGCCCGTGCGCATGCAGGTTGATCTTCTGCAGCCCGAAGCGCAGCGCCTTGCGGCCTTCGCCGAAGGACTCCACCTCCATGCCCAGCACACGCTGGTAGAACGCGCAGGTCGCGGCGACATCCGCCACGGTCAGGACCAGATGGTCCAATCGGTCGATATGCAGGTCGGTCATCGGTGTCACGCAGCAGTGAGGGAATGCGGTGGAACTGTAAGGCCGTGCACGCAAGCCGCAGGTGAATGCCTTGCGCTGCCGGGCCTCCTCATCGAGCGCTTCCTGCCGCGCCTGCAGGCAGTGCCCTATGCTGGGCGGCATGGGCACTTGCACACTGCTGGATCTGTATATAGACCGCACCGCACAGCAGGTGCGGCGCGGCGATGAGGTGTTGCCGGTCAACGGGCTGAGTTGGCGGCTGTTGGAGTGTCTGCTGGCGCATGGCGACGCCGTCGTCGATTTCGACACGCTGGCCGATCAGGTGTGGGCACCGGCGGTGGTCGGTGAGGATGCGATCAGCCAGCGGGTGAAGTTGCTCAGGCAGGCCTTGGGCGATGACAGCCGACGGCCACGGTATGTGCGCTCGGTGCGCGGCCGTGGCTACCAGCTGTGCGCATCGCCGAAGCCGGTAATGCACGACACCGTTGCCAACGTCACCGCCGAGGATGCCCGCGCGCCACGCAGACGCGGACGCGCACACCGGGTCTGGCTGGCAGCGGGAGTGATAGCGTCCGCAGCGGTTGCCGCGTTCATCGTGATCCGTTCCGGTATCGCGCCGACGTCGCCTGCCGATCCGGTGCTGCAGCGCGCTGCGTATTACGCGGGCATCGGCCAGGCCAGCAACAACGAGCGCGCGATCGCGTTGTACCGCCAGGCGCTGCAGATCGACCCCGAATCGTTGGCAGCGCGGCGCGGGCTTGCGCGGGCGCTGGCTGCCGATGCCTGCCTGTTCAATGGCGCCCGCGAGCGCGCGCAGGACGCATTGGTGCTGGCCGGCCAGGTGGTCCGCATGGCGCCCGACGATGCGACCGGATGGGCGGCGCGGGGCTACGCCTACGATTGCCTCGGCGCGATGCCGCAGGCCATGGCCGACTATCAACAGGCCCTGCAGCGCGACCCGGATGACGGGCGCACCCGCGCCTCGCTGGCCTATCTGCGTCAGGAGCGCGGGCACCTTGCGCAGGCACTGCAGGACAACCTGTCGCTGCGGGCTCCGGAGCGTGTCCGCTTCCGCGACGTGCAGGTCGCGCGCGAACTGGAGCTGCTCGGTTTCACCGATGCCGCCGCGCGCCGCCATGCACACAACTTCCAGCTCTATCCCGACAATGTGTTCGCCAACATTGCCTGGCCGCACAGCCTGCTGGCGATGGGCGAGCCAGGCAAGGCGCAGCAGGCCCTCGATCAGGCGCTGGCGCGCGGCACGCCGCATCCGCAACTGCTGCGCCTGCAGGGCGAACTGCGGTTGTTGAACGGAAATCGCAAGGGGGCCGCTGACGCCTTCGAGCAGAGCCGGGCACTACGCCCGCAGCAGTCGATGGGGCAGACCCTGGCTGGCCTGTATGGCGATCCAGCACCCACACCGGGATGGATTGCCGAGCGTCTGCGGCTGCTGAAAGGGCAGGGCGACGATGGCTGGTCCGACACCGCGCTGGAGCGTGCACTGTTGCTGCAGGCCCACGGCGATGAAGCAACTGCGCTGGCGGCCCTGCATCACGCAGTGGACGCCGGCTTCCGCGATGCGGCGTGGCTGCGCGCCACCCCTTTGTTTGCCCCGCTGCATGATGCGGCGGGCTGGCAGGGACTGCTCGACACGATCGAGGCGGACGTATCTGCCCAGCGTGCCCGGGTGTTGGCCGCCCCGTGGCGGCCAACAGACCTCGAGGGCCTCAGCGCAGCGCGGGCAGCAGGAACTCGGTAAGGATGCGGCGCGACTGCGGGTGGGCGTAGCTGCGGTTGTAGGCCTGGCTGGTGATCACCGCCACCAGCTTTTTCTCCGGCATCACGAACACGTAGTTGCCACCGTTGCCGGACATCGTCCAGACCGTGGTTTCGTGCCCATCGACCGGAAGCTTCAGCCCCCACCACTGATAGCCGTAGTCGCTGCCATCACCGGCGGAGGCCTGCGCGCTGAGCATCGCGCGCACATAGCGGGTCGGGATCAGTTGCTTGCCCTGCCAGCGTCCCTCGGCCAGCATCAGTTCGCCCAACCGCGCCAGGTCCCGGCTGCGGTAGCGCGTTCCACCGCCGCCCATGCCGATGCCCTCCGGTGAGCGGTTCCATGTGCTCGTGGTGATGCCCAGCGGACGCTCCAGCACCTGCGCGGCGTAGTCGGCCAAGGGCCGCTTCGTCGCCTGCTCCAGCACCGCGCCGAGTACGAAGGAATTGGCCGTGCAGTAGGCATGCGCGCGGCCGTGCGGGCTGTCTTCCGGTCGCGTCATCCACGGTGCGAAGCCTTTGACCGGCAGCGACAGCGCGAAGTCCAGCCAGTGCTCGGTCACGTACATGCGCTCTTCGTTGCCGGCCGAGAACGCATTCTCGTCATCGCACTCCCACAGGGTGCTCATGGTGAGCAGGTCTTCCACCGTCATTGCGCGCAGCCGGGGATCGACGGAATGGCCGGCGGTGAACGCGGGAAAGTAGTCGTACACACGGGCCTGCACGCCGGGCAGGGACCCGTCGCCGATGGCCGCACCGACCAGCATCGCGGTCACGCTCTTGCTGGCCGAGCGCACGTCATTGAGGGTCTCCGCCGTGCCACCGTTGAAGTAGCCCTCGTACGCCACCTGGCCGTCCACCAGTAGCAGCACGCTGGTGATCTGTTTGATGTCCTGGCTGGCGATCGCCGACTCCAGCGCGGTGATCCGGGCGCTGTCCAGCGCCGTGGGTGCGGCGGGAGCGGTCAGTGGCAGGGCGGCCGCCAGGGCGAAGACCAGGGTGGCAAATGGGTGTCGGTAGTGGTGCATGGGCAAGGCTCCTCGAGATGAGGGCCGACTACGCCATGATGCGGTCTGAAGTGCTGGAAACGTGGCTGAAGAATTCTGAAAGCCCGCCGTAGCAGGCCTCCAGGGTAATCAGCGCGGTGCACTCCAGACGCTGTTCGGGTCGCCATGCCGCGCGCGGCGCAGGCTCGCGCGCGCCAGCGTGGCAAATCCGAATGCCAGTGCGAGTGCCACCGCATCCACCCAGAACAGCGGCCAGTAGCCGCGTGCCGCGCTCGTCCACGGCCAGTAGCCGGTCAGGCCGCCGTGCGCCACCGCCACCAGTGCGGTGCTGATGGCGGCCGCCCAGAGCAGCTCACGGGCGGCCTGGTCGGGGCGGCGCAGTGCCGCCCACAGTGCACACGCGGCCCAGGTGGCGAAACAGATCCAGCGGATGCCGTGATCGACCGCCTGTGGCGCGATCTGCTCCAGGATCTGGGCGCCCACGAAGCTCGCCGAGACCGCCACGCACAGCCCGATACAGACCCCCACCGTGGCCCGGGCCATGTTGATCTGCGCGCGCCCCTGTTCCACCTGGCGCCGCTTGCGCCGCGATTCGATCCACAGCAGGTTGCCCGAGTAGAACAGGAAGGCGCCGCCCAGGCCGAGCAGGAAGTACAGCCACACCACCACGCCATTGCCGAACTCGCCGAAGTGCAGCGCGTAGGCCGCGCTGAGGGTGGCGTGGTTGGCATCGCGCTGCCCGGGCAGCTGGCTGCTCAGCAGGCGGCCGGTGGCGGCATCCAGGCCGACCGCGCCGAGCGGCCCCAGGGTGCCGCCGGATTCGCCGGTGATCTCGATCGTCGCGTTGGCATCGCCGGCATGGGCCAGCTTCAGGAAGGCCGGTTCGAAATCGGCCACGCCCTGCGCGCGCGCTACCTCGATGGCGCGTGCATGCAGCATGCGAAGCTGGGTACCATCGCCGGGCTGGCCGCTGGGCTCGCGTACCGGGGCCGTGTCCATCGCCGCCGGCACCGCCTGCAGCAGCTTGCCGTCGAAGATCAGCGGATTCAGCGCCGCCATCTGCAGGAAGATCAGGCAGAGCAGCGCGCCGGTGACCGCGAACATCAGGTGGAAGGGCAGGCTGAGCACGCCGATCACGTTGTGCGCGTCCTGCCACATCTGCTTGAGGTTGCGGCCCGGGCGCAGCGCGAACAGATCGCCCAGCAGTTTGGGCAGGTGGATGACCAGGCCACTGAGCAGGGCCAGGCCATACAGCAGGCTGACGATGCCCATCAGGTAGGTGCCCGCGACCGGCAGGCCCAGACTGTAATGCAGCTCGTTGACCAGCTCGGCCAGCCCGGTCTGTGGCGGGGTCACGCTGCCGTCGTAATGGTCCAGCCAAGCGTACAGCCAGGTGCCCTTGGCATCCTGCCAATACGCGATCGGCTGCGGATGATCCGCCCCCGGGAAGGTCATGCCCACGTGGGCGCGTGCGGCCGGGTGGCGCTCGAGCACCCCCTCGAGCAGGCGCTGCGCGTCGTCCAGGCTCGCGGCCGGGGTGTCGACCGCATGCGGGGTCTGCCACAGCGGCAGATCGTGGTGGAACAGGGTCAGCGCACCGGCGTAGAACGCCACGAACAGCGCGAAACCGGCCACCAGGCCGACCCACGTATGCAGCGTGGTGAAGGTACGCAGGGTCGGGGAACTGAACTTCATCGTATCGCTCTCATTGCACCGCGCCGGTCAGGCGCAGCAGCCACAACAGGCCAAATCCGGCCAGGGCGGTCGCGCTCATCACGGCCCACGCCCGCAGCCCGGTGCGGAAGCTGAAGGCCCAGATCGCCGCCAGCATCCACAGCGGAATGAAGGCGATCAGGCTGGGTACCAGCGCGCTCTGCCACGGCCCCGGCGGCAGCCAGGCGACCAGGCCGGTGGCTGCGGCCGCGACGAAGAACCCCGCCAGGAGGCCGGCGCCCGCGCGGGCCCACATCAGCGCATCACCTGTGCCGGGCGGTGCCAGGCAGCAAGCAGCGGCAGCAGGACCGCCGCCAGCATCCAGCTGCACAGCATCACCACCACGCCGGTGGCGATGCCCAGATTGGCGATCCACAGCCACAGCGCCGCCACCGCAGCCACCAGACTGATCTGCCGGCCAAGGCGGCCGGCACGACGCAGGCGCGGCCAGCGGCAGTGCGGTGAGGCGGCATACAGCGCCAGCGCGGAAAACGCGGAGCCGACCAGCGCCAGGCTGCAGAAGCCGAGCGAGGTCAGGGCAACAGTGATCATCGGCAATCCAATCGGCAAACCTGTCCTGGGCAGGACAGTAATCCGCGCATGGTAATCATTGCGGTTTGCGGGCGCCACACGGGCGCATTCAGGCGGTCCTGTTGCTTGGCCGCAGTCGGAGCGGCGCATTCATCGGCGGATTGGTTTAAGATCAGGTCATCTCTATCGAGGCAACAAGGTGGCCCGCGCCCTGCGCCGGTCTAGCGTGTGACATGAGCACTACCACCGCCCACCGCTGAACGCCCCCGACGGCCCCTGACGCAGGCGCCCTCGTGGCGCTTTTTTATTGCCTCGTCCCCGGATTCTCCAGGCCCCCTTGCGGGCCACCAGACCAAAGCACTCTCATGATCGCGATCACGCTCCCCGACGGCAGCCGCCGTGAATTCGAAAACCCCGTCAGTGTCATGGACGTCGCCCAGTCCATCGGTGCCGGCCTGGCCAAGGCCACCATCGCCGGTTCGGTGGATGGCGTGCTGGTCGATGCCAGTGACGTTATCGACCACGATGCCAGCCTGCGCATCATCACCGCCAAGGACGAGGAGGGCGTGGAGATCATCCGCCACTCCGCCGCCCATCTGGTCGGTCATGCGGTCAAGCAGCTGTACCCGGACGTCAAGATGGTGATCGGCCCGGTCATCGCCGAAGGCTTCTATTACGACATCTACTCCGAGCGTCCGTTCACGCCTGACGACATGGCCGCCATCGAAAAGCGCATGGGCGAGCTGATCGCGCAGGACTACGACGTCATCAAGAAGGTCACCCCGCGTGCGGAGGTCATCGAGATCTTCAAGGCGCGTGGCGAAGACTACAAGCTGCGCCTGATCGACGACATGTCGCCGGATATCCAGGCCATGGGCATGTACTACCACCAGGAATACGTGGACATGTGCCGCGGCCCGCACGTGCCCAACACGCGCTTCCTGAAGGCCTTCAAGCTGACCCGCATTTCCGGCGCCTACTGGCGCGGCGATGCCAAGAACGAGCAGCTGCAGCGCATCTACGGCACCGCCTGGGCCGACAAGAAGCAGCTTGAGGCCTACATCAAGCGCATCGAAGAAGCCGAAATGCGCGATCACCGCCGCATCGGCAAGCAACAGGAGCTGTTCCACCTGCAGGAAGAGGCCCCGGGTCTGGTGTTCTGGCACCCCAAGGGCTGGGCGCTGTGGCAGGTGGTCGAGCAGCACATGCGCCGTGTGTACCGCGACAGCGGCTACGGCGAAGTGCGCTGCCCGCAGATCCTGGATGTGTCGCTGTGGCAGAAGTCGGGCCACTGGGACAACTACCAGGAAAACATGTTCTTCACCGAATCGGAGAAGCGCACCTACGCGGTCAAGCCGATGAACTGCCCGGGCCACATCCAGGTGTTCAACCAGGGCCTGCACAGCTACCGCGATCTGCCGATCCGCTACGGTGAGTTCGGTTCGTGCCACCGCAACGAGCCCTCCGGCGCGCTGCACGGCATCCTGCGCGTGCGTGGCTTCACCCAGGACGACGGCCACGTGTTCTGCACCGAGTCGCAGATCGAAGCCGAAGTGACGGCCTTCCACCAGCAGGCGCTGGCGGTGTACACGACCTTCGGTTTCGACGAGATCCAGATCAAGATCGCGCTGCGCCCGGAAAAGCGCCTCGGCGATGACGCCACCTGGGACAAGGCCGAAGCCGCGCTGCGTTCGGCGCTGGGCAACTGTGGCGTGGAGTGGCAGGAGCTGCCGGGCGAGGGCGCCTTCTACGGCCCGAAGATCGAGTACCACCTCAAGGACGCCATCGGCCGTACCTGGCAGCTGGGCACGATGCAGGTCGATTTCATGATGCCCGGCCGCCTCGGCGCCGAGTACGTGGACGAAAACAGCCAGAAAAAGCACCCGGTCATGCTGCACCGGGCGATCGTCGGCTCGATGGAGCGGTTCATCGGCATCCTGATCGAACACCACGCCGGGTCCTTCCCGTCCTGGCTGGCTCCGACCCAGGTGGTGGTGGCCAATATCACCGATGCGCAGGCTGAATACGTCAGCGAAGTACGGAAAACCCTTGCAGATCAAGGCTTCCGCGTGAACGCCGATTTGCGCAACGAGAAGATCGGATATAAGATTCGCGAGCATACGCTGCAGCGGGTCCCGTACCTGCTGGTGGTTGGCGACCGTGAGAAGGAAAATGGCGCCGTGGCCGTGCGTACGCGCTCTGGCGAAGATCTGGGCAGCATGTCCGTCCAGGCCTTCATCGAGCGGTTGCAGGCAGAACAGTCCGTGTAAGAAAGTCCCGGCCCTGCGGATGTTCCGCGATGGGCCGGTTTGATTCCTCTGGGAGATTGCAATATCAGTACCCCTGACAACAAACAGAACCGCAAGAATCAGGAAATCCGGGTGCCGCGCGTCCGCGTGATCGGCAGCGACGGAGAAATGATTGGTGTGTTGACGCGTGACGAAGCGCTGTCGATGGCCGAAGACGAAGGTCTGGACCTGGTCGAGATTCAGCCGCAGGCTGATCCGCCGGTGTGCAAGATCATGGACTTCGGCAAGTTCAAGTTCGAAGCGCAGAAGAAGGCCAACGAGGCCAAGAAGAAGACCAAGCAGGTCGAGATCAAGGAAGTGAAGTTCCGCCCGGTCACCGATGAAGGTGATTACCAGATCAAGCTGCGCAAGATGCGCGGTTTCCTGGAAGAGGGCGACAAGATCAAGGTCAACATCCGCTTCCGTGGCCGTGAAATGAGCCATCAGGAACTGGGTCGCGAGATGGCCAGCCGGATCGAAGGTGATCTGGGCGAGGACATCGTGATCGAGTCCCGTCCGCGCCTTGAAGGCCGGCAGATGGTGATGATGATCGCGCCGAAGAAGAAGTAACCGGCCATCGGCCCCAGCCCGGACGGGCGGGGCGTAGAGCCGGGCCATGCCCGGCTGCCGGCGCCGCCGGTGTCGAGTGCTTCAGATTCGCGTTACAAGGCACGGGCGCCTTTTCAGGCGCCTGCTGCCGTTTGCCGTGGCCGCAGCCTCTGCGGCCCGTCCGGCGTACGTTCCACGTCTGCCGGCACCGGTAAACACCCGCCCAATCAAGCGTTTGCAACTGCCTGGATTCACGGGCATAATGGGCGGCCCCGTTTTGCGGGGGTGCTGTTTTGAACGGTTTCCCGCCCCATAAAGGCACGCTGTTTCAACGGCAAACAGGACCGGCCTGGTTCCCATAGGGGATCCCGGGCTTACAAGCAGGCAAGGGCACGGACGGAAAGTGTGGCAATGCCACCGCCCTGGTCAGTGACAAAACATCATCAAGGACATAGCAATGCCCAAGATCAAGACCAACCGGGCGGCGGCCAAGCGCTTCCGCAAGACCGCGTCCGGCAAGTTCAAGGCTGGCCACGCCAACCGTAGCCACATCCTCACGAAGAAGTCGACCAAGCGGAAGCGCAATCTGCGTCAGACGAACCATGTTCGTGCAGAAGACGCAGGCCGTTTGAACCGTATGCTTCCCTACCTCTGAGGACTGACCCATGGCACGAGTAAAGCGTGGCGTACAGGCGCGTCGCCGCCACAAGAAAATTCTGACCCTGGCGAAGGGTTACTACAACGCTCGCCGCAAGGTCTTCCGCGTTGCCAAGCAGGCCGTGATCAAGGCACAGCAGTACGCCTACATCGGTCGTAAGCAGAAGAAGCGCAACTTCCGTTCGCTGTGGATCACCCGCATCAACGCGGCTGCCCGCATCAACGGCCTGAGCTACAGCCGTTTCATGAACGGCCTGCTCAAGTCCGGCATCACCCTGGACCGTAAGGTTCTGGCTGACATCGCCGTGCACGACGCAGCTGGTTTTGCTGCACTGGCCGAAAAGGCCAAGGGCGCACTGGCGGCATAAGTCCATTCCCCTGCCGTTGCCGTTCACGCGCAACGGCTGTGGGTAAGGCAAATGCATGGGGAAGGGCGCAAGTCCTTCCCCATTCTTTTTTGTGTTGGCGGTGGCCCTCCCGGTGCCATCGATCGACAGCGGTGGCGACGGGGGTCGGCCCGACGCGCATCGCGATGGCATACCGACGCGAGGCTCCGGCTATCCATGAGTGACATCCAATCCCTGACCACGCAGGCACTGGCCGACGTGGCCGCTGCCCAGAGCCCCGATGCGCTGGAAGCCCTGCGCGTGGCCCTGCTGGGCAAGAACGGCAGCATCACCGCCCAGCTCAAGCAGCTCGGTGGCTTGCCAGCCGATGAGCGCAAAGCCGCCGGCGAAGCCATCAACCGTGCCCGTGACGCGCTGAGCAGCGCGCTGGGTGATCGCAAGGCCGTGCTGGAAGACGCTGCGCTGGACGCGCGCCTGGCCGCCGAAGCGATCGACATCACCCTGCCGGGCCGTCGCGAAGAGCGCGGTGGCCTGCACCCGGTGACCCGTACCCTGGAGCGCATCACCGAGATCTTCGGCCGCCTCGGTTACGAGCTCTCCGAAGGCCCGGAAATCGAAGACGACTGGCACAACTTCGAAGCGCTGAACTTCCCGCCGCACCACCCGGCGCGCGCGATGCACGACACCTTCTATTTCGGCGATGGCCGCCTGCTGCGCACGCATACCTCCGGTGTGCAGGTGCGCTACATGGGCGAGCACGCACCGCCGCTGCGCATGATCGCGGCCGGCAAGGTGTACCGCAGCGACAGCGACCAGACCCATTCGCCGATGTTCCACCAGGTCGAAGGCCTGCTGGTCGACGAACACTCCACGTTCGCCGATCTCAAGGGCACGCTGTCCGAGTTCGTGCGCGCGTTCTTCGAGCGCGATTTCGAGATGCGTTTCCGTCCCAGCTACTTCCCCTTCGTGGAACCCGGCGCGGAAGTGGACATCGCCTGGCAGCAGCCCGACGGCAGCACCCGCTGGCTGGAAGTGCTCGGCTGCGGCATGGTCCACCCGAACGTGCTGCGCAGCGTCGGCATTGATCCGGAGCGCTACACCGGCTTCGCCTTCGGTTTGGGCGTGGAGCGCTTCGCGATGCTGCGTTACGGCGTCAACGACCTGCGCGCATTCTTCGAAAACGACGTGCGGTTCCTGAAGCAGTTCGCGTAAGCGCGTCAGCGTAGCGCCGGGCCATGCCCGGCTGGACAGGATTCAAGACCATCACGGCCCAGGCGCCTGCGCCGGGTCCACCAGGGTGACACCATGAAATTCTCTGAAAACTGGCTGCGCAGCCACGTCCCGACCACCGTCTCGCGCGATGAACTCAGCGCGGTGCTGACCGCGATCGGTCTGGAAGTGGAAGAGGTCGATGCGCTGGGCGATGGCCTGCAGCATGTGGTCGTGGCGAAGATCATTTCCGCCGAACGCCATCCCGAAGCCGACCGCCTGCAGATCTGCCAGGTCGATGCGGGGCAGGGCGAGCACCTGCAGATCGTCTGTGGCGCGCCGAACGCGCGCCCGGGTCTGGTCGCGCCGCTGGCGATGGTCGGCGCGCAGATCGGCGATCTGAAGATCAAGCCGGCCAAGCTGCGTGGCGTGGACTCCAACGGCATGCTGTGTTCGGCCAAGGAACTGGGCCTGGACACCGATGCCTCCGGCCTGTTCGAACTGCCGGACGATGCGCCGGTCGGCCAGACCCTGGTGGAGTACCTCGGCCTGCCCGACGCCAGTATCGAGATCAAGCTGACCCCCAACCGCGCCGACTGCTTCAGCATCCGCGGCATCGCCTTCGACGTGGCCGCCGCATGCGCCAGTGAAGTGGTGCCGTTCGATGCCGCGCCGGTCGCCGCCGTGGGCACGCGCGAGCTGACGGTCCAGCTGGACGCCGGTGCCGAAGCCCCGCGTTACGTCGGCCGCGTGATCGAGGGCGTCAACGCCCGCGCCGCCACCCCGTTGTGGATGGCCGAGCGCCTGCGTCGCAGTGGCGTGCGCCCGGTCTCGCTGCTGGTGGACGTCACCCAGTACGTGATGCTGGAACTCGGCCAGCCGATGCATGCTTTCGATCTGGGCACCCTGCAGGGCAGCATCGGCGTGCGCCGTTCGCGCGCCGGTGAAACCCTGAAACTGCTCGACGGTCGCGATGCCGCGCTGGACGACAGCTTCCTGCTCGTCACCGATGCGGACCGCCCGATTGCGCTGGCCGGCCTGATGGGCGGCTTCGATACGCGCGTCACCGACGACACCACGAACGTATTCCTGGAGGCCGCGCACTTCGCGCCCGCCGCGATCATGGGCCGTGGCCGCAAGCTGGGCCTGCACACCGATGCCGGCCACCGCTTCGAACGCGGCGTCGACCCGGCGCTGCCGCGCGCGGCGATCGAGTACGCCACCCGCTTGATTCTGGACCTGGCCGGCGGCACCCCCGCGCCGGTCACCGAGGCCGTGCGTGAGGCTGACCTTCCCGCGACCGCCACCATCAGCCTGCGCCGCGCCCGTATCGCGCGCGTGCTAGGCATCCAGATCGCCGAAGCCGATGTGGAGCGCATCCTGCGCGCGCTGGGCATGGAGGTGGTCGCGACCGCCGATGGTTGGCAGGTCACCGCGCCCAGCCGCCGCTTCGACATCGCCATCGAAGAAGACTTGATCGAAGAGCTGGCCCGTATCCACGGCTACGAGCAGATTCCGACCACGCTCCCGGGCGGTGCCTCGCGCGTGGCGATGCCGACCGAGACCCGCCTGGACGACCTGAGCGTCCGTCGCCAGCTGGTCGCCCGTGACCTGCAGGAAACCATCAACTACGCCTTCGTCGATGCCGCGCTGCTCGCGCAGTGGCAGCTGGACGAGGGTCTGGTCGTGCTGGCCAATCCGCTGTCGGCCGAACTGGCGGTGATGCGCCCGTCGCTGCTGCCGGGCCTGGTCGCGACCCTCGGCCGCAATGCCGCGCGCCAGCTGGGCCGCGTGCGCCTGTTCGAACTGGGCCGCGTATTCCATCAGCAGGCCGGCGAAGGCCAGCCCGCGCCGCTGGAAACCCAGCGCGTGGCCGCCGCGATCTGTGGCGATGCCGACACCCAGCAGTGGGGTCTGCCGACCCGCAAGGTCGATTTCCACGACCTCAAGGGCGACCTGGAATCGCTGGCCGCGGCCAGTGGCGCCGCGCTGGTGTTCACGCCGTCGCAGCGTCCGTATGGCCACCCCGCACGGTCGGCCGAGGTCTCCCGTGACGGCGTCAGCCTGGGCTGGATCGGGCAGATCCACCCGCGCCTGGCCAAGGCCATGGATATCGACGTGGACGTGTTCGCCTTCGAGCTGGACCTGGCGCCGTTGGCCGCCCGCGCGCTGCCGCGCGCGACCGAGCTGTCGCGCTTCCCCTCGATGCGCCGCGATCTGGCCTTCCTGGTGCCCGAGGCCGCGGCCTGGGCCGACCTGGAAGCCACCCTGCGCCGCGCCGTCGGGCCGCTCCTGCGCGAGGTCACCCTGTTCGACCGTTACGTCGGCCAGGGGGTCGAGCCGGGGTTCAAGAGTCTCGCTATGGGCTTGATTTTGCAGGACAAGTCGCGCACTCTGACGGACCGCGACGTGGATGCGGTGGTGGCCGAGGCGGTCTCTGCCATGGAGCGTGAACATCACGCCCGGATCCGCGGTTGAGCGGGAAGCATGGGGGATAGCAGGCAATGGCATTGACCAAGGCGGAGATGGCCGAGAAGCTGTTCGACGAAGTCGGTCTGAACAAGCGCGAAGCCAAGGAATTTGTCGACGCGTTCTTCGATGTGCTGCGTGAAGCATTGGAACAGGGACGTCAGGTGAAGCTGTCCGGCTTCGGGAATTTCGACCTGCGGCGCAAGAACCAGCGCCCGGGTCGCAACCCCAAGACCGGTGAGGAAATTCCGATTTCCGCCCGTACGGTGGTCACCTTCCGTCCGGGCCAGAAGCTCAAGGAAAGGGTAGAGGCATATGCTGGATCCGGGCAGTAACCGAGAACTTCCGCCGATACCGGCCAAGCGCTACTTCACCATCGGTGAGGTCAGCGAACTGTGCGACGTCAAGCCGCACGTGCTGCGTTACTGGGAAACCGAGTTCCCCAGTCTCGAGCCGGCCAAGCGCCGCGGCAACCGCCGCTACTACCAGCGCCACGATGTGCTGATGGTGCGCCAGATCCGCGGCCTGCTCTATGAGCAGGGCTACACCATCGGCGGCGCTCGCCTGCGCCTGGAAGGTGCCGATGCGCGCGAGGAATCGGCGCTGAGCAACCAGATCATCAAGCAGACGCGGATGGAACTGGAAGAAGTGCTGCAATTGCTGCGCCGCTGAACCATTTTTCACGCAAACCCGTTATACTCGTCGGCCCGCTGAGAGGCGGGGACATTGCCAGCATCATCGGGGCGTAGCGCAGCCTGGTAGCGCATCTGCCTGGGGGGCAGAGGGTCGTCGGTTCAAATCCGGCCGTCCCGACCAATGTTGGTGATTCGATCAAAGGCTTGTGCAGCGATGCGCAGGCCTTTTTTCTTTTGGGCTGCCGTCGGTTGCCCGTAATACCGCCGCTGGATCAACGTGGCGATCGCTTTTGCTTTGTCCGGTTGCGCGGGTGCCGCCAGCGCGTAGTACGGCGGTCGCACATCTCTTCCGACAGGTCATTCAACGTTGGATGCAGGCAGCGGTCAGAAGGTCTAAGGCCATTCCCTCATTGACCGCGCGCGGCCCACCCGTCGGGTGGTTGTCCGACGGTGCGACGATCGTGATCACCTTCTTGTAGCGGCGCGGAGCCGGCACACTCTGATCCCACGTTGTTCTCCACCAGGATGCTTCGCATGACCGAACAGCTCCATCCCTAAGCGTCCCCGGGCAGCGCCCCGGTCCCGGCACCGCGCGTGCGCATCCCGCATCTGCAGCAGATGAAAGAGCGCGGCGAGAAGTGGGCCATGCTCACCGCCTACGACATGTACACCGCGGCGATCTTCGAAGATGCTGGCATTCCGGTGCTGCTGATCGGCGATTCGGCCTCCAACAACGTCTTCGGCAACGACTCGCTGCTGCCGGTCACAGTCGATGAATTGATGCCGCTGGTACGCGCGGTGAGCCGCTGCACGCGGCGGCCGCTGGTGATCGCCGATCTGCCGTTCGGTTCCTATCAGGCCTCGCCGGAGCAGTGCTTCCACACGGCGGTGCGTTTCATGAAGGAAGGCGGGGCCCACGCGGTCAAGCTGGAGGGCGGCATCGAGATGGTGCCGCAGGTGCGAAAGCTGGTCAGCTGCGGCATCCCGGTGATGGCGCACATCGGCTTCACCCCGCAATCGGAGCACCAGCTCGGTGGCTTCCGCGTGCAGGGGCGGGGCGAGGATGGCGCACGGCTGATCGAGGAAGCGCGCGCGCTGGAGGCCGCTGGTGCCTTCGCGGTGCTGATGGAGATGGTGCCGGGCGCGGTTGCCGCACAGATCACCGCCGCGCTGAAGATTCCGACGGTGGGCATCGGGGCCGGCAGCGACTGCGATGCACAGGTGCTGGTCTGGCAGGACATGGCGGGGCTGCGCACCGGCAAGCTGCCGCGCTTCGTGAAGCAGTACGCGGACATGCACGGCTTGCTGCAGAAGGCCGCGCGTGAGTTCGCGGAAGAGGTGGGGGCAGGCACGTTCCCCGGCCCGGAACACACGTTCTGATCGACGCACGTACCGCCTGAGGCGCGTGTCCACGGTATCGCCGCGCGGCGGTACCGTGTCGCCTGCGTCATCGCATCGTCATGCGGGCCACGTACCTTCGCCGCACCTGGGGGTGAGGTGGGATCGTGGCCGGACACGCAAAACGGCGTTTGGCGCGCATGTTTCAAGAACAGGGGCCGGTGTTGAGGGGATTCTTCACCCGCCGCGGTGCGCGTCAGGATGCCGAAGACATGGTGCAGGAGACCTATCTGCGCCTGCTGCGCGCACATGAGGATCAAGGCGAGGCGATCGCCAATCCGGAGGCATACCTGTTCACCGTCGCGCAGAATCTCGCACGTGAACAGGCCGCGCGCCGGCGCTGGTCGATGCTGCCCATCGATGATCTTGAGAACCTCACCACGCTGTTGACCGGCGAGGAAACCGTGGAGGACGCGGCCGAGCGTGAACAACGCCGCACGCACCTGCAGACGCTGCTGGGCACCTTGCCCGAGCACACCCGCGCTGTGCTGGTGATGCAGTATCGCGATGGGCTCAGCTATAAGGAGATCGCCGAGCGGCTCGGCGTGTCCTCGCACATGGTCAAGAAGCATGTGGTGCGCGGGCTGTCCGTGTGTCGCCGTGCGCTGGCCGGTCATGCGGAGGCGTGGTGAGCGAGATGCCCGCCCCACGCCCGTCCCTCGCCAACGAGGCCGCGCACTGGCATGCGCTGCAGCGCCAGGGCGGGGTGACTCCCGAGCAGCAACGCCAGTTCATGAAGTGGCTGGTGACCTCACCGGCGCATCTGCGCGAGTACATCACGGTCAGCCGGGTTGCTAGCGAGCTCAGCGATGCGCTGCGCGGCATGGCAGTGGATCTGGATGCGCTGATCGCTGCGGGGCCACCGGCAGCCGACGACAACGTGGTGGCGCTGCCGGTGCGGCGGCGACCTCCGCCGCCCGTGGCATCGCGCGCATCACGCCGCCACCTGCCGGGTATCGCCGCCGCTGCCGCGTTGCTGCTGGGTATAGGGGTTGTCGGCCACCTGGCCTGGCCACAGACACGTCACTACGTGGCGGCGCACGGCGCGCCGCGCAGCTTCGCGCTGCCCGATCACACCGTGGTGCATCTGAACGCGGAAAGTGAACTGTCGATCCGCTTCACCTTGTTGAGCCGCCGCGTGGAGCTGTCGCGCGGGCAGGCGAGCTTTGTGGTGGCCGAGGAACGCCGTCCCTTTGCCGTGCATGCGGCCGGTCTGGAGGTGCGCGATATCGGCACGACGTTCGACGTGTCGCTGCGGCGCGAGCAGGCGCGGATCGAGGTGGCCGAGGGCAGCGTGCAGATCCGCGGCGACTCGGGCCAGGGCCGGCTGCTCGCCGATCTTCGCGCAGGCCAGAGTGCCCACATCGACTACCGCGATCAGACCGTCAGCCTCCGCCAGCAGCACACCGACACGATGACCGCGTGGTGGCGACGACGCGTCGTGTTCCAGGACGAACCGCTGCGCGAGGTGGCCGAGCAGTTCAACCGGCTCAACCGCGTGCGCCTTAAGGTGGATGACGATGTCGCCGGGGCACTGCGACTGACCGGCAACCTGCGTGGCGACGATCTTGCATCGCTTCGCACCTTCCTCGATGAGCAGCCATCGCTGCGCACACGCGTGGTCGACAAGCAGATCCACGTGAGCAGCCGATCGGCGGCGGAAACCAGCGCGGAACAGCCGTAAACAAGCCATCCACGCGTCATCGCGCGGCGCACATCGAGCGGCTGTCAAAAAAAATTCATCGAAATACCGGTGCCCGATCCTCGCCCTGCGCCCTCGTAGTCCAGGCAAGCGCGAACGATTCCGTCTCGCGACGCTCATACCACCCCACTGGACTTCTACGATGCGCCGCATTCTTTTCCTTTCGATCGCTCTTGCCCTGCAGAGCGCCGCCGTCACTGCCACCGCGCAGGAGACCCGCGTGGCCAGCGAGGCGATTCCCGCCCAGCCGCTGGACCGTGCACTCAACGATCTGTCACGCCAGACCGGCCTGCAGTTCGTCTACAACGCGCAGCAGGCCGGCAACCCGCGCACCCGCGCGATGCCGGCCGGGCTCGCCCCGCAGCAGGCACTGGAGCAGCTGCTGGACGGCACCGGCCTGCGCTATCGCTATCTCAACGACACCACGGTCACCATCGAAGCGCGCAGCGATGCCGCACCCTCGGGCACGTCCGCCGTGCCGGTCGCCACATCCGCCGTGGCATTTGAAGCGGCCCCCGCGGGCGCCGGCGATGCCGGCCTGCAGCAGCTGGAGCGTATCGACGTGGTGGGCAGCTACAGCCGCAGCCTGGAGCAGGCGGTGGACATCAAGCGCGCCACCGTCGGTTTCTCCGACTCGATCGTGGCCACCGACGTGGCCGACTTTCCCGAGCAGAACCTGGCCGAAGCCCTGCAGCGCATGCCGGGCGTGACCATCGAACGTGACAAAGGTCTGGGCAGCCGCGTCAATGTGCGTGGTCTGCCGTCGGAGTACACGCATGTCTCGATCAACAACCTGGCCACGGCATCGGGCAGCGGTGGTCGCGATATCGAGTTCGACATCTTCGCCTCGGAGATCATCCAGCAGGTGACGGTGCTGAAGTCGCCGACCGCCGCGGATGAGGAGGGCGGCATCGCCGGCTCGGTGCAGATCTCCACCGCGCGCCCGTTCGACTACACCGGCCGCAAGCTGGTGGCGTCGGTGGAAGGGGCACACAACTCGATCTCCGAAGAGGTGGACCCGAAATTCTCTTTCCTGGCCAGTGACACCTGGGGCGACTGGGGCGGCCTGGTGTCCTTCGCCACGGCCAAGCGCAGCAACCGCACGGACGCGACCTCGGGCATCAACTTCCGCCCCATGTCGCGCTTCCTCGGTGCCTCGGGCACGCGCGGCACGCAGGCTGCGGCCGTGCTGGCGCGCGATGCGGGCGTGGTGGTCAAGAACCGCAACAACACCGATGAAAGCAACCTGATCGTGTTCCAGGACAAAGTGGGCGACCGCGTTTTCGTCAACGACCAGGACAAGTGGGGTGCCACCGCCTCGCTGCAGTACAAGCCGAGCAGCCGCTTCAGCCTGACTTTCGATGCGATGCGCGGCGGCTACGACACCACCGAAGACGAGTACGACGCGGCGGCATATTCGGCGTCCAGCCGCAGCACGCTGGAGACCATCCACGATTACGACGCCAGCACGCTGTCGCAGTACGGCATCGTAGTGCTGCGCGATGTCTCCTACACCGCCACCCAGCACGAAATGCTGAGCAAGGAGCGGATCAACAAGACCGATTTCAGCCAGTACAGCGTGGCGATGGATTGGCAGGGCGACACCTGGGGCGTGGATGCGATGGTCGGTTACTCCGGCGCCGACAAGACGCTGGATGCCAGCAACCTCAAGCATGTGGCCTACGCGCCCTCGCGGACCCGCTGGACCGGCAAGAGTGGCGAGACGATTGCCAGCGCCAACCCGGCCAGCATCGACATGTACAACGCCTCGGACAAGTACCTGTTCGAAGCGTATGAGACGACGCTGGAGAAGGTCAGCGATGACAAGTACGCCGCCCAGGTGGATGTGACCAAGGCGCTGGAACTGGCCTTCCTGCCGGCGCTGCGCAGCGTGCAGTTCGGCGCGCGCTACACCGACAAGTCCAAGCAGCGCGAGTATGGCGAAGCCAAGATCTACGGGCCGGCTGCGGGTGACAACAGCTGGGTGAACAAACGCACCTTGGCCGACAGTCCGCTGCAGTCGATCGGCGATATCGTGCCGGGCGGTGGCTACTCGGTGAAGGACCTGGACTGGAAGATGGTCTCCAACGACTACGCACGCAGTGCGTTCCGCTATCCGGGCTTCGCAACGCCGTTTGATCCGGGCCAGTACTACCGGGTCGACGAGAACGTGACCAGTCTGTACGCAATGACCGACATCGGCTTCGATGTGGGCCGCGTGCCGGTCTCGATCAACGCCGGCGTGCGCTATGTGGACACCTCGGTACAGTCCTCCGGCTTCCACCCGATCCAGCGGGCAGACGGCACCACCGGCTATACCGACACCCCCGTCTCGCGCAAAGGCAGCTACAACGATCTGCTGCCGAGCCTGAATGCCACTGCCGAACTGGCCGAGGGCCTGGTGCTGCGAGGGGCCGCCTCAAAGACGTTCATCCGCCCGGCATTGACCGACATCGCCTACAAGCGCACCGCCAGCTGGAGTTCGTTCCGCTTCACCGATGGCAACCCGGACCTGCAGCCCACCTACGCCAAGCAATGGGAGTTGGGGCTGGAGAAGTACCTGGACAACGGTGGCCTGCTGGCGGCCTCGTACTTCCACAAGAAGATCGACGGCGTGGTGATCAATGCGCTGACCGGCGTGGTGCCGGATGTGGCGGTCTACAACGCCAACGGCTCGCTCAACGGCACCTATGATTTCGACGTGTACCAGCCGATCAATGCCGATGGCACCTACGTGGTGAAAGGCGTCGAGTTGATCGCGCAGCTGCCGCTGAGCATGCTGCACCGTTCGCTGGAAGGCTTCGGCATCAATGCCAACTACACGATGCTGGACAGCTCGCTGGCAGGTGAATCCGATCTGGGCGTGAGTACGCCGATGCCGGGGCTCTCCGAGAAGTCATACAACATGACCGTCTACTACGAGAACGACCGCTTCGACGCGCGCGTGTCGTACAACCACAAGGGTGAGTACGTCGAATCGATCGGCTACAACATGTACCCGATCTGGCGCGATGACTACGGCCAGGTGGACGTGTCGATCGGCTACCGCCTGACCGACAGCATCAAGCTCAGCCTGAAGGGCATCAACCTGACCAACCAGGCGACCACCGGCTACACGATGGATCCCGCGTTCCCGACGATGTACGAGCGTTCCGGCCGCCGGATCAGCCTCGGCGTGCGCGCGGACTTCTGAGCCACCCTCGCGGTGCATCCGGAGGCACGTGCGCGTGCCCCGGATGCGGCTGCCCGTTTGTGAGGAACATCAAATGCGACATGTTTTCTTCCTGCCGCTTGTGGCCATGCTGGCGTGGCCGGCGGTCTCGCACGCTGCCGATGACGATGCCGGTCGTAGCTGGCAGGCTGGCGACCACCATGTCCACAGCGAGTGGAGCGTGGATTGGGATCGCAGCACCATGCCGCCCACGCCGATCCGTGGCGGCGACTCGTCCTACACCCGCACCCATAATGCCCAGCAGGCGCTCGCCAACGGACTGACCTGGATGGTGCATACCGATCATGGCGGGCCGGGGCATTCGGCGGTCACCCGGGACCATGCGTGGCCGGCGCTGCTGGATGCCCGGCGCGAGGTGCCCGGACTGATCCAGTTCAACGGCATGGAATTCGATGTGCCGGCCGGCGAGCACGCCTCGCTGATCATCGCCCCAGGCCCGGATGAGCGCGACCAGCTGATCACGATCGAACGCGATTACGGCCGCAGCGAGCCGCTGCAGGGAAGCCGCGATGACGGGCAGACCATGCTCGATGCACTGGCCCACATGCGGTCGCTGCCGGCACCGCCGTTGATGTTCATCAATCACCCCGCGCGCACTGCCACCGCCATGGGCCGGTGGGGCGACGTCGAGCCCGATGAGCTGCGTGCCTGGCATGTGACCGCACCGCAGGTGCTGGTTGGCATGGAAGGCGCGCCGGGCCATCAGGCCACCCGTGTCCATCGCGGCCTGTATCGCAATGCAGACGCACCCACGATGGGCGGCTTTGACCAGATGACCGCAACGGTCGGCGGCATCTGGGACACGCTGCTCTCGGAAGGCCATCGCTTCTGGATCACGGCCAGCTCCGATTCGCACGCCAACCAGCGCGATGGCGGCAGTGACTTCGATCCCGGCCAGTACAGCAAGACCCATGTCTGGGCGCGGCGGGATGCCGATGACATTCTTGATGGCCTTCGCCACGGGCGCATGTTCGCGGTGACCGGCGATCTGATCGATGCACTTGAGCTGCGTGTGACGGCGAACGACGATGATGCATCCAGTGCAACGATGGGCGGCACGCTGTCGCTGTCTACGGGTACACGCATGCGCGTGGAACTGCGGGTGCGTGTGCCGGCTTCAGCCAATCACGCTGGCCAGCACCCGGTGCTGGATCACGTCGAGCTGATAGTGGGCATCCCCGGCAGCGGCAATGGCCCCGTCATGCAGACGCGTGTATTCCGCGCCAGTGACTGGCAGGTGGACGGCGCATGGCGAACGGTATCCTGGTTCTTGCCGGTGCCTGCACAGGGCGGATTCGTCCGTGCACGCGGCAGCAGCACCCCTGAAGTGTCGCCGCTGCCCGATGTGCCAGGCGAAGATCCCTGGCAGGACCTGTGGTTCTACTCCAATCCCGTCTTTGTCGAGGCCGTGCGATGAGTTGGCGTTGATCCTGTGGTGAGTCGTGCGCGGCTGCAGATCATCGAGGTAGAGTGATCGCTTATCTCATGGACGCGGAAGGAGATGCAGATGGCGGTACGAGCGTTGTTGGAAGCCGATCTCGAACAGGCCAGCCGTGTGTGCATGGCCGCCTTCATGGGGGCGGTGGCGGAATCACTGCCCCCCCTTGGCATCGAGACGTTTTCCCGCATCGCCTCGGTGGAGGGGTTGCGTGCGCGCATGGCACAGGACAATGTGATGCTGGGGTACGTGCAGGACGATCGCATCGTCGGTGTCGCCGAGCTCAAGCAAGGGCGACATGTCGCCATGCTGTTCGTCAATCCGGCCGCCCAGCAGCAGGGCATCGGCAAGGCACTCATGGCGGCCATGATCGAGCAGGCGCGTGTGGAGGTCCTGACCGTCAGCGCGTCGCTCTCGTCGGTGCCTGCGTATGAGCGGTACGGCTTTGCCTGCACAGGCGATGCCGCGGAGTCCTCCGGGCTGCGCTACCAGCCGATGGAAATGCGCGTGGCGTCGCGCGCCTGACTTCACGCCGTTCAGTCGGCGCGTTCACGAAGGTGAGACAGCCGGCTGGCTACCGTGGAGGCCTGTCATTCAACCCGATTCGGGGAAAGGATCATCATGATCAAGTGGGCCATCATTTTTGCAGTCATCGGCCTGATCGCCGGCGCCCTCGGTTTCGCGGGCATCGGTGGCGCCGCGATCGGTATCGCCAAGTTCCTGTTCTGGGCGGGCATCATCATCGCTGTGGTGCTGTTCGTGCTGGGCATGACCATCGCCAAGAAGGTGACCTGACCCGCGGCATAAAGACGCTGCGGTTCCAGACAAAGGCCTGCGCGGTTTCGCGCAGGCCTTTTCGTTGGCGACGCCGCAGGTGCCTCGCAAGGCTTACTCGAAATACACCGATACCCCCAGCCCAGCCTGGATGTCCGGGCTGTCATCGTTCAATCCCACGTCGAACGACGCGTCCAGCTGCACGCGGGGCTTTACCATCCAGGTGACGCCGGCACCCGCAATCCGGGTCGAGGGCTCGCCGTGGGTATCGGTGAAACCGACCTCCAGATAGGTGCTCACGGTTTCGGTGGCAGCGAAGCTCACGCTTGGCGTCCACGTGACGCTGTCCTCGCTGCCACCGCGGGTCACATTGGCGTACAGCGCGCCGGTCCAGCGATCATCGACATCGTACTCATAGCTCGCACCCAGTGCGTACTGTGTCGCGCCCACGCTGAAGTCGCGCGAGCCGGTGGCGAAGGTGGTGCTGGCCAGCAGCGCGACGGCGTGCTTTTCCGATGACAAGGGCAGGGCGACCTTCAGCCCGACGCCCACATCGCCGGCACCGCTGCTGCGCTCGGCTGGCGTATCACGCGGTGCCACCCGCAGGTGGTTCCAGGGCGAGGTGAAGGCCTGCAGTTCGAGATGTTCAGCCAATCCGATCCGGAGCGTGATGTCGGCGTTGTACTGCGTGCTCAGCACGCCGGCGTCGTCGCGGTCGCGGCTGAAGCTGGGCAGTCCCGCCTCCAGCGCGATGCCGCCGCGGGGCAGTGTCGAGGCGGCGAAACCGATGCCGGGGCGGTCGAACGCTATGTCCGGCGGCGCGTCCTGTTGGGCGTGCACAGCTCCACAGAACAGCAGGGACAGCAGCAGGGCCGAACACCGCATGGGCATGCTCCGGGCCGGTCGATACCGGCATCAAAGAGCAGTCAGCCTGCCCGTTGGCCGGAATGTAGCACGCCGTTTCAAGCGGTCACGTGCAGGTCTCGACGCCGCTCAGTGTGCTGGCAAGGTCATCGCGATCAGCGCATCGCGCATGCGCGCGCCCGCTGCGTCCTGCATGGCATCACAGCCCAGCCGGCAGGCCTCCAGGACAACACCATCGGCCGCGTGGCGTGCGGCCGTCAACCGCGCATCGCGACGCTCGTCGGCATGGTCATCCAGCACGGTATCCAGCCATGCACGTCGCGCGGCGATCCATTCCGCGTCGACCTGGTAGGGACGGCAGTCGGAACCGATGGTCCGCGCGACCTCGAACATCTCGGCGATGTAGGCCCGGGAGAACCGGCCGTGGGCCTGGCCGTCGCGGTCCATGCGATGCTGGATCGCGCGGTGGAGATTGGCCACGATCGCGTGCGCGGCGAGGTCATCGTTGGCTGCTTGCAGCAGACAGGTATCGGTTGCGTTGTTCATGCGCGCCTCCAGGACACCGGTGGGGGAAACAAGGGAACGTCAGATGCGGGGCAGGGCCGGATCACCCTGCCGCAGCAGGGTGCCCAACAGCACGACGACGCGTTCGCCCTGGCCATCGCAGGCCAGTTCGAACGTGGTCTGCCCGTCGAGCGCGGGCAGTGGGGAATGCAGGATCCAGTCAAGAACGGCAGCGCGGTCCGGCTCGATCTGCAGGGCCAGATCCGCGACACGACGTACGATTCCCTGACCCATGATCAGAATCCGTAACTGAGAGAGAGGGCGGCGGTATCCATGTGGTCGCCACGGGTCATCGGGCTGTCGCGCACGGCATCGGCCAGCGAGGTGCGGCGGATCGACGCGGTCGCGGTCCAGCGCGGTCCCAGCGGCATCACCGCGGCGATGTCCATGTAGGGCGACACACCACTGCCGGCCGAATAGTGTGCCAAGCCGCTGCGTGCCGCTTCGCGTTCACTGACGCCGAAGTAGTAGTCGTTGAGATCGGCGCTGGTGTAGGTCACGCCCACCGCTGGCATGAAGGTCACACGGCCGGCCGGTAGCGGGTACGCGTATCGGGCGTCGGCCGAGAAGCCGCCCCCGTGCCCGGTGACTTCGGCCTGCGCGTTGGCCTGCAGCACGCCCCACTCGGCCTGGTGCCGCCAGGAGACGCCGAGCATGCCGGACAGACTGCGGTTGTCGAGCTGGCGCAGCTGCGGATCGTGGCTGTCGCGGCGCTTGAAGCGCATCACGTACGGCGAGGCGGTCAAGGCGAGTTCGGACTGCGCCGTCTGGTGCAGGCGATAGCCCACGCTGCCACCGCGGAAGAAGAACGAACGGCCCTCCCAGCTGACGATCGGGGCGGCAAGGCGATCGGTATCGTAGCCGGCGTAGGGCGCCTTGAGAGCGACGACGGCGATGCCGATGCTGCCTTTTTTGCCCCCCTCGGGGGCATCGGCGGCCTGGGCGCTGGCGGCGGCCATCGTACTGGCCAGGGCCAGGCCAAACAGAGCGGAAAGCGGACGCGGAGAACGGAAACGGACGTGCATGGACCTGCCGAGGGGGAACAACCGGAGTGTCATGGTGGGCGCACTACATTGTCGGAACGTTACGTCTGGCGGCGCGGTACCATCGCCTCTTTCGTACCCGCAGGCACCACTTCATGCGCCTTCTTCTGCTGGAAGATGATCCGGAAATGGCCAGCGCGATCCAGGTCAGCCTGGCGCGCCACGGCATGGTGGTCGACGTGGTCGGCACGATGGCGCAGGCCGATGAAGCGCTGAAGGCCGGTGTCCATCAGATCCTGCTGCTGGACCGGCAGCTGCCGGATGGCGATGGCGCCAGCTTCGTCAAGGTGGCGCGCGAACACGTGCCCAACCTGCCAGTGATCATGCTGACCGCGCGCGCTTCGGTGGCCGACCGGGTCACCGGGCTGGACGTGGGTGCGGACGACTATCTGACCAAGCCCTTCGCCGTCGAAGAACTGCTCGCCCGGATCCGCGCGATCTCGCGGCGGCCGTCGCAGATCGCGTTGCCGCTGCTGTCACTGGGCCGCCTGCAATTCGATTTCGTCGCGCGCGAGGCACGGGTATCCGAGGTACTGCTCGCGCTGCCACGACGCCAACTGCTGGTGCTTGAGGCACTGGCCCTGCGGCAGGGGCGCACGGTCGGGCGCGCCTCGCTGCTGGAGGCCGTGTACGGCTTCGACGATGCCATCCAGTCCAACGCGCTGGATGCGCATGTCTCCAAGCTGCGTAAAGCGCTGCTGGAAGCCGATGCAGGCGTGGAAATCCACGTCATGCGCGGGATCGGCTATCTGCTCAAGGATGCGCCGTGAGATTGCTCAAACCCGGCTCGCTCGCGTTCAACCTGGCCTGGAAGGTCGGCCTGATCCAGGTGGCCACGATCGCGCTCGCCTTGAGTGCAATGGTCCTGACCTACGGCAACGGTCGCTCGGCCTACATCGACTGGAGGACCGGTGATCAGATCGCGGCGGCCATCACATCGGGCGGTGACGGGTTGGAGGTGGATCGGAACAAGATCGCCGCCGCCGTGCCCCGTGCACCGAGCACCTTCTGGTTCGCCGCCGCTGATGAGCGCGGTCGTCGCCTGGTGCACGGTGAGATCCCGGCGCAGTATCGCCCGTTGGTGGCACAGCTGGAACATATCGAGCAGTCCGACATCCGGACCCGCCTCCACGCCGATGCGCTTGCCGCGCGCGTGGTGGTCGTCGATCGGCCGCAAGGACGGCTGCACGTGGCGATGGGGGGCATTCCCGAGCGCAGCGTGGCGCGGCAGCTGATGCTGATCTTCCGCTATCTGGGCGGCTGGATCGCGCTGCCGGTGCTGGTGATCACCTTGGTGGTGTCGCCGTGGGTCATCCACCGGGCACTGCGCGGCGTCAACCGTGTGGCCGCGCAGGCTGCGGCGATCCAGGTCAACGAGCGTGGCAGCGGCCTGGACACGCATGCCGTGCCGCTGGAGATCTATCCGCTGGTGGATGCCTTCAATGCCGCGGTGCGGCGTATCGGCGAAAGCTACGACGCGCAGGATCGCTTCCTCGCCGGTGCGGCGCACGAGCTGCGGATGCCGATTGCGATCCTGGCCACGCGACTGGCCGATCTGCCGCCCGGCGATGCACGTTCACGCCTGCAGCTGGACCTGAGTCGCCTGAGCAACATCGCCGAACAGTTGCTGGATCTGCAGCGGTTGGATCGACATGGCAGCCAGTCGCAGCGGATCGATCTGTCCGCGCTGACCCGCGACGTGGCTGCCGATGTAGCCCCGCTGGTGGTGGACGCCGGTTACGGCTTTTCGGTGGACGCACCTGATCAGCCGATCTGGGTGCGCGGTGATCCGCATGCGCTGCACAGGGTCATCGCCAGCCTGCTGCAGAACGCCATCGCCCACGGCGGCGGCCGCGGCATGATCGCGGTGGCGCTGTGCGATGACGGGGGCCTGTCGGTCAGCGATGAAGGCCCTGGCGTGCCGGAGGCGGAGCGATTGTCCGTATTCGAGCCGTTCCACCGGTTGCGGCCCAGTGGCAGTGGCAGCGGGCTGGGCCTCCATCTGGCGCGCGAAATCGTGTTGCGCCATGCGGGCACCATCGCGGTGGACAGTGCCCCCGGCGGCGGCGCGCGGTTCCTGGTGGTGTTGCCGGTGGACCCGCGTCCGTTACCCGGCACGGCCCTGGCATGACCAGGAGTGGCTGATCAGCCCGGCGGCGGGTCCGCCGGTGCCGCGCAGTACGTATCGATCGCCTTGGCGGTGTTCTCCACGCCCTTGGCGCTGGCCAGCTCCCAAGGCCGTTCGCAGCGCTGGGTGCGGCCGCACCATCGGTAACCGGCAGAGCCGATGCAGCCGTGCTCGTCGCGGTCGGCACCCGGCATGCGGGAGGTGGTGGGGGCGGCGGGCGGCGCATGGGGCGCGCAGGCCGTAAGCGTGATCACCGCAAGCGCGGCGCTCAGGGAAAACAGCACAGGTCGGGTGGACATGCAGGCTCCGGACCGCGGATGCGATGAGCGACAGTCTCGCGCTGGCTCGGTCGATGGTGCGTGCACGCTGGTGCCTGCCAGCAAGCGCCGCAAGGGCCGTTCAACCGGAGAGTTTTCACCCCTCCATCACCGTGCGTGGGCTGTGATGAAGCTCTGCACGGCCTGCGTTGTTCTAGGGCGTGGCCACCATCAGCAGGGAACGATGATACGTTGGAAAGGGGGGCTCTTGCTCGGCGTGTGTGGGGTCTCACCGGCCGTGGCGGCGGAGTCAGCCTGGCAGGGCAGGGGTGTGTTGTGGACGTGCTGGATCCGGTACTCGGCATACGGCTGGGCTGGACGCTGGCCGAGCGCCACGCAATGACGGTGTGGATGATGGGCAGCGACAGCGACGATGTCACCGTCGATGCGATGGCGAGCTATGGGTACCGCGTTACCTTGCATGCGTGGCTGCGAGTGGGCTACCGCTACATGACATTGCGCCAGGTCGGACGCCGTTTCGACGTGGATATCGCCGTCTCCAGTCCGGGCATCGGGCTGGAAGCACGGTTCTGATCGACACCGCCAGGAGGCACTGCATGAAGACCGTGTTGTCGTTGCGTCACGTTGCGCTCGCCGTTGCATTGACCTGTGTCTCCGCCCAGGCCGATGCCTGCACGCGTGTGGTGTACCTGGGCGACAACCAGGATGTCATCACCGCGCGGTCGATGGACTGGAAGACCGATGTGGCCACCAACCTCTGGGTACTGCCCAAAGGCATTGCACGCGACGGTCTGGCCGGGCCGCGTTCGATCCGCTGGACGTCGCGATACGGCAGTGTGGTCGCGACCGGCTACGACATCTCCACTACCGATGGTCTCAACGAGGCGGGACTGTCGGCCAACCTGCTGTGGCTCGCCGAATCGGAGTATCCGCATCAGCGCGGCGCCAGGCCGGGACTTTCGATGTCGTTGTGGGCGCAGTATGTGCTCGACAATTTCGCTACCGTCGCCGAGGCGGTGGCCGCGCTGGAACGTGAGCCGTTTACGATCGTGACCGACAAGGTTCCTGGTGAGTCGCGGCTGGCCACCTTGCACCTGTCGATGTCCGATGCGACCGGCGACAGCGCGATCGTGGAGTACATCAACGGCAAGCAGGTGATCCACCACGATCGCGCCTACCAAGTAATGACCAACTCGCCGGTGTTCGATCAACAGCTGGCGCTCAACACCTACTGGCAGGACATCGGCGGCACGGTGATGCTGCCGGGGACGAACCGTTCGGCCGATCGCTTCGCGCGCGCGAAGTTCTACATCAACGCGATTCCCAAAAGCGAAGATCCGGTGGTGGCACTGGCCAGTGTGTTCAGCGTGATCCGCAATGTGTCCGTGCCGTATGGCATCACCACGCCGGGCGAACCGAACATCTCCTCCACGCGCTGGCGGACCGTGGCGGATCACAAGCGGAAACTGTACTTCTTCGAATCGGCGATGACGCCCAACACCTTCTGGGTGGACCTCAACAAGGCCGACTTCACGCGCGGCGCGCCGGTGCTCAAGCTCGACCTGGGGCCGGATCAGCGCAATGTGTTCGCCGGCGATGCGCTGCCCCGGTTCCAGCCGGCCGAGCCGTTCCGTTTCCTGGGGATCGAAGGGTAAGCCGCCCGCAAAATCAGACTAATCCGATATCAAAGGGCTGTGGCCTGCTCTATCGTTCCTGCCGAGGGATGGATCCCTCCCGTCGTGAGCTTCGCCTCGACGCGCCTGCGCCTGCAGTCGCGCCGTTCGTCATCTCGCCCAGGCATGCCGCAAAGGAACGATCCGCATGGTGATCAAACTGCAACACATCGAACGCCGCTGGCACGTCGTGCACCCGGCCAAATCCGCACCGATTGCCTTCCGCAGCGGCGCGACCGCCTTCGATTTCGCCGATGCCCTGGCGCGCGAGCACTTCGCCGAAACCGGTGACAGCAGCGCGGTGCGGGTCCAGGTGCTGGAAACCTATGTGGATGCGGTCCGCTACGGCTGAGCGTGCTCTGATCCGGTTGTCCGCCTCGATGTCACCACGCATCTTTGACTCAGTCAGCTTCGCGTCGGGTACCTAAATAGGGGATGAAATCAGCGACTTATGGCCTATGTCGCCCGGAAGGGGGATCACCGATCCTGTGCGCCTCCCCCAACACGTAACGAGGACCCCATGTCGAACAACAGCCCCTCCCAGGCAGCCAGACGATTGCGCTGGGCCGTGGTGCCCGCGCTGATGGCGCTGGCCGGCGCGGCCCAGGCGCAGAACTACGACCGCTATTACGACGACGGTTACAACGGTGGCCCGGTCCGCTGCGAATCGATCAAGAACCGCACGCAGCAGTGCGCGCTGCCGGGTCGCGCCCGTCTGGTGCGGCAGATCTCCGGCTCGCCGTGCGTTGAAGGTCAGACGTGGGGCCAGGCACGCGGCGGCGTGTGGGTGACGCAGGGCTGCCGTGCCGAGTTCGTTGCCGAAGGTGGCCGCGGTGGCGGTCGCTGGAATGGCGGCGGCAATGGCTGGGGGCACAACGGCGGCGGCAACAGCGGCCGTGGGCAGATCCTGACCTGCGATTCCAATGACCATCGCCGTCAGCGCTGCGTCGCCAATGTCCGCCGCGAGGCGCGGCTGATCCGCCAGACCTCGCGCAACGCCTGTATCGAAGGTCGCACCTGGGGCTGGGACCGCACGGGCGTCTGGGTGGACGGCGGCTGCCGCGCCCAGTTCCAGATCTACTGAGTACCGGCGCACGGCGCCTGGGCGCTTCCTGAGCGCTCAAACGAACGAGGCCGCGTCAATGGGACGCGGCCTCGGTGCTTTTCCTGAGCGCTGAACTAGTGGGGCGGGCCGTGATTCAGCCTGCCGCGCTGAGCGTCTGGCCGCTCTTGACCAGCATCGGCCAACGCTTGAGCACGGCCTGGCGGATGCCATCGGCATCGATGCCGGCTTCGGCCAGCAGGTCTTCGCGGCTGGCATGGTGCTGGAAGCTGTCCGGCAGGCCCAGGTGCAGGAACGGCTTGAGCACGTTCTCGGCATTGAGCAGCTCGGCCACGCCGGAGCCGGCACCGCCGGCGACCACGTTGTCTTCGATGGTCACAAAGCCTTCGTGGCGCTGCGCGAGTTCCAGCAGCAGGGCACGGTCCAGCGGCTTGATGAAACGCATGTTGACCACGGTCAGGCCCAACTCGCGGCCGACCTGTTCGGCGGCCGTCAGGGTGCTGCCGAAGGCGAGCAGGGCGATGCGGTTGCCCTGCAGACGCAGCTCGGCCTTGCCGATCTCCAGCGTCGACAGATCCGTGCCGGCGGCAATGCCGGTGCCGCTGCCACGCGGATAACGCACCGCAGCCGGGCCGGCGTAGCGCAGGCCGGTGGTCAGCATCTGGCGGCACTCGGCCTCATCGGAGGGCGCCATCACCACCATGTGCGGGACACAGCGCAGGAAGCTCAGGTCCAGATTGCCGGCATGGGTCGCGCCATCCGGGCCGACCACGCCGGCGCGGTCGATCGCGAACAGCACATCCAGCTCCTGCACGGCCACGTCGTGGACCAGCTGGTCGTAGGCGCGCTGCAGGAAGGTCGAGTAGATCGCCACCACCGGCTTGGCGCCCTGGGTGGCCATGCCGGCCGCCAGAGTCACCGCGTGCTGTTCGGCGATGGCCACATCGAAGTAGCGCTCCGGGTATTCCTTGCTGAAACGCACCAGGCCCGAGCCTTCGCGCATCGCCGGGGTGATGCCCATCACCTTCGGTTCGGCCGCGGCGGCATCGCACAGCCAGTCACTGAAGACGTCGGTATAGGTCGGCTTCTTGGCCCCGCCCTTGGAAACCAGGCCCTTGTCCGGATCGAACGGGCCGACCGCGTGGTACCCGATCTGATCACCTTCGGCGCGCTCGTAGCCCTTGCCCTTGGTGGTCATCACGTGCAGCAGCTTCAGTCCCTTCAGGCTCTTGAGCGTCTTCATCGTGGCGACCAGCGCCGGCACGTCGTGGCCGTCGATCGGGCCGGTGTAATGGAAGCCCATTTCCTCGAAGAACGTGGACGGCACGAACATGCCCTTCCAGTGCTCTTCCCAGCGCTTGACGAAGCGCGCGGTGGGGTTGTGCTTCTTGTCGCCGAGGATCTTCTTGCCGCCTTCGCGCAGCGCATTGAGCGTGCGGCTGCCGGTGGCGCGACCGAGCATCTTGGTCAGCCCGCCCACGGCCTCGGAGATCGACATGTTGTTGTCGTTGAGGATCACCAGCAGGTTCGGTTCCTGCTCCATGCCGCCGGCGTGGTTCAAGGCTTCATAGGACATGCCGGCGGTCATCGCGCCATCGCCGATCACGGCCACGACCTTGCGGTCATCGCCTTCGGCCTGGCGTGCGATCGCCATGCCCAGCGCCGCCGAGATGGAGGTGGAGGAATGGCCGACGCCGAAGGTGTCGTACTCGCTTTCCTCGCGCTTGGGGAACGGCGCCACGCCGTCCTTCTGCTTGACCGTGTGAATCTCGTCGCGGCGTCCGGTCAGGATCTTGTGCGGGTAGGTCTGATGACCCACATCCCAGACCAGCTGATCGACGGGCGTCTGATACAGGTAGTGCAGGGCGACGGTCAGTTCGATCACGCCCAGGCCGGCGCCGAAATGGCCGCCGCTCTTGCCCACCGACTCAATCAGGTAGGCACGCAGTTCATCCGCGATCGCGGGCAGTTCGGATTCTTCGAACCTGCGCAAGTCATCCGGTGACTGGATGCGCGCAAGGCGGGGATAGCGGGCGGAATCGATCATGTTTATCGCGCTTCTTCTGAGCGCCTATTTTCCCCCCCAAATGAGGGTGGGGCAAGCAAACCGCCTTTTCAGTGAGTAAACGGTGACGGAGGCTGCGACAGAACGTCGCAGCGCGCTCACGCGCAGAGCTTGGAACGCTTGGGCAGCTGCGCTTTCAGGAATGCCATCTGATCGGCCAGGATGTTGCGGTTGGACAGGATCATGTGCTCGATCCAGCTCGGCCGATAGGGCACGGCGAGCAGCGGCATGCCGGCCTGCTGCGGGGTGCGGTTGCTCTTGCGCGAGTTGCAGTGGAAGCAGGCGCTGACCACGTTCTCCCACACGTCCAGGCCCCCCTTGGAGAGCGGCATGACGTGGTCGCGGGTCAGTTGCGGGCGGTTGAACTGTTGCCCGCAGTACAGGCACAGGTGCGAATCGCGCGCGAACAATGCGGGATTGGACAGATTCGGGGTCGGGTCGATCGCGCGGGAGCGGGCGTGGCCGCGGGCAGCGATGATCGGGTGCAGGTCCAGACCACTCTGCAGGCCGGTGGTACGGCAGATGCCGCCGTGGATGTGCAGGCAGGGGTCGCCGAGCGTCCAGGCCACCGCGCCACGCGCGTAGAGGCAGGAGGCATCCTGCCAGTTGATCCAGTCGAGTACGCGCCCGTGGGCGTCCAGGGCCAATAACCGCACCGAGCCGGGCCGATGCAGCGTAACGATCGGCGACACCTCAGCGACCGGGGCGGACGAGGCTCCGGTATCGATCAGACCCAAGCGTGTAGTGTCTGTCTCCATCGGGAAAACAGCTTATACCCGAATCATTACCAAATGGGTATAGGCGGCAAGCGCCTACCCATTTGGTAACAATTCGGACAGGCATTCCACCTAAGCCCCGCGCCTGTCGGCGCGCCCCCTTGAACATCAAGGGGGCTTTTCTCCAGAAGGTGTATCGGGGTGCCGACCAACGGTCGGCACCTACCCGGGGCGACCGACCGGTAACCACCGACCGTTGGTCGGTGGGCCGGTCAACGATCAAGCTTAGCCGAAATGCGCGTCGGTCATGGCCATCAGCGGCTCGGCGCCGGACTGGATCGCGGCGGCGTGGCTGAGCGTGCGCGGCAGCACGCGGGCGAAGTAGAAGCGGGCCGTCTCGCGCTTGGCCTGCTTGAAGGCGTCGCTCTGCGCGGAGGCATCGGCGGCGGCGACGCTGCGGGCCCACCAGTACGCCAGCACCACGTAGCCGGAGTAGAACAGGTAGTCGAAGCTGGCTGCGCCAAGTTCGTCCGGGTTGGTGGCCGCGCGCTGCAGGGTCGCCATGGTCAGCGTGGCCCATTCGTTGGCCTTGGCGCGCAGCGGGGCGATGAACTCGGCCAGCGTCTCGCTACCTTCATTGGCCTTGGCGAAGGCCTCGATCTCGGCCAGCATCAGCTTCAGCCCGGCGCCCTGGCTGGAGGCGGTCTTGCGGCCGATCAGGTCCAGCGCCTGGATGCCGGTGGTGCCTTCATACAGCGTGGTGATGCGCGCATCGCGGGCCAGCTGCTCCATGCCGTGCTCGCGGATGTAGCCGTGGCCACCGAAGCACTGCAGCGCGTTGTAGGTGTTCTCGATGCCCCATTCGGTCTGGCAGGCCTTGGAGATCGGGGTCAGGAAGCTCACCAGCGTGTCCGCGCGTTCGCGCTCGCCGGCATCCTCGGCGTGGTGGGCGACGTCGATCAGGGTGGCCGCGTGCAGCGCCAGCAGGCGGCTGCCTTCGACCAGCGATTTGATGGTCAGCAGCATGCGCCGCACATCCGGGTGGACCAGGATCGGGTCGGCCGGCTTTTCCGGGTTCTTCGGGCCGCTCAGCGAACGCGACTGCAGGCGCTCGCGGGCGTACTTCAGTGCGTTCTGGTAGGCACGTTCGGACAGGCCGATGCCCTGCAGGCCGACGCCCAGGCGCGCGGTGTTCATCATGGTGAACATCGCCTGCAGGCCCTTGTGCGGCTGGCCGACCAGATACCCTTCGGCACCGTCGAAGTTCATCACGCAGGTGACCGAGCCCTTGATGCCCATCTTGTGTTCGATCGAGCCGCAGCGCAGCGCATTGCGCTCACCCACCTTGCCCTCGCGGTCGACCTTGAACTTCGGGGTGACGAACAGCGAAATGCCTTTGGCCCCGGCCGGTGCGTCGGGCAGCTTGGCCAGCACCAGGTGCACGATGTTGTCGGTGAGATCGTGCTCGCCGGCGGTGATGAAGATCTTGGTGCCGGTGATGGCATAGCTGCCGTCCGCGTTCGGCTCGGCCTTGGTCTTGAGCAGGCCAAGATCAGTGCCGCAATGCGGCTCGGTCAGGCACATGGTGCCGGTCCAGCGGCCTTCGATCAGCGGCTTGAGGAAGGCCTCCTGCTGCCAGGCCTCGCCATGCTGCTTGAGCGCTTCGATTGCACCGTGCGAGAGCAGCGGGAAGTTGCCCCAGGCCAGGTTGGCGGCGTTGATCATTTCGTTGAGCGGCACGCCCAGCGTATGCGGCAGGCCCTGGCCACCGAGTTCCGGTGCGGCAGTCAGACCGGTCCAGCCGCCGTCCACGAACTGGGCGTAGGCCTGCTTGAAGCCCGGCGGGGTGGTGACCTCGCCGGTGGCCTGGTCGAGGACGCAGCCGATCTCATCGCCCACGCTGTTCAACGGCGCCAGCACGCTGGCGCTGAAACGGCCGGCTTCTTCCAGCACGGCATCCACCACATCGGCGGTGGCATCGCTCAGGCCAAGGCGCGCGAACAGCGGCTCGACCTTGAGCACGTCATGCAGGGCGAAACGGATATCGGAAAGCGGGGCGGTGTAGCTGCTCATCGGGGACAGTCTCGATCAGTGGCGAAGGGTGGCGGACAGCCCGCCGGTCAGCGCAGGACGCCGGGCAGGCCGGGAGCCTGGTTGAGCGTGCTGCGGCTATCAATCTCGAACGTGCGTTGCTTCTTTTCCTGCGGGGTGGCGCTCACCGTGCCCTTGAGCGCATAGCCCAGGGTGCGGTTGCCGGCCAGTGCGTCGGCCATCACCAGGCGTGCGCCCGAGCTCGGCTTGAGCTCCACGTTGACCACATCGGCCGACACGCCACCGATCGACAGCGCCGGCTGCAGCTGCAGCTGGCCAGCGTCCTGATCGCTGACCTTCAACTGGAGCGAGACGCTGTCGAAGGTCATGGGCATGGAGCTGAAGTTCTGCAGGCGCAGCGCGATCGTCCAGCTGCCATCGGCACGCACCGTCAGCTCCTGCACGCTGGCGGCCGGCTCGGAGACGCGTTTGACCGTCTTGTTGCAGGCGGTCAGGGTCAGCGAAGCGATGACGATCAGGGCTAGGGCTAGGGCGAGGCGGGGACGGAAGCGGTGGGACATGGCGCGATCCTCAGGCGGGTGTTGCATGGGTATGAGCATACTACGGCGTATGGTGTTCGCGCTGCCCGGGGCGGCGTGACGCAAGGGTAGGGCACCGTGATGACGGCGCCACGTGCTTTTAGTCGTGGGGAGGTGCAGGCGGGCGTGGGCCCGTGGGGCGGCCCGGCCGTGTCAGTCCAGCGGTGCCATCACCCGCAGCGGAGCGAGGTCGTAGCCCATCGCCTCGGCGCGGTCTTTGAGCTGCTCGAACAGGGCCGTGTCCATGCTCGGCGAGCGCGACAGGATCCACAGGTACTTGCGATCCGGCTCGCCCACCACCGCCCACTGGTAGCCGGGGTCCAGTGCAATCACCCAGTAGTCGGCCCATACCAGCGGCACCCAGGACAGCCAGTCGGGGACGAAACGTACCTGCAGGCGGCCGGGGTGTCCTTCGACGGCCCGCGCTACGCCATCGGCGGCGACGCGATCGCCATCGGCCTGCCGGCAGGCGTTGTGCACGCTGATCCGGTGGTCAGCCCGCAGACTGTAGGTGGCGGTGATGTCGCCCACGCACTTCTTCTGGAATGACACCGGCAGGTGTGCGATTTCATGCCACTGGCCCGCATAGCGGTCCATGTCCAGCACCTCCACCGAGGTCACCGGCGCGGCGGCCCAGGCCGGGGCACTGGCGGCTAAGGCAAGCAGGGCACTGAACAGATGGCGGCTGCGCATGGTCGACACTCCAGACAAGACGCAGCGAGCTTAGGCACAGGCCGACCGGAAATTGTGAATATTCCGTCATCCAGTGGCACTGTCACGGCGTTGAGGTGTGCGTGGAACGCGCGCGCCGCTGCTGCCGGCCGTCCGACACCCGCGCTATGGGCTGTCGGCAGAGAGTTCGCGCGTCGCTTTTCCGTTCTCATCAAGGAAGCGCACGCTGGCATCTCCTGATGGCGTGACCACCAGTTCCAGCCGCGGCTTTCCTCGCCCGTCGCGCAACGTGAGCATGGCTTCGCGGGCATCGGATTTGCCAAGGAACACGCGTTCGGTGATCGCAGGAACGCCCTCCCGATGAAGTGACTCGTCGCGCTCGGAAAAGAATGGGCGGGACAGACCATCGGCGACGTCGTTGAAGCTCAGGCCTGCGTAGTGTGTCCCTGCATCATCCACGCCCAGCAGTTGCATCTGCTGGTCCTGCTGATAGCGATCGAAGGTCAGGCTCATGCCGCTGGAGGGTTTGCCGTTCTTGTCGAGCGAACCGTTGTAGATCAGCCCGCCGTTTTCCGTTCCTTCATCATTGAAGAACAGCATGCCTGCCATCGGGCGCGGATGAGGCTGCTCCTTGTTGTGAATGACCACGCCAGGAAACAGCGTGCGATTGGATATCGCCAATCGCAGCGTTCCGTCGGGTTCCTTGATGTTGATGCGCTGTGCATCGATGACGTCAAAGCTTGCGCTGCGCTGTGACGTCGCCCCCATCATCAAGGCGGTCATGGTCAGCAGACCGGCCGCTGCGCAGCCCAGCGTGAGTCGTCGTTGGTTTTGCTGCAGATGCGCGATCTGCGCCTGCAGCGCTTCGATGCCGTCCGACATTCACCTCTCCCTGTGTGCGCGGCCTTGGGGACGAACAAGCGCGGCCGCAGACGATCCTGTCCGCCGGGTGAGCATGCCAGCGCGTTGCAATGCAGGGCAAGGAACGGTTGCGCGATGGGCGGCGCCGTCGGCGCGAATGCACTGCCAATGAAGTGAGTCATGGAGCACGAACCAGCTGCGGAAATGCCTTCGTTGAACACGGTGCGATGTGGCGCGACCGAACAACAGGCAAAAAAAATGACCTGCATTTCTGCAGGTCATCTGAAAGTGTGGTGGCCGGGGACGGAATCGAACCGCCGACACGGGGATTTTCAATCCCCTGCTCTACCAACTGAGCTACCCGGCCACTTCATCGCTGCGTTGCCGCTGGCGAGGACGCGAATAATACGGAGGTATGAGGGGTTCGGCAAGCGTTTCGAGAAAAAAGTTTCACATTTGTTTCCGACCCCCTGTCCGCAGACACGCAAGTGCTTGATACAGCGGGTTCGCGGACAGCAGGGCGAGGCATGAACCCCGGTTCAGACGCGGGCCCGGCGCAAAGGGCACTGCTCACGCATCACGGGCGTGGGCCTCATCCGGCATGCACCACAGCAGCGCGATGCCGATCGCCATCATGACCGCCGCCAATACCAGCGCGCCTTGGTAGGAGCCGCTGTCGCGTGCCAGGGTGCCGGCAATCGCGGGCGCGATGATCTGGGCGACGCCATAACTCAGCGTCAGCGTGGCCATCGCTTTGGCCGGGTTGTGCGGGTAGTGACGCCCGACCACGGTCAGGGTCAGGCTGACGATGCCGGCGAAGGTGATGCCGAACAGCACGGCGCTGGTGCCGCCGGCCCACAAGCCGTCGTCCAGGAGCGGCAGCACGAATGACACGGTCTGCAATGCATAGGCAAGCATCAACGCGCGGATCAGGCCCAGCCGCGCCGCGATACGGTCCCAGGCGAACGTGGAGGGGATGGCGGTGATCCCGACCAGCACCCACACCCAACTGCCGCGACCGGCGAAGGCAGGGGTCTGCACGAGAATGGCGACGATGAATGTCGCGCTGACCACGAAGCCGAACCCCGCACAGAAGTAGGACGCGATCAGCAGCCAGCGCCAACGCTGCCCAGGGGGCGAGGGCGCCGTGGTGCCACTCGCCCTGGAAATCGGCACCGGTGCCGGCATCCAGGCCCACGCCGGCATCAAAAAAACGAGCGCAAGCGCACCGAGGGCGAGCCACTGCTGCGAGGACAGCAGATGATCGGCCATCGCCGACGCAGCCAGGCCGGAGACGGCGATGCCCATCCCGAGCCCGGCAAAGTGCAGGCCGAGCCGGGGGCGGTGCTGATGCGCGAGCAGCCAGTTGAGCACCAGCCCCGAGGCGAGCAACAGGCCGGCCGTGCTGGACAGGCCGGCCACGAAGCGCAGCACGCTCCATGCCGTCATGTCTGCGGTGGCACCCATGAGGGCAGTGGAGATCACCGCCAGCACCAGCCCGACGCGGTAAAAGCGGAATTTCAACTGCATCTCACCGACCCGGGCAACCAACAGCGTGCCGGTGAGATAGCCGAGGTAATTGAAGGTCGCCAGCCATCCGCCGTTGGCCGCTGACAGCCCGGCGTCCTCCCGCATGAGCGGCAGCAACGGGGTATAGGCAAAGCGGGCCAGGCCCACGGTCAGCACCAGGGCGCAGATGCCGGCAGTGATGACCTGCCAGGGGGCGCGGGAAGGCGGCGCAGTCGATGAGGACATCATGGTGGCTCGCGCCTGCGTCAGCGCGCGTCGGGACATTGCAGGCGGGTCAGGCGCTCGCCATCGAAGTCGGCCACGATGCTGCCATCGCTTGCCTTGTGCGCCGGCCAGCGTGCCTGCTCCGCAGCGCCCGGCAGCGGATTGCCGAGGTGGAAGTACACCTTGCCGCGTGAATCCCCGGGTTGCAGCCCGGCGCAGCCGGCGACCGGCGCGGCGCGCTCACCGCAGTCGCCCTGCAGCAGGCACAGCCGCGTATGGCACTGGCCGCTGCCGGACGACCAGTGGCCCTGTGCGGCGAGGCACCCTGGTTCGGTGGCAAGGATCGCCCAGCACGCCAGGCCGAACACGGTCGTGGCCGACATCAGCACAGGCAGCAGGTAGCGGCGTGGACGCGAGGGGGAGTTGCTCATGGCTCGATCATGCGCCTGGCATCGCTGCCGGGGCAATCCGTCCACCTCGCGAGGCACGGATGGAACGCTGTGACGCCATGGGGCGCGGCGGTCGCCGCTGCACAAGGCCTGCCGGGCCTGGCAGCGTGCTGCACAGATGGAACGCTGTTTTACCCACCGCCCGTGCACATGTGGAACCCGTAGTGTCGGGATTCCTTTTTGCTTCGCTTGGAGTCACGCCACGATGAATGCCCTGACCAACACCCGCATCGTGCTTGCATCGCGTCCCCACGGTGAGCCGGTCGCCGCCAATTTCCGCCTTGAGCAGGTGCCGGTTCCCACGCCGGGTCCCGGTGAAGTGCTGCTGCGTAATCGCTACCTGTCGCTGGATCCCTACATGCGCGGTCGCATGGAAGAGGGGCCGTCCTATGCCGCGCCGGTTGCGCTGGATGCGGTGATGGAAGGCCGCACGGTGTCCGAGGTGGTGGCCTCCAACCATCCGGACATCGCGGTGGGCACCCAGGTGGTGGCCTCGGGCAACTGGCAGACGCATGCAGTAGTGCCCGGCGACGCGCTGACCCGCACGCTGGAGGACAATGGCCTTCCGCTCAGTACCGCACTGGGTGTGTACGGCATGCCCGGATTCACCGCCTACGTGGGTCTTCAGGAAATCGGCAAGCCGCAGCCGGGCGAGACGCTGGTGGTGGCTGCCGCCAGTGGTCCGGTCGGGGCGACCGTGGGCCAGATCGCCAGGCTGCAGGGCGCGCGCACGGTGGGGATCGCCGGTGGCGAGCAGAAGCGCCGCTACCTGGAAACCCTGGGGTTCGATGTGGCGCTGGATCATCGCGCCGACGATTTCGCCGAACAGTTGCGCGCGGAGGTTCCCAACGGGATCGATGTCTACTTCGAAAACGTGGGCGGGCATGTGTTCGACGCCGTGGCACCGTTGCTCAACGATTTTGCGCGTATCCCGGTGTGCGGCACGATCGCGACCTACAACGCCCGTGGCGCGGTGCTGCCCGGCCCGGATCGTCTGCCCGGCTTCATGAGCCAGGTGCTGCGTCAGCGCCTGACCGTGCGCGGCTTCATCCAGTCCGATCTGCATGCCTTCTTCCCGGCGTTCCTGCGCGACATGGGCCAGTGGCTGAAGGACGGCAAAGTGCAGTATCGCGAAGACATCGTCGACGGTCTTGAGCAGGCGCCGGAGGCCTTCTTCGGGCTGCTCAAGGGCCGCAACTTCGGCAAGCTGGTGGTCAAGCTCGACTGAGCACTGGGCCACGTGTGAGTGCGCCGTGTGCAAGGCCGTCCCGATCGTGATTCGTGCATCACGATCGGCCGGTTAGCCTGCGGATGAAGGCCCCGTACCGGGAACCGCACAAGTGAGTAGACCCATGGCAGACACCAAGCCCAGCGAACACGGCAAGCAGGAAGGCATCGAAGAGAGTCAGCAGGACCGCAAGCAGGATGAAACCGCCAAGCAGCGGCCGGCGCAGACCGATCAGGCGATCCATGACGCGGGGACGCGCCGGCCGGAGCGCAAGGATAATCCTGACTGACGCCGCACCGGGCTGAACCATCCCGGAGACGAGACGAACCTGCCCGGTGTGCCAGGTTCGTCTCCTTCGGCGTCGTTCTCCCGCGCATGGGGGCGAAAAAGCTAGGGCGTATCGCCCTGATAGCCGAAGTCAACACCGCGCAGGACATGCACGCGCACCGCCTCGGACAGTGGATACCCCAGCGTCTGTCCGTGGATGGTGCCACGCACCACCCATGTTGACGGAAGGCGCATGCTGGATTCGAGCGTGGCGTACAGCGGCGTACGTGTCGTCGGACTGATCGGCAGCCAACTGCACACCACGATGGTAACGACGGGAAAGACGAGGGCGGTCGCGGCGAAGATGCCCCGGCGTTTGAACAAGGGGTATCCACGGAACAGGCTTGCCGTCAGCATCGTAAATTTTGCCATGTGGGCCAACGCGCCAAACAGCGACAGGCTCAACGCGATGCGGGGACCAGCAAGGCGCGTCGTGCCTCTCGCCCGGGATCCAATTCCCCTACCTCGGCCAGTTGCCTGTCCACTTGGCATTGCAGTTCCGGGAGATGGATGTGGCGGTTGAAGGCAGCCGCATCGGGAATGTCGGCAGTGAATGACTGCACGCACGTGTAGCCCAGTGCTGCCAGGATTCTCAGCTGAACCCTTGGATCCGTCAAAAATCCGCGAAGAGAGTCGGGCGCTGACACCCCGCGGAATGCGGGTACCTGATTGCCCAATGCCTCGTTGAACTGTCGTGAGGCATCAGCACGCGCACTGCGCGTAGCGGCCTCGATGAACCGCCTGCGGTCGCCCGGTCGCCAATCCGACGGTACTGGTACTCCGTCCCGCTGCACTTGGCTGCGGACCCTGCCGTGGTGACGTCGCGGCACGCCGTCCGGCGAAAAGCCGCGCTGGCGGAGTTTGCGAACGTAGCGCGACCAGGCATCCGCGCCAGATGCGTCGATCCTGCTCAGCGCCTTCCGATAGTCGCCATAGCTGATCTGCAACTCCCGCAGCAGCGCGGCGTAGGCGTTCAGACGCACATTCGGATCGCCCATTGCCCCGGAGACGAGATGATGGGTTACGGTGCGACGTTGCTCAGGCCCGAACTGCTCGCCAATGACGTCACCCAACCCCGACGCCATCATCGGAAACATCGCCTGAAACGCTTTCCCGTCTGGCGCGTCGAGTTCACGGGTCGTCAAGGGCAGGCCGGTCAGCTCGACAGCGCCTGCATGAAGTCCGCTGCGCAGGAGCACCAGATGCTGTGCCTGGCGCAGTTGCTCTGTGCTCGAACGATGCACCAGCACCCGCAGCAGTGCTTCCTGTCCGAGGTACATGCAGAGCATCGCCAGGAGGGAGCGCGCGGCCAGTGACCGCGCCCGACGAAGCCGGCCAGGGTAGCGCTCGATCGCACGCTGGATCCAGCTCGGCCAGAACACGAGCGCAAGCGCAAATCCGGAGATCATGCGGCCCCACAGTTCGATCCGGTCGATTTCGTGCAGGGTGGCGCTTCCGCCCACCACATCGAGCAGGCGGGCATTGAACGACAGTTCGACAACGAGATAGAGCGCGGTGGCTGCACAAACCGGCAACAGCCAGCGCGGTCGGGTCGGGACATGGTGACGTACCGATGCGACGGCCGGTGGCTGGGTGTCTGGAAGCGCCGGGGGCAGGGTCGACACTAGTCCCCCTTCTCAAGGGTGACCCGAGTCGGTGGCAGCTTGACCACATCGATGCTGCCACTCGGAATGGCGACTGCGTCGCTGACGCGGGCCGGTGGTGACGTGGGGCGGGGGGACGGTGCGCTCGGCCGGGGACGGGGCTGCACGGGGAGGCGCAGGGGTGGACCTCCGCGGCGCCGGGCTGGCGGTACGGGATGCGGGAGCCTGAGGGGGAACTTGCAGGCGGCCTCGTTTCAGGCCCTCAGGCGACCACGCCCAGACCATCGGGCGCTGCTCAACGGAACGCAGAACAAGCTGGTCGTTCTCCACGTTGACGGACACCGGCTGACCGCAGCCAGGCTGGATCAGGTTGCGCGCGACGTTGCCGCGGGTGATGGTCAGCAGTTCAAAGTCGACACACTGGCGATTGCGGCGCTCGAACAAAGCGGCCGTGGTGCCGCCCACCGTAAGGGTCCGCACGAGGGAGACCTGGTCATGTCGTCCTATGCGGTACACACTGAGAGTGTCGGGGAAGCGTATCCCCCATGTGCCATCCATGTGCCTGCGCAGCCGTGCTTTTCCATTCGCCGTCTGAAACTCGGCCACGGAGGTGCCAGGATCGATGAAGCCAAACTGATAGCTGCCATTGCGGGTCTGGCTGACCACGCAGCCGGACAACATTGCCGCGGTGACCAGTGCACACAGCATCCAACGCCAGGAATGTCTCGACACTGCCACTGCTCCTTCAAGTCGGCCTGAAACTCCATGGAAGATGCGATGCGGCTGGCCGCATCACTCCAGTGGGCGATATCGGCAGCGGGCTGGCAAACTTGAGTGACGATGCGGCGGTTCTCGGGCCGACTAAACAAAAAGCCCCGAAAACCGTGTTTTCGGGGCTTTTTGTTGAATAGTGGTGGGCCAAGGTCTCCAAAATAATAGCCGCAACCACCTGTAATGCAAGGGGTTGTGTAGATATCGACTTGGCTGTTACCGCCATAGTTACCGCCAACGTCAGGCGGCTAGGCTATGTCCGGCATCGCGCGCGGTGACCGCTGCGCCCATCCATGCCGCCACTTCAGTGGACACCCAGGCAGCGATGTTGCCGCCCGGGAATTGTACTGGCTTTGGGAATTTGCCCGCAGCCGCCCAGGCATAGAGCGTGGACTTGCTCACGCCAACGGTCGCGATGACCTCGGGCAAGCGCATGAAGTGATATGGCAGCGTCGTCTCTGATTGAGTCGTCATGGCTTCCTTGAAATGAGAAAGGCCCGCTGCACAAGTGCGCAGCGAGCCTTGGGTGGGGTGGCGCCTATCGCCGGGCCGCCCCATTGGATGGAGGGGCACGGGGGGCGATGGGGCCTTTAGTTGTTGGAGTGAGGGCCGCGCAATTGCGCAGCAAAATCTGGTTCGTATTCCAGCCGGCGAGACGGTAATCCCCCCGCTTTTAGCGGTCGCCAAAAGTGGAACTACGCTGCCAGTGCAAGCTTCTGCATTGGCGTGATGCCGCCGAGCGCCATGTTTGGGCGCTCGTGGTTGTAAGTCCATAGCCAACGAGTGGCGATGTCATGGACCTGTTCGATGTCATTGAACAGATTGCTGGCAAGCCAAGCGTAACGCACGGTCCGGTTGTAGTGCTCGATGTAGGCGTTCTGCTGAGGATTGCCTGGCTGGATTTAGAGCAGTGCAATGTCTTGCCGCTCGGCCCATGCTTGCAGCGCTCCGCTGATGTACTCGGGCCCGTTGTCGCAGCGTATGGCGCGGGGCTTTCCGCGCCATTGAATGACCTGTTCCAAGCTGCGGATGACGCGCGCCGCAGGCAAGGAGATGTCGACCTCCATCGCCAGTCCCTGACGGTTGAAGTCATCCAGTACGTTGAGCATCCGGAAGCTGCGTCCATCAGCCAACTGGTCGTGCATGAAATCCATCGACCATGTCTGGTTGACCGCCTCAGGCACCGTCAAAGGCTCCGGCGCTTCCGGGACGATGCGCTTGCGCGGCTTGATGCGCAGATTCAGCTCCAAATCGCGATAGATCCGATACACGCGCTTGTGGTTCCAAGCGAAGCCCTTCACGTTGCGCAGGTGCAGCAAGCACAGCCCAAAGCCCCAATCGCGGTAGGCGCTGGTCAGCCTGAGCAACCAGTCGGCGATGATCGCATTTTCTTGGCAGGCCTTGGCCTGATAGCGGTAGCAGGTCTGACTCACCTCGAACGTCCCGCACGCATGAACGATGCTGGTGATGCCTGCCTGGACCGCCCGTCTGGCCATCTCGCGACGCTGAGATGGCCTCACCATTTTTTTGAGAGCGCTTCCTTCAGTAGCTCGGCACTGAGCTGCGCATCGGCGTACATCTTCTTCAGCCGCCGGTTCTCGTCCTGCAGTTCTTTTAGCTGGGACGCCATGGACGCATCCATGGCGCCGAACTTGCTGCGCCACTTGTAGAACGCCGCTGAGCTGATCCCATGCTGCCGGCAAAGGTCAGGGACAGGCGTGCCGGCCTCGGCCTGCTTGAGTACGGCGATGATCTGGCTGTCGGTGAATCGTGATTTCTTCATGGGATCTCCTCGGGTTAGGTTGCGAGAAAATTCCACTTCTGGCTGCGGCTAACCTGCGGGGGGATTACCATTGCCTCGTCCGGGCTGAGTGCGCGTGCCCGAGAGTCAATGCTCTATGAGGAGCTTAATCTCGTGAGTGCGGGGTTTTTAGACAATGCAAGACTTAATTTGGCTATGGATTAATTTGAGCCTCCTCAGGTCTAAATTACATCACTAAGCCCAGTCAAACGTGATGCATGTCTATTAAGCCCTGCGCAATTGACCCCGCTCCCAATTCGTGCCCTGAGGCACGAACTGAGCGAGATTGACTCTACTTGCCGAATCTCAATCTTAGTTTTTTATATAGGCCGTAGTGCACGATCAGGTCGGAACCTGACTTTCTGGTGAGGTCATCATCCTTGTGTTTGAATATCCATCTTCTTCCTTCGTGATATCCAAGTATACCAAAATCGAAGAGTAGGTTGATTATATGTTTTGCACTCTTTGAGTTCGACGTCATCCACGTAAAAATTGCCTCGTCCTGCGACAATTCGTCAACCAGGGAGTCTTCGGAGATTTTCCCTAATCCTAGGCGCGATATCGCCTGAAAGCATTCCTGCCATATCGGGAAGTAGCTGTGGATTTCGTCGCGGATTTCATTTCTGAACCAGTTCGAGTAATCCGCTTCCGCACTCTTGACCGTGCTGAAGCTAAGGCGTTCGTCTGGTTTTGAGTGCCTACTGCAGTACTTCAGGAATTTAATTAAATCTCGGGGGCGGTCGAAAGTCCTGCTGGTCATGTACTGCCACAGTGACTTGACCTCTCGTGGTAGCTCATTGTCCTGATTTATTGTTACTTCATTCCATGCATCAATGATTCCTGGGTATTGCAGTCGGATTCGCTCATCTGCTATTCGCATGAGGGAATGCTCGCTGCTTGTGTCGTCGGATGTCCAACGTAGCCGTACGACGAAATCATCGAGCTTATTTAAGTCATTGTCTTCGAGCGCGTCGAAGATGTCTGTTCTCAGTACGAGAAGTGGTCTAAATTTAAGGTTTGATCTCTTCATGGCTAACGAAGAGTCTTCGATTGCTCGGATTAGTGCCAGTAAAATGAGGCGGAGTGAGGGCGCTCCCGCTCGGTAACCCTCATCTAGTTCGTCCACGAAGAGCCAGTATTCACTTTCGGATTGGACTTGCCTTAACAGCCCCTCAAGTGACGAAACAATCTTGCGAAAATGTACGCTAAGCCTAGTCGTTTGGGTGTTACCATTTTCAACTTCGCCGCCTGCCCATTTGGGTAGTACGGAGACTTTAGATTTTTTACTTTTTAGTTTCTCAACTGTGGAAATGAAGCCGAGTGTACTATCAAGATCATTGAATGATAGAAACTCTTTTAATTCCATCACGGCCTGTGATGGGCCTGCACCATTGTCCTTCGATATAATCTTGGCCAACTCTACATAAATTATGAACATCCACGCGGACACATATCGCCCCTTGTCGGAGTGGCTCTTGTCCGCAAGTTCTTGCATGTCGTTAAGTGGGAAGTCGCGCAAGGTTATATCGGCATTGAATTTCAATGCATCCGAGTCTTGTTCAAGTCGAAGTTTTTCGATAACGGCTGTTTTGCCTGCTCCCTTCCTGCCAATAACGTATCGCTTGCTGCCATCTACTACTTCGCTGAACTCCGGGAAATGCACGAAGTAGTCTCTCAGCTTCGTGTCGCCTTTCGCGAAATCTTGCCCCCAATCTATCGGTTTGAATGATGTCGTCACTTTAGTCCCTTCCTTGTCGTGTAATTTGCGGGCAACGCTTTGATTTTGCCTGGCTCCTACTTGTAGGAGTCGCGGGGGCTTGGGCCGCTCGGCGTTGATTGGGAGGGTGCCGAATTGGATTATCTCACCTCGACGGCTTTCAGTGATTCCAAAAAGTCGCCCAATTTCTGCATCATTATGCGTCGCTCCTCCAGGTATTGGGCTTGATTGTAAATTCCTCGCACTCCCGGCATCTTGTGTGTTAGCGCTGCTTCGATGGCATCGGGGCTCCAGCCTCCCATTTCATTAAGGAGGGTGCTTGCCATGTGCCGGAATCCATGAATGGTGCTTTCGTCCTTTTCAATGCCGCAGCGTCGTGCAGCTACGAGGATGGCATTGCCTGACATATGCCTGAGAGGATTACGCCACCTGGGAAAACGAACTCGCCGCGCCCGGTTAGGGGGCGCAGGTCGCGCAGAATCTCCACTGCCTGAGAGGAAAGAGCGGCGATGTGGGTGCGCTTTGTCTTCGTTACGAAGTAGCGCCATTGGCCCGCATCCAAGTCCAACTCGCCCCACCTCATGCGAACAAGTTCTCCAGGGCGAGCGAAGAGCAGTGGGGCTAGGTGCAGCGCACTCCGAACAATCGGCCTGCTTGTGCTGCTGTCGATCTTCCTAAGCAGAGCGGCTGCCGCAGCCGAAGTCGTCGCAGCAGCGAATGGCATGGAGCGCCAAGGGGTCAGTGCGCCCCTTAAGGCTCCAGTCGGATCGCCATCGGCTCGTCCAGTCCTTACTGCGTAACGGAAGACTGCTCCGCAAGTCTGTAGGGCGCGGTGGGCGGTCTCAATGGCCCCACGCTGCTCGATCCGCTCCAGATGCTTTAGTAGCTCCGGCGAAGTGATGGCCCCAACCGAGCGGCTACCGATCCACGGGAAGATGTCACTTTCCAAGCGGCGGATGATCTTGTCCGCGTACTGGATGCTCCATTCCTTCTGCTGCTTGGCAATCCATTCGCGGGCAACGACCTCGAAGCTGTTGGCGGCTGCGGCCTCGCCGGCGGCCTTGACGGCCTTCCTTTGTTCGCCGGGGTCGATCTTGGCCGCAAGCTGTCGGCGCGGTTCCGCAAGCCTCTCGCGCGCGTCTCCGAGGCTTACCTCAGGATAGGTGCCGAATGAGAGCGTGTTGCGCTTGCCAGTGATGGGGCGGCGGTAGTCATAGCGCCACCAGCGGGCGCCATCCGGTCGTAGCAATAGGTACAGGCCATTGCCATCGCGCAGCTTTTGCGGTGTGGCGGCAGGCTTGGCCTTGCGGATGGCGGTATCGGTGAGAGACATCGGGCAACTCCTTGACGGTAACAGGCTAAGGGAATGCCCTGGCTACCGCCAAACTTACCGCCTCTTACCGCCGGATTCCGCAAGTCTGGGGTGGACTGCGCTGGATACGAAAAAGGCCGGAAAGCCTGTATTCTCAGGACTTCCCAGCCTTAGTCGCACCGTCTCGGACGGAAATATGGTGGAGCCAAGGAGGATCGAACTCCTGACCTCGTCGATGCGAACGACGCGCTCTCCCAGCTGAGCTATGGCCCCACGGATACCGCACTTGCCTCGCGTGTCGCGTCTTGGAGCGCCGTGCGATGGATCTAGTGTAGCCCCGGCCAGTGGCGGCTGCCAAGAGGGGGGGAATGGATGCGGCGCTCCGCCCGCCTGGTCTGCGGACGTCCTCGAACTGAACGGAAGAGTGGGTTTTGTGAGGGTCGGCGCGCCGCAAACCCTTGCAGCACAACGGGTTGGATTTCTTGAGTAGCGAAATGTAACTAGACGCCATCGCGTAAAGAGGACCAAAACGGTGCCGATATGAAAGGGAGCCAATCCCTCATACCCAATCCCTTCGAGTCCCGACGATGACGACCCGTGCCGCCACCGTTTTCTCCTCCTCCATCGGCGCGCGTCTGGCGTTGCTGATGGGCCTGATCACTACCGTGGCCTTTATTGGTCTGGCATTGCTGGTCTATCAGCAATCGGCGACAAGCTACCAGCAGCGCGTCGAGGCCGGGCTGCAGTCGGCCACCGTGCTGATGCGCGACTCGGTCCAACTCTATGACCGCAGCCTCAGCGACAGCACCGAGCGCATGGCCGGCACCTTCCGCGCCATGCTGCCGGCCGGCGATGCCACCCTGGACCCCGCAAAGACGATCCTGATCGGTGAGCGGTCCACGCCGACGCTTCGTCTGGGCAGCGACGTCGTCAATCTGCAGGAGGCCGCCGTCGATCGCTTCGCCGAGGCGACGGGCGGCGTGGCCACCGTGTTCGCGCGCGACGGGCAGGAGTTCATCCGTGTATCGACCTCGCTGCGCAACGCCGAGGGCGCCCGCGCCATGGGCACCGTGCTGGACCACGCCAATCCGGCCTACCAGAAGCTGCTGGCCGGCGAGCGCTACACCGGTCCGGCCCGGCTGTTCGGTGTGGACTACATGACCCACTACATGCCGATCACCGATGCGGCGGGCGAGGTCGTGGGCATCGCCTTCGTCGGTCAGAACTATTCCGATGGCCTGGCGGCGCTGAAGACCCGCCTGCGCGCCTCGCAGCTAGGCAAGGACGGCTACTTCATCGCCGTCGATACCCGGCCTGGCGAGAACTTCGGGACGATCATCGCCGGGCCGGACGGTGAGGGTGGCAAGCTTCAGGCCAAGGTGCCCGAATCCGACCACGCTGCGCTGCAGGCCCTGCTGGACGGCACGGTCACGCAGGGCCAGGTGCAGCTGCGCAGCGGTGATCAGGACACGGCCCATACGTACTTCGTGTCGACCCAGGCCTATGGTCCGTGGCACTGGGTGGTGCTGGGCATGGAGCCGGTCTCGGTGGTGCACGCCGTGCTAGGCAAGCTGATGCTGCACATCGCGTTGGTCTCGGCGCTGGCACTGCTGGCGGTGATCGTGGCGATGGTGCTGGTGGTCCGACGGGTGCTGAGCCGGCCGTTGGCCGAAGCGGGGCAGGTGGCCCGGGACGTTGCGGCCGGTCGTCTTGAAGGCAGCATCCAGGTGCGCGGGCAGGATGAGGTGGGCCGCCTGATGGCGGCGCTGCAGCAGATGCAGGGCAAGCTCCGCGCGATCATTGCCGCACAGAACGACATGAGCCGCCAGCATGCCGAGGGTACGATCAGCTACCGCATCGATGCCGACGCATTTGAAGGGGAGTTCCGCACCATGGTGACCGGCACCAATGCACTGGTGGAGGCGCACATATCCACCAAGCTGCGCATGGTGGAGCTGGTGCAGTGCTACGCCGATGGTGACCTGTCGCCCTCGATGGAGGCGTTGCCGGGGGAGAAGGCCAAGATCACCGACGCCGTGAACGGTGTGCGCGATCGCCTTCAGGCCATCAATGGGGAAATCAAACACCTGGTCGCCGCTGCGGCAGCGGGTGATTTCAGCGTGCGCGGCAATGCGGGCGCCTTCAACCACGATTTCCGGGTGATGGTGGAAGGACTCAATACCCTGATGGTCACCGCCGACCGCAATCTGTCCTCGCTGTCGGGATTGCTGCGCGCGCTGGCCGCCGGCGACCTGCGCGGACGCATCGAGGGCGAGTTCCAGGGTGTGTTCGCCACCATGCGTGACGATGCCAATGCCACCGTCAGCCAGCTGACCACGATTGTCGCCGGCATCCAGCAGGCGGCCGTCTCGGTGGCCACTGCATCGTCGGAAATCGCGGCGGGCAACGAGGACCTTTCGCGGCGTACCGAACAGCAGGCGGCCAGTCTGGAAGAGTCCGCCGCCTCGCTGGAAGAACTGACCGCAGCCGTGAAGCAGAATGCCGATCACGCCCGGCGCGCCGATCAGCTGGCGGCGCAGACGGCGGCCGTGGCCGCGCAGGGCGGCGCGGCGGTCGCGCAGGTGGTGCAGACCATGGGCGATATCCAGGCGTCGTCGCACCGTATCGCCGACATCACCACGGTGATCGACGGCATTGCCTTCCAGACCAACATTCTGGCGCTCAATGCCGCGGTCGAAGCGGCACGTGCGGGTGAAGAAGGCCGTGGCTTCGCCGTGGTCGCCTCCGAAGTGCGCGCCCTGGCACAGCGCTCGGCGCAGGCGGCCCGGGAGATCAAGAGCCTGATCGGGGATTCGGTCACCAAGGTCACCGATGGCAGTGCGCTGGCCGATGAAGCGGGGCAGACACTGCAGCGGATGGTGCAGGCCGTGGGCGAGTTGGGCGGGCTGATCGAGGAGATCGCCAGCGCCAGCCAGGAGCAGGCAGCGGGTATCGATCAGGTCAGCCAGAGCATCGTGCAGATGGATGGCGTGACCCAGCAGAACGCCGCCTTGGTGGAAGAAGCCTCGGCCGCTGCGCGCGCGCTGAACGCGCAGTCGAGCGAGTTGCAGCAGTCGGTGGGGCGTTTCCGTCTGGCCGGGCACACGCCGGCCAGACGCCAGGCCGTTCCCGCCTGAGCCCCACAGGGGCAGGGGTCGCCGCCCCTGCCCATCCTCGCCGATCGGCCGATCGGCCGATCTGCAGGGCTGATCGCGCCGCGCGCCCTTTCGGGCGACGCGCCAGGCGGGCATAATCCGCGCCAGAAAACGCGGCCGCATAGCCAGTGGACCAGGGGGGCCGGACAGCCGTCGCCCACAACGCCCTGACACCAATCTGAAACATCCAGCCAATACCGTGCCGCATCGCTGTCTCCACAGCGATGCCGTTTCCTATGGTGCCCGGCCATCTCGCCGGCTGCCCCGATCTGTACTACCCGAGACCTCTGCATGCCCGCTCTACGCCACGCCCCTGTGTCGACGCGTCTTCTCTCCCGTTCACTCCCCGCCGCCGTGCTGCCGCGCCGCCGCGCGCTGGCGCTGGCCTGCGCCTCCGCTGCGCTGATGCTGTCCGCTGCCGCCTCGGCGCAGGACGCGCAGTCCGCCAGCGCCACCTCGCTGGACACCATCACCGTCACCGCCGACCACCGCGAGCGCAACCTGCAGGAAGTGCCGGTGTCGGTCGGCGTGGTGCAGGGCGAGAAGATCCGTGATTACACCGCGGGCGGCGATGACACCCTGCTGGCCCTGTCGGGCAAGGTGCCGAGCTTCTACGCCGAAACCACCACCGGCCGCATCTTCCCGCGCTTCTACATCCGCGGCCTGGGCAACATCGACTTCTACCTCGGTGCCTCGCAGCCGGTGTCGATCATCCAGGACGACGTGGTGCTTGAGCACGTGGTGCTGAAGTCCAACCCGGTCTACGACGTGGACCAGATCGAGGTGCTGCGTGGCCCGCAGGGCACGCTGTTCGGCCGCAACACCACCGCCGGCATCGTCAAGTTCGACACGATCAAGCCGAGCCAGGATTACAGCGGCCGCGTGCAGGCCAGCTACGGCTCCTACGGCAGCGTGGCGATCGATGGCGGCTTCGGTGGCCCGATCAACGATATCGCCTCGTTCCGCGTGTCGGCGCTGTACCAGCACCGCGATGATTACGTCGACAACACCTACAGCGGCCCGAGTGCCGATGGCACGGTCTCGCCGAAGAAGAACGCCATGGGCGGCTTCGACGACCGCAACGTGCGCGCGCAGCTGCTGCTGCAGCCGAGCGACAACTTCTCGCTGCTGGCCTCGGCCCATGCGCGCGATTACGACGGTACCTCGACCCTGTTCCTGCGCAACGCGGTGACCAAGGGCTCCAACAAGACCGACGTGCCGCGCGACAGGGTCGCCTACGACGAAGCCGACAACAACCCGCAGGCTTACAAGACCTACGGCGGCTCGGTGAAGGCGATCTACGATTTCGGCAACGTCTCGCTGACCTCGATCACCGCCTACGAAACCACCTCCGGCTACAGCCGCGGTGACACCGACGGCGGTGCCGCCGTGAACTACCCGGTCAACGGCGTGCCGAACGGCTACGGCCAGTCGATGGGCCAGATCCGCGATCTGGACCAGTGGACCCAGGAATTCCGCCTGGCCAACGGCGATGACAATCGCCTGAAGTGGCAGGTCGGCGCGTTCTATTTCGACGGCCGCGACACCACCGATTTCTACCAGCGTGCCTGGTTCCTGAACACCGCTGCCCGCAACCCGAACAACTGGGTGCGCCTGCGCAACGTCAATACCTCCTGGGCGGGTTTCGGCCAGGTCAGCTACGACGTGACCGACAAGTTCACCCTGACCGCCGGCCTGCGCCAGACCAAGGATGAGAAGAAGACCCGTCTGCTCAAGACCGCCGATACCGCCGCCGGTGCCGTGACCTACAAGGGCCGCACCTACGTGGAGATGTCCGACACCACCCCGAGCTGGGACCTGAGCGCGATGTATGCGTTCAACCCGCAGTTGAGCGTGTATGCGCGCGTGGCACGCGGCTTCCGCGGCCCGACCATCCAGGGCCGTTCGGCCGTGTTCAATGCCGATTTCACCACGGCGAACTCGGAAACCATCCTGTCCTGGGAAGCCGGCATCAAGAGCAGCCTGTGGGACAACCGCCTGCGCGTGAACGCCGCCGCGTTCACCTACGTGGTCAACGACATCCAGCTCAACGGCAACGATTCGGACGGCAACGGCGTGCTGTTCAACGCCGACAAGGCCAAGGCCTATGGTCTGGAAGCGGACATGGAACTGCGCCCGATCCCGAACCTGGCCCTGAGCGCCGGTGTCAGCCTGCTGCACAGCAAGATCCAGGACGACCGCGTGTACGCGCAGGTCTGCGCGCTGAACGGCGCCGTGGTCTGCACCGTGAATGACCCGACCATCAAGGTCGGTGCCAACACGTTTGCACAGATCAACGGCAACCCGTTGCCCAACGCACCGAAGTACAACATCAACCTGGCTGCCCGTTACGACATGCCGGTCAATGACAGCGATGTGTTCTTCGTCTCCACCGACTGGAACAAGCAGGGCTACACCAGCTTCGTGCTGTATGACTCGGCCGAGTTCAACTCCAAGGGCAGCTTCGAAGGCGGCCTGAAGCTGGGCTACTCCGCCAACTACGGTGCCTGGGAAGTGGCGCTGTTCGCCCGCAACATCACCAATGAGAAGAACCTCAAGGGTGTGATCGAGAACTACATGGCCGCGGTCTACAACGAGCCGCGCACCGTGGGCGTTTCGCTCAACATGAATTGGTAAGTCACGCGATCACCGGTGCCGCATTGCTGCGGCGCCGGTGAGCCGGATCGATGAAAAACGCCCCGCTGATGCGGGGCGTTGTCGTTTCAGGCAGGGGGCAACAGTGCCGAGAGGATCGGCTCCAGCTGCGCTTGGCGCCAGCCTGCGAGCACGGTCGGCCATTGGCGGCTTTCCAGATAGCTTTCCAGATGCTTGCGCGAGGCGAGCACGCCATCGGGCAGGCCGAGTTCGGCACTGCGCGCGCTGACGGCATCCTGCAACCGCTTCAGCGCCTGCTTGTTGGCATCGTTGGCCGGCAGCGCCAGCGGTGCCTCGGCTTCGTCGGCGAGCGGGGTGGTCAGCGCGTGCCACACCTGGGCGGCCAGTTTGCGCGGGGCCTTGGGGAAGCCTTCCATCAGTTTGGACAACGCCTCCACATCGGCCGGCGGGGTGCGTGCGAGCACTGCGGCCAGTTCGTTGTCGAGCACCCAGCTGCGCGGCTTGTCACTCGCGCGGGCCTGCACATCGCGCCAGCGCAGCAGCCGCAGCAGGCGCAGCTGCGCAGCGGTGTCCATGAACTGTGCCGAGCGCATCGCCACGTGCGGCCAACGCTCTTCATCGTGTTCGACACTGGCGAGCAGGCGCTCGGCGTCGTCCTGCAGCCATTGGCGGCGGCCCAGTTCTTCCAGGCGGGCCTCGATGGTGTCGTGGATCTGGAACAGGTATTCCACGTCGTCGGCGGCGTACTCCAGCTGCGCGTCCGAGAGCGGCCGGCGCATCCAGTCCGAGCGGGTCTCGCCCTTGGTGAGGGTGACGCCAGTGACCGCGGTGACCAGTTTCTGGTAGCCCAGGCCACCGCCGATGCCCGCCAGCGATGCACCGATCTGGGTGTCGAACAGCGGACGCGGCAGCACGCCGCAGGCGACCTTGAAAGTGACCAGGTCTTCGCTGGCGCTGTGCATGATCTTGAGGATGGAGGTGTCGGCCAGCCACGGGGCCAGGGCCTCGTTCATGCCGGGGATCAGCGGGTCGATCAGCAGGATTTCATCACCGACGGCCATCTGCACCAGCGCCAGCTGCGGCCAATAGGTGCGTTCGCGGATGAACTCGGTGTCCAGGCCGATGCGGGTGGGGCGCTGGCGGTAGCGCTCGTCCAGTTCCGCCGGGGTTTTGATCCAGTAAGCCACGTGGGATTCCATGTACTGCAAAGGGGTGCTCAGGTCGGGGAGGATAGCCTAACCCCGTGCCACGGCCGGCATACCGCCGTGCGGTGATGAACGCCCGGGCCGTGGACGGTCGCCGCCCGGGACGGTGGCGATTATGATGACCCCCTGTCCGCGCCTGCGGCATGCCACCTGGACCGTCATCGCGTCACGATGACACGCCCCAAGGAACCCCATTTGCGACCCTCAGGCACATTGCCGCTGCTGTTCACCGGTCTGTTGGGCCTGCTGGCCGCGTGTTCTCCCGCCCCGGCCCCCGCGCCGTCGGCAACGCCGGTCGCCAAGCCCGCCGCTGCACCGGCGAAGACCAGCGCACCGGTTGCCCAGGTCACCATCGGGGGCGAGGACGCCGCTGAAACCGTGGAGCGCTGGCAGGCGCCGGCAGTGACCCTTGGCGACGGCGACGTGACCCAGGCGCGACGTGACGCGGCACGTGCCTTCGAGGAAGGCCGCCTGTACCGCACTGCCGAGGATGCGATTCCGATCTGGCTCGCGCTGCTTCAGCACGACCCCGAGGACCGCGTGGCCGAGACCGGCCTGAGACGTGCCCGGCAGCGCCTGCTGGAGGAGGCAGGCGCGTTGTTGGACCGCCCGCTCAAGCAGCGTGAGGCACTGGCCCAGGCCAGTGAGATGGCCTTGGTGCTGCTCACGCTGGCACCGGATGATGCCAAGGTGCGTGAGCTGCAGTCGCGGGTGGAGATCGCCCAGCGTGTGGTGGCCTACAACCGCGCCGGCGAAGACGATCTGCGCGCGGACCGCATCGGCGAGGATGGCGATGGCGCGATCCCCAATTTCCGCGAGGCACTGGCGCTGGATGCGGACAACCCGCGCGCCCGGCAGGGCCTGGCCGCCGCCGAGAGCGCGCTGATCCGCCGTGCCGAGACCGCCGCGCGGGCCACCGATTTCGCCGCAGCCGGGACCTGGCTGGCCGAAGCAGCGAAGGTCCGCGATTCATCGATCACCATCGCCGATGCCTTCGAACGCATCGAGAAAATCCGCTCTGACATCCTGGCGCGGCTGCGCAACGAAGGCCTGCGCGATCTGGCCACGCCGCAGGGGCTCAAGCCGGCCCGGCAGAAGCTGGAAGATGCGCTGCGCATCGCGTTGCCCGGCGATCCTGTCGTCGGCCAGCTGCGTGAGCGGATCGAACTGGTGACACATTACGGCAGCTTCCGGCCGCGGCAGGTGTTCAGCGATGCGTTGCGCGATGGCGGCCGCGGGCCACAGATGATCGTGGTGCCGCACGGCGGTTTCCAGATGGGCGCGGCCGAGAATGAGCTCGGCGCGACCGATGCGGAAAAGCCCTCGCATTACGTGCGTTTCGAACGTGGCTTCGCGATGTCGATCACGGAAGTGACCGTCGCCGATTTCCGCCGTTACGTGCAGGCCACCAAGACCCGCCCACGCGCCACGCGGCGCGGTCACTCGATCGTGTATGACGAGCGCAGCGGCAACTTCGTACGGCGCAGCGGGGTGGACTGGCAGTCCGATTACAACGGTGCCGAGGCGATCGCCAACCTGCCGGTGATGCACGTGAGCGTGCGCGATGCCGAGAATTACGCGACCTGGCTGTCCGAGCAGACCGGGCGCTCCTACCGGCTGCCCAGCGAGGCCGAATTTGAATACGCGCTGCGCGCCGGCAGCAGCGGCCGTTACCCGTGGGGCGATGCGGGCACGCCGCCCGCGCGCGCCGGCAACTTCACCGGGGCCGAGGATGTCTCGCCCTCCGGACGGCGCTGGTACAACGCCTTCGTCGGCTACGGCGATGGATACTGGGGGCCGGCCCCGGTGGCCAGCTTCGATCCCAACCCGTGGGGCCTGCACGACATCGCTGGCAACCTCAGCGAATGGGTCGCCGACTGCTGGCATGCCAGCTACCGGCGTGCGCCGTCCGATGGCGTGGCGTGGTTCAACCCTGGCTGCCGGCAGCGCGTGATCCGCGGTGGCAACTGGGCCAATGCGCCGGCACAGACCCGCGCGGCCTGGCGGCAATCGCAGGATTCGGACACCACCAGCGCACGGATCGGCTTCCGGCTGGTCCGAGGCATCTGAGGGATCTTCCCGTCGTGGGGTGACGGGATTTCACCCGGCCCCCCGGCGCGCGTTCTAGGATTGGCACAGTGTCGGGCAGGGTGCCGCGGCCATCTCAGGAACCACGCGCATGCGCAACGATCCATTCGGCGGTCAGCAGCAGGGCCGCGCCCGGCGGCCAGGCCTGTTCGGCAACATCCGCTGGTGGGTGCTGCTGGCGTTCGCCGGCTATGCCGCGTTCTACTGGTTCTCCAACCGCGCCGTGGATCCCTACACCGGCGAAAGCGTGCTGATCGACAGCTCGCTCGACGCGACCCAGGAAAAGGCGCTGGGCCTGCAGGCCTACCAGGAGATCCTGGCGCAGGAGCGACCGCTGGATCCCAGTGCGCCACAGTCACGCGAAATCCAGGCGATCGCCCAGCGCCTGATCGCCAAGGTGGACGTCGTGGAAACCGCGCTCGCCGAAGAGCATGGACTGAAGCCTGCGCACTTCGCGCGGGATTTCGAATGGGAAGTCAACGTGATTCCGTCCGACCAGGCCAATGCGTTCTGCCTGCCGGGCGGCAAGATGGCGGTCTACACCGGGTTGATCCCGGTGGCGCGTACGGTGGATGCGATGGCCGTGGTGATGGGCCATGAAATCGCGCACGCCTTGCTGCGGCACGGTGCCCAGCGCATGGCCCAGCAGAAGATGACCCAGATCGGGCAGATGGCCGGTGCCGCCAGCGGCATGGACCCGCAACAGCAGCAGATGATGATGTCGGCGATGGGCTACGGCTACCTGCTGCCGTACGCGCGCAGCCATGAAACCCAGGCCGATGAAGTAGGCCTGATGCTGGCCGCGGCGGCCTGTTTCGATCCGCAGGAAGCGATTCCGCTGTGGGAGCGGATGGGGCAGGCCAGTGGTGGGCAATCGACCTCGGAATTCGCGTCCACGCATCCCAACCCGGGCACGCGCATCCAGAACCTGCTGGCGTTGATGCCCAAGGCGATGGAGTACCGGCAGAAGTTCTGCGAAAGCGCAGGGCGTTGAAGGCGAACCGCAGCGGCCTGGGCGCGCCGGATCAGCGCGACGGCTCGTTGACCGTTACGTCGATCACGCCGTCCTGCACGCGTGCCTTGAGCGTGTCGCCCGGGCGCACCTGCAACGGCGAACGCACCAGACTGCCATCGTCCTCGCGGGTCAGGATCGCGTAACCACGCGCGACGGTGGCCAGCGGGCTGACCGCTTCCATCGAACGGGCGAGCGCACGCAGGCGCAGGGCGTCGCGCTGCAGCTGGCGACCGATCGCACTGTCCGCACGCGGCTGCAGGCGTTGCAGGCGCTCACGCAGGGCATCCAGCCGGCGCTGCGGATGACCGCTGCGCAGCACGGCGGCCGCGTGGCGCAGGTGGGCCAGACGGCCCTGATGCTGTGTCGTCCACGCCGCGTGCAGACGGCGCGCGACGTCCTGCTGGCGACGCTGCAGCAGCTGCAGGCGTGATTGCGGGCTCTGCGCGTTGAGGCGGAGCAGGGCACGGTCCGCGCGCTGCATGGCCTGCCCCAGGCTGTGCCGCTGCAACTGCGCCAGACGCGCATCCAGGCGACGCACACGCAGCAGCAGGTCACGCTGATCAGGCACCAGCAGTTCGGCCGCGACCGACGGCGTCGGCGCGCGCAGATCGGCGGCGAAGTCGGCCAGGCTGAAGTCGGTTTCGTGACCCACGGCAGATACCACCGGGGTCTGGCTGGCCGCGATCGCGCGGGTCAACTGCTCATCGTTGAAGGCCCAGAGATCCTCCATCGAGCCGCCACCGCGGGTCAGCAGGATCACGTCATAGCGGCCGCTGGCATCGGCACCACGCAACAGCGAGGTGATCTGCGCGGCAGCGCTGTCGCCCTGCACCAGGCTGGGCAGCAGATCGACCTCGAGCATCGGGAAACGCCGTTCAAGCACGCTGAGCACGTCGCGCACCGCCGCGCCGGTGGGCGAGGTGATCACCGCCAGACGACGCACATGCGCGGGCAGCGGTCGCTTGCGCTCCGTCGCGAACAGGCCCTCGGCCTCCAGGCGCGCCTTGAGCTGCTCGAAGGCGCGGCGCAGAGCGCCTTCGCCGGCTTCTTCCATGTGGTCGAGCACCATCTGGTACTCACCGCGTGCTTCGTACAGCGTCAACCGGCCACGGGCGAGCACGCGCATGCCTTCGCGCGGCACGAACGTCAGCCACTGGCTCTTGGGCTTGAACAACGCGGCTCGGATCTGCGAGCGCGCGTCCTTCAGCGTGAAATAGAGATGGCCCGAGGCAGGGCGCGTCACGCTGCCCAGTTCGGCCTCCACCCAGATCAGCGGAAACGCGCCTTCCAGCAGGTCGCGGGCCAGGATGTTGAGCTGGCTGGGCGTGAGAATCTGCGGGCTGCGGTCCATGGAGGGATCAGGCCAAACGGTACGAACGGGGGGCCATGGTCGCACGTCGGCGGCGATGCTTCATCCCGCAGCAGTGCGGTCGGCGTGCTGCTGCAGGGCCCAGGCCACATGCTCGCGCACGATCGCCGAAGGATGCTCGCGTCGTGCCTGCAGCGCGGCCAGCGTCTCGGCGTGGGTGGGGGCATTGCCCAACGCCACGGCGATGTTGCGCAGCCAGCGTTCATGCCCGCTGCGGCGGATCGGGCTGCCCTCGGTGCGGCGCAGGAACTCGTCTTCTTCCCAGGCGAACAGCTGGGCGAGCGAGGCGGTGTCCAGATCGTTGCGCGCGCGGAAATCCGGCTCGTCGGTGCGCTTGGCGAACTTGTTCCAGGGGCAGACCAGCTGGCAGTCGTCGCAGCCGTAGATGCGGTTGCCCATCGCCGTGCGCATGTCCTCGGGAATCGCACCGTCGTGTTCGATGGTGAGGTAGGAGATGCAGCGGCGTGCATCCAGGCGGTGCGGGGCGATGATCGCCTGGGTCGGGCAGACATCGATGCAGCGCGTGCAGGTGCCGCAGTGTGCGGTGGCCGGTGTATCCACCGGCAGTGGCAGGTCGACGTAGATTTCGCCGATGAAGAACCACGAGCCGCCCTGTCTGTCGATCAGGCAGGTGTGCTTGCCGATCCAGCCCAGCCCGGCATTACGGGCGAGCGCGCGCTCCAGCACCGGGGCCGAATCAACGAACACGCGGTAGCCGAACGGCCCGATCTCGGCGGCGATGCTGTCGGCGAACTTCTGCAGCCGGTTGCGCATCAGCTTGTGGTAATCGCGGCCCAGCGCATAGCGCGCCACGTAGGCGCGGTCGCCATCGTGCAGGGTGGCCCAGGCTTCGGCGTCGTCCTTGTGGCCGTAATCCATGCCGACCGAGATCACCCGCACCGTGCCCGGCAGCAGTTCATCCGGCCGCGCACGCAGCGTGCCGTGGCGCGCCATCCACTCCATCGTGCCGTACAGGCCCTTGCCCAGCCAATCGGCCAGGTGCGCCTCGTCTTCGCGCAGATCGATGCCGGACACCCCGCAGCGCTGGAAGCCGTGCACGCCCGCGATCGCACGGATGCGTTCGGCGGCACGGGCCAGATGGACGGGGGCGGGCAGGGGGACGGCGGACATGGCCTGGGCGGAAACGGAGCCTGGGAAGGGCGCGGCAAGGCTGCGCCTGGGCGACAAGTATAGAATCCCGGCATGCCCGAGCTTGCTGAACTGTTCGATATCACCGCTGCGCGCCGCCTGGATGCGCAGGCCAGCACCCTGCTGGGCGATGGCGGTGCCTCGCTGATGGAACAGGCCGGCCAGGCCGCCTGGCATTGCCTGCTGGAGCGCTGGCCGCAGGCGCAGCGCATCGGCGTGGTGGTGGGAGCCGGCAACAACGGCGGCGATGGCTACGTGCTGGCCCGTCTGGCCCGTGAAGCCGGCCGCCGGGTGACGGTGCTGCGGCTGGACACCGATGCGCCGGCCACAACGTTGGCGCAGCGGGCAGAGCAGGCGTTCATCGCCGCCGGCGGTGTGGTGGCGCGCTACGATGGCGTTCTGCCGCCGGGAGACCTGCTGGTGGACGCGCTGTTCGGCATCGGCCTGAACCGCGCGCCGGCCGGTGCCGCGGTGGATCTGATCACGGCCATCAACGGCGCTGGGGTGCCGGTGCTGGCGCTGGACGTGCCCAGCGGCGTGGATGCACGCACCGGTCACGTGCCGGGCGTTGCCATCCGTGCCACGGTCACCCTGCAGTTCATCGTGCGCCACCAGGGGCTGTATACCGGCGCAGCGCTGGAGCATGTCGGCGGTCGCCGCCTGGCCACGCTGGATCTGCCTGCAGACGCTGGCGAAGGCGTGCAGCACAGCGCCGAGTGCTGGCAGCAGCCGCGCCTGCGCGCGCAGCTGCCGGCGCGACGCGCCAACACCCACAAGGGCGAATCCGGCCACGTGCTGTGCGTGGGCGGCAACCTCGGCAGCGGCGGCGCGGTGATGCTGGCCAGTGAATCGGCGTTGCGCGCGGGCGCAGGGCTGGTCAGTGTGGCGACCCAGTCGCCGCATGTCGCACCGCTGCTGGCGCGCCTGCCCGAAGCGATGGTGCATGCCGTGCAGGACGCGCAGGAGCTGCAGGCCCTGCTGCCGCGTGCCGGTGTCATTGCGATCGGGCCTGGCCTGGGCCAGGACGACTGGGCGCACGAACTGTGGCGGCAGGTGCTGGCCAGCGGCAAGCCGCTGGTGATCGATGCCGACGCCCTGAACCTGCTGGCCAAGGCGCCGCAGCCGCTCCATGACGCGATCCTGACCCCGCACCCGGGCGAGGCCGCGCGCCTGCTCGGGCTGAGCACCGCGCAGGTGCAGGCCGACCGCTTCACGGCGGCCAAAGCGCTGGCCGAGCGTTTCCACGCGGTGGTGGTGCTCAAGGGCGCCGGCACCGTGGTCGCTGCGCCCGATGCGCTGCCGCGGGTGATCGCCGCCGGCAATCCCGGCATGGCCGTGGGTGGCATGGGCGATCTGCTCACCGGCATCATTGCCGCCCTGCGTGCGCAGGGCCTGGGCGCCTTCGATGCCGCCAGCACCGGCGCATTGCTGCACAGCCTGGCCGGCGATGCCGCCGCCAGTGACGGCCAGCGGGGCCTGCTTCCCACCGATCTGCTGGCGCCGCTGCGCCGGCTGGTCAATCCGGACGTTTGAACATGATCGAGTTTTTCCTCGCGCAGACTGAAGACACTGACCTGCTCGGGCAATGGCTGGCCGCGACCCGGCCGCCGCAGGCGGTGATGCAGCTGCAGGGCGACCTGGGTGCCGGTAAATCCACACTGGCCCGCGCACTGCTGCGCGCGCTGGGCGTGCAGGGGGCGATCCGCAGCCCGACCTACACCCTGGTGGAGCGCTACCCGCTGGCCGACGGCCACGAGGCCTGGCACCTGGATCTGTACCGGATCGGCAACGCGCAGGAGCTGGATTTCCTCGGGCTGGACGAAGGCAGCGCCTCGTTGTGGCTGGTCGAATGGCCCGAGCGCGGTGCCGGTGCATTGCCACCGACCGACCTCGAAGTGGCGCTGGATATCCAGGGCCAGGGGCGTCGCGCCCGGCTCACCGCCACCAGTCCGGCCGGTCGTGAATGGCTCGCGCGGCTGCCCCAAGGGGGTGACTTGCAGGCTCTTTCTGTCGGCTGACACTAGGAAACACCGGCAGGTTACGGATTATTAAGGGAAAAGGAGTTGCATTTCATTCAGCGCGGTGATTGAATCCAGACCCATGCCAATGGGGAAATCACTCACCGCCCTCTGCACTGCCGTCGGACTCTGTCTGGCGAGCGCGCTGTCGTGGGCGGGGGAAGTCCGCCAGGTGGCCGTGGAGACTGGTGCGACCGGGACCCGTGCGGAGATTTCGCTGGCCGGCAGCGGGGGCTACAAGACCCTGTCGCTGGCCGGTCCGAACCGCCTGGTGGTGGATTTCCCGGATTCCAGCGCGATCCGCAACCTCAAACTGCCTGCGCCAAAGGGCGTGGTCACCGCTGTCCGTACCGGGCAGCCGGTGCCAGGTACGTTCCGCGTGGTGTTCGATCTGGCCGAATCGGTCGCGCCGTTCCGCCCGCAGATGATCAAGCAGGGCGATGCGTCGCGCTTGGTGATCGAGTGGCCAGGCGATGCGCCGGCTGCGGCCACCGTTGCCAGTGCGCCCGCGCCCACCCCGGCCGCAGCACCTTCGCCCACGCCAGCGGCTTCGACGCCGGCCGCCGCGCCGGCACCGACCCCTGCACCCACCGCCGCCCAGACGGCACAGGCACGCAGCGATGCCGCGCGCGCCACCGCGTTGCTGACCGCGTCGGTGCGCCAGCAGGCCAGCGCCACGGTCGCCACCTCGGCGCCGGGCCAGGCTGCCGCGACGGCCACCACGGTCAACGTCGCTGCCGCAGGGACCGCCAACGCGGCCAGCAACAGTGCGTCGCCGGCCGCGATCCTGGCCGGTCAGTCGACCCCGGCGGTCGTGGCCAGTGCGCCGGTTCCGACGCCCGCGCCGACCCCGGCGCTGCAGGACAACCCGCGTCCGGCCATGCCCAGCGACGCCTCGCGCGTGAAGATGCGCGCCGGCATGCGTCCACTGGTGATCGCGATCGATCCCGGCCATGGCGGCCAGGATCCCGGCGCGGTCGGCCCGACCGGCAAGCGCGAAAAAGACATCACTCTGGCGGTGGCACGCGAACTGGCCCGCCAGATCAATGCAACGCCCGGCCTGAAGGCCTACCTGACCCGCGACAGCGACGTGTTCATTCCGCTGCCGATGCGCGCGCAGAAGGCGCGTGCGGCCAAGGCCGACATGTTCATCTCGATCCATGCCGATGCCGCCGAGAACCGGGCAGCAACCGGCTCGTCGGTGTACGTGCTCTCCACCAAGGGCGCCTCCTCGCAGCGTGCGCGCTGGCTGGCCGACAAGGAAAACGCCGCCGATCTGGTGGGTGGCGTGCGCCTGCAGCAGACCGAAGGCACCTTGGCCAACGTGCTGCTGGATCTGGCCCAGAGCGGTTACATGAAGGCTTCTGAGGACGCGGCCGGACATGTGCTGGGCGGCCTGAAGCGGATCGGCAAGAACCACAAGCCCAATATCGAACGTGCGAACTTCGCGGTGCTGCGCACCTCGGACATGCCGGCGATGCTGGTCGAAACCGCGTTCATCTCCAACCCGGATGAAGAGCGCCGCCTGATCGATCCGGCCTACCAGCGCCAGATCGCCGGCGCAGTGCTGGACGGTGTGCATACCTTCTTCAGCCGTCAGCCGCCGCCGGGCACCCTGTACGCTGCGCGCGCCCAGGCAGAAATCGATGCCGCCAGCACCGTGGCCGGCGGCAGCAAGTAACCCCTCCAGGCTGCACCGCCCGGCGCACGCTATCATCACGGGATGACGTCCGTTTCCCGAATTCCCTACGCTGCCACGCCTGCCACCTCCCTTGCCCGGAGGTGCGCATGAGCATCCGCCAACTCCCCGAGATCCTGATCAACCAGATCGCCGCCGGCGAAGTGGTCGAACGCCCTGCGTCCGTGGTCAAGGAACTGGTCGAAAATGCGCTGGACGCCGGTGCCACCCGCGTGGATATCGACCTGGAAGAGGGCGGTGTGCGGCTGATCCGCATCCGCGACGACGGCGGTGGCATCGCCCCGGAAGAGCTGCCGCTGGCGGTATCGCGGCATGCAACCAGCAAGATCGCCAGCCTGGACGATCTGGAATCGGTGGCGACGCTCGGCTTCCGCGGCGAGGCGCTGCCGTCGATCGCCTCGGTCAGCCGCTTCACCCTGAGCTCGCGCCGCGCCATCGACGAGCACGGTTCGGCCCTGCAGATCGAGGGCGGCCGGCTGGGCGAAGTCACCCCGCGTGCGCATGCGCCCGGCACCACGGTGGAAGTGCGCGAGCTGTTCTACAACGTGCCAGCGCGCCGCAAGTTTCTGCGCGCCGAGCGCACCGAGCTGGGCCATATCGAAGAGTGGCTGCGCTCGCTCGCGCTGGCGCGTCCGGATGTGGAGCTGCGCGTCTCGCACAACGGCAAACCCTCGCGCCGCTACAAGCCTGGCGATCTGTACTCGGATGCGCGCCTTGGCGAAACACTGGGCGAAGACTTCGCCAACCAGGCGCTGCGCGTGGACCACAGCGGGGCCGGCCTGCGCCTGCACGGCTGGATTGCGCAGCCGCACTATTCGCGGGCCAGCACCGATCAGCAGTACCTGTACGTCAACGGCCGTTCGGTGCGCGATCGCAGTGTCGCCCATGCGGTGAAAATGGCCTACGGCGACGTGCTGTTCCACGGTCGTCAGCCCGCGTACGTGCTGTTCCTGGAACTCGACCCGACCCGCGTCGATGTCAACGTGCATCCGGCCAAGCACGAGGTTCGCTTCCGCGACTCGCGCCTGATCCACGATTTCGTCTACCGCACGCTCAAGGAAGCACTGGCCGAAACCCGTGCCGGCATGACCGCGGCCGGCGCCCAGGTGCATGCCACCGAGAGTGTCGCTACCGCAGCGCCGGCCTACGGCCTGCCGTCCGCCGGCAGCACCGGCTATGCGCTCGCCGGCAACGGAGCAGGCGGCGGCCTGGGCGGCGACTGGCGCCCGCAGCAATCACCGTTGGGGCTGCGGGTGGCCGATGCGCCGTCCGCCTATGCAGCGCTGTATGCCGCGCCGGGCGGCACTGCAGCGGCCAGCAGCCTGCCGCCGATGCCGACCGACAACGGCCTGCCGGTGACCGCAGCCGACAGTGGCGTACCGCCGCTGGGCTATGCGATCGCACAGCTGCATGGCATCTACATCCTCGCCGAAAACGCCGAAGGCCTGATCGTGGTGGACATGCACGCCGCGCACGAGCGCATCGGTTACGAGCGCCTGAAAACCGCGCACGATGGCATGGGCCTGCATGCGCAGCCGCTGCTGGTGCCGATCACCCTGGCGGTGGGCGAACGCGATGCCGACACCGCTGAGCGCGAGGCCGAGACCTTGACCTCGCTGGGCTTTGAGATCACCCGCGCCGGCCCCGGTTCACTGCACGTACGCAGCATTCCGGCGTTGCTGGCCAATGCCGAACCCGAAGCGCTGCTGCGCGACGTGCTCACCGACCTGCGCGAGCATGGCCAGAGCCGGCGCATCGCCAGTGCCCGCGACGAACTGCTGTCGACCATGGCCTGCCACGGTGCGGTGCGCGCCAACCGGCGCCTGACCGTGCCGGAAATGAACGGCCTGCTGCGCGACATGGAAATCACCGAACGCTCGGGTCAGTGCAATCACGGCCGACCGACCTGGGCCCGTTTTTCGCTGGCGGAAATCGACCGCTGGTTCCTGCGTGGACGCTGAGAGGAAGGTCATGGGGAAGCGCTGGGGAGTGTGGGCGACTGCGTTGCTGCTGGCAGTGAGCATCTCGGGGTGTGGCGAAAAGAACGAGGCCGCACCGGCGAAGGTGGCGATCGATCCGGCCTTCGAGGCCGAACAGCAGCAGTGGCGCCAACAGCGCTACGAAGCGCTGCACGCCGCCGATGGCTGGACCAGCCTGGTCGGTCTGCACTGGCTGGAGTACAAGGCGCACTACATCGGGCATGGGCCGGGCAGCGGCATCCGCTTGGCGGTCGGCCCGGACAAGCTCGGCATGGTCGCGCGCGAGGGCAGCACCGTCTGGTTCACGCCGGAGCGTGGCGTGCCGGTGCGCGTGGAGGGCAAGCCGGTCACCGGCCGCATCCGCTTCTTCAGTGATCGCGATCCAACCCCGACAGTCATCGCCTTCGATGACGACAAGGGCCGGCTCAGCCTGATCCATCGCGGTGAGCGCTTCGCGCTGCGGGTCAAGCACGCCGATGCCCCCTCACGGACGAACTTCACCGGCCTGACGTACTGGCCGGGTGGTCCGGCCTGGCGCATCACCGCGCGCTTCGTGCCACATCCGGCCGGCAAGACGCTGCCGATCGTGGACATCACCGGCCTGACCACGAACATGCCCAATGCCGGCACGCTGGAATTCGAGCGCGATGGCCGCACCTGGCGGCTGGAGGCGATCGGCGAGCCTGGGCGCGAGCTGTTCGTGATCTTTGGTGATCGCACCAGCGGCCACGGCAGCTATCCGGCCGGCCGCTATCTCGATCTGCCCGCGCCCGACGCGCAGGGCGGGGTGGTGATCGATTTCAATCACGCCTACAACCCCCCATGCGCGTTCACCCCGTTCGCGACGTGTCCGCTGACACCCCCTGAAAACCGCCTGGACCTGCGTGTGGACGCAGGCGAGCAGGCGTACCACGCCCCTGAAGGAGAGGCTTGATGATCTCGATGTTGTCGCGTGTCGTGTCCCCGTTGCTGATCGCTGCGAGCCTGTGGGTCGGTACGGGCAGCGCCGAAGCGCGCCCGGTGGCGCCGAGCGCGCCGACAGCGGCCAAGGCCACCCCGCCCGTGCCGCTGCTGTGGAAGGTCACCGGCCCGGGCGACAGTCGCCTGTACCTGCTGGGTTCGTTCCATCTCCTGCAGCCCACCGATTACCCGCTGTCGCCGGACATCGACCAGGCCTTTGCGGCCTCGCAGCGGGTGGTGTTCGAGCTGTCGCCGCAGGACATGGAATCGCCGCAGTTGGCGCAGAAAATGGTGCAGGCCGCGATGCGCACCGATGGCTCGGAGCTGAAACGCGACCTGGACGCCGCGACCTGGACCAAACTGCAGGCCTATGCGCAGGAGAACAAGCTGCCGCTGGCCCAGTTGCAGGGCATGAAGCCGTGGTTCGTCGGCCTGACCATCACCCTGAGCCAGTTCACCAAGATGGGCCTGGACCCGGCGCTTGGGCTGGATCGCCATTTCATGACCCGCGCGGCCAGCGCAGGCAAGGCCACCGCCGGGCTGGAAGACATCGACACCCAGATCGCGGTGCTGTCGGGGATGACGGCCAAGGAGCAGCAGCAGATGGTCGCCGAGGCGCTTGAGCAGGCCGGCAAGGGCGACGAGATGGGCCGCAAGCTGCACGACGCGTGGCGCCGCGGCGACGACAAGCTGCTGTGGACCTCGATGGCTACCGAAATGCGCGGCCAGTACCCGCAGCTGTACAAGCGCATCAACACCGACCGCAACGATGCCTGGGTGCCCAAGCTGCAGCAGCATCTGCAGGCCGGGCAGGGGGGCACGATGGTGGTGGTGGGGACGTTGCACCTGCTCGGCAACGACGGTGTGGTCGAAAAGCTGCGCGCCAAGGGCTACAAGGTGGAGCGCGTCTGCACCGGCTGCGCCAAGCCCAAGCGCTGATGCGCGCGGCTGGAGGGCGATAGGGTCGACCGGATGGCGTCGATCACGTCGCCGGTCCCTGAAACGAGAAAAGGCGCGGCCCGAGGGCTGCGCCTTTTTCTTTACTGCGCCGAGCGTGGGCTCAGCGGCGGGTCTTGCCCGCGCCCGGTGCCGGCGTTTCCGGCTTCTTGCCGGTACCCGCACCCGTGCCCGCGCCGGTACCCGTTCCAGTGCCACCCGGACGGCCACCGAAGCCGCCGCCCATGTTGCGCTGGAAGTCCTGCCACATCTCCATGTTGCGCTCGGTCAGCTGGTTCATCATCGCCCAAGGGGTCTGGCCGAGGAGATTGCCCATCTGCTGGCGGAACTGCTGCTGCTGGTCCAGGAAGACCTGCATGCTGCGCTCCAGATAGTTGCCCATGAAGCCCTGCAGCGAGTCGCCATAGAAGCGGATCAGCTGGCTGAGCAGCTGGGTGGACAGCATCGGTTCGCCGTCCTGCTCCTGGTCGGCGATGATCTGCAGCAGCACCGAGCGGGTCAGGTCATCGCCGCTCTTGGCGTCACGCACCTCGAAGTCCTCACCGTCCAGGATCAGCTGGCGCACATCCTCTATGGTGATGTAGCTGGAGATTTCCGTGTCGTAGAGCCGGCGGTTCGGGTACTTCTTGATAATGCGGGTCGCAGCCATGAAGCAGTCACTCATCACAGTAGGCGCGCAGCATGGCGCAGTGCAGCAGCCTATGCAACCGCCATAGGTAGCAAGGGGCCGCATTTATGTTGCGCAACATGGAGTGCAGCATTTTTGGCGCTTACCACCCCATGTGGTGGCCGCCGTTGATGTCCAGGTTGGAGCCGGTGATCCAGGACGCTTCCTCGTTGACCAGGAAGGCCACTGCGTAGGCGATTTCCTCCGGCTTGCCGAGGCGGCCGGTGGGGATGTCGGCGATGATCTTGGCGCGCACTTCATCCGGCACGGCCATCACCATGTCGGTGGCCACATAGCCCGGCGAAATGGTGTTAACGGTGATGCCGAAGCCGGCATTCTCACGCGCCAGCGAAATGGTGAAGCCGTGCATGCCGGCTTTGGCGGCGGCGTAGTTGGCCTGGCCGTACTGGCCCTTCAGGCCGTTGATGGAGCTGATCTGGATGACCCGGCCCCAGCCGCGGCGGCGCATGCCCTCGATGACCGGACGGGTGACGTTGAACACCGAATTGAGGTTGGTGTTGATCACGTCGTGCCACTGGTCCGCGCGCATGCGGTGGAAGGTGGTATCGCGGGTGATGCCCGCGTTGTTGACCAGGATCTCGACCGGCCCCAGCGCCGCTTCGACCGCCTGCACCATGCTTTCGGCGGTGCCGGGATCGGACACATCGCCCGGGAAAATCGCTACGTCGCAGCCGCGCGCCAGCATCTTCTCGCGCCAGGCCCTGGCTTTGGCTTCGTCACGGTAGTTGGTGGCGACCCGATGGCCCTGGTCGGCCAGGCGTTGGCAGATGGCAGTACCGATACCGCCGGTACCACCGGTGACCAGTGCGACGCGAGATGTCATGAGCAGCTACTCCGAAAGGCAGGGCCAACAAGGGGGAAAGCGATTCTGCAACATCAGGGGGCAAAAGGGGCAGCCTCGCCAGCGGCGTGCAGGGGGGAAATGTCGCCCGGTGGCAACCGGTCCGGATCGAAGCCGGCGGCGGCCTGCTGAAGCCACCGGCCCACGTCATCGGCCCCTGCACCGATCGCCGGCTCCTGGCCCAGCTGCGCCCATGCCCGGCGCAGGGCCGGCAGCGGCCGGGCCGGATCCACTGGCAGCGCCGCCTCGGACTTGGAGAGCTTGCGCCCTTCCGGGCCGAGCAGCAGCGGCAGATGCAGGTAGCGCGGTGTCGGCAAACCCAGGGCCTGCTGCAGCAGGATCTGACGCGGTGTGGAATCGAGCAGGTCCGCCCCACGCACCACATCGGTCACCTGCTGCGCGCCATCGTCCACCACGACCGCCAGCTGGTAGGCCCAATAGCCGTCGGCGCGGCGCAGCACGAAGTCGCCAACCTCGGCGTGCACGTCCTGCACGATGCGGCCCTGCAATCCGTCATCGAACCCCACGACGCTGCCGGGCGGCACCCGCAGCCGCACGGCAGGCTGCGCACGCGCGGCACGGGCGACACACTGGTGGTGGATGCCGCCCTGAGCGGACAGCTCACTGCGGCTGCAGTGGCACGCAAACGCCTTGCCCTCGCGCAGCAGCCGGTCCAGCGCCGCCTGATACAGCGCATCGCGCTGGCTCTGATGCACGACCGGCCCATCACTGTTCAGGCCGAATGCCGCCAATGTGGCCAGTTGGCCGCTGACCGCGCCGGGCACCGTTCGAGGAGGATCGACGTCCTCCACCCGTACCAGCCAGCGGCCGCCCGCGTGCCGCGCGAGCAGCCAGCTGCCCAGCGCGGCCAGCAGCGAGCCGGGGTGCAGGGCGCCGGTAGGCGAGGGCGCAAAGCGTCCGCAATAGAAGGAATCAGACATGAACTATGAATCGTCGGTCAGTTTGCGACTTGAATTCAAGCTGAAGTCACCGCAGATTTGCATTCATCAACCTCCCATGAGCGTCCTTTTCCCATGTTCAGTCGCATTGCTCTCTTCCTGCTGACCAACTTTGCGGTGCTGATCCTGGCCGGCATCGTGATGTCGGTACTGGGCGTCAATCCCAACCAGATGAGCGGCCTGCTGGTCTTCGCGGCCATCTTCGGGTTCGGCGGCTCGTTCATCTCGCTGCTGCTCTCCAAGTTCATGGCCAAGCGCTCGACCGGCGCCGTCGTGATCACCGAGCCGCGCAACCCCACCGAACGCTGGCTGCTGGCCACCGTTGAACGCCAGGCCCGCGAAGCCGGCATCGGCATGCCCGAAGTGGCGGTGTACGAAGGCCCGGAAATCAACGCCTTCGCCACCGGCGCCAACCGCAACAAGGCCCTGGTCGCCGTCTCCACCGGCCTGCTGCACAACATGAGCGAAGACGAAGCCGAAGCCGTGCTCGGCCATGAAATCGCCCACGTCGCCAACGGTGACATGATCACCATGGCCCTGCTGCAGGGCGTGCTCAACACCTTCGTGATCGTCCTGGCCCGCATCGTCGGCGGCTTCATCGACAGCGCCCTGTCCGGCAACCGCGAAGGCGGCGGCCGCGGCTTTGCCTATTACATCATCGTGTTCGTCCTGGAAATGGTGTTCGGCCTGTTCGCCACCATGATCTCCATGTGGTTCTCCCGTCACCGCGAGTTCCGCGCCGACGCCGGTGGCGCCCACCTGGCCGGCCGCCAGAAGATGATCGCCGCCCTCGAGCGCCTCAAGGTCAACCACGGCCAGAGCACCCTGCCGACCCAGATCGCCGCCTTCGGCATCGCCGGCGGCGCCGCCAAGAAGCTGTTCATGAGCCATCCCCCGCTGGACGAGCGCATCGCCGCCCTGCGCGCCGCCAACAACACCGTGGTGTAACCCACACCGCAGTGCGCAGAACAGAACGCCCGGCTTCCGCCGGGCGTTTTTTGTTGGGCGAGCGCCCGCGATCAAAAAATGTCAGTGCCGTCCAATAGATGTCAGGAGCGTTGAGTTCTTCCATCCGCCACGCCAAGGTCTGTCGAGAGGTCGGCGGATAGCCCGGGCCAAGACCGTCAAGCGGCATGGATGCCGCTTGTCGAGCCCCCATGGACGGGTTTACGGCGTGTCTTGGCCCGGGCTATCCGCCGGCCTCAGCGCCTCAGCAATGGAAGCGCTGCCGCTGCCGTTGCCGCTGCCGTTGCCGTTACCGTTACCGTTACCGTTGCCAGCATTCAACAGCAGCCGACCAGCGGTCGGCACTACCGAAGCACGACTAGCCAGGCTCGCTATGACGCGTCCAGCACGTCGCACGATGACAGCCCACAAACAACAACGGCGCCCGAAGGCGCCGTCATGGTGCAGATCAGATCCAGCCCGATCAGAACTTCGCGTCGAACTCCGCCGCGTAGCCCGTATTGACCAGCACCTTCTGCAGCGCATCGCTGATCTTCACATTGCCAGCCACGATCTGCTGCGTCTCCGGACCACGGCTGTCCATACGGGCCGGCGTAGCACCCTTGAAATCACAGACCCGGCCACCGGCCTCACGGACCAGCAGCACACCGGCGGCGATGTCCCAGGCCTTCACACCGGCCTCGAAGTACGCATCGGCACGGCCACAGGCAACATAGGCCAGATCCAGCGCCGCCGACCCCGTGCGGCGCACGTCTTCGGCCTGCACCAGCAGCGCATCCACCGCCTTCAGCTGCGCGCTCGTGCGCTGACGCTCACGCGGTGCAAAACCGGTATGGATCATCGCGCCGCCCAGATCCTTGCGCTCGGCAATACGGATACGGCGGTCATTGAACACCGCGCCCGCACCACGGCTGGCGGTGAACAACTCATTGCGGAGCGGATCGAAAATCACCGCGTCGATCGGCTCACCGTTCTCGACCAGGGCGATGGACACGCAGTAATGCGGGAAGCCGCGCAGGTAGTTGCTGGTGCCGTCCAGCGGATCGATGACCCACATGTAACGGTTGACCGACTGCACGCCACCTTCCTCACCCATGATCCCGTACTCGGGATAGGCGCGCTTGAGTTCCTTGACGATGACCTTTTCCGCATCTGCATCGACTTCACTGGCATAGTCCATGCGGCCCTTCTGCACGACGTTCAACGCCTCGAGCTTGTTGATGTTGCGCAACAGGACGTTGCCGGCGAGGCGGGCGGCCTTGACCATGACGGTGACGGCGGGTTTCTGCATGGCGAAAAGCTCCCGTAAAGGCAGAGTAGGGGTTTGGCGGGGGAAAAGAGCGGTCCCGGCGCAGAGGCCGGTCGCACAGTTTACCATTTGTCGCTGTCCTGCTCGCATTTGGCCTGTTCATGTCCGTTCAAACCGCTCCCGCCCGCATCCGCTTCGTCCTGGTCGGCACCCAGCACCCCGGAAACATGGGGGCGGCCGCTCGTGCCATGAAAACCATGGGGCTGGGCCGCCTGGTCCTGGTCGCCCCGGAAAAACCGCTGGATGAAGAGGCCTTCCGTCGCTCGGCCGGCGCCGAAGACGTCCTCGGCGACGCGCCGGTCGTGGCGACCCTGGCCGAGGCCGTGGCCGACTGCCGCTTCGTGCTGGGCTGTACCGCCCGCTCGCGCCGGGTCCAGCTGGAAGAACTGCTGCCGGCCGTGGCCGCCCAGCGCGTACTGGCCAAGGCTGCCGAGCCGGCCGAAGTGGCCTTCGTATTCGGACGTGAGCGCACGGGCCTGACCAATGAAGAGCTGCAGCTCTGCCACGCCGCCGTGCATATTCCGTCCAATCCGGACTTCAGTTCCTTGAACCTGGCCGCCGCCGTCCAGGTGCTGGCCTATGAAGTGCGCATGGCCATCCTCGGGGCGGGCGATGCCCCCGTCGCCGCCCCGGCCGACCCCGGCTTCGGTGAAGCGCCGGCCAGCCATGCCCAGGTGGAAGGCCTGTTCGGCCAGCTCGGCGACACCTTGGATGAGATCGATTTCCACAAGGGCCGCGCGCCCGAGTCGGCCATGCGCAAGCTGCGCCGCCTGTTCCTGCGCACCGAGCTGAGCGAGCAGGAAGTGCGGCTGCTGCGCGGCATTCTGTCCGATGCACAGCGCATGGCGAGATTGGCGACAAATAAGCCCCTGTAAGCCGACGCAGTTCTCACTTTTTCGGGTAGTCTGTCTCGATTCCTTGGGGGGAGTGATGGGCTTGTCGGGACTGCGAAGGCTGCTGCAGAGCGTATTGCTGTGTCTGGCCATCGCCGCGACGACGGGGTCGGCGTGGGCCGGTCCCGCCCACGAACTGGTGCTGGGAAGGATCAGCGACGACCCGAAGTCTCACTATGCACAGCTGCAGCCCCTGCTGGATTACGTGATCCCGCGCATGCGCGATGTCGGCATTACCGAAGGCCGCATCCTGATGGCGCGGGACGCCCAGCAGATGGGCAGCTATCTGCGCCGCGGCCGGGTCGACTGGGTCACTGAAACCTCCGGCACTGCCGTCGCGCTGGGCCTGCGCAGCGGCGCCAGGCCGCTGCTGCTGACCGAACGCAGTGGCGTGCGGGAGTACCACACGGTGTTCTTCGTGCGCCGCGACAGCCCCATCCAGACCCTGGAAGATCTGCGCGGGCATACGCTGGCGCTGCAGAACGTGGCCTCCACCAGCGCCTACCTGGTGCCGGTGATGACGTTGTTGCAGCATGGCGAAACCCCGGAAATTCTGGCGTCGCTGGGCGACACGGCGGCACCGGACAGCGTGGGCTATGTGTTCGCGCGGTCCGAATCCAACATCGCCACCTTCGTCCACAAGGGCCTGGTCGATGCCGGGGCGGTGAGCAGCGTGGACTGGGCCGACGGCAAGCGTATCCCGGCCAACTTCGTGCGTGACTTCCGGGTCATCCACCGCACCGAGCCGTATCCACGCGCTGTGGAAATGGTGCGCGAAGGGCTCGACCCGCGGGTGCGTGACCGCCTGCAGGAGGTGCTGCTGGAGGCCGCCTCGGACCCGCAGGGACGCAGTGCATTGAACGTGTTTTTTGGTACCTCCGGGTTCCACCGGGTGGATGCACAGATGCAGCACCGGCTGGATGAATTGAAACAGGGCTTGACGCGCGTGCGGATGGAAGTGGAATGAGTCGGTTGGGTTCCGGAATGCAGGCAAAGTTCGTGCTTGCGATGAGCGGCGCGATGCTGGTGGTGGTGGCCATCGTGGCGGTGGTGCTGGGGCGTCAGGCGACGATGCAGGGCGAGGTCCAGCACCTCAGCGGCAACGTCATCCATGACCTGTTCGACCGCAGCGTGCGCAGCCGGGGTGAGGCCTTGGCGCGCGAGCTGTCCGATGCGCTGGCCAATCCGCTGTACTACAACGACCTGGAGCAGGTCGGCGCGCTGGTGCGCAACACCTCGCGGCAGCAGGTGGTGCGCTATGTGCTGGTGTTCGACGAGAATGGCCGGCTGATCCACGATGGCTCGGTGGACGTGCTCGAGTTCGGTCAGCCGATGCGCGATCCGCTGGCGAACGGTGCGGTCGGTGCGCGCGAGCTGGTCGTCCAGCAGTCGCCCAAGGTGCTCGACAACGCGATGCCGATCATGATCGGCAACCAGCGCATCGGCGGCGTCCGCGTGGGCATGGCGCTGGATGATGTCCAGGCGATGGAAAGGAAAGCCAACCAGACCCTGGGCGAGCGGCTGCAGCAGGTCGGCAAGCGGCATCTGGGCTGGCTGCTGCTGATGCTGGGCCTGCTGGTCGGCATTGGCGCAGTGGTGATCATCTATGTGCAGCGAACGCTGGTCACGCCGATCCGCTGGCTGGCTGGCGCCGCCCGCCAGATCGAGGCGGGCGACTACAACCTGCAGATGCGCCAGAGTCATCGCCAGGATGAAGTCGGCGAGCTGGTGCGGGCGTTCGGCCGGATGAGCCAGGCCATCGCCCGGCATGACCGTGAAGTGCGGCACATGGCCTATACCGACGCGCTGACCGGTCTGACCAACCGTCTGGCCTTCCGTGAGGCGCTGGATCACCGGCTGATGGCCGCGCGTGCGTCCGGGCATCGCCTGGGGCTGCTGTTCGCCGACATGGATGACTTCAAGCGCGTCAATGACACGCTCGGCCATGAAGCCGGCGATGAAGCGCTGCTGCAGTTCGCCCAGCGCATCAGCGCCGCCGTCGCGCAGGCCGGTGGCGATGAGGCCTTGCTGGCCCGCTTCGGTGGCGATGAATTCGTGATCCTGATCGGTGAAGGTGATGTGGCCGCCCGCGCCCGCGAACTTGCCGAACTCCTGGTGCGCGAGCTGGGGCAGCCGCTGGTCGTGCAGGGCAGGGAGCTGTTCCTGGGCACCTCAATCGGTGTGACCCTGTTCCCGGACGATGCCGCCGATGCCACCACGCTGCTCAAGAACGGCGACATCGCGATGTACCAGGCCAAGATGGCCGGTAAAAACTGTTACCGCTACTACAGCCGCGCCATGGATCACGCCGTCGAGCGCCGCGTGCACATGGAGCAGGAGCTGCGCGGCGCCTGGGAGCGCGGCGAGCTGCGGCTGGCCTATCAGCCGATCTACCGGACCCGCGACCGTCGCATGGTCGGCGTGGAGGTGCTGCTGCGCTGGCAGCACCCGACCCTGGGCACGATTCCGCCTTCGGTGTTCATCGAAGTGGCCGAGCAGAGCGGCCTGATCGAAGTGATCGGTCCCAAGGTGCTGCGCGCCGCCTGTACCGAGGCGGTGCAGTGGCCGTCAGGTGCCGATGGCGAAGGCCTGTTCGTCTCGGTCAACGTGTCACCGCGCCAGCTGCGCGGTGGCGAACTGCCGACCCTGGTCGCCGACTGCCTGCGCGACACCGGGCTGCCGGCGTCGCGCCTGCATCTGGAGCTGACCGAAACGGCGGTGATCGGCGATGAAATGCTGGCCGCCGCATTGCTGGACAAGCTGCACCGGACGGGCGTGAAGGTCTGGCTGGATGATTTCGGCACCGGCTTCTCCGGCCTGAGCCACCTGCGCCAGGTGCCGGTGGACGGGGTCAAGATCGACAAGAGCTTCGTGGCCGACATGCAGCGTGACCCGGACGATCTGGCGTTGACCACGGCGATCATCGCCATGGCCCATGCGCTGGGGATCACCGTGGTGGCCGAAGGCATCGAGCAGGAAGTGCAGTTCGATCTGCTGGCCCAGCGCGGCTGCGACCTGGCCCAGGGCTACTGGTTGAGCCACCCGGTCAGCGCCACGGACGTGGTGCAGCTGCTCGAGGCCGGCAGCTGACGCTAGACCGGGCGCTTGCTGCTGTCGCCGGAGATCTCGCGGACCAGCTTGGGGACCAGATAGCCGGACAGGCGTGCGGTCAGCTGTGCATGCAGGTCCTTGGCGGTGTCGTCGGCCACTTCGAAATGGGCGACACCTTCGACCCGGTCCACCTGATACAGGTAATAGGGCAGTACGCCCGCCGCGAAACTGCGCTCGCTCAACGCCTGCAGCGCCTCGATCGAATCGTTGACCCCGCGCAGCAGCACGGCCTGGTTGAGCAGGGTGGCGCCGGCCGCGCGCAGGCGCGCCATCGCAGCGTCCACGGTCGCATCGAATTCGTTGGCGTGGTTGGCATGGATCACGAACGCCACCGGCCACGGCAGCGAGGCGATCCACTGCACCAGCTCCTCATCCACGCGCTCGGGCAGGACCACGGGCAGACGGCTGTGGATGCGCAGGCGGCGCAGGTGCGGAATCTGCTTCAGGGCCTGGGTCAGCTCCACCAGCTTGTGGGTCGCCAGCGACAGCGGGTCGCCGCCGGACAGGATCACCTCGTCGATGTCCGGGTCCTGCGCGATCGCATCGACCGCATCGCGCCAGCCTTCGCGGGCCGCGTTCTCGGTGCCGTAGTCGAAATGGCGGCGGAAACAGTACCGGCAGTTGATCGCGCAGCTGCCGGTGGTGACCAGCAGGGCACGGCCACGGTACTTCTGGATGACCCCGGTGGCCTTCTTGGCCGCGCCATCGCCGACCGCGTCCAGGCTGAAGCCGGGCACGACCTTCAGCTCGTCGGTGATCGGCAGGACCTGGCGGAGCAGGGGATCATGCCGGTCGCCATGGCGCATCCGCGCCGCGAAGCCCTGCGGCACGCGCACTGCGAACTGGCTGGCCGCCTCGTCAGAGACCCCCAGTGCCACCGGATCCAGCCCCAGCTGCCGAAGCAGCTCGCGGGGGTCGCGGATCGCCTCGCGCCACCGTTGCTGCCAGCGGACGGGGGCGGCCAGGGGCGTGGCGGAAAGCTGCATGGAATGGGGGCCTGCGGTTATCATGTGGGTCAGAAATATCGAGTCACCCCACCGGTGTCGGTGGGATTTCCCATTCTATCCGGCTCGCCGCGCCTGCGCGGCGTTTGCCCATTCAGGAGTTTCAGCATGGCCACTGTTGGCATGAACGATGTCAAGAACGGGATGAAGATCCTGATCAACAACGAACCGGCCGTCATCACTGAGACCGAGTACGTCAAGCCGGGCAAGGGCCAGGCCTTCACCCGCATGAAGTACCGCTTCATCAAGTCGGGCCGCGTGGTCGAAATGACCATGAAGGCGACCGATGACGTGGAGAAGGCCGATGTTGTCGATACCAACATGGACTTCATGTACAGCGATGGCGAGTTCTGGCACTTCATGGACCCGGAAACCTTCGAGCAGGTCCAGGCCACCAAGGCCGGCATGGGCGGTGCTGACAAGTGGCTGAAGGGCGAGGAAGTCTGCATCGTGACGCTGTGGAACGGCGAGCCGATCTTCGTGCAGCCGCCGAACTTCGTGGAACTGAAGATCACCGAAACCGATCCGGGCGTCCGTGGCGACACCTCGGGCGGCGGCGGCAAGCCGGCCACCCTGGAAACCGGCGCCGTGGTCCGCGTGCCGCTGTTCGTCAACCAGGATGAAATCATCAAGGTCGACACCCGCTCGGGCGAATACTCCGCACGCGCAGGCAAGTAATCCGGGTACGCGGCAGCGCATTCGCGCTGGCGCTCCCACGATCCGCGCCGCGGATCGTGGGCCCCAACTCACCAGCATCCACACCCCGCCGCTTCGCGGCCGCCCCTGACTCAGGGGCCAGTCCTCCAGAAGCATCGCGGTAGCCGTCCAGCATGGGACCGGTCTTCTGAAGGTTCGAGGTAGGCCCTGCCGTAGGCTGACCTGTTTCTCCAGCAAAGTGAGCCCGCATGACCGACACCGCCCGCATTCCCGAAGCCTGTGACCTGTTGATCGAAGCCGGTTACGTGGTCCCGATCGAACCGCATGCGGTGGTGCTGGAAGACCATGCCGTGGCCGTACGTGGCAGTGAGATCATCGCGATCCTGCCGCGTGCGCAAGCGCGGGAGCGCTTTACGCCCAAGCAGACCGTGTCCCGCCCGGACGCGGCACTGATGCCGGGTCTGGTCAACGCGCATACCCACAATCCCATGACCCTGCTGCGGGGCGTCGCCGACGACCTGCCGCTGATGGTCTGGCTGCAGCAGCACATCTGGCCGGTGGAAGCGGCGGTGATCGGCCCGGAGTTCGTGGCCGACGGCACCACCCTGGCGATCGCCGAGATGCTGCGCGGCGGTACCACCTGCGCCAACGAAAACTACTTCTTCTCCGACGTCCAGGCCGCCGTCTACAAGCAGCACGGATTCCGTGCGCTGGTCGGTGCGGTGATCATCGATTTCCCGACCGCCTGGGCCAAGACCGATGACGAGTACTTCGCCAAGGCCGGCGAGCTGCACGACCAGTGGCGCAATGATCCGCTGATCGGCACCTCGTTCGCCCCGCACGCGCCGTACACCGTCAACGACGCGAACTTCGAACGCGTGCGCATGCTGTCCGACCAGCTGGACATGCAGGTGCACCTGCACACGCATGAAACCGCGCAGGAAATCAGCGACTCGATCAAGCTGCATGGCCAGCGTCCGCTGGCGCGTCTGGACCGGCTCGGCCTGGTCAACGACCGCCTGATCGCGGTGCACATGACCCAGCTGACCGAAGCCGAAATCCACCTGTGCGCCGAGCGCGGCGTCAGCGTGGTGCACTGCCCGGAATCCAACCTCAAGCTGGCCTCCGGGTTCTGCCCGGCCTGCGCGCTGCAGCGCGCCGGTGTGAACCTGGCGATCGGCACGGACGGCTGCGCCAGCAACAACGACCTGGACATGTTCAGCGAGAACCGCACCGCGGCGATCCTGGCCAAGGCCGTGGCCAACGACGCCACCGCGCTGGACGCGGCCACCACGCTGCGTGCGGCCACCCTGGGCGGCGCACGCGCGCTGGGTTTCGGTGACCGTATCGGCTCGATCGAGGTCGGCAAGCAGGCCGATCTGGTCTGCGTGGATCTCTCCGCGCTGGAAACCCAACCGCTGCACCATGTGCTCTCGCAGCTTGTCTACGCCGCCGGCCGCCACCAGGTCAGCGATGTCTGGATCGCCGGCCAGCCCAAGCTGGTCCAGCGCGAACTGGTCGGCATGGACACCGCCGCGATCGTCGCCAACGCCCGCCAGTGGCGCGAGCGTATCCGACACATCCGTGCTTGATGCATCAAGGATCCCCATGAACACCCCCCATGCTTCCACCAATTTCGATCAGGCCGAACTGGACAAGTTCGCCGCGCTCGCCAACCGCTGGTGGGACGTCGATGGCCCGCAGAAGCCGCTGCATGCGTTGAACCCGGTGCGCCTGCAGTACGTCGCCCAGCGCGTCACCCTGCGCGGCGCCCGCGTACTTGATATCGGCTGCGGTGGCGGCCTGCTCAGCGAAGCGCTGGCCAAGGAAGGCGCGGACGTCACCGCGATCGACCTGGCCCCGGAACTGGTCAAGGTCGCCCGCCTGCACGGGCTGGAGTCGGGCGTCACGGTCGACTACCGCGTGCAGGCCGCGGAAGACCTGGCCGCCGAACAGCCGGGCAGCTTCGATGTGGTGACCTGCATGGAAATGCTCGAGCATGTGCCGGACCCGGGCGCGATCATCGCCGCCTGCCACCGTCTGCTCAAGCCGGGCGGCCAGCTGTTCCTGTCGACCGTGAACCGCACCCCGGCCGCGTTCGCCGTGGCGATCGTCGGTGCCGAATACGTGGCGCGGCTGCTGCCCAAGGGCACGCACCACTACCAGGATTTCATCAAGCCGGCCGAGCTGGGCAAGTGGCTGCGTGAGGCTGATTTCAACCTGCGCGATGTCAGTGGCATGGCCTATGAGCCGTGGCGCAACCGTGCCCGCCTGAGCACGCGCACCGACATCAATTACCTGGCCCACGCGGTCAAGCCGGACGACGCGGCACGTGTCTGAGTTCAGTTTCCCGCCGGCGGTGCTGTTCGATCTGGACGGCACCCTGCTGGACAGCGCACCGGACATGCTGGCCACCGCCAACGCGATGCTGGCCGCGCGCGGGCGCGCGCCGATCACCCTGGGCGCGCTGCGCCCGGTGGTCTCCAAAGGCTCGCGTGCGATGGTCTCGGTAGCGTTTCCCGAGTTGGGGCAGGCCGAGCGTGATGCGCTGGTGCCGGAGTTCCTGGAGCGCTACGAAGGCCTGATCGGCCAGCATGCCGTGCTGTTCGATGGCATCGCCGGCATGCTCGACGCGCTCGATGCGGCCGGCTGCGCGTGGGGCATCGTCACCAACAAGCCCGAGTATCTGGCCCGGCTGATCGTGCCGCAGCTGGGCTGGGAACAGCGCTGCAAGGTGCTGATCGGCGGCGACACCCTGGCCCAGCGCAAGCCGCATCCACTGCCGCTGTTGGCCGCCGCCGAGCGCATGGGCATCGCCCCGGGCACCTGCATCTACGTGGGCGATGACGAGCGCGACATCGTCGCCGCCAACGCCGCGGGCATGGCCTCGGTCGCCGCGCTGTGGGGCTATCGGCTCGATGCCGACGATCCCATGGCCTGGGGCGCCGATACGCTGACCGCACGTCCCGAACACCTGCAACATGCCAAGGCGTGGCCGCTTCCGCGCACGCTCTAGCCTTTCAAGGAATACACCGTGAGTACTCCCAGCGCCCTGGACAGTTTCCTGGACAAGTGGCGGACCCGTTGGCCCGAGTGGCAGGTGGCCGAACGCTTCGTGCCCGAGAACCAGCGCACCCTGGTGGTGGCGTGGTTCTCGCTGCTGCAGGAGTTCGACGACATCCTCAATACTGCCGGCGACCCGATGCCCTCCGATGCCAAACTGGCGTGGTGGGGCGAAGAGCTGCGCAGCTGGTCCGCACAGCGCTCGCGCCATCCGCTGGGCCGCGTGCTCGAGCCGGTGCGCGCGCCGTGGGCGCAGCTGGCCGAGACGCTGCCGGATCTGATCGAAGCGCGTGCGGTGCCGGTCGATCCGGCGCAGGCGCTGCGCTCGCTGCAGGCGTATGCGGCCGCTGTGGCCGCGGTCGAGGCGGTGATGTTCGATACCCCGGCGCGTGGCGATGTCGCCACCCCGGTGCTGGTGCAGACCCTGGCCCAGCGCCTGCATGAGAGTGGCGTCGCGGCGATTCCGCGTTCGCTGCTGGCCGAGGATGACACTGCCGCGCCGGGCCGGTGGGCGCAGCAGCTGCTGGCCAAGTGGCCGGCCCGGGTTGCCGGCCCGCGTCCGCGCCGCCTGTACGCTGCGCTGGCCCGTGCCCGCCAGCAGACCTGGGCGCAGGACCGCCAGTACCAGGCCACGCCGATGCGGACGCTGTGGCTTACCTGGTGGGCTGCGCGAGGCTGAGCGTGCGTGCCGGCCAGCGGCCGGCACTCCGTTACTTGCCGCGTTCCAGCACCAGCAGCGGGTCGATGCGGGTATCGAACCAGTTCATGCCCCAGTGCAGATGCGGGCCGGTCGCGCGACCGGTCGCCCCGACAGCGGCGATCACCTGACCCTGCTCGACGCGGTCGCCGACGTTCACGTCGATGCGCGACAGGTGCAGGAAATTCGAACTGATCCCGAAGCCGTGATCCAGCAGCAGCGTGCCGCCGGTCAGATACAGGTCCGGGCCCGCGAAGGTGACCACCCCTGCCGCCGGTGCCTTCACCGGGGTGCCGGTGGGCACCGCGATGTCCATGCCGGAGTGGCCCGAACCGGGTTGGCCGTTATAGACGCGCGCATTGCCGAAGCGTCCGCTGATGCGGCCCTGCACCGGCCAGATGAAGGCCTGTGCGAAGTCGGCGCGATTGTCATCGCGGGCACGCGCGGCGGTGACCTGCGCCTGCTCACGCTTGATCCGCTCGGCAATCGCCGGCGGCGGATTGACCGTCTTCGGCGGCACGCCGTTGACGCGCTCGGTCGGCCAGTCGCGCGGGGTGACCGCGACACTGACCGTTTCACTGCCGCCGTCCGGGCGCGTCACCTGCACCTGCAGCGGACCTTTCTCATCGCGGCCGATACCGAACACCACGCTGCCGTACCCGCTCACGCGCAGGGTGCGGCCGCCGTACTTCACGACGCTGCCGGCCGGCACCTTGCCGATCACCATCGCGCCCTGCGAGGCGCTGGCCGGAAACACCACGCGCGCATCGGCCTGGGCCACGGCGGGCGAGGGCAGTAGACTGCCCATCGCCACGACGCCTGCGGCCGCCAGGGCCGCGCTCAACACCCGTGCCCGCATCAGCGGTCGAAGCTCATGCGCTGGCCGTTCGGCGAACCCACCAGCTTCTCGCCATCCCACGCCAGCTGCCCGTTGACCCAGGTCGAGGCGATGCGCGAACGGAAGGTGGTGCCCTCAAACGGCGACCAGCCGCACTTGGACAGCACGTCTTCGCGCTTGACGGTGAAGGGCACATCTTCGACCAGCACCAGATCGGCGAAGTAGCCTTCGCGCAGGTAGCCACGCTGACTGACGTCGAACAGCTGCGCCGGCGCGTGCGCGAACTTCTGCACGACCTGGGTGATCTCCAGCTTGCCTTCGTGCACCAGTTCCAGCGCGGCGACCAGCGCGTACTGCACCAGCGGCAGGCCGGACGGCGCCTGTGCATAGGGCTTCTGTTTTTCTTCCCAGGTGTGCGGCGCATGATCGGTGGCGAGTACGTCGATCACGTCATCGGCCACGGCGCGGGTCAGCGCTTCGCGGTCGCTGGCTTCCTTGATCGCCGGGTTGCACTTGATCAGGTTGCCCAACCGCGCGTAATCGCTGCGGTCGAAACGCAGGAAGTGGATGCAGGTCTCGGCGGTGATCTGCTTGCGGCTGCCATCGGCGCGGATCAGCGGGCCGCGCTCGAACAGGGCCAGCTCATCGGCGGTGGAGATGTGCAGCACATGCAGGCGGGTGCCGTGCTTCTTCGCCAGCGAGACGGCCAGCTCGGACGACTTCAGGCAGGCCTCGCGCGAGCGGATGTCCGGGTGCTGTTCGGCACTCAGGGAATCGCCGTACTTTTCGGCGTACTCCTTGGCCTTGGCATCGATCATCGGCGTGTCTTCGCAGTGCGTGATGATCGGCGTGGGCGCGTCGCGGAAGATCGCGTCGAGCGTTTCCGGGTTGTCGACCAGCATGTTGCCGGTGGAGGCACCCATGAACACCTTGATGCCCGGCGCGGTCTTGGGATCCAGCGACTGGATGTGGGCCAGGTTGTCGTTGCTGGCGCCCATGTAGAAGCCGTAGTTGGCGCGTGCGCGGCCGGCGGCGGCATCGTATTTGGACTGCAGGATCTCGGCGTTGAGCGTGGGCGGGTTGGTGTTGGGCATGTCCATGAAGCTGGTCAGGCCCCCGGCGACGGCCGCGGCCGATTCGGTCGCGATGTCGCCCTTGTGGGTCAAGCCGGGCTCACGGAAATGGACCTGGTCGTCGATCATGCCCGGCAGCAGCCAGCGGCCGGCGGCGTCGACCACGGTTTCGCCGGGGCGGGTCTCCAGGCCGGGACCGATCTGCGCGATGCGGCCATCTTCGATGCGCAGGTCACCCTGGGTGATGATGCCTTCGTTGACCAGGCGGGCGTTGACGATGAGCGTGGAGGACATTCAGTGTTTTCCTGTGCAGCGGCAGGTGGCGTCGTGCGCGGCGCGCGGTGGCACCTCGTCGATGCCACCGGGATGGAAGGGATGGCAGCGGCCCAGCCGGCGCGCGGCCAGCCAGCTGCCGCGCGCGGGGCCATGGGTGGCGATGGCTTGCATGGCGTATTCAGAACAGCTGGGCATGAAGCGGCAACGCGGCCCCAGCAGCGGGCTGATGAAGCGCTTGTAGAAGCGCAGCAGGGCGATGAGCAGGCGTGAGATCACCCCCCAATCTTATTCCAGTTGGCATGAAGGGCGCATTTGTCGCAGGATGGGGCGTTGGACCCGTCCGCACCCACGCGCGCGACGGGCCGCCCCGGCGGTGTCGCCGGGTCAGGTACCGAACTGCGCACGTTGGCCCGCCTGCCAGGCGGGCCGGTCGCACGCCTTGCGACTCCGGGGCTGAACGGAGTAGGCGGTGTGGTTGCTGCTGCTGGTCGGGTAGGCTATAAAGGCCCGCTTTCCCGGGCCCCGGGGAATCCAAGGAAGAGCGTTTCGTGGCTGCTAAAAAAACTGCAAAGAAGGCCGTCAAGGCCGCCAAGAAAACCGCCAAGCCTGTTGTAAAGAAGTTGGCGGCCAAGTCCGTTGCCAAGAAGCCGGCCGCCAAGCCGGCTGGCAAGCCTGCATCCAAACAACCGGCGGCCAGGACGGCACCCGTTAAAAAGGCGGCCAGCACGTCGCCGGCCAAGACCGTCAAGAAGGCTGTCGCCAAGAAGCCTGCTGCCAAGACGGTGGTGGCCAAAAAGACCGTCGCCAAGAAGGTCGTTGCCAAGAAGTCGACGGTCGCCAAGCCGGTTGCCACGCCCGCCAAGCGCGCGGCAGGCAAGCCGGTGAGCAAGGCGCCCGTCAGGAAAGCCGCTGCCAGCAAGACGGCAGCCAAGAAGACCGTGACGCCTGCTGTCGCCAAACCGGCGGCCAAGCCGGCACCGGCGAAGAAGACCGCAGTCAAGCAGGCACCGGCCACGCCGGCCAAGGCCAGCAAGACCGCCAGCAAGCCCGTGGCACCCAAGCCGGCCACCAAGCCGGTTGCAGCACCTGTAGTCAAGTCCGCACCGAAGCCGGCATCGCCGGCCCCGGCCAAGTCTGTCCCGGCCAAGAGCGCGGCCAAACCTGTTACCTCTCCGGCCTCCGCGCCGGCGCCGGTCGCAGCGGCCCCCGCCTCCAAGGCCCCGCAAAACAAGAATCCCGTGCCCGTTTCGAAATCGCCTGCAAAAACCCCCGCCAAGTCCGAGTCCGCCCCCAAGCCCGTGTCGCGTCCGGTCGGCAAGGTCGCCGTTGCCGTGGCAGCGCGCTCGTCCGCCCCGGCACCGCGCACCAAGGTCAAGGTGGTGGAATACAAGACTGACGAAGCCACCGGTCGTCCGATCCTGCCCGACGGTTACAAGCCGAGCGCGGAAGAGGAATACATGAGCCCGCTGCAGCTGGAGTATTTCCGCCAGCGCCTGCAGCACTGGCGCAATGATCTGGTGGAGGAATCCAAGCAGACCATCGCGAATCTGCAGGAAGAAGTGCGTGATATCGGCGATGAGGCCGAGCGCGCCACCCGCGAGACCGAGAACTCGCTGGAACTGCGTACCCGCGATCGTTATCGCAAGCTGATCGGCAAGATCAACAGCACGCTGAAGCGTCTGGAAGATGGCGATTACGGTTTCTGTGTGGATACGGGCGAAGAGATTGGCCTGGATCGTCTGGAAGCCCGCCTGACCGCTGAGCGCACGATCGATGCGCAGGAGCGTTGGGAGCATCTGCAGAAGCAGCAGGGCGACTGATCGCGCTGTTGGTTGTGCTGTTCTACGAAAAACCCGGCTTCGGCCGGGTTTTTTTTGGCCGTTCGCTTTTGGTTTGTGTTGGTTCGGGGTTGGACACGAAGGGCGTTGGCGCCTTGCCACTTGGCGTTTGAGTGGGTCGGGCAGCCCGGTCCGGGACCCGCCGTAAACCCATCCATGGGGGCTCGTAGTGCGGCTTGCTCGTGCGTGCAATCCTGCACGCACGGCAAGGCCGGGGTTGGGCGTCCTGCCCAACCCGTCCGGCGCATGCGCCGGACCCATGCCGCACACGGTCCCGGACCGGGCTACCCGACCCACTCCCGACAGGTTCATGGGTGGGCGGCAGGAAGAGCCTGGACTCCCGCTTCCGACACGCTGTGAGTCAGTTGCCAGGGTTGCCTGGGCCATCAGGAACTACCGAACGCTGGTCTGGATGCCTGTCCAGCGGTGCGCGCGATATCCACGCATGGCTTGAATCTACAGGCGAGGCGGGCGCACCGAGAATTACGCAATCTGCAATCCGCAATCCGCTGGCACCCGGAAGGAAAGCCGAAGCCGCAAGCCGCAAGCCGTAAGCCGTAAGCCGTAAGCCGTAAGCCGCAAGCCCTAAGCCGCAAGCCCTAAGCCAGCAGCTAACAGCCAAAAGCCAAGCGCTGACAGCCAACAGCTGCCAGCTGACAGCCATCAACCGGCGCCGTACGCCGTGAGTGATAAGCGGTAAGAGGCCGGGCATTTGCTGTTTGCCTGCCGCCGTTCGCTCTTCGCCGTTGATTCCGCGCAAGCAACCCACTGTCCATGGGGGGACGGGTAGCGCAGTGAAGGACCGTGTGCGGCATGGATGCCGCACTACGAGCCCCCATGGATGGGTTCACGGCGGGTCCTGCACTGCGCTGCCCGGCCGCCCAACCCCAGGCATAAGCAGGCGCCGACTCACAGCCCCGGCAACCCAACCGCGCAGCGCCAGCCAATCGGCCAACGGGCAAACGGCCAAACGGCCAACCAACCGATCAGCTGATCAGCCGATCAGCCAGGCAGGAAATCCATCAATGCAGATCGCGCAGATTCAACCTCCGCAGCGTCGGATTCTTCCAGGCCGTAATGCCCGCCACGCTCAACACCGCGAAGCCACCCAGCACCACCGCCGGGACCAGCCCCAACAGCTTGGCCATCGTGCCCGCATAGAACGCACCCAACTCATTCGACGAACTGATGAAAATGCCATTGATCGACGACACCCGGCCACGCATCTCCTCCGGCGTCGCCAACTGCAGAATCGTCGAGCGCACCACCACCGACACACCGTCGAACGCACCGTAGAACAACAGGATCGCCGCCGACAGCCAGAAATTCGACGACAGTCCGAAACCGATCACGCACAGACCAAAGCCGGCCACCGCGAACAACAGCACACGCCCCGCATTGCGCTGCAGCGGCCGACGCGCCAACCACAGCCCCACGCACACCGAGCCCAGCGCCGGTGCCGCGCGCAGCACGCCCAGCCCCTCCGGCCCATGGTGCAGGATCTCGTGCAGGAAGGCCGGCAGCATCGCCACCACCCCGCCGAGCAACACCGAGAACATGTCCAGCGCCATCGCCCCGACCATGATCCTGTTGCCCAGCACGAAACGGCCACCCTCGGCGATGCTCTTGAAGATCGGCGCCGCCGGACCGGTGTGCACCGGCTCGGAGACGCGCAGCGCCGCCAGGCAACCCAGCGCGATGAGCGACACGCCGACCGCCACGCCATAGGCAACGCCCTTGCCGCCCCACGCCACCAGCGCGCCGCCCAGTGCCGGTCCGACCACCATGCCGGTCTGGAAGACCACCGCGCCCAGTCCCGCGCCACGCGCGTACTGCGTGCGCTCCAGCACGCGGGCGAACAGTGCGTTGTAGATCGGCGAGAGGAACGCGCGGACCATGCCGGTCAGTGCGATCGCCGCATAGATCGGCCACACCCCGTGGAACGGCAGCCAGCCCTGCGCGACGGCGGTCAAAACCAATGCGGTCATCACCAGCCCGCTGCAGGCGACCATGCCCAGCCGGCGGCGGGGCAGGTGGTCGACCAGATAGCCGGCGAACGGCGCCACACAGAAGAACGGGAGCACCTCGGCCAGGCCGACCAGGCCCAGCGAGAACGGATTGCGGGTGACTTCGTAGATATGCCAGCCGACCGTCACCGCAACGATCTGGTAGGAGAGCATCGCGAAGATGCGGTACGCCAGCACCAGCGAAAAGCCCGGGCGGGCCAGCAGCTGCAGGGCGCTGTCCGGCTCCTGCGGATCGGCGGAGAGCGTCACGACTGCGCTTGAGCGGTGTCGCGGATGAAGGCCAGCATCGCCGCCACGCCGTTGCTGCGGGTCGGCGACAGGTGGCGCGACAGCCCGATGTCCTGGATGTAGCTCGGCTCGGTGGCCAGGATCTCGGCCGCCGAACGGCCCGAGTACACGCGCAGGGCCAGGTAGATCAGCCCGGAGACGATCGCCGAATCACTGATGGCGTGGAAGCGCAGCGCCTCGGCATTGCCGTCCGGCACGATCCAGACCATCGACTGGCAGCCGAGCAGGCGGTGCTCCTCGGTCTTCCACTCCTCCGGGAAGGTGGGCAGTTTGCGGCCGAGGTCGATCAGGTACTGGTAGCGCTCGGACCAGTCACCGAAGAAGGCGAATTCCTCGGCGATGGCGGCCTGGGCTTCAGCAGCGGTGGGTTCGAGCGGGAACGGGGAGGTGGGGGTCATGGGGGCTCCGGGCCGGTGTTCGCCGTCCGTGGGTGACCGTGCAATTGCGGGGGAGGCAGCCTGGCCGTCCGTGGCCGGGGCGATGTCATGGCAATGCCCAGTGGATCGGGCGGTGTCGGGTAGCGCCCGACGGTCAGCCGGGCGGTCTTTCAGCGCTTGCGCGACCAGCGCACGCCTTGAGCGGTGTCTTCCAGCACGATGCCCTCGGCGGCCAACTGGTCGCGGATCGCATCGGCGCGGGCGAAGTCGCGGGCCTGCTTGGCAGCGGCGCGTTCGTCGATCAGGGCCTGGATGCGCGTGCCTTCGGCGTCGTCAGCCGCTTCGCTACCAAACCACGCCGCCGGTGTCTGCTGTAGCAGGCCCAGGGCCAGTCCGGCGCCGAGCAACTCGCCCTTGAGGAGGGACAGCTGGGCCAGCGTATCGCCCTCGCGCGGCAGGTCCGGCCCGCCCGGAGGGGCGCTGGCGTGGCGGAGCTTCCTCACCAGATCCGGAAGGATCGCCAGCGCACGCGGCGTGTTGAGGTCGTCATCAAGCACCTCTTCGATGCTGGCCGGAATGGTCGCGGTGGCCGGGACCGATTCGAACTCGCGCAGGGCGCCGTACAGCCCATCCAGGGTGCGTACCGACTGCTCGATCAGCGCATCGGACCAGTCCAGCGGCTGCCGGTAGTGGGCCGACAGCAGCGCATAGCGCAGCGCCTCGGGGGCATGCTGGCGGACCAGATCGTGCACGCGCTCGATGTTGCCGATCGACTTGCTCATCTTGGCGCCGCCGAAGTTGAGCATGCCGTTGTGCAGCCAGAACCGGGCGAAGGTCTGCCCGCCATGTGCGCACTCGCTCTGGGCGATCTCGTTCTCGTGGTGCGGGAACTGCAGGTCCACACCACCGGCATGGATATCGATGGTCGGCCCCAGGTGCGCGGCAGCCATCGCCGAGCACTCGATGTGCCAGCCCGGACGGCCACGGCCCCAGGGCGATGCCCAGCCCGGCAGATCGTCGCTGGACGGCTTCCACAGCACGAAATCGCCCGGGTCGCGCTTGTACGGGGCGACATCCACGCGCGCACCGGCCAGCATCTCGTCCGGGTCACGGCGCGAGAGCTTGCCGTAGTCGGCGTAGGAGCTCACCGAGAACAGCACGTGGCCTTCGGCCGCATAGGCGTGCCCGTTGGCGATCAGCTGCTCGATCATGGTGACGATGTGCGGGATGTGCGCGGTGGCTTCCGGCTCGATATCCGGCGGCACCACGCCCAGCGCGGCCATGTCCTCGCGGTAGGCGGCGGCGAAGCGGTCGGTGATGGTGCTGATCGGAACCTGCTGCTCGCGTGCGGCCGTGTTGATCTTGTCATCCACGTCGGTGATGTTGCGGGCATAGCGCAGGCCGCCGAAGCGGCGCCGCAGCAGATCGGCCAGGACCCCGAACACCACCGGCCCACGGGCATTGCCGATGTGGACGTAGTTGTAGACCGTGGGGCCACACACATACAGGGTCGGACAGGTCGGATCGAGCGGAGTGAACGGTTCGAGCTGGCGTGTCAGGTTGTTGTGCAGGCGCAGGGTCATGAGGGTCTGGGGCGGGGATAAGCGGTCGATTTTAGAACGTGTCGGGGGCTTTGGGGGGATGTGGCCGAAGCGGGGCTGTCGGCGGGTATCTGACTGAAACGACACCGGTACACCTGTGGCGCTCGGGGCAACAGGCCCGCCGTTGCGGGCTTCCGGCCGGCGGGCCGGTCCGGACTATGGGCAGAAACGTCACGGACGGGTAATGTTCAGCCCCTTGTGCCTGCCACTGCCTACACTATCCCCCTTGTCCTTTTCCCTGTTGCCAATGAAATCCGCTTCGTTGTTGACGCTGGTCTGCGTGCTCGGAAGTGCCGCCTTCGGGGCGTGCGCCCAGGACAGTGAGGTGCGCAACCGGGTCGTGATCGTGGAGAACGTGAAGTTCGACTACGCCCAGGTGCTCAACGTGGAGCCCATCTTCCAGACCCTGCGGGCGACGCGCACCGAGGAACACTGCGAGCCGGTCTCCACCCGTACCCTGGCACCGGTCAACGTCACCGGCGAGGAGCCGCAGGAAGACAAGGGCCGCTTCGGCCGCTTCATGGATTCGGTGCGCTCGATCTTCCGCCGGGAGGATGGCAGTACCGACGAGAGCGCCTATCAGGAGACCGTCGTGGTCGAGAAGCCGCCGGCCAACACCGGGCCGCTGCTGACCCGCGATTGCAAGATCATCCCGGTCGGCCGCGAGTTCCGCCGCCCGATCGCCTACGACGTGGACTACGTCTACAAGGGCACCAAGTACCGCTCCCGCCTGCCGGAAGACCCGGGCAACCGGCTCAAGATCCGGGTCTCGATCACCCCTTGGGTGGGCAACGAGCAGGCCGGTGGCGCCAACCCGTGACACCTTCCGTCGCCTCACGGGCGACGCCTTCAACCTGAATTTCCATTCAGGCCTTGCACCCACCCCGGGTGCATGCAAAGATGGGCGGCCATGAAACTCACCGACTTCCAGCACGACACCAGCGCCGCCCGTATGGCTACGGGCATGACGTCGCGTGCCCGCCGACCGGAACCCCACATTTTCGCTGGGTAACCGGAGCTTCGTGCTGTCTGTTCGGAAAACCCAGCCCCCGTGCTGGGTTTTTTCGTTTCTACGATCTGAAAAGTTTCATCTGTATACGTTTTGTTGAGCCCTGAACGCGCCCCGGCGCCCCCAACCTCCGCCGGAAACGGTGGAAAACCAGCCGCAAAGGATCGATCGATGTCCCTGAAGCACTTCCTGAACACCCAGGACTGGAGCCGCACCGACCTGGATGCCCTGTTGACCCAGGCCGCGTTGTTCAAGCGCAACAAACTGGGCGACGAGCTCAAGGGCAAGTCGATTGCCCTGGTGTTCTTCAACCCCTCCATGCGTACCCGCACCAGCTTCGAGCTGGGCGCGTTCCAGCTGGGTGGCCACGCGATCGTGCTGCAGCCGGGCAAAGACGCCTGGCCGATCGAGTTCAACCTGGGCTCGGTGATGGACGGGGACACCGAGGAGCACATCGCCGAAGTGGCCAAGGTGCTGGGCCGCTATGTGGACCTGATCGGCGTGCGTGCCTTCCCGAAGTTCATCGACTGGACCAAGGACCGCGAAGACGTAGTGCTCAAGAGCTTCGCCAAATACTCGCCGGTGCCGGTGATCAACATGGAAACCATCACCCACCCGTGCCAGGAACTGGCCCACGTGATGGCGCTGCAGGAACACTTCGGTACCCAGCACCTGCGCGGCAAGAAGTACGTGCTGACCTGGACCTACCATCCCAAGCCGCTGAACACCGCCGTGGCCAACTCGGCCCTGACCATCGCCACCCGCATGGGCATGGACGTGACCCTGCTGTGCCCGACCCCGGATTACATCCTGGATGAGCGCTACATGGGCTGGGCCGAGCAGAACGTCGCCGAGAGCGGCGGTTCGCTGCAGGTCAGCCATGACATCGCCAGCGCCTACGCCGGTGCGGACGTGGTGTACGCCAAGAGCTGGGGCGCGCTGCCGTTCTTCGGCAACTGGGAGCCTGAGAAGCCGATCCGCGACCAGTACAAGCACTTCATCGTCGACGAAGCCAAGATGGCGCTCACCAACAACGGTGTCTTCAGCCACTGCCTGCCGCTGCGCCGCAACGTGAAGGCGACCGACGGCGTGATGGATTCGGCGCAGTGCATCGCGATCGACGAAGCCGAAAACCGCCTGCATGTGCAGAAGGCGATCATGTCGGCGCTGATCGGCCGGTAATCGAACGAATCCAACGGTGCAGCCACGCATGGCGTGGCTCTACCGGCTCCAGAACCCAATCAATACCGCATTTCCAATTGGACCCTGACCCCATGAGCAAGAAAGACATCGTCCTGGCCTTCTCCGGCGGACTCGACACCAGCTTCTGCGTGCCTTACCTGCAGGAGCGCGGCTACAACGTGCACACCGTGTTCGCCGATACCGGCGGCGTGGATGACGAAGAGCGCGATTTCATCGAGCAGCGTGCCGCTGAGCTGGGCGTCACCACCCACGTCACCGTCGATGGTGGCCCGGCGATCTGGAGTGGCTTCGTCAAGCCGTTCGTGTGGGCCGGCGAAGGCTACCAGGGTCAGTACCCGCTGCTGGTCTCCGATCGCTACCTGATCGTGGATGCCGCGCTCAAGCGCGCCGCCGAACTGGGCACCAACATCATTGCCCACGGCTGCACCGGCATGGGCAACGACCAGGTCCGTTTCGATCTGGCCGTGAAGGCATTGGGCGACTACCAGATCGTCGCGCCGATCCGCGAAATCCAGAAGGAACACACCCAGACCCGCGCCTACGAGCAGAAGTACCTGGAAGAGCGTGGCTTCGGCGTGCGTGCCAAGCAGCAGGCCTACACCATCAACGAGAACCTGCTCGGCCTGACCATGTCCGGCGGCGAGATCGACCGTTGGGAAGCGCCGGGCGAGGGTGCCCGCGGCTGGTGCGCGCCGCGCAGCGAATGGCCGGAACAGGCACTGACGGTCACCCTGAAGTTCGTCGAAGGCGAAGCCGTCGAGCTGGACGGCAAAGCGCTGCCCGGTGAGCAGATCCTGGCCAAGCTCAACAAGCTGTTCGCCCCGTACGGCGTCGGCCGTGGCGTCTACACCGGTGACACCGTGATCGGCCTGAAGGGCCGCATCGTGTTCGAAGCGCCGGGCCTGGTCTCGCTGCTGGCCGCGCACCGCGCGCTGGAAGATGCGGTGCTGACCAAGCAGCAGAACCGCTTCAAGCCGGACGTGGCGCGCAAGTGGGTGGAGCTGGTGTACGAAGGCTTCTACCACGACCCGCTCAAGACCGACATCGAGGCCTTCCTGAAGTCCTCGCAGACCAAGGTCAACGGCGAAGTGGTGCTGGAAACCCGCGGTGGCCGTGTGGATGCCGTGGCCGTGAAGTCGCCGCACCTGCTCAACGCCAAGGGCGCCACCTATGCGCAGTCGGCGGACTGGGGCGTGGAAGAAGCCGAAGGCTTCATCAAGCTGTTCGGCATGAGCTCGACGCTTTACGCGCAAGTCAATCGCTGAGCGATTGAATTGCGCGCGCGTCTCCCGCGCATTCTTCCTCAACCCCGCGCCGTTGGCGCGCCCCCTTGAACACCAAGGGGGCTCTCCACCAGACGCATTCCGGTAGCGCCTGGCCATGCCCGGCGGAATTCCACAGGATTGTTGATTCATGCTTGAACAGACACTCGATCACCTGCAGCAGCTTGTGTCCTTCGACACGCGCAATCCGCCGCGTGCGATCACCACCGGCGGCATCTTCGATTACCTGCGTGCGAACCTGCCCGGGTTCAATGTGGAAGTGATCGACCATGGCGACGGTGCAGTCAGCCTGTATGCGGTGCGTGGCGCCCCGAAGTACCTGTTCAACGTGCACCTGGATACCGTGCCGGATTCGCCGCATTGGACGGCCGACCCGCACGTGATGCGGCGCGCCGAGGACCGCGTGATCGGACTGGGCGTGTGTGACATCAAGGGCGCCGCGGCTGCGTTGGTGGCGGCTGCGAACGCCAGCGATGGCGACGCCGCGTTTCTGTTCTCCAGCGACGAGGAGGCCAACGACCCGCGCTGCATCGCCGCCTTCCTCGCCCGCGGCATTGCGTATGAAGCGGTGCTGGTGGCCGAGCCGACGATGAGCGAAGCGGTACTCGCGCACCGTGGCATCAGCTCGGTGCTGATGCAGTTCAAGGGCCGCGCCGGGCATGCCTCGGGCAAGCAGGATGCGGCCGCCAGCGCACTGCATCAGGCGATGCGCTGGGGCAACCGCGCGTTGGACCATGTCGAGTCGTTGTCGCATGCGCGCTTTGGTGGGCTGACCGGCCTGCGCTTCAACATCGGGCGCGTGGAAGGCGGCATCAAGGCCAACATGATCGCGCCCGCCGCCGAGGTGCGCTTCGGCTTCCGCCCGCTGCCGTCGATGGATATCGATGCGCTGCTGGCCACCTTTGCCGGTTTCGCCGAACCGGAGGCCGCGGTGTTCACCGAGACCTTCCGAGGGCCCAGCTTCCCGGCCGGCGATATTGCCGAAGCAGAAAACCGCCGTCTGGCTGCGCGTGACGTGGCCGATGCGCTGGACATCCCGATCGGCAACGCAGTGGATTTCTGGACCGAGGCCTCGCTGTTCTCGGCCGGGGGTTACACCACGCTGGTGTACGGCCCGGGCGACATCGCCCAGGCCCACACTGCCGATGAGTTCGTGACGCTGGAGCAGCTGCAGCGTTACGCCGCGTCCGTGCACCGCATCATCGCGCACGGCGCCTGATCGAATGACGCCGTCGTGGTCCCCCACTGACGGAACACCCATCGCGGCCCCGGCCGCCTGCGACGATATCGAAATGCCTTCTTCCCAGCCCCACCGCCAGACCCGTCAGACCATCGTGCGCCTGCTCTCGAGCATGGCCAGCGCGAAGGAGATCAGCCAGTACCTCAAGCGTTTCTCGCAGCTGGACGCCAAACGCTTTGCCGTGGTCAAAGTCGGCGGCGCGGTGCTGCGCGATGACCTGGAGGCGCTGACCTCCTCGCTGTCGTTCCTGCAGGAAGTCGGCCTGACCCCGATCGTGCTGCATGGCGCCGGCCCGCAGCTGGACGCCGAACTGTCGGCGGCCGGCATCGAGAAGCAGACCGTCAACGGCCTGCGCGTGACCTCGGCCGAAGGCCTGGCGATCGTGCGCCGGGTGTTCCAGGCCTCCAATCTGCAGCTGGTCGAAGCGCTGCAGCAGAACGGTGCGCGCGCAACCTCGATCACCGGCGGCGTGTTCGAAGCCGAGTACCTGGATCAGGACACCTACGGCCTGGTCGGTGAGGTCAAGAAGGTCAACCTGGCTCCGATCGAAGCCAGCCTGCGTGCCGGCTCGATCCCGGTGATCACCAGCCTGGGCGAAACCCGCTGCGGGCAGATCCTCAACGTCAACGCCGACTTCGCCGCCAATGAGCTGGTGCAGGAGCTGCAGCCCTACAAGATCATCTTCCTGACCGGTACCGGCGGCCTGCTCGATGAAGAGGGCAAGGTGATCGACTCGATCAACCTCTCCACCGAGTACGATCAGCTGATGCAGCAGCCGTGGATCCATGGCGGCATGCGGGTCAAGATCGAACAGATCAAGGACCTGCTGGATCGGCTGCCACTGGAGTCCTCGGTGTCGATCACGCGGCCGGCGGACCTGGCCAAGGAACTGTTCACCCACAAGGGCTCCGGCACGCTGGTGCGCAAGGGCGAGAAAGTGCTGCGTGCCACCGCGTGGGATGCGCTCGATCTGCCGCGCCTGAAGCAGCTGATCGAATCCAGCTTCGGCCGTACCCTGGTGCCGGATTATTTCCAGAAGACCAAGCTGCTGCGCGCCTACGTGAGCGAGAACTATCGCACCGCAGTGATCCTCACCGACGAGCCCGAAGGCGTCTACCTGGACAAGTTCGCAGTGCTCGACGATGCGCAGGGCGAAGGCCTGGGCCGCGCGGTCTGGAATGTCATGCTGGACGAAACCCCGCAGCTGTTCTGGCGCTCGCGCAACGGCAACCCGATCAATCACTTCTACTACGCGCAATCCGATGGCTGCTACAAGCAAGGCCACTGGAAAGCGTTCTGGTTCGGCGCCGATGGCTTCGACCGCATCAAAGCGTACGTCGAGCATTGCGCCGCTCGCACCCCCAGCCTGGAGGGCTGAACCTCATGAATCTCGCCGATTGGACCAAGGTCCCCACACTGGCCGGCACACATGCCCGGCTGGAGCCGCTGCAGATGGCGCACATCGATGGCCTGCGCGGTGCACTGGGGGATGGCACCTTGTCCAAGCTCTGGTACACCCAGGTGCCCAGTGCGAAGACCATGACGGCCTATGTCCAGGCCGCGCTGCAGGCGCAGGCCGAGGGCAAGGTGTTGCCGTTCGCGGTCCTCAACGAGGCCGATGAAGTGGTCGGCACCACCCGCTACTACGATCTGGACGCCGAGGTGCCGCGCCTGAGCATCGGCTACACCTGGTATGGCGAGGCCGCCCAGCGCACCGGCATCAACACCGAGACCAAGCTGATGCTGCTCACCCACGCCTTCGAGCGGCTGGAATGCCTGAGCGTGGTGTTCGAGACCAGCTGGTTCAACCTCACCTCGCGCACCGCGATCGCGCGGTTGGGGGCGAAGCAGGACGGCGTGCTGCGCAACCACAAGCGCCACCCGGATGGCACCCCGCGAGACACCGTCATCTTCTCCATCATCGATGCGGAATGGCAGGGGGTGAAACGCCACCTGCAGCACCGCCTGGACGCACACGCATGAGCACCAAGACCTTCACCGTCGGCATCGTCGGCGCCCGCGGCCACACCGGTGCCGAGCTGATCAAGCTGATCGCCGCCCACCCGCACCTGCAGCTGGGCTTCGTGTCCTCGCGCGAACTGGCCGGCCAGCGCGTGAGCGATCACCACAGCGACTGGCACGGTGAACTGCAGTTCGAGAACCTGGATGCGGACGCTGTCGCCGCCAAGGGCATGGACGCCGTGATCCTGGCGTTGCCCAATGGCCTGTCCGCGCCGTTCGTGGCCGCGCTGGATGCGGCCAGGCCGGAGACGGTGATCGTGGATCTGTCGGCCGATCAGCGCTTTGAGCCGAGCTGGTACTACGGCCTGCCGGAGCTGACCCGGGGCGATTACCTGGGCCAGAAGCACATCAGCAACCCGGGCTGCTACGCCACCGCGATGCAGCTGGCGATCAGCCCGCTGCTGCAGCAGCTGGCCGGCCCGCCGCAGTGCTTTGGTGTCTCTGGTTACTCCGGCGCGGGCACCACGCCCTCGGACAAGAACAATCCCGAACTGCTGCGCGACAACCTGATGCCGTATGCGCTGACCAACCATGTGCACGAGCGTGAAGTGACCGCGCACCTGCGCGTGCCGGTCGAGTTCATGCCGCATGTGGCGCCGCACTTCCGCGGCATCACCATGACCGTGAACCTGTGGCTCAACACGGTGGTCACGCGCGAGGACGTGATCGCGCTCTATCAGAAGTACTACGCCAACGAAGCGTTGGTCGACGTGATCGACGAAGCGCCATGGGTGAGCCAGATTGCGGGCCGGCACGGCGTGCAGATCGGCGGCTTCGACGTGGCCCCGGGCGGCAAGCGCGTGGTGGTGGTGGCGACTCTGGACAACCTGCTCAAGGGCGCGGCCACCCAGGCGATGCAGAACCTCAACCTGGCGCTGGGCCTGGACGAACTGGCCTCCATCCCGCACTGAATTCCCACGGCGCAGCGCGGCCCCCTGCGCGCGCCCTGACAACCCGGCGGAGCGAATCCGCCTACGGAGCAAGACATGGCAGACCTTCTGTGGCAGAAGCCCGGCGTGGCGGTAGACGCCAAGATCCAGACCTTCCTGGCCGGCGATGATGTGATCCTGGACCGCGCGTTCTTCCTGTACGACGTGGCGGCCAGCAAGGCGCATGCGCAGGGCCTGGAGAACATCGGCATCCTCGGCAACGACGAGCGCATCGGCCTGCAGCGCGAGCTGGATGTGCTGGCCGAGGATTTCCGCAGCGGCACATTCGTGCTGGATGAGCGCTTCGAGGATTGCCACTCGGCGATCGAAGCGCGCCTGACCGAGCGCCTCGGCGATGCCGGCCGCAAAATCCACACCGGCCGCAGCCGCAACGACCAGATCCTGGTGGCGACCCGGCTGTGGCTGAAGGACAAGCTGCTGCGCGTGGCCGAGCTGAGCCGCGAGATCGCCAAGGTCGCGCTGGATCGCGCCGAGGCCGAAAAAGACCTGCCGGTGCCGGGCTACACCCACATCCAGCGCGCCGTGGTGTCCTCGGCGGGCATGTGGTGGGCCGGCTGGGCCGAAGCCTTCATCGACAACGCGATCCGCGCGCACGACACCTTCAACCTGGTCGATGCCAATCCGCTCGGCACGGCCGCCGGTTATGGCGTGAACCTGCCGCTGGACCGCGCGCACACCACCGAGGCACTCGGTTTCGCACGGATGCAGATCTCGCCGATCTACGCGCAGCTCTCGCGCGGCAAGTTCGAGCTGGCCGCCCTGGAAGCGCTTGGCGGCGCCACGCTGGATCTGCGCCGCATCGCGTGGGACCTGTCGCTGTTCACCAGCGGCGAGTTCGGCTTCGTCGCGCTGCCGGCGCAGTACACCACCGGCAGTTCGATCATGCCGAACAAGCGCAACCCGGACGTGATCGAACTGATGCGTGCGACCCACGCCAGCGTGGCCGCGGCCCGCACCGAGATCGAGCAGCTGCTGTCGCTGCCGTCGGGCTATCACCGCGATCTGCAGAGCAGCAAGGGCGCGATCTTCCATGGCTTCGGCCGCGGTCTGGCCGCGCTGGAACTGCTGCCGGCGCTGCTGGCCAACCTGGAATGGCGCGACGACAAGCTGCGTGCGGCGATCGACTCGGGCATGTACGCCACCGATGTCGCCGTGGAAGCGGCGGTGGCCGGTGTGCCGTTCCGCGAGGCCTACAAGGCCGCCGCCGCGGCGGCGGATACGGCCGGGCAGGGGCGTACCCCCGAAGGCAGCCTGGCCGCGCGCGTGTCGCCCGGCGCGGCGGCCGACCTGCGGCTGGATGAACTGCGCGCCCGCTGGGCCGCACTGGTGTAATCACGACGGCGGCCGCAAGGTCGCCGTTTTTGTAACGTCTTGCCGGGTGCGCCCGGGAAAAGGACTCACATGAAAACCTGTTATCTGGTGATGGTCACCCGCACCCCGGACTTCCGCGATGACGTGGGTGCCGAGCACGTGCGCTTTCTCGATGCGGTGCGGGCCCGCGGGCAGCTGCTGCTGACCGGGGGTTTCACCGACAAGAGCGGTGGCGCCTACGTGCTGCAGGATATTGCCGACCTGGCCGCCGCGCAGGCGCTGGTCGACACTGATCCGCTGCTGGTGCACGGCAGTGCCACCGCCCGCATCCACGAATGGAGCACGCGCTGAGCGCGCCGATCACATGAACCAGTCCGTGCCTTCGCCGTTCACCGAACAAGCCGTTCCGCAGTGGAAACGTGCCGTCCTCAAAGTGGGCAGCAGCCTGCTGGCCGCTGACGGCGGCGGTCTCTCGCCACGCCACGCGTTGGGTCTGGCCCAGTTCGTCTCGGCCAATGTCCTGGCCGGGCGTGAAGTGGTGATCGTGTCCTCCGGCGCGGTGGCGGCGGGCCGGGCGATCGTGCCGCGCGCGCTGGAAGCCGGGGCAGCGATGGCCGCGCGGCAGGCACTGGCCGCCCTCGGCCAGGCGCAGCTGATCGGGTTGTGGCAGCGCTTCTTCGAACGTCCGGTGGCGCAGGTGCTGCTGACCCATGACGACCTGCGCAACCGCCGCCGCTATCTCAATGCCCGCGCCACGCTCAACGAACTGCTGCGGCTGGGCGCGCTGCCGGTGGTCAACGAGAACGACACCGTCTCGGTGGATGAGCTCAAGCTCGGCGACAACGACAATCTGGCCGCGACCGTCGCTGCGCTGATCGACGCCGATGTACTGTTCATCGCCACCGATATCGACGGCCTGTACAGCGCCGATCCGCGGCGTGATCCGCAGGCACGGCCGATCCACGATGTGCCCGAGTTGACCGTCGAGGTGCTGGCGATGGCCGGGGGGGCCGGCAGCGGCGCCGGCACCGGCGGCATGCATACCAAGCTGGAGGCCGCGGCCAAGGCCGGGCGTGTCGGCATCGAGACCTGCCTGTTCAACGGGCGCAGCGCCGAGGTGGTGCGCGCGCTCAGCCAGGGCCGCCTCTTCGGCACCCGCATCCACGCCGCGCAGACCCGCGTGGCCGCGCGCAAGTACTGGCTGCGGCACGCACCGCTGGAACCGGGCGCGATCCTGGTCGATAGCGGCGCGGCCGATGCGCTGCGTGGCAAGGGCGCCTCGCTGCTGCCCGGCGGCGTGGTCGGCGCGGAGGGGGACTTCCGCCGTGGCGACATGATCGAGATCCGGCAACGCACCGAGGCCGGCGAGGTCTGCCTGGCCCGTGGCGTCAGCCAGTACTCGGCCAGCGACATCCGCCGCGTCGCCGGGCGCCACTCGCGCGACATCGAAAGCGTGCTCGGCTACAACTACGGTGGCAACGTCATCCACCGTGACGATCTGGTGCTGTTGTGATCGCGTCTCCACCGTGTTTTTCCAAGGATATTGAGATGGTCGCCAGCTCCACTACCGACATCCGCACCCAGGCGCTGGCCTGCCGCGAGGCTGCCCAGCAACTCGCGCAGCTGTCCTCCGCCGCCAAGGCCGAGCTGCTCGAAGCGATGGCCGCCGCGCTCGACGCGGATACCGATGCGATTCTCGCCGCCAACGCCCGCGATCTTACGGCGGCCACGGAGAAGGGCGTCGGCACGGCGATGCTGGATCGCCTGGCCTTGAACCCGCAGCGCCTGGCCGGCATCGCCGCCGCGCTGCGTGAGGTCGCCGCGTTGCCCGATCCGGTCGGCCAGGTGACCCGCGATGATGTGCGCCCCAATGGCATCCGCGTGCAGAAGGTGCGCGTGCCGCTGGGCGTCATCGCGATGATCTACGAGGCGCGCCCGAACGTGACCGCCGATGCCGCCGCGCTGTGCATCAAGGCCGGCAACGGGGTGATCCTGCGCGGCGGCTCGGAGGCGATCCACTCCAATACCGCGATTGCCGCCTCGCTCAAGCGCGCGCTGCGCGAGGCCGGCATTGCCGATGCGGCGTTGACGCTGGTCGAGGATCTGCGCCGCGAGACCATGCTGGCGCTGCTGCAGCTCAACGACCTGATCGATCTGGCGATTCCGCGCGGCGGGGAGGGGCTGATCCGCTTCGTGGCCGAGCATGCCCGCGTACCGGTGATCAAGCATTACAAGGGCGTCTGCCATCTGTACGTAGACCGCGCCGCTGATCCAGCACTGGCGCTGCGCCTGCTGGTGGACGGCAAGTGCAGCCGGCCGTCGGCCTGCAACTCGCTGGAGACACTGCTGGTCCATGCCGACCTCGCGCCGACCTTCCTGCCCCTGGCGGCGAAAGCGCTGGCCGAGCGTGGCGTGCAGCTACGCGCCGATGCGGTGGCACGCCACTGGCTGCCCGACGCCGAGGCGGCCAGCGACGATGATTACGCCGCCGAGTATCTGGATCTGATCATCGCCGTGCGCGTGGTGGATGACCTGGAGGACGCCCTCGCGCATATCCAGCAGTACAGCTCGGACCACACCGAAGTGATAGCGACCGAGGATGCCGCGGCGGCCGAGCGCTTCGTGCACGCGTTGCGTTCGGCGGTGGTGATGGTGAACGCCTCCTCGCGTTTCTCCGATGGTGGCGAGCTCGGCCTGGGTGCGGAGATCGGCATCTCCACCACCCGCCTGCATGCCTACGGCCCGATGGGACTGGAAGCGCTCACCGTGGAGCGCTTCGTCGTCCGCGGCGAAGGCCAGACGCGCACGTAGTGGGTCATGCCGGCCAGCGGCCGGCACCACCCTCAGCCGGCCAGCGCCTGCGCGGTCACCCGCACCGGCCGCGCGTGGTCATCCATGTGCAGGGTCACGGCCTTGCCGTCAGCCAGCGAGGCCGCCACGCCGGCACTCGCGCCAAGGTCATGCGCCATTTCTTCGCGGGTCACATCGTCATGTGGCAGCCGACGTTCCTTGCCCGAAAACCGCATGCGGTTGTACTCGGCCCAGGCGATCAGCAGCGCCGCGCAGCAGACCAGCATCACCGGCAGTGCGATCACCACGAACGGATCGACCGTCTGCTTCTGCTCATACAGTTGCGTCCAGGCCATCTGCCCGCCCAGCAGCCAGGAGACCAGCGTCACCAGCGGCGCCCACAGGTAGAAGTAGAATGCCCAGAAGGCGATGGTCACAAAGCCCCAGGCGGTACGCTGCAGCCGCGGCTGCTTGCGTGGTTTCTGGATCAGCCGCGAGTCGAAGCGGCGGGTGGATTTGACAGTGTTCATCGGATACCCCGGTCAGGACTGACCCAGACCGCGCGCTTGCCACGACGTTTGAAGATCGTCTTGGGGAACGCCACCAGGGTCGTGAACAGACTGATGAGCCAGTACGCCATCGGGTACCAGATCACCCAGAAGTAATTACGTCCAATATGCGTTTCGTAACGGCGGTCGATGATCAGGCTGCTGGCGAACTGCAGCAGACAGACCAGGGCCAGGATCACGCCATGCCATTGCGGCAGCAGTGTGGCGATGTACAGCTCCGGTGGCAGCGCCATGAACTTGCCCAGCGCCCATAGCACGATGATGGCCAGCATCGTGTACGCCCAGAGCACGCTGAGGATGTACTCCAGCAGCACGCCCCACATCCGCCGCTTGCGCCAGTGGAACAGCGAGCCGCCATGCCGCAGCAGCACTTCCACGCCGCCTTGCGCCCAGCGCAGGCGCTGTCGCCACAGCCCCTTCAGCGTTTCCGGCATCAGGATGAAACACAGCGCGTTGGGTTCGTAGCGGATGTCCCAATGATCCAGCTGCAGGCGCCAGCTGATGTCGATGTCTTCGGTCACCATGTCATCGGCCCAGTAGCCGATCCGGTGCAGCGCGGTGCGACGGAATGCGGCGATCACGCCGGAGATGGTGAAGATGCGCCCGTACACCCGTTGCGCGCGTTTGATCATGCCGATGATCGAGGAGAACTCGGCCACCTGCAGCCGGCCCAGCAGGGTGGAGCGGTTGCGGATGCGCGGGTTGCCGGTCACCGCACCCACGCGCGGGCCGGAGGTCAGGTGCCAGACCATCCAGTGCGTGGCGTATTCCTCCAGCATCGCATCGCCATCGATGCACACCAGGAACTCCGAGCGTGCGGCGAGCGCGCCCATGCGCAGCGCATTGGCTTTGCCCAGGTTGCGGTCCAGGTGTACCACCCGCAGCCGCGGGTGCAGGGCGGCCAGGGCATCCAGGCGTGCGCCGGTGTCGTCGCTGCTGCCATCGTTGATGGCGATCACTTCGAAATCCGGGTAGTTCTGCTTGAGCGCCGAGCCGAGCGTGTCGTCCAGGTTCTCCGCCTCGTTATGGCAGGGAATCAGGATCGACGCGAACGGGTACTCGTCCATCGGCGGTGGATCATCGCGGTCGCGCGCCTTGCGTTCGCGCCGGAAGAAGTAATACAGGCCGCCGGACATCCAGAAGAAGGCCATCACCATCGGGTAGAAGAAGGCGAACTGGAACAGGATATAGAGAAGAGGATGCATGGCGACCTCACTTTTCCTCGTACGGGAAGCTGCGGGCCGACATGGCCGCGCGCGCGTCATACGTGGAGGGACGTCCGGCGATGAAGTCATCCGGATACCAGGCGAAATGACGCACGCCCTGCGCCTGTAGACGGCGGATCTGCGCGCGCAGGCGGTCGCCGGGGATCGGCTTGCCGGTGCGCCAGTCCAGCGTCTGCAGCTCGAACATCGTCTGCGACAACTGCGGATCGTGTTGCTTCACCGCCACCACCAGCCGGTCCAGCCAGCGTTCCGGGCTGCGGCTGCCTTCCATCCACGGCATCGCCATCAAAGCGGTGTGGTCGTAGGCCTTGTTGAACAGGTCCAGGCGCTGGGCGAACCAACTCGCGCTCTGCGGTTCCAGCACGGGCTGGGCATACAGGTTGCGCACGGTGCCCAGCTTCGGCCGCCAGCGCTGCGCGGCGGTGCGCAGCTCCAGGGTGAAGTCGATCAGGGCCTGGGTACGTGCACCGTCATCGCCTTCCTGCGGCAACTGGGTCAGCTCGGTGTCGCGCAGGTAGGCGTCATCGTGGAAGAGCAGGCCCTCGAAGTACGAGTTGATCGCCAGGTCTTCGTAGATGTCATCGATGATCTTGCGAACCTCAGGCCGGGTGAAATCCAGCCGGAAGATGCCGTCGCTTTCCGGGCTCTCGATGGCCAGCGCCTTGCGGATGGCCGGGTCCTTGAGCTCGTAGCCCAGCACCGGCAGCCACGCGAACACCTTCACTCCGGCGCGCGTCTTGAGCTGCCACGCCACGCGGTTGAACAGGTCCGCACGCATCGGCAGATGGCGGTTGGGGAAGTACAACGCATCGGCCGAGCCGTTGCCATCCGGATCGGCGAAGGCCTGCAGGAAGACGTGGGTCGGGCCGATCTTCTTGACCCGGTCGATCAGCGCATCCAGGTTCTTGCCCTGTTGCACCGGGTCGGCATCGTAGACCGCATCCAGGTCGATCTGCAGCGCCCGCATGCCATCGCGCTCGACATCGCGGCGCAGCTCGTAGGCCAGCTGCACCACGGTCGGGTTGTTGGTCACCAGCAACCGGGCCAGACCGTGCAGATCACGCTTGACCGGCGTGCTGCGGCCTTCCAGATCGAACGAGACCGGCATGCCCAGCTGCTCGGCGATGTCGTTGCTCAGCGCGTTGTAGGCCGCGTACGGCCACACGATCGCCTTGGGGCTGACGCCGACATTGCGCTGGATGCGTTCCACGCTGCGGCCCAGGTCGGCGCGCAGGCGGGCTTCGTACTCGGCCGCGGTTTCATAGGTCCTGCGCGCCGGATCGTAGGTCCGGGTGATCACCGCCGGGGTGGAGTTGCCCTGCGGATTGGACTGCACGCCATGGTGCAGGTTGTCGGTGTGGCTGGCCAGTTCGATCAGCCCGCTCTTCTGCATCTCGCGCAGCTGCGCCCAGGTCAGGAAATCATCGCGGGTGAAGGGGCGGTAGCCGTAGTCGATCTGACGCCCGGCCGGCATGTCCACGTAGTCGGTGATCACCGCGACCAGCGCCGGATAGTTGTAGGCGCGCAGCAGCGGGAAGACCTTGCTGTACACGCTGCGCAGGCCGTCATCGAAGGTCAGCAGTACCGGCTTGGGGGGCAGCGGCGTGCCGCCCTTCGAGGCGGTGATCAGCTGCGACAGCGACACCGGGTGATACCCATGCGCGGACAGCCAGTCCAGGTGTGCGGCGAAGTTCTGCGTGCTCACGGCATACGCGTCCGGGTCGCCGCGGGCGGCGACCTCGTCGCGGATGTCGTGGTAGCTGAGCACCAGCAGCCCGTTGTCGGCGGCATCAAGTACGGCCGTTGGTTGCTGTGCCTGTACCGGCAGCACCGCGGTGAGCAGGGCCAGCAACAGCCAGCGGGTCCAGCGCTTCAAGTCCATGTGCCGCATGTCATTCTCCCCACCGCAGGCCGGCATCCAAGCCGATGTGTCGTTCACGCTGTCCGTCATAGACCGGTCGCGACCAGCGGATGCCGTACTCGAAAATGCGGCCTTCGCCGAGCTGCCACTCGTGGCGGTACTCGGCCGAGGGCACGATCGCGCTGCCATAGCCCTGCTGCCAGTACTGGCCCACGGAGACGGTCAGGCGATGCCGGAAGTGGCGCTCGTAGTGGCGCCACAACTGCTGATCCACGCGCAGGCCGACCTCCACCGAGTGATCCTCGGTGGGATTGAAATAGGGCACGTCATCGCGGCTGCCGCGGCTGGCATACACGCTGCCCAGACCGTCCAGGAACACCGTCGGCCGGGTCAACAGGCGCTGCTCGATGGCGGTGCTGACGGTATCGCGACGGTTGCCGTCGTCGTAGCGGAACTGGCTGGCCCCCACGCTCCAGTGGGTGCGCTCGTCGCGGCGATAGTCGGCCGCCAGTGCGATGCTGTCGGCCGTGATGCCGGAGACGCGTGCCTGCATCGAGGCATCCGGGTCATTGCGTGCGGCAGTGATGCCGGCATGCCATTGATCGCTGAACTGCCAGCCGAACCCGGCGCTGAGGCCGGTATCGCCGATGTGGTCGTTGGCGCGGTTGACGAAGGCTTCGGCATCGGCGCGGCCGTAGCGGTAGCGCGTCCCCGCACCGATCCGCAACGGGTCGATGGTCTGGTCCTGGAAATCCACGCTGCGCCGATCGGCGAACGCGACCAGGCGCCAGCGGTCGTCCAGCACCGGGGACTGCACTTCCACGCCGTAGCGGCCGTCATCGTTGCCCAGCGGCGATGCACCGCCACCGCCCGAGCTGCGCCCACCTTCGGCGTAGGCATGCCATTGCCAGCCACGGTGCGCACGCCAGCTGCGGTCCATGCGTTGCACGGAGGGCTGGTTCGGATAGGCGGCGAGCAGGGTGTCACGAACCGGCCGCGCCAGGTCATCGCGTTGCAGCTGCAGGTAGGCATCGTACTGACCGAGACGCGCCGGTACGTCGCGCGGGTCCAGCGTGTTGGCCATGCTGTAGCGCTCCAGCGCCCGTCGCGGCCAGCCACGCATCAGGTAGATGTTGCCGAGCGACGACTGCGTGCCGGTGTTGCCCGGGCCGATCTCGACCATCTTCTCCAGATCGCGCTGGGCGGTGGGCAGGTCGCCACTGTAGGCACGCACCATGGCCAGGTTGAGGTCGGCCTCGTAGCGCGGCCAGTTCGCATAGGGTGCCTTGGCACCATTGGCCCAGCGCCACGCGGGCTCATCGGTCTGCCACTTCTTCAGCAGGGCGATCGCGGTGTCGGCCTGCTCGTCCTCCAGATACGCATAAGCCAGTTCCGAGCGCGCCTGCGGCAGCGACGGATCGGCGTTGAGTGCGGCTTCCAGCACCGGGATCGCCTCGGCCGGATGCTGTGTGGCCATCAGCGAATCGCCGACGGCGGCCAGCAGATAGTTCGGTACCGGGTGGCCCTCGGCGAGCAGCGTGCGGTACTCCTCGCGCACCTGTGCATGGCGGCCCAGTCGATTGAGCAGGATCAGGCGGTCATAGCGGATCCGCAGTGGCGCCTGATGCACCGTGGTGCCATCGCGCTCGAGGTACTGCTGCATCTGCACCAGCGCGGCATCGGCTTCATCCAGGCGGGTGTCCTCGCTGGGGCCATAGGCCAGGCTCCAGCCCACCAGCTTGGCCAGGTAATTGCCTTCCAGCCGTTCTTTCTGTGCCGCATCGAACAGGGTGGGGCGCGCCAGGTACAGCTGCCAGGCGCGGTGCGCGTTGCCGATGTCCGCCAGGGTCAGCACCTGCAGGCGATACAGCAGTTCGTCGTCGGGCGACTGGACCCGTGCCCGCTCGATCGCCGCCAGTGCATCCAGCCATTGGGCGTGGTCCCGGAACTGGCCGATCTCGGCCAATGCGTTGTCCCGCGCAGTGGCTGCAGCGGCCGCCGGAGCGGAAAAAGCGAGTGTGGCGCATGCCAGGCCGACGCAGAGCGCCAGCGGCCGATGGTCGTACATGGAACCCCCCTTGGAGCATCCTTTCAAAGGTGTGTTGCGTCAAAAGTGTGACGCACATCACATGCCAATCGTGCCTGACTGCGCAGTTGTTGCCAAATCGTTATGGGCCGGGTACGGCCGATCAGCCCCCGGGCGGAACCCGGAGGAGAGGGGCAAGTCATTGAATTGCTACAGATTCAGACCATGTCGCCAACATGGGAAAGCGCACTCCGTCGCCATGAAGCTGTTCAGCCACCTGGCGGTGCCAGGGGCTCCGAACACCGCCCGATGTCTGGCATCGGGTCAGTTAGCGACACGCTACGTCAGCAGTTGCGCACAGCGCGTGTAGATGGACGCGCCGGGGCGATCACCACTGGTCTTCGAGCTTCTGCGGTTTGCAGGCGACCCAGGAGGCGCTGAGCAGCACTACCGCGCACAGCACCAGGAAGGCGAACGGCAGGTGCCAGCCACCGCTGACCGCGTGCAGCCAGCCGAACAGGAACGGCCCCAGGCAGCTGAAGGCATAGCCCACGCCCTGCATGAAGCCGGACAATGCCGCCGAGCCGGCCGGCGTACGCGTGCGCAGGTTGATCAGGGTCAACGCCAACGGGAACGTGGACGGGCCGATGCCAAGCAGCACCGCCCACAGCCAGGGAGCCTTCATCGGTGCGTACAGCAGGCCGGCGAAAGCGATCAGGAAGGCACTGAAACCGATCAGCACCAGCGGGAAGGGATTGCGCAGACGCACGGCCAGGGCCGGCATGGTCAGCGACGGCAGCAGGCCGCAGGCGGCGAAGATGGCGACCATGATGCCGCCGAAGGCCGGCGTGGCACCGGCTTCGACCACGATGCGCGGCAACCAGGTGAACATCGAATAGGTCATCAACGAGGTCATGCCGAACATCAGGGTCATGCCCCAGGCCAGCGGCGTCTTCCAGACCTTGCCGTGCGGCGCGCTGGCAGGATCGTTTGCGGCGCTGATCGTGTCCGGGTGCGGGCGGGCACGGGAGAGCATGAGCCACGGCAGCGCCGCCGCCAGCGACATCAGTGCCCAGATGCCCAGCGATACGCGCCAGCCCGCCTGCTGCGCGACGGGTACCGCCAGCAGGGCCGGCATCATCGTGCCGATCTGCAGCACGGTGATGTAGAGCGTGCTCATGGTGCCCACGCGGTTGGCGAAGTAACGCTTCACCAGCGGCGGTACGACCACGTTGCCGATGCCCATGCCGGCCAGCGCCACCACCGAGCCGAACAGCAGGCTGCCCACGCCGCCGGCCATCGAGCGCAGCAGCAGGCCTACGGTGGCCAGGCTCATGGCCAGCAGGGCGGTGCGCTCCAGGCCCAGCCGGCGCGCCACTGCCGGGGTGGTCACGCCGAACAGCGCGAAGGCGGCCGTCGGCAGCATGCCGAGCACTCCGGTCATGGTGGTGCCGAAGCCGAAGGTCTGGCCGAGCACATCCAACAGCGGGGTCAGCGAGGTGACCGCGGTGCGCAGGTTCAAGGCGGCCAGCAGGATCGCGGCAAAGGCCAGCAGGCGCCCGTGAAGCAGGGACTGGGACGGTGAGGTGGGGTGAGTCATCAGCATGTTTCCTGACAGGTGGCGCACCGCGGCCTCAGGCACGCGGGTGCAACGGCAGAGACCGGCCAGCGGCCGGCATCTGCGGGGTAGGGGACTGGGCCGTCGCCGAAGGCGGGGCCAGGACCGGCCATTGTACGGGTTCGATCCCGGCAGGTCCCTCATCGAGCCCTTCGGCAGGCGCTACGTGTGAAAACGTGTTCACAACAAGGGTCGCGCGATCCCCTCCCATGTGAGCTGCGTCAAAAAAATGACTATTTAGGAAAATACCTACATGCAGGTGGGTGGTTGTCCTACCCGACGAGTGGGGTTTTTGACGGTTTTCATGTCGCGAATAGCTCTTAAATTGGCGGGCCTCCATAGGGGCGGTCTATAGCGAACGATGGTTCGTGCCAGCCCACGTTCGAGATCCTGCATGCCAAACCACGTACTACCCACCCCGGCTCGCGCCGGTTCTCATGGCGCTTCCCGGCGCACCCTCCTTCTGGCCCCGCTGGCGGCCGCGCTGGCCCTGATCTGTCTGCCGGCCAGTGCCCAGCAGCTGCCGGCCCCCGATCAGGAACTGCTCCGCCAGCAGGAGCGCGAACGCGCGCTGCGCGAGCAGCTTGAAACACGGCCCGATGCGCGCCTGCAGGACGCCCCGGTGGCGGCCCCGGAGCGGCTGCCCCAGGACGAGGCACCGTGTTTCGTGATCGAGCGCATCACCTTGGGCGGCGAGCAGGCCGAACGCTTCCAGTGGGCGTTGGCTGCGGCCAACGTCAACGGCGATCCGGCGCTTGGCCGTTGCCTGGGCACCACCGGGATCAACGTGGTGATGTCGCGCGTGCAGAACGCCATCGTGGAGCGCGGCTTCGTCACCACGCGCGTGCTGGCCCAGCCGCAGGACCTGACCACCGGCGCGCTGGAACTGACGCTGGTGCCCGGCACGCTGCGTCAGATCCGCTTCGCCGAAGGCACCCACCGCGATGCCACGATGTGGAACGCGATCCCGGCGCGGAGCGGCGACCTGCTCAACCTGCGTGACATCGAACAGGGGCTGGAGAACTTCAAGCGGGTGCCGACCGCCGAGGCCGACATCCAGATCAGCCCGGCCGAAGGCGCCGATGCCGCGCCCGGGCAGAGCGACCTGGTCGTGCAGTGGTCGCAGCAGCGGCTGGTGCGCTTCAACCTGAGCCTGGACGATTCCGGCAGCAAAGCCACCGGCAAGACCCAGGCCGGCGCGACGATGTCGCTGGACCACGCACTGCGCCAGAACGACCTGTTCTACGTCAACCTCAACCACGACGTGTTCAGTGGCGGCAAGCGCGGCACCAAGGGCTTCACCTTCCACTACTCCGTGCCCGTCGGTTACTGGCTGTTCGGCGCCACCCGCAGCGGCTACGAGTACGAGCAGACCGTGGCCGGCAACCAGCAGTCGTATCTGTACAGCGGCGAGAGTTACAACGCCGAAGTACGGGCCACGCGCCTGCTGTTCCGCACTGCGAGCAGCAAGACCAGCATGTACCTGCGTGCATGGGAGCGCGACTCGCGCAACTTCATCGACGATACCGAAATCCTGGTGCAGCGCCGGCGCATGGGCGGCTGGGAACTCGGCCTGAACCACCGTCATTTCATTGGCCAGGCGACGCTGGATGGCACGTTCGGCTTCCGCCGCGGCACCGGGGCATTCGGCTCGATCGCAGCGCCCGAGGAGCTGTTCGGTGAAGCCACTTCGCACCCGAAAATCTACTTCGCCGATGCGCAGCTGAGCGTCCCGTTCCAGCTTGGCCAGCAGCGCCTGCGCTACACCGGCAGCTGGCGCGCGCAGTGGAACCGTGGCGGCCTGGTGCCGCAGGACCGCTTCGCGATCGGTGGCCGCTACACCGTGCGCGGCTTCGATGGCGAGATGTCGCTGATGGGCGAGCGCGGTTGGCTCATCCGCAACGACATCGGCCTGGCACTCGGCGGTGGCCAGGAGTTCTACGTCGGCGCCGATTACGGTCATGTCGGCGGCAGCGCCACGCAATGGCAGCTGGGCAATGACCTGGCAGGCACCGTGATCGGCCTGCGCGGGTCCTATCGCGGCCTTTACTGGGACGGCTTCGTCGGCGCCCCGTTGAACAAGCCCTCTGGTTTCCAGAATGCGTACACCGTCACCGGATTCAACCTGAGCTGGTCGTTCTGATTCCAGCGCTGGCGCCTGCGCGCCGCGCCGACCGCACGCACACAAAGGAACTGTCATGAACAAGCATCTGTACCGCCTCGTGTTCAACCACGCCCTCAAGCTCTGGCAGGTCGCCGCGGAGATCACCCCGCGCCCCGGCGGGCTTGGTACCGGACAGGGCGGTGACCGCACGGCGGCACTGCGTCCGATGGCCTTCGCGTTGTGGGTGATGCTCGGCTGGGTCGGGGTGACCGGCATGGCCGCGGCGCAGGTAGTGGCCGATCCGAATGCGCCGGGCAACCAGCGGCCCACGGTGCTGGAAACGGCGAACGGCACGCCGCAGATCAACATCCAGACCCCGAGTGCGGCCGGTGTCTCGCGCAACACCTACCAGCGTTTCGATGTCGACCAGCAGGGCGCCATCCTCAACAATTCGCGCGGCAACACGCAGTCCCAGCTCGGCGGCTGGGTACAGGGCAACCCGTGGCTGGCCGGTGGCACCGCGCGGGTGATCCTCAACGAGGTCAACGGAGCGAACCCGAGCCAGCTGCGCGGCTACGTGGAAGTGGCCGGCGACCGCGCGCAGGTGGTGATCGCCAACCCCGCCGGCATCGATTGCGACGGCTGCGGCTTCATCAACGCCAACCGCATCACTCTGACCACCGGCACGCCGATGTTCAACGGCGGTGCGCTGGAGGGATACCGCGTGCAGGGCGGTGCCATCCGTATCTTCGGCGCCGGCATGGATGCCAGCCGGGTCGACTACACCGATCTGATCGCGCGCTCGGTGCAGCTCAACGCAGGCCTGTGGGCACAGCAACTGCAGCTCACCACTGGCGCAAACACGGTCAGTGCCGATCTGAGCCGCGTGCAGGCGCAGGCCGCGGAAGGCAGTGCGCCGCAGTACGCGCTGGACGTCGCGCAGCTCGGCGGCATGTATGCCAACAAGATTCTGTTGATGGGCACCGAGCACGGTGTGGGTGTGCGCAACGCCGGCAACCTCGGCGCGCAGACCGGTGAGCTGGTGGTCACTGTCGATGGCCGGCTGGAAAACACCGGCAAGCTGCAGGCGCGTGACGACACCCGCATCGCGGCCAGCGGCGGTGTGCGCAATGAAGGTCTGGTCAGCGCGGGTCGCGAGTTGAACCTTCGCACCGGCCAGGATCTGGACAATACGGGGGGCCAGCTCAACGGCACCCGTCTGGATGTGGAAGCCGCCTCGCTGGTCAACCGCGACGGGCGCATCGAGCAGGCGGGTGTGCAGGCGCTGGCAGTAGTGAGCGGGCAGCTGCAGAACCGCGACAAGGGCAGCATCGGCGCGCTGGCCCAGCAGGATGTGACCGCACCGACGACGCCAGGCACGGGGGAAGGCACGGGCAGCCCAGCAACGCCGGGCACCGGCAACGGCGGCACCGACGGCAGCGCGCCGGGCGTGATTCCGCCGACCACCGCGCCGCTCGCGCAGGGCCGCGTGGTGATTGCCGGCCTGCTCGACAACGATACCGGCGCGGTGCTTGCCGGTGGCGATATCGATCTGCGCGCCAGTGCGTTGGACAACGACGGCGGCAGCATCGGCGTGCGCGACCTGAGCGTGAACGGTGGCGCGCTGTCCAATCGGCGGGGCGAGCTGACCACCCAGCGCGACCTGCGCGTGCAGGGTCAGGCACTGCACAACGACGCCGGCGCATTGAACGTGGGCGGCGCCCTTGATGTAAGCACCACGCAGCTGTCCAACCGCAGTGGCACGATCACCCACAGCGGCACTGCACCCGCCCAGCTGCGGGTGCAAGGCACGCTCGACAACACCGACGGCAGTCTCGCCAGCAATGCCACCTCACTGGCGCTGACCAGTGCAGTGCTGGTCAACACCGACGGCACGCTGATGCATGCCGGCAGCGATGGCCTGCAGCTCACCACCGGCACGCTGGACGGCCAGCGCGGCGAGATCGCCACGGCAGGCACGCTCAGCCTGCGCGCGGGGCAGGTCGATCATCGCCAGGCGGAACTGCAGGCCGGCACGCTCGATCTCCAGGTCGATACGTTCGACAACCGGGGCGGCCAGCTGCTGGCGACCGGCAGCCAGGCCAACCGCATCGAGGCGGCGGCCGCGCTGGACAACAGCGGTGGCACGCTCGCCAGCAACGGCGATCTGGCCATCGGCACAGCGCTGTTCAACAACGCCGGCGGGCAGGTGCAGCAGGCCGGCAGCGGCCGCCTGGACATCACCGCAGCGACGCTGGCCGGGGCAGGCGGCAAGCTGCTCAGCAACGGCGCGCTGCACCTGCAGGGACAGCGCATCGACGTCTCCGGCGGTATCACCTCGGCGGTGCGCATGGAGATCGATGCCGGGCAGCTGGACAACCGCCGTGGCGAGTTGATCGCCACCGGTACCGATACGCTTGGCCTGCGTGTGACCCACGGGCTGCTCAACGACAACGGCCAGATCATCGGCAACGGTGCGCTCGCCGTGCAGGCGGGCAGCCTCTCCAACCGCGACGGCAAACTGCTGGCGGCAGGCGATGCGGCTTCCACGCTGCAGGTGACCGGCGCGTTCGACAACCAGCGCGGTACGCTGGCCAGCGCTGGCGATCTGATGCTGCGGGCTGGTCAGCTGGACAACCAGGCTGGCACGCTCCAGGCGGCCGGCGACAGGGCGCTGCAGCTCACCGTGGACGGCCTGCTCGATAACCGCCAGGGCGGCATGATCGCCTCCGGTGGTGCGCAGCAGCTGCGCGTCGGCAGCCTCGACAACCGCGGTGGCACCGTCAACGCAGGCGATACGCTGGACGCGGCGGTCGCCCAGACCCTCGACAACAGCGCCGGCACCCTCGCCGCCAACGACACGCTGCAGGTGCAGGCCGGGCGCATCATCAACCGTGACGCGGGCACGCTGGCGTCGGTCGACGGCGACGTCTCGCTCGACAGTGCGAGCGAGATCGACAACACCGCCGGTGTGATCCAGGCCGAGCGTGCGCTGTCGGTGACCAGCCAAGGGCTGACCAATGTGGGTGGCACGCTGGCCGGCGCCTCCGTCGCCTTGGATACGGGTCTGGGCGGGGTGGACAACAGTGAAGGCATCATCGCCGCCACCGCCGGCACGCTGGATACCCGCAGTGGTGCGCTGGAGAACCGCGCTGGCCTGCTGCAGTCCAGTGGCGGGATGAGCATCGATACGCACGGCCAGCGGCTGGGCAATACCGACGCGGGCGCGCGTGGCGGCATCGTCAGCGGTGCCGGGCTGACCCTGCGTGCCGGTGAGCTGGACAACCGTGCCGGCCTTGTCCAGGCGCAGACGGCGCTGGACGCGCGGCTGGCCTCGCTGGACAACCGCAGCGGCGGGCAGGTCGGCAGCGGCACCTCGCTGCTGCTGCAGGCGCAGCGCGTGGACAACAGCGGTGGCCGTCTCCAGGCCGCCCAGAATCTGACCCTCGATCTGAGCGGTGAGCTGGTCAACCAGGCCGGGCTGGCCGTGGCCGGTGGCGATCTGGTCGCCCAGGCCGCGCGCATCGACAACCGCGCCACGAGCGGTGGCAGCACCGCGCTCGGCCTGCAGGGCCGCAGCGTGGACCTCACTGCCGCGCAGATCGACAACAGCAGCGGCATGATCGCTGCCGACCAGCGCATTGCGCTGCAGGCGACCGATGCACTGCTCAACCAGCAGGGACTGGTGTCCTCGGCGGGCAGTCTGGACGTGCGCGCCGGTCAGGTCGGCAACACCGACGGCACGCTGCTGTCGGCGGGCAACCAGACGCTGCATGCCAACGCGCTCAACGGCACGGGCCGGGTGCTGTCGCAGGGCGATCTGGTGCTGGCCCTGCAGCAGGACTACCGCAACGATGGCCAGATCACCGCCAATGGCAAGGCCACCGTTTCCACGCAGGGGCTGTGGACCAATGCAGGCAAAGTGCAGGCCGGCGATCTGAACCTGCATGCACGCCAGATCGACAACCTCGCCACGGGTGAGATCAGCGGCATAAGCACGCAGGTGCGCGCCGACGGCGTACTCGGCAACCGGGGCCTGATCGACGGCGTGGATACCCGCGTCGATGCCGATGTGATCCTCAACGTAGGCACCGGTCGCATCTATGGCGACCGCCTGTCGATCGGTGCCACCACCCTGGTCAACAGCGACGAAACGCTGGAGGGCGTTACCCGCGCCGCCACCATTGCCGCGCGTGAGCGCCTGGACATCGGCGCCGGCACCGTGGTCAACCGCGAGCAGGCGCTGATCTTCAGTGCCGGCGGTGGCGACAATGCACTCAACATCGGCGGTGCGCTGGATGCGCAGGGGCATGCAGTCGGTCGCGCCGGCTCGGTGCACAATGCCAGCGCGACCATCGAATCGCTGGGCGGCTTGAGCATCGACGCCACGCGCCTGCTCAACAGCAACGAGCATTTTGCCACCACTGAAGTCATGGTGGTCGGGCCGACCAAGAAGCTGTACATCCAGCCCAAGGGCACGCCGGGCATGCACGATGCCAGCGAGTTCACCTGGTCCAGCTGGAGCCGCGCCGGCAAGTACTGGTGGAAGAACGGCAGCGGCGACGTCAAGGCATGGACCCAGTACGACGTCACCCATACCGAGTACGAAACCCAGGTCACCTCCAGCGCGCCGGGCCGGATCATCTCGGGCGGCAGCATGACCCTGCGTGGGGATGAGCTGATCAACGACAAGAGCCAGATACTGGCCGGCGGCGCGTTGCTGGGCGACCTTGGCAACCTCCGCAACATCGATGCATTCGGCGAGTACCGTGTGCACGAGGAAGGCACCAGCCAGTACACCTACAGCCGCTGGCGCGGTGGCTTCAAGCGCTATCACGAACGCAAGTGGGACGGGAAGATCGCCTATCGCCCGGCCGATGAAGTGCGCACCATCAATCTGGGCGTGACCCGCACCGAACAGAACACCCGCGATGGTGGCAGCGGCTACCAGGTGGGCGGCGTCAGTACCGGTACCGTCGGTGGGCAGGTCGGCGGCGCAGCCGACGCTGGCGCCATAGCTGGGCAGCGCCAGGTGACCGAGGTCAGCGCGAGCGTCGCCTCGCTGGCGGGCCCGGGCAGCAACACCGGCACCGGCGCGCAGGGCGCGGCGGGCAACCAGCCGACGGTGATCCGCACCATCGGCGTGGATGCCGAACTGCCGCAGAGCAGCCTGTTCCAGAGCGGCCCAGGTGCCGGCCAGTACCTGGTCGAGACCGATCCACGCTTTGCCGACTACCGCAGTTGGCTCGGTTCGGAGTACCTGCTGCAGAAGATGGGCGTGGACCCGGCCAACGTACAGAAGCGGTTGGGCGATGGGTTCTACGAACAGACGCTGGTCCGCGATCAGGTCGCCCAGCTCACCGGCCGCCGCTTCCTGGACGGCTATGCCGACGATGAAGCGCAGTACCGCGCGCTGCTCGACAACGCGGCCACCATCGCCGACGCATGGGGCCTGCGCCCCGGCGTGGCGCTGACCGCGGCGCAGATGGCCCAGCTCACCAGCGACATCGTCTGGCTGGTCGAGCAGCGCGTCACCCTGGCCGATGGCAGCACCACCACCGCGCTGGTCCCGCAGGTGTATGTCCGCGTACGCCCCGGTGATATCGACGGCACCGGCACGCTGTTGGCCGGTCGCTCGGTGGAGCTGAATCTGCGCGGCGACCTGGTCAACAGTGGCACCATCGCCGGCCGCACCGCGGTCAAGATCGACGCGCAGAACCTGCGCAACCTCGACGGCCGCATCAGTGGCGACACGGTCAGTGCCAACGCGCGTACCGATCTGGACAACCTCGGCGGCCTGATCGATGCGCACAGCGTGCTGGTGGCCAGCGCCGGCCGTGATCTCAACATGGTCACCACCACCCGCAGCGGTCAGAACACGGCGGGACTGAGCGACTTCAGCCGGACCAATATCGATCGCGTGGCCGGGTTGTTCGTGAGTGACCAGGGCGCCACGTTGCTGGCCAAGGCCGGCCGCGATCTGCGCATGGACGGCGCGCAGGTGGTCAACACCGGTGCACAGGGCCAGACCCTGCTCGCGGCGGGTCGGGATCTCTCCCTGGGCACGGTCACCGAGGCGCGCCAGGAAAACAATGTCCGCAACAACGACAACTACCTGCGCCAAGGCTACGAGCGCGAGGTCGGCACTACCATCGATACCGCCGGGGCGGTACAGCTGCAGGCCGGGCATGACGTGAACCTGCGTGCAGCGCAGGTCTACAGCAGCGATGGCGCGGTCTCGGTGATGGCCGACAACGACGTCAGCATCGCCAGCGGCGAGCAGAGCAACAACTGGAGCGAGGGCCGCAAGCACACCCATCGCGGGCTGTTGAAGTCCACCACCAACACCACGCGCGACAGCCTGGAGGAAACCCAGGCCATCGCCAGCACGCTGAGCGGGCACCAGGTGGCGGTACGTGGCAACAACATCACCGTTACCGGCAGCAACGTGGTCTCCGATGCGGGCACCGTGTTGCTGGCCGACAACGATCTGACCGTGCAGGCCGCGACCAACACCCGTGGTGAGAGTCACTTCAAGCGTAAGGATGAAAGCGGCTTCCTCTACAACGGCGGCGTCGCGTTCACGGTCGGTACGCAGATGCAGAGCCGCGATGCCAAGGACGTGAGTACCAGTGCTGCGGCGTCTACCATCGGCTCCACCGCGGGCAACGTGGTGATGGTGGCGGGCAACAACTACCGACAGGTCGGCAGCCACGTCGTCGCGCCCGTGGGCGATGTCGACATCCACGCGCGCAAGGTCGATATCGTCGAAGCCCGCGAGACCGGCGTGGCCACCCAGGAAGACAAATTCCGCCAGGCCGGCCTGACGGTGGCGTTGACCGCGCCGGTGATCTCGGCGATCCAGAGCGCCGAGCAGATGAAGAAGGCGGCCAGCCAGACCGACGACAGCCGCATGAAGACCTTGGCGGCAGCGACCACCGTGCTCAACACGGCGGCAGCGGTCGGTGCGGTGCAGGCTGATCCAGGCGCAGCGGGTGGCATCAACATTTCCATCACCGTGGGCGGCGCACGCAGCGACAGCAAGACCACCACCACGCACGACAACGCGGCCGGTTCCAGCATCACCGCCGGTGGCGACGTGCGCATCAGCGCCACCGGCGCGGGCAAGGGCTCGGATCTGACCGTGGTTGGCAGCACCATCAACGCCGGCAACAATGCTTACCTGCGGGCCGATGGCGATATCGCCCTGCTGGCGGCGCAGAACACGCTGGAGACCGATCGCAAGAGCAGTGCGGCCAGTGGCGGTGTCGGCGTGGCGATCAGCATCGGCTCCGGGGGTGCCAGCGCCGGCATCACCGCCAATGCCAGTGGCTCCAAGGGCAAGGGCGAGGGCACCGACGTGAACTGGACCAACAGCCACGTCAACGCCGGCAACACGCTGGTCCTGCAATCCGGCGGCGACACCACCCTGCGTGGCGCAGTGGCCAGTGGTCGCCAGGTGATCGGCGATATCGGCGGTGACCTCAACATCGAGAGCCTGCAGGACACCTCCACCTTCCACAGCAAGGACACCAGTGTCGGCGGCAGTGTCACGGTCGGATTGGGCTTCTCCGGCAGCGCCAGCTACGGCAACACGAAGGTCGATGGTGACTACGCCAGTGTTGTCGAGCAGAGCGGGATCAAGGCGGGCGACGGTGGCTACCAGGTGCGCGTAGGCGGCAATACCGATCTGATCGGTGGCGTGATCGCCTCCAGCGAACAGGCCATCGCCGACGGCCGCAACCAGCTGATCACCAGCACATTGAGCGTGCGCGATCTGGACAACCGCAGCGACTACAAGGCCAGCAGCCTGAGCCTGTCCGGCGGCTTCAGCAAGAGCGGCGCAGGCGGCCCGTCCAGTGGCGGCAACAGCGGCCGTGGCAACGACGGCACGCCCGGGTCCACCGGTGCAGCCGGGCAGGGCAGCAGCTGGTCGTGGCAGAACTATGGCAACGATGCCAGCGCCGCCGCACCCGGCTATGCCAGCGACAAGGGCAGCGATGCCAGCACCACCCGCAGCGGCATCAGCGCAGGCGCGCTGACCATCACCGATGGCAACGCGCAGCTGGCCAGGACCGGCAAGAGCATCGACGACACCCTGGCCAGCCTCAACCGCGGTGTGCTCAGTGGCGACGATGCCAACGGGCTGATCCGCAACTGGGATCCGGTGGAACTGGCGCAGAAGGTGCAGGCCGAAGCGCAGATCAGCGCGGCCTTCACCCAGCAGGCCCACAGTGCGGTGGGCAGCTATGTGGCCAGCCGCGGCGCCAGCATCAAGGAGCGTTACGAGGACGCCGACACGCCGGAGCAGAAGGCGGCGCTGCAGGCTGAAGCCGATGAACTGCGCACGCAGGAGAAGATGCTCAACATCCTGATCGGCGCAGTGACCGGCTCGGCGACCAGTGCGGTATCCAAGGAGGCGCTGGCCAGTGCGGCGGACTGGATGCGGCAGGAGATGGTCAAGAATTCCAGCATCTTTGCCGGCGTGGTGGACCCTGCCAATCCCGAGGTCGACCCGACCTCGAAGGACCCCACGGTGCTCAACAACATCAACGGGATCAGCGTGGGTGTTGACGGCGATGGGATCAAGCTGGGCGGCACGCGCGTTGACCTGGATCAGCTGTGTGGGGAGAGCAACGAACGCTGCATGACGCTGCCGGGGAGCAAGACACTCGCCCTCGACGACAAGGGGCGCGTGCAGTGGGATTCGGCCAAGGCGAAGATGACGCTGTCGGAGTTTCTGCAGAGCCCGGCAGGCAAGGGCATGGGCGGGCTGACCGGTGGCATCCAGGGCATCGAGGGCACCTTGAAGGGTACGCCGTATGCGTCTGGTGCGTGGCAGGACAGGCTGATCGAGTACTTCGCCGGCCCGCACGACATGATCGGCGGCCAATGGGGTGGCCTGTACGATGAGCAGGGCAATGCGACCCGCGATCGCCCGTCGCCACTGAAGATGGTGCACGAAGGGTGGAGCGTGGTGGCCATTCCGGTGGCTGCGCCGTTTGCGATGGCCAAGGCACTTCCGCCGCAGGTATGGGAAGCGATCTCCATCCTTGCACGCGCTTCGCGGTGAGGATGGCACGCTGTCCATGGACGATTTTCAGGAGGTGGTAATGAAAGGCAAGCAGGTTTTTCGCGTCGTGTTGGGGGTGTGCCTGGCCACGGGTCTCACCGCCTGTGGTATCGGCGGCATGTGGATGAATGGAAATCCCAATGCGACCTCGCACCTGGTTCCGCCGGGCCATGACTGGAGCAAGCCGGACGCCGGCGCCTCGGCGCGTGACACGGATTGGCAGGCGTGCGGCGGGCAGCGCAGTGGGAACATCTCGCCCGACCGGCAAGGTGCTACGGGCAAGGAAACGGCGGATCTCTCCCGCGACAAGCTCTATGCGGCACAGCGCTGCATGCTGGGGAAGGGCTACCGTTATACCGGCACCTGCGAAGGTGACATTCCGAGCCGCTATCCGGCCTGCCAGTCCTCGTCGCGCTGAACGCGATGAGCCCGATGAGAAGCGCTGCTGCGGCGCTTGCCATGGCGCTTCTCTCTGGTTGCATGATCGGCAACGGTCATATCTGTGGCCCGCAGACACCGATGGTCTACTGCAACAAAGCGGCGTATCAGCGGCTGGCCAATCCGCCCTCCTTGATGGAGAACTGGCAGCATCCGTCCAGAGCACCTCAAGCGCGTCAGCTCGACTGGGTGTCCTGCGGCGGCACGGAAAAGGGAAGCTATGCCGTGGTATCAGGCACTACAGGTGCCGAAACGGCGGCGCGCTCCGGTGAGAAATTCGACCAGATTCAACGCTGCATGATGCGTAAGGAGTATCAATACACCGGTACCTGCCAGGGCGAAATTTCCAGCAGGTTCCCCGCGTGCCAGCGCGCAGCCGGTGCGGTGCCGGAACGCTGACCCGCACAGGCGTCTGCGATGCCTATGCGATGATCACCCCCCTACTTGGGAGCCAGAAGAATGCAGTCTTCATTTCGTTCATTGCCTGGATCGTATGTCCGCGTTGCGCTGTGTCTGAGTCTTCTGGGCATCGTGGGCGCAGCCTTCGCCGATCCAGAAGTACCCGAATCGCCGCAATCAGCGCAGTCGCCGGAATGCGCGGCGTTCTACATCGATATTCCCTCGGCGGGCAACCGCATCGCCAACCTGATGATGGGATCGGTGGTGGGCAAGGCCGCTTGGATGGATCAACTGAAGGCCCTCATGGCTCGCGGCGCCGAACCACCGATGACCCGCTTGGTTGTCGCCGGTGAGAGCGAAGATGTCACGCGCAAGGCAGTGCAGTCGGCACTTGATACCCTCAAGCAGCAGCGCCTTTCGCACCTGACCCTGACAGTCGTAGGCAAGTCGCCGAAGATGCAGGGGCTGCAAAGTACTGCCGAGCAGTCGGGCATCACGTTCCGCGCGGTCCCGCCCGAACCCTCGGCCGCGTCACCCGCATCGCGGGCGGATGCATATCTGCAGGGCGTGTGTGATTGAGCTGCACCCACGCGCCGTCACCGCCCTGTGCCTGGCCCTCAGCCTCAGCGCCTGCAGCATGGGCGGCAGGCTACCGCTATACCGGCAGCTGCGAAGGGGAGATCCGCAGCCGCCACCCGGCCTGCCAATCGCCAGGCACAAAAAAACCCGGAGGACAGTGATGTCTTCCAGGCTTGATTGTGACCATCAAATGGTCGGGGAGACAGGATTCGAACCTGCGACCTCTACGTCCCGAACGTAGCGCTCTACCAGACTGAGCTACACCCCGTAAGGAGCCGCCTATTGTATCGATCCCGCCGGTCGGCGGCAAGGGGGGATCGCGTTTTTCACCTTCGGTGCCGTGTTGCCACGGCCCTTGATAAAGAAGCCTGGAAACGTGTTCCCAGGCTTCAATACGACCACCGAAGTGGTCGGGGAGACAGGATTCGAACCTGCGACCTCTACGTCCCGAACGTAGCGCTCTACCAGACTGAGCTACACCCCGAAGGAGCCGACAAGGATACGGTGTGAAGACCCGATCGGCAACCTTTTTTTAGCCTTCTTCGTGATCCGTACGGCTCTGCTCGCGGGCTTCGAACCACATGCCGTTGAGAATGGCCACGACCGAAGCCAGCCCTGCACCCAGAATCCAAGCGAAGTACCACATGGTAAGTCTCCTATGGCGCCGTGGGGCGCGTCAGTAAGCGTTGGGGTTGTCGCCCATCTCTTCGGCCGTGGTCTTGCCCTTCATCACGCGGTAGACCCAGGAGGTGTAGGCGATGATGATCGGCAGGAAGATGGCCGTGGCGATCAGCATGATCCCCAGGGTCAGGTGGCTGGAGGAGCTGTCCCAGACGGTCAGGCTGGAGCCCGGCTGGCTGGAGGAGGGCAGCAGGAACGGGAAGATCGCAAAGCCGACGGTCAGGATGATGCCGGCGATCGAGGCCCCCGAGGCCAGGAAGGCCAGGCCACCACGGCGGGCCCGCAGCAGCACCGCGCTGGCCAGCGCACCCACCAGCCCGAGGATCGGGGCCAGCAGGGTCAGCGGCATGCTCTGGTAGTTGCGCAGCCAGCCACCGGCCACCGCACCGACGGCAGCGGTCTTGAGCAGCGGGTTGGTCGGGCCATCGGTCACCACCTGCGAGGTGATCTGGTAGCCCGGCAGGCCAAAGGCCACCCAGACGCCGGCCAGGGCGAACAGCACGAAGGTCAGCACTGCCGCGACGCTGCCGTAGCGGGCCGAGCGCTCGGCCACCGGGCCATCGGTCTTGAGCACCAGCATCGCGGCACCGTGCGAGACCACCATCGCCACGCTGACCAGACCGGCCACCAGCGCGAACGGGTTGAGCAGGCCGATCAGGGTGCCGGTGTAGAAGATGCGCATGCTGTCATCGAAGTGGAACGGCACGCCGACCAGCACGTTGCCCACCGCCACGCCGGCGATCAGTGCCGGCAGCAGGCCGCCGACGAACAGCGCACGGTCCCAGTTCTCGCGCCAGCGCTTGCCGGGCATCTTGCTGCGGTACTTGAAGGCGACCGGGCGCAGGATCAGCCCGAACAGCATCAGGAACACCGCCAGGTAGAAGCCGGAGAAGCTGACCGCGTACAGCGGCGGCCAAGCGGCGAAGATCGCACCGCCACCGAGCACCAGCCACACCTGGTTGCCTTCCCACACCGGGCCGACGGTGTTGATCACCAGCCGGCGTTCGTCATCGGTCCTGGCCACGAACGGCAGCAACGTGCCGACGCCGAGGTCGAAACCGTCCATCACCGCCCAGGCGATCAGCAGGATGCCGAGCAGCAGCCACCAGATCACGCGGAGCGTGGTGTAATCGAGTCCAATGAATTCCATCTGGGTTCTCCTGCCTTACGCCCGACCGTGGGTCGGCGCAGCGGCATTGGGGGAAAGGGACGTGGCTGCAGCCTGCAGCGACGGCAGGATGTCGTCCGGGCCCTTGCGGATCGCCTTGAGCATCAGCTTCACTTCGATGATCAGCAGCACCGTGTACAGCGCGGTGAACACGGCCAGCGTGGTCAGGATTTCATGCAGGGCCAGGCCCGAGGCGGCGTAGAAGGTCGGCAGCACGCCGTCCACCGCCCACGGCTGGCGACCGTACTCGGCCACGAACCAACCGCATTCGATCGCGATCCACGGCGCCGGCAGCGACCACAGGGCAAGCTTGAGGAACCAGCGCTTGTCCTGGAAGTTGTGGCGGCACGAGTAGTAGAAGGCCAGCGCGAAGAAGGCGATCAGGTAGAAGCCCAGCCCGGCCATGATGCGGAAGGTCCAGAACAGCGGGGCGACCCGCGGCACGGTGTCCATCGCGGCCTTGGAGATTTCTTCCGGGGTGGCGTTGAGGATGTCCTCGCGGTAACGCTTGAGCAGCAGGCCGTGGCCCAGATCCTGCCAATGGCGGTCGAACATCTCGCGCGCTTCGACGTCGTTCTTGTCCTTGCGCACGCGTTCCAGTGCACCGTAAGCCAGCTGGCCACCGCGAATGCGGTTCTCGGCGCGCCCCACCAGTTCCAGGATGCCCGGGATCGGCTGGTCCAGCGAACGGGTGGCGATCAGGCCCATCAGGTACGGGATCTTGATCGCGTAATCGTTCTGCTGGGTGGTCTGGTTCGGAATGCCGAAGGCGGTGAAGTCGGCCGGCGCACGCTCGGTTTCCCACATGGCTTCGATCGCGGCCAGCTTCATCTTCTGGTGTTCGCTGGCGGCATAACCGCTTTCGTCACCCAGCACCACCACCGACAGCGAGGACAGCAGGCCGAAGGCGGCCGCCACCGCGAAGGAGCGGCGTGCCATGTCCTTGTGCTTGTTGCGCAGCAGGAACAGGGCGCTGATCGACATCACGAACACCGCACCGGTCACGTAGCCGGCACTGACCGTATGCACGAACTTGGCCTGCGCCACCGGGTTGAACAGAACGGCGGCGAAATCCACCACCTCCATGCGCATCGTTTCCGGGTTGAAGATCGCGCCGGTCGGGTTCTGCATCCAGCCGTTGGCGATCAGGATCCACACCGCCGAGAGGTTGGTGCCCAGGGCCATCAGCCAGGTCACGGTGAGGTGCTTGACCGGGCTCAGGCGCTTCCAGCCGAAGAAGAACAGACCGATGAAGGTCGCTTCCAGGAAGAACGCCATCAGGCCTTCGATCGCCAGCGGTGCGCCGAAGATGTCACCCACGTAGTGGCTGTAATACGACCAGTTCATGCCGAACTGGAATTCCATCACGATGCCGGTGGCGACGCCGATGGCGAAGTTGATGCCGAACAACGTGCCCCAGAACAGCGTCATCTGGCGCCAGACCTGTTTGCGGGTCATGACGTAGACGCTCTCCATGATGGCCACCATGAAGGACAAGCCAAGCGTGAGGGGAACGAAAAGGAAGTGGTACATCGCGGTCAGAGCGAATTGCAGCCGCGACAGTTCTACGACTGTCTGATCAATCATGGCCTGGCTACCTCGTTGGGTTTTGCCGTTTCAGGTGGCGGGAAGGGGGGTCTACGGGGTGAATTCTGTGACCAGCAACTTCAAACAGCCTTGATTCAGATCAATGTACAAACAGACCAGCGCAGGGATCGTATGCATCCCACCCCTGCGACCGCTGGCCGCACGGGGGCGGGGCCAGCACCTACTACAATCGACGGAACCTCCCTGTGGCCGCCAGTGACCTGTTTTGAGCATACCCCCCGACGCGTCCATTGTTGAGACAACCGCCCTGCGCCGCCGTCGCCTGGATTGGCTGGGTGGGCTGGCGGCGGCTGCCCGCGGCAAGCAGCGGCTGGCGGCGATCTGCATCTGCCTGTCCGGCGCCCTGCTGATCGGGCAGGCGGCGGCCATCGCCTGGTTGATCCAGGCGGTGCTGGTCGATCACCGCCCGCTGGCCGACGCTACGCCCGTGCTGCTGGGGTTGCTGGCGGTGCTGGGCATCCGCACCCTGCTGGGGAGTGCGACCCAGGCAGCGGCCGGTGATGTCGCCGATGCGGCGCGGCTGGCGCTGCGTGAACGGGTTTATCAGCGGCTGCTCGGGCGCGGGCCCCTGTGGCTGCGCCAGCAACGCACCGGGGAACTCGGCGAACTGATGCTCGCCCACGCCGATGCGATCGAGAATTATTACTCCGGCTATCAGCCCGTCCGCATCGAAGTGGTGGTGGTCCCGCTGCTGATCGCCATCGCCGTGGCCTGGACCGATTGGGTGATCGCGCTGATTCTGTTGTTCACCGCGCCGCTGGTGCCGTTCTTCATGATGCTGGTCGGTTGGGGCGCTGAAGCCGCCGGCCGTGCGCAGCTGGGCGAACTGGCGCGGATGAGCGGCCACTTCGCCGATCGCATCAAGGGGCTCGGCCTGCTGCGCCTGTACGGGCGAGGCGAGGCTGAACTGGACGGTGTCGCCAGGGCGGCAGAAGGCGTGCGCGAACGCACCTTGAAAGTGCTGCGGATCGCCTTCCTCTCTTCGACCGTGTTGGAGTTCTTCGCGTCCGTCAGCGTGGCCATGGTCGCGCTGTATCTGGGCCTGAGCTATCTCGGCCTGATGTCGCTGCATGCACAGGTGCCGACGCTGGGCGTGGGTATATTCTGCCTGCTGCTGGCACCGGAGTTCTATGCACCGCTGCGGCGCTTGGCCGCGCATTACCACGATCGCGCCAACGCCCTGGCCGCGGCGGCCGAAGTGGAGCGTCTGCTTGGCGAGTTGCCGGACGCACCCTTGGCCGAGGACGCATCGCCGGCCACCGCACGCGCTCCGGAACTGCTCGAACAGCACGCCCCCCCGGTGGTCGTACGCGGGGTGAGCCTGCGTCCACTCGGTGCACATCACGATGTGGTGCAGCAGCTCTCGTTCCAGATCGAGCCCGGGCAGCGCGTGGCGCTGGTCGGCCCCAGCGGCAGTGGCAAAAGCACGCTGCTGGAAGCGCTGGCCGGCTGGTTGCCACCGCGCGAGGGCAGCATCGTGCTGCGCCCCGGGTTGGACGTGGGCTACGCCGGGCAGCGCCCCTATCTGTTCCACGGCACGATCGCCGACAACCTGCGCCTGGCTGCACCGGGCGCGACCGACGCGCACCTGCGCGCCGTGGCCGAGGCCGCCCAGGTGATGCGCTTCGCTGCCGCACTCCCACAGGGGCTGGACACGGTGATCGGTGAGCGCGGCTTCGGATTGTCCGGTGGTGAAGCGCGCCGCATCGGCCTGGCCCGGCTGCTGCTGCGCGATCCACAGCTGCTGCTGCTCGACGAGCCGACCGCCTTCCTCGATCCCGATACCGAAGCCGATCTCCTGCGTACCCTGGCCGCCTTCGCGCGTGGGCGCAGCGTGGTGATCGCCACGCACAGCGAGACTGCAATGCGCTGGGCAGATACCCGCCTGACCTTGACTGCCGGCGGCGCGCGCCTGGCCTCGGAGGTAACGCCATGAAGGCCGCGCACATCGATTCGCTGAAGGGCGTGTTCGCCCGGCATCGCGGCCGCCTGCTGCTGACCGTGCTGCTGCTGTGGACGACGATGCTGGCCGGCACCGCCTTGCTCGGGCTGTCCGGTGGGTTCCTCACCGCCGCCGCCCTGGCCGGCGCGGCCGGGCTCGGCAATGGCTTCAACTTCTTCTCGCCCTCGGCGGGCATCCGCGGGCTGACCATGGCGCGCATCGTGTCGCGCTATTTCGAAAAGCTGGTCGGCCACGATGTCACCCTGCGCATCGCGCGTGACCTGCGCGTGTGGTTCTTCCGTCGTGCGCTGCCGCTGGCACCGGCGCGCTTGGCCGGTGTACGCACCGGTGAACTGCTGGCGCGGCTGATGTCCGATATCGGCGAGGTCGACGGTCTGCTGGTGCGCGCGATCGGCCCGCTGCTGGCGCTCGGTGGCATCTCGCTGGTGGCGGTGGTGTCGGCCGGCATCATCTATCTGCCGGCGGCCGCTCTGCTGGCGGTGCTCGCCTTGCTGATCGGGGTGGGGGTGCCGTGGCTGACCGTGCGTGGCGCGGCCGACCAGGAGCGCGACCGCGCGCTGCACCGGGCGCAACTGCGCACCCAATCTTTCGAAGGGCTGGAAGGCGCGGCCGATCTTGCCGCACTGCAGGCGCGCGAGCATTGGAACCAGCGCGTGCTGGTGGCGGCCAAACAGCTGAAGTCGCGTGACAAGCGCCGCCGCTGGCGCCTGATCAGTGGCAACGCACTGCACGGTCTGTGTGGCGCGGGTGGCTTGGTGGCGATGCTGTGGCTGGCCCTCCATGCCTTCGAGCGTGGCAGTGTGGATGCGGCGCTGGCGGCCGCACTCGTGTTCCTGACCGTCGCACTGCTGGAGCTGTGGGCCGGCATCGGGTTGGCCTGGCAATCGTGGCTGTCCGGTCGCGTCGCTGCGGTGCGGCTGGAGGCCATCGTGGATCAGGCGCCGGGCGTGGTGGAAGCCGACGCGCCGGTGGCCGTACCGTCGGTGCCCGTGACGCTGCGGTTCGATCAGGTGGTGTTCCGTTGGCCCGGCCAGACGCGCGTGTTGCTGGACCGTGTGCAGCTGGAGCTCGCGCCGGGCGAACGGATCGCGATCCGCGGTGACAGCGGCAGTGGCAAGACCACGCTGTCCTCGCTGCTGCTGCGGCTATGGGATCCGGAGGCCGGCAGCGTGCGTTACGGCGATGCCGATATCCGCAGTTTCGCGCAGGCCGACTGGCACCGTCAGATCGCCTGGCTGCCGCAGAACGCGCCGGTGTTCGCTGGCACCGTGGCGGACAACCTGCGGCTCGGCGATGTACAGGCCAGCGACGCGCGCTTGTGGCAGGTGCTGACGGAGGTCCGGCTGCATGCCTGGGCCGAGCAGATCGGCGGGTTGGCGGCGTGGGTGGGCGAAAACGGCGCGACCATGTCAGCCGGGCAGGCGCGGCGCCTGGCGCTGGCGCGCGCGCTGCTGCGTGACGCGCCGATCCTGTTGCTGGATGAACCGACCGAAGGCCTGGATGTGGATACCGCGCATGCATTGCTGCAGGACATGGTGGCGGCGCTGGGTAATCGCAGTCTGTTGATGATCACCCACGACGAACTGCCCAAGGGCATCGTGCATCGCAGTTATCGATTGCGGGATGGACGGTTGGAAGGGTAGCGACGAAAGACATCCAGGCGTGGCGTGGATCTAACCGGGTAGCAGACCTTCATGCAACAGCCACGCCAGCACCGTGACGTTGATGACGACCGTCAGCCAGAACACGCGTTGGAATGGCGCTTTGCGGTTTTTGTGCCGCAGGAGGGACTGGGCGAGCAATGCGCCAGGCCAACCGCACAGCAACGCAAGTATGTGCAGGTGCTTCTCTGGGGTTCGTCCCCGCTTGTATTGCGCGGCTGACTTGTCGTGCCAGTACCAGAGATACGTCAGGCCGCTCATGGCCACGTACAGGATGGGTACCCAGAGTGGCCACTCCCGCCAAGCTGCAGCTGCGGCCAAGCCGATCAAGAACACCACAGCGACGAACTTGCGTGGAAGACGGTCTTTGCCGCCGGGGGTCGCGGTAATGGAGGCGAGCGTATTCCTGCCTCCATCCCGACCCAGCGCAAACCGCACCGCTACCGCATTGCGGCGCCCCTGCGCATCGGTCTGCACGTCATAGGTGATCACATCGCCCAGCACCGGGCGTCGATCGCGTGCCGAGAATGCGCGGATATGCACGAAGCATCGCTCGCCGCCGCCATTGGGCTGTACGAAGCCGAAGCCGCGCGCGTCGTTCCACTCGCTGATCTTTCCTTGAAGGCGCATGGGTAAACTCAGAGTGAGGAAAGAAAGCCGCTGACCGCCGGCCCGAACCGTGCGAAATCCACCAGGAACGCATCGTGCCCCTGCGGCGAATCCAGCCCGATGAACTGCGCCTCGGCACCGCCGGCGCGCAGACCGTCGGCGATCTGCTGTTGCTGCTGCACCGGGAACAGGATGTCGGTGTTGGCGCCGATCGCCAGTGCCCTGCCCACCTGGATACGGGCCAGCCCGGCCATCACGCCGCCGTCGGCGTATTCGGCCAGGTCGAACCAGTCCATCGAGCGGCTCAGGTACAGATAGCAGTTGGGATCGAAGAAGCGCACGAAACGGCGGGCATGGCCTTCCAGATAGCTTTCGACCTGGAATTCCAGGCCGAACGGATCGTCATCGGCCTGGTCCGAATCCAGCCGTACGCGGCCGAAGCGGCCATCCCATTCCAGTGCGGAGCGGTAGGTGATCACGCCGAGCTTGCGCGCCATGCGCATGCCCGATTCCGGATAGGCCTGGTCGGTGTAGCGACCGCCATTCCACTGTGGGTCGAGCCGGATCGCCTCGCGCTGCAGCGAGCGGATCGCGATGGAGAACGGCAGCGCCTGGGCACTGCCGGAAATATTGATATGGCTGCGCGCGATGCCCGGGTGCAGCATCAGCAGCGCCAACGCGGTCATCCCGCCCATCGAGTTGCCGATCACGCAGGCCAGCTCGGTCACGCCCAAGGCGCGCACCACCTCGACCGCCGCCCGCGCGCCATCTTCGATGGACAGTTCGGGGAAGCGCAGGCCATAGAGTTCGCCGGTGGCCGGATCGATACTGGCCGGCCCGGTGGAGCCCTTGCAGCTGCCCAGCGAGTTCACGCAGATCACGAACCAGCGGTCGGTATCGATTGGTTTGCCAGGCCCGACCATCGCCTCCCACCAGCCGGCGGCCGGGTTGTCGGCGTTGGCTGCGGCATGTGCATCGGGGGAGAGCCCGGTGACGATCAACACCGCATTGCCGGCATCGGCAGCGAGCGTGCCCCAGGTTTCGTAGGCAACGTGCGCGTCGCGCAGTTCACCGCCGCGCTTGAACGCGAACGGCGAGGGCAGGGCGTGATAACGGGTGCCGGGGGGAATGAATTCAGTCATGCGCGCAGTTTAGCCGGGCGCCGCGATGGCGCCGTAGTGGTGAGCGGCACGCTGCGTCGCGGCCGCGTATCGGTCATGGGCGATCAAACACCAGTGGTACCGGTCCGGCATGCGGCAGACGCAGCCGTACCGGCGTGGTTTCCAGATCGTCCGGCTGGCGGTTGGCCAGGCCCGAACGCGACAGCCGCGCAATGACCTCGACCTCCTGCACCTGGGAGAGCGTGCTGGTCGGCATCGGGCTGTCGCCATCGCCAAGGGTGACCAGCAGCGGCAACTGGCTGGCCGGATGCTTCTGCACCGCGATCGGCATCGGCGGGCCATCGGGTGCGCGCGCGATCACGAACACGGTCGCGTTGGCCAACGCGGGATCCAACGTTATTCCGGGTGCGAACCGGACCTGCACCGTGAGGGCGTGGTTGCCCGTCGCCGCAGGGACGGAGGTTTCGGTCATGGGCGGCAGCCCAGCATTGCCGCGGGCGATGGCGATCTGCTCGCGCAACGCGCGCGCCGCGCCCGGCTCCAGGCGTGGCAGCAGCGCTTCCCAGGCGGCCGCCGCTTCGGCGTCCTGCCCGCGCTGGCGCAGGGCAATACCGATCAGCCAGCCGGCGCGCTCACTCTCCGGCGCGAGTGTGTTGGCGTGACGCAACCATTGCAGGGCCTGGTCATCGAATTGTTTGCCCGGTGCCGCCTGCGCGCGCGCCTGCGCTGCTTCGACCAGCACGCCGGGATCGTCCGGGGCGAGTTGCACCGCGCGGTCAAACGCGGCCGTGGCCTCGGCGAGCTTGCCCAGCGCCAGCTGCGAACGGCCAAGCAGAGCCCAGCCATCGGCGCGCTGTGGGTCCTTGGCCAGCGCCTGTTGCAGCGCCTGCACGCCATCCTCCAGCGTGGCAGGCTCGTCACTGGCCGCCGTCCGCTCGGCGGCACCCGGCGTGCCGACCAGCAGGTACAGCGCGCCACCGGCCAAGCCAAGGGCCAGCATCGCAATCACGAAGGGACGGTGCTGGCCGCCCGCACGCAACGGCCACAGTACGCGTGCAGCAAAGGCCGCCGCGACCACGGCGGCACTCAGGGCCATCCAAAGGCTCACCAGCGCTCCTCGCTCTTGTCCATCGGTTCAATCCCGCGGCTGCGCCGACGCACCACCCAGACCAGCACGCCTGCGCCGATCAGCAGTGCCACCGGCGGCCCGAACCAGAGCAGCGCATTGCGTGCCTCCATCGGTGGCCGGTACAGCACGAACTCGCCATAACGGTCGACCAGGAACTGCTTGATCTGTGCGTCGCTGTTGCCCTGCTGCATCAGCACCAGCACCTCGCGGCGCAGGTCGTGCGCGATCTGCGCATTGGAATCGGCCAGCGACTGGTTCTGGCATTGCACGCAGCGCAGCTCCGCGGCCAGCGCATGGAAGCGGGCTTCCTCGGCGGCATCGCGGTACTGCAACGGGGTCGGGTCGGAGACGGCCTGCGCCATCGCCGGCGAGGCCAGGGCCAGCGACAGCGCGATCAGCGCCACGCCGAGCCCGTGGGTCCTCCGGTTACGGCGAGGCGGGCAGCTGCGGCTGGGCATTGGCATGGGCACGCTCCACCTTTTCCAGTTCCGGAATCAGCTGTGTATCGATGACGCGCTGGCTGAGTGCGCCGCTGTACTTCCAGCGCACCACGCCGCTGGCGTCGATCAGGAAGGTCTCCGGCGCGGCGGTGACGCCCCAGTCGATCGCGGTGCGGCCTTCAATGTCGCTCAGCACCAGCACGAACGGATTGCCCAGCTGCTCCAGCCAACGCAGCGCATCGGCCGGCTCGTCCTTCCAGTTGTAGCCGATCACGCGCACGCGCTTGGTTTCGGCGAATCTGGTCAGGATCGGATGTTCGTCGCGACAGGCCGCGCACCAGCTGCCCCACACGTTGAGCACGTAGGGGGCGCCGCGCAGTTCGGTGCTGCTGACCTTGATGTGCGGATCGTGCAGCACCGGCAGCTCGAAGGCCGGTGCCGGCTTGCCGATCAGTGCAGAAGGCAGGACGTCGCGGTCCGGCGCGCCGGATTTCATCACCCCGTAGATCATCAGCCCCAGCAGCCCGAAGAAGAACAGCACCCCGATGACGATGGCCACGGGCGGCAGCGGACGGGAGGCAGGGCGGGGATCGGACACGAGGAACTCCTAGGGACGACGGAAACGACGATCGGCGGCGGTGACGAAGCCACCCAGTGCCATCAGCAGCGCGCCCAGCCAGATCCAGCGGACGAACGGTTTGATGTGCACGCGCACGGCCCATGCATTGTTGCCCAGCGATTCGCCGAGTGCCACGTAAACATCGCCGTTGAGACGGGCGTGGATGCCCGCCTCGGTCATTACCTGCCCGCCACTGGCGTACAGGCGTTTTTCCGGATGCAGCAGGGCCAGTTCGCGGTCGTGCTGGAGCACGCGCAGGTGGCCGCGGTCGGCAACGTAGTTGGGGCCTTGCTGATGGTCCACGCCTTCAAAGCGCACTTCATAGCTGCCCACCACCAGCGACTGCCCGGGGGCGAGCGCGACTTCGCGCTGCACGTTCAACGCTTCCACCAGCAGCGCACCGGCCAGAAACACGGCCACGCCGGCATGGGCCAGCAGCATGCCGACCATCTCGGCAGTGAACCTGCCGTTGCCGCGCAGGCGGGTCCAGACGAAACGCCCGGTACCGAACGCGACCCAGGCCGCACCGGTCACGCCGGCAGCGGTCTTCAACGCGCCCTGCGGCGCCATGAAGTACGCGATCACGCCCAGCAGCAGCGCCAGCCCCGCCCACGGTGCCAGCATCGCCAACCGCCGCGAGGCCTGGTCGCGCTGCCAGTTGACCAGCGGCCCGAACGGCAGCAGCGCCACCAGCGGCGCCATCAACACCACGAACAGCGTGCCGAAGTAGGGCGGCCCGACCGAGACCTTGCCCAGGCCCAGTGCATCGGCCAGCAGGGGATACAGGGTGCCGAGCAGCACCATGCCGCAGGCGGCGGCGAGCAGCAGGTTGTTGGCCAGCAGCAGGGTCTCGCGCGAGGTCGGCAGGAAGCCGCGGCGCGGATCTTCGCTGGTCAGCGCGCCGGCCCGCAGCGCGTAGAGCAGCAGCGCGCCGCCGATCACCAGCGCCAGGAAAATCAGGATGAAGGTGCCGCGCGACGGATCGGCCGCGAACGAATGCACGCTGGTCAGCACGCCCGAGCGCACCAGGAACGTGCCAAGCAATGACAGCGCGAAGGCGGCGATGGCCAGCAGCAGCGTCCAGCTGGCGAAGCTGCCGCGTTTTTCAGTGACGGCCTGCGAATGGATCAACGCGGCCCCGGCCAGCCACGGCATGAAGCTGGCGTTCTCGACCGGATCCCAGAACCACCAACCGCCCCAGCCCAGCTCGTAATACGCCCACCAGCTGCCCAGCGCGATGCCGATGGTCAGAAAGCCCCAGGCCACATTGGTCCACGGCCGGGTCCAGCGCAGCCAGCGCGCATCCACGCGTCCTTCCAGCAGTGCGGCGATCGCGAATGCGAAGGGCACCGAGAAACCCACGTACCCGATGTACAGCATCGGCGGGTGGATGATCAGCCCGGGATCCTGCAGCAGCGGATTGAGGTCGCGCCCTTCCAGCGGCGCCGGAATCAGCCGCGCGAACGGGTTGGAGGTGAAGATCAGGAAGGCGAGGAAGCCGATGCTGATGATGCCAAGCACACCCAGCACGCGGGCGGCCACCTCGGCCGGCAGGCGTTTGGACCACAGCGCCACGGCGCCGCACCACAGCGCGAGCACCAGCGCCCACAGCAGCAGCGAGCCTTCATGCGCGCCCCAGACCGCCGAGTAGCGGTAGGCCAGTGGCAGCAGCGAGTTGGAGTTCTCCGCCACATAGCGCACCGAGAAATCCTGGGTGACGAAGGCGGCCGTCAGCACGCCGAATGCACCCAGCAGCAGCGCGAGCTGCGCATACGCCGCCGGTCGTGCCACCGCCATCCACGTGGTGCGGCCGCGATGGGCGCCCCACAGTGGCAGCACGGTCTGCAGCACGGCCATCAACAGCGCGGTGACCAGCAGGATCTGCCCCAGTTCCGGCAGCACTCAGTACGTCTCCGGCGCCGGCACGGGCACATCGTGTTTGGTGTGTGCCTGGCCCATCTTGTCGGCCACTTCCTTGGGCATGTAGGTCTCGTCGTGCTTGGCCAGTACTTCCTCGGCGACAAAGCGACCGTCCTGCAGGCGGCCGGTGGCGACCACGGCGGTGCCCTCGGCGAACAGGTCCGGCAGGATCCGCGAAGTGATCACCGGCAGGGTCGCGTCACCGTCGGTGACCACGAAGTGCGCATCCAGCGAGCCGGGCGCACGTTGCAGCGAGCCTTTGACCACCATGCCGCCCAGGCGGAACCGGGCGTGATCGCCGGCATCGCCGCGCAGCACTTCGGACGGGGTATAGAGATAGGCGATATTGCGTTGCAGGGCCATCGCGACCAGCGCGGTGGCCAGGCCGGAGGCCAGCACCAGCAGCATCACCCAGAGCAGGCGGCGACGCCGGACCGGATTCATCGGGTCAGCTCCGGCGCCAGCGGCGGCGCGCTGCCGGCCGCCGCACGGGCCTGTTGGCGCTGCTGGCGGCGGACCGCCAGGCGGCGCGCCCAGCGCAGGCGCAGCCAGGAGCCGATGGCATCGCTGCCCAGCACCAGCACGAACACCGCGTAGGCGGCAATCACATAGGGCAGGTGGGTCATGGGCGGCGGTCCTCCAGCGGTGCACGGATGCCGGCGGTGACCCAGGCCTTGCCGGCCTCGCGCAGCAGGTTGTCGGCGCGGGCCTTGGCCAGCAGCGAGCCGGCGAACCACAGCTTGGTCCCGATCACCATCAGCCACAGCGGCAGCGCCATGCTGGCATCCAGCGTGGATTCGCCGAACAGGCGGATGGTCTGGCCCTGGTGCAGGCTGCCCCACCATTCCACGGAATAGCGGATCACCGGCAGCAGGCTTACCCCGACGATGGCCAGCAGGCCGGCCGCGCGCGCGGCGCTGCGACGGTCCTCGATGGCGTAATACAGGCCGATCACGCCCAGGTAAAGGAGCAGCAGGATCAGCTCGGTGGTCATGCGCGGGTCCCAGTCCCACCAGGTGCCCCAGGTCGGCTTGCCCCAGATGCTGCCGGTGAGCAGGGTGATCAGGGTGAAGCCGGCGCCGAGCGGGGCGCAGGCCATCGCCAGGATTTCGCAGGTCTTGATCCGCCAGATCAGCGCGATCGCCGCGTACAGCGCCATCAACGCGAACACGAACAGGCTCATCCACGCGCTGGGCACGTGGATGTAGAGAATGCGGAAGCTGTCCAGCTGCTTGGAATCGGCCGGCACCACTGCCAGCGCCTGCCAGATGCCGACCAGCAGCACCGGCACCGCCGCCAGGTAGAACACGCGCGACCAGCGCGCGGCAAAGCGGTCGAAGGTGGGCGGCGAACCGAGTTGGTGGAACCAGCGGACGATCGGGTGCATGCGGCAGTGGCTATCCAACGAAGGGCGACGATGGAACGGACGTGGAGTGGCTCGGCAACGGATGACGCGGATGCAGGTGACGCTCACAACGCAGCGCACGCCTCCGACAGTACGCCATACCGCTCAACTCAGCGAGATACGGATCGCCGCGGCCGTCGCCAGCGGGGCCAGCACCAGCGCCACCACCAGCCCGGCGCCCAGCATCAGCAGCGCACCGATCGGATCCTGGCCGCGGGCGACCGCCGCCACACTGCCCGCACCGAACACCAGCACCGGCACATACAGCGGCAGGGCCAGCAGCGCCACGAGAATACCAGAGCGCCGGATGCCGACCGTCAGCGCGGCGACCACCCCGCCGATCAGGCTCAGCAAGGGCGTTCCCAGCAGCAACGATGCCAGCAACATCGGCAGCTGGTCATGCGGCAGATGCAGCATTTCCGCCAACAGCGGCGACATCACGATCAGCGGCAGCGCGGTGGTGAGCCAGTGCACCAGTACCCGCACCAGCACCAGCCAGGCCAACGGGACGGGGGCGAGCAACCATTGCTCCAGCGAGCCATCTTCGGCATCGCTGCGGAACAGCGAATCCATCGCCAGCTGACCGGCCAGCAGCACCGCCAGCCACATCACGGCTGCCGCCACCCGCGCCATGGCCTCCGGATCACGGCCCAGTGCCAATGCGAACAGCACGACCACCAGCAGGGCGAACAGCACGGGCTGCAGCGCATCCCCACGGCGGCGCCAGAGCAGGCGCATGTCGCGGGCGACCAGCGCCCGTGCGGTCTGCCACAGGCCCGGTTCCGTCCCCGGCGCGATCATGCCGCCGCTCCCAGGGTCAGCAGGCGCGTGCGCACCGGCGGGGCGGAATAGGCGCCATGGGTGGTGACCAGAGCGGCGCCGCCGCTGCGCAGATGCGCGGAAATCATGCGGTTCACCAGGTTGATGCCGTCCAGATCCAGATTGGCGTAGGGCTCGTCGAGCAGCCACAGCGGCGCGGGCGAGAGCCAGATGCGGGCCAGCGCCAGGCGGCGCTTCTGCCCGGCCGACAGTTGCCGCACCAGGGTATCCTCATACCCGGCCAGGCCGACGATGGCCAGCGCGTTTCCGGGCATCTGGCGGGCGCGGCGGCCGTGCAGGCCGCACAGGAAATGCAGGTTCTCCAGCGTGTCCAGGTCCTGCTTCAGCGCGGGCAGGTGGCTCAGGTAGGCCACGTAGTTCGCGCGTTCCTTGTGCCCGGCACGCTTGCCATCGATCTCCACCTGGCCGCTGTCGGCGCGCAGCAGGCCGGCCAGCACCCGCAGCAGGGTGGTCTTGCCGGCACCGTTGTCACCCTGCACCAGCAGGGCTTCGCCGGCATCCACGTGCAGGTCCAGCGGGCCGAAGACGGGTTCGTCGTTGCGACTGAAGCCAAGGCCATGCGCGGCCAGCAACGGAGGGGCGTTCAAGGGGCGGGATCTTTGCACCGGAATGGGCCGCCATTGTATCGGGGGAACGGGCTGGATGATTTGCGTACACTGGGAGTTCCCCCGGTTCTTTCCCTGCTGCCGATGCAACCGCAAACCAAGCTGCCCAAGGTGGGCACCACCATCTTCACCGTGATGTCCCAGCTCGCCGCCGAACACGGGGCGGTCAACCTTGGCCAGGGGTTCCCGGATTTCTCCGCACCGCAGCGGCTGATCGATGAAACCATCGCCGCGATGCAGGGCGGTCTGAATCAATACCCGCCGATGACCGGCGTGGCGCTGCTGCGCCAGGCCATCGCGCAGAAGTCGCTGGATCTGTACGGCGCCCAGGTGGATCCGGATACCGAGATCACGGTCACCAGCGGTGCCACCGAGGCGATCTTCAACGCCATCCACGCCGTGGTCCGTCCCGGCGAGGACGTGATCGTGCTCGACCCGGCCTACGACTGCTACGAGCCGGCGATCGACCTGGCCGGCGCGCGTGCCGTGCACGTGCCGCTGGACCCGCAGACTTTCGCGGTCGACTGGGACCGCGTGCGTGCCGCGATCACACCGCGTACCCGGCTGCTGATGGTCAATACGCCGCACAACCCGTCCGGCGCGATGCTTGGCGCCGACGACATGCAGGCGCTGGCCGATGTGTTGCGGGGCACCGACATCTACCTGATTTCCGATGAGGTGTACGAGCACATCATCTACGATGGCCGCCGCCACGAATCCTCGCTGCGCCATCCGGAACTGCGCGAGCGCGCGTTCGTGATTTCCAGCTTCGGCAAGACCTACCACTGCACCGGCTGGAAGATCGGGTATGCCATCGCGCCGCCTGCGATGACCGCCGAGTTCCGCAAAGTGCATCAGTACAACACCTTCACCAGCTTCGGCCCGGCCCAGTACGGCTTTGCCGCGATGATCCGCGACGATCCAGAACACCATCTGGACCTGGGCGCGTTCTACCAGGCCAAGCGCGACCGCTTCCGCGAGCAGCTGCTGACCACGCGGCTGACACCGCTGCCGGTGCCGGGAGGCTACTTCCAGTTGGTGGATTACTCGGCCGTCAGCGATCTGCCGGACCACGAATTCGTGAAATGGCTGACCATCGAGAAGGGCGTGGCGGCGATCCCGCTGTCGCCGTTCTATGAGACCGCGCCGGTCGGCCAGCGCCTGGTCCGCCTGTGCTTTGCCAAGAACGACGCCACGATGGACGCGGCGATCGAACGCCTGCGGGCACTGTGATGAGTGCTGTGACCGAGCTGCAGGATCTGCGCGTTTCCCTGATCCAGGGTGACACCCGCTGGCACGACCCGGCGGGCAATCGCGCGCATTACGGTGCGCTGCTGGCGCCGCTGGCCGGGCAGACCGATCTGGTGATCCTGCCGGAGACCTTCACCAGTGGCTTCTCCAACGATGCCATCGACAAGGCCGAGGGCATGGACGGCCCCACCGTCGCCTGGATCCGCGAGCAGGCTGTGCGGCTGGGCGCGGCGGTCACCGGCAGCGTGCAGCTGCGGGTGGGCGAGGGCGTCTACAACCGCTTGCTGTGGGCCACACCGGAGGGCGAGCTGCAGTACTACGACAAGCGCCACCTGTTCCGTTACGGCGGCGAGCACGAACGCTATGCCGCTGGCCGCGAGCGCCTGAGCGTGGAGTGGAAGGGTTGGCGGATCAATCCGCAGGTCTGCTACGACCTGCGTTTCCCGGTGTTCTGCCGCAACCGCTACAACGTCGAGCGCGCCGACCAGCTGGATTTCGATCTGCAGATTTTCGTGGCCAACTGGCCGTCGGCACGCGCCTATGCGTGGAAGACGCTGCTGCGCGCACGCGCGATCGAGAACCTCTGCTATGTGGCGGCGGTGAACCGGATCGGTGTGGACGGCAACGCGCTGCATTACGCGGGCGACAGTGCGGTGATCGATTTCCTGGGTCAGCCGCAGGTGGAAGTACGCGAGCGCGAGCAGGTGGTCACCACCACCCTCTCGGCAGCGGCTCTGGCCGCGCACCGCGCGCGCTTCCCGGCGATGCTCGATGCGGACAGCTTCAGCCTGCAGGAACGCAGCTGACGGCTGAACGGATGCCGGATGCGCGCGATGCGCATCATCCGCGCCACACGCGCCCGCTGCTAGATTCGGCTCGTTACCCCTTCAGTACGAGCGGACCTGCATGAAGAAGTTCTCCCTGGCATTGATCGCACTGGCCGGCATCTCGGCCGTCCCGGCCGCGCAGGCCGCCGGCAACATTGATTGCGAGCTGCACTACAACCTGGCCGGCTGGTCGGTGCTGTACAAAACCGCCTCGGGTACCGGCACCATCCAGTGCGACAACGGCACCCGCATCCCGGTCAAGATCACCGCCAAGGGCGGCGGCCTCACCGTGGGCAAGTCGAAGATCGTCGACGGCAAGGGCAAGTTCTCCGGTGCCTACTCGGTCAACGACCTGATCGGATCCTATGCGGCCGTTGAGGCGCACGCCGGCGCGGACAAATCCAGCAATGCGCAGGTGATGACCAAGGGCGATGTATCGCTTGCCTTGGCCGGAACCGGAAAGGGCTGGGATCTGGGCGTGGGCGTGGGGCGGTTCACCATCGAACGCCGTTGAGGGGGTAGGACTACGCCATGCGTGGCTGAAAGGCCCATCCGGCATGAAGCGCAGCCATCCATGGGGTGGCTCTACCGAACCGGGTTGATCGCCGCCCGCGCCGACTCAACAAAAAACCCCGGCCGAAGCCGGGGTTTTTTGATCTCAGCGTATCAGTGATCAGCCGCCGCGCGGGCCGCCACCACGGTGACCGCCGCCACCTGGACCACGGCTGCCACCCGGGCGACCGCCCGGGCCGCCGGGACCACGACCGCCGGGGCCACCCGGGCCGCGATTGCCGCCCGGACCACCCGGACCACGGTTGCCACCGGGACCGCCGGGGCCGCGCGCATTGGCGCCACCCGGACCCCGTGCGCCGGGACCACCCGGGCCACGGTTGCCACCCGGACCACCCGGACCGCGGTTACCCGCCGGACGCGCGCTGCCGTACGGGCTGGACCCTGGATTGGCGTGATCGGACGGGAAGCTCGGAGCATTGCCCGGATGACCGTACGGATGGCGGGACGGCCCCTGGCCACCCTGGGCGCCGCGGTTGCCACCGCCACCGCCACCCGGACCGGCAGGACGACCCTGGCCACCGTAGCCGCCGCGGCTTTCGCCACCGCCGGCATAACCGCCACGACCTTCAGCACCGCCGCCGTAGCTGCCGCGACCCGGGCCGCCTGCGCCACCCGGACCCTTCGGCTTGCCGTACGGACGGCCCTGGCCGCCCGCACCTGCGCCGGCACCCGGACCACGCGCGCCGGGACCACGGGCTGCGCCCGGGCCGGCATTGCGGTGACCGCTCGGGCCGGTGCTGACGCCGTCCGGCACGTACCAGCTGCGGAACGCAGCCGGGTTGCCGTCCGGAAGCGCCCGGTTGCCCTTGTCCGGGCGCGCCTTGAACGGGCGCTGCGACTGCTTGGCCGCTGCTTCGCCGCTGACCGTCAGGCCACCCTTGAAGCCGCCGCCCTTGCCGCCGCGGCCACGACCGCGCTCTTCGCGCACGTTGTCGAAACGACGCAGCTCGCGGCCTTCATCGGCCGAGTTGTGGCCGTTGACGTAAGCGTTGCTCCGGCCGCCGTCGCGCGAGACGCGGACGGTGGTCTTGGCGGCGCGGCGCTGGCCGATCACCGGCTGCAGGGTCAGCGCCGACGGGGCGCCTTCTTCCAGCTTCAGTTCGGCGCGCAGCGCTTCAACCTGCTTGGCCGGCAGTTCGACCGACTGGCCACGCAGCAGTTCGCGCGGGAGGCTGACCTTGCCGTAGCGCGTACGCTTCAGGCGGCTGACCTGGCAGCCCTGCGATTCCCACAGGCGGCGGACTTCGCGGTTGCGGCCTTCCTTGACGACCACGCGGAACCAGTCATGCGAATCGGTGCCGCCGATGCGTTCGATCTCGTCGAACTTGGCCGGGCCGTCTTCCAGCGCGACGCCACGGGCGAGGCGGTCGACGATGTTGTCCGGCACTTTCTCTTCGCCTTCCGGGGCGCGCACGCGCACCACGTACTCGCGTTCGACCTCGTAGGAGGGATGCATCATCGCGTTGGCCAGCTCACCATCGGTGGTCGCCAGCAGCAGGCCGGTGGTGTTGATGTCCAGGCGGCCGATCGCGATCCAGCGCGCGCCCTTGAGGGCAGGCAGCGCTTCGAACACGGTCGGGCGACCTTCGGGATCTTCACGCGTGGTCACTTCGCCTTCCGGCTTGTTGTAGGCCAGCACGCGGGAAGTTTCGGTCAGCGCGGTGGCAACGAAGCCACGGCCGTCCAGTTCGACTTTGTCGCCGCTCTTGATCGACTGGCCGGTCTGCGCGACCTCGCCGTTGACCTTGACCAGGCCATCGGCGATGCGCTGTTCCAGCGCGCGGCGCGAACCCAGGCCGGCCTGCGCCAGCACTTTGTGCAGGCGCTCTTCGAGCTTGGGCTGTTCGGAGGCGGATTCGCGCTTGAGCGAAAGCTTGTTCAACGACGGCTTGCGGGGGGTGTCACTCATTTACTTGGCTCCGGCCGGCAACGGGTGCGTCGGCCTCTGGTTCGGGATCGGCTTCGTCAACAGCCACGGTCGTCTTCGCGACGGCGTTGTTTTCGGTTTCGTTCTGGGGCGCCGCGCGCTCTCCCGGCGCGGTATCGGGTTCGCCATCGCTGGCGGTCGTATCCGCGTCGTCGTCGGCAAGCGACAACGGCGCATGGGATGGGGTGTCGGAGGCGCCCGCATCCGCGGAGGCCTCGCTATTGTCCGTATCTGCCGGTTGCTCCGCCAGCCGCGCCGAGGCCAGCGCCACACGGGCGGCCAGCCGGGCTGCGCCCGGGTCCGCCGGGCCGGCGGGCTCGGCCGGCGCCAGGGGCGTGTCGTCCTTGGCGGCGTCACTGTCCGGCTCGGCATCCGGTGTCGCAGCGCCTGCGGCCAGGCGACCGGCCGGTTGGCCTTCGTTGTCCAGCGGCAGCTGCGGTTCCAGCTCACCCAGGTCGCGCAGCTCGGACAGCGGCGGCAGTTCGTCCAGGCGCTTGAGCCCGAAATAATCCAGGAAGCCCTTGGTGGTCCCGAACAACGCCGGTTTGCCGGGCACGTCGCGGTGGCCGATCACGCGGATCCATTCGCGTTCTTCCAGGGCCTGGATGATGTTGCTGCTGACCGCGACGCCGCGGACCTGTTCGATCTCGCCGCGGGTGATCGGCTGGCGGTAGGCGATCAGCGCCAGCGTTTCCAGCGTGGCACGGGTGTAGCGGGTCTTGCGTTCGGTCCACAGCCGGGTGATGTAGCCATGCACTTCACTGGTGACCTGGAAGCGGAAGCCGGAGGCCACTTCGACCAGTTCGACACCACGGTCGTGGCAGCCCTCGCGCAGCAGCTCCAGCGCGCGTTCGATGCTGCCCGGCGGTGCCGGTTCCTCTTCCGGGAACAGGCCCTGCAGCTGCGCCAGCGCCAACGGCTCACTGGCCGCCAGCAGGGCGCCTTCGACAATACGGTTGATCAGTGCTTGATCCATGCGTGGGTCGGGTACTCAGTCGGATTCGTTGGCGGCGTCGGCGTCGTCGAACTCGCTGTTGAACTGCAGCGGTTCGTTGGTGTTGCCGGCGGCCAGGGACTTGACGTAGATCGGCGCCAGCGGAGCTTCCTGGACGATGTCCAGCAGCTGTTCCTTGGCCAGTTCCAGCAGGGCCAGGAAGGTGACCAGCACCCCCAGCTTGCCTTCTTCGGCGGTGAACAGCGTTTCAAACCGGTAGAACCTGCCATCTTCCAGACGGCCCAGCACGTCGCCCATCCGTTGGCGCACGCTCAGCGCCTCGCGTTTGATCGCGTGGCCGGTGAACAGCTCGGCGCGCTTGAGCACGTCGTGCAGTGCCATCAGCATTTCCTTCAGATCCACCGGCGGCGGCAGCTTGACGGCCGCGCGGTCGGGGACGAAGGCATGGACCACGGTGGTATCGCGGTCCTGGCGGGGCAGGCTGTCGATGTCCTCGGCGGCCTGCTTGAAACGTTCGTACTCCTGCAGCCGGCGGACCAGCTCGGCGCGCGGATCGGCTTCCTCGCCCTCCACGCTGGGCGGCCGCGGCAGCAGCATCCGCGACTTCACTTCGGCCAGGATCGCCGCCATCACCAGGTACTCGGCCGCCAGTTCGAAGCGCAGCTCCTGCATGACGTTGATGTATTCGACGTACTGACGGGTGATCTCGGCGACCGGGATATCCAGGATGTCCAGGTTCTGCCGGCGGATCAGGTACAGCAGCAGGTCCAGTGGACCCTCGAAGGCATCCAGGATGACTTCCAGTGCGTCCGGCGGAATATACAGGTCCTGCGGAATCTGCAGGACCGGTTGTCCATGCACCACGGCCAGCGGCATTTCCTGCTGCTGTGGGGCGGGCACTCGGGTTGGCGGGTTCGCGTCGAGCGCGAGTTCGGCAGTCATCAAATAGACGTCAGTATTGCAACGGACCGGTCGCCGCACCACGCCAGCGTCCGGAACAGCCGGGCGGCAGGATGGCAAGCCATGACACGCCTGGGTCGGCGCGATTCCACACTTCAAACAGCAAGGCGCGCCGCGACGGGCAGCGACAGAACTACGGGGAGGTCGTCTACGTGTGCTGGTGTGGGGCAGTGGATCGGTCGTCGGTCGGCGGTGGAGCCGGTTGCCGACGGGGCGCTGCGTCCAGCCACGTGCAATGGACATAAGACTACGGGGTTGCCGCGCCAGTGTCCAGCCGGCCCCGCTAGAATGCCCGGGATTGATTCAACAAGACCTCGGAGTTGCCCGTGTGGTATGTGATTGAAGGCTATGACGGCACCGATGTGCTGGCCGCCCGTCTGGCGTCGCGCCCAGCCCATCTGGCCCGGCTGCAGGCCCTGCAGGACGAAGGACGGCTGCTGCTGGCCGGCCCGTGCCCGGCCATCGACAGTGAGGATCCCGGCCCGGCCGGCTTCAGCGGCAGCGTGGTGATCGCCGCGTTCGATTCGCTGACCCACGCCCAGGACTGGGCCGCCGCCGATCCTTATGTAGAGGCGGGCGTCTACGTGCGCGTCCAGGTGCGTCCGTTCCGCAAGGTGCTGCCATGAACCGGGTCGAGCGCATCCGCCAGGCACTGCAGCAGGCGCTGGATCCGGAGCTGCTGGAGGTCAAGGACGACAGCCACCGCCACGCCGGCCATGAGGGCGCGCGTGACGGCCGGGGGCACTTCAAGGTGCACGTGGTCAGCGCAGCGTTCGAAGGAAAGCTCCCATTGGCGCGCCATCGGGCCGTCTATGCGGCCTTGGGCGCCATGATGGAGACCGATATCCACGCGTTGTCCATTCGCGCCGAGACACCGGTCAAAAACCGCTGAAACCCTTGTCCCGCCTTGTCCTGGTCAGTCCCGAACGGGTCGCCCATGGACAGCTTTTGGTTACCGCCGTACGACAGGAGACTAACGTGGTGTTTACATCCGGGTTTGAAAACGCTTACATTCCGCGCCAAGCCCAGATCTCTAAGCCGTGGAGGGCGGCGAAGTGAACAAGGCAGCGATCACTATCAAAGATGTCGCCCGTGAAGCCCGTGTCTCTGTTGCCACGGTCTCGCGCGCACTCAATGGCCATGAAAATGTTGCCGAGCCCGTGCGCAAGCTGGTGCTGGAGGTGGCGGCGCGTCTGCGCTACACCCCGCATGCAGCGGCCAGGAGCCTGAGCAGCCGACGGACCAACACCATTGGCGTGGTGTTGCCCGATCTCTATGGCGAATTCTTCTCCGAACTGATGCGCGGCATCGATGGGGTCGCCCGCGAGCGTCGCCAGCATCTGCTCGTGTCCAGTTACCACGGTGACCAGGAGCAGCAGGGCGCGGCCCTGCGTGCCATGCGCGGTCGTGTCGATGGGTTGCTGGTGCTCTCACCGTATGCAGAGAGCCCGGGTTTCCTCACCGACAACCTGCCGCAGTCGTTGCCCACGGTGCTGATCAATACCTATCTGCCCGAGCAGGATCATCCGGTGCTGAGCATCGATGACCATGCCGGTGCGATGACCATGACCCGCCACCTGCTGGACGTCGGGCATCGGCGCATCGCCTTCATTTCCGGTCCGGACCTCAACTACGACGCCCGTGAGCGCCTGCGCGGATTCCGCGATGCGCTGGCGGCCTTCGGCGATGCTGCCCAAGGTATCGAGTTGCCCGGTGACTTTGACGAAGCTTCCGGCCATCGCGCCGGACAGGAGTTGCTGGCAGCCGGCACGCTGCCCGATGCGGTGTTCGCCGCCAACGACATGATGGCGCTGGGGTGTCTGTATGCGTTCGCGCAGGCAGGTGTCCGTGTGCCGACCGATGTCGCCTTGGCGGGTTTCGATGACATTCCGCTGGCACGTTTCGTTCACCCATCGTTGACAACGATGCAGGTGAGTATCGCCGACCTCGGCGATAAGGCCGCGACGCGCCTGTTGCAGTTGATGGATGGCAAGAACACGGAAGGGGAGGGTGACAAGCAGACGCTCGTGCCAACCCTGATCGTGCGTGATTCAAGCAAGCCCAGAAACGAGCCGTAGGTCACGACCGTTGGTCATGACGCCTTAAAACAACGCAGTACATAAAACGACAGGGGCCGCAAAGACGGCCACCACCACCCGGAGAGTTACATGACGTATTCCAATCACCGCAATCGCGCACCCGCACGCAGCCTGTTGGCCAGCGCGCTGGTCACCTGCCTGATGCTGGGCGCCGCCCCGAGCGTCATGGCGCAGTCGGCCACCTCGTCGCTGCGCGGCCAGGTCGCTGATACCGCCGCCGGTACCGAGGTCACCGCGACCAACGTGGCCAGCGGCACCGTGCGCCGCGCCACCACCCGTGCCGATGGCAGCTACTCGCTGATGGGCCTGGATCCGGGCACCTACGACGTCGTGGCCAATGGCCAGACCCAGAAGGTGACGGTCACCGTGGCCTCGGCCGCGACCCTGAACTTCAGCGGCGCGCCGGCCAACGGCAGCACCGCCAACGCCACCAACCTGGACACGGTCAACGTGGTTGCGCCGACCCTGCTGCAGGAAGTGCGCACCTCCGAAGTGGGCAAGACCGTCAGCCTGCAGCAGATCCAGACCACCCCGCAGGTGTCGCGCAACTTCCTGGAATTCGCCGACGCGGTGCCGGGCCTGATCTTCACCCGTGATGCCAAGGGCAACACCTCCCTGCGTGGCGGTGCCACCAACTCCGATGGCACCAACGTCTACATCGACGGCGTGGGCCAGAAGAGCTACGTCAAGGGCGGCGGCGTGGCCGGCCAGTCCGGCAGCGCCGGCAACCCGTTCCCGCAGCTGGCGATCGGCGAATACAAGGTCATCAGCGGCAACTACAAGGCCGAGTACGGCCAGGTGTCGAGCGCGGCCGTGACCGCTGCCACCAAGTCCGGTACCAACGAGTTCAAGGGTGAAACCTTCTACCGTTATACCAACGAAGACATGCGCGCCAAGACCCCGGCTGAGCGTCAGGCTGGCCAGACGAAAGAGGCATCGGCCGAGAAGGAATACGGTTTTGCATTGGGTGGTCCGATCATCCAGGACAAGGCCCACTTCTTCGTGACCTATGAAGCCAAGCGCTTCGACCTGCCGGTCACCATCGCGCCTGACGGCGCGGTCGGCCCTGCTGCCGCGCTGCTGCCGCCCGAAGGCGCCGCCGGCCTCGGCCCGGCCAGCCAGCCGTTCCAGCAGGATCTGATCTTCGCCAAGGTCGACTTCGAGCCGACCGACAACGATCGCATCGAGCTGACCTTCCAGGACCGTGATGAAACCCAGTCGCAGTTCAGCGGCCAGACCGCCCCGGAAGCCGGCCGTGAAGTGGTCAATACCGACCGTCGTTACGCCCTGCGCTGGAACCACAGCGGCGAGCGTTACTACAACGAACTGATGGTCACCCACGAAGACTCGTTCAACAACCCGACCCCGCTGACCCTGGCCAACGGCATCACCTACACCGCACCGGACGGCACCGAAGACCGCACCGTGGTGAAGATCGGTGGCGCATCGGCGCTGGATTCGCAGGTAAAGGGCCAGAAGGGCTGGTCGATCGAAGACAACCTGACCCTGGATGGCATCCAGTGGGCCGGCGATCACACCATCAAGATGGGCGCCAAGTACAAGCAGATCGACCTGTACGCATCCGATGCGGCGCAGATCAATCCGACCTTCACCTACAGCCTGGGTGATCCGGACTTCCCGTCTTCCATCCCGTACAAGGCGCAGTTCGTCAAGCCGGTGACCGGCGTGTCGGGCGTGTCGGGCGAAGTGCGTTCGAAGTCCAAGCAGATCGGCCTGTTCATCCAGGACGACTGGCAGGTCAACGACCATCTGCAGCTGAACCTCGGCCTGCGTTGGGATTACGAGAAGACCCCGTCCTACCTGGACTTCGTGACCCCGCAGCAGGTGGTCGACGCGATCTACTCGCAGGATCCGCGTGCGGCCGCTGGCCAGACCTACGCCGATTCGCTGGCGCTGGGTGGCCTGAACATCGGCGATTACATCAGCACTGGCCGCAACCGCAAGGCGTTCAAGGATGCCTGGCAGCCGCGCCTGGGCTTCTCGTATGACATCAATGCCGACGAGCAGCACGTGTTCCATGGTGGTGCCGGCCGTTCGTACGACCGCGACCTGTTCGACAACCTGCAGCTGGAAACCACCAAGCTGGCCCTGCCGCAGCCGACCATCTACTTCCGCAACCCGTCGACCGGTACCTGCATCAACGGCCAGGCCGCCTGCTATGACTGGAACCCGAACCTGCTCAACGGGATCGGCAACCTGCAGACCCTGGTCGGTTCGACCAGCAATGCCGGTCTGGAAGTCGATCTGCTGAACAACAACCTCAAAGTGCCGTACTCGGATCAGTTCAGCTTCGGCATGAGCAACCAGGTCGGTGAGTGGCTGACCGATGCCACCATTTCCCGCACCCTGAGCTACGACGGCTTCGCCTTCACCCTGGGCAACCGTTACCCGACCGGCCAGTTCTTCGATGACCCGCGCCTGTGCGGTGGCACCGACCCGGGCCTGAGCCAGGCCTGGAGCTGCAACGTGCCGGGCTTCGGCAGCCTGATCATCGGCCAGCAGGGCATCAAGACCCGTGCGACCCAGGTCCTGCTGTCGGCGCAGAAGCCGTTCACCCAGGAAAGCGGCTGGGGCACCTCGGTGGCCTACACCTGGACCACCGCGCGCCACAACCGCGACATCAACGAGAAGTACGCGTTCGACCGCGGCCTGATCGAGGACTACCCGACCATCCGTTCCAACGGCGCGCCGCGCCACCGCCTGGTGGTCACCGGTTCGTACGCGGGCTTCTGGGGCATCACCTTCGGTGGCAAGGTCACCCTGGCCACCCCGACCGCCGTCAACGACTGGTACCCGGTGCCGCAGGCCAGTGGCTACGACCTGCCGACCCCGCAGGCGGCTGTGCCCAATGCCAATGGCAAGTTCCTGCTGGGCGGCAAGATCTTCGGCTACCGTTCTGTCGATCTGCAGGCCACCAAGACGTTCAAGATGGCCGGCGATACCGAGCTGTACGCGCGTCTGGACATCATCAACGTCTTCAACTTCGACAACTTCGCGACCTACAACTACGTCAAGAGCAACGGCAAGCTGCAGGCCAGCTACAACGAGACCGGCGATATCGTCGGTACGCCGCGCCAGGTGAAGGCCGAAGTCGGCTTCCGCTTCTGATGCAGCACACGGCCCCGTCTTCGGACGGGGCCGGTTTCATGGCAATGGCTGGCCTTCGGGCCAGTCCATTGTCCAGGCCGGTGCCACGGAGGGTGGCAGCGGCCTGGGCAATGACCCGCGGCTTTGGACCACGCCTGCGTGGTTTTTTAAGGACGCGTTCTGTAAACGATTTCAGGTCATTGGACGTTATGCTTCCCAGTCACGAACAACGCACAAGGAGTTGGCCCATGCAGGCACGCCACCTGTTGACCGCTGCGACGATCAGTCTCGCCGCCGTTGCCTGCCAGCCGCAGGCCCAGCAGGAGCCCGCCAAGCCCAAGCCGCCGGTGATCCTGGTCGAGGCGGATGTGCCGCCGCGGCCGATGAAGCCGGAGCTGCCGCCGCTGTTCGACGATATCGAGCGTCGTACCTTCCAGTTCTTCTGGGATACCACCAACGAAGTGAACGGGCTCAGCCCGGACCGTTACCCGTCGCGTCCGTTCGCCAGCATCGCTTCGGTCGGCTACGCGCTGACCGCCTATCCGATCGGCATCGAGAACGGCTGGGTCAGCCGCAATCAGGCGATCGACCGGACCCTGCTGACGCTGAAGTTCTTCCGTGACCTGCCGATGGGCCCGCAGCGCACCGGCAAGGGCGGTTACAAGGGGTTCTACTACCACTTCCTGGACATGCAGGAAGGCCGCCGTTACGACAGCTGGGTGGAACTGTCCAGCGTGGATACCGCGCTGCTGATGATGGGCGTGCTGTTCGCCCAGTCCTACTACGACGGTGACGACGCGCGCGAAAAAGAGATCCGCGAGATCGCCGATACGCTCTACAAGCGCGTGGACTGGCCGTGGCTGCAGCAGCGCGCGCCGCTGATCTCGATGGGCTGGTTCCCGGAGAGCGGCTTCATCGACCACGACTGGATGGGCTACAACGAGGCGATGATGGTCTACATCCTCGCGCTCGGCTCGCCGACCCACCCGGTCAGCCCGGACGCCTGGACGGTCTGGACGCGCACCTACGACAACGACTGGGGCGTCTACCAGGGCCAGGAATACCTGTCCTTCGGGCCGCTGTTCGGCCACCAGTACACGCATGTGTGGGTGGACTTCCGCGACATCCAGGATGCCTACATGCGCGAGCGGGGCAGCACCTACTTCCTCAACAGCCGGGCAGCCGCCCTGGCGCAGCGTGAGTACGCGATCGCCAACCCGATGAACTGGAAGGATTACGGCCAGAACGTGTGGGGCCTGACCGCCAGCGACGGCCCGCAGAACACCACCCAGGAATACCGTGGCGAGCAGCGCCAGTTCCGGCATTACTCTTCGCGCGGCGCCGGCCTGCGCGAGAACTTCGATGACGGCACGATCGCGCCGACCGCGGCGATCTCCTCGATCGTGTTCGCACCGGAAGAAGTCATTCCGGCCGCGGTGGAAATGCACAAGCGCTATGGCGATTACATCTATTCCAGCTACGGCTTCCTGGACTCGTTCAACCCGAGTTTCAACTACGACATCCCGATCAAGACCGGTCGCCTGGTGCCGGATCGCGGCTGGGTGGCCAGCGACTACATCGGTATCGACCAGGGCCCGATCCTGACCATGATCGCCAACTACCGGAATGATTTCGTCTGGGATGTGATGAAGAAGAATCCGCACATCCGCAAGGGCCTGGAACGCGCCGGTTTCACCGGTGGCTGGCTGACGCCGGAAGGCGAGGATCAGCCGATGGAACTGCAGAAAGATGAAAAGGCGGCCTCGGCCCGCTCGGTCGGCATCGCCGAATCGCGTGCGGCCGCGGCGCAGGAACAGAAAAACAATTCCAATTCGAACCGCAACCAGCAGCAGGGGAAGTAAGCAGTGCCATTGTCGTCGCGCCCGAAGCTGGGGTTGAGTCTGTTGCTGCTGATTGCCGGCAGCCTGTTGTTGAGTGCCTGCCGGAAAGAACCGGAAGGGGTCACGGTGCGTTTCTGGGCCATGGGCCGCGAGGCCGAAGTCGTCACCGGCCTGGTGCGCGAGTTCGAGGCGGAAAATCCCGGCATCCATGTCGATGTCCAGAACATTCCGTGGACGGCCGCGCATGAAAAGCTGCTGACCGCGTTCGCCGCCGAAGGGCTGCCGGACGTGTGCCAGCTGGGCAATACCTGGATCCCCGAGTTCGCCGAACTCAATACCCTGACCCCGCTGCAGCCCTACGTGGCGCAGTCCAAGGTCGTTGACCCGGCCGACTACTTCCAGGGCATCTGGGACACCAACGTCATCCACGACGAACTGGTCGGGGTGCCGTGGTACGTGGACACGCGCCTGCTGTATTACCGCAAGGACCTGCTCGCCAAGGCCGGCTACGACCACCCGCCGCGTACCTGGGCCGAGTGGAACGAGATGATGGCGGCGATCAAGACGATGCAGGGCCCGAACCGCTACGCGGTGCTGATGCCGATCAACGAGTTCGAGCAGCAGCTGTCCTTCGCCCTCCAGCAGCCCGATCCGCTGCTGCGCGATGAAGACACCCGTGGCAATTTCAGCAGCCCGGGCTTCCGCAGGACGCTGGGCTTCTACGAGAACATGTTCGCGCAGGGCTGGGCCCCGCGCATGTCCGAGACGCAGATCTCCAACGTCTGGGACGAGTTCTTCCGCGGCTTCAACGTGTTCTACGTGTCCGGCCCCTGGAACATCCGCGAGTTCAAGAAGCTGCAGCCCAAGGAATTGGAAGGGCAGTGGGGCACGGCCGCGCTGCCGGGTCCGGATGGCCCGGGTGCGGGCATCGCCGGCGGGACCAGCCTGGTGATCTTCCGCGATTCGAAGCAGAAAGAAGCCTCGTGGAAACTGATCGAGTTCCTGTCGCGCCCGGCGATCCAGGAGCGCTTCCATTCGATCATTGGCGACCTGCCGCCGCGTCGCAGCACCTGGGAATATCCCTCGCTCGCCAACGACCCATTGGCGCAGCCGTTCCGCGACCAGCTCGAGCGGGTCAAGCCGACCCCCAAGGTGCTGGAGTGGGAGCGGATCGCCCAGGAAATGCGGATCACCACCGAACAGGTGGTGCGTGGTGGCCTAGACCAGGATCAAGCAGTGAAAGAGCTGGACGAACGCGTGGACAAGGTCCTCGCCAAACGCCGCTGGATGCATGAGCAGCACCGGCAGCAATCCTCCGGGGCGAGCGACACGGCGCACTCCAGTGCGGTGGCCACGGAGGCGGCACCATGAAGCAGCGTTCGCTTGCCGGCTGGATGTTCGCCGGTCCGGCCATTCTGGTCATCGCCGTGTTCTTCGGCTTGCCCGTGTTCTCGGCGCTGGCGCTGAGCATCACCGATTTCGACCTGTACGCACTGGCCGACGGTGACAACCTGCGCTTCGTCGGCCTGGGCAACTACATCGATCTGCTGCAGACCCCGATGTTCTGGAAGTCGCTGTGGAATACCACGTACTTCGTTATCGTCGGCGTGCCGCTGTCGATCGCGGTGTCGTTGGGTGCGGCGATCCTGCTCAATGCCCCGGCCGCCCGCTTCAAAGCGTTGTTCCGTACCGCGCTGTTCGCCCCGGTAGTAACCACCCTGGTCGCGGTGGCGGTGATCTGGCGTTACCTGTTCCATACCAGCTACGGCCTGGTGAACTACGGCCTGGGCCATCTGGGCATCAGCCCGATCGACTGGCTGGGCGACCCGAACTGGGCGATGCCGACCATCATGCTGTTCGCGGTGTGGAAGAACTTCGGCTACAACATGGTGATCTTCCTGGCCGGCCTGCAGGCGGTTCCGCATGACCTGTACGAGGCCGCGCGTATCGACGGTGCCTCGCGCTGGAAGCAGTTCCTGCACATCACCCTGCCGATGCTCGGCCCGGTGCTGCTGGTGGTCGGCGTGATCACGGTGTCCGGCTACTTCCAGCTGTTTGCAGAGCCCTACGTGATGACGCGTGGCGACCCACTGCAGAGCACCGTCAGCGTGCTGTATTTCATGTTTGAAGAAGGCTTCAAGTGGTGGAACCTGGGGCGCGCCTCCGCGGTGGCGTTCCTGCTGTTCCTGATCATCCTGGGCGTGACCAGCATCATGCTGCGTTTCGGCCGCAAGAGGCAGTTGGTATGAGTCGTGAAATCGGTCAATCGCGCTGGCATGCCTGGTGGGTCAATGGTGGCCTGGTGGTGCTGGCGGTCCTGAGCCTGGCGCCGCTGTTGTGGATGCTGTCGGTGTCGTTCATGCCGACCGGCGAAGCGGCGCATTTCCCGCCGCCGCTGCTGCCGTCCTCGCTGACCACCGCGAACTACCATGAGTTGTTCGCACGCACCGGCATGGCCAACAACTTCGTCAACAGCCTGATGGTGTCGCTGGCCATCACCTTCGGCTCGCTGCTGCTCAACACCATGGCCGGCTATGCCTTCGCCAAGCTGCGCTTTGCCGGCCGCGAGCGCATCTTCCAGCTGCTGCTGGCCGCGCTGGTGATCCCAGCGCAGGTGGCGATGCTGCCGCTGTTCCTGCTGATGAAGCAGCTGGGCCTGGTCAACAACTTCGGTGGCGTGATCGTGCCGGCGCTGGCGACGGTGTTCGGCATCTTCCTGGTCCGCCAGTACGCCCGTTCGATCCCGGACGAGCTGCTGGAAGCGGCCCGCATCGACGGGGCAGGGGAGCTGCGGATCTTCTTCCAGATCGTGCTGCCGATGCTCAAGCCGGTGCTGGTGACGCTGTCGATCTTCACCTTCATGGCTGCCTGGAACGATTTCATGTGGCCCTTGATCGTGTTGACCGATCAGGAGCACTACACTCTCCCGGTGGCCCTGGCCACGCTCTCGCGCGAGCACATCATGGACGTTGAAATGATGATGGCCGGCGCGGTGGTCACGGTAGTTCCGGTGCTGCTGCTGTTCCTGGCATTGCAGCGTTATTACATCCAAGGTCTGTTGCTGGGGAGTGTCAAAGGGTGAAGCATGCCGTCGTCGCGGTGGGTCTGGGTCTGGTCTGGTCACTGGCGGCCTCGGCCGCACCGCCGGCGACGCCGGTGTTGCCCGCACCCAAGGTGCTGGACAGCTTCGATGATATGACCCCGTGGAAGCTGGTCGTCTCCGATCAGGTCAGCGGCTCGCTGCGCAGCGTGGCCGGTAGTGGGGGTGGCCGCGCGCTGTGCGTGGATTACGACTTCCACAACGTGTCCGGCTATGTCGGCATCCGCCGCGAGCTGGGCATCCAGTACCCGGAGAACTACCAGTTCGGCTTCCAGCTGCGCGGCGACTCGCCGGCCAACGACCTGCAGTTCAAGCTCATCGACGCCAGCGGCGACAACGTGTGGTGGGTCAACCGCCCCGGCTATGCCTTCCCCAAAGCCTGGACGCCCGTGCAGTACCGCAAGCGCCAGATCGACAAGGCCTGGGGTCCGGAGACCGACAAAACGCTCAAGCGCAGCGCCGCGGTGGAATTCACGATCTACAGCAAGGTCGGCGGCAAGGGCACGGTCTGTTTCGACCGGCTCACGCTGCAGGGCCTGCCCGCCGCTGACACCTCTTCGCTGAGCCCGTCGGTGATCGCCGATACCGCCACTGCGCTGCAGAACCGCATCGTCGATGGCAAGCCGGACACGGTCTGGATCAGTGGCGGCGTGGCCGAGCAGACCATCAGCCTGGACCTGCACAAGGTGCGCGAGTTTGGCGGGGCGGTGATCGAATGGCTGCCCGGGCTGGAGGCCACGCGTTACGTGGTGCGTTCGTCGGCCGACGGCCGCACCTGGAACACGGTGCGCGAGGTGACCGCCGGTGGGGGTGCCCGCGACTGGTTGGCGCTGCCGGACACGGAGGCGCGCTACCTGCGCTTCGACCTCAAGGGCGGCCCGAGCTGGCGCTACGGTATCCGTGACATCACGCTCAAACCGCTCGACTTCGCTGCAACCCCGAATGATTTCGTCCGTTCGGTCGGTGCCGACCTGCCGCGCGGTTCAGTGCCCCGCGGCTTCACCGGTGAGCAGCCGTACTGGACGCTGCTCGGACTGGATGGCGGCCGCGAGCAGGCGCTGATCGGTGAGGACGGTGCGCTGGAGGTGGCCAAGTCCAGCTTCAGCCTGGAGCCGTTCGTGCTGGTCGACAACAAGCTGCTGAGCTGGGCCGACGTCAAGACCAGCCAGTCGCTGCAGGATGATTACCTGCCGATCGCCAACGTCGGCTGGACCCACGACAAGGCTGGCCTGCAGGTGACCGGCTTCGTGCAGGGCACGCCGGACAACGCGCAGCTGGTCGGTCGTTACACCCTGCGCAACCCGGACAAGGTCGCCCACGAGTACACCCTGGCCCTGGCCGTGCGCCCATGGCAGGTGAACCCGCCGACCCAGTTCCTCAATACCGTCGGCGGCGTCAGCCCGATCAACAACCTGTCCTTCGACCCGACCCATGTCGACGTCAACGGCACGCCGCGGCTGTACCCGGCGCAGGCACCGGACGTGGCGTTCGCCACCGCGTTCGACAGCAAGCTCGACGTGGTGCACCTGGCCAGCGGCAAGCTGCCGGCGACCACCGAGGTCAAGGATGTCACCGGCCTGGCGTCGGGCGCGCTGCTGTACCGCTGGAAGCTGGAGCCTGGCCAGAGCCGCGAGGTCGCCATCGTGCTGCCGCAGACCGGCAACTGGGTGATGCCCAAGGCCTTCGATGCGGCCAAGGCGCAGCAGCAGGTCGCCTCGATGTGGCGGACCAAGCTGGACCAGGTGACGCTGCAGGTCCCGGCGGCCGGCAAGCCGCTGGCCGATACGCTGCGCACCTCGCTGGCGCACATGCTGATCTCGCGCATCGGCCCCAGCCTGCAGCCGGGCACGCGTTCGTATTCGCGCAGCTGGATCCGCGATGGCGCAATGATTTCCGAAGGTCTGCTGCGCATGGGCCGCAGCGATGCGGTGCGGCAGTACGTGAACTGGTATGCGCCGTATCAGTTCGACAATGGCAAGGTGCCGTGCTGCGTGGATTCGCGCGGCAGCGACCCGGTGCCGGAGAACGACAGCCATGGCGAGCTGATCTTCAACATCGCCGAATACTGGCGCTACACCGGTGACACCACCTTCCTGGAGGTGATGTGGCCGCACGTGCAGGGCGCCTACCAGTACATGGAGCAGTTGCGTCTGAGCGAACGCACCGAAGAAAACCGCGCGCGCAACCCCGCCTTCTACGGGATGATGCCGGTCTCGATCAGCCACGAAGGCTATTCGGCCAAGCCGATGCATTCGTACTGGGACAACTTCTGGGCGCTGCGCGGCTACAAGGACGCGGCGATCATCGCCAGCACGCTCGGCAAGGCCGAAGCGATGCAGATCAGTGCGTCGCGCGATCAGTTCCGTGACGACCTGCAGGCGTCGCTGCTGGCGGCGACCGCGCAGCACAAGATCGACTACCTGCCCGGTTCGGCCGAGCTGGGCGATTTCGACGCGACCTCGACCACCATCGCACTGGCGCCGGCCGGTGAGCAGGGGCGCCTGCCGCAGCCCTACTTGAACAACACCTTCGAGCGCTACTGGAGCGAATTCGAAGCGCGCCGCGATGGCAAGCGTGAGTGGAAGGACTACACCCCGTACGAGTGGCGCAACGTGGCCGCCTTCGTGCGCCTGGGCTGGCGCGACCGCGCCTGGCAGGCGACCGAGTTCTTCTTCAAGGACCGTGCACCGCAGCCGTGGAACCAGTGGGCCGAAGTGGTCTCGCGTACGCCGCGCAAACCGTTCTTCCTGGGTGACCTGCCCCACGCGTGGGTGGCCTCGGACTTCGTGCGTTCGGCATTGGACATGTTCGCCTACAGCCGCGACATCGATGACAGCCTGGTGCTGGCCGCCGGCGTGCCGTCGCGCTGGCTGGAAGGCAAGGGTGTTGGCGTGCAGGGCCTGCGCACCCCGAACGGGCAGCTCAACTACGCGCTGATCCGCAACGACAAACAGCTCACCCTGACCGTGTCGGCTGGCCTGGTGCCGCCGGCCGGTGGCGTGGTGCTGCCGTGGCCCTACAGCGGCGAGCCGGGCGCCACCACCGTCAATGGTGAGCCGGCGGAATGGGTGGGCGGCGAACTGCGCGTGATGCAGGTGCCGGCCAAGGTCGAGATCGAGATTCCGGCGTCGGTACGCCGGGCGGAACGCAAGGCACCGTAATGCGGCAGATGACGATGATGAGGCGCGGCCTGCTGGCCGCCGTGCTGGCGTTGGCGCCGTTGATGGCGCTGGCGCAGGGCGATGGGGCAGGACGGGAGATGACCATGGTCACCTTCAACCTGCACCACGACCGCGAAGACTGGCCGGCCCGCCGGCAGGTGATCCTGCGCGAGCTGCAGGCACTCAAGCCCGATGCCATCGCCCTGCAGGAAGTGATCCAGAAGCCCCATGTGCGCAACCAGGCCGCATGGCTGGCGCGCAAGCTGGGCTACGACTATCAGTTCGTCTCCACCGATCCGCCGGGTCGTTTCAAGCGCTATGGCAATGCGTTGCTGACACGTCGTCCGGTGCTGTCGCGCAACGACCACCTGCTGGCGCCGCTGGGCGACTACCGCACCGTGGCGCATCTGCGCATCGATGTGGACGGTCGCCCGGTCAATGTCTATGCCACGCACTTGAACGAGCGCTCGGACGAGGTCGGCAGCCGCATCCGTGGAGAACAGGTGGCGGATCTGCTTGCCTTCATCGCGCAGAGCGCAGGCGACGCGCCGGTGGTCGTGGCGGGGGACTTCAATGCACTGGTGGATGCCGGTGATCTGAGCGAGTTGCGCAACCACTATGGCGACAGCTACGGCAGCGTGCACGTCAACAACGAACTGGCCCAGGTCAGCACGCTCAACCGGCACTACTACGACGCGCCCTCGCGCATCGACCATATCTTCTTCCAGCAGGATCGACTGCTTGCCCGTGAGGCGAAGATCCTGTTCGACCAGCCGTACGCCGATGGCCGCTGGGCCTCGGACCATTACGGCGTGTGGACCCGGCTGCAGTTCGCGCCGGCCATTGGAAACGCCGGCGCGACGACGCCCTGAGGTGCGCGCCGCGTCGTCGGTGACGGCGTAGCACGCAAACGGCCGCATCCACGCATGGCGTGGATCTGCATTTGATGTATCCCGTGCAGGATCCACGCGTGGCGTGGGTCTACCCTTGTTGCATCCGATGGCCTGTGTAGATCCACGCCATGCGTGGATTGCTCTCAGTGCCGCCCTCATGACCGCCTGACGCACGCCGCTGCCTGCGCCATCCAACCCCCCAAACGCAGACAGCGGCCCGAAGGCCGCTGTCTGTTTGTTGCGTCACTCACTCAGGATCAGAGCGTGTCTTTCTTTTCCTGGTCGGCCTTGTCGCCTTCCTCGGCCTGCGGGGCATCGGTGGGGATGTCCTCGCGGGCTTCGGCCTGCGCGGCCTGTTCGGCGGCGTTGGTCGCGGCCGGGGTTTCGCTGGCGGCCGAACCGAACAGCTGGCCGTTGTGCACGACCGGGCCGGCCGGGGCCGATTCGGTGCGGGCCTGCGGGGCTGCCGGCTGTGCCGGGGCCTGGGTCGCATCGACGGCATCCAGCATGCTGGTCTGCACCGGTGCGACGGTCGGCTCCTTCACTTCCTGCGGGGCGGTCTCAACGACCGGAGCCGCCGGAGCAGCAACCGGAGCCGGAGCCACCGGTGCAGCAACCGGAGCCGGAGCCGCCGGAGCAGCAACCGGAGCCGGAGCCACCGGAGCAGCAACCGGAGCCGGAGCCGCCGGAGCAGCGACCGGGGCCGGAGCCGCCGGAGCGGCAACCGGAGCCGGAGCCGCCGGAGCAGCGACCGGGGCCGGAGCCGCCGGAGCCGGCCTCGGGCTTTCCACGAACGGCACCGGGTCGTTGTAGGAGGCCGGGGCCTTCTCAGCGACCGGCTCGACGGCCGGCGCAGCGGCCTTCTCGACGACCGGAGTCGGGGCCTTCTCGGCCACCGGTGCCGTTACCGGGGCCGGCTCGGCATGACCGGCGGTCACGACCGGGCTGCTGACCACGGCGACCGGAGCGGCGGCAGCAACTGCCGCCACCGGGGCCGGGCGCGGGGCCTGGACCGGTGCGGGGGCAGCGGCCGGCGCGTTGCCGGATTCGTCGTCGAACTCGAACTCCGGCTGCGGCTGACCGTTGTTGGCCACCTGACGCTCGGTCGGGGCAGCGTTGCCGCTGTCCTGATCGCCGTCCTGGTCGTCGCCATCGTCATCCAGACCGTTGTCATCACCGTTCAGGCCATCGCCGCCGGCAGCCTGCTCGCCATTGCCACGACGACGACGACGGCCGCCGCGACGACCGCGACGACGGCGCGAGGCGCCTTCACCGGTACCGTCTTCGGCATTGGCCGGCGCATCACCCAGTTCGGTGGCGTCGGTATCGCTCAGCTGTGCATCCTCGGCCGGGGCGGCCTTGGCCATTTCCTGGGCGTGGGCGGCCGGCGCGACGGCATCGGTGGCCACCACGGCCGCCGCAGCGATCACGGCGGCGTCGGCAGCGACCGGTGCAGCGGTGGTCGGCTTGGGGGCATCGGCCTGCGGCTGGCGCGCGGGCTTCTCGCTCACGGCCGGCTTGTCGCCGTCGTTCTGCTGCGGCTTGGCCTGGCCGTTCTGGCCCTGCTTCTGCTTCAGCTTCGGCTGCTGCTGGTCATTGCGCGGCTCATTGCGCGGCTTGGCCGGCTGCTGCTCGTTGCGCGGCTTGCCCTGGCCGGGTGCCTGCACCTGTGCCGCATTGCCATTGGCCGGTGCGGCGGTGTCCTGGCGGCGTTCGTCGCGACGCTCGCCCTTCGGGCCGCGTTCGCCACGCTCACCACGGTCCTTGCCACGGCCCTGCGCCTGCGCATTGCCGTTGCCACCACGTTCGCCACGCTCATCGCGGCGACCGTTGCGGTCCTTGCCGTTGCGATCCTTGTTGCGACCGTTGCGGTTGCCGTCCTGGCCCGAGCGGTTGCTCGGCTGCGGTGCGGCGGCCGGGGCCGGTTCGCCACCGAAGATGCGCTTGAGCCAACCCACCACGCCGGTTGCCGCCGGGGCGGCAACGGGGGCGGCGACCGGGGCCGGTGCGGCTTCCGGTTCCGGGGCTTCACGCACCGGGGCCGGCTGGCTGTGCTTGACCTGGGTCACCACCGGGGCGACCGGGATGTTCAGCTGGGCCTTGGTCAGTGCATGCACCGGCAGCTTGCGCGGGGTACCGCGCTGGTAGCTCGGTTTGCCGCTTTCCTCGCCCAGCTCGTTCTCACGCAGGCGGGTCACTTCGTAATGCGGGGTGTGCAGCTGCTCGTCGGCGACGATCACGATCGGCGCGTCATGGCGCTGTTCGATCTCGCGCAGCGCGCTGCGCTTTTCGTTGAGCAGGTAATTGGCGATCTCGACCGGGGCCTGGACCAGCACCTGTCCGGTGTTCTCCTTCATCGCATGCTCTTCAGCCACGCGGATGATGGAGAGAGACAGCGACTCGACGCTGCGCATGCGGCCATGGCCGTCGCAACGCGGGCAGACGATCTGGCTGGATTCGCCCAGGCTCGGACGCAGGCGCTGGCGGCTCATTTCCATCAGGCCAAAGCGCGAGATGCGGCCCAGCTGCACGCGCGCACGGTCGTACTTGAGCGCGTTCTGCAGGCGGTTCTCGACTTCGCGCTGGTGCTTGTTGGAGGCCATGTCGATGAAATCGATGACCACCAGGCCACCCAGATCGCGCAGGCGCAGCTGGCGGGCCACTTCTTCAGCCGCTTCCAGGTTGGTCTGGAAGGCGGTGTCCTCGATGTCGCTGCCCTTGGTGGCGCGCGAGGAGTTCACGTCGATGGCGGTCAGCGCTTCGGTCTGGTCGACCACGATCGAGCCGCCCGACGGCAGGCGGACGTTGCGTTCATACGCGCCTTCGATCTGCGATTCGATCTGGAAGCGGTTGAACAGCGGGATGTCGTCCTTGTAATGCTTGAGCTTGCGCAGGGTCTGCGGCATCACCTGCTGCATGAACTCCTGGGCGGTCTCGTACAGCTCTTCGGTGTCCACCAGGATCTCGCCGACATCGGCGCGCAGGTAGTCACGCAGGGCGCGCACGATCAGGCGCGATTCCTGGTAGATCAGGAACGAGGCCGGCTTGGTCAGCGCCGCTTCGGCGATCGACTTCCAGACCTGCAGCAGGTAATCCAGATCCCACTGCAGCTCTTCGGCATCGCGGCCAACGCCGGCGGTGCGGATGATCACGCCCATGTCGTCGGGGATGTTCAGCTTGTCCAGCGCTTCTTTCAGCGCGGCGCGGTCTTCGCCCTCGATGCGACGCGAAACGCCACCGGCGCTCGGCGAGTTCGGCATCAGCACCATGTAACGGCCGGCCAGCGAGATGAACGTGGTCAGGGCAGCGCCCTTGTTGCCGCGCTCTTCCTTGTCCACCTGGACCACGACTTCCTGGCCTTCACGCAGCAGTTCGCGGATGCCGGCCTTGTTGTGGTCAACGCCAGCCTGGAAGTAATCGCGGGAAATTTCCTTCAGCGGCAGGAAGCCATGGCGCTCACCGCCGTATTCGACGAAGGCCGCTTCCAGTGAAGGCTCAAGGCGCGTGATGCGACCCTTGTAGATGTTCGACTTTTTCTGTTCCTTGGACGGCTGTTCGATGTCGATGTCGTACAGCGTCTGGCCATCCACGATGGCTACCCGCAGCTCTTCAGCCTGCGTGGCATTGATCAGCATTCGCTTCATTCTTGCGTTCCTCGCGCGCTGCTACCGCGCGGAACGCCATGGGGTTTCGCTTCTGGTCACGCTTCACCGCCCATCGCGCATGCGCGGGGAGGGCGGTTTGGGTTTCCAGCGCTACAACACCACGGCAGGCCGCGGGAGCGCTTCATTTGTTTTGGTTTGGGTGTAACGGGGCCGGAGGCAGCTTTCAGCCAGGCTGGAGCGCCACAGGGACATGTTCAGCGCGAATGCGTGTCAGACATCCGGCGATGGCCGGGACCGCCGGTGAGCCGCTAACATGGCCGCCCCGGGGGCGGTGGCTGCGCACTGTGCCGGAATCGCGGGAAGTCGGGCTTCTGGCCCAGAGCAACTTCCAACGAAATCAATCCCTTATCTCGCCCGCCGAGTGTAACAGAATAAAAGGCCAATGACCGTTACCGAGCCCACCCCCAAAGCCGCTGAAGCCATGACCAGCGTACGTATCATCACTGTCCCGGCCGACCGCGCCGGGCAACGCCTGGACAACTTCCTGCTCGGCCAGCTCAAGGGTGCACCGCGCAGCCTGATCTACAAGCTCGTCCGCAGTGGCCAGGTCCGCGTCAACGGCGGCCGCGCCAAGGCCGAGCGCAAACTCGAAGGCGGCGACGAAGTCCGGGTCCCGCCGGTCCGCCTCAACGAGGAGGGCGACAAAGCCGGTCCGCCCGCTGCGTTCATGAAACGGCTGGAAGATGCCATCGTGTTCGAAGACGATCGGCTGCTGGCGCTGAATAAGCCGTCTGGCGTGGCCAGCCACGGCGGCAGCGGCATCAGCTTCGGCGCGATCGAAACGCTGCGCGCCCTGCGCCCGGGCAAGACCCTGGAGCTGGTGCATCGGCTGGACCGGGATACCTCGGGCCTGCTGATCGTGGCCAAGAAGCGCTCGGCGTTGAGCGAGCTGCAGGCGCTACTGCGTGAAGACCACGGCGCCGGCATCCGCAAGCGCTACCTGACCCTGCTGGCCGGCCGGATGCCCGATGGCACCATGACCGTGGACGCCCCGCTGCACGTGGGCTTGCGCCAGGGTGGGGAGCGGCATGTGCAGGTGAATCCGATCGGCAAGGAGTCGATCAGCCACTTCAAGGTGCTGGAGCGCAAGGGCGGGCATTCATATTGCGAGGTCCGGATCGAAACTGGCCGCACCCACCAGATCCGCGTGCATGCCCAGCATCTGGGTCACCCGGTGGCCGGTGACGACAAGTACGGCGATCCGGACGTCAACAAGCGGCTTCGTGAGCAGATCGGCCTGAAACGGCTGTTCCTGCACGCGGCCTCGCTGGAGTTCGCGCTGGACGCGGGCAAGACGCCGTATCTGATCAATGCACCGCTGGCCGAGGAGCTGGTCGAGGTGTTGAACCGGTTGAAGTGAGCGCCGGCAGATAACGCCGTGCCGAATGGAGGGTAGTGCCGGCCGCTGGCCGGCTCTGCACCGTCACCATTTGAACAACACCAGGCTGATCGCCAAGCTGCCCATGCCGGCCACCAGGCCGTACACGGTCTCGTGGCCCTTGGCGTAGCGCTTGGCCGCCGGCAGCAGTTCGTCCAGGGCCAGGAACACCATCACGCCCGAAATGATCCCGAACACCCAGCCGAAGGTGGCGTGGTTGAGCACTCCTGAGAGCACCACATACCCGATCGCCGCGCCGATCGGTTCGGCCAGGCCGGACAGCAGGCTGGCGCCGAACGCATAGAACTTGTTCTGCGTGGCGAAATAGACCGGGACCGCGATGGCGATGCCCTCGGGGATGTTGTGGATGGCGATGGCGAAGGCCAGCGGCATGCCCACCGACGGGCTTTCCAGCGTAGCGAAGAACGTGGCCAGGCCCTCGGGGAAGTTGTGCGCGGTGATCGCCACCGCCGTCAGCAGGCCGACCCGCTTGATGTAGGCCTTGTTGTTGTCGCGGAACAGGGGGTCCTGCTTGTCCAGGCTTTCGTGCGGGTTCGGGATCAGATGGTCGATCACCACGATCAGCAGCACGCCGACCAGGAAGGCGGCCGTGCCGTAGGCAAAGCCCATCCGGGCGTCGTACGCCTGGGTGAACGAGTCGATCGCCTTGTTGAGGATCTCGGTCAGCGAGACGAAGACCATCGCGCCACCGGCGAAGGCCAGGCCGAACGCCAGCAGGCGCGGGTTGGGCCGGCGTGAGAACAGCACCATGAGGCTGCCCAGCGCGGTGGCCAGGCCGGCGGCCAGGGTGACCGCCAGGGCGATCCATACGTTTTCACTGGAAATATCAGGCATCCGCCAACGCGTCCTTGTAGAAGTGCAGCGCGCCCCGGGCAACAACACCGGGGCGCGGAATAGGGAGCACGAGGTTTGCGGCGGCTGACCTCAACACAACGCGGCGATCAGCCGCCGCGGCGCAACCGTTCTTCGACCGCGAAGCACTGGTCCGGCTTGGGCTGCGGCGGGTTGAAACTGACCGGCACCTGGATCGTGGTCGGGACCGTCTGCCCGGCGCGGGTGGCCGCCTTGAACTGCCAGGCCTGTACGGCCTTCTGCGCCTGCTCGTCGAGCTGGGCGTTGCCGCTGCCACTGGCGAGCTGGACCTGGCTGGGCTGGCCGTCGGCGGCGATGGTCACCTTGAAGGTGCTGGTGCCGCCGATTCCCTGGCAGGCCAGTTCGATCGGGTACTCCGGCGGTGGCGTCTTGACCGCGGCGACCTCGGTGGGCGCAGCGACCGGGGCGGCCGGTTCGGCGGGTGTCTTGTTGCAGCCGGCCAGGGCGGCCAGGGCAAGGCTGGACAGCACGATGTACTGCAGTTTCATTGGCTTACTCCGTCAGGGCCGAGGCTTTCGCCGCGCAGATGAAGTCGTTCTCGCTCAGGCCGCCCACATCGTGGGTGGAGAAGCGCACCACGGCGCGGTCGTAATGCACGCCCAGGTCCGGGTGATGGTCTTCACGATGGGCCACCCAGGCGAGCGCGTTCACGAAGGCCATGGTGCCGTGGTAGTTGTCGAAGCGGAAGGTACGGGTCAGCGCTTGGCCGGCCTCGGCCAGCTCCCAGCCGGGAATCTGGGCCAGCAGCTCGGTGACCCGGGCGGTGCCGAGCTTGTGGTCGCTGCCTTTGCGTGGCACGCAGTGGGCTTGCGCCAGCGGAATCAGGTCGGCCATGGGTTCCTCCACATCTGTATGACTGAACAATGCGCGGTCCGGTGTATAAACCGAATGAGCGCATCACAAGGGATTGGCTAGAATAGCCCGATGATCCAGATATCCGACACTGCCCAATCCTATTTCCGCAAGCTGATCGAACGTGAGGCCGTGCCCGGCATGGGTGTGCGCCTGACCGCCGTCGATGCGGGTACCCCGCGCGCCGATGCCCGCCTGGAGTTCGCTGATCCCAGTGAACTGCTGGGTGATGAGTGGGCGGTGGACTGCGATGGCTTCACCCTTTACGTGGCCGCCGCCAGTGTGGCCTGGGTCGATGGCGCCGAGATCGATTTCGTCACCAATGCCACCGGCAGCCAGCAGTTGACCATCAAGGCGCCGAAGATCAAGGGCGAGGCGCCGACCGAAGGCTCCTCGCTGGTCGAGCGCGTGCGCTGGGTGGTGGAGAACGAAGTCAATCCACAGCTGGCGTCGCACGGTGGCAAGGTCGCGGTGCAGGAAGTTTCCGCCGATGGCGTCGTGCTGCTGCGTTTCGGCGGCGGCTGCCAGGGCTGCGGCATGGCCGATGTCACGCTCAAGCAGGGGATTGAAAAGACCCTGATGGGGCGGGTGCCGGGCATCACTGCGGTGCGCGATGCGACCGACCACGAGAGTGGCGACGCGCCGTACATTCCCCGCGGCACGGCAGCCTGATCCCGCTGCGTGCCACTGCGCCGGGCTGACGACATCCTCGAGTGGCTGCTGGCTCGCCAGCCGGACACGCGCTTTCTTGAAAAAACCACTGGCCTCCCCTATGGGTGGGGCCTGTGGCTGCGTGCGTTGTCGCCGCTGCCGCGTCCGTTCCGGGCCAGCGAAGTGCTGGCCGAGCTGGCCCAGCGCGCGCCGCTTCCGCAGGGCGGGCGCCTGCCTGAACTGAGTTTCGTCCAGGCGATGCGTCGCCTGCTTTGGCAAGGCTGGGATCCGGCCCCCCGCGATCAGCGCTGGATGCGCTGGACCTCGGCCGTGATCAGCGCGTTGCTGCATCTGATGTTCGCGCTGTTGCTGCTGTGGGTCGCCTTGATCCGGCCGCCGAGTGAGCCGGAGCAGGGCGGTGAGAGTGGTCGCGTGCAGGTCGCGTTCGTCGGCCGTGGCACGCCGCAACAGGAAGAGGGTAGCCAGCCGCCCGCAGCCGAACCGGCGTCCGCCGAAGCCGCCATCGCAGCCGCGATGGCCAATGCGCAGGCGATGGCCCAAGCCGAAGCCGATGCGCGCGAGCCGTCCGCATCCGCACCGCAGCCCGCTGCCACGCCCGCGCCGCCCAGCGAACCGCAGCCAGCACCTCCCTCGCCAGCGACACCGGCGGTGGAGCAACCGGTGCAGGCGACGGACGTGGCCCAGGCGACATCCGATTTCGTGGTGCCACCCACCAGCGTGCCCCGCACCGAGGTGCGCGTGGTCACGCGCGATCCGCAGGACATCGCCGTGCGCGAGCGCACCGTGGTGACCGTGGAAGCGCCGACGCCGCGCAGCAACGTACCGACGCCGCGCCCGGTCGAGCCGCAACTGCGCACACCCGAAGTGAGCGTGCAGGAACGCCAGGTGGCCGTCATCGAAGCGCCGGCACCGGCCGTCAGGGTGCCGGGCCCACAGGTGGATGCCAGCGTTCGGCAGCGCGAGCTGCAGGTGCGCGAGCGCGAGATCCGGCCGGTCACCGCGCCGGCGGTGACGGTCGCCACGCTGCCCACGCGCGAGGTGACCGTGCCGGGCCGATCGCCGGAGGTCGCCGTGCGCGAACGTGCCGTACCCAATGCCGCACCGCGCCCGGCGCCACCGTCGCCAACTGCGGCGAGCAGCACTGCCACGGCATCGGCGCCTTCTACTTCTCCAGGCGCCACCCGTGCGCCCGGCAACCGCGCGTCGACCCCGGCCGGTTCGTCCACCAGCCAGGCGGCAGCAGCGTCGGGCAACTGGGCAACGCCCAACCGCGCGGACGACTGGGGTGCGGCCAACCATCCGCAGGATGCCGATCTCAACGGGCGGGCGGTCAGCGCGACCGGCAAGAGCGGCGGCAGCCTGTTCAATGCCGATGGCAGCGTGCGCGTGCCAGGGCAGGCGGGAACCGGCAACACCGAGCGCGGTGCACCCGGCGGCGAGAAAGACGGCTGGAGCAAGGAGCGCATCGCGCAGTCCGGCACCTGGCTCAAGCGTCCACCCTATGACTACACCCCGACCTCGTTCGACAAGTACTGGGCGCCCAACGAATCACTGCTGGCCGAGTGGGTCCGCAAGGGCATCAAGGCGGTCGAGATCCCGATCCCGGGCACGAGCTCGACAATCTCCTGCGTGATCTCCGTCCTGCAGTTCGGTGGCGGGTGCGGCCTGAGTGATCCAAACATGCAGGACCAGCCTGCCATCGCCCGGCCGCCGCCGGACATCCCGTTCAAGAAAGAGCTGCAGGAAGACAACGGCAGCCGATGAGGCTGCGCCTCATCGGCAGGTAGAGCCACCCCATGGGTGGCTGCCCTAGGGTCAGCATCATCGGGCGTCACAGCCACGCATGGCGTGGCTACCCGGATACGGTTACGGCGTCGCGGCGCCTTCGTCCAGTCCCACGTCTGCATCGCGCAATGCCACGAACGCCCAGAACGGCACGTTGCTGTCACTCCAGTAGCGGCTGGCTTCGTCGAGCACATCCAGCAGCGTGTCGAAATCGGCGCCGGCATCGCTGCGCAGGGCATCGGCGTCGCTGAAGAACAGCGCATAGCCGTTGGCCGGCAGCCAAGCCAGGTCGCGCAGGTTGTCGGTCAGTGCGTCCCAGTTGCCGCCAAAGCCGGTTGGAAAATCCAGGCGGGCGGCCAGCCGCATCAGCAGCGTGCGTTTGTCGTGGCAGCCGTCCAGGTCGATCTGGATCACGCGCAGGCCGGCATCGCGCATCGCGGCCGACAACGGGGCGACATCGTCATTGCCGATCGCATAGATGCCGGCGTTGTTGATGTCGTGCAGGCCCAACTCGAATCCGTCATGCGTCATTGCCAGCTCCCGGCAGGTGGAACGTCGAAACTACGGAACGTTTCATAGTGATCATCGGTGTAGAACCAGCCAGTAGGGGGTGTGCCGCCGGTGACGATGCGCCGTGCGCCGCGATTGCCGGCACCGGGCGTGTCCACCGTGTATTCGTGGTAGTAACCGCGCGGCCGCTGCGGCAGGCGTTGTTCGCGGTTGCTGAAAATGCTGCCGTCCTGCCGGTGCGGGAACGGGCCGCCGCGCTGGATCAGCGCGATGGTGTCGCGCGCCTCGGCGGGCAGGAACGGGGGCAGGGGATCGCGCGCTGCCTTGGCCGATGCCGGCGATGACGTCGATGACGTCGCTGCACCGGCGGCCGGCGCCGCGTCCGGTTGCGTCAGCGATGGCGCGAACTGCGGCGCGGGCGGACGCTGGGCGAGCTTGATGGCGGCCAGGCCACCGACCAGCAGCACGATGGCGATCAACAACAGCAGCGGCTTGCGCATGAGGGGCCAGGAGCGATGAGCGAGGCGACTACTCTACTGCGATCACCGGTCCGCACGGTGAGGCGCAGCCGAACAGGCGTGCTCCGCTGCAAGAGGGCCTGCGGCACCTGCGCGTCACCGTCACTTTCGCGTAACGATCCCGACACGCGATCGACCGCGCAGGACGAAGTTTCCTTTACATGGCCCTTGGTAAGCTCATCGGCCATCCCCATCATCGACTCCGCAACGCCCGGTCTTTGCCGGGTGAGTGAGCTACCAGGAGAACCACATGGCCTATACCCTCCCCAAGCTGTCCTACGCCTACGACGCGCTCGAGCCGCATATCGACGCAGCGACGATGGAAATCCACCACACCAAGCATCACCAGACGTACATCAACAACGTCAACGCCGCGCTGGAAGGCACCGAGTTCGCCGACCTGCCGGTAGAAGAACTGGTCAAGAAGACCAAGTCCCTTCCGGAAAACCTGCAGGGCGTCGTGCGCAACAACGGCGGCGGCCATGCCAACCACACCCTGTTCTGGACCGTGATGTCGCCCAACGGCGGCGGCGCTCCGGTGGGCGACGTGGCCAAGGCGATCGATTCGCAGCTGGGCGGCCTGGAAAAGTTCAAGGAAGCCTTCACCAAGGCGGCCCTGACCCGTTTCGGCAGCGGCTGGGCCTGGCTGAGCGTCACCCCGGACAAGAAGGTCGTGGTGGAAAGCAGCGCCAACCAGGACAGCCCGCTGATGGACGGCAACACGCCGATCCTGGCGCTGGACGTGTGGGAACACGCGTACTACCTGAAGTATCAGAACCGTCGCCCGGAATACATCGGCGCGTTCTTCAACGTCGTTGACTGGAATGAAGTCGAGCGTCGTTACCAGGAAGCCATTGCCTGATCGGCAGGGTCACCTGACACACGAACGGCCAGGCAGCGATGCCTGGCCGTTTTTCGTTGCGCCACCGCAAGCGGTGCGATTCAGGGCGCGCTGGCGCTTTCCGGAGTCTGCAGGCGCAGGGTCGCCATCGTGCCCAGGCGCATCGCGTTGGGGTCACCTTCGGTGGCTGGTAGTTTGATGCTGTCCTGGCGGATCCCGCCGAAGTGCTTGACCTGGAACAGTACGTCCAGGCCGTGACCGCGTGCCGCGCCGGCCAACGAGGGCGGATCCACGCGTTCACCGGGGTTCTTGCGCGCTGGCTGGAACCCCGGGGTGCTGCCGACCAGTTCGCCGATGTCGGCCGAGAAGTCTCCGGCGATCAGCGAGGGCAGGCCATCGGCGGTCGCACCGATCCAGGTCATCAGGTCGCTGGTCTGGTGCCGGCGGATCTGCGCGTCGTCCGGCTCCGGCCGCAGCCGGGCGATATAGATGTTGACCAGCTCCTCGCGCAGCTTGACCCGCAACATGCCGGCCGCGCTGAACTGCCCGGGCGGGTGCAGCAGGGTGACGGCGTCATCGGTCACCGGCAGGCGGGTAAGCATCGCGCTGCCGTGCCGCAGCGGCTGGCTCGGCGGGTCGGCGGTGACGAAATCGCAGCTGTAGCGCAGCCGGCTGGCCAGCCAGCAGGCCGGATTGCGGCCTTGGCTCTGCTGCACCCGCTGCACCGCGATCACGTCCGGCTGCATGGATTCAAGCAGCTGCAGCACCTGGTCCCGCCGTTGCTGCCACTGCGCATCGTCCTGGGTCGGCAGCTCCAACGTGGCGATCTTCAGCGAGGGCAGGGCATCCTCGGCCTGACGCGCATGCGCGCCTGCGGCGGGGGCCGCCAGCAACAGCAGCAGGATCCAGCCTGTCCAACGTCGGGTCCCACCGGTGATGTGCGTGCGCATAACGATAAGTTTACGCTTCCGCCGTGGACGATCCGTGACATGGGTGCCATCCCGCGCGGTCGTTTTCGGCCCACCTGCCATGTCCGGCGCCGCCTGTCATGCAGCTGTGCAGCGTGCGCTGAGGTGGGGGCTTCCGGTAATCTTGGTCCTTTCGTGTTCGCAGGACAGCCCCACAGGATGAGCAATATCGCAGCCGCCAGCGCCGGCAAAGGCAAGATGCCGCGCCAGATTCCCTACATCATCGGCAATGAGGCCTGCGAACGCTTCAGCTTCTATGGGATGCGCAACATCCTGGTGCAGTTCCTGATCACCTCACTGCTGCTGCAGGAGATCACCGCCGATGGCCGCGCCGGCGAGGCGAAGGACATCATGCACAGCTTCATGATCGGCGTGTACTTCTTCCCGCTGCTCGGTGGCTGGCTGGCGGACAAGTTCTTCGGCAAGTACCACACCATCCTGTGGTTCAGCCTGATCTATTGCGCCGGTCACGCCTGTCTGGCCATCTTCGAGGACAGCCGCCAGGGCTTCTTCGTCGGCCTGGGCCTGATCGCGCTGGGCGCGGGCGGCATCAAGCCGCTGGTGGCCTCGTTCATGGGCGACCAGTTCGACCAGAGCAACAAGCATCTGGCCAAGGTCGTGTTCGACGCCTTCTACTGGATCATCAACTTCGGTTCGCTGTTCGCCTCGCTGCTGATCCCGCTGGCGCTGAAGAACCTGGGCCCGTCGTGGGCGTTCGGCATTCCGGGCATCCTGATGTTCGTGGCCACCTTCGTGTTCTGGATGGGTCGCAAGCGCTATGTGCTGGTGCCGCTGCCGCCGAAGGACCCGCATTCGTTCGGCAACGTGGTGCGCACCGCGCTGTCGGCGCAGGTGCCGGGCAAGGGCCGTCCGGGTCGTACGTTGGCCATTCTCGGTGCGGTGCTGGCCGTGGCCTCGATGGGTCTGGTGGGCAGCCTGGGCATCGTGATCTGCCTGTGCATCGCGCTGGTCCTGCTGCTGGCGGGCATCGGTGGGGGCACCTGGATCCAGCTGGACCGCGCCCGTGCGGTGCATCCAGCCGAGGCCGTGGAAGGTGTGCGCTCGGTGCTGCGCGTGCTGGTGATCTTCGCCCTGACCACCCCGTTCTTCTCGCTGTTCGACCAGAAGGCCTCGACCTGGGTCCTGCAGGGCCAGCAGATGGCCATGCCGAGCTGGTTCACCGCGTCGCAGATGCAGGCGCTGAATCCGCTGCTGGTGATGATCCTGATTCCCTTCAACAACCTCGTGCTGTACCCGATGCTGCGCCGCTTCGGCTTCGAGCCGACCGCGCTGCGCCGGATGACCGCCGGTATCGCCTTCAGCGGCCTGGCCTGGATCGTGGTCGGCGGCATCCAGGTGATGATGGATGGCGGCAACGTGATGTCCATCTTCTGGCAGATGCTGCCCTATGCGCTGCTCACCTTCGGTGAGGTGCTGGTCTCGGCCACCGGCCTGGAGTTCGCCTACAGCCAGGCGCCGCAGGCGATGAAGGGCGTGGTGATGAGCTTCTGGAACCTGACCACCACCATCGGCAACCTGTGGGTGCTGCTGTCCAACGCGGCGGTGCGCAACGATACGGTCACCCACCAGATCGCCAGTACCGGCTTGAGCGAGGCGGCGTTCCTGATGTTCTTCTTCGCCGGCTTTGCGTTCCTGGCGGCGTTGGCCTTCGGTTGGTATGCCAAGCGCTATCGTATGGTCGACAACTACCGCACCGCCTGAGCCTGACATGACCCCAGTCAACCTGCTGCTGATCGCCATCACCGTCATCGTGTCGTGGATGGCGTTCAAAAACCGAGCGCTGGCCGACCGCCTGATCCTGTGGCCGCCGGCGGTGGACCGCAACCGTCAGTACGATCGCCTGATCACGTACGGGTTCATCCACGCCGATCTCTCGCATCTGGCGTTCAACATGATCACGCTGTTCTTCTTCGGCGGCTTCATCGAACAGGTGATGCTGCAGTTGAGCGGCAGCTACCTGACCTATCCGGCGTTCTACCTGGGTGCGTTGCTGGTATCGATCCTGCCGAGCTACCTGAAGAACCAGAAGAACCCGAACTACCTCAGCCTCGGGGCGTCCGGTGCGGTGTCGGCGGTGCTGTTCGCCTTCATCCTGATCAAGCCGTGGTCGATCATCCTGGTGCTGTTCGTTCCGGCCCCGGCGATCATCTATGCGGTGTTCTACGTGGGCTACAGCATCTGGATGGACCGCCGTGGCGGCGACCGGATCAACCACAGTGCACACCTGGCCGGTGCGGCGTTCGGCGTGCTGTTCATGCTGGCCATGCAGCCGAGCATCTTCAGCCACTTCCTGCGTGAGCTGAGCAACCCGACCTTCCGCCTCGGCGGTTGAGGCAGGGCGTACCGACCAACGGTCGGTACCTGCGCGGTGTGTCGGTCGCGGGTCAACCCGCGACCGTCGGGCACCTCACGACCGTTGGTCGTGGGTGCGGCAACCGTCAGGCGGCCTTCTTGCCGTCCACGCCATAGGTGCTGAGCAGCCTGGCATAGACTTCGTTGTCGATCTGATCGAATTCCCAGCCCTCGGTCTGGCCATTCACGGCCAGCTGGAACAGACCTTCAAGCAGCGAGCTGTCGGCATCGCCGTGGGCGGCGGGGGCGGGTGCAGTGTTGTCCATGCGGACCTCCGGAAAGCGGGTTCGTACCGGTCAGGTCTTCGCAAAAGCCATGCCAGCTTTTACGCCCTGTCCGAACCTGATATCGGCTTGAGCCGTGCAGGCTTTAGGTCGGCAAGTGACGTGATGCGTCGCTGGCTGACCCTGTTCAGGCTTCACACGATCATGGCGGCCGGCTGCGCACTATCGCGTCAGTCGCCGCAGGAGACACCGCTCATGGCTTCGGTCACGCCGCCCGGACTGGCTTACGAAGTGGAGCACGATCTGGACCACCACCGCTTCCAGGCCCGGGTCAAAGGGCATCTGGCGCTGCTGGACTACCAGATCAAGCGCAAGCGGATGATCATTACCCACACCGAGGTCCCCGAGCCGATCGCCGGCCGCGGCGTCGCGGGCGAATTGACCAAGGTGGCGCTGCGTTACGCGCGCGACAACAAGTTCAAGGTCGTGCCGGCCTGTGCGTACGCCGAGGCGTTCTTGCAGCGGCACGAGGAGTACGACGACCTGCTGGTCCGATGACGACAGCGGGTCATGCTTCAGGGATGGCTGATCATGATGGTGGGTTACAACAAGGGGATGTCAGGATGAACATTGCAGGAAACCGTCGCGCGCTGCGCGTCAGCGCGCTGGCCTTGGCCATGGGCGTGGTGGTGGTGGCAGGATGCAAGCGCGACGGCGAAACAGCGGCACCGGCCGCACCGGTGGAGACGGCCGCCGAACCCGCGGCACCGACCGTGGCAGCAGACGCACCGGTCGAATTGCGCGACGTCATCGAGACCTCGCCGCAGGCCGTGGTCGGGATCAGCTATCCGCCCGACATCGCCCGGTATCCCGGGCTGGCCAAGGCGTTGGCTGGCTACGCCGACAGTGCGCGTGCCGAACTGCAGCAGGCGGTGGACGGGCTGGGCAATGACAAGCCGACGATGCCGTACGAGCTGTCGCTGAGCTTCGAAAAAGTACTGGAAACGCCGCAGCTGGTGGTGGTGACCGCCGATGGCAGCCGCTACACCGGTGGCGCCCATGGCGAGCCGCTGGTAGCGCGTTTCGTGTGGCTGCCGGAGCAGCAGCAGATGCTGACCGCCGACAAGCTGGTGGCCGATGCCAAGGGCTGGAAAGCGATCAGTGATTACGTGGCCGACCAGCTGCGCGAGCGGGTGGCGACGCGGCTGAGTGGCGATGAGCTGGAGCCGGCACAGATGCAGGAATCGCTGCGCAATGCGAGTCGGATGATCGCCGACGGCACCGGGCCGAGCGCGGACAACTTCAGCCAGTTCCAGCCGCTTACCGGTGCCGACGGGCACATCGCTGCGATACGCTTTGTGTTCCCGCCCTACCAGGTAGGGCCGTACTCGGACGGCACGCAGACCGTGGACGTTCCGGCCGCGGTGCTGGTGCCGCACGTGGCGCAGGATGTCGCGGGGCTGTTCGCCCGGGGCTGATCGACGGAGGCGATGTGGACGCTGGGCTGCAACGACGGGTCACAGGGTTGCTGCATGAGGCGGGGGTCACCGTTGATGGTGACCAGCCGCAGGACATCACGGTGCACGACCCGCGCTTCTACGCGCGGGTCATGGCCCAGGGCTCGCTGGGCCTGGGCGAGAGTTACATGGACGGGCAGTGGGATGCCCGCGCGCTGGATGCCTTTCTGTTTCATCTGATGCAGGCGCACCTGGACGAGCGCGTACACGGCTGGCGCGATCTGGCCGATGCGCTCAGGGCGCGCGTGTTCAACCTGCAGGCCGGGGCCGGCAGTTTCGAGGTGGGCCGGCGTCACTACGATCTGGGCAACGATCTGTACGAGGCGATGCTCGGGCAGCGGCTGGTCTACAGCTGTGGCTACTGGCGCCAGGCAACGGATCTGGATGCTGCGCAGGTGGCCAAGCTCGATCTGATCTGCCGCAAGCTGCGGCTGCGCGCTGGCCAGCACATTCTGGATATCGGCTGCGGGTGGGGCGAGGCGCTGAAGTTCGCGGCCGAGCGCTATGGCGTGTCCGGGGTGGGGGTGACGATCTCGCAGGAGCAGGCGGAGTACGCGCGCAAGCTGTGCGCGGGGCTGCCGATCGAGATCCGGCTGCAGGACTATCACGCGGTGGACGAGTCGTTCGACGCGATCCTGTCAGTGGGCATGTTCGAGCACGTCGGCGACAAGAACTATCGCGGGTATTTCGAGATGGTGCGCCGCTGCCTGCGGCCGGAGGGCTTGTTCGTGCTGCATTCGATCGGCAGCAATCTGTCGCGGCATCGCACCGATCCGTGGATCGCCAAGTACATCTTCCCCAATTCGATGCTGCCCTCGGCGGCGCAGGTGACGCAGGCGCTGGAAGGGGTGTTCGTGCTGGAGGACTGGCACAGTTTCGGCGCGGATTACGACCGGACGCTGCAGGCGTGGCGGGCCAACATCGAGGCGGCGTGGCCGCGGCTGGATGCGCATCACTATGACGAACGCTTCCGCCGGATGTGGCGGTTCTATCTGGCGGCGTCGATGGCGAGTTTCCGCTGCCGGCATGCACAGCTGTGGCAGTTGGTGTTGTCGCCGAATGGCGTGCCTGGGGGCTATGTGGCGCCGCGGTGAGGGAAACAAAAAAACGCCCGGCACTGCCGGGCGTTTTCTGTATTGCACGTCGTTGAAGCGGACGCTTACTTCTTGCTGTCACCCGAGGTCAGGCCGCGCTTTTCGAGCAGCGGCTCGATCTGCGGGGCGTGGCCGGCGAAGTTCTGGAACAGCTCCATCGCATCGACGCTGCCGCCCTTGGAGAGCAGGGTCTGGCGGAAGTGGTCGCCGTTCTTGCGGCTCAGGCCGCCGTTTTCGCGGAACCACTTCTGGGTGTTGGCATCCAACACTTCGGACCAGATGTAGGCGTAGTAGCCGGCCGAGTAGCCGCCCATGATGTGGCTGAAGTACGGCGTCTTGTAACGCGGCGGGACCGGCGCGTAGAAGATGCCGTCCTTGGCCAGGGCCTCGGCTTCGAACTTCATCACGTCCTTGGCGGCCGGGACCTGGTCCGGACCGATCTGGTGCCAGCGCTGATCGAGCATGGCCGCACCGAGGTACTCGGTGGTGGCGAAGCCCTGGTTGAACTTGGCGGCGGCGACGACCTTGTCGAGCAGGGCCTGCGGCATGGCCGTGCCGTTCTGGTAGTGCTTGGCGTAGTTCTTCAGGATGACCGGATCATCGGCCCACATCTCGTTGACCTGCGAGGGGAACTCGACGAAGTCGCGCGGCACCGAGGTGCCGGAGAAGTAGGGGTACTTCACGTTCGAGAACATGCCGTGCAGAGCATGGCCGAATTCGTGGAAGGTGGTGGTCACTTCATCCCAGGTGAGCAGGGTCGGCTTGCCGGCCGGCGGCTTGGGGATGTTGAGATGGTTGGCGACCACCGGCTTGAAGCCGGTCAGCTCGGACTGCGACACGTACGAGTTCATCCACGCGCCGCCGCGCTTGGAGGCGCGTGCATACGGGTCGAAGATGAAGATCGCCAGCTGGCTGCCGTCGGCATCGAACACGTCATAGACGGTGACGTCTTCGTGGTAGACCGGCAGGTCGGTACGCTGCTTGAAGGTCAGGCCGAATTCGAGCTGGGCGGCATGGAAGACGCCGTTCTCGAGCACGTTCTTCATTTCGAAGTACGGCTTGAGCTGGGATTCGTCGAAGTTGTACTTGGCCTGGCGGACCTTCTCGCTGTAGAACGCCCAGTCCCATGCTTCCAGCTTGAAGGTGGGCTTGCCGGCAGCCTTCTGTTCCTTGTCGATCATGGCCTGCAGGTCGGCGGCTTCGCGCTTGGCGTTGGCGACGGCGGCCGGGGCGAGCTGGCCGAGCATGGCGTTGACGGCTTCGGGGGTCTTGGCGGTCTGGTTGGTGAGGTTGTAGGCGGCGAAATTCGCAAAGCCCATCAGCTTGGCCTTGTCGGCACGCAGCTGCATGATGCGCGAGACCAGGGCGGTGTTGTCGTACTCACCACCGCGGCTGCCACGGGTCACCGAGGCTTCGTAGATCTTCTGGCGCAGCGCGCGGTTGGCCAGGTTGGTCAGCGGCGGCTGGCCGGTGGTGTTGAGCAGGGTGATGACGTACTTGCCGTCCTGGCCACGGGCCTTGGCGGCTTCGGCAGCGGCGGAGATCTGCTCCTGCGAGAGACCGGCCAGTTCCTTGACGTCATCGACGGTGATCGCCGAGGCGTTCACTTCGGCCAGCACGTTCTGGCTGAACTTGGTGCCCAGGTTGGCCAGTTCGGCGTTCATTTCCTTGAGCTTGGTCTTGTCGCTTTCGGACAGCTTGGCGCCGGCGCGGACGTAGCTCTCGTAGTACTTCTCGACCAGGCGCACGCCTTCGGCGTCGAGGCCGAGCGCGGCGCGACCGTCGTACAGGCTCTGGATGCGGGCGAACAGCTTGCCGTTCAGCGCGATGGCGTCGCTGTGCGCGGCGAAGCGGGCGGAGTAATCGGCCTGCAGCTTCTTGCGTGCGTCGTTGGTGTCGGCACCCACGAGGCTGAAGAAGACGGTGGTGGCGCGATCCAGGGTGTCACCGCTCTTTTCCAGGGCGATGATGGTGTTGTCGAAGGTCGGCTTGGCCTTGTTGTTGGCGATCGCGTCGACTTCCTTCAGCTGCTGGGCCATGCCAGCGTCGAAGGCGGGAGCGAAGTCGCTGTCCTTGATCTTGTCGAACTGCGGGAAGTGCAGCGGCAGCGGGCTGTCGGCGAAGAACGGGTTGGCCTGCTGGGCGGTGGTCGCGGCCGGGGTGGCGGCGGTGGCGGAATAGGCGGGCAGGGCAAGGCCGAGGGTCACGGCGACGGCGAGGGCAAGACGGGTGGTCAAGGGGAATTCTCCGGTCAGACAAGTCTTTGAGGGTAACCCGAGCCGTTGGGGAGGGGCTTGTGTCGAAAGGCATGTTTTGGCCGGACCACGGCCGGGGCATTGCGAAAGGGCGCGGTCACTGCAACAGCAACAGCAACAGCAACAGCGGCGGTGGGCTGCTGCGAGGCGCGGGGCGGGTGGGGGCCGGCGGGGCACGCTGTGAATACGTCCATGTACGCTCGTAGTGCGCCATCCATGGCGCACTACGGCCCCGCCAACCCCCACCCGCCCCGCGCTGGACAGTTGATTGGCGCCTCCAGAAGGAGCGTGTGGGCCTGAGTGTGGGGTAGTGCCGGCCGCTGGCCGGCTCCTCAGCCCACCAAGCCGAACGCCGCAGGCGAGCTAAGATGAGGTCTTTCCACCGGAACCCCCTGCCATGACCACTGCCTTCGATTTCCCGTTCGTGGACTTGTCCGGTCAGCCGCAGGCGCTGGCGCAGTATCGGGGTAAGGTGTTGCTGCTGGTCAATGTGGCCAGCAAGTGCGGCTTTACGCCGCAGTACGAGGGGCTGGAGGCGCTGTGGCGGGAGTTCGGGCCGCGGGGGCTGGTGGTGGTCGGGTTTCCCTGCGATCAGTTCGGGCACCAGGAGCCAGGCGATGCGGCGCAGATCGGGGAATTCTGTTCGCTGAGCTACGGGGTGAGTTTTCCGATGTCGGACAAGGTCGAGGTCAACGGTGCCGGCGCTGATCCGCTGTGGCAGTGGCTCAAGGCCGAGAAGGCCGGGGTATTGGGCACGCGCGGGATCAAGTGGAACTTCAGCAAGTTCCTGGTCGGCCGCGATGGGCAGGTGCTGGCGCGCTATGCGCCGACCGACAAGCCCGAATCGCTGCGCGGGGATATCGAGGCGGCGCTGGGCTGAGGCGGTTGCCCGACCACGACGGGCCGGGATCGGGGAGCGCCGGCCGCTGGCCGGCTGCTCGTGTTGCATGATCTTCGCGGGTCCAGCCACGCATGGCGTGGCTCTACGTCATTTTTCGACGAAGGCGCGCTCGAACACGTAATGGCCCGGAGTGCCGATGCGCGGCGAGGTCTGGAAGCCGCGGCTGTCCAGCACGGTGCGCAGGTCGGCCAGCATCTGCGGGCTGCCGCAGATCATGGCGCGGTCATTTTCCGGGTCCAGCGGCGGCAGGCCGAGGGTCTTCTGCATCTCGCCGCTTTCCATCAGCGAGGTCAGCCGGCCCTGGTTGGGGAAGGCTTCGCGGGTCACGGCCGGGTAGTAGAGCAGCTTGTCGCCGATCATCTCGCCGAGGAATTCGTGCTCGCGCAGTTCCTTCTCGAACAGGTCGCGGTAGGCCAGGTCCTTTTCGTAGCGCACGCCGTGGGTGAGGATCACCTTGTCGAAGCGCTCGTAGGTTTCCGGGTCCTTGATCACCGACAGCCACGGCGCCAGACCGGTGCCGGTGCCAAGCAGGTACAGGTGCTTGCCCGGGTGCAGGTCGCTGATCAGCAGGGTGCCGGTGGGCTTCTTGCCGACCAGTACTTTGTCGCCTGGCTTGATGTGCTGCAGGCGCGAGGTCAGCGGGCCGTCCTGGACCTTGATGCTGAAGAACTCCAGGTTTTCTTCCCAGTTGGCACTGGCGATGGAGTACGCGCGCAGCAGCGGGCGCGCCTCGGTTTCCAGGCCGATCATCACGAACTGGCCGTTCTCGAAGCGGAAGCCGCTGTCGCGGGTCGTGGTGAAGCTGAAGTAGGCGTCGGTCCAGTGACGGACCTCAAGCACCGTTTCGGCGCCAAAAGCGGAAGACATGGGGGTGGGGTTCTGGTCGGTTTCGTCGGGCCTAGTTTATCTCAAATGAGATAAATTCTCATTGACTGACTGGACAGGCCCGCCAGCCGTGGGTTTCAGCGGTAGCCAGCCGCCTGCAGCTCGAACAGTTCGGCGTAGCGGCCGCCCTGGGTCATCAGTTCGGCATGGGTCCCGCTGGCCTCGATCCTGCCGCCGGCCAGCACCAGGATGCGGTCGGCCATGCGCACCGAGGAGAAGCGGTGCGAGATCAGCACCGCGGTGCGGTTGTCGGACAGTTCCTTGAAGCGCTGGAACACCTCGAACTCGCTGCGGGCATCCAGGGCCGCGGTCGGTTCATCGAGGATCATGACCTGCGCATCGCGCATGTAGGCACGGGCGATCGCGATCTTCTGCCATTGCCCACCGGACAGATCCACGCCCATCTTGAAGCGGCGGCCGATCAGCTGGTCATAACCACCGGGCAGGCCGGCGATGACTTCGTCGGCCATGCCACGACGCGCGGCATCGCGGATGCGGGCGTCGTCGGTCATCGCCTCGACCAGGCCGACGCCGATGTTCTCGCCGGCGCTGAGGTTGTACCGCACGAAATCCTGGAAGATCACGCCCATGTTGGCGCGCAGGTCATCGAGGTCGTAATCGCGCAGGTCACGGCCATCAAGCAGGATGCGGCCTTCGTCGGGGTCGTACAGGCGGGCCAGCAGCTTGACCAGGGTGGTCTTGCCGGCACCGTTCTCGCCGACCAGCGCCAGCACTTCGCCGGCACGCAGTTCGAAATCCAGGTGGCGTACCGCCCAGCTTTCCGCATCGGGATAGCGGAAGCCGACGTTCTCGAAGACGAAGCCCTGGGTGATCGGCTGCGGGATGGCGACGGCATCCGGGCGCGAATGGATCTCCGGTTCGATCTGGAAGAACGAGAACAGATCGTCCAGGTAAAGCGCTTGCCCGGCGACCTGCGAAAAGCCGATCAGCAGCCCTTCGAGCAGCTGGCGCAGGCGCAGGAAACTGCCGGCCAGGAACGTGAGGTCACCGATCGAGAAATCACCGCGCACGGTGCGCCAGGCGATGTAGGCATACGCCGCGTAGTAGCCCAGCGTCCCGAGTGCGGCCAGCAGCGTGCCCCAGATCGCGCGCTTGCGCGCGAGGGCGCGGTTGGCGAGGTAGAACTTGTCGGCCAGCCGTTTGTAGCGGTCGATCAGGAAGCGATGGAGGTTGAAGATCTTCACCTCCTTCGCGGTTTCCACGCTGGCCCCGATCTGGCGCAGGTACTCCAGCTGCCGACGCTCGGGCGTCCACTGGAAATTGAGGCTGTAGCCGGCAGCGTTGAAATGCGATTCGCCGATGAACGCCGGGATCAGCGCCACCGCGAGCAGCAGGATCAGCCACGGCGCGTACACAATCAGGCCGACTGCAAGGCTGGCCACGGTGATGCTGTCCTGCACCTGGCCGAACAGCTGGCTCATCAGGTTCATGCGGCCCATGGTCTGGCGCCGTGCGCGGTCCAGCTTGTCCTGCAGGTCGGGGTCTTCGAAGTCCTCCAGATCCAGCTCGGCGGCATGCTCCATCAGGCGCACGCTGGTGACGTTGGTGAACAGCTCCGACAGCAGCGTATCGGCGTAGCTGACCATGCGGCCGAGCAGGTCCGAGGCCATCGCAAGGCCGAATTCGAGTGCAAGCAGCCCGAGCAGCGGGTTGAGCAGCCCGCTGGAGAGCGCCTCGCCAAACGGCGGGAAGCCCGCATCATGCTGGCTGAGCAGTACCGCCGCATCGATGATCAACTTGCCGACATACAGCATCGCCACCGGCAGCAACGCGCGGATCACGCGCAGGCCGAGGCTGACCAGGGTCAGCCCCGGGCTGGTCTGCCAGACCTGGCGCAGGAACGGGGGCAGGTTGCGCATCGCATTGACGCGCTCACGCAGGCTGGGATTCTTCTGGCCGGGTGCGCCGGCAGCGGGGGAGGCGGGCATGGGCGGTATTGTGCGCGCCGTGACCGTGGTTGATGCATGAATTCAGTGCACGCGCATATTGCGGGCGCTTACGGCACCGGCGGCAGCAAGCCGGCGCCGAGGCGGTTCCAGGCGTTGATCACCGCGATGCCCATGCTCAGATCGCTGATGCCCTTCTCATCGAAATGCGGGGCCAGTGCGTCATAGGCCGCATCGGGCGGCGTTGCGCTGCTCAGCCGGGTCAGTGCCTCGGCCCAGCCCAGCGCGGCACGCTCGCGCGCATCGAAGAAGCGGCTCTCGTGCCAGGCCGGCAGCGTATCGAGCTTGCGCGGTTCGATCCCCCCCTTGCGCAGGGTGGTGCCGTGCATGTCCATGCAGTAGCCACAGCCATTGATCTGCGAGACGCGCAGGAACACCAGCTCCATCAACACAGGATCGATGGAGCTGTCGTGGACGGCCTTGCTGGTGGCCAGCAGGCCCTTGAAGGCCTCGGCGGCCAGACGGGTGTACGGAACGCGGGGCGAAGCGGACATGTGGGTACTCCATGACGGCCGCAATGGCCGTCTTCATCAGGAGGACGCGCCAGCCTCGCGCGCTGTGACACGCGCAGTGAGTTTTTCCGGATTGAGCACGCTGAGCACACGCACGATGCGCCCCCCATCGACCGTGATCATCGTGACCGAGTGCAGTTGGTCGCCGGCAAAGCGCAGGATCGCCGGCTCGCCGTTGACCTGGCCGAGCTGGGCTGGATGCTGGCCGTTGCGGCGCGCGATCGCCCAGTACAGCTGCGCGATGCGCTCGGCACCCAGCAGGGGGCGGATCGCCGCGGTCACGCGGCCGCCACCGTCGGAGATCATCTCGGCATTGGCATCGAGCAACGAGCGGATCGCCGCCAGGTCGCCCTGCTGCGAGGCATTCATGAAGCGCTCCAGCAGATCGCGGTGCTGCGCGGGCGAGACCGCGAAGCGCGGGGCCCCGGTCTGCAGCCGCTGCCGCGCCCGATGGACCAGCTGCCGGCAGTTGGCCGGGGCGTGCTCCAGCAGCGGGGCGATGTCCGGGTAGTCATAGTCGAACACGTCCTTGAGCAGGAAGGCGGCACGCTCGTCCGGCGTGAGCTGTTCCAGCAGCGCCAGGAACGCCACGGACACCTCGTCGGCCAGCGCGTGGCGCTGGGCCGGGTCCTGCAGCGGGTCCGGGTCCAGGGTGATCTCCAGCGGCTCGGGCAGCCACGGCCCCACGTACTCCGGGCGCGCGCTGCGCCGGGCGCGCAGCCGGTCCAGCCCCAGCCGCGTGGTGGCGGTGACCAGCCAGCCCTCCGGGTCGCGGATCGCGGCCGTGTCGGCACCCTGCCAGCGCAGCCAGGCGTCCTGGACGATGTCCTCGGCGTCGCTGCGGCTGCCCAGCAGGCGGTAGGCCAGGGCGAACAGGCGGGGGCGGTGGGTCTGGAAGGTATCGGTCGGGGTCATGCCGGGAGGACGCGGCAGGGCGGGCCGCTGTGACAAGGCTGGGCGGCCACTGTGCACCAAACGCCGCGGCCGCGAGCGATTCTCAACGCCGCGGGGCGGTAGTTGTTAAAATCGGCGGCTCAACCCCCGCCAGCCTCCAGCAAGCGAGCAAGTCGTGACATCGATCAAGCAGGAAGACCTCATCCAGTCCATCGCCGACGCGCTGCAGTACATCTCGTACTACCACCCGGTCGATTACATCAAGAGCCTCAACGCTGCCTACGAGCGCGAAGAGTCGCCGGCCGCGAAGGAGGCGATGGCCCAGATCCTGATCAACTCGCGCATGTGTGCCGAAGGCCACCGGCCGATCTGCCAGGACACCGGCATCGTCACCGTGTTCCTGGAAATCGGCATGAACGTGCGCTGGGACGACGCCACGATGGGCGTGGAGGACATGGCCAACGAAGGCGTGCGCCGTGCCTACAACTACCCGGACAACAAGCTGCGCGCCTCGGTGCTGGCCGATCCGGCCGGCAAGCGCATCAACACCAAGGACAACACCCCGGGCGTGGTCAACGTCAAGGTGGTGCCGGGTGACACCGTCGAGGTGATCGTCGCGGCCAAGGGCGGCGGTTCGGAAGCCAAGTCCAAGTTCGCCATGCTCAACCCGTCCGATTCGATCGTGGACTGGGTGCTCAAGACCGTGCCGACCATGGGCGCTGGCTGGTGCCCGCCGGGCATGCTCGGCATCGGCATTGGCGGCACCGCCGAGAAGGCGATGCTGCTGGCCAAGGAGTCGCTGATGGAGCCGATCGACATCAACGAGCTCAAGGCCCGTGGCGCCTCCAACCGTGCCGAAGAACTGCGCCTGGAACTGTTCGACAAGGTCAACGCGTTGGGCATCGGCGCGCAGGGCCTGGGCGGCCTGACCACCGTGCTGGACATCAAGGTCAAGGACTTCCCGACCCACGCGGCCAACCTGCCGGTGGCGATGATCCCGAACTGCGCGGCCACCCGCCATGCGCATTTCACGCTGGATGGCAGCGGCCCGGTGATGCTCGATCCGCCGTCATTGGAAGACTGGCCGCAGATCACCTATGACGCCTCCAAGGGCACCCGGGTCGATCTGGATACGATCACTCCGGAAGACGTCGCCAGCTGGAAGCCCGGCCAGACCCTGCTGCTCAACGGCAAGCTGTTGACCGGCCGCGACGCCGCGCACAAGCGCATGGTGGAGATGCTGGACAAGGGCGAGCCGCTGCCGGTCGACCTCAAGGGCCGCTTCATCTATTACGTCGGCCCGGTCGATCCGGTGCGCGATGAAGTGGTGGGCCCGGCCGGCCCGACCACCGCCACCCGCATGGACAAGTTCACCCGCCAGGTGCTGGAACAGACCGGCCTGCTGGGCATGGTCGGCAAGGCCGAGCGCGGCCCGGCGGCGATCGAGGCGATCCGTGACAACAAGTCGGCCTACCTGATGGCGGTCGGTGGTTCGGCGTACCTGGTCTCCAAGGCGATCAAGGCGGCCAAGGTGGTGGGCTTCGCGGATCTGGGCATGGAGGCGATCTACGAGTTCACCGTGCAGGACATGCCGGTGACCGTGGCGGTGGATTCCACCGGCGAGTCCGTGCACCAGACCGGCCCGCGCGAATGGCAGGCCCGCATCGGCAAGATTCCGGTCGTGGTGGTCTGAGCATGCGCACCACGTTGTATGGATCGCCGAGTACCGCCGCCCTCGTGGTCCATTGGCTGTTGCTGGAGCTGCAGATCGAGCACGATCTGGTGCTGCTGGATTTCGACAAGCGCGAGCACAAGGATGCAGCGTATCTCGCCTTGAATCCCGCGGGCCTGGTGCCGACGCTGGTGCTGGACGGGCAGGTATTGACCGAAGCGGCAGCGATCGCGCTGCATCTGGCAGACCGCCATCCGGAAGCGGCCCTGCTGCCAGCCCCGGGGACTGCCGACCGCGCCGAGGCGTACCGCTGGATGTTCTGGTGCGCCAATACCGTGCAACCGGCGTATCGGGCGTGGTTCTACCCGCACGAAATGGCGGGCCCCGAGCACGTGGACGCGACCCGCCAGCGTGCGCGCGAGCGGTTGGAAGGCGCCTGGCAGCATCTGGCGGAGCATCTGTCCACGCGCGGCCCCTATGTGCTGGGCGAGTCGTTGAGCGTGGTCGATTTCATGTTGGTGATGCTGATGCGCTGGTCGCGCAACATGCCCACGCCCAGTGACACCTGGCCGGCATTGAAGGCCTACGCCGATCGTCTGAAAGCACGGCCGGCGTTCGCCGAGGTCTACCGGCGCGAGGGCATCACCGACTGGCGCTGAGTGGGGTCAGTCGACGTACTCATCGAAGGTCCGTCGTGCACGGAATGGCATCAGGTGCTGGTTGAGCAGCCCCTTGGGCACGGTCTCCAGTTTCATGACGCCGTATTCCTGCGGCCATTCGCGCTGATCCCGGGGCAGTTTGAAGGTGCCCATCAGCATGTCCACCAGCGGCAGGTGGATGGCGTAGTTGACGTCGACGTACTCCTGCTGCCGCGCGTGATGCCAGTGGTGGTAGCGCGGCAGCACCAGCAGGTACTCCAGCCACCCGAAACGGATGCCCAGGTTGGCGTGGGCCAACACCGCCTGCAGACCCACCAGGATCACGTAGGCGTTGATCGCCGGGGTCGAGAAGCCGAGCACCAGCAGTGGCAGCAGCACGCAGCTGCGGGTCATGACGATTTCGACGAAATGGATGCGCGAGCCGGCCAGCCAATCCATGTGCCGGCTGGAATGGTGCACGGCGTGGAAGCGCCAGAGCCATGGGGTGTTGTGATACGCGCGGTGCAGCAGCGCCTGGGCCATGTCCGCGACGAACACCGCGATCAGGAACTGCAGCCACACCGGCATAGACTGGATCAGCGTCTTGAGCGCGGGAAACGCGGCCAGCCCGGCGATGGTCGAGGTCGAGGCGGTCACCAGGATCAGGATGAACTGCACCAGCACGTGGCTCATGAAGAAGTAGCCGACATCGGTACGCCAGCCCTGGCGTAGCGGCGAGAGCACGTGTTTGCCGAGGTAGCGCTCCAGCGGCACGAATACCAGTGCCGAGAAGAACAGCGACAGCACGAACCAGTCCAGACCCAGCGAGTAGGGTGTCTGCCCGATCGCATCGAACTGCACGTTGGTACCCCCCAGCAGCACCGCCAGGGTGGCGCTGCCGACGCCGATCGTGGCGATCCGCTTGTTGCGGTCGCGCAGGATCGCCAGGGTGCCCATGATGAAGGCGGCGGCCAGCCCGACCAGCAGCAGGTGGCGGGCGAACTGTTCGTTGTAGACCGCGCGGAACTCGCGGCTGGTCAGCAGGTCCGGAAAGTGGAAGCAGGCCACGCCCATCAGACTGAGCAGTCCCAGCAGAGCCGAGGCGTAGGCGAAGAACGAGCGTCGTGGTCGGGCCATCCGCTGGCATCCAGGTGAAAGGGCGGGGCTATTGTGAGCGTCGGAGCCGGCGTAACGGAAGAGGCAGTTGCGGCTGCGCTGGCAGCCCGGGTATTAATTCGGAAAACAAGCAGTGCTACATTTCGGGCATGCACACATGCCGGCCACGGCCGGATGCTTTCCACACGGAGCACGACGATGCCACGGATGCTTTTCGCCCTGCTGTTGATCCTGCTGGTCAGCGCCTGCAGCAGTGATGGCGATTTCCACGCCGCCCCGCCCAGCCTGCGCGAGGTCACCGCTGCCAACCAATGCATGCAGCAGTGCCAGCGCCAGTACGACGGTTGCATGACCAGCCGTACCGGGTTTGGCAGCGGCGACAGCTGTGGTGCCGGGGTGGCGACCCAGCGCGACGCGAAGTGCGACAGGATCGACAACCCGGACCTGCGTAAATCATGCCAGGCCAGCAGCGACTACTGCCGCAACCGGCTGCCCGCGCTGACCTGTGGCGAGGATATCAACCGGTGTACCAGCCGCTGCGGAGGCAGCTGAGGCGCGGTTTTACGCCGGCAGGATCTCCAGCACCGTCTCCGGCGGCCGGCACAGCCGTGCCCCACGCGGGGTCTCCACGATCGGGCGGTTGATCAGTTCCGGGTGGGCGACCATCGCCTCGATCAGCGCGGCATCGGAGAGGGCGGAGTCGTCCAACCCTAGCGAACCATAGGCCGGCTCCTTGCTGCGCAGCAACGCCCGCGGGGCAATGCCCATGCGCGTGATCAGTCCTGCCAGGGTGGCACGGTCCGGCGGCGTTTTCAGGTATTCGACCACCACTGGCTCGATGCCGTGCTCCCGCAGAATCTCCAGCGCCCCGCGCGAGTTGCTGCAGCGCGGGTTGTGCCAGATCGTCACCGCCATCAATACCACTCCAGCAGCGACACACCCAGGCCGACATACGTGGCCTTGTGGTTGTAGTCGATCATGCTCTCGCCGTAGCCATCGAAGATCTGCACGTGGCCGCGCAGCAGGTTGCTGATCGGGAAGCCGTAATCGAGCTGCAGCGCACCGTGCGAGCGGTCGCCGCCGCGCAGCGAGTGACGCGCCATCAGCGAGACCTCGTGACCGTTCTTGTTCCAGGTCAGGGTGGCGTCACCGCGGCCCATGTAATCGGAGATGTCCGGGTTGTTGTCGTCCTTGCGGTCTTCCGGGATGCGATACCACGGGCGCAGTACCAGCGCCCAGTTTTCGCGGTCCAGGCCGACGGTGGCGATCACCCGGTTCCAGCTGCGCGACAGCGGGTCGGCGCGGCCGTTGGACATGTGGTTGACGCCGATCCCGCTCATGCGCCCGCGCCAGCCGCCGATCGAGTAGCCGTTGCGGAACATCATCATCACTTCCGGCTCGTAATTGGTCTCACGGAACGGACGCGAGTTGTCGGCGTTGTAGGCCTGCCAGCGCGAGCTCTGCGTGTAGCCGGCCCAGATGTCGCCGTTGTCGCCGAACAGGTTCTCCACGACCTTGGTCTTGAAGCTGAGCTGGAACTTCAGTTCCGCGCTGTCCAGCTGCTGCGAGGTGGTGACCGTGTTGACCGGATTGGGCGACTGCGGCATCTGGTTCTTGTCGCTGGTCCAGAACGCGGGCAGCAGGTAGACCGGCTTGTAGGCGCGCAGCTGGAAGGCGCCCAGCTTGGAGTCCTGCGCCAGTTCCCAGCGGCTGTCCAGCAGCGAACCCTTGCCGGCATTGGCCAGCGCGTCTTCATGGCCGTCGTTCTTGAACACTTCACCGAGGCGCTGCTTGACCCGTTGCGTCGCGGGCGCGTCGGCGTCGGCACTGCGGGAGGCCTGACGTTCTTCCCGGCGCTCCTGCTTGGCGGCGGTGGCCGCCGCATCGGCGGCCAGGGTGACCTCGGGCGTACGCCCGAACAGCGTGTCGTAGCACGCCAGCCGCGCTGCGTCAGTGTCCACCAGGGCGCAGGCCTCCGGTGACGCCGGTTTCGGTGCCGCCTCCTGTGCTGCAGCGGGCAGGGCGGTGCCGGCCAGGGCCAGGGCAGTGAACAGGGCGGAACGGGAATAGGGCAGGGTCATTGGGAGCAGGGCCGCGTGACAAAAATGAATGGGTCTGATCGCACAGTGTCGCCGCTGCCCGGCATTCCTGCCAGCACGCAACACCATCGATCTGATCGGGTTTATGCCGGTCAGTGGTGTGCTTGGGGTGTGAAAGTCCGCGTGCCGTAGGGGATCAGAAGAACCACGCGAAGGCGAACAGCCCCAGCATCGCGATCACCAGCGCCAGCTTCAGGGCAAAGCCGAGCAGAATCCCCAGCCAGGTGGCAAGGCCCACTTTGGTGGACCGGCCCAGTTCGCGGGTGTGCCAGTACTCGCCCAGCAGCGCCCCGGCGAGCGGGCCGACGAACAGGCCGATCGGCATGAAGAACACCCCGACGATGCTGCCCAGGAAGGTTCCCCACAGGGCCTTGCGGCTGGCACCTACCCGCTGCGCGCCGACCACCGTGGCCAGGATGTCCACGGCGAAGGACAGCAGGGTCAACAGGCCCAGGACCGTCAGCGGCAGCCAGCCCACATGCACGAAATCGTCGGCCCATGCCGCCAGCACCAGCCCGGCGAACACCAGCGGGATGCCGGGCAGGGCGGGAAGGATCACGCCGGCGATGCCGACGAGCACCAGAACAGCGGCTAGCAGGTAGAAGATGAATGAATGGTCCATGCTGTCGAGTATGGTTCCTGAAATGGGGTTGACATCCGAAAGTTTTGACTAGTTGCTTTTTCGTTTTGCTCAGGTTAAGTTGCAGGCGCTGAGCTTGGCAAGGTCACCGTGGATCGTGGCCTGATGATGGTAGATCTTCCAGATCCGCTGCATCGTTGCACCCCGCTTCCCCCTTGCTGTCAGCCGCCTGTTCGGGTGTATCCAACAACAAGACAGTTAGGGAGTAGCTGAGATGGCTGAGAAGGGCACCGTCAAGTGGTTCAATGACGCGAAGGGTTTCGGGTTCATCAGCCGTGAGAGCGGCGAAGATGTGTTCGTGCACTTCCGCGCGATCGAGTCCCAGGGCTTCAAGAGCCTGAAGGAAGGTCAAGCGGTCGAGTTCGAAGTGGTCACTGGCCAGAAGGGCCTGCAGGCCGACAAGGTCAAGCCGCTCTGAGCGCAGACCGGGTCCTGCCTGGTTGAAACACGAAAAGCAAAAGGGCCCGCTTGCGCGGGCCCTTTTTTGTCGCGTGCAGGGCGGCTGCGCGAATCAGCGCAGGATCACCTTGCCGTTGACCACGCGGACGTAGGTGTTCTCGCGGATGCCGCCCAGATCGCGCTGGTTGACGACGACGGTACGGCCGTCATCCATGCGCACGGTGATGTCGAACGTATCGCTGGTCACGTTCTTCTGGATCTGGTTGCCGGCCAGCGCGCCACCGACTGCGCCTGCGGCGGCAGCGATGTTCTTGTTGCCGCGGCTGCCACCGGTGTGGTCGGAGATTTCGTGGCCCGCAACCGCGCCGACGATGCCACCCAGGACTGCGCCGGTCGCGCTCGGCGCGCTGCGGCCCGACGCGACCTGGTTGATGCGGGTCACGATACCGCAGTCGGCACAGCGGTTGGTGTTGTAGTTGCCGCCGGAATTGCCGTAACCGTTGTTGTAACCACTGCTGCCGTAACCCGGCGAGGTGGTGGCACAGCCAGCCAGGGCGACGGTGGCAACGGCAGCGGCGGCAATCAGTTGAATCTTCATGGTGTATCTCCTGGCCAGAGGGGTGGTCGAATGCGTCTGGTGCGCATGGAGCAGATCGTGTCCTGTGCTGCGTGAACAGCGTGCCAATCCCGGGCCGCCAGCGTGGCTGGAAGATGAATCAGCGGAAATCCTGGTGGCAGGCCTTGCAGTCGGTCTGGATCTTCTCGACCAGCGTGGCCATGCCCGGGCAGTCGGTCGGCGGTGCGGCCAGGGCCTCGTTGAGGGTGGCGCGCAGGGCGCTGGCGTGCTGCTGGAAGCCCTGGCTGTCCTTCAGGCCGGGAAAGGCCAGGTCCAGATCATTGGAGAGCGAGCGCAGGGTCTGCAGGCGCGGCACGGTGTCGGCCAGGCTGCAGCGGTTCTGCGCCTGCGCCGCCTGAAGCAGTTCCACCTGGCGGTTCATCACGTGCATGAGCGAATCCGGGAAGGGGTCCTGGCGGGCCTGGATCGCCCGCGAGACCATCACCGTGGCGATCAGGCCGATCACCAGGCCAAGCAGGCCGACGAACAGATAGCGGTACGCGGCGGACGGGCGGCGCTGCGGGGTCACGGGGTCGTTCATGGTGAGGGCTTCGGTAAGGGTGGCTGCGGCGATGGTACGACGCGTCCTGTCCACGGCGCGTCCCGACCGGGCCTGCGCGCATTAAAATAGGCGCATGAACGACGTACTGCGCGAACGATTTGCCGGCATCGACCGGTTGTATGGAGGGGGCACCGTGGATCTGCTTGCCAGCCGCCGAGTGGCGGTGGTGGGCATGGGGGGCGTCGGCTCGTGGGTGGTCGAGGCGCTGGCGCGCACGGCGGTCGGGCACTTGACCCTGATCGATGCTGACGACATCTGCGTGTCCAACACCAACCGCCAACTGCCGGCGCTGGCCGGGCAATACGGCCGCAACAAGGCCGAGGCGATGGCCGAGCGCTGCCGCGCGATCAACCCGGACATCAGCGTCGATGCGGTTGCCTCGTTCCTGACCGTGTCCAACATGGTCGAACTGCTGGACCGCGATTTCGATCTGGTGATCGATGCCTGCGACAGCTTCCGGGTCAAGGTCGAGACCATCGCCTGGTGCCGCCGCCGCAAGCTGCCGATCCTGACCGTGGGCGCGGCCGGCGGTCGTACCGATCCCACCCTGGTGCGGATCCGTGATGTCTCGCGCACCGAACATGACGCGATGATGGCGCTGATCCGCAAGAAGCTGCGCAGCGATTTCAACTTCCCCAAGAACGCCTCGCGTTACTTCGGCGTGCCGGCGGTCTACTCACTGGAAAACGTGAAGTACCCGCAGGCCGACGGTACCGTGTGCGGCATCCGCCCGAACCTCGGCGCGGATGCGGCGCTGAAGCTGGACTGCGGCGCCGGGCTGGGCGCGGCGACGCATATCACCGGCGCGTTCGCGTTCGCGGCGGTGGGCAAGGCGCTGGAGATGTTGATGAAGCCGAAGAAGGGTGTGGTGCCCGTCGAGGCTTGATCCCGGCGGATCCAGCTGCCGCGCTCTGGTAGAGCCGACCATTGGTCGGCTGCTGTGGGCGACGTGTGGAGTTGCAGGCAACGCCGCGAAATGACATGGTCCATGCCATTGATACCGGCGCAGTCGCATGGATTTTCTCAAGACGCTCTTCAAGTCGTTCAAACGGCGGCACATGCCCCTGCGTGGCGCTCCGGCGGACCCGCCCGCAAGCGCGAATGTTGATACGGAGGCGGTGACCCGGGCCAGCACGGAGGGTGATGCAGCCGATGAGGCAGCGCGACGTGCAACGAGCGATTGCCTCGACCGTCACTGGCAGTCCGTGGGCGCCGTCGAGCAGGACGTTCTGGGCCATGCCATCAGTCCCAGCTTCCTTGGCGGGCCCGATTGGCCTTCGACGCGGCAGGCCTATCGCATCGTGCGTCGGGGAGATTCCGTCATTATCGCTACGGACGGATTGTCGGATCCATTCGACAGTGCGCCTGAGCTGGGCAATGGTTTCGAGATGGAGCTCTTTCTCGAAACCGGGGATCTTGCCGAAGGGACTCGCGGCGCAGTCGGTGACGTAAGTCCGTTGATGCGCAGCTGGGCTTTCGATGTAGTGCGTACGGTTGCTTCGACCGTTGCCAATGCGGGTGGCATCCGGCACCAGCTGGAAACCTACGGGGTGCTGTCACTGGAGTTGCCCGGTGCCAGCCAGGCGCCTCACCTCACCGACCAGATACCCGCGCGATTCGTCACCGAGGACGACTGCGTAGGTGTGCTGGTAGGTGCGCCGATACCGGATTTCGCGACACGGCTTGAAGACATGCCGCTTTCCCCGGTTACGTTGGTGCCCGTGGTGCTGATCACCGCAGCAGAACTTGAACACGTGCGCGTGGGAGGCCGGAAAGCCAGGGAAGCGCTGGTGGAGCAATTGACTGCCGCAGGGCATGGACACCGAAGTCGGTTGAACCGGCCAGATCTGGTCTGACTGGGCGCAGCGGGGATCGGCGAGGGCAACGGACGACGAGCCGGTCCAAACGTGCTGCTGCCATAGCCGGCCCCGGTCGCCGCTAGGACAACGCAAACAGGCGTCGCGCATTGGCCGTGGTCTGCGCGGCGATCGCCTCGGCCGGCTCCCCGCGCAGGCGCGCCACCGCCTCCAGGATCACCGGCAACCGTGCCGGCTCGTTACGCCCACCACGAATCCCGGCATCGGGTTGGTCGGGCGCGTCGGTTTCCAGCAGCAGCTGCTCCAGGGGCATGCGGGCCACCAGCCGCTGCAGGCGCTGGGCGCGGTCATAGGTCAACGGGCCGCCCAGCCCGATCAGGAAGCCCTGCTTGTGCAGCTGCGCCGCCTGCTCTGGACTACCCGGGAAGCTGTGCACCACGCCACGCAGCCCGCCGATCTGCTTGATCGCCGCGATCACCGCATCCACCGCACGGCGCGCATGCACGATCACCGGCAGGTCGAAGTCGCGCGCCAGCCGCAGCTGGCCGAGGAAGTAGTGCTGCTGGGCGTCCGGGTCCAGCCCCTCGACGAAGAAATCCAGCCCGCACTCGCCCACTGCGCAGGGGCGCTCGCGTTCGAGCCACGCGCGCAGTTCCTCCAGGTGTTCGGGGCGGTGCTGGTCCAGAAACATCGGGTGCAGCCCGTAGGCCGGGTGCAGCCCGTCTGCCAGCCGGCACGCATCGCGCAGGCCGGGCCAACCGGCGGCAGTGACGGCGGGAACGACCTGGGCCATGACCCCGGCCGCGCGTGCGCGCGCGATCACCTCAGGGCGATCCGCATCGAACTCCCCCGCATCCAGGTGGCAGTGGCTGTCGATCAACCTCACGCGCGGCGCTTGGTCGGCAACGGCGGCGGAAGCTTGTCGCCGCGTCGCTTCCAGTTGGCCAGCAGCAGCGTGCCCAGGCCGAACAGGATTTCATCCACGAACGGCAGCGGGTCGGGAATCACCAGCGTCACCGCGAACAGCGCAGCGGTGATCTTGAACAGGGTGGGGTAGCGCAGCCGACGCGCCCATTCCAGCACCGGCAACAGTATGGGATTGGACATGAGGCACTCCTGGGCAGATGCTGTAAACGCTATCACGACCCCAAGGCTCACCGAACCTGAATGGGCGGCAGGATGTTCACGATCCGTGGAGATTCCGTTCAGGGTGGCCGTGCTGGAATTCACTCAAGAACGTTGCGGATCGTCCGCAAGGAGCCGGTTATGAAAAGTACAACTACTACTGCGTTGGTCGCTGCGGGTGCGCTGCTGGTTGGCGGTATCGCCACCGCTGCCTTCATGAAGGGCGGCAGTTCCTCGCCCGATGCGGTGACTGCTGCTCAGACCCGGCCCACTCTGGACACCACGCCACTCGCCGACGATGGCGCGCGCACCGACCAGCTGGCCATTGAAGACAAGGCCGGCAAGCTCGAGTACGCCGACATCGTCAAGGTCGATCCGCTGACCAAGAAGGAAAAGGCCTACGCCACCGTGATCGGCACCGAGCCGGTGCGCGAGACGTCCAGCACGCAGACGCCGCATGAAGTCTGCCAGGACGTGGTGGTGCAGGAACGCCTGCCCGAACGCGACGGCAACGTTGGCGGTACCGTTGCCGGTGCGGTCATCGGTGGCCTGCTGGGTAACCAGGTCGGTGGCGGCAATGGCCGCAAGGCAGCCACGGCCGCCGGTGCCGTTGCCGGCGGCATGATCGGCAACCAGGTGGACAAGCGCCATGTGGGTGGCCGCGTGGTCAACCGTACCGAGCGCCAGTGCCATACCGAAACCGCGACCTCCGAGTCGACCCGCGTGACCGGCTACAACGTCACCTACCGCAATGAAGACGGCACCACCGGCACCATGCGCATGGCCAGCAAGCCGGGCAACCGCATCCCGATGGGCACCACCAACGCGGTCACCGGTTACAACGTGACCTACCGTTACGACGGCGCCGAGAAGACCGTGAAGATGGACAACAAGCCGAGCAGCGATCGCCTGCCGGTGATCGACGGCCAGCTGGTCACCCAGACCGCTGCACTGGATGCGAACAGGCAGTAATTTCCTGCCCCGTCAATGCACCACCAGCACGCCGGCATCTGCCGGCGTGCTGCGTTTTGGGGCGAGCCGCACGGCACGCCGATCAGTGCATCTGCGATCATGCCGGCACGCATGCGACACATGAGGACGCCATGAGCATTTTCGACCTCCAGCTGGAGACCGACCGTCTGATCCTGCGCCCACCGCGCGCCGAGGATTTCGATGCCTTCCTGCGCTTCTGCTCGGACCCGGAGGTGATGCAGCACCTGGGGGGCGTGCAGGCCCCGTCGCAGGCATGGCGCAGCTTCAGTTGCCTGGTCGGCAGCTGGCATCTGTACGGATTTTCGATGTTCTCGGTGATCGAAAAAAGCAGCGGTGAATGGGTCGGCCGCATGGGTCCGTGGCAGCCGCTGGACTGGCCGGGCACCGAGGTCGGCTGGAGCATCCGCCGCGAGAGCTGGGGCAGGGGCTATGCGCCCGAAGCGGCGGTGGCCAGCATGGACTGGGCGTTCGACACGCTGGGCTGGGAAGAGATCATCCACACCATCGATGCCGCCAACGAAAATTCCAAGGTCGTCGCGCGCAAGCTGGGCAGTTCGCTGTTGCGGATGGGCGAGCTGCCGCCACCGCATGCCGGCAAGCCGATCGAGATCTGGGGCCAGTCGCGCCAGCAATGGCAGCAGCGCCGCGCCACGCAGCGGTGATGCTGCACCCGCGCTTGGCAAAGGCGAGGCGGTGAGGCCAGACTCGGCATGGCGGGCAGGCCGCCCGCGATACATGGCCAAGAGGGTGCGATGACGTCGTTGCGGGCTCCATTGACGGTGTACGGCATGTCCGTGTCGGGCAACTGCCACAAGGTGCGGATGCTGCTGGAGCAGCTGGGGACGCGCTACCACTGGGTCGAGGTCGACAGTGCGCACGGCCAGACCCACACGCCGGACTTCCTGGCGATGAATCCCAACGCCAAAGTGCCGCTGGTGCAGCGCGACGACGGGCGCGTGCTGCCTGAATCCAACGCGATCCTGTACTGGCTGGCCGAGGGCACGCCGTATCTGTCCACCGATGGCTGGGAGCGCGCGCAGACGCTGCGCTGGATGTTCTTCGAGCAGTACAGTCACGAGCCTTGCCTGGCGGTCGCACGTTTCATCAGCGGCTGGACACCCTTGGACTCGCCGCGCCGCAACGAGCTGCCGCGCCTGCGCGAGCGCTCGGCACAGGCCCTGGCGGTGATGGAAGAGCACCTGGTCACGTCGCCTTGGTTCAGTGGCCGGGCCTACGGTATCGCCGATATCGCGTTGTTCGCCTACACCGATGTCGCGGCGGACGGCGGCGTCGCGCTGTCGCCGTACCCGGCGGTCCAGGGTTGGCTGCAGCGCGTGCGCGAGCAGCCGCGGTTCGTGCCCATGCCCACGCCGCTGCCGGAGGTGCAGGCCCTGTTCGCGCAGTCCATCTGAGGTCATCCGGTTGTCCACACCCGCAACACGTCACGGAGGGTGATGCATGTTTGCCGTGGTTCCCGATCCTATTCCCGCGCGCATGAAAGGCCTCAACCGGGCCGAGATCTGCGACGCCAACTTCATCGATTTCGTGCAGCAGTGGCGGGGTGATCCTGCGCCGACGCCAGCCCCCGGCAGTCCCATCCTGCCCGGCAGCACGCTGGACGCGAAGGGCTTTGCCGAACTGTTCGAATCCCAGCTGATCAGCCGCCACCTGGACCTGATGGCGCGCGTGCTGCGCGTGCAGAACAAGGTCTTCTACACCATCGGTTCGTCCGGCCATGAAGGCAATGCGCTGGTGGCACGCCTGGCCCGGCATACCGATCCGGCGTTCCTGCATTACCGCTCCGGCGGCTTCATGGCCGAGCGCTTCCGCAAGCTGCCGGGCATGGATCCGGTCATGGACGCGGCGCTCTCGTTCGCGGCCAGCCGGGACGATCCGGCCAGCGGCGGGCGCCATAAAGTGTGGGGCAGCAAACCGTTGTGGGTACTGCCGCAGACCTCCACGATCGCCTCGCACCTGCCCAAGGCCCTGGGCACCGCACTGGCCATCGAAAGCGGGCGACGGATCCGTCACACGCTGCCGATTCCCGAGGACAGCGTGGTGATCTGCTCCTTCGGCGATGCGTCGGCCAACCACGCTACCGCGCAGACCGCGTTCAACACGGCGGCGTGGGCAGCGTACCAGCGGCTGCCGGCGCCGATCCTGTTCGTCTGCGAAGACAACGGCATCGGCATTTCGGTCAAAACGCCGGACGGCTGGATCGCGCAGAGTTTCGCGCACCGCCCGGGCCTGGACTACTTCTTTGCTGACGGTCTGGATCTGGTCGAGGGCCACGCGCAGGTCGAGCGCGCGCTGGCGCATTGCCGGCAGACCCGCCGCCCGACCTTCCTGCACCTGCGCACTACGCGGTTGATGGGCCATGCCGGCACCGATTTCGAGATCGAATGGCGGCCGTTGCCGGAGCTGTGCGCCGCCGAGGCCAGCGATCCGCTGCTGCGCTCGGCGGCCATCGCCCTGCAGTCCGGGTGGATGACCGCCGCGCAGGTGCTCGATCTGTACGAGCGTTTGCGCGCGCGCTGTTTCGCGGCGGCCGCCGAGGCGGATCGACGCCCGAAGCTGACCGCTCTCGCCGAGGTCATCACCCCACTGGCGCCGTACTCGCCGGCGGCGGTCCATGCCGAAGCCACGCGCGTGGCCGCTGATGACGCGCGTGCTGCCGCATTCGGTGGTGCGGCGCAGCTGCCGGAAACGCATCCGCCGCGCCACCTGGCGATCCAGATCAACCAGGCCCTGCACGATCTGATGGCCAAGTACCCGGCCACGCTGCTGTTTGGCGAGGACGTCGCGCAGAAAGGTGGGGTGTACACGGTCAGCAAGGGCCTGCTCAAGGCGTTTGGCCCACGTCGCGTGTTCAACACCCTGCTGGACGAAACCATGATCCTGGGCATGGCGCAGGGCCTGGCCAACCTGGGCATGCTGCCGATACCGGAGATCCAGTACCTGGCCTACCTGCACAACGCGGCCGACCAGCTGCGTGGCGAGGCGTGCTCGCTGCAGTTCTTCTCCAACGATCAGTACCGCAACCCGATGCTGGTGCGCATTGCCGGGCTTGGCTACCAGAAAGGCTTCGGCGGGCATTTCCACAACGACAACTCGATCGCTGCGCTGCGCGACATTCCCGGCCTGGTGGTCGGCTGTCCGTCGCGCGGTGACGATGCGGCGATGATGCTGCGCACCTTGGCGGCGCTGGCGACCGTCGATGGCCGCATCGCGGTGTTCCTCGAGCCGATCGCGCTGTACATGACCAAGGACCTGCACGCGCCGGGAGATGGCCAATGGCTGTTCCCGTATCCGGCACCGGACCAGGCCCTGGTGCTCGGCGAGGGCCGGGTCTACGCGCCGGAGGCCAGTGACCTGGTCATCTTCACCTACGGCAATGGCGTGCCGATGAGCCTGCGTGCGGCACGGGCGATCGAGCAGCAACTGGGTTGGCAGGTGCGGGTGGTCGATCTGCGCTGGCTGGTGCCGCTCAATGCCGGTTTCATCGCTGGCCAGGCTGCCGATGCCCAGCGCGTGCTGGTGGTCGATGAGGGGCGGCACAGCGCCGGGGTGGGCGAGGGCGTGATCACCGCGCTGGTCGAGGCCGGGCTGGGGCACCTGCCGATCCGGCGGGTATGCGGGGCCGATACCTACACGCCGCTGGCGGGGGCAGCATTGTGCGTGCTTCCAAGCGACAATGCGGTATTGAACGCCGCCCTCGCGCTGGCGCAGGACCATTGATACATGTGTGGATTGGCAGGCATGTTGCTGCCCGCTCCGGCAAGGGAGCAGGCAGCACTGGAAGAACAGGCGCGGCGCATGGGCGACGCATTGGTGCACCGTGGCCCGGATGACAGCGGGGTGTGGGCCGATGCCTCGGCCGGCATCGCGCTGGCGCACCGCCGGCTGAGCATCCTGGACCTGTCGCCGCTGGGCCATCAGCCGATGACCTCGGTGGATGGCCGTTATGTGCTGGCCTACAACGGCGAGGTCTACAATTTCGCCGAACTGCGCGCCGAGCTGGAAGCGCTGGGGCATGGCTTCCGCGGCCATTCGGATACCGAAGTGCTGCTGGCCGCGATCACCGAATGGGGCTTTGACGAGACCCTGCAGCGCAGCAACGGCATGTTCGCCATCGCGCTGTGGGACCGCGCCGAACGCTGCCTGTGGCTGGCCCGCGACCGGGTCGGCAAGAAACCGCTGTACTACGGCTGGGCCGGTGAAACGCTGGTGTTCGGCTCTGAGCTCAAGGCGCTGTGGCAGCACCCGGCCTTCGACAACGAGGTCGATCGCGATGCGCTGACCCTGCTGCTGCGGCTGGATTACATTCCCGCGCCGCACTGCATCCACGAACGCTGTTTCAAGCTGATGCCCGGCCGCGTGCTGCGGCTGGATGCCGAGGCGGTGGCCGCCGGCGCTGCCGCGCATCGCCCGGACCAGTTGCAGCAGCCGTTCTGGAACGCGCGCGAGCGCATGCAGCAGGCCCTGGCCGCGCCGTTCACCGGCAATGAGGCCGACGCCGAAGAGCGCTTGGATGCCGTGCTGCGCGACGCGGTCGCGCTGCGCATGGTGGCCGATGTGCCGGTCGGCGTCTTCCTTTCCGGCGGCACCGATTCCTCGGTGGTGGCCGCCCTGATGCAGGCGCAGTCGAGCCAGCCGGTGCACAGTTTCAGCATCGGCTTCACCGGTTCGGATCATGACGAGGCGCCGCTGGCCAAGTCGCTGGCCCAGCACCTGGGCTGCGATCACACCGAGCTGTATGTCAGCGGTGCCGACGCGCTCGCGGTGGTGCCCAGCCTGCCGGCGATGTTCGATGAACCCTTCGCTGATGCCTCGCAGGTGCCCACGGCGCTGGTCGCCAAGCTGGCGCGGCAGGGCGTGACGGTGGCGCTGTCCGGTGACGGCGGCGATGAACTGTTCTTCGGCTACACCCGTTACCAGCGGGCGATGCGCAACTGGCGCCTGCTCGGCAAGGTGCCTGCGCCGCTGCGGCGCTGGATGGCCAGCCATGCGCATACGCAGGGCGAGGCCTCGCGCACGGGCGGGCTGGCCGCGCTGCTGGCCGAATCGGGCGCGCGCGGGATTGGTGATGTCTACCGCAACCGCATTTCGCGCTGGCGCGATCCGGTGGCGGCCGTTCGCGGTGCACAGGCGGCCGGCAGTTTCTACGACCTGGCCGATCCGCTGCACGGTGCCGGCTCGCCGGCGGACGCGATGATGTTGGCCGATTTCAGTACCTATCTGCCCGATGATCTGCTGTGCAAAGTGGACCGCACCAGCATGGCGGTCAGCCTGGAGGCGCGTGCACCGCTGCTGGACTGGCGGGTGGCCGAGTTCGCCTGGTCGCTGCCGATGGCGATGAAACAGCGCGATGGCGTCAGCAAGTACCTGCTCAAGCGCGTGCTGGGCCGCTACGTGCCGCAGGACATGGTGCACCGTCCCAAGCGTGGCTTCGGTGCCCCGGTCAGCGCGTGGCTGAAGGGTGACCTGCGTGACTGGGCCGATGAACTGCTGGATCCGGCGCGGTTGGCCGAGGAGGGCGTGTTCAACGTCGAGGCGGTGGCGCCGCTGTGGCAGCAGTTCAAGCAGGGCGAGCGCAAATGGCACACGCATCTGTGGAACGTGCTGATGTTCCAGGCCTGGCAGGCGCATTGGCGCAACGTACGCGCCGACGTGACACGCGCATAGCGCCCCCTGTGCTGTCAGGTCTGGGCGGAAGGCAGCCACCCATGGGGTGGCTCTACCGGATGTGGTGTCGGCTGTAGAGCCACGCCATGCGTGGCTGACGTCGCCTTCACCGTTGCCGAAGGTGGGCCCGCCTAGGCTGGGCCTTTCCCCCAACGGAGCGAACGTGATGGCCGAATACAAGATCGCCGTACTGGTCGGCAGCCTGCGCAAGGGCTCGCACAATCAGGCGTTGGCCCACGCGCTGGAGAAACTGGCCGCCGGCAAGGCGGTGTTCTCCTATGTGGAGATCGGTGACCTGCCGTTGTACAACCAGGATTTCGACAAGGACTACCCGAGCCAGGGCCTCCGCCTGAAGCAGCAGATCCGGGATGCCGATGCGGTGCTGTTCGTCACCCCCGAATACAACCGCTCGGTCCCGGGCGTGCTCAAGAACGCCATCGACCTGGGCTCGCGCCCGTATGGCGACAGCGCCTTCGCCGGCAAGCCCGCAGCGGTGATCGGCGCCTCGATCGGGGTGATCGGCACTGCGCTGGCCCAACAGCACCTGCGCAACATCCTGGCCTACCTGGACATGCCGGTGCTGGGCCAGCCCGAGGCCTTCCTGCACTTCAAGGAAGGGCTGATCGACGCCCACGGCACGATCAGCAACGAGGGCACCAAGGACTTCCTGCAGGGCTTCGTGGACACGTTCATTGCCTGGGTCGGCACCCACGGCGGCACGCACTGATCCACCGCGAGGGGGTCATGCATCTGCGATAATGGCGTGGACGGACGTCGCAAGGGCGTCCGTCGCACGCGATGCGACGGCCCCGGCCGATCGTACCGGCAGGCGCCGGTATCCCCAGCTCATCCACTGTTTATCCACAGGTTTGTGCATGGCTGCGGGGCTCGCCGCGTGCCTACCATGTCCCACGCCTCACACTGCAGGAAGTACGCCCCCCATGTCCGCCCGTTCTGGCTTCCGTTCCGACCGCAAAGACCGCGGTGACCGCTTTGATCGCGATGAGATGCGCATCGACGCCCTGCGCGTGCCGCCGCATTCGATCGAGGCCGAACAGGCGGTGCTGGGCGGGCTGATGCTGGCCCCGGAGAGCTATGACCGGGTCAACGACCAGCTGACCGAAACCGACTTCTACCGCCGCGATCACCAGATGATCTACCGCGCGATCCGCGAGCTGTCCGAACGTGACCGCCCGTTCGATGCGGTGACGCTGGGCGAGTGGTTTGAATCGCAGGGCAAGATGGAGCTGGTCGGTGATGGCGCGTACCTGATCGAGCTGGCCAGCACCACGCCGTCGGCCGCCAACATCAGTGCCTACGCGGAGATCGTCCGTGACAAGGCGGTGCTGCGTCAGCTGATCCAGGTCGGCACCGACATCGTCAACGACGGCTTCCAGCCCGAAGGCCGCGAAAGCAGCGAGCTGCTCTCGGCAGCGGAAAAATCCGTGTTCGCGATCGCCGAGCAGGGCGCGCGCGGCCGTACTGATTTCGTGGCGATGCCCGGCGCGTTGAAAGACGCGTTCGAAGAGCTGCGCAACCGCTTCGAGAACGGCGGCAACATCACCGGCCTGCCGACCGGCTACACCGATTTCGATGCGATGACCGCCGGCCTGCAGCCGACCGATCTGATCATCCTGGCTGCGCGCCCGGCCATGGGCAAGACCACGCTGGCGCTGAACATCGCCGAGTACGCCGCGATCAAGTCCAAGAAGGGCGTGGCGGTGTTCTCGATGGAAATGTCGGCCTCGCAGTTGGCGATGCGTCTGATTTCCTCCAACGGCCGCATCAACGCCCAGCGCCTGCGTACCGGTCAGCTGGAAGATGAGGATTGGAGCCGGGTGACCGGTGCGATCCGGATGCTGAAGGAAACCAAGATCTTCATCGACGATACGCCGGGCGTGTCGCCGGAAATCCTGCGTTCCAAGTGCCGCCGCCTCAAGCGCGAGCACGACCTGGGCCTGATCGTGATCGACTACCTGCAGCTGATGAGCGTGCCGGGCAACAGCGAAAACCGCGCGACCGAAATCTCGGAGATCTCGCGTTCGTTGAAGGGCCTGGCCAAGGAACTCAACGTGCCGGTCATCGCGCTCTCCCAGCTCAACCGCTCGCTGGAAACGCGTACCGACAAGCGCCCGGTGATGGCCGATCTTCGTGAATCCGGCGCTATCGAGCAGGATGCGGACATGATCGTGTTCATCTACCGCGACGACTATTACAACAAGGAAACTTCGCCGGACAAGGGCTTGGCCGAGATCATCATCGGCAAGCACCGAGGCGGCCCGACCGGCTCGTGCAAGCTCAAATTCTTCGGCGAATACACCCGGTTCGACAACCTGTCGCACGATTCGGTGGGGTCGTTCGAGTAACGCCGAAGGCGTTACGGTAGTGCCGGCCGCTGGCCGGCTCCTATGGAACTGTCATCGTGCGGAGCCGGCCAGTGGCCGGCTCTGCCGTTTCATCGGCGTAACCCGGGTTTCGTCGCAAACCCGTTGCAGTGCGCCCGCGCAGGGCGCGATGGTGGTCTCCGGGCGGCAGGGTGCCGCCAACGGAGACCGACGATGAAGACCCTGTTCGCCTTGGGCGTGTGGTGCCTGCTGTTCGTGCTGTGCTGGCCGCTGGCGATTCTGGCCCTGGTGGCGTGGCCGTTCGTGTGGCTGTTGAGCCTGCCGTTCCGGCTGGTGGGCATCACCTTCTCGGCGCTGTTTGCCTTCCTGGGTGCACTGTTGATGCTGCCGGCGCGGGTCCTGGGCGGCGGGCGCACGGCGACGGCCTGAACAACACCGCGATCGGGTAGTGCCGGCCGCTGGCCGGCTGCTCTTCTGTCGGGATGGCGTGGAGCCGGCCAGCGGCCGGCACTACCTGTCGCCCACAAAAAACCCCGCCGAGGCGGGGTTTTTCGTTACGCCACCAACAAGGCTCAGTTGGCCTTGTGGATCGCGCGCTTGCTCACGGCCATCGCGGCGTCATGCACCACTTCGGACAGCGACGGGTGGGCGTGGCAGATGCGCGCCAGGTCGTCGGCCGAACCGCTGAACTCCATGGTCAGCACGCCTTCGTGCACCAGCTCGGAGACGTTCGCGCCGACCAGGTGCATGCCCAGGATGCGGTCGGTCTCGGCATGCGCCAGGACCTTCACGAAGCCGGTCGGCTCGATCATCGCCACAGCACGGCCGTTGGCGGCGAACGGGAAGCTGCCCGCCTTGTACGGGATGCCTTCGTCCTTGAGCTGCTGCTCGGTCTTGCCGACCCAGGCCAGCTCCGGCTCGGTGTAGATGACCCACGGGATGGTGTCGAAGTTGACGTGGCCCGGCAGGCCCGCGATCAGCTCGGCCACGGCGATGCCTTCTTCGAAGCCCTTGTGCGCCAGCATCGGGCCGCGCACGCAGTCACCGACCGCCCAGACGCCATTGACGCCGGTGTGGCAGTGCGCGTCCACTTCGATCTGGCCACGCTCGTTGATCTTGACGCCGGTGCCTTCGGCCAGCAGGCCCTTGGTGGCGGCGCGACGGCCAACGGCCACCAGCAGCTTGTCCACGATCAGGCTCTTCTCGCCTTCACCATCGGTGTAGGTCAGGGCGACTTCCTTCTTCTTGCCCTTGCCGGTCACCTCGGCCTTGGACACCTTGGCGCCCAGGCGGATGTCCAGGCCCTGCTTCTTGAATTCCTTCAAGGCGGTCTTGGCCACTTCGGCATCGGCGGCCGCCAGGAAGTCCGGCAGGGCTTCCAGGATGGTCACTTCCGAACCGAGGCGCTTCCAGACGCTGCCCAGTTCCAGGCCGATCACGCCGGCACCGATCACGGCCAGGCGGGCGGGGACTTCGGTGAAGTCCAGGCCGCCGACGTTGTCAACGATGGTCTCGCCGTCGAACTTGGCGAACGGCAGTTCGATCGAATCCGAACCGGCGGCGATGATGACGTTGGTGCCCTTCAGCTCGACTTCCGAGCCGTCGTGCTGCTTCACCTTGACGATGTTGCCCGGCTGCAGTTCACCGAAACCGTAGTACGCGGTGACCTTGTTCGCCTTGAACAGCATGGCGATGCCGCCGGTGAACTGCTTGACGATCTTGTCCTTGCGGCCAACCATCGCCTCGACGTCCATCTTGGCGTCCTTGAAGCTGATGCCGTGGTCGCCAAAGATGTGGCCCATGTTCCAGAACTGGCGCGAGGAATCCAGCAGCGCCTTGGACGGGATGCAGCCCACGCGCAGGCAGGTGCCGCCCAGGGCCGGCTTGCCGTCCTTGCCCAGCGCAGCGTCGATGCAGGCGGTCTTCAGACCCAGCTGCGCGGCGCGGATGGCGGCATGGTAGCCGGCCGGACCGGCACCGATGACGACGACGTCGAATTGTTCAGCCATTGATAGTTCCTTGTTTCTTTACCAGAACCCCTCCGCGCAGGCGCGGAGGGGTGGGAGGTCTTACAGGCCGAACAGCATGCGGCCCGGGTTTTCCAGCTGGTTCTTGATGTCCACCAGGAACTGGACCGAGTCCTTGCCATCGATGATGCGGTGATCGTAGGACAGCGCCAGGTACATCATCGGCGCGATCACGACCTGACCGTTCTGGGCGATCGGACGCTCCTTGATGGCGTGCATGCCCAGGATGGCGCTCTGCGGCGGGTTGATGATCGGGGTCGACAGCAGCGAGCCGAAGGTGCCGCCGTTGGTCACGGTGAAGGTGCCGCCCTGCAGTTCTTCCAGACTCAGCTTGCCGTCACGGGCCTTCTTGGCGTAGTCGGCGATGGTCTTTTCGATGTCGGCGAACGACATGCGCTCGACGTTGCGCAGGACCGGGGTCACCAGACCCTTCTCGGTCGACACGGCGATCGAGATGTCCGAGTAACCGTGATAGATGATGTCGTCACCATCGATCGAGGCATTGACCAGCGGGAAGCGCTGCAGGGCGTTGGCGGCGGCCTTCACGAAGAAGCTCATGAAGCCCAGCTTGATGCCGTGGGCCTTGACGAACTCGTCCTGCAGATCCTTGCGCGCAGCCGAGACCTTGGACAGGTCGACCTCGTTGAAGGTGGTCAGCATCGCGGTGCCGTTCTTGGACTGCATCAGGCGTTCGGCGATGCGCTTGCGGATGCGGGTCATCGGCACGCGTTCTTCCGGTCGTGCGCCACCGGACTTGCCGGCGCCACCGTTGCGGGCGAAGTTGACGATGTCTTCCTTGGTCACCGCGCCGCGACGGCCGGTGCCGTCCACGTCGGCCGGGTTCACGCCTTCAGTGATGGCGGTGAAGCGGGCGCCCGGGGGCAGGGAGTCGGCAGCGGACTTGGCGGCCGGCGCCGGCGCTGCGGCAGCGGCCGGAGCAGCCGCCTTGGCCGGTGCGGCCTCGGCCTTCTTCTCTTCCGCGGCCGGAGCCGGGGCATCGGCCACGGCGCCTTCTTCGATGATCGCTACGACCTGGCTGGAGGTCACGGTGGCGCCCACCTCGAACTTGATCTCCTTCAGCACGCCGTCGACCGGCGACGGCACTTCCAGGACGACCTTGTCGGTTTCCAGATCAAGCAGGTTTTCATCGCGCTTGACGGCATCGCCGACCTTCTTGTGCCAGGTGGCGATGGTGCCGTCGGCGACGGATTCGGGCAGTACCGGGGCTTTGACTTCGGTGGCCATGCGGGAGCTTCCTGGTTTGTCTTTTCTAGAATGAGGGGGAGAGTTATTCAGCGACCGAGTCGTTGAACGGGTTGACCAGGGCATCGGCGATCAGCTTCTGCTGTTCGATGATGTGGTCAGCCATGTGTCCAGCGGCCGGCGATGCCGAACGGGCGCGACCTGCGTAATGGATGCTCTGGCCATCGGCCAGGCACGCCTGCAGGTGGTGACGGATCTGGTACCAGGCACCCTGGTTCTGCGGTTCTTCCTGACACCACACCACATCGGCCGCCTTGCCGTACTTCTTCAGCTCTGCTGCCAGTGCCACGCGCGGGAACGGATACAGCTGCTCCACGCGGATGATGGCGACATCGTCCTGGCCACGCTTGGTCTGGTCTTCCAGCAGGTCGTAGTAGACCTTGCCCGAGCACAGCACCACGCGCTTGACCTTCTTGGCGTCTGCGTTGGCATCGCCGATCAGGTGCTGGAACTCGCCGTTGGCCAGTTCGTCCAGGGTCGACACGGCCAGCTTGTGGCGCAGCAGCGACTTGGGCGACATCACGATCAGCGGCTTGCGGGTGGTCATGCGCATCTGGCGGCGCAGCATGTGGTACGCCTGCGCCGGGGTCGACGGCACGCACACCAGCATGTTCTCCAGCGCGCACAGCTGCAGGAAGCGCTCCAGACGCGCGGAGCTGTGTTCCGGCCCCTGGCCTTCATAACCGTGCGGCAGCAGCAGGGTCAGACCGGTGATGCGGCCCCACTTGGCTTCACCGGCGGCGATGAACTGATCGATCACGACCTGGGCGCCGTTGGCGAAATCGCCGAACTGGCCTTCCCAGATGCACAGGGTGTTCGGATCGGTGGTGGAGAAGCCGTACTCATAGGCCATCACCGCTTCTTCGCTGAGCAGCGAATCGATGATGGTGGCCTGTTCCGGCGACTCGACCAGCTGGCGCAGCGGCAGGTAGTAGTTGTCGGTCTTCTGGTCGTGCAGGATCGCGTGGCGGTGGGTGAACGTACCGCGGCCCACGTCCTGGCCGACCAGGCGCAGGTTGTTGCCTTCATCGAGGATCGTGGCGTAGGCCAGGTTCTCGGCAAAGCCCCAGTCGCCCGGGATCTCGCCGGCGGCCATCTTGCGGCGGTCGTCATAGACCTTGGCCACGCGCGAGTGCAGTTCCACGCCTTCGGGCACGGTGTTGATCATCTGCGCCAGCTGCTTGACCTTCTCCATGCCGACCGCGGTGGAGACCGCGTCGGAGAGCTTGCCGTTGAGCAGCTTGGGCCAATCCACATACATCTTGCTGGTGGCCGGGGTCTTTTCGACCTGGGCCAGCTCGGTGGTGACTTCGCCGGCATCGAGCTTGTTGCGGTAGGCATCGACCAGCGCCTTGCCGCCACCGGCTTCGATCACGCCGGCAGCTTCCAGCGCCGCAGCGTACAGCTCGCGGGTGGTCTGGTGCTTGCGGATCACCTGGTACATCAGCGGCTGGGTGATCGCCGGTTCGTCGGCCTCGTTATGGCCCCAACGGCGGTAGCACATCAGATCGATGACCACGTCCTTGGCGAACTTCTGGCGGAACTCGAAGGCCAGCTGGGCAGCAAACACCACGGCTTCCGGATCGTCGCCATTCACGTGCAGCACCGGGGCGGCGATCATCTTGGCCACGTCGGTGGCGTAGCGCGTGGAGCGCGTATCCAGCGGGTTGGAGGTGGTGAAACCGACCTGGTTGTTGACCACGATGTGCACCGTGCCACCGACGGCGAAGCCGCGGGCCTGGGACATCTGGAACAGCTCCATCACCACGCCCTGGCCGGAGAAGGCCGCGTCGCCGTGGATCAGGATCGGCATCACCTGCTTGCGGGCGGTATCGCCACGACGTTCCTGGCGCGAGCGCACGCTGCCGGCCACGACCGGGTCGGCGATTTCCAGGTGCGACGGGTTGAACGCCAGCGCCAGGTGGACGGCGCCGCCCGGGGTGGAGACGTCGGCCGAGAAGCCCATGTGGTACTTCACGTCACCCGCCGAGGCGTGGTCGTCGTGCTCGAACTTGCCTTCGAACTCGTCGAACAGCTTGCGCGGGCTCTTGCCGAGGGTGTTGACCAGCACGTTCAGGCGGCCGCGGTGGGCCATGCCGATCACCACGTCCTTGACGCCATCCTTGCCGGCGTCACGGATGATGGTGTCCATCATCGGGATCAGCGCATCGCCGCCTTCCAGCGAGAAGCGCTTCTGGCCGACGTACTTGGTGTGCAGGTAGCGCTCCAGACCCTCGGCAGCCGTCAGGCGCTCCAGGGTGCGGCGCTGGGTGTCCGCGTCCAGGTTGTAGCTGCCACCGGCCAGTTCCAGGCGCTGGTACAGCCACTGGCGCTGCTCGACCTCGGAGATGTGCATGAATTCCGCACCGATCGAGCCGGTGTAGGTCTTCTTCAGGCGCTCCAGCAGATCGCGCAGTTTCATGCGCGGCTGGCCGGCGACACCGCCGGTGCTGAACTCACTGCCCAGGTCGCTTTCCGACAGGCTGTGGAACGGCAGACCCAGATCCGGCGGATTGGTCGGTGCGGTCAGGCTCAGCGGGTCCAGGCGGGCGGCCATGTGACCACGCGAACGGTAGGCGGTGATCAGGCGACCGACATTGCGCTCGCGCTCGTCGCCGGCACCGGCGGCCGTGCCGCTCTTGACGGCATTCCTGGCGGCGTCGGCAATGTGGGCGATGACGGCCGAATGCGGAATATCACCGGCTTCGCGGCCCTGGAAGCCGTCGAAGTAGGTCTTCCATTTGGGATCGACACTGTCCGGAGAAACGAGGTACTGCTCGTACAGATCCTCGATATAGGAGGCGTTGCCGCCGGCGAGCTGCGAAGATTGCGCAAACTGCTTCAGTTGATTGTCCACGATGGAGAGTCGGATTCGCTTGTGGGGTAAGGCTTCGATGATCCGGCAGGGAAAAGTGAATAGCCCTGCGCGGGCGGTATCTAACACCCCAAATTGTACCCCCATCGAGACAGGAAGGGGCACCGTACGGGCCAGTGCGGGGCCCGCGGTGTCATTCCCAGACAGGTTCGGGACCGGGGTGTGAGCTACAGCCCGAGCGCGCGCAACTCGCTGCAATCACGCGAACGTTCCCATACGCGCTGCAAACCGTCCTGCAACGGCCGCGAACGTGCCGGCTGGGACACACCCGCCTCGCCGTCGAAGCGATGCCCGCTACTACGAAAGTAGTAGTCGCCGGCGTCATTGACCAGGCAGGCCGATGCCGTGGCGCGGTCGATCGGATCGCTCACTTCGCGCACCCGGAAGACGCTCGGCAGGCGCTGCAGCAGGCTCAACACAGGCGAGCCGGCCTGACGGATGGCGGCACTGTCGTGGACGATCAGCCAGGCCTGTTTGTCGTGGCGGGCGGTGGCGTAGCGGCGCAGTGCTTCCAGCACCGGCGGTACATCGAGCAGACCGGGGTCGAGCTGGCGGCTGTGGATCCAGAGCTGGCGGCGGGCGCGGTGGACCAGCGCGGTGGTGATTGCCACGGCGTCCTCGGCCCGGTCGATCGCGACCGCCCCGGACAGGACAAGCCGCATGTGCTGGTGGGCGATACCGGCCTCTTCGAAGACCTCGCCCTCGGGCAGAAAGCCCTGCCGGGTATAGAACACGCGGGCCGGCAGCTGCGCATGCAGCCCGACCCCGCGCCAGCCACGGGCCCGGGCCTGATCGATCAGGGCCTGCAGCAGTGCGTCGCCGACGCCTTTGCCGCGCCAGGCCGCAAGCACCGCCATCCGGCCGATCCGGCCCTCCGGGGTGAGCCGGCCCGCACCGATCGGCGTGCCGACGGTGTCCCGGGCCAGGACGTGCACGCTCAGGGGATCGAGCGCGTCGATCTCCAGCTCGGCCGGTACCTGCTGTTCGTCGACGAACACGGTGAACCGCACCCGGTGCAGCGCGGCGTGCTGCACCGGGTAATCGACCACGTCAACCTGGAAACCGGGGGCGGCCATGGCGGGCGGGCGGATCAGCCGCGCGGCGGCTCGTCCTTGCCGTCGGCCTCGTCGCTGTCGTCGAAATCGACGATGACTTCGATGCCGTCGTCGTGGATGGTCACCTCGTGCACGTCGGCCTGGATGGCCTGGTCATCGATGACTTCGACCGCCTCGGTGCCGTCGACGATGTCGTACTCGGCGACGTAGTCGTCTTCGTCCTCGAACCCGGCATCGTCCACCAGCTGGTAGAAGCCGCCGGCGACCAGCGCCTGCACGGCATCACGGCCCTTGGCCGAGAGCTTCTGGTACAGCGCCGCGCCGATCTGTTCGGTGCCGGCCAGTACCTGCGCATCCTTGACCGGCAGGGCGAAGTCCAAGCCGCTGCAGTACAGGCTGGCGCCACGCTTGGCACGGCGCCAGGCCAGCCGCGCCCACGGGTGGCGCTGCAGTTCCACGCCCGCGCCGAGGGCGGCTTCGATCTCTTCGCGCGGCAGCGGTTCGCCGTGCGCCATCACTTCCCCGGCGGCGCGGTAGGTGGTGATGAAGCGGCCGAACCAGTCGCCCAGCTTGTCCGGGTCGTTCATGCGGATCGCATTGAGCGCTTCGACCACGCGGTTCATCGAGACCACGTCGATCTCGTTCGGGTCCTCGGGCACCTTCAGGTCCGGATCCTGGTAGCGGATGGACTCGTCGGCACCGTCGATCAGGTTATCGAGGTAGTCGCTGATCAGCTCGGCCGAGGCCGGGGCACGCATGCCGAAGGAGAAGGTCAGGCAGGGGTCTTCGGCGACGCCGTTGTGCGGCACGTTCGGCGGCAGGTACAGCATGTCACCGGGGGCCAGCACCCAGTCGTGGGTCGGCTTGAAGCGGCGCAGCAGCTTGAGTTCGACGTCGTCGCGGAACTCCAGCGGCGGGCGCTTGCCCTTGATGGATTCGCTGGCGTCGATCTGCCAGCGGCGGTGTCCATGGGCCTGCAGCAGGAAGACGTCGTACTGGTCGACATGCGCGCCGACCGAGCCGCCGGTGGCGGCGAAGCTGATCATCACGTCATCCATGCGCCAGCGCGGCAGGAAGTTGAAGTGGCTGATCAGGGCGCGCACGTCGGCGTCCCACTTGTCCACGTCCTGGACCAGCAGGGTCCAGTCGTGGTCGGGCATGCCGGGGAACTCTTCTTCCTGGAACGGGCCGGTACGCACGCTCCAGCCATCGGTGGCGCGGTCGTGGGTGATCAGGCGCGACAGCGCGCCTTCCTCGCAGGCCAGGCCGGCGAGGTCTTCGGGCTGGACCGGCGTTTCGAAATCGGGGAACGCGCCACGGATGAGCAGCGGGCGCTTCTGCCAGTAATCGCGCAGGAAGGTGGCAGCGGGCATGCCCAGCGGCAGGCCGGGGCGGGCCTGGATGTCGATGACGGGGGTTTTGGTCTTGCGTGCGGCCATGGGGGAGATCCTTGCAGCGTATAGACGGGTATTCGGGGGCGCGACGGTGCCGTGCCCATGCCTTCAGATCGCTTTGGCCAGGTCAGCCGCCAGGCCGATGTAGCCGCCCGGCGTCAGGGCGCGCAGGCTCTGCTTGGCATCGGCCGGCAGTTCCAGCGATTCGACGAAGGCCTGCATCGACTCGGTCGTGATGCCCTGGCCGCGGGTGAGCGCCTTGAGCTGCTCGTAAGGGTTGGGCAGGCCGTGGCGGCGCATGACGGTCTGCACGGCTTCGGCCAGTACTTCCCATGCGGCATCCAGATCGGCGTCCAGGCGTTCCGGGTTCACGGTCAGCTTGCCCAGGCCCTTGGCCAGCGAGTCCAGGGCGACCTGGGTGTGGCCGAAGGCGGTGCCGACCGCACGCAGCACGGTGGAGTCGGTCAGGTCACGCTGCCAGCGGCTGATCGGCAGCTTGGCGCTGAAATGCTCGAACAGGGCGTTGGCGATGCCGAAGTTGCCTTCGGCGTTTTCGAAATCGATCGGGTTGACCTTGTGCGGCATGGTCGACGAGCCGACTTCGCCTTCCTTGAGCTTCTGCTTGAAGTAGCCCAGCGAAATATAGCCCCAGACGTCGCGGGCCAGGTCGATCAGGATGATGTTGGCGCGGCGCGCGGCATCGCCGATTTCGGCGACGTTGTCGTGCGGTTCGATCTGGGTGGTGTACGGGTTGAACACCAGGCCGAGGCTCTCCACGAAGCGCTGGGCGAAGGCCGGCCAGTCCACGTCCGGGTAGGCGATGACGTGGGCGTTGTAGTTGCCCACCGCGCCGTTGATCTTGCCGGTCAGCTCCACCGCGGCGATCTGGCGGCGCTGACGCTCCAGGCGGGCGACGACGTTGGCCACTTCCTTGCCCAGGGTGGTCGGCGAGGCGGTCTGGCCGTGGGTGCGCGACAGCATCGGCTGCGCGGCCTGGGCGTGGGCCAGGGCACGCAGCACGCCGGCGATGTTGTCCAGCGAGGGCAGCAGCACTTCGCGGCGGGCCTGCTCAAGCATGAGGCCGTAGCTGAGGTTGTTGATGTCTTCGCTGGTGCAGGCGAAATGCACGAACTCCAGCGCCGGGCCCAGCTCGGCATCGGCGGTGAGCTGCTCCTTGATGAAGTACTCCACGGCCTTGACGTCGTGGTTGGTGGTGCGCTCGATCTCCTTCACCCGCGCGGCGTGGGCCGGGGCGAAGTCGTCGGCGAGGGCGCGCAGGCGGGCGGTGGCTGCGGCCGAGAACGGGGCCAGTTCGACGATGCCCGGCTCATTGGCCAGCGCCAGCAGCCATTCCACTTCCACCTTCACGCGGGCCTTGATCAGGCCGTATTCGGAGAAGATCGGGCGCAGGGCGTCGACCTTGCCGGCGTAGCGGCCATCGAGCGGGGACAGGGCGAGCAGGGCAAATTCGGACATGGCAGGGCGCAGATCGGTGGCAGCGGGGGCCGCCATTCTACGCTGCCCCGGCGTCCTCGGCCTGTGCCATGCGCACCGTCACCGCCTGGATTCGGTGCCCGGCCATGCGCTTGATCGTGAACAGGTGTCCGTCGATTTCCAGCTGTTCGCCTTCCTCGGGCAGGCGCTGGAGCTGGTGCACGATCAGCCCGCCCACCGAATTCAGATGGTCGGGCGCGCTCAGGTCATGGCCCAGCAGGCGCTCCAGCCGGAAGATGGAGGTCGAGCCGGCCACCAGCAGGGTGCCGTCCGCGCCGCGGGTCGGGGCATCCTTGACGATATGCGGGTGCTCGTCCTCGATATCGCCGACCACCACTTCCAGCAGGTCTTCCAGGGTGAAGTAGCCCAGGATGCGGCCGTGTTCTTCCACGCACAGTGCCAGGTGGGTGGTGCCGGTGCGGAAGCGTTCCAGCACCAGCGGCACCGGGGTCTCCAGCGCGATCAGGTTGGCCGGGCGCAGCAGCGGGCGCAGGTCGTCGGTCGGATTGCCGCGGGCGATCTCCACCAGCAGGTCCTTCATGTGCAGGATGCCGAGCACTTCCTCGCCGTCGCGGTCGAACCACGGGTAGCGGCTGTAGCGGCTCTCGGCGAACTCGGCCATGACATCGGCCAGGCTCATCCCGTCGCGGAACGAACGCATATGGTCGCGCGAGCGCATCAGGTCGCCGGCCACCAGTTCGGGCAGTTCCAGCGCGTGGCTCATCAGGGTGAGGTCCTGGTCCGGCGCGCTGCCAGTGGGTTGCTGGCGGCCCACGATGAGCTTGAGTTCCTCGCGCGAATAACGGTGCGAGGTGTGCTCCACATCCCCCCAGCCGGCCGCTCTCAGGAGCGCGTTGGCGCTGTTGTTGAGCAGCCAGATGGCCGGGTACATCGCCCAGTAGAACAGGTACAGCGGTGCGGCCGTCCACAGCGACATCGCTTCCGGGCGGCGGATCGCCATCGATTTCGGGGCCAGTTCGCCGAGCACGATGTGCAGGAACGAGATGATGCTGAAGGCGATGATGAAAGCGGTCAGGCGGGACGCTTCCGGGGTGAGCCCCAGCGTATCGAACAACGGCTGCAGCAGATGCGCGAACGCCGGTTCACCCACCCAGCCCAGGCCCAGCGAGGACAGCGTGATGCCCAGCTGGCAGGCGGACAGATACGCATCCAGGTGCGCGTGCACGTTGAGCAGCAGGCGACCGCGCCAGCCGTTTTTTTCCGCAAGGCCGACGGCCTGGGTGTGGCGCAGCTTGACCAGGGCGAACTCGGCGGCCACGAAGAAGCCGTTGAGCACCACCAGCGCCAGCGCCAGCGCAAGGAGCAGGAGGTTGCCGATCATTCACGACCCCGCAGCATGGCTGCCAAGGCGAGAACGGCACCCGCGGTCGCCAGGGCGGCGAGGGCGGTCATCGGTGCGTGCGCGGCGGCACGCCCGGTACTACTGTCGGGATCGTCACCCATGGGGGCGGCAGTCTGTCTGAATGGAAACGAATCCCGAGTCTAGCCGATCAGTCGCTTTCTTGGGTTTCAGCGGCGCTTGAGAGTATCGTGATGTGCGCCGCCAGCCAGGGAATCAGGCCCGTTGCCAGCCGCAGGTTCCCTTTCATCCACGAAAGACGTGCGGAGTTGATGCAATGAGCAAGGGTTTCAGGATTGAACACGACAGCATGGGCGAGCTGCAGGTGCCCGCTGATGCGTTGTGGGGCGCGCAGACCCAGCGCGCCGTCGATAATTTCCCGGTGTCGGGCCAGCGTATGCCGCGTGGTTTCATCCGCGCGCTCGGCCTGGTCAAGGGTGCTGCGGCGAACGTCAACGTCGAGCTGGGCCATCTGCCGCGCAACATCGGCAAGGCCATCGAAGCCGCTGCGGCGGACGTTGCCGACGGCCGCCACGACGCGCACTTCCCGATCGATGTGTACCAGACCGGTTCGGGCACCTCCTCGAACATGAATGCCAATGAGGTCATCGCCACGCTCGCCAACCGCGCGGGCAAGGCCGGCAAGACCGCGGTGCATCCCAACGATCACGTCAACCAGGGGCAGAGCTCCAACGATGTGATTCCCACCGCGCTGCGTGTGTCCGCGCTGCTGGGCGTGCATGAGCAGCTGCTGCCTTCACTGGTGCACCTGCGCAAGACCATCGACAAGCGCGGCCGTGCGCTGCGCAAAGTGGTCAAGACCGGTCGCACCCATCTGATGGACGCGATGCCGCTGACCTTCGAGCAGGAATTCGGTGCGTGGTCGGCGCAGTTGTCCTCCGCACAGGATCGCATCGAGGACAGCCTCAAGCGGCTGCGGCGCCTGCCGCTGGGCGGCACGGCGATCGGCACCGGCATCAATGCCGATCCGCGGTTCGGCACGCTGGTGGCCAAGCAGCTCAAGCAGCAGACCGGCATCAAGTTCGACAGCGCTGAGAACAAGTTCGAAGGCCTCGCCGCGCAGGACGATGCGGTTGAACTGTCCGGCCAGCTCAATGCGTTGGCGGTGGCGCTGATCAAGATCGCCAACGACCTGCGCTGGATGAATGCCGGTCCGTTGGCCGGGCTGGGCGAGATCGAACTGCCGGCGCTGCAGCCGGGCAGCTCGATCATGCCGGGCAAGGTCAATCCGGTGATCCCGGAAGCCACCGTGATGGTGTGCGCCCAGGTGATCGGCCACCACACCGCGATCACCGTGGCGGGCCAGACCGGCAACTTCCAGTTGAACGTGACGCTGCCGTTGATCGCGGCGAATCTTCTCGATGGCATCACCCTGCTGGCCAACATCACCCGTCTGCTCGCCGATACCGCGATCGCCGGGCTGAAAGTGCGCGAGGATCGCGTCCGCGAGGCACTGGATCGCAACCCGATCCTGGTGACTGCGTTGAACCCGATCATCGGCTATGAGAAGGCGGCGGCGATCGCCAAGCGTGCCTACAAGGAACAGCGCCCGGTGCTGGACGTGGCCAAGGAAGACAGTGGCCTGTCCGAAGCCGAACTGCGCAGGCTGCTGGATCCGGCGGCACTGACTGCCGGTGGCATCCATGGCGGTGGCGGTGGGGGCGGTTGACCGCTCGCACTACCTGAAACGAGAAACGGGCCGAACGGCCCGTTTTTTGTGCGTGAGCCCCGTAGCGGCCGGCGGGCCCCGGGGCAAAATCAAGGAGGAGGCCGTCGCCGCCAGGCGGCGGACGGGGGACATTTGCCCAGGGGCCTGCCGGTCACTGCGGGGCTCGCGCACAAACTCAGTGGCGATCGGCCTGCAGATTACCGAAGGTCTCGGTGTAGTCCTTGAATTCCGGGATCTTCGTGATCAGGTCCGGCGGGATCGGCTGCATGCCCTCGGGGACCTGGATCTTCACCGAGCGCTTGGCCGGGTCCGGCGGGGCATCGGTCAGGGTGTTCTGGCGCAGCACCTGCAGCTGGCCGAACATGACCTGCAGCATCGCGTGCTGCTCCTGGTTGAGCGGGATCTCGATCTCATCGATCTTCATGTGCCCGTTGGGCAGGATGATGATGTTCGGCGCAGGCGCGCGGCGCACGGTAACCATGCCGTCACTGACGGTGATCTTGGGCTTGCTGCGCTCGGCGCGGTGATTGCGGTACTCCTGATCGCAACCGGTGGCGACCAGGCAGAACAGGGCGAACAGCAACAGACTCAGCTTCTTCATGAGCAGGGCAACGCATGCGACGGGAGGGGAGATTGTAGTCCTCCCGCACTGGGAAGGGCCTGCCTGCGACGCATCGTCGCAGGCAGTGCCGGGATTACTTGCCGCAGTCGTCGATGTCGCTCTGGTCCATCGTCGCGTACGGCTGGAAGGCCGGCAGCGCGGCGGCCAGCGCCTGCTGCCTGGCCATCATGCCCGGCAGCAGCCCACACAGCTTCTGGGCCTGGTCCTCGATCTTCTTGGCCTCTTCATTCACCCGTGCCTCGATCCCCTGGGTATCGCCGGAGAACATGCCCTTGATGGCTTCACCGGCGGCTTTCACGCCCAGATTGGCACCGGCGACGCCGATTTCCATGCCGGCATTGGCGAGCTGCTCGACCTGCTTGCGGTAGTCCAGCAGCAGCGCACGCTGGTGGGCGTTCACGGTGACCGGCTTGCCGTCGATGAGCAGGTCGCCCTGGGGGCTGATCTCCGCCTTCGGAGTCTTCCCGTTGGCGATGGAAATGTTGCCCTGGCTGATCTCCCGGCGGGCCTTCTCGGTGGCCTCCTGCACGGTCTTGCCGATGCCATCGGTATCCAGCGCGCTGGTCGCCGGGGCGGCGGCGCTCTGGTCGGCAGGCGCCTTGCCCTTGCCACTGTCGGGGGCGGTACAGGCTGCGATCGGCAGGCACAACAGCAGGGCAGGCAGCAGCAGTCGAGTCGTCATGATGCGTATCCGTCAGAGGAGAAGAGAGGCTTACTTGCCGCGCGGCAGTTCAACCCGGCCGCGTACGTTGCTGTGGCGGATATCGCCGCTGCCGCTGTTGGCCACGCGCAGGTCGCCGCCGACATCTCGGACGGTGACATCGCCCGACCCATGACGGCCCACGGTGACGCTGCCGCCGATATCGCGCAGGTCGGTGTCGCCGGAGCCGACGGTACCGACGCGCACGTCGCCCTTGGCTTTGCGCACATCGGTATCACCGGAGCCGACCACGCCGATCTCGACGTTGCCACCGACGGTATCCAGCTCGAAGTCGCCCGAGCCGATCGTGCCGACCTTGGCGTCCCCGCGGATGTTGCGGGCCTTGAAATCGCCGGAACCGACCGAGAGCAGGTTCAGCGCACCGGCACCGTCGAGGATGACATCGCCCGAGCCGACCGCTGCGGTCACCAGGCCGTTGATCTCCTGAAGCTTGATGTCACCCGAGCCGACGTCTGCGCTCAGCGAGTGCGCACCGGTGACGCTGGCATCGCCCGAGCCGACCTTGAGCTGGACCAGGATCGAGTCCGGTACGGTGCCGCGCATGTCCAGGTAGGCATAACTGCTGCCGCTGACGGTGAGTGTGTTTCGGGCGTCCCGCTGCAGGCGGACGACCAGCTTGTCGCCGACCTTCTGCTGGGTCACGGTCAGTTCGCGCAGCCAATCCGCATTGGAGGCGCAGGCGCGCCCCCCGAGCTGGGCCGCGCCCGGGCCAGCCTGCAGCACCAGATCGTGCTGGTTCACTTCGAACACCACCGCCTTGGCGCCGGCCAGGTCGAGCTTCAGGTCACGGGCTTCGTTGAACTTGCACTGGGGCTCATTGGCGAGCGCGGTCAGCGGCAGCAACAGCAGGGAAGCAACAGCGAGCGTGCGGATCATGGGTGGTTCCTCGATGAAGGGCAGGGATCAGATTTCGCCGGCGCGGCGGCGCAGGCGGATGGCCAGGAACAGGAACACCACGCCGACGGCGGCACCAATCCACAGTTCCGGCATCGCGAAGGCAGCCAGCTGATGGCTCGGGCCCAGCTCATTGACCAGGTTGTCCATGTTGCCGCCGTTACCGCTGAACATCGATTCGCCGCGGTAGAACTGGTCGGTGGCCGGTACCGCGCTGAGCAGCAGGCGGCCGACGATGTGCTTCCAGAACCAGCCACCGGTCAGGTCGAACAGGGTCATGACCTTGGTGGTGCTGACGATGATGCCGGCGAACAGTGGCAGCATGACGGCCCACAGGAACGGCTTGGTTTTGGCCCACGCCGAGCATAGCAGCAGCCAGCCGACGGTCGGCAACGCCCAGAGCAGGTAGACCGGAATCCAGGACAGATGGCCGGCGATGATGGTCAGCGGGCTGGCCGGTCCCCAGATCAACATCATCGGGTCGCCGCCGTGGGCGATCACCACGATGGAGATCATCACCAGGAAGCCGAACATGGTCAGGGCCGAGGCGATCACCGCGATGATCGGGGCGATCAACAACGCGCTCAGCGCCTTGGACAGGACCGTGGACGTATCCGACAGCGGCAGCGACTTCCAGAACAGGATGCTGCGGTCGCGACGGTCGTCGTACAGAGCGCCCAGGCAGTAGAAGAACACGACGAAGGCCAGCACGATCAGCGGCCAGCCCGAGCTCAGGATCAGGGTCAGATCCAGGCCATTGGCCAGGTCCTGCAGGTTCTTGGCATCGAGCTTGCTGGTCAGCAGGCTCAGGTCCAGGCCGTTGATGCTGACGTTTTCGTCGTTGAGGTGGATGCCGCCGCTCTTGACCGCACGGTGCATGGCGACCAGGCCGAACACGATGCCGAGCAGGCTCATCACCAGCGAGATGCCACCGGCGATTACCGGCGCATACAGGAACCCGCCGCGGTTTTCCCAGTACTCACGCTTGAGCAGCCACTTGAACGCGCTGGCCTTGCTGATGGGGTGGTTGACGGTGTTCATGCGTAGGTTCCCTTCATGATGGCCACGAACAGATCCGCCAGCCCGGGGCTGCGGATTTCGCCCAGGGGCGTGAGCTGGGCGCGTGGCACCCCGTCGAACAGCAGGACGGTCTTGCCGAAGGGCAGGGCGCGTTCATCGATCGGCTTGAGCGCGCGTGCGGCCTCCACGGCGTCGGCCGAAACCAGCACTTCGGTATAGCGTTCGCCGATGTCTTCCATGTCGGTGGTGAGCACGATGCGGCCATCACGGATGAACATCACATCGGTGAGGATGTGTTCGATCTCTTCCACCTGGTGGGTGGTGACGATGATGGTCTTCTGCTCATCGAAGTAGTCCTCCAGCAGACGCTGGTAGAACTCCTTGCGGTACAGGATGTCCAGGCCCAGGGTCGGCTCGTCCAGCACCAGCACCTTGGCGTCGATGGCCATCACCAGGGCCAGGTGCAGCTGCACGATCATGCCCTTGGACAGTTCGCGCACGCGCTGCTTGGGATGCAGCTTGGTGGAGGCCAGGAAGCGCTCGCAGCGCGCACGGTCGAAACGCGGATGGGTGCCGGCGACGAAGTCGATCGCCTCGCGCACCTTCATCCAGCGCGGCAGCACCGCCACGTCGGCGATGAAGCACACCTCGTTCATCAGCGCGTTGCGCTGCTCGGTCGGGTCCAGCCCGAGTACGCGCAGTTCGCCTTCCACCGAGGTCAGGCCGAGCAGCGCCTTGAGCAGGGTGGTCTTGCCGGCGCCGTTGGGGCCGATCAGGCCGGTGATGCGGCCGGGCGCGATCGTGAAGCTGGTGTTGTCCAGCGCCACGGTCTGTTTATAGGCCTTGCGCAGGCCTCGAGCGGAAATGACGACATCACTTGCAACGGCATTCATGAGGATTTCCCCTGGGGCAGCAATTCGTCGAGGTTCAGGCCCAGGCGCTGGATGCGCTCCAGCACCAGTGGCCATTCTTCATTGAGGAAGCGGTCGCGCTCGCTGCTGCGCAGCTGCGTGGCCGCTTCTTCGGTCATGAACATGCCCAGGCCGCGGCGCTTCTCGACCAGGCCTTCATCAGCCAGTTCCTGGTAGGCGCGCGATACGGTGATGGGGTTGAGCTGGTACTCGGCGGCAACCTGCCGGACCGAGGGCAGGGCGTCGCCAGGCTTGATGATGCCGTCAAGCATCATGGCGATCACGCGCTCCTTCAGCTGGCGGTAGATCGGAGCACCATCGCTCCATTGAATATCGCTCATGGTCAGCTCCGTGGGTTCAGCGACTGCGCGAATGAGAAGTAAGGCATGGACAGGGAGCTGTGCAGCCGGCGGGGGGGCGTGGGGGCGCCGTTGGCGGTCCCTGCCTCGATGACGCCTGCGTCCTGCGGGCCTTCAAACATATCGGTGCTGGCGGCAGGGCTGCCAGCGTCACCGGAGGGGAGGCCGAACCAGCCAAGCAGCAGCAACGCCGAAGCGGCGGTGATGGCGGTGGCGGAATGGCGGTGGCGCATGCGGTTCATGGGCTTCCCCTGTCTAGGTGACTGGTGTTGTATGCAACTATAACACCGGCACGCCCAAGGTCAACAGGGTGGCGTACCCAACTGATGGCAGGGGGCGTATGACAGGCATGCGTTGGTCGTAACGTATTGAATTTAAATGGATAGGTCTCTGCGTGGGCGGACGTTTTCCGCCAGCGCACATTCATTGATGTCAATGGTATGGCAAGCCATGGGCGCATTCAGGCGATCCTCGCAGGATCCGTGTCACCGCGCTGACACGGCCAGAAGCGGCAAAGCGGCCCCTGAACACGGGGCCCTCCAGTGGACCGGCCCACGGCCATCCGGCGGCAAAAACGGCGGTGATATAGTGCCGCCGCAGTCTTGGCGGCCCTTGCCAGGCCGGTTGAGCCCTCGTTTTCCCACCTTGGAGTGTCGCGATGCATTACGTGTCTTTGTTGTCCCCCGTCCGTCGCGACCTTGCCCGGCGCGGGTCGTTGTTGCTGCTGGCCGTCGGCCTGCTGGCTGGCGCGTCGGCCCAGGCGACCGACCTGCTGGATGTGAGCTACCGCCCACTGGCGGGCAAGGGTGAGGTCAATCTGGCCAAGCAGTACGGTGGCAAGGTGCTGTTGGTGGTCAATACGGCCAGCAAGTGCGGTTTCACCCCGCAGTACGAAAGCCTGGAAGCCCTGCAGCGCAAGTACAGCGCACGCGGGTTCTCGGTGCTGGGCTTCCCGTCCAATGACTTCAAGGGCCAGGAGCCGGGCGACGAGGCACAGATCCAGGAGTTCTGCACGCTGACCTACGGCGTGAAGTTCCCGATGTTCCAGAAGGTGGTGGTCACCGGGCCGGAAGCGACGCCGCTGTATCGCAGTCTGGCCACCGCTACGGGTGTATCGCCGGGCTGGAATTTCCACAAGTATCTGATCAGCCGGGATGGCCGGGTGGTGGCACAGTTCCCGAGCAAGGTCACGCCGGACGATCCGAAGCTGGTCGCGGCGATCGAACGTGAACTCTCTGTCACCGCCAACAAGCGCTGACGATATCGACATCTCGGACGCGCGTGCGACAATGGTTGCTTTCGCGCCGACGTCGGCGTCCAGTCACTTCCAGGAATGCAGCGAATGAAGATGGGAATGCGCGGCGCCGCGGCGTCGGTTCTGATTCTGGCGATGGGTGCCACCGGTACCGCGATGTCGCAACAACCAGCCGCCCGCGCGGCTGTCAAGGAGACTTCCACTTTGAACACCCAACGCGAAAAGCTTGGCTACGCCATCGGTATCGATGTCGCCAATTCGTTCGGTCCGATTTCCAGCGAGATCGACCTTGCCGCCCTGCGCCGCGGTGTGACCAACGCTTTTGAAGGCAAGCAGCCGTTGATCAGCCAGGAAGAAGCGCAGAAGACCGACGCTGCGCTGCGCCAGGCCGTGATGGCCAAGAACGGCCAGCCGGTCCCGGGCGTTGCGCCGGGTACCGCGCCGCCGAAGGTGGACCGTGAAAAGGTCGGCCTGATGCTGGGCAGCTTCGCCGTGGGCCCGTCGCTGGCGCCGCTGAAGGACGATCTGGACCTGGACGCGCTGTTCGACGCGGTCAGTACCACGTTCAACAACGGCACCCCGAAGATGACCGCCGAGCAGGCCAAGGCCACGCTGGAAGGCTTCATGAAGGGCAAGCAGGCCGAAATGGAAGCGAAGGCTTCCGCGCAGGGCGATACCAACCGCGTGGAAGGCAACAACTTCCTGGCCAAGAACAAGACCGTGCCGGGCGTGGTGACCACCGCGTCGGGCCTGCAGTACCAGGTGCTGCGTCCGGGTTCGGGCGAGCGCCCGATGCCGACCAGCAAGGTGCGTGTGAACTACGAAGGCAAGCTGCTCGACGGCACCGTCTTCGACAGCAGCTACCAGCGCGGCCAGCCGATCGAGTTTGGCCTGGACCAGGTGATCAAGGGCTGGTCGGAAGGCGTCTCGCTGATGCCCACCGGTTCCAAGTACCGCTTCTGGATCCCTGGCGAGCTGGCGTACGGCCCGCAGGGCACCCCGGGTGGTCCGATCGGTCCGAACGCGACGCTGACGTTCGACGTCGAGCTGCTGAACGTTCTGCCGTAACGGATCTGGAGCACTACCGCCCATGCGCGTTGCGATTTTCGGTACCGGCTACGTCGGTCTTGTCACGGGTACCTGCCTGGCCGAGGTTGGCCACCAGGTGATCTGTGTCGATATCGACCAGGCCAAGGTCGACGGCCTCAACAACGGGATCGTCCCGATCTATGAGCCCGGCCTGGAACCGATGGTCAAGGCCAACCACGATGCGTCGCGGTTGACCTTCACCTCCGACGCCGCCGCCGCGATAGCGCATGGCCAGGTGATCTTCATTGCCGTGGGCACGCCACCGGACGAGGACGGCAGTGCCGACCTGCAGTACGTGCTGGCCGTGGCCCGCACCATCGGCCGGCACATCACCGTGCCGGTGGTGGTGGTGAACAAATCGACCGTGCCGGTAGGCACGGCCGACAAAGTCCGTGAGGCCATCGCACAGGTGCTGGCCGAGCGCGGCGTGGAGATCGCGTTCGACGTGGTCTCCAACCCCGAATTCCTCAAGGAAGGTGACGCGGTCGCCGACTGCATGCGGCCGGACCGCATCGTGGTGGGCGCGTCCAATCCCGAATCGGTCGCGCTGATGCGCCGCCTGTATGCGCCGTTCAACCGCAACCACGACCGCGTGGTGGAAATGGACGTGCGCTCGGCGGAGCTGACCAAGTACGCGGCCAACGCAATGCTGGCGACCAAGATTTCGTTCATGAACGAAATCGCCAACATCGCCGAGAAGGTCGGTGCCGATATCGAGCAGGTCCGTCAGGGCATCGGCTCGGATCCGCGCATCGGCTGGCACTTCATCTATCCCGGCGCCGGCTACGGTGGCTCGTGCTTCCCCAAGGATGTGCAGGCGCTGGCCCGGACCGCGCAACAGCACGGCCATGAGCCGAAGCTGCTCAATGCGGTAGAAGCCGTCAACGAGCATCAGAAGGGGCATCTGTACGCCCTGATCCAGCGCCACTACGATCGTGGCGAGGACGAAGGCGTGCGCGGCAAGACGTTTGCCGTGTGGGGCCTGGCGTTCAAGCCCAACACCGATGACATGCGTGAAGCCTCCAGCCGCCGCCTGCTGGCGCAGCTCTGGGAGGCCGGTGCGCACGTGCGTGCCTATGATCCGGAAGCGACCGAAGAAGCGCGCCGCATTTTTGGCGAGCGCGATGATCTGGTGTTCTGCGACAACGCTTACGACGCGCTCGAGGGCGCCGATGCGCTGGTCGTGGTGACCGAATGGAAGCAGTTCCGCAGCCCGGATTTCGTCCGCCTGCGCGAGATGCTCAACGATGCGGTCGTCTTTGACGGCCGCAATCTGTACGACCCGCAGGACATCGAAGCCGCGGGCCTGGCTTACTACGGCATCGGCCGGGGACGTTCGTTGAATGCATGAGTCCACACCCTCCGAGCGCGAACAGGCACTGGAAGCACGCCTGATCGAGCTGGAAATGCGCGTCTCCTTCCAGGAGCAGGCGCTGGCCGAACTGAGTGAGGCGCTGGCCGATGCGCGCATGGAAGGCAACCGCAATGCCGACCTGACCCGCATCCTGCTTGAAGACCTCGGCAAGGTCCGCACCGCGTTGTATTCCGATTCGGCCGAAGAGCCGCCGCCTCCGCATTACTGATCTGACGTCATGAGCGATACTCTCCGCGACCAGCTGCTGGGCCTTGGCTTCAAAGCCCCGGCCAAACCCGAACGAACCAACGACCGCAAGCCCGATCGTCGACCCGACGCGCGCCGCGATGGCCGCCCGGCCGGCAAGCCGCAGGGCGCACGCCCGGCCGGCAAGCCCGGTGAGGGCCAGCGCCCCGCCCGCGACGGCGACCGCCGGCCGCAGGGCAAGGGCCGCCCCGCTGGCGCCCGGCCGCCGCAGGGCGCACCGGGCAAGCCGCGCTCGCGCGAGGACATCGACCTCGCCAAGGCGTATGCGATCCGTGCGCAGAAGGAAAAAGACGACCGTATCGAGGCCGAGCGCCTGAAGCAGGAAGAAGCCCGTCTGCGTCGCGAAGCCAAGGCAAGGCTGGAGGTCCTGCTGGAAGGCAAGTCCCTCAACGCCGAAGCGGCCGACATCGCGCGCCACTTCCCGTACGGCGGCAAGATCAAGCGTATCTACGTCACCGCCGACCAGCTCAAGGCACTCAATGCCGGCGAGCTCGGCGTGCTGCAGCAGAACGGCCGCTATGTGCTGGTGACTGCTGCGGTGCTCGCCGAAGCTGAAGCGGTGTTCGCACCGTCGGTGGCGCTGAAAGTCGATCCGGATGCGCCGGCCGGGGACGATCCGTACGCCGACCCGCAGTACCAGGTGCCCGACGACCTGGTCTGGTGATTCCAACAGGGTCGCAGCTCGGCGGCCCTTCGTTTGCAGGGATGCGCATGACGGCTGACCCAAGTCGCGGCTATGTGCCGCACATCGACGGGCTGCGTGCCATCGCAGTGCTGGCGGTGATCGTCTTCCACCTGGACCCGGCCTGGTTGCCCGGTGGGTTCACCGGCGTGGACGTGTTCTTCGTGATCTCCGGCTTCGTGGTCAGTGCCTCGGTGCACCGGCTGTCGCCGTTGCCGCTGGGGCAATCGCTGCTGCGCTTCTATTCGCGCCGGTTGCGCCGCATCGCGCCGGCGCTGCTGAGTTGCCTGTTGCTGACCGGGGTAGCCAGTGTGCTGCTCATCCCCGAGTCGTGGTTGAGCGAAGCCAGTGACATGACCGGTCTGATGGCCTTCGTGGGCCTCAGCAACTGGGTACTGGTCGGCGTGGGCACCGACTACTTCGCGCCGCGCGCGGAGTTCAACCCGTTTACCCATACCTGGTCGCTGGGCGTGGAAGAGCAGTTCTACCTGCTGTTCCCGCTGCTGTTCCTGTTCTGGAGCCGGGGAGCGCGCGGGCGGACGATCAGCGTGGCCCTGTTCGCGCTGGCGAGCGCGCTGTCCATCGGTCATGCCATCCATGCGGCCAGCCACCCGGAATACGCGGTTCGAGCCTTTTATGCCACCACCACCCGGTTCTGGCAGCTTGGTGCAGGCGTGCTGTTGTTCCAGCTGCTGCACCTGCGCGAACGCGGTCCGGACGCGGCCCGCGCGCTTGGCCGTGCGCGCCTGGCATGGTCGCTGCTGGCCTTGGTCGCGTTGGGCACGCTGGGCTGGAACCTGTGGTCGGCGCGGGCGGGGCATTCGCCCTGGCCGGACGGACTCTGGGCGGTCCTGGCCAGCGCCGGGCTGCTGCTGGCCTTGCATTACCACCCTCAAGCGTTGATCGGCCGGCTTCTGTCCAGCCCGCCGCTGCGGCGGATCGGGCTGTTGTCCTACTCGCTCTACCTGTGGCATTGGCCGGTGTTCGTGCTGATGCGCTGGACGGTAGGGCTGGAGACCGTCGGCCAGCGCGTGTTCGCCACAGCAGTGGTGGCGCTGCTGGCCTGGGTGTCCTGGCGTTGGGTCGAGCGGCCGTTCCGCGGGCCGTTGTCGCAGCGCCTCACCACCCGCCGGTGGGTGGTGGTGGGCGTGGCGGCCCTGTTCATAGGCGGGGGCCTGCAGGCCGTGCTGTATTCCCAATCGGCACGGCTGTCGCTGAGTACGGTCAGCCGCCATCCACTGGACTGGTACCCGGATGGAAAATCCGTCGCGGCAGACTACCCGGGCTGCGAACTGCGGGTGGGCAAGGCGCGCTTCGAGGCCGGTCGTGCCCGCACGTTCTCACGCGGTGAGTGTGATCGCCCGGTGCCTCCGGGCATGCCGCGCAACGTGTTCGTGGCCGGCGATTCGCACGCGATGGCCTACAACGAACTGCTGCGCCGCCTGGCGCTGGAGACGGGCGCAACGGTGTGGCAATACGGCCGCGGCGGCTGCCCGCAGCTGGGCCTGCAGGAATGGCGTTGGGCTGCGCCGGACTGCCAGGGCTATGACACGGCGGTGCGTGCCGATATCACGCGCCATGCAATGCCCGGCGACGTGGTCCTGCTGGCCTCGCTGCGGGTGCCGCGTTTGTCCGATCAGTTCATCCTGTTCGATGCGCGCGAGCAGCGCGACAGCGAACACAGCGAGCAGGGGCGCGTTGGGCGTGCGGCCGAAGCCGAACGCGCGATTGCGAACTGGCGCCCGCTTGCCGAGGCCGGTGTGCGCGTAGTGCTGGAAGCGCCCAAGCCGGTACTGCCTGCACCGCCCTACCGCTGCTCGGATCGGTTCAACGCCGACAACGCGGTGTGCCGCAATGGCCTGCAGGTGCAGCGCGACTGGATGGAAGACTATCGCGCCCCGGCGCTGGTCGCGCTGCAGCAGGTGGCTTCCGAGTTGCCCGGCGCGGTGATCTGGGACCCGTTGCCGATCCTGTGCGACACCGATGCCTGCCGCGCGCAACGCCACGGACAACCGCTGTTCTTCGATGGCGATCACCTGAGCGGCTACGGCAACCGGTTGCTGCTGCCCTCGTTGCAGGCAACGCTGGCGGCCACGCCTAACTGACAGCAGGGCCGATGGCAGCAATGGGGCGCTGGCATCGCAGCGCCCCCGGATCGCGTTACTCCGTGATCGGCCCGGCGACTTCCTGACCGGCCTGCCAGACCGCACCAATGCGCTGCGTGTTGGCGATATCCAGCAGCGGATCGGCATCGAGCACCAGCAGGTCGGCGCGCTTGCCCGCGGCAATGCGGCCGCGGTCGGTCAGCCCCAGCAAGGCTGCCGCCTGCGTGGTGGCGACCTGCAAGGCGTCGGAGGGCGTCAGCCCGGCCTCCACCAGCAGCTGCAGTTCGCGGTGTTCGGCCACGCCGATCACCCGCTGCGGCATCGCGCCGGCATCGGTGCCGAAGCCGAGCTTCACCCCGGCCGCATGCAGGCGACGCACGTTGTCGAGATTGGTCGCGACCGCCTTGCGTGCGGCGGCCACCCCACTGCCGGCCAGTTGCGCACGCTGCCACTCCGGCTGCGACCAGCGCGCCAGCACATCGGCGTGCAGTGCCTGGCGCACGAAGGGCTGCTGCAATGCCAGCGGATGCTCGGCATACCCGTAGTTCGCCTCGTCGATGGCGATCGTGGGGATGTACCAGGTGCCCTGGCCGCGCATCTTCCGCGCCAGCATCGGGTCCACCGCCCGGTCGCGGATACCGTGGGCGAGGATGTCGACCTTGGCATCGACCAGGTCGCGGGCCTGCTCCAGATCGTGGATGTGCGCGGCGACCTTGAGCCCGCGCGCATGCGCTTCGGCGATGGCGGCGCGATACACCTCCGGGGTCATCATCGGGCGCTTGCCACCGAGGTCGTCCACCCACAGCTTGATCAGGTCCACCCCATCGGCATGCTGGATGGCCACGGCCGCGCGTGCTTCTTCGGCGTTGCGCGGGCGTGCCACCGGATCGTGGCTCAGGCCCATGGTGTCGGCCGGCGGCGCACCCTCCGGGGCGCCGATACCGCCGCCGGCACCATACAGCTGTGCGCCCAGGCCGGGATCGGTGTTCACCGCGTTGCGGATGGCGAAAAAGTCCGCGCCGTTCATGCCCAGCGCGGTCACCGTGGTGATGCCGTAGCGCTGGAACTGGCGCAGGTCGCGCACCACGTTGTCATGGGTGTAGAAACGGTCACCGTGCTCCAGCCCCTGCGTATTGCCGACGTGGGCATGGTCGCTGACCAGGCCGGGCAACAGGGTCTTGCCGGTGTAATCGATGCGGCGCGCACCCGTGGCGGCCGCCGGCAGCGGCGTGCCGACATGCACGATCCGCGCGCCGTCGATCAGCACTGGCGTGATGCCGAGGTCGCGGGTGCCATCGAAGACGCGCGCATTTTCAAACAGGATCGGCTCGGCCGCGGCGGGCAGGGCAGTGGTGGCGGCAAGCAGCAGCGCCCACAGGCGGGTCGGTCGCATCAGCGGCTCCAGTCAGGGGGAGCCCTGAGCCTACCCCATCCGGAGGATCGTGTTGCCGGACTGTGGCCGGTACGCCCGGGAGCGGACGATCAGCGCGTGCGCGCCCGCAGCAGCGGCAGACTGATCACAAAGAAGCACAGCAGGGCGCCAGCCAATGCAAAGCCACTGCCCGCGAGGAACGCGGTACGGCCCTGATCGATCGGCCACAACTGGCCCGCGATCAGCGCGCCGAGCACGCCGCCCACCCCGGAGGAGAAACCGTACAACAAGCCCTGGCCATGGCCGTTGAGGCGGCCGGGGAAGTAGGTCGCCAGCATCTGCATCGCGGCGGCGAAGAAGGCGGCAAAACCGAGCGCATGCGCAGTCTGGGCGAGGAGCATCACCGGCAGGTTCTCCGGGAACAGCGCGGTCACCGCCCAGCGCACCGTGGAACTGAGCAGGGCGATCAGCAGCATCCAGCTGGCGTCATAGCGGCGGAAGAAGCGGCCGATGGTGAAGAACACACCCACTTCGAACACCACCCCGACCGTCCACAGCACGCCCAGCGTGGAGGTCGCATAGCCGTGGTGATCCATGTAGACCGAGAAGAACGTGTAGTAGGGGCCGAACGAGAGCTGCTCCATGAAGGCGGCCAGGAAGAACGCCAACACCTGCGGCTTGCGCACGATTGCCCAGAACCCGCTCGCGTCGCCGTCGCTGCGCTGCAGGTTGCGTGCGTAGTGGTTGGCAAAGCCCGAGGCGGTGAGAAGGCCAAACAGCGGCAGCATGAGCCACGGCAGCAGATGCGCATTGCCGGCACCCCCGTCACCTTCGATGATCCAGCCGAACAGCATCACCACCGCGATGAAGCCGAGCGAGCCCCATACCCGGATCAGGCCGTAGCGGTGGCTGTCGCTGCCCAGGTGGGTCAGCGTGATGGATTCGAACTGCGGCATCACCGCGTTGTAGAAGAAACAGAACGCGATCATCGCCGGGTACAGCCACGGCTGCGGCAACGGCAGCAGGAACGCGCAGAAGGTCAGCAGGGTGAGCACGCAGCCCAGCCGCAGCCAGAAGATCGGGCGCGGCGAGGCGGCGGCGAGGGAGGTCCAGGTCGTGGGGGCCACGATGCGGGTGGCGTACCAGATGCCCATCATCACGCTGATCGCGGTCACGCTCATGCCGCGCGAGGTCAGGAACAACGACCAGTACGGTGTGAACGCGCCCAGAGCGGCGTAGTAGAACAGGTAGAACGAGGACAGGCGGACGGCCGGTACGGCGTCGCGGGGGAGGGCGGTCATGCGGGATCTCGGAGGGCGCGCACCCGCCAACAGTGGGTGCCTACCCGTGCATTATGCCGGTAGCACCCGGCCGTGGGCCGGGTGACACACTCATTCCGGATCGTAATCCAGGTTGGAGGCCAGCCATCGCTCGGCCTGCACGCGGTCCACGCCTTTGCGTTTGGCATAGTCGGCGACCTGCTCGCGGGTGACACGGCCGACCACGAAATATTGGCTCTGCGGGTGGCTGAAGTAGTAGCCCGACACCGCCGCGGTGGGCAGCATCGCAAAGCTCTCGGTCAGCTGCATGTCCGCGTTGCGCTCGGCATCCAGCAAGCGGAACAGCGTGGCTTTCTCGCTGTGCTCGGGGCAGGCCGGGTAGCCGGGCGCAGGGCGGATGCCGGCGTACTTCTCGGCGATCAGCGATTCGTTGTCCAGCTGCTCATCGGGCTGGTAGCCCCAGTAATCCATGCGCACGTGCTGGTGCAGGCGCTCGGCCAGGGCCTCGGCCAGGCGGTCGGCCAGCGCCTTGAGCAGGATCGCGTTGTAGTCGTCGTGGTCGGCCTCGAAGCGGGCCACGTGCGGGTCGATGCCGATGCCGGCGGTCACCGCGAACGCGCCGATCCAGTCCTGCTTGCCGCTGTCGGCCGGGGCGATGAAATCGGCCAGGCAGAAATCCGGGCGCTCGACCGGCTTGTCCACCTGCTGACGCAGGAAGTGCAGCACGGCCGGGCCATTGTCGGTACGCAGGTGCACGTCATCGCCAACGCTGTTGGCCGGCCACAGGCCGAACACGGCCTTGGCGGTCAGCCACTTCTCCTCGACGATGCGCGTGAGCATCGCGCGGGCATCCTTGTACAGATCGGTGGCCTGCGGGCCGACGATTTCATCGGTGAGGATCGCCGGGAACTTGCCGGCCAGTTCCCAGGCCTGGAAGAACGGGGTCCAGTCGATCACCTCGACCAGGTCAGCCAGTGGGTAATCATCGAGCACATGCAGGCCCGGCTTGCGCGGCGCCGGCGGTGTGTAGGTGGCCCAGTCGCCCACGAACCGCTGGGCGCGTGCCTTTGCGAGGGTGACCAACCGCTTGGCGTCGCCACGATTGCGGTGGCGTTGGCGGATGTCGGCGTAGTCGGCCTCGTTGGCGGCCACGAACGCATCGCGCAGCTCACGCGAAATCAGCGATTGCGCCACGCCGACCGCGCGCGAGGCGTCCTTCACCCACACCGTGGGCGCCTTGTAGTGCGGGTCGATCTTCAGTGCGGTGTGCGCGCGCGAGGTAGTCGCGCCGCCGATCATCAGCGGCATCGTGAAGCCCTGGCGCTCCATCTCGCGGGCGACGTGGCTCATCTCTTCCAGCGAAGGCGTGATCAGGCCGGACAGGCCGATGATGTCCGCGTTCTCGGCGCGCGCGGCATCCAGGATCTTCTGCGCCGGCACCATCACGCCCAGATCGATCACGTCGAAGTTGTTGCAGGCCAGGACCACGCCGACGATGTTCTTGCCGATGTCGTGCACGTCACCCTTGACCGTGGCCATGATGATCTTGCCGTTGCTCTTGGCGGTGTCGCCGCTGCGGGCCTTTTCCGCCTCGATGTACGGCAGCAGGTAGGCCACCGCTTTCTTCATCACGCGTGCGGATTTGACCACCTGCGGCAGAAACATCTTGCCGGCGCCAAACAGGTCGCCCACGATGTTCATGCCGTCCATCAGCGGCCCTTCGATCACATCCAGCGGACGGGTGGAGCGCGCACGCGCTTCTTCGGTGTCCTGCTCGACCCACGCATCCATGCCGTGCACGAGCGCATGGGCAAGGCGGTCATTGACCGGCTTCTCGCGCCAGGCCAGGTCTTCGCCGCGCACTTCGCCCTTCTTGCCCTTGTAGCGCTCGGCGATCTCCAGCAGGCGTTCGGTGCCATCGCTGCGGCGGTTGAGGATCACATCCTCCACGCGCTCGCGCAGCTCGGGGTCCAGGTCATCGTAGATTGGCATCGCGCCGGCATTGACGATGCCCATGTCCATACCCGCGCCGATGGCATGGAACAGGAATACCGAGTGGATCGCCTGTCGCACGGTTTCATTGCCGCGGAACGAGAACGACACGTTGGAGACGCCGCCGGAAACATGGCAGTGCGGCAACGTCCGCTTGATGATGCGGGTGGCTTCGATGAAGTCGACCGCGTAGTTGTCGTGCTCTTCGATGCCGGTGGCGACGGCGAAGATGTTCGGGTCGAAGATGATGTCCTGCGGCGGGAAGCCGACCTGCTCGGTCAGGACCCGGTAGGCGCGGGTGCAGATCTCGACCTTGCGCGCGCAGGTATCGGCCTGGCCCTCTTCATCAAAGGCCATCACCACGGCAGCCGCGCCGTAACGCAGCACCTTGCGTGCCTGTTCGATGAACTGCGCTTCGCCTTCCTTGAGCGAGATCGAGTTGACCACGCTCTTGCCCTGCAGGCACTTCAGCCCCGCTTCGATCACGCTCCACTTGGAGGAGTCGACCATCACCGGAATCCGGGCGATGTCCGGCTCGGACATGATCAGGTTGAGGTAGCGCGTCATCGCCTTTTCGGAATCGATCAGACCCTCGTCCATGTTGACGTCGAGAATCTGCGCGCCGTTGGCGACCTGCTGGCGCGCCACTTCCACCGCCTCTTCATAGCGCTCTTCCTTCACCAGCTTGCGGAACTGCGCGCTGCCGGTGACGTTGGTGCGCTCACCGATGTTGACGAACAGCAGGTCGGGGGTGATGACCAGCGGCTCGAGACCGGACAGGCGGGTAGGGCGGGAAGACGTCATGGGCAGGCTGGCACGGGCTGGCGGAGGAGGGTCAACGACAACGGGAGCGTGGGGCGGATGCGGTCATGCCGCGTCTTCCAGCGGTGGTGCGGGCAGGCGGCGCGGCGGCAGATCGGCCACCGCTTCGGCAATCGCGCGGATGTGCGCCGGGGTGGTGCCGCAGCAGCCGCCCACGAGGTTGAGCAGACCGGCGCTGGCGAACTCGCGCAGCGTGGTGGCCATTTCTTCCGGGGTTTCGTCGTACTCGCCGAAGGCATTGGGCAGGCCGGCATTGGGATGCGCGCTGACCAGACACTCGGCCACAGTGGACAATGTCTCCACGTGGGGCCGCATGTCGCTGGCGCCGAGCGCGCAGTTCAGCCCGATCGACAGCGGCCGGCCATGCGCGACCGAGGCGTAGAACGCCTCGGCCGTCTGCCCGGAGAGGGTGCGGCCGGAGGCATCGGTGATCGTGCCGGAGATCATCACCGGCAGTCGACCACCGCGCGCATCGAACACTTCTTCGATGGCGAACAGCGCGGCCTTGGCGTTGAGCGTATCGAAGATGGTTTCCACCATCAGGGTGTCGGCGCCACCGTCGATCAGGCCATCGATGGCTTCGCGGTAGGTCTCGCGCAGCGCATCGAAGCTGGTATTGCGGAAGCCGGGATCGTTCACGTCCGGGCTGATCGACGCGGTGCGGCTGGTCGGGCCGAGCACGCCGATCACGAAGCGCGGTTTGCCCGGCGTGGTCGCCGCGACTGCATCGCAGCAGGCACGCGCCACTGCAGCACCGGCTTTGTTGAGCTCGTAGACCAGGTGTTCAAGGTGGTAGTCGGCCTGGCTGACCGAGGTCGCATTGAACGTATTGGTCTCGACCAGATCGGCGCCGGCCTCCAGGTACGCGGTATGGATGCCGCCGATCACCTCCGGGCGGGTCAGCAACAGCAGGTCGTTGTTGCCCTTCAGGTCATGCCCCTGCGGCGTGTCACCGGTCGCGCCATGATCGCAGCCGGCCCCGTGCTGGTGGTCGTAACCGCCGGCGAAACGCGCGCCGCGGTAATCGTCCTCTTCCAGCCCATGCCGCTGGATCATCGTGCCCATGGCGCCGTCGATGATCAGGATGCGCTGGGCCAGCGCCGTTTCCAGCGCATGCACGCGGTCGGGGTGGAGCCAGGGCAGGGATGACATGGGTAGACCTCAGGGCTTGCTGGCAATCAGCGAAATGACTTCGAAATGCGGCGGGCGCTTCTCGCGGGTCACGGTTTCCAGGCTGGAGACGACCAGGCCGGCCTTCTCCACGAACTTGCGCAGTTCCTTGTCGCTGAAGCCGAGGTTGACGTGGCCATAGGCATCCACGGCCGCACGGTGCTCGTGACGGGCCAGGCTGCACAGCAGCAGGCGCCCGCCCGGGCGCAGCACGCGCGCACCCTCGGCGACGGCCTGGGCCGGCTTGGCCGCGTAGGTCAGTGCGTGCATCAGTACCACCAGGTCGAAGCTCTGGTCGGGGAAGGGCAGGGCATGCATATCGCCTTCGCGCACTTCCACGTTGGCCAGCCGGCGCAGGCGCTCGCTGGCAGCAGCGACCACGCGCGCGCTGGTGTCGATACAGATGTAGCGCTTGGCGTGCGGCGCCACAAGCTCGGCCAGTACGCCGTCACCGGAGGCGATGTCGAGCACGTCACCGGTTTCCAGCAGCGGCAGCGCGGTGCGTGCCAGCGCTTCCCAGGTACGGCCCGGGGAATAATGGCGTTCCATGTCGCCAGCGACGCTGTCGGCCCAGTTCTGGTCCGCCGCACGGCTGGCCATGACGGCAGCAACGCGTTCAGCATCCTGGCGCAGCAGCGGGTCGTCGCTGCCGGTGCTCAGGGCATGCCACAATGCGCGCTGCGCCGGGTCCAGCGCAGCGTCATCGAAGCGGTAATACGCCGAGACGCCCGAGCGACGGTCGCGCACCAGGCCGGCTTCCTTGAGCCGAGCCAGATGGGTGGACACCCGCGGCTGCGCCAGCGTGGTGATGGCCGACAGCTCGGCCACAGTGAGTTCTTCCTGTTCCAGCAGCGCCAGCAGGCGCACCCGGGTGGCGTCGGCGAACACTTTCAGCCGGACGGACCAGTCCTCGAGATCCATAAATATCTACCTATCGCGATATAGAGATATTTTCGTCCTTTGGCGGCGGTGCGGTCAAGTCAGGCGTCCTTTCCCCGCCCCCCGGTACAATCGCCCGACCGGGTCGCGCGCACTGCGGCCCTTATCACTCTGTACCCGGGAGGGTGTTGTGGATTTCAGCTTTACCGAAGAGCAGTTGATGCTGCAGGACGTTGCGCGCCGAATCGCGCAGGAAAAAATCGCGCCCAGCGCCGAACACCACGACCGCACCGGCGAGTTCCCGCTGGAGAACATCCGCCTGCTCGGCGAGAACGGTCTGATGGGCATTGAAGTGCCCGAAGCCTACGGCGGTGCGGGCATGGACCCGATCGCCTACGTCCTGGCGATGGTGGAGGTCGCCGCCGGGGACGCTGCGCATTCGACGATCATGTCGGTCAACAACTCGCTGTTCTGCAACGGCATCCTGACCCATGGCAGCGAAGCGCAGAAGCAGAAATACGTTCGCGCCATCGCCGAAGGTGAAGCCATCGGCGCGTTCGCGCTGACCGAGCCGCAGTCCGGTTCAGACGCGACGGCCATGCGCTGCCGCGCGGTCAAGCAGGCCGACGGCACCTACGTGATCAATGGCAAGAAGAGCTGGATCACCTCCGGCCCGGTGGCCAAGTACATCGTGCTGTTTGCGATGACCGATCCGGAACAGGGTGCGCGTGGCATCACCGCCTTCATGATCGACACCGACAAGGCCGGCTTCCACCGCGGCAAGACCGAGCCGAAGCTGGGCATCCGTGCCTCGGCCACCTGTGAAATCGAGTTCCAGGAGTACGTGGCGGACGCCGATGACGTGCTGGGCAAGGAAGGCGAGGGCTTCAAGATCGCCATGGGCGTGCTCGACGCCGGCCGTATCGGCATCGCCTCGCAGGCGATCGGCATCGCCCGTGCGGCGTACGAAGCGACGATCGCATACGTGAAGGACCGCAAGGCCTTCGGCGCGGCGATCGGCACCTTCCAGATGACCCAGGCCAAGATCGCCGACATGAAGTGCAAGCTGGATGCAGCGCTGCTGCTGACGCTGCGCGCGGCGTGGGTGAAGGGCCAGGGCAAGCGCTTCAGCAACGAAGCGGCGATCGCCAAGCTGACCGCCTCCGAAGCGGCCATGTGGATCACCCACCAGGCCGTGCAGATCCACGGCGGCATGGGCTATTCCAAGGAAATGCCGCTGGAGCGTTACTTCCGTGATGCCAAGATCACCGAGATCTACGAGGGCACCTCGGAAATCCAGCGCTTGGTGATCGCGCGTAACGAGACCGGTCTGCGCTGATCGATGGGACGGCGGCGCCCTTCCGGCGCCGCTGGTCCGTCCGGGGCCTCTGAAGTGACCTGGAGGCATTGCGGACGCTCCAGCGTCGGATCAAGGTAGGTGCAGACGGTTGGTCGGCACGTGGGGTAGTGCAGAATGTGCGGTCCCGTTCTGCAGGTTACCCCATGGTTATTTATCGAGGCGCAGGGTTCCTGACCCTGCTCACCCCCATCGCCGCCCTGCTGCTGTTGATGTGGCTCTGGCCGGATCCTGCTGTTGCCAAGGGCAATACTTCACTGGCGCAGCTGTTGATCGGATTCGGCATCGGCGCAGCGATCAATGTAATGCTCGGCATCGTGCTCAATCGCGGCCCGCGCGCGGCGGGCGAGCATGCCCGCCATCATTTCTTCTACATGCCGATGCAGTGGCCGTCGTTGGCGATCGTGGTCGCCTGTGCAGCGGTGGCACTGCTGCGCTGAGGCCGTTTGGTAGTGCCGGCCGCTGGCCGGCAACCAGGCGGTCCTTGTCTGGCAGGTGCCCGGAGCAGCCGGCCAGCGGCCGACATTACCTGGTCCCGATGCGTGCCTCCGGTCAGCCACACATGGTGTGGCTCTACCCGTCATGCGGCGCACACAAAAAAGCCCCGGCTCGCGCCGGGGCTTTTTCATTCCAGCGTGACCACCCACGGTGGCCACCTACCGGTGGGGCAGCCGGGGCTGCCCCTGTGCATCAACGATCCGGACGGTGCGCCGTGTTGGCTTCGCCCTGACGTTCCAGGAACTCCTTGGACGGTTCGTCCAGCTTGTCACCCAGCATGCGGCGGACCACCACGAAGAACACCGGGATCATCAGCAGACCCAGGAAGGTGGCGAACACCATGCCGCCGATCACGCCGGTGCCGATCGCGTGACGCGCGTTGGCGCCGGCACCGGTGGAGATGGCCATCGGCACCACGCCCATGATGAAGGCGAACGAGGTCATCAGGATCGGGCGGAAACGCAGGCGGGAGGCTTCGATGGTCGCCTCGCGCAGGTTCTTGCCTGCGGCCCGCTGTTCCACCGCGAACTCCACGATCAGGATCGCGTTCTTCGCGGCCAGGCCGATCACCGTGATCAGGCCGATCTTGAAGTACAGATCGTTCGGCAGGCCACGGGCGAGCGAGAAGGCCAGGGCGCCGAGGACACCCAGCGGCACCACCAGCAGCACCGCTACCGGGATCGACCAGCTTTCATACAGCGCGGCCAGGCAGAGGAACACCACCACGATGGACAGCACCAGCAGCAGGGTCGCGGCGTTGCCGGCCAGGATTTCCTGGTAGGACATGCCCGACCAGTCGTAACCGAAGCCGGCCGGCAGGTCGTCGTTGACGATCCGCTCCATCGCCTGCATCGCCTCGCCCGAGCTGCGCCCGGCCGCCTGCGAACCGACGATGTTGACCGCCGAGTAGCCGTTGTAGCGGCTCAGCGACGGCGGTGCGGACACCCACTCGGACTTCACCACGGTGCTCAGCGGGATCATCGCCTGCGTGCCGTCGGGATTGGTCTGCAGCGTGCTGGGCGTGTAGAAGCTGTTCAACGACTCCGCGCCGGTGCGGTACGGGCCATCGGCCTGCAGGGTCACGCGCTTGATGCGGCCCTCATAGAAGAAGTCGTTGACGTACACCGGGGCCAGCATCAGCTGGATGGTGCTGTACACGTCCGACACCGACAGGCCCATGGTCTGCGCCTGCACGCGATCCACGTGCAACTGCAGCTGCGGGGCGTTTTCCAGGCCGTTGGGACGCACGCCGGTCAGCAGATCGCTTTCCTGCGCGGCCTTGCCGAGCAGGATGTTGCGCGCCTGCGTCAGCTGCTCGTAGCCCACGCCGCCACGGTCCTGCAGCCACATGTCGAAGCCACCGAACTGGCCCAGGCCCTGCACGGTCGGCAGGTTGACCACGAAGATCTGTGCTTCCTTGATGCCGTAGAACGCGCCGTTCATGTTGTTGATGAACTCGGGCACCGTGATGTCGCGGTCCGCCCAGGGCTTGAGGCGGATGAAGCCCATGCCCACGTTTTCACCGGAACCGACGAAGCTGAAACCGGCCACCTGCAGAATGCCTTCAAAGCCATCCTGCTTTTCCAGGATGCCGCGCATCTGGGCAAAGGCGTGGTTGGTCTGCGACTTGGTCGAGCCCGGCGGCAGCTGCACGATCGCCAGCGCGTAGCCCTGGTCTTCTTCGGGCAGGAAGCTGCCCGGCATGCGCGTGAACAGGAAACCGCACAGCACGGTCAGCACCACGAACAGGATCATCCAGCGCGGGGCATGCTTCACCGCCGAGGTGATGTGGCCCACGTAGGTGTTGCTGACCTTGTCGTAGTACTTGTTGAAGGTGCGGTAGACGATGTTCGGCTTGTCGTTGTGCGTCGGCTTGAGGAACGTCGCGCACAGCGCCGGGGTGAAGCCCAGGGCCAGGAAGGCCGAGAAACCCATCGCGATGGCGATGGTCAGCGCGAACTGCTTGTAGATCTCACCGGCGGCGCCGCCCTGCAGGGCCGACGGAATGAACACCGCTGCCAGCACGACGGTGATGGCCACCACCGCACCGGTGATCTGGGTCATGGCCTTCTGGGTGGCGGCCTTGGGCGGCAGCTTCTCCTCGGTCATGATGCGTTCGACGTTCTCGATGACCACGATGGCGTCATCGACCACGATGCCGATCGCCAGCACCATCGCAAACAGCGTCAGCTGGTTGATGGTGAAGCCGATGATGCTCATGCCCAGGAACGTGCCCAGCAGCGCGACCGGGATGACCAGGGTCGGGATCAGCGTGGCGCGGAAGTTCTGCAGGAAGATCAGCATCACCAGGAACACCAGCACGACCGCTTCGATCAGGGTCTTGACCACTTCCTCGATCGAGATCTTCACGAAGGTGGTGCTGTCGTACGGGGAGAACCAGCTGACACCGGCCGGGAAGCTCGGCTTCAGTTCGTCCATCTTCGAGGTGACCGCATTGGCCACGTTCAGCGCGTTGGCGCCCGGCAGCAGCTGGATCGCGAAGGCACCGGTCGGCTTGCCGTTGTACTGGGTGTCAAAGCCGTAGTTGTTCGCACCGAAGGCGATCCGGGCGATGTCCTTGAGCAGCACGCGCGAGCCGTCGGGATTGGCGCGCAGGATGATGTTCTCGAACTCTTCCGGCGAGCTGAAGCGGCCTTCGGCCGACACGGTCGCGGTGAAGTAGTGGCCTTCCGGCGAGGGATCCGAGCCCAGCGAACCGGCCGCGAACTGCACGTTCTGGTCCTTGATCGCGGCCAGCACCTGCGTGGCCGACAGGCCATAACCCTGCATCTTTTCCGGGTTGAGCCAGATGTTCATGGCGTACTCGGAACCGAACTGCTGGGTGCTGCCCACGCCGGGGATACGCGAGATCTGGTCGAGCACGCGCGAGCCGACGATGTCGTTCAGCGCATCGCGGTCGATCGAGGCGCTGTCGGACTGCAGGGCCACCACCATCAGGAAGCCGGCGTTGGCCTTGGCCACCACCACGCCCTGCTGGGTCACTTCGGTCGGCAGGCGAGGGGTCGCCAGGGAGACCTTGTTCTGCACCTGGACCTGGGCGATATCGGCATCGGTGCCGGTTTCGAAGGTCAAGGTGATGGTGACGCGGCCGTTGGAGGCCGAAGAGGAGCTGAAGTACAGCAGGTGATCGATACCGGTCAGCTGCTGCTCGATCACCTGGGTGACCGACTTTTCGGCGGTGTCGGCGCTGGCGCCGGGGTAGGTGGCGCTCACCGTCACCTGGGGAGGCGCGATGCTCGGGTAGGACTCCACGCCCAGACCCAGGATCGAGATCACGCCCGCAAGCGAGATCAGGATCGCGACCACCCAGGCGAATACCGGGTGTTCAATGAAAAATTTAGGCATGACGGAGGATTCCCGTTATTGCTTGTTCGGTTCGGCAGCCGGAGCGGCGTCGGACTTTGCGGCGGCGGCATCAGCCGGGGCGGCCGCGGCGTCAGGTTTGGCGGCAGCCGCCGGAGCGGCCCCTGCCGGAGCAGCACCCGCCGGCGCCTGGCCATTGCCGTTGCCGGCGGCCGGGTTCCACGGGGCGGCCTTGGCCGGTTCGCCTTCCTTGACCTTCTGCACGCCGGCCACGATCACCTGATCGCCGGCATCCAGACCACCGCTGACCAGCCAGTTGCTGCCCTGCTGGCCTTCGCTCTTCACATTCTTGCGGGCGACCTTGCCGTCCTTGCCCACCACCAGCACGTAGCCGCCGGTGGTGTCGCGCTGCAGCGCCTGCAGCGGCACCAGGTAGGCGTTGTTGCGCTCACCCAGCGTCGCCTGGAAGCTGACGAAGGCACCCGGCAGCAGGATCTGCTGCGGGTTCGGCAGCACCGCACGCAGCGAGACCGCGCCGGTGGCCGGGTCGACCGTGGTCGAGGAGAAATCCAGCGTGCCCGGCTGGTCATAGACCGTGCCGTCGGCCAGCTTCACCTGCACGGTGGACTTGCCGTCACCACTCAGGGCCAGTGCGCCCTTGGCCTGCGCCGCGCGCATCTGGGTCAGCTCATCCACGCTCATCGAGAAGTTCACGTACAGCGGGTCGAGCTGGTCCACGGTGGTCAGCAGGGTCACATCCCCCTGGCCGACCAGCGCACCTTCAGTGACCTGCTGCTTGCCGGCGCGGCCGCTGATCGGCGAGCGCACTTCGGCATAGCCCAGGTTGATCCGCGCGCTGGCCAGCGAGGCCTGGGCCTGCTGCACGGCGGCAGCGGCAGTGCGCTCGGTGGCTTCGGCCGCATCCAGGTCGGACTTGGATACGTAAGCCTGCGGTGCCAGCGAGCGGGCGCGGTTGGCGGCGGCCTTGGCGTTGGCGGCGGTGGCCTGCGCCGATGCCAGCTCGGCCTGGGAGGCATTGAGTGCTGCACGCAGCGGTGCCGGATCGATCAGGAACAGCACCTGGCCTTCCTTCACATCCGAGCCTTCCTGATAGACGCGCTTGAGCAGCACGCCCGGGACGCGGGCGCGCACATCGGCGCTGCGGAACGGCGACAGACGGCCGACCAGCTCACGCTGTAGCGGCAGGGTCTGCGGCTTGGCCTCGATCACGCCCACCTCCGGCGGCGGCGGGGCCTGCTGCTCTTCCTTTTTGCAGGCGGTCAACGCAAGGGCGACTGCGCACGTCAGGGCAAGGGTGCGGAGTGGGGCGATCATCAGGAGAAGCTCCGGTGTTGGTTTGAATACGAAGCCGTGGCTGCATCGGGCGCGGCGAACGCGCGCAGGAAGCTGTCGACGGAGAATTCTGCCCAGCGGCGGCGCACGGCGGCGTCATCGCGGTGGGGGATGTGGAAGCGCTGTTTCTCGAAATCCAAGCCGGCGATCATGCTCAATAGCAGTTCAGCCATGAAGTGCGGGTCGTCATGCCTCAGCTGGCCCTCGGCGGATCGGGTTGCCAGCCATTCAGAAACATGAAGTGCCAAGGCTCCGGCACCGTCCTGGTAGAGCGTACGGGCTTCCTGCGGGAACTGACTGGACTCGGCGGCGATCAGGCGGCGGGCCTGGACCACATGCGGCTGGTTGAAGTGATCCAGATAGTCGTTGGCGAACCGCAGCAGACTGCCGCGCAGGTCGTCACCGTCGAGTGAGCGCAGCCCGGCGGTGGCGCGGCAGACGTGCCGCTGCATCACCCGCTTGAGCAGTTCCTGTTTATTGCCATAGCGGCTGTAGAGGGTCTGCTTGGAACATCCCGCGTGCTGTGCCACCGCGTCCATGCTCAATTGCATGCCCTGGCTGGCCAGCAGCTCGCGCACGGCATCGAACACGCGGTGATCGCGCGCGTCCAGGGTGCTGGCGGCGGGGGGTGGGGGAGTCACGGGGTGGACTATACCGTCCAGTTCAGAATTGTAGAAGCCTTGTTTTTCGGTCGTTTTTGATACCCGACGTCAAGTTGCAATCGGAGCGGCCGATGCTGCGCTGTGCAGAGCTTCTACACGATCCTCCGTACTGCGTCGGATTGAAGCGCCCGATGTAAACGGGACCCAACCCGAAAGACCTTATTCCGTCCTGCAGCAAGGTATTTTTGTGCGGTAGGCCTACAATTTCATTTTCCCAACTGAGCATCACGCACCGCTCCGTCATGAAACCGCAAAAACCAGCAGCCAAGACCGTGAAAAACAAATCCAAACCAGCCGATACGCAGACTGTTTCGCCAGTGGGCTTCTCGCTGGAGCCGGTGTACACGGCCTTGCGCAAGCGCTACCCGTCGGCCGGGCAGGCCGAGGCAGTGGCTTTTGCCGCCGACTTCTACAAGCGCATGGAGGCGGACGAGTTCCCGCACCACAGCGCCGAGGAGTGGGCCGCACTGGCAGCGGACACGCTGGAATTCGCCCGTGTGCGCAAGTCCGGCAAGGCCAACGTCCGCGTGTTCAACCCGACGCTGAAGAGCAACGGGTGGGAATCGCCGCATACGGTGTTGCAGATCGTCAACGACGATATGCCGTTCCTGGTCGACACGGTGACGATGTCGCTGGCCGAGCATGGCGTGGGCGTGCATGTGCTGGGTCACCCGGTGATCCGCTTTGCCCGTGACAAGGCCGGCAAGCTGACCGGTGTCAGCGACGGCACCGCCGAATCGGTGATGCTGCTGGAGATCGACCGCCAGCCGGCCGACGCCATGGCCGACGTCGAGAAGGCGATCATCAAGGCGTTGGACGAGGTGCGTGCCATCGTCCGCGATTGGGACGCGATGCGTGCCAAGGCGCAGAGCCTGGCCGACGACCTGGGCAGCCGCCAGCTGCCGGTGGATGCCGCTTCGCGTGCCGAAGCGCAGGAATTCCTGCGCTGGGCCGCCGACAACCACTTCACCTTCTTCGGCTACCGCGAGTACCGCGTGGAGAAGCAGGGCAAGGAAGACGTGCTGGCGCCGCTCAACGACACCGGCCTGGGCCTGATGCGCGGGCAGGACAAGTCCGCTGCACGTCCGGTCAAGACGCTCGCTGCGCAGGGCCTCAATGCCACCACCGGCTTGAAGGACGCGCTGATCCTGACCAAGACCAATGCCCGTTCGCGCGTGCATCGCTCCGGCTACATGGACTACATCGGCGTGCTTGAATTCGACGCCAAGGGCAAGATCATCGGCGAGCAGCGCTTCCTGGGCCTGTTCACCTCCAGCGCTTACAACCGCCGCCCGTGGGAAATCCCGCTGGTGCGCCAGCGCCACGAATACGTGATGAGCAAGTCCGGCCTGGCACCGAGCAGCCACAGCGGCAAGGCCCTGCGCCACATCCTGGAAACCCTGCCGCGCGAAGAGCTGTTCCAGTCCAGCGAAGACGAACTGTTCCGCACCGCCATGGGCGTGCTGGGCCTGCAGGAGCGCGTGCGCAGCCGCCTGTTCCTGCGCCGCGACAAGTACAGCCGTTTCATCTCCGCGCTGGTGTACCTGCCGCGCGAGCGCTTCAACACCGATGTGCGCCTGCGCATCGAAGCCATGCTCAAGGACGCCCTGCAGGGCGAGTACGTGGACAGCTCGGTCGTGCTCGGTGAGTCGCCGCTGGCCCAGGTGCACCTGATCGTGCGCCCGAAGGCTGGCCAGACCCTGGAAGTGGATACCAGCGCACTGGAGCAGAAGCTTGCCCAGGTGCTGCGCAACTGGCAGGACGATCTGCGCGAAGCGCTGGTGGCCCGCCACGGTGAAACCGAAGGCCTGCGCATCGCCGCACGTATCGGCAAGGCACTGCCGGCCGGCTACATCGAAGACTCCAGCACCGAAATTGCCGCCAACGACGTCAGCCAGCTCGATGCGCTGACCGGCCCGGACGATCTGCGTCTGAGCCTGCAGGCCGTGCATCGCGACGAAGGCGATGGCCTGCGGTTGAAGCTGTATCGCCAGCTGGATGACATCCCGCTGTCCGATGCGCTGCCGATGATGGAAAACATGGGCCTGCGCGTGATCTCCGAGCGCCCGTACCGTCTGACGGTCGACAACGCCCCGGTGTACGTGCAGGACTTCGAAGTGGAATCGGTGGCGGGTGCGATCGACGCGCCGAGCGTCGATGCCGCCTTCGGTGAAACCTTTGCCCGCGTGTGGCACGGCGATGCCGAGAACGATGGCTTCAACCGCCTCGTGCTCGCGGCCGGTCTGCACTGGCGCCAGGTCGCGATGCTGCGTGGCTACTGCAAGTACCTGCTGCAGACCGGCGTGCCGTTCTCGCAGGCCTATGTGGAGGGCACCTTCACCCGTTACCCGCTGCTGGCCCGCCTGCTGGTGGAGCTGTTCGAAGCCCGCTTCGATCCGGCCACCGGCCACGAGAGCAAGGACGCGATCGCCGAGGGCCAGGCCCAGCTGCGCGCGCACCTGACCGTGCTCGCCGGCGGTGACGAAGCCACCCTCAAAGTGCTCAAGACCGTGGTCGATGCACGCAAGGGCGACCGCACCGTGCAGATGGATGCCGCGCGCGATGCGCTGCTCAAGCTGATGGACCGCGTCTCCAGCCTCGATGAAGACCGCATCCTGCGCAGCTTCATGGGCGTGATCGATGCGACCCTGCGCACCAGTTACTACCAGACCGATGCCGAGGGCCGTCCGGGCCACGTCATCAGCTTCAAGTTCGATTCGGCGCTGGTGCCGGACCTGCCCAAGCCGCGCCCGTACCGCGAAATCTTCGTGTACGGCCCGCGCGTGGAAGGTACCCACCTGCGCTTCGGTGCCGTGGCCCGTGGTGGCCTGCGCTGGTCGGACCGTCGCGAAGATTTCCGTACCGAGGTGCTGGGGCTGGTCAAGGCGCAGATGGTCAAGAACACCGTGATCGTGCCGGTCGGCGCGAAGGGCGGCTTCTTCGCCAAGATGCCGCCGGTCAACGGCGACCGTGATGCGGTGTTCGCCAACGGCGTGGCCTGCTACAAGCTGTTCATCCAGGGCCTGCTGGACATCACCGACAACATCGTCAACAACAAGATCGTGCCGCCGGTGGACGTGGTCCGCCACGACATGGACGACCCGTACCTGGTGGTGGCGGCCGACAAGGGCACCGCCACGTTCTCCGACATCGCCAACGGCCTGGCCGTGGCGCACGGCTTCTGGATGGGCGATGCGTTCGCCTCCGGTGGCTCGGTCGGTTACGACCACAAGGGCATGGGCATCACCGCACGCGGTGCGTGGGAGTCGGTCAAGCGCCACTTCCGTGCGCTGGGCCGTGACAGCCAGAGCCAGGACTTCACCGCGGTCGGCGTGGGCGACATGTCCGGCGACGTGTTCGGCAACGGCATGCTGCTGTCGCGCCACATCCGCCTGGTTGCGGCGTTCGATCACCGCCACATCTTCCTGGACCCGAACCCGGATGCGGCCACGACCTTCGTCGAGCGCGAGCGTCTGTTCACCGTGCCGCGCTCCAGCTGGGCCGATTACGATGCCAAGCTGATCAGCAAGGGCGGCGGCATCTTCCCGCGCACGCTGAAGTCGATCGAGATCACCCCGCAGGTGCGTGAGGCACTGGGCCTGGACGACGGCGTCAAGTCGATGGCGCCGAACGATCTGATGAGCGCGATCCTCAAGGCGCCGGTCGATCTGCTGTGGAACGGCGGCATCGGCACCTATGTCAAGGCGGCCAGCGAGCAGCACAGCGATGTCGGCGACCGCGCCAACAACGCGCTGCGCGTCAATGGCGGCGAGCTGCGCTGCAAGGTGGTGGGCGAGGGCGGCAACCTGGGCATGACCCAGCTGGGCCGCATCGAAGCCGCCCAGGCCGGCGTACTGCTCAACACCGACTTCATCGACAACTCGGCCGGTGTGGACACCTCCGATCACGAAGTCAACATCAAGATCCTGCTCAATGATGTGGTGCGGGCCAAGAAGTTGACCGTCGAACAGCGCAACAAGCTGCTGGCCTCGATGACCGACGAAGTCGCTGCGCTGGTGCTGATGGACAACTACCGTCAGAACCAGGCGCTGAGCCTGATGGAGCGCATGGCGGTCAAGCGCCTGGGTTCCAAGCAGCATTTCATCCGCACGCTGGAACAGCAGGGCCTGCTGGATCGCCAGATCGAGTACCTGCCCTCGGATGCGGAACTGTCCGCACGCAAGGCGCGTGGCCAGGGCCTGACCCGTCCGGAACTGTCGGTGCTGTTGTCCTACTCCAAGCTGGTGGCCTTCCAGCAACTGCTCGAGTCGGACATTCCGGAAGATCCGTACCTGTCCAAGGAGCTGCAGCGCTACTTCCCGACGCCGCTGCAGAAGAAGTACGCCGATGCGATGGAGCGTCACCGCCTGAAGCGCGAAATCATCGCCACGGCCGTGACCAACCAGACCATCAACCGGATGGGCGCCACCTTCCTGATGCGCATGCAGGAAGACACCGGGCGCACCGTGGCCGAGGTCGCCAAGGCGTACACGATCAGCCGTGAGACGCTGGATGCACGCGCGCTGTGGGCACAGATCGACGCCCTCGACGGCACGCTGCCGGAGTCGGTGCAGATCGACGCGCTGGAAGTGATCTGGAAGCTGCAGCGCTCGTTCGTGCGCTGGCTGCTCTCGCGCCCGGGCGCCATGCCGGGCATCACCGAAGCGGTCAACCGCTACCAGGCCGCGTTCAACGACATCCGCGACGCCTCCGGGGTGCTGCCGGATTCGCAGCGCCCGGCCTACGAGGCCAGCGTGCAGGAGTGGAAGGACAAGGGCCTGCCGCCGGCGTTGTCGCAGCAGCTTTCGGAACTGCAGTTCCTGGAGCCGGCGTTCGACATCATCGAACTGGCCCGCACCCGCAAGCTCAAGCCGGTGGACGTCTCCAAGGTCCACTTCCGCCTGGGCGACGCCCTGCAGCTGCCGTGGCTGTTCGAGCAGATCGACGCGCTGGAGGTCAACGGCCGCTGGCACGCCGTGGCCCGTGGCGTGCTGCGCGACGAGCTGGCCGCCCACCATCGCAACCTGGCTGCCCAGGTCCTGTCGATGAAGGGCAGCAGCGCCGAAGCCAAGGTCGCCGCCTGGATGGGCCGCGATGACAGCAGCCTGCGCTTCACGCTGGCGATGCTGGCCGAGCTGGCCGAGCAGAAAACCCTGGACTACCCGACCGTTTCCGTCGCGGTGCAGCGCCTGGGTCAGCTGGCCTCGCATGGTGCGTAAGCATGGTGCGTAAGCGCATTCGCGCTGACGCCCCGCGGTTTGCTTTGCAAACCGTGGGCCCCATGCAAACCATGCTTCCAGACCCCCACGCCTTCGGCGCGCCCCCCTGACTCAGGGGGGCTCTGCTCCAGAGAGATGGGGGGGGGCTGGTAACTGCATTGCATGAGAAACACACGGCTCCGCTTCGGCGGGGCCGTTTTTTCATGTCGGTTCCCGGCATGTCGGTTCCCGGCATCCGGTAGGCACCGACCGTTGGTCGGTGCGGACGCCGACATGACCGGCGCCCCACGCCACGACCAACGGTCGTGGCCTACCCGGGACGTGGCGGGTATGCTCTGGCGAACCCGCCCCACCGGATGTTTGATGAGCGCTTCCCCCCGTATCGCCTTCCTGGCCAGTTCCACCGAAGCGGCGCAGCTCGCGCTGGCACAGATGCGGGCCCGCTATGGCGACTACACGCCCGAGCAGGCCGAGGTGCTGTGCCCGCTGGGCGGTGATGGCTTCCTGCTGCAGACGTTGCATCGCTATGGCGCGCTGGACAAGCCGGTGTTCGGCATGAAGCTGGGGACGGTTGGTTTCCTGATGAACCAGTTCCGTGATGACGATCTGCCCGCGCGCCTGGCGGCCGCCGAGCCGGCCAACCTGCGGCCGCTGGAGATGCTGGCCTTGACCGAGTCCGGCACCACTACCGGGTCGCTGGCCTACAACGACGTCTCGCTGCTGCGCCAGACCCGCCAGGCCGCGCACATCGGCATCGACCTCAACGGCCAGGAACGCGTGGCCGAGTTGATCGGCGACGGCGTGCTGGTCGCCACCCCGGCCGGCAGCACCGCATACAACTACTCCGCACACGGCCCGATCCTGCCGCTGGGCTCGCATACCATCGCGCTGACCCCATTGGCCCCGTATCGCCCGCGCCGCTGGCGGGGGGCGATCCTCAAGGCCGCCACGGAAGTGCGTTTCCGGGTGCTCGATCCGTACAAGCGCCCGGTCAGCGTCACCGCCGACTCGCACGAAACCCGCGATGTGGTGGAAGTGACCATCCGCGAATCTCGCGAACGCCGCGTCACCATGCTGTTCGACCCGGAACACAACCTGGAAGACCGCATCCTGAGCGAGCAGTTCATGTTCTGACGGTGCACGGCCGTGGTGGCCATGCACTGTGGGAGAATGGCTGGCCGGCCGCTGCGGCCGCATTGGATTGCTGATTGCCATGGGCGACAACACCCCCCGTTTGCTGACCGTTGCCGTGACGTCGCGGGCCCTGTTCGATCTGGAAGAGGGCCACGCGCTGTTCGAGGCCGAAGGCGTCGATGCCTACGCCGAGTACCAGCGCAAGCACGAAGATGATGTGCTGCGCCCCGGCGTGGCCTTCCCGGTGGTGCGCAAGCTGCTCGCGCTCAACCAGGGCCAGTCGCCGGAGCAGCCACGGGTGGAAGTGATCCTGCTGTCGCGCAACTCCGCCGATACCGGCCTGCGCATCTTCAATTCGATCCAGCACTACGACCTGGGCATCATCCGCGCGACCTTCACCGCGGGCGAGCCGACCTGGCCGTATGTGAAACCGTTCGGCACCGATCTGTTCCTGTCGGCCAACCCCGAATCGGTTCGGCGCGCGCTGCTGCACGGGATCGCTGCCGCGACCATCCTGCCCAAGCCGCCGGGCGAAACCATTGCCGCGGCCGAACAGGTCGATCTGGGCCGTCCGCTGGGCCAGCTGCGCATCGCCTTCGATGGTGATGCGGTGATCTTTGGCGATGAGAGCGAGCGCATCTCGCGCGAGCAGGGCGTGGAAGCGTTCGGCCGCCATGAGCGCGAGAACGCCCGCGAGCCGCTCAGCGGCGGTCCGTTCCGCAACTTCCTCTCGGCCCTGCACACACTGCAGGCGGTGTTCCCGTCAGGCGAAGATGCGCCGATCCGCACCGCACTGGTGACCGCCCGCTCGGCACCGGCACACGAGCGCGTGATCCGCACGCTGCGCGAGTGGGGCGTGCGTCTGGACGAGGCGCTGTTCCTTGGCGGCCGCCACAAGGGCCCGTTCCTGGAAGCGTTCGGCGCGGATATCTTCTTCGACGATTCCCAGCACAACATCGACAGCGCGCTGCAGCACCAGAGCGTGGCCGCCGGACATGTGCCGCATGGGGTCGCCAACGACGGTTGATGCGCCGCCCGGATGTGCGCGGGGCCCATGTACCCACCAACGGTGGGCACCTACGGGATCGGCAGGACCGACGGCGCGGTGGTGTCGGGATTCAATGGCAGGCGGATGTCGACCAGCCGCCAGCGCAGGCCCGAGCGCTGCAGGATGAACACCACTGGCGCGCCCTGCGGCGTGTAGGTGGTGGCGGTGAACCGCGACAGCGACTCGAAATGGTGGGTGGCGCCCTTCAGGGGCCGCGCCGGCCGTGGCGCGGCATAGGCGTCGTTGCTGGGGCTGTCCAGATCGTTGCTGGCGCGTTTCCACAGGGTGTGCCCCTCCAGCAGCGCGCCGATGCCGGTCGGGGTCACCAGCGCGTCCACGGCGGTCGCGCTGAGCCGGTCACCGGCCGAGAGCAGCAACGCGCCGAACAGGCTGGACTGCATGTCCGGCCCGGCGCGGCGCACCACGTAGTCGCTCAGCTGGGCACGCAGATTGGCGCGCAGCATCGGGAAATCCACGTAACGGTCAAGCGTGGCGGTATCGCGCTGCTCGATCGCGCGGCTGAGGCCATGCACGGTCACGTAGGGGCCGCTGAACAGCACACCGGCAAGGACCAGCAGCACCGCGGCCGTCAACCAGAGCAGTTTTTTCATTGCATCACGCATCTACAGGGCACTGCGGCGAGCTTGCCGCAGTGGGTGTCGGGGGATGTGAAGGCTAATGACTGGGCGAGCCATGACCGTGCTGGAAGGCAGTGACCAGGCGCGCGCATTCGTCCGGTGTCAGGGCGTCCACCCGCGTATCCAGGATCTGATCCAGGTTGCCGAGGCGGGTGGTGCCAAGGACGCCACTGGCGATGTTCGGGTTCTGCAGCACGTAAGCGAATGCCGTCTGCGCCGGTGTCTGCGACCGTACCGTGGCGATCGCACGCTGCATCGTGCGTGCGCTGCGCATCAACTGCCGACTGGATGGTTTCAACCATGCGCGTGCGAGGTACCACGCATCGGCCAGGCGTGGCAGCCGCGGCCGTGCCGGCAGCAGGTGGCCCTGCGCCAGCACCGTGCCGGCCAGCACCCCGATGCCGGCCTCATGCATGGCGGCGATCAGCGGTTCGCGGTCCTGTTGAAGGGCGTTGTAGTCGATCAGGGCGACATCGAACATGCCAGGATGTGCGGCCATGAACTGCATGGTCTCGGCGGTGTGGGTATTGATGCCGAGCAGGCGGAACATGCCATTGCGGCGCATGCGGTCCAGGGCCGAGAGCAGTTCGTCGGTGATCTGCGGTACCCCGATGCCGTGCAACTGAAAGATATCCAGGTGCCCGCAGTGCAGGTTTCGAAGCGAGGCGGCACAGCTGCGCTCGATGTTCTCCGGCGAAAAATCACGCTGTTCGGTGCCGCTCACGCCCGCCTGGCCGGTGAGCGTGCCGGCCTTGCTGGAGATCACCAGCCCGTCGCGCGGGTGGGCGGCAAAGGCGCGCTGCAGGATCCGGCCCAGCCGTGGTTCGGCGTGGAAGGCGGAGTAGTTGTGACCGGTATCGAACAGGTTGACCCCGCGCTCCAGCGCGTGGCGCAGGATGCGCTCGGCCTGGGGCTCGGGGAAGCGACGGTGGCCCCAGAAGCCCGAACAGCCCAGTGACACCTGGGAAACCTGCAGACCGCTGCGGCCCAGCGGCCGCCGGGCGAGAGGCGTTGGCGAGGACATGGCGATCAGAACTCCAGGTCCAGCGCCGCGCACAGGTAATCCACGAAGGGAGCCAGCGTGACCAGGTCGGCCGCGATGGTCTGGCGCAGGCGCGGGCCGGTCATCGTGGCGTCGTCCAGCGAGCGCCAGAAGACCCAGTTGCGGTGCTTGAGATCGTCGATGAACTCGAAGTCCGGCTCGAACCCGCGTGGGGCGCGCACCAGCTTCTCGCTTTCCTCGAAATCGAACTTCTTGCGCAGCACCGGCGAATGCGCGGCGGCCTTCCAGCTGCCGGGGTTGTCGACGATGAAGTGCCGCACCTTGCGCTGGGTGGCCGGCTCGGGATGCCACAGCCCCGCGCCGACGAAACTCTCGCCCGGCTGCAGGTGGATATAGAACGAAGGGGCCGGTACCTGCTTGCGGCGCTCATGGAACAGGCGCGCGCCCTGCCAGCTCTTGTAGGGCGACTTGTCGTTGGAGAAGCGCGCATCGCGGTAGATGCGGAACAGCGAGCCACCCACGGTGCGCGGATCAGCGCGGAAGTGCTCGCTGACCGCAGCCAGGTCAGGCTGCAGATCGGTGATCAGGCGCAGGAACGGCTGCCGGACGTGCTCTTCGTACCTGGGCTTGTGCTCGTTGAACCAGGTCTTGTCGTTGTTGCGGGCAAGGCCACGCAGGAACGTGAAGGTGGCCGGGCTGAAATACGTGCTCATAGGCTGCTCTGCAGGTGGGTGCCCCAGTCGCGCAGCTGCTGCAGCAGGGCGAGCTTGCCGGTATCGTCGGCGTGCTCTGCGGCCAGTGCATCCAGCTGCGCGGTGAACTGCGGCAGGGTCTGTTCGCCCAGCGATGCATCGCCGAGCAGGCGCTGGCGACGATAGTCGTTCCAGCGTGAGCGCTCGGTGGTGTCCAGGGTGTCCAGGTAGTTGCGGGCGCGGTACCGGAACAGCAGCTCGGGCATGCGCGGATCGCGCAGTCGCTCGGCGAAGCTGGCCAGTTCGGCCGGTGGGCTGGTGCGGATTCGCGACATCAGGGATTTGTCGCCGTCGGCGAGGAAACCGTCGTACAACGAGGCGTCCACATCGCTCGGCGCGAGCGTGCGCTCACCCGAGTACACCTGGCGGACCTTCTCGGCCAGGGCGGGACCGATCTGGCGCAGGCGCTCGGCCTTGGCCTCGATCGCGGCCGGGTCGATGCCCAGGCGCGCATGGTCGGCTGGACGCAGGTGGTTCCAGGCGACCAGCGCCGGGACCTTGTTGAGGTGCACTTCCTTGAGCGGCACGCGCTGCTCCCCCTCGGCCATGTCGGCCGCGCGGGTGTAAAGGCGCGCGGCGATGGTTTCCGGCGGCAGATCGAGCAGCGGCTCGATATCGCCCTCCAGATCGAGCGCGATGATGCGGTTGTTGATGAAGGGATGGCGCGCCAGCGGCAGCACGGGTGCGGCGCACATGCGCTGGGCCGGGTAGCGCATCGAGATGTGCAGCACCGGCAGCATCGCCTCCACATCCAGCAGGCTGCCCACGAAGCGCTTGTCGCGCAGTTTCAGCGCGTAGTCCCAGAGCCGTGGCTGGGCCTGCTTGAACAGCTTCGCCAGACCGATTGTCGCGTACACGTCGGACAGCGCTTCATGTGCATCGCCCTGACGGACGTTGTTGGCCGTGGCCAGATGCTCGAGCTTGAACGAAGTGGCGCCGTCTTCGCGCTGCGGCCAGACAATGCCGTCCGGGCGCAGCGCATGCAGCAGCCGCATCATGTCCAGCAGATCCCAACGCGAATTGCCGTTGCGCCATTCGCGTTCGTAGGGGTCGTAGAAGTTGCGGAACAGCCCGTGGCGGACGAACTCATCGTCGAAGCGCAGCGTGTTGTAGCCCAGCGAGCAGGTGCCCGGCTGCGCCATCAGGTCGTTGATCCGCGCGAACGCCTCGGCCTCGGTGACGCCGGCGCTCAGCGCATGCTGCGGGGTGATACCGGTGATCAGCGTGGCGATCGGCGAGGGCAACAGATCATCAGCCGGTTTGACGTAGAAGCTGACGGGTTCTTCGAGGATGTTCAGATCGGCATCGGTGCGGATACCGGCGAACTGCGCAATGCGCGTGCGGCGCGGGTCCTGACCAAAGGTTTCCAGGTCATAGAACAGGAAGCTGTCGGCCATCAGTGCGCGCCCTCCAGGACGGGCAGTTGTTCGTGGATCAGCTGCTCCAGCGCGGCCCAGTCGATATGCGCCAGGGTGTCGTGCCCGGCAGTAGCTTCCTCCAGCATGCGCCGCTGCAGCTCGGTGCGCGCCAGCGCAACGGCGTATGGGGTACGCAGGAAGGTGACCATCGTGTAATGCGGCACGAAGCGGGTCGGCCAGCGCGCCTGCAGCGCCTGTTCCAGTTCACGCTGCAGCAGGAACTGCGGATCGGCCACGCGGTCGCGCATCTCCAGGTAGTTCTCCAGCGCCATCTGCTGGATCGCCTCGGCGTTCGGCTTGCGGTCCACTTCGAATGCAGCGAAGGCCTTGCCCAGCGAATCCTGCTCCAGCAGATGCCCGGCCAGGGCGATGCAGTCTTCGAAGGCGCAGTTCATGCCTTGGCCGTGGAACGGGACCATCGCGTGGGCGGCATCGCCGATCAGTACCGCGCGGCCCTTCATGTGCCAGTGTTTGAGGTGCAGCGTGCCCAGCAGGCCCGGCGGATGCTGCTCCCAGTCGCGGCGCAGGTTCGGGATCAGCGGCAGCGCATCGGGGAAGTCGCGCGCGAACAGCGCCTCGGCCTCGGCCCCGCTGTTGGTGGTGGCAAAGCTCGGATCGCCCTCGTTGGGCAGGAACAGCGTGACCGTGAACGTACCTTCGTCGTTCGGCAATGCGATGCACATGTAGTGCCCGCGCGGCCAGATATGCAGCGCATTGGCCTCGATCCGGAACCCACCATCGTCGGTCGGCGGGATTTCCAGCTCCTTGTAGGAGTGATCCAGGAAGTCGATGCGCTCGTCCAGCGGCTGCTTCCGGTTCATCGCCGCGCGCAGTGCCGAGCCGGCACCATCGGCACCGATCAGAGTGTCGAAGCGGATGTCGTGCGGCTGGTCGTCGCGGTCATCGATGAAGCGCGCGTAGCCGGCATCGAAATCCACCGTGTGCAGGCGGCGGTGGAAGTGCACGGTGGCACCGGCATCCTCGGCCAGCTGCAGAAGGGTGGTGTTGAGGTCCTTGCGGTGGATCGACCAGATCACTTCGCTGTCGTCGCGCCCATAGCGTTGCAGCTGCGGCGCGCCGTCGCGCGGGTGGATCATGCGCCCACGCATCATCACCGCCTTGGCCATGACCGCGTCTTCGACCCCGGCCTGGCGCAGCGCGTGCCGGCCACGTTCAGCGAGTGCCAGATTGATCGAGCGACCGGACTCGTAATCGCTCACGCGCGGATCGCCGCGGCGCTCATACAAGGTGATCTGCCAGCCCTGGCGGGACAGCAGGATGGCCAGCAAGGAACCGGCCAGGCCAGCGCCGATGATGCTCAGCGAGCGGGAGGGGGTAGCGATCAAGGCGATGTCCGTGGGGGTGGGGAGGGCGGTTGGGTCAAAGACCGGCCCAGGCTTCCACTTCCTCGACGAAGTGGTGCAGGTCGAGATAGCGGTTGTACAGCGGTGTCGGCGAGATGCGGATCACGTCGGGCTCGCGCCAGTCGCCGAGCACGCCCACGGTCTGCAGGTACTCGAACAGGCTGCGGCCGCGCTCGCGGCCACCGGCCACGCGCAGCGAGAGCTGGCAGCCGCGGCGATCCGGCTCCGAAGGCGTCAGTACTTCCAGCACGCCGGACAGGCGCGCACGCACCAGCGCATCCAGCATGCCGGTCAGGCGCAGCGACTTGGTCCGTAGCGCGTCGATGCCACCGGCCTTGTCGACGACATCCAGGGCAGCGCGCAGCGGGGCAAGGCCCAGCACTGGCGGATTGCTGAGCTGCCAGCCCTCGGCACCGACCGCAGGCACGAACTGCGGCGCCATCTTGAAGCGGGTGGCTTCTTCATGGCCCCACCAGCCGGCGAAGCGCGGCAGCGTGGCATCGCGGTGATGGCGCTCGTGCACGAAGCAGCCGGCCACGGCGCCCGGGCCGGCGTTGAGGTACTTGTAATGGCACCACACGGCGAAATCCGGCGCGATGTCGTGCAGCTGCAACGGCACATTACCCACCGAATGCGCCAGATCGAAACCGACGCGGGCGCCCTGCAGGCGCGCCATGCGGGTGATGGCGTCCAGATCGAACACCTGGCCACTGCGGTACTGCACGCCGGGCCACAGCACCAGCGCCAGGCGCGGGCCATGTTCGGTGATCGCGCGTTCGATCGCCTGCAGCGAGATCGTGCCGTTGGGTTCGTCGGGCTGCACTTCGATCAGATCGGTATCGGGGTTGAAGCCATGGAAGCGGATCTGCGATTCCACTGCATGCCGATCCGTCGGGAAGGCGCCGGCCTCCATGAGGATGACGGGGCGTTCGGCGGTGGGCCGGTAAAAGCTGACCATCATCAGGTGCAGGTTGACGCTGAGGGTGTTCATCGCCACGACTTCGCTGGGCAGGGCGCCCACCACGCGGGCGAGCTGTTCGCTGACCAGGCGGTGGTAGTGCAGCCACTGGGTGTCGCCGGTGAAGTGACCTTCTACCGCCAGCGAGGCCCATTTATCCATGACTTCCTGGACGGCGGCACGTGCGCCGCGCGGCTGCAGACCCAGCGAGTTGCCGACGAAGTAGGTCTGGTCGCGGTGGTTGTGCTGGGGGAAGACGAATTCGTTGCGCAGGGCGCGCAGCGGGTCGGCGGCGTCCAGGGCAACGGCATGGGTGCGGCTGAGGAGTTCGGACATGGTGCAACCGGCGGTGTCAGTGAGCCGACAGTTTATCCGGGTGGTGGGGGTGTGGGCTGAATCTGGCTTGCGGTGCTGATTTGGCGTGGGCTGGTGGTTGGCAGCTGGCGCTTAAGGTGGAAGGCGGACCCAACGCCAAAGCCAAAGCCAAAGCCAAAGCGTACGGAGTGACGTTCCAGTGTACGGGCCGGTGTGGGTGGGTCTGCTGGACCCGCCGCAAGTACGTCCATGTAGGCTCGTAGTGCGGCATCCATGCCGCACACGGTCCTGCAGACCCACCCACCCCGACCCGCTGACAATTGGCCGGTGCATACGGAAAAAGGGCAGGCGCCTGCGCTTTGGACTGTTCTTTGGTGCGGCTTGAGGGCTGAGGATCGGTGTGCCAACAACGGTGAACAATGCGCTCACTCGCCGCAGCTTGGTATTGCCTGTCGTGATCAAACACGACGGCGTCGCTTGCTCAGTCAACTGGGAGGTTTACGCTTCAACCTTCGGAGCCGGTCCAGACTCAAACGCAGTCGCAGACACAGTCATTCATGCCTACGCCGAGGTTGGCGGCGCTGGGACCAGCGTAGTCTGATCTTGCCTGTGCGGCTGCGGCGCAGTATCAGCAGAAGCAGTCACGGCAGCGATAGCCGCACTGGCACTGGCGCTGGAACGGGCGCGAGCAGAATCCGAAGCAGCAGAAGCAACAGAAGCAGGGGCGCTGGCTCTAGCTCTGCTCTTTTCCATGCGCACCGACGAAGTGTGGATGGGTCGGTGGGGGTGGGTTTCCGGGACCGTGTGCGGCATGGATGCCGCACTACGAGCCTACATGGACGTACTTGCGGCGGGTCCAGGAAACCCGCCCCCATCGGCCCACTCCCAGTCCATTCAACGGCTGACTTTCAAGCTCTCAAGCTTCGATGCTCTAAAGCTGGCGAACCATCACCCCTCAACAGCGACCTTCGCAGGCAGCGGATCCACATGTCCGCACGCATCGCACGTGCGCAACTCCAGCGAAGAGTGATAGCGATCGAACACCTTCGGCAGATCCGTCTCGATGTTCTCCAGCGCAAAAAACTCCTCGTACAACTTGTGATTGCACCGCTCGCAGAACCACATCAACCCATCGCGCTCATGCGCCAGCCGCTTGCGCTCCACCACCAGGCCCACACCGCCCGGCGGGCGGCGCGGCGAATGCGGCACACCGCCCGGCAACAGGAAGATCTCGCCAGCGCGGATCGGAATGTCGCGCACCGCGCCATCCTCCTGCACCTTCAGCGTCATCTCCCCTTCAAGCTGATAGAACCACTCCGGGCCCTCGTCGTAATGGAAATCCGTGCGGCTGTTCGGGCCGCCGACCACCATCACGATGAAATCGCCGTCCTCGATCATCTTGTTGCCGACCGGCGGCTTCAACAGATGCCGGTTTTCGTCGATCCAGCCGAGCAGGTTGATGGGTGAGGCAAGCATGGGCGATTCCCGTAAAAGGAAGAGTCAGTCGCGCCGACCGTGGCGCGGCACGTAGGACAGGGCCTTTTCGTAGGCCGCCTGCAGCTCTTCCGGTGCGCCGACATCGATGCCCATCTCGCGCACCCGGCCGTCCTTCAGGCTGTATACCCAGCCGTGCACCATCAGCTTCTGGCCGCGTGCCCAGGCGTCCTGCACGATCGTAGAACGGCACGCGTTGACCACCTGCTCGATCACGTTCAGCTCGCACAGGCGCGCATGCTTCAGCGCCGGATCCTCGATCGCCTCCATGATCGCCGAGTGCTTCTGCGCCACATCGCCGACATGGCGCAGCCAGTTGTCGGCCAGGCCCACGCGCGTGTTGTTCAAGCTGGCGTGCACACCGCCGCAGCCGTAATGGCCCACGATCAGGATGTGCTTGACCTTCAGCTGATCCACGGCGTACTGGATCACGCTCAGGCAGTTCAGATCGGTATGCACCACGACGTTGGCCACGTTGCGGTGCACGAAGACTTCGCCCGGTGCCATGCCGATGATCTGGTTGGCCGGCACGCGCGAATCGGAACAGCCGATCCACAGGTATTCCGGGTGCTGCTGCTTGGCCAGCTGGTGGAAGAACTCCGGGTCTTCTTTCTCGATCCGGTCCGCCCATTCGCGGTTGTTCTGCAGCAGCTTGTGGATGTCTTTCATCGTGCGGGGTCCCTGACGTCGGGTGGGGGCAAGGCGCGGCCAGGGTGGCCGCGTCGTCGCAGGAGCGGGGAGGGTCAGTCGGCGGCAGTGCCGCCCTCGCGGCGCCAGCGCATCCACTGCGCCAGCTCGCGTGATGCCGGGGCGTCCAGTGCCGACAGCGCGTCGATCACGCTGGACTGGTTGGCCTCGGGGTGGTTCTGGCTGAGCTTGAGCTTGATCTGCACCTGCGCCGGGCGGAAGCGGAAACCGACGATGCCGGCGAGCATGCGCTGTTGGCGCGGCTCGATCGGCAGCAGGTCCCAGTCGCCGCCGACCTGCGCTTCATAGTGCGCGCTCAGGCCGTCCAGCATCGCGATCAGCGCATCATCGTCGGTCACCGGCTCCAGCACGCCGCGCAGTTCCGCGGCGGCGTAGTTCCAGGTCGGCACACGCGCCTGCGCAGCCTTGTGTTCACCCCGTCCCTGGGGCTCACCCTGCGGGCCAGCCTTCGGCTGTCCAACGCCGTTCCTGACGGCATTGTCCGGATACCAGCCTGGCGATACATACGCATGCGGGCCGTGCACCAGCACCAACGCGGGGCCGGCGTGGCCCGCCTGCGGGTTGGGCTTGGCCCAGTGGCCTTCGATCAGGATGCCGTCGGCATCGCGCCGGTACAGCACCGGCATCCGCGTGGCCTGCGGCAGGCCGTCGACCCCGGTCGTGACCAAGGTGACGAACGCATCGCGCGCCAGCAGCCGGTCCAGCCAGATCAGGTCGGTCTCGACGAAGGCGGACGGGATGAACATCGTCGGTTACGCGCGGGCGCCCAGGCTCTGGATCATGCGGCCGTGCAGTGCGTCATCGCTGTCGGCCTGTGGCGGCTGCACTTCATGCAGCGAGAAGCCGCGCACCAGGGCGTCTTCTTCATCAAGACCGTCGTAGGCGACGAACTCGGCGTCGAACAGCTGCGAGCGTGCGGTGTCTTCGCTGTCATAGCTCAGCGTGTTGCCGTCGCTGTCCAGCACCTCGGCGGTGCCGGCCGGGCGCACGCGCAGGCGGGCCCAGATCAGCGTGTTGCCGAGGCTGGCCAGGAACCACTCGTCGTGGTGGGAAGTGTCGTCGTTCATGTGATTACCATCGAAAGCAGCCAGAGCAGGGCAGCCATGCCCAGTCCAGCAAGCAGCGTAAGCAGGGAAAGCCAGGCCGGCGCGGCCAGGCCGGTCAGCGAGCGGTCGGTGCTCTGGCGATAGTCGCGGCCGAGCAGCCAGCGCAGCGCATCCGGGCGCAGGAACGCGCCCGTGCCGAAACGATCCGCCAGCGCCGGGTGGCGGTCGCGGATGTGGACCAGGGTCAGCGGCCAGAAGATCACGAAGGCACTGAACCCGGCGATCGCCACGCCGACGAAACACAGCGCGAAGAACAGGGTCATGGTTCAGTGCCTCCGTAGGTCGATCAGAATTCGGCGCTGCCCGGTGCGCGCGGGTAGGGGATCGCGTCGCGGATGTTGCTCAGCCCGCACACGTAAACCACCAGGCGCTCGAAGCCCAGGCCGAAGCCGGCGTGCGGCACCGAACCGTAGCGGCGGAAATCGCGGTACCAGCCGTAATGCGCCGGATCCAGGCCGAACTGCGCCATGCGCGCATCCAGCACATCCAGGCGCTCTTCACGCTGGCTGCCGCCGATGATCTCGCCGATGCCCGGGGCCAGCACGTCCATCGCCGCGACGGTCTTGCCGTCGTCGTTCAGGCGCATGTAGAACGCCTTGATGTGCTCGGGGTAGTTGGTCACCACCACCGGGCGACCGATGTGTTCTTCGGTCAGCCAGCGCTCGTGCTCGGTCTGCAGGTCCAGGCCCCATTCGACCGGGAAGTCGAACTTCTTGCCCGAGTTCTGCAGCAGCTTCACCGCTTCGGTGTAGTCGATCTGCTCGAACGGGGCGTTGATGAAGTCTTCCAGCTTGGTGATCGCGTTCTTGTCCACGCGCTCGGCCAGGAAGGCCAGGTCATCGCCACGCTCATCGAGCACCGCGCGGAACAGGTACTTCAGGAACTGCTCGGCCAGGCGCGCGTCTTCGGCCAGATCGGCGAAGGCGATTTCCGGCTCGATCATCCAGAACTCCGCCAGATGGCGGGTGGTGTTGGAGTTCTCGGCACGGAAGGTCGGGCCGAAGGTGTAGACCTTGCTCAGCGCCAGGCAGTAGGCCTCGACGTTCAGCTGGCCGGACACGGTCAGGAAGGTTTCCTTGCCGAAGAAATCGCGGCTGAAATCCACCTCGCCCTTTTCGTTGCGCGGCAGGTTGGCCATGTCCAGGGTCGAGACCCGGAACATCTGGCCGGCACCTTCGGCATCGGACGTGGTCACGATCGGGGTACTGATCCAGTTGAAGCCGTTCTGGTGGAAGAAGCGGTGTACGGCCTGGGCCAGGCAGTTGCGGATGCGGGTGACCGCACCGAACAGGTTCGTGCGCGGGCGCAGGTGCGCCACTTCCCGCAGGAACTCCGGGCTCATCGGCTTGGGCTGGATCGGGTAGGTCAGCGGGTCTTCGACCAGGCCGACGATCTCGATGTCGCTGGCCTGGATCTCGAAGGACTGGCCCTTGCCCTGGGATTTGACCAGGGTGCCGCGGGCGATCACCGAGCAGCCCGGGGTCAGGCTCTTGATGTCGTCGAAATTGGCCAGGGTGTCATTGGCCACCACCTGGATGGGGGCGAAGCAGGAGCCATCGGTGACATTGACGAAGGCAAGCGCCGCAGAGCCGCGCACCGTGCGGACCCATCCGCGTACTGTTGCCTCGCCGCCTTCCGGGATCTTCCCGGCAAGCGCATGTTCAACGCTGACCACCGTCATGACTTGAATCCTCTATTGATCGACTCGATCTCTGAACACGGAGTTTAACGGGTGCGGTGTTCGGCTTGCGAGGCATTTCTCGCGTCCCCCGGGGGCTGCGCGCCGCGTGAACCGCAGCTGCGGCCGCCGAGGCCGGGCCGCGCCATACCCTCTATAATGATCACGATCCGCTGGAGTTGCCTGTCATGGCCGTAAGCCTTACCCCTGTTGCCTTTGCCCGTGTGCAGAAGTTTGTCGAGCAGACCCCCGGCGCGCTGGGCCTGCGTTTCGGCGTGACCCGCACCGGCTGTTCCGGCTGGGGGCACATCACCGATCTGGCCCGCGATGAGCGCGAAGGCGACACCGTGTTCGAGCAGGACGGGGTCCGTATCTATGTGGATGCCACCAGTCTGGACCTGGTCGACGGGACCGAAATCGACTTCGGCAAGCACGGGCTGAGTGAAACCTTCACGTTCAGGAACCCGAACGCGACCGCCGAATGCGGCTGCGGCGAGAGCTTCACGACCGAGGCCGACAAGGCCTGATCGCCCGCGCGCCGGGCCTGTTCAGCCCGCCCGGCTTGCCTGAAACCCCTTCTGCTGCCACAATGCGCGGCTTCCTGCCTGATTCCGGGCAGGACCCTTGCCCCACCGCGTTCACCTGCGGGGGGCTGTCCGGCCCTCAAAGGGCCACATCCGAAAGGTAAAAACACATGAGTCGTCATTACGAAGTCGTGTTCCTGGTCCATCCGGACCAGAGCGAACAGGTCCCGGCCATGATCGAGCGCTACAAGGCGCTGGTCGAGAACGGCAACGGCACCATCCACCGTCTGGAAGATTGGGGCCGTCGTCAGCTGGCTTACCCGATCCAGAACCTGGTGAAGGCCCACTACGTCATGCTCAACATCGAGTGCGACCAGGCCGTGCTGAGCGAGCTGGTGGAGAGCTTCCGCTTCAACGACGCCGTGCTGCGCAACCTCGTCATCAAGCGTGACGAAGCTGACACCGAGCAGTCGCTGATCATGAAGAGCAAGGACGAGAAGGGTGACAAGCCCGAGCGTGGCGAGCGTCGTCGTCGTGATGACGAAGAAGGTGAAACCACCCCCGCCGCCGCTGACACCGATGCCGGCGATGACGCCGCTTCGGCCGCTTAAGGAGCACTGACATGTCCAAGTTCTTCCGTCGTCGCAAGTTCTGCAAGTTCACGGCCGAAGGTGTCAAGGAGATCGATTACAAGGATCTCAACACCCTGCGCCAGTACCTCACCGAGAACGGCAAGATCGTGCCGAGCCGCGTGACCGGTACCAAGTCGAAGTACCAGCGCCAGCTGGCAACGGCCGTCAAGCGCGCCCGTTTCCTGGCCCTGATTCCGTACACCGACAACCACGACGTCTGATGAAGGCTGGCGACTTCGAGTCGCCGCTTTCGCGGATCCGGCCGCCCGCGCTGTAAAGCGTCGGGCGGTCTTATGGATTCGCCGTTCGGATATTCGGACAGCCATCCGCTGCGGGGCCTGAGCCTCGCTAACGAATACATATTTGGAGCTACACCATGAAGCTGATTCTTCTTCAGAAGGTCACCAACCTCGGCGGTCTGGGCGATCTGGTCGACGTGAAGCCGGGCTACGGCCGCAACTTCCTCGTCCCGACCGGCAAGGCCGTTCCGGCCACCGCGACCAACGTGGCTGAGTTCGAAGCCAAGCGCGCTGATTACGAAGCCAAGGCCCAGTCGATCCACGCTGACGCCGAAGCCCGCAAGGCGAAGCTGGAAGGCAAGAGCGTCACGATCGCTGCGAACGCTTCGACCGAAGGCAAGCTGTACGGTTCGGTTGGCCCGCGCGATATCGCCGAAGCCTTCACCGCTGCCGGCCTGCCGCTGGAAAAGAGCGAAGTGATCCTGGGCGAAGGCGCATTCCGCAACGTGGGCGAGTACGAGGTGACTGTTCACCTGCACGCCGACGTGGAAACCACCGTCAAGGTGGTTGTGGAAGCCGAAAAGGCCTGATCCCTGCCGAAAGGCGGGAGTCACTGAAACGGGCGCCCGCGAGGGTGCCCGTTTTTGTTTTTAGCGACTGCAACGGCCACGGCAACAGCAACAGCAACAGCAACAGCTGGGCGCCTTGATGGCAGCGGCGGGAGGGCGCCGGGTAGCCTGGGCCGGGACCCGCCGTAAACCCGTCCATGGGGGCTCGAAATGCGCCATCCATGGCGCATTACGGTCCCGGCCCAGGCTACCCGGCACCCTCCAGTCAAATGTCCGGTCCGGGCGGTTGGAAGAGCTGGCGTCCGCCGGCTGGGGCGGGCGGTACCCAAGCCGGCATGCTCCGGGTCCAGGCCCAGGTAGATCCACGCCATGCGTGGATGCTCTTGCTTTTCGTACCGCCCCAGCGGCGTATGGCGTGGCTTTACCCCGGTGTCGACGCGCCGACGATGGCGAACAGGTCGTGTCATGTCAGGTCGGGCCAAGTCAGGCCAAGCGAAGTCAAGCCAAGCGAAGTCAAGCCAAGCCACGGCCGCCATGCCTCGGCTCTTATCCCGCACGCCAGCCATGTGTCTACGGGATGGCGTGGGTGGGGTGGCGGGACCGTAAGGCGCCATGGATGGCGCATTTCGAGCCCCCATGGACGGGTTCACGGCGGGTCCCGCGACCCCACCCACGCCGTCCCGCCACGCACCAACCTGAAATGCCGCTTCTGCTCTGGCTCTGGCTACGGCCACGGCCAACACCAGCCCCCGCAGCCCGCTGAACACCCGCCCCGTTATACTCAGGCTATCGCGTCGCCCCCGGGGCCATTGAAACCCTGCAACATCAATGGCTTGAAGGGTAAATCCGCTCCGTAATCCACCATGGTGGGGGTCGCTTCAGACCTTCGCCCGGAAAACCATCACGCCATGCGTCTGTCCACGATCAAACTGTCCGGATTCAAATCCTTCGTCGATCCGACCACGCTGCACCTGCCGACCAACATGACCGGCGTGGTGGGGCCCAATGGCTGTGGCAAATCCAACATCATCGACGCCGTGCGCTGGGTCATGGGCGAAAGCTCCGCCAGCCGCCTGCGCGGCGACTCGCTCACCGACGTCATCTTCTCCGGCTCCTCCGCCCGTAAGCCCGTCTCGCAGGCCACCGTCGAACTGATCTTCGACAATACCGACCACACCATCACCGGTGAGTACGCCTCGTTCAACGAGATCTCGGTCAAGCGTACAGTCAGCCGCGACGGCAGCAGCAACTACTACCTCAACGGCACCAAATGCCGCCGGCGCGACATCACCGATCTGTTCCTCGGCACCGGCCTGGGGCCGCGCAGCTACTCGATCATCGAGCAGGGCATGATCAGCAAGATCATCGAGGCCCGGCCTGAAGATCTGCGCGTGTATCTGGAAGAGGCCGCCGGCATCTCCAAGTACAAGGAGCGCCGCAAGGAAACCGAAACCCGCATCCGCCATACCCGCGAAAACCTGGATCGCCTCGGCGACCTGCGCGAGGAAATCGGCAAGCAGCTCGAACACCTCAAGCGCCAGGCGCGCCAGGCCGAGCAATACCAGGCGTTGCAGGAAGAACGCAAGATCAAGGATGCCGAGTGGAAGGCACTGGAGTATCGCGGCCTGGATGGGCGCCTGGGCGGACTGCGCGAAGCGCTGTCGCGCGAGGAAACGCGCCTGCAGCAGTTGATCGCTGAACAGCGTGACGCCGAAGCGCGCATTGAAACCAGCCGGCTGCGCCGCGAAGAAGCCTCCGATGCGCTCAACACCGCGCAGGCCGAGGTGTACCAGGTTGGCAGCACGCTGGCCCGCCTGGAACAGCAGATCCAGCATCAGCGCGAAATGTCGCAGCGACTGAACAAGGCGCGCGACGAAGCCCAGCAGGCGCTGGCCGATCTGGGCCAGCACATCAGTGGCGATGAGGCCAAGCTGATGGTGCTGCGCGAAGCGGTCGATGACGCCGAGCCGCGCCTGGAGCAGCTGCAGGAAGAAAACGAAATCAAACAGGAAGCCCTGCGCGACGCCGAGGCCCGTCTGGCCGATTGGCAGCAGCGCTGGGAAGCCCATACCCGCCATACCTCGGAAGCCTCGCGTGCCGGTGAAGTTGAACGCACCCGCGTGGACTATCTGGACCGCCAGGTGCTGGAAGCCGACCGCCGCCGCGAGTCGCTGCAGGCCGAGCGCGCCGGGCTGGATCTGGACGCATTGGCCGAGGTGTTCGAGGAGCTGCACATCCAGCACGAGACCCAGAAGGCCTCGCTGGACACGCTCAACGAGCAGGTCGAAGAACGCAAACTTGTCGTGGCCGGGCTGCAGGATCGCCAGCGTACCGGTCAGACCGAGCTGGCCGAGATCCGCAAGCAGGCCCAGGCCGCACGCGGCCGGTTGTCCTCCTTGGAAACCCTGCAGCAGGCAGCGCTGGGCCAGGAGCAGGGCGCAGCGGTGGCGTGGCTGAAGGCGCGGGGGCTGGATTCCGGCGCGCGCGTCGGTGAGCGGCTGACCGTGGAGAGTGGCTGGGAAAACGCCGTGGAAAGCGCGCTCGGTCAGCTGATCGAAGGTGTGCTGGTCGATGCACCGGAATCGCTGGTGGATGCACTGGGCGAACTCGGGGAGGGCCGCATCGCGCTGGTCTCGGCCGAACAGGACGCGCTGACCGTCGCGCCGACCTCGTTGGCCGCGAAAGTGCAGGGCCCGACGGCGATCCGTCGCCTGCTGGCGCGCCTGCATGCCGCCGAGGATCTCGAGGCCGCGCGTGCACTGCAGGCGACCCTGGGTGAGGGCGACTCGGTCATTACCCGCGGTGGCGAGCGCTTGGGCGAGGGCTGGGTGCGCGTGTCGCGCTCCGGCGCGGCCAAGCAGGGCGCACTGCTGCGCGAGCGCGAGATCGTCACCCTGCGCGAGCAGATCGACACGCTTCAGGACCGCGAAGCCGCACTGGAAGAACAGTTGGCCGGCTTCCGTGACCAGTTGCTGGCCGGTGAGCAGCAGCGCGAAGATGCGCAGCGCCAGCTGTACCTGGCCCATCGCAGCGTGTCCGAACTCGGCGGCCAGCTGCAGAGCCAGCAGGGCAAGGTGGAGGCCGCGCGCACCCGCATTGATCGCATCGAAGGCGAACTGGTGCAGCTGCTGGAAACGCTGGATGCCGGCCGTGAGCAGGTGCGCGAGGCACGCTCGCGGCTGGACGATGCGGTCACCAGCATGGGCGATCTGGAATCCGTCCGCGCCGCGCTGGAAGGCGAGCGCCGCCAGTTCACCGATGCCCGTGATCAGGCTCGCGATCAGGCCCGCAACGTACGTGAAGCGGCGCACTCGCTCGCGCTGACCCTGGAATCGCAACGCGCGCAGATTGCGTCGCTTAGCCAGGCGCTGGAACGCATGAGCACGCAGCGCGGGCAGCTGGATACGCGCCTGGGCGAACTGCACTCGCAGCTCGATGAGGGCGATTCACCGGTCAAGACGCTGGAGGCCGAACACCAGAACGCGCTCGGCGAGCGCGTCCGCGCCGACCGGGTGCTGGGCGAGGCGCGCACGCTGCTGGATGGCATCGATGCCGAGCTGCGCACCTTCGAACAGACCCGCCATCAGCGCGACGAACAGGCGCTTGCGCAGCGCGAGCGGATTTCCCAGCGCAAGCTCGACCAGCAGGCGCTGGTGCTCAGCGCCGACCAGCTGTCGGCCTCGGTGGAGAAGGCCGGCTTCGTGCTGCAGGACGTGATCAACGGCCTGCCCGAGGATGCGCGCATCACCGACTGGGAGCAGACGGTCCATCAGATCGACGGCCGCATGCGCCGCCTGGAGCCGGTGAACCTCGCCGCCATCCAGGAATATGGCGAGGCCTCGCAGCGTTCGGAGTACCTGGATGCGCAGAACACCGACCTCACTACCGCGCTGGAAACCCTGGAAGACGCGATCCGCAAGATCGACCGCGAGACCCGCGGCCGCTTCAAGGACACCTTCGACCGCGTCAACGCTGGCGTGCAGCAGTTGTACCCGCGCCTGTTCGGTGGTGGCCATGCGTACCTGGAACTGACGGGTGAAGACCTGCTCGACACCGGTGTTGCGATCATGGCGCGGCCGCCGGGCAAGCGGGTGTCGAGCATCTCACTGCTGTCCGGTGGCGAGAAGGCGATGACCGCGGTGGCGCTGGTGTTTGCGATCTTCCAGCTCAACCCGGCGCCGTTCTGCCTGCTGGACGAGGTGGACGCGCCGCTGGACGAAGCCAACGTCGGCCGCCTGGCCAACATGGTCAAGGAAATGAGCGAGAAGGTTCAGTTCCTGTTTGTGAGCCACAACAAGGCCACGATGGAGGCTGCGCACCAGCTTTCCGGCGTGACCATGCGCGAACCGGGCGTCAGCCGACTGGTCAGTGTCGACCTGGAGGAAGCCGCACGATTGGCGGGCGCGGCGTGACGTGCCATCCTTAAGTACCTGAATGATTTAGCCGGAGAACCTCCCGAATGTCCGACATGGCACTGCTCCGCATCGGCATCCTGGCCGCCGGCCTGCTGTTGATCGCTGCGATCTTCCTGTTTGGCCGTCCGAAAAAGAAAGTGCAGGGCCGCCGTGTCGAGGGTGCTGAAGGCACCAACGGCCAGCGCCGCGAGCCCGTACTGGGCGAGGGCGAGACCCCGGCCGATGGCGCTGCACCCGTTGTGGGCGAAGACGGCGTCACCCAGCCCGAGCTCGGCCTGCCCGAGGTGGATGCCGGTCCGGCCAGTGACCTTGGCAAGCGCACCACCCAGGATTTCGACAAGATCGTCTCGCTGTTCGTGGCCGCTCGTGCCGGTGAGCAGCTGCGCGGCGAAGACATCGTCGTTGCTGCGGAAAAGACCGGCCTGGTATTCGGCCACATGAATGTCTTCCACCGTCTGGTCGAAGGCCATCCTGAGCGCGGCCCGATCTTCTCGATGGCCAGCATCATGAAGCCGGGCAGTTTCGACATGGCCAACATCCGCGAGATGGAAACGCCGGCGATCGCCTTCTTCCTGACCTTGCCGGCGCCGCTGACCGCGCTGGACGCCTGGGAAAAGATGCTGCCGACCGTGCAGCGCATGGGCGAACTGCTCGATGGCGTGGTGCTCGATGACAGCCGCAACGCCCTGGGGCGCCAGCGCATCGCGCACATCCGCGATGAGCTGCGTGCCTACGACCGCCAGCATCAGGCCCCGCCGCTCACCAAAGCACCGCGTTGGTGATCAAGTAGAGCCGACCAACGGTCGGCTCTACCCGGTGCGGCTGACCACCGCCTCGAACGCCTCACGGAAGTGCGCCATCTCGGCGGCGGTCCCGACGGTCACGCGCACCCGCTGCGGCCAGATCGGCCAGCTGCGGCCGATGACCACGCCGCGCTCGGCCATTGCCGCGGAAAACGCTGCGCCGTCACGCTGCACATCGATCACGAAACAGTTCGCTTCGGAAGGCACGCAGGTAAATCCACGCTTGCCCAGCCAGGCGATGGTCTCCTGCCGGGCCAGGGCATTCTCTGCCTTGCGCTGTGCAATCAACCCGGGGTCGCGCAGGCTTGCCAGGCCGGCGGCCACCGCGGTGACCGGCAGCGGGTTGTCGCCGAGGCTGGCCAGTTCCTTCAGCCGATCCGGATGCGCAGCGGCCACACCGAGGCGCAGGCCGGCCATGCCATAGAGCTTGGAGAAGGTGCGCAGCACGATCACGTCATCGCGCTGCATCACCTGGGCGATCACCGAGCGTTGTTCGCTGTACTGGAGGTAGGCCTCATCGACCAGCACCCGGGTCTGCGCAGGCTTGTTGGCCAGCAGCCAGGCGAGGTCGGCGGCCGGGGTGATCGAGCCGGTGGGATTGTTGGGGTTGCACAGGTACATCAGGCCGGCATTGACCGTCGCGGCAGCCGCCGCCATCGCACGCACATCATGTGCCCCGTCGGCGCGCAGCGGCACCTTGGCCACGGTGGCCCCACGCGCAGCCGCAAGATCGCCCAGCGCCTCGAAGGTGGGATCGGCGACGACCAGCCCCGCGCCAGGCGAGGACCAGAGCACTGCCGCCCGGTTCAGTGGCTCGCTGGAGCCCGGATACAGCCGCACGTGATCCTTGCCGATGCCTTCCTGCTGGGCGAACAGGTCGCGCAGCGCACCGGCCAGAGCAAACAGATACCGCCCGCTGCCGGCGACGATGTCGCGCGCCGCGGCCTGCGCGGCGGGCGATGGCCCATACGGGCATTCGTTGAAGTTCAGCAGCACCGGTCCCCCACTGGCGGGGAGCGCGCGCGACGGCGCGGCCGATGCGGGCAGTACGCCCAGGCCGGACAACGCCAGGCCGGTACCGGCCAGTTGCAGAAACGAGCGACGGGAAGCGGCAAGGGCAGGGGTCACGGCGCACCGGGCAAAGAGGGGTTCGGCGCAACCTAGCGCCACTGCGAAGTGGCGGCAAGCGTTCTTCACTGCGCGCAGGAGCGGGGGGAGGGGTAAAATTGAATGCCCCACCAGGATCGCCTTCCGCATGACCCCCAGCCCCGCCGCACGTGCCGACGTCCTGCGCCGCCAGATCGAGGATGCCGGCAAGGCATACCACGAGCGCGACGAGCAGTTGATTCCCGACGTCGAGTACGACCTGCTGGTGCGTGAGCTGGAGGCAATCGAACAGGCGCACCCGGAACTGGCCGCGGCCGACTCGCCCACCCGGCAGGTCGGTGGCAAGGCCTCTTCGCGCTTCGCCGAGGTCCGCCATGCGGTGCCGATGCTGTCGCTGGGCAATGCCTTCAGCGATGAGGAAGTCCAGGATTTCGTGCGCCGCATCGGCGAGCGCCTGCGCCGCAGTACGCTGCATTTTTCAGCCGAACCCAAACTCGACGGTTTGGCGATCAGCCTGCGCTACGAGAATGGCCGCTTCGTCCAGGGCGCAACCCGGGGTGATGGCGCCACCGGTGAGGATGTCAGTGCCAATCTGCGCCAGATCAGTGTGATCCCGCAGACGCTCAACGGCGAAGGCTGGCCTGAGGTGTTGGAAGTACGCGGCGAGGTCTACATGGCCCGCGCTGATTTCGAGGCCTACAACGCCGATGCCCGGCTGCATGACGGCAAGGTGCTGGCCAATCCGCGCAACGCCGCGGCCGGTTCGCTGCGCCAGCTGGATCCGAAGATGAGCGCCAAGCGCAAGCTCAGTTTCTACGCCTATGGCATCGGCCAGGTAGACGGCGGTGAACTGCCGCCCACGCACTCGGCCACGCTCGCCCAGCTGCGTACATGGGGCTTCCCGGTCAGCGACCTGTGCCAGGTGGTCGAAGGTGCGGACGGGCTGCTCGCCTACTACCGTGATATCGGCGAGCGCCGCGATGGCCTGGCCTTCGATATCGACGGTGTGGTCTACAAGCTCGATGACCGCGCCGGACAGGAACAGATGGGCTTCGTCGCGCGTGCCCCGCGCTGGGCGATCGCACACAAGTTCCCGGCACAGGAGCAGACCACCACGGTGGAGGCGATCGAGATCCAGATCGGCCGCACCGGCGCCGCAACCCCGGTGGCGCGCCTGGCACCGGTGGCCGTGGCCGGCGTGATCGTGTCCAACGCGACGCTGCACAACGCCGATCAGATCGCGCGTCTGGATGTCCGCGTGGGCGATACGGTGATCGTGCGCCGCGCTGGCGATGTGATCCCGGAAGTGGTCAGCGTCATCGCCGACCGTCGCCCCGCCGGCACTACCCCGTGGCAGATGCCCTCGCAGTGCCCGGTGTGCGGTTCGGAGATCGTCCGCGAAGAGGGTGAGGCGGCCTGGCGCTGCTCGGGTGAGCTGAGCTGCCCGGCCCAGCGCAAGGAAGCCATCGCGCACTTCGCCTCGCGTCGTGCGATGGATATCGATGGATTGGGCGGCAAGTACATCGAGACGCTGGTCGATGCGGGCATCGTGCGTGGCGTGGCCGATCTGTATCGCCTCCAGCGCGACCAGCTGCTGCAGCTCAAGCTGGTGCTGGATGCCGAGTCGCCCGAGGCCCTGGCCAGCCAGATCGGGCTGCACCTGCCGCCGGAAGGCAGTGGCGATTACCTGCGTGGCATTCTCAGGCTGGATGGCACTGACGAGGCGTGGCGCGCGCAGGCACTGGCGATGCCGGCCACGTTCACCTGGAACACGAAGAAGATCGCGACCAGGTGGGCCGACAACCTGATCGCCGCGATCGACGCCAGCCGCACCACGACGCTGGAACGCCTGCTGTTCGCGCTGGGCATCGAACACGTGGGCGAGAGCACCGCCAAGGCCCTGGCCACCTGGTTCGGGGATCTGGAGCTGATCCGCCACCTGCCGTGGCCGCTGTTCAAGCGCGTGCCGGACATCGGCGGTGAAGTCGCGCGCTCGCTCGGCCACTTCTTCGAGCAGGCCGGCAACCAGGAGGCGATCGATGCACTCCTGCAGGTCGGCCAGGTGCGGATCAGCGATGTGCATCCACCGATCGCCAAGCTGCGCGAGGGTCTGGATTTCGCGCAGCTGCTGGTCGAAGCGGAGATTCCGGGCATCACCCGCCTGCGCGCCGAAAAGCTGGTCGCCATGCTGCCGGACGCTGCCTCGGTGCTGGATGCCGAGCCGGTGCGCTTCGTGGCCGCCGGCCTGCCCAATGAGGTAGCCATGGGCCTGGCCGACTGGCTGGACAGCGAGGGCCACGGGCCGATGCTGCTCAAGGCCGAGGATTACCGCCAGAAGCTGCTGGCGCTGGCGCCGGAACAAGCCGAGCAGGCAACAGGTCCGCTGGAGGGCCAGACCGCTGTGCTGACCGGGACGTTGTCGCAGATGAATCGCGATGAGGCCAAGGCGCGCCTGGAAGCACTGGGTGCCAAGGTGGCCGGCAGTGTGTCCAAGAAGACCTCGTTCGTGGTGGCGGGTGCCGAGGCCGGGTCCAAGTTGACCAAGGCGCAGGAGCTGGGCGTGCCGGTCTGGGACGAAGACCAGCTGGTCGCTTTCCTGGCGAAGTATTGAACAAGAGAGACCGCATGCAGACCGTTTCCCTCGATTTCCGCCTGGCCACCGTCGCTGACACCGCGCTGTTGATCGGGCTGATGCGCGATTTCTACGCCGAAGACCAACTCGATTTCGACGACACCCGCGTGCGCAACGCGTTGGCCGCACTGCTGGAAGATCCGCGCAATGGCGAAGTGCTGTTGTGGCTGGACGAAGCGGGCGCTGTGGTGGGCTACGGTGCGCTGGCGATGGGCTTCAGCCTGGAGCAGGGCGGTCACTTCGCGCTGCTGGACGAGCTTTATCTGGCCCATGCCGCGCGCGGCCGCGGGCGCGGCAAGCAGGCGCTGGCGATTCTGGAGCAGCGTGCCAATGCACGGGGTGTGGAGCGGATGCGGCTGGAAGTGAACCACCACAACGAACTGGCGCGCCGGTTGTACCTGGCCACCGGCTATGTGGATGACACCCGCGATCTGCTGACTCTGCCCTTGGCCCAGCGCCTGAAGGACGCGCGCGCATGATTGCCGCGCTGCGCCAGCGTGCTGCGCTCAACGCGCTGATCCGCGGCTTCTTCGCCGCGCGCGATGTACTGGAGGTTGAAACGCCGATCCTCTCTGCCGCCGGCAATACCGAGCCGAACATCGACAGCTTCCACACCCGTTTCAGCGGGCACGTGGATGCAGGCACGCCGCAACGCTGGCTACGCACCTCGCCGGAGTTTCCCCTCAAGCGGCTGCTTGCCGCCGGGGTGGGGGACTGTTACGAACTCGGCCGCGTGTTCCGTAATGGCGAGGCCGGTGGCCGCCACAACCCCGAGTTCACCATGCTGGAGTGGTATCGGGTGGGCTGGGATCACCGCCGCTTGATCGACGAGACCGCCGAGCTGTTCCGCGCCGCGCTGCAGCTGGTCCAGCGCGAGGCCACGTTGGACGTGATCGATTACCGCGGCCTCTACCAGCGGCACGTCGGGTTGGACCCGTTCGAAGCCAGCCTGGAACAGCTGCAGGCGCCGCTGGCCGAGGTCCGCATCGAGGCCGATGGGCTCACCCGCGACGACTGGCTCGATCTGCTGATGACCCACTGCATCCAGCCGCACTTCCGTGACGACACGATGACGGTGGTGCACGACTGGCCCGCCACCCAGGCGGCCCTGGCCCGGATCCGTCCCGGCACGCCGCCTCTGGCCGAGCGGTTTGAGCTGTATCTGGGCAGTGTGGAGCTGGCCAACGGCTATCACGAGCTGAACGATGCGGCTGAACAACGCGCGCGCTTCGAGCGCGACCATGCCAGACGCACCGCGCGTGGCGACGTGCTGCCCCCGCTGGATGAACGTCTGCTGGCAGCCCTGCCGGCGTTGCCCGACTGCGCGGGCGTCGCGGTCGGCGTGGACCGTCTGTTGATGGCCATGAACCGCACCGGCCGGATCGCCGATGTGCTGGCCTTCGATTTCGCCCGGGCGTGAGGGTGCTTTTGACGCAGTCGCGTCTTGCACGGGCTGCATGATGATGCTCTGATCACACGGGATGTCCGAAGGTGATCGTGTGATCGTTCAAGCGTGGCGGGGATCGTGTTGATGAAGCTGTTGGTAGGCGCGGGCATGCCCCTGTGGCCGGTATTGCTGTGGACTGCGCTGCTGCCGGAGACGGCGCTCGCGCAGACGGGCGGCTACGCCGGCGAAGTGGTGCGCTGCGAATCACGCGACATGGAGTGGGTGCACTGCGACATCCCCACCGAACGCGGCGTCGATCTGATCCGACAGCTGTCCGACAACAGCTGTGTGCGGGGTTCGGAGTGGGGCACGGACCGTTCCGGTATCTGGGTCACGCTGGGCTGCCGCGCCGAGTTCCGGGCGCGTAGCGCCGTTGCCGCCACCCGCGCCGATGGCGAGCGTCGCACGCGCCGGGTCGTGCGCTGCGAATCCAGTGGTCGCCCGCAGAGTTGCCCGGTCGTGCTGCAGGGCGCGCCGGTCCGCCTGCTGCGCCAGCTGACGTCATTGCCGTGCCGCGAAGGCCACAGCTGGGGCTATCGGCGCAACGAGATCTGGGTGACCCGCGGCTGCCAGGGCGAGTTCGAGGTCGGTGCCGCCGATGGCAGCGGCTTCCTCAACGTGCCGCGCATTCTCGTCTGCGAATCCAAATCCCGTCAGCGCCGCTTCTGTGGTGCGGGAATCACCCACGGTGTCACGCTCAACAAGCAACTGTCGGGTACGCCCTGCGAGCAGGGCAGCAGCTGGGGCTGGGACAGTCGCGGGGTCTGGGTGGACAAGGGCTGCCGGGCCGAGTTCGCGGTCAACTGAGCACGCGATTCCGCCCGCATCGGCGCGCCGCTACAATGGCCCGATGAACGCATCCACCGACATCGATTACGCCCGTTACGACCATATCCGCCCGATCCTGTGGACCGGCGAGAGCCTGCAACTGCTCGACCAGCGCAAACTGCCGTTCATTGTCGAGCACGTGGAGTGCCGCGAAAGCGACGCCGTTGCGGAGGCCATCCACGCGCTGACCGTACGCGGCGCGCCAGCGATCGGCATTGCGGCCGCCTGGGGCGTGGTGCTGGCGGCCAACGAGGTGCAGGCCGATGATGGCGCCCAGGCGCTGCTGAAGCTGGAACCGGCGCTGCAGCGCCTCAATGCGTCCCGCCCGACCGCCGTGAATCTGGCCTGGGCGCTGGCCCGCATGCGCCGCGCGCTGGCCCCGGCCGGTGCCGACTGGCAGCAGGTGCTGGCCGCCGAGGCCCAGGCGATCGCCGAGGAGGACCTGGCCGCCAACCGTCACATGGGCGCGCTGGGCGCTGGCTTGATCGAGGCTGGCAGCGGCGTGCTGACCCATTGCAACACCGGCTCGCTGGCCACCGCCGGCTTCGGTACCGCGTTGGGCGTGATCCGTGCCGGCATGGCCCAGCACCGCATCGCCCGCGTGTTCGCCGGCGAGACCCGGCCCTGGCTGCAGGGCGCGCGCCTGACCGTGTGGGAGCTGCAGCAGGATGGCATCGATGCCACCCTGATCGCCGATTCCGCGGCCTCGCACCTGATGAAGACCGGCGCGGTGCAGTGGGTGATCGTCGGCGCCGACCGCATCTGCGCCAACGGGGATACCGCCAACAAGATCGGCACCTACCAGCTGGCGATCGCCGCCCGCCATCACGGCGTGAAGTTCATGGTGGTGGCGCCGTCCTCCACCGTGGACATGGACACCGCCGATGGCGACCAGATCGAGATCGAGCAGCGCGATCCCGGCGAGCTGTACGGGGTGGGCGGGACCCGCACCGTGGCCGAGGGCATCGCCGCCTGGAACCCGGTGTTCGATGTCACCCCGGGCAGCCTGATCGATGCCATCGTGACCGAGCGCGGGGTGATCCTGAACCCGACGGCGGCCAATATGCAGGCTGCATTCGGATAAGTCGCGGCACTAGCGCGTTGCGGCTGCCCCCTTGCCCAGGGGGCTCCCCGCTGGATACCTGCGGCCGTGCCGCCCGCTGGCCGGCAACGCTCCCGTAAGTTCCTGATTCTTGCCGGTAAAACCCCCGTAAAAGCGGGCGGAAAATGGCCCGCTGTGGTAGTATCCAACGGTTAATCGAGATTCCGGCGCAACTGCCCCGAAAGGGCGGTCGTGACGGACTGGACCGCTACCAGACAACGGAACCCGAATGGCAGAAACCGCCAAGGAAATCATCCAGGTCAACCTGGAAGACGAGATGCGCAAGAGTTACCTCGATTACGCGATGAGCGTGATCGTGGGGCGCGCACTCCCGGATGCGCGCGATGGCCTCAAGCCGGTGCATCGCCGCGTGCTGTTCGCGATGAGTGAGCTCAACGCGCACGCCAACAAGCCTTACTTCAAGTCGGCGCGTATCGTCGGTGACGTCATCGGTAAGTACCACCCGCATGGCGATCAGTCGGTGTACGACACGCTGGTGCGTCTGGCGCAGCCGTTCTCGCTGCGTTACATGCTGGTCGATGGCCAGGGTAACTTCGGTTCGGTCGACGGCGACTCCGCCGCTGCGATGCGATACACCGAAGCCCGCATGTCGCGGCTCACTCATGAGCTGATGGCGGACATCGAGAAGGAAACGGTCGATTTCCAGCCCAACTACGACGAAAAGGAACTGGAGCCGACGGTCATGCCGACCCGGTTCCCGAACCTGCTGGTCAATGGTTCGGCCGGTATCGCGGTGGGCATGGCGACCAATATCCCGCCGCACAACCTGACCGAATCGATCAACGCCTGCATCGCGCTGATCGACAATCCCGAGATCGACGTCGACGGCCTGATGGAGTTCATCCCGGGCCCGGACTTCCCGACCGCGGGCATCATCAACGGCACCGCCGGCATCGTTGCCGGGTACCGGACCGGTCGTGGCCGTGTGCGCATCCGCGCCAAGGCCGAGGTCGAAGTGGCTGACAACGGCCGCGAATCGATCATCGTCACCGAGATCCCGTACCAGGTGAACAAGGCCCGGTTGATCGAGAAGATCGCCGAGCTGGTCAAGGAAAAGAAGCTCGAAGGCATCAGTGAACTGCGCGATGAGTCCGACAAGGACGGCATGCGCATCTTCATCGAGATCAAGCGTGGCGAGTCGGCGGAAGTGGTGTTGAACAACCTCTACCAGCAGACCCAGATGGAGTCGGTGTTCGGCATCAACATGGTGGCGCTGGTGGATGGCCGCCCGCAGTTGATGAACCTCAAGCAGATGCTCGAGGCCTTCGTGCGCCACCGCCGCGAAGTGGTCACCCGCCGCACCGTGTTCGAGCTGCGCAAGGCGCGTGCCCGTGCGCACGTGCTGGAAGGCCTGACCGTCGCGCTGGCCAACATCGACGAGATGATCGAACTGATCAAGACCTCGCCGAACCCCACCGAAGCGCGCGAACGCATGCTCGCCCGCCTGTGGGAGCCGGGCCTGGTCGGCTCGATGCTGGGCGCCGCCGGTGCCGAAGCGTCGCGTCCGGATGATCTGCCCAAGGGTGTGGGCCTGCTCGAGGGTGGCTACCAGCTGACCGAGATCCAGGCGACCCAGATCCTGGAAATGCGCCTGCACCGCCTGACCGGGCTGGAGCAGGACCGCCTGACCGACGAGTACAAGCAGCTGCTGGAAGTGATCGCCGGGTTGATCGAAATCCTGGAAGATCCCGACCGTCTGCTGCAGGTCATCCGCGAAGAGCTGATCAACGTGCGCACCGAGTTCGGTGACGAACGCCGCACCGAGATCCGCCACAGCGAAGAAGACCTGGACATCCTCGACCTGATCGCCCCGGAAGACGTGGTGGTCACCCTGTCGCACGCCGGCTATGCCAAGCGCCAGCCGGTCAGTGCCTACCGGGCCCAGCGCCGCGGTGGCCGTGGCCGCAGCGCCGCGTCGACCAAGGAAGAGGATTTCATCGAACAGCTGTGGCTGGTCAACACGCACGACACGCTGCTGACCTTCACCAGCGCAGGCAAGGTGTTCTGGCTGCCGGTGCATCAGCTGCCGGAAGCCGGTTCCAACGCCCGTGGCCGCCCGATCATCAACTGGATTCCGCTGGAAACCGGTGAGCGGGTGCAGGCCGTGCTGCCGGTCCGTGAGTATGCCGAAGGCCAGTTCGTGTTCTTCGCCACCCGCAACGGTACCGTCAAGAAGACCCCGCTCAGCGAGTTCGCCTTCCGTCTGGCGCGCGGCAAGATCGCGATCAACCTCGATGAGGGTGACGCGCTGGTCGGCGTTGGCCTGACCGACGGTGAGCGCGACATCCTGCTGTTCGCCTCCAACGGCAAGACCGTGCGCTTCGGTGAGGACAAGGTCCGCTCGATGGGCCGTACCGCCACTGGCGTGCGCGGCATCAAGATGCCCAAGGGCGAGGAAGTGGTCAGTCTGATCGTGGCCGAGAGTGCGGGCGGCAGTGAAGACGAGAACGAGGACGAGAGCCAGGTCGATGAGACCGTGATCGACAGCGGCGATGCCGTGATCGAGAACGGGGCTGACGACGACAACGCGCTGTACATCCTGACCGCGACCGAGAACGGCTACGGCAAGCGCACCCCGTTGCCGGATTACCCGCGCAAGGGCCGCGGCACGCAGGGCGTGATCGGCATCCAGACCACCGAGCGCAACGGCAAGCTGGTGCGTGCGGTGCTGATGGGGCCGCGCGACGAAGTGCTGCTGATTTCCGATGGTGGCACCCTGGTGCGCACCCGTGGTTCGGAAATCTCGCGCGTCGGCCGCAACACCCAGGGTGTGACGCTGATCCGTCTGTCCAAGGAAGAGAAGCTCCAGGCGGTGGAACGCATGGATGCCTCGCTGGACGAGGGTGTGGAAGAAGAAACACTGGCGGCCGTCGAGGCCAGCCCGGTGGTGGCACCGCCGGAGGCGTAAGGCCTGCCAGTGGTAGTCACACGGAGAACGCCGGCACACGCCGGCGTTTTTCGTTGCAAAGAACGCGCAACGTTCACGACCCCGGTGGGATAAGGGCCGCGGGACCGGCAGCAACGTCGGCGATCTTCGCGCTTCAGGAGAGACCGATGTCCACCACGACGCAGACCCGCCACCCCCGCCATTGGCTGGTGGCTGTGCTGGCCATAGTCATTCTGTTGCTGGGCGTTGTGTTCACCGCAGGGGGCGCCTGGCTCGCCAGCCTCGGTGGTTCCTGGTACTACGTGCTGGCCGGTATCGGACTGCTTGTCTCGGGGGTACAGCTGTGGCGGGGCCGTTATAGCGGCGCACTGTGGTTCGCGCTGGTGTTCGTCGGCACGTTGTTGTGGACGTGGTGGGAGTCGGGCAGCAATTACTGGCGCTGGGTGCCGCGCCTGGGCCTGATCGTGGCCATCGGCTTCGTGCTGTCGCTGCTGTTGCCCACGCTGGATCGCCCGGTCTCGCGCAAGGTCTCGCGTGGCATCGCCGGCGTGCTGGCGCTGGTGTTCGTCGCCGCCTTCACCTTGGCGTTCGTGCCGCACGGCGTTACCACCGCCGAGGGCGCATTCCCCGAGCCGATGACCAGCACCGGCCTGGCCCCGACCGCCGATGCGCCGCTGCAGCCGGCCGATCGCCCGGTGGATGGCGATTGGGCCGCCTATGGCCGCAACAACGCGGCCACGCGGTTCTCGCCGCTGCAGCAGATCACCCCGGACAATGTGGGCACGCTGGAACAGGCCTGGCTGTTCCGGACCGGTGATCTGCCGGACAAGCGCTGGGGCGCGGAAACCACGCCGCTGAAAGTCGGCGACAGTCTGTACCTGTGCACCGCGCGCAACCAGCTGGTGGCGCTCAATGCCGCTGACGGTACCGAGCGCTGGCGCTACGACCCCAGGGTCAAGGACACCTCCATTCCATACACCGCGGCCTGCCGTGGGGTCTCCTATTACGAAGTACCCGCTACCGCCCAGGACACCGAGCTGAACGATGTCGCGGCCGATCTTGCCGTCCCCAATGGCGTGCCGGTGCTGACCCAGGTGCCGCGTGGGGCCTGCGCTGCCCGCATCATCGAAGGCACCCTGGATGGCCGCCTGATCGCGGTCGATGCCGCGACCGGCAAGCCGTGCCTCGGCTTCGGCAACAATGGCCAGGTCGACATCACCGTCGGCATGGGCGACAGTCCGGCCGGGTATGTCTCCATCACCTCGCCGCCGGCGATCGTGCAGGGCGTGATCGTGACCGGCCACCAGGTGCTGGATGGCCAGCGTCGCGATGCCCCCTCCGGCGTGATCCAGGCCTACGATGCCGTCACCGGCAAGCTGCGCTGGGCATGGGACATGGTCCGCCCCGATCGCAAGGGTGCACCGCCGGCGGGTGAGACCTATACCCGCGGCACCCCGAACATGTGGACCACCGCGACCGGTGACGACGAACTCGGCCTGGTCTACCTACCGATGGGCAACTCGGCCGGCGATTACTGGAGTGGTTCGCGCACCGAGAACGAAAACACGTACGCGACCTCATTGGTCGCCATTGACGTCACTACCGGCAAGCCGGCCTGGCACTTCCAGGCGGTGCGCAAGGATGTCTGGGATTACGACATGGGCTCGCAGGCGACGCTGATCGACTACCCGACCGCCGCCGGCAAGGTCCCGGCGCTGCTGCTGCCCACCAAGCAGGGCGACATGTACATCCTCGACCGCCGCACCGGCAAACTGCTGACCCCGGCCGAGGAACGCAAGGTGCCCACCGGTGGCGTCGAGCCGGAACAGCGGTCGCCGACCCAGCTGTTCTCGCTGTATCACACGCTGCGCAAGCCGGACCTCACCGAGCGCGACATGTGGGGCATGACGCCGATCGATCAGCTGGTCTGCCGCATCCAGTTCCGCAAGGCCAGCTATGAAGGCTTCTACACGCCGCCGACGGCGGACCGTCATTCCATCGAGTATCCCGGTTACAACGGCGGTTCGGACTGGGGCAGCGTCGCTGTTGATCCGCGCCGCGGCGTGATCGTGGCCAATTACAACGACATGCCCAACTACAACCGGCTGGTGCCGCGCGAGAAGGCGGACAAGCTGGGCTGGCTGCCGCGCGAGGACGTCAAAGCGGACAAGGGCGGCGCGGAAGGCGCGGGGGATCCGCAGGTGGGCACGCCGTATGCCATCGATGTAAACGCGGGGTGGCGCCTGCCGTTCACCAAGCTGCTGTGCAAGGAACCGCCCTATGGCGGCATTCGTGCCGTGGACCTGCGCACCGGCAGGACCCTGTGGGACCGTCCGTTCGGCAGCGCCCGCGGCAACGGCCCGTTCGGCATCCGCTCCGGCCTGCCGATCGAGATCGGCACGCCCAACAACGGTGGCTCGGTGGTCACCGCCAGCGGACTGATCTTCATTGCGGCGGCGACCGATGATCTGCTGCGCGCCATCGACCTGAAGACCGGCAAGGAACTGTGGCACGCCAAGCTTCCCGCGGGCGGCCAGGCCAACCCGATGATCTATGAGTTTGGCGGGCGCCAATACGTGGTCATCATGGCCGGCGGCCACCACTTCATGGAAACGCCGGCGGGTGATTACGTGATCGCCTACGCGCTGCCGAAGGGGTGAGGTGCAGGGCGGCGGTTCGCGTTGCCCAACGCCACCAGAGCAGCCGGTTCCTGTCCGGTGATGGATGGCATGCCTACAGCGCACCACGCATAACTCTTACAGGGGCAGGCGAAGTCTCCCTCTGAAACGGGTGGATATCCGTGGTCATGATGGCCGGATGCCCAGTTCCGCTGCTACACCCGGCCGGTGTGCGTTGCCACACGCCTGCTACGTCGTCATCTCGTTTTCCACCCGTCAATGCGCGCTGCTCGCCCATTCCGCCCATGCGCAGGAAGTCGTGCGGTGGCTACGCACCTCCGATGCTGAAAAGCGCACCGAATCACTGGCCTGGGTGGTCATGCCGGATTGCGTGCACTGGCTGTTCCGTCTGCGCGGACACCGGCTGTCGACGGTGATCCGAACGTTGAAGTCGCGCTCTGCGCGCGCGCTGCATGAACGCACTGCGAGCCGGGGGCGAATCTGGCAACCGGGTTACCACGATCAGCGGCCCTTGGACGAGCGTCAACTGCTCGCCTGCGCTACCTACATTCTGTCCACTCCCATGCGCGCGGGATTGGCCAGCGGTCTGCATGGCTACCCGTTCGCGTGGTGCCGCTGGCCGGTGTGAGCTAGCCCGGCACCCGCACCATCTTCCGCATCAGATGCTCCACCACACTGGACGGATCCGCGGTGCGCCCCACGTGCGTGCTCGACATCTGCACCACCGAACTGCGTTTTGCGGTGAGGAAGTGGAAGCGTGCGCGCGCCGGCAACTGCGCGATGGGGCCGGCGTTCGCGTCGCCTCGACAGATCGCCACGATGGCGTCCAGCCACGGCTGCAGGCCGTCGATATCCAGCGAAGGAGCGAAGGCATGCACCCGCTCCAGATCCAGCTCGATCGCCGCTTCCAGATGCTTGGCACCGGGGCAGGAGACGATGACGCCGACGTTGATGAACTCCTCGCGCTCGACGCGGGGCACCACGCGGATCACCGCATAGTCATACGTGTGCAGTGTGGGCACGGACGGCCTCCTGGACAAAGGCCACGCGAACGCGAAGGCGGTGCTGCAGGTAGTCGATATAGGCCTGGCGGTAGGCCGCCGGGCTGTCGAACACGGGTTCGTCCACCAGCCAGCTGTCCGGTACCAGGCCGACGATGCGCTCGATCTCCGCATCGGGCAGCATCACCGCAAGCTCGGCATCGACCTCGGCAATCTGCGTGGCGAACGGCAACAGCACATGATCGCGGATCAGCACGAACGGCTTCTTGCACGCCTCGCCAGCGCTGGCCCAATCGTGATGGAAGTACATCGCCGCACCATGGTCGATCAGGTACAGCTTGCGATGCCACACCATCAGATTCGGATTGCGCGCGGTGCGGTCGACGTTGCTGGTGAACGCATCGAACCATACGATCTTCGAGGCGAGTTCCGCTTCGGGCTGCATCGCGGCCGGGTCGTAGTTGATCGCGCCGGGCAGGTAATCGCTGCCCAGGTTCAGGCCTTCGCTGGCGCGGATCAGATCCTGGATTTCCGGGTCCGGCTCGGTCCGCGCGAACTCACGGTCCAGTTCGACGAACAGGATTTCCGGAATCGGCAGGCCGAGCGTCCGGGCGATTTCACCTGCGATCAGTTCGGCGATCAGGGCCTTGGGCCCCTGGCCGGCGCCGCGGAATTTGAGCACCACCATGCCGTCGTCGTCGGTCTCGACCACGGCGGGCAGGGAGCCGCCTTCGCGCAGCGGGGTGACATAACGGAGGGCGTGCACGGTTCGCACAGCGGCACCCGGAAGCAATGGAACGACAAGGGTACCGCACCGCGATACCGGTCTCGATGGCCGCCGGCCATTTCTTCTGGCCCATCTTCGGGTAGCACGGCAGTGTTAGATTCGAGACGTGCCGACCGACGACCCTGCCGTGCCGGCTCCCACCATATCCAAGGGGACACGCATGCTTGCTCGTACGTTCTGGTCCACGGCGTTCACCGTGACAGCCTTCGCCACGCTGGGCACGATGCCCGCCCATGCCAGTGGCTACGCCACACCACCGGAGAGCCTGCTCAAGGTGCTCAAGGCGCCGCCACCGCCGATACCCAGTGTCGACCCGACCGGCCAGCGCCTGCTGCTGACCACCACGCAGACCTATCCCTCGATCACCCGCGTTGCCCAGCCGTACCTGAAGCTGGCCGGTGTGCGCCTGGAGCCGAAGAACCGCAGCCGCCACGACACCCCGGGTGGTTACGGCATTCCACCGTGCGTCGGTGACTTCACCGTGGTGGAGACCCTCAGCGGCCGCTCTACCAAGGTGGCGCTGCCCAACGGGTGTGCCGGCATGGCGCAGTGGTCGGCCGACGGCCAGCGCTTCGCGTTCCAGAATGTGGTCGATGACAGCGTGCAGCTGTGGATCGGCGATGCGGTCACCGGTCAGGTCCGCCAGGTTCCCAACGTAGCGCTCAATCCGATCTTCGGCAGTACCGTGCAGTGGCTCGGTGGCAGCCAGCAGCTGCTGGTCAAGCTGGTTCCTGCCAGGCAGGGCCCGGCACCGTCTGCGGACGGTGCGATCGGCCCGGACATCCAGGAGTCGCTGGGAACTGCCGGTGAGAGCAGCACCTATGAGGCCCGCGATACGCTGACCAGTGCCTACGATGAAGCGCTGTTCGCTTATTATGGCCAGTCGCAGCTGGCGGTGGTGGATACGGCCTCCAACACGGTGCGCACCGTCGGCACACCGGCGCTGCTGGACAGCGTCGGGGCCGCACCGGATGGCGTGCATGTGCTCACCACGACGCTCAAGGCACCGTTCTCGCATGCGGTCACCTACCAGCGTTTCGCCAATGACGTGGCGGTACTGGATGTTTCCAGCGGCCGCAGCACGCCGATCGCCAGCCTGCCGCTGGCCGACCGCGTACCGGTGCATGGCGTGCCGGAGGGTCCACGTGATTTCGATTGGCGCGCCACCGATCCAGCCACGCTGGTGTATGCCGAAGCCTTGGACAAAGGCGATTGGAAAGTCACCGTCCCGCACCGCGACCGCGTGCTGATGCTCAAGGCCCCGTTCACCGCCAAGCCGACCGAGATCGCCCGCACTGCGCAGCGCTTCGAAGGCCTGGCCTGGACCGCGCAGCCGGACGTTGCTTTCCTTGATGAGAACGACGAGAACCGGCATTGGCGCCAGACCCGCATCGTCAACGTGGACAAGCCGAAGCAGGAAGGTCGCCTGCTGTGGGATCTTTCCAGCGATGAGCTCTACGAGGATCCAGGTAATTTCGTATACGAGCGCCTGCCCAACGGCGCCTACGTGGTGCGTCAGGAAGGCAACACGGTCTTCCTGCGCGGGCAGGGCGCTTCGCCGCAGGGCGACCGTCCGTTCCTGGATGCGCTCAGCCTCCGCAGCCTGAAAACGGAGCGTCTTTTCCGCAGCGATGCCGATGCCTACGAGCAGTTCATCGGCTTCAGCGCCATCCCGGGCCACCTCCTCACCTGGCACCAGTCGGTGACCGATGCGCCGAATGCGTTCGTGCGCCTGCTGGGCGAGGACGTCGCCGATGCCAAGCCGGGCGAAGCGCAGTTCCTGTCCAAGCCGGCCGCACTGACCCACCTGGTCGACCCCACCCCGGAAGTGCGCCAGATCAAGAAGCGCCTGGTCACCTACAAACGCGCCGACGGCGTGGACCTGTCGTTCACCCTCTACACCCCGCCGGGGTACAAGGAAGGCCAGCGCGTGCCGGCGATCCTGTACGCGTACCCGGCCGATTTTGCCAACGCGGCGCAGGCGGGGCAGGTGTCCGGTTCGCAGCAGACCTTCACCCGCCTGGCGCCGTACCGGCTGATGCTGCTGGCCGGTTACGCGATCATCGACAATGCCTCGTTCCCGATCGTCGGCGACCCGAAAACCGCCTACAACACGTATCTGGAACAGCTTGAGGCCGATGCGAAGGCCGCGGTGGACAAGGCTGTGGACCTGGGCGTGGTCGATCGCAACCGGATCGGTGTCACCGGTCACAGCCACGGTGGCCTGATGACCGCCAACCTGATCGCGCACACCGACCTGTTCAAGGCCGGTGTCGCCACCAGTGGGTCGTACAACAAGACCTTCACTCCGTTCGGCTTCCAGAACGAGCGCCGCTCGGTGTGGCAGGCACAGGACGTGTACCTGAAGGCCTCGCCGTTCTTCTATGCCGACAAGATCAAGCTGCCACTGCTGCTGGTCCACGGCGAGGATGACGCCAACCCGGGCACCGAGCCGTTCCAGTCGCGCAAGTTGTTCCAGGCGATCCGCGGCAATGGCGGCACCACCCGCCTGGTGATGCTGCCGCACGAACCGCACTGGTACACCGCGCTGGAATCCAATGAGCAGCTGGTGTCGGAAATGCTCACCTGGTTCGATACCTATGTGAAGAATGCGCCGCCGGCCAAGCACTGAGGCGGGACATCGGTAGCGCCGCTCATCAGTCAGCTGCGCTTCGCATCGGACACACGGCCGCCCGCAATGGGCGGCCGTGCTGCATTCCGGCCCGGTGATGGAATTACACTCGGGTCAGACCACAAGGACGCAGGCATGGATATCCATTCTTGGGGACCGGCGGGCAGCGGTGTCGTCGGCGGCATCATCGCCACATGGCTCGTCGCGTACTGGGCGAGGGGATTGCAGACGCAGTACCGTGGCTGGTCCCGGGCCGCGCTGCGGCGCCGTCACCGCACCACGATCCGGGTCGCCAACATCCTGCTCTTGGTGGGCCTGTTCAGTGGCTTGGCCCTGTACCTGGTGGGCGGAGTTGCCAGCAACGATCACCGGCCGGCATTCCTCTGCTTTGGCCTTTCCTCGCTGTTGCCCCTGCTGGCGTTGATCGTCATTCCGTTCCTGACCGGCCGAAGCATGCGGGAAGCGTTCGTCGCCTTCGCGCTTGGCCAAGGGGCGCCGGTATGGGCCACCTATCCGCCGCTGGCTGGCGGCCTGGTCTGTCTGGTCGTGGCACTGGTGGGCTTTCTTTCCAGTGGCAGTTGAAACGCCGGCCCCATGCCCGACGGGTGGACCTCGCCGGTCCCGGCAGGCAAAGTGCGCTTCAAGGGGATGACGGGTATCGGGGAATGAGGGATCGAATGCGGCAGACACAACCACACGCCACCGGCAGGGCCACGCGACGTGGCTGCAGCCGCTGGCTGTTCGTCCTGGCAGCGCTGGCGTGCGCCCCGCTCATGGCGGTGGCGCAGACCGCTCCCACACCCGTTGATTCGGCAACGCAGGATCCCGACCGCCCCCGCACCTGCCTGGTCCTTGGCGGTGGCGGTGCCCGCGGCGCGGCCCATATCGGCGTGCTCAAGGTGCTCGAGCGCGAGCGCGTGCCGATCGATTGCATCGTCGGCACTTCAATGGGCGCGGTGGTCGGCGGCTTGTATGCCTCTGGCTACACGGCCGACGAGATCGAGGCGGTGCTGGACCGGATTGACTGGGCCGAGGTGCTGCGCGACAAACCGCCACGCGATGAGCGCAGCATGCGCCGCAAGGAAGATGACCTGCGCCTGCTGGGCGGCGTCGAAGTCGGCCTGAGCAACGGCAAGATCGCGTTCCCGCAGGGGCTGATCCAGGGCCAGAAGCTGGAGATGCTGCTGCGCCGCCTGCTGCTGCCGACCTGGCAGGTAAACGACTTCGATCATCTGCCGATTCCGTTCCGGGCCATCGCTACCGATATCGTCAGCGGCGAGAAGGTGGTGTTCGCGCAGGGCGATCTGGCGTTGGCCATCCGCGCGAGCATGTCGGTGCCGGGCGTGTTCGCGCCGGTCCGCTATGAAGACCATCTGCTGGTCGATGGCGGTGTGGTCGACAACGTGCCGATTGATGAGGCGCGGCGGCTGGGAGCGCAGCGGTTGATCGTGTCGCGGGTCGGCTCGCCGTTGATGACCGAAGCGCAGCTGGATTCACCGTTGGCGATCAGCCACCAGATGGCCAGCGTGCTGATGCAGCGCGAAGTACTCGCGCAGTTGGCCACGCTCGGCTCGCAGGATCTGCTGATCACACCGCCGTTGGGCGAGATGGGCAGCCAGGACTTCAACCGCTCACCACAGGCGGTCGGCGTCGGTGAGCAGGCCGCGCAGGCCGAGGTCGCGGCGGTTCGTCGCTTCCAGGTGGATGATACTCGCTACGCCGCCTTCCAGCGTCAGCATCGCCCGCCGGCGTATGACGTGCCGATCGTGGCCTTCATCGATGTGCTGCGCGATAAAACGCGTACCGCACGCTACATCGAGCAGCGCCTGCAGCCGGAGGTCGGTCAACCGCTGGCGCCGGACCGCGTGGAGCAGAAGGTCGCCACGGCGTACGGCGAAGGCCGCTACCAGCAGGTGCAGTGGCGGTTGGAGGTGCGGGACGGTCAGCAGGGCCTGGTGCTCGCACCGCAGGACAAACGCTGGGGACCGGATTTTCTGCACTTCGCGCTGCGCCTGTCCGATGATTTCGACGGCAGCAGCAACTACCAGCTCATCACGGAGCTGACCCGCACCGGCCTCAGCGAGCAGGGCGCGGAGCTGAAACTGCGCGTGGGGCTGGGCGAAGTGGAAGAGGCGTTCGCCGAGTACTACCGGCCGTTCGGCAGCAGTGGCCGGCATGCATTGTCGACCTATGCCAAATACCGCGCCACCGATCTGGACCTGGCGCTGATGCGCGGCGGCGCACTCGCCGAGTTCCGTTACAGCCAGTGGCTGGGTGGACTGCGCTGGGCGTATTCGCCACATCCGGACTGGGAAATCGCGCTGTTCGGCGAGCGGGGCCGTGAGCGCCTGCGCCTGGACGTCGGCAACCCCACCGAGCTGGGCAATTACCGCGCGGACATGGGCAGCGTCGGCTGGCAGCTACGCCACGATTCGATCGACAGCTCGGCCTTCCCCAGTCGCGGCCAGCGCGTGTCACTGACGCGCCAGCACTATCTCGATGCGCTCGGCACCGACAATTCGGCGGCGGTGACGCGGGTGCAGTGGGATGGGGCATGGGCACACGGCCAGAACCGCTGGCTGGGTGGGCTGCGTGCGTCCTCCGCGCACGGCGGCGATGATCTGCTGGCCACCTACGGCTTCCTGGGCGGGCTGGGCAATCTGTCCGGCTATCCGGAAGAATCCATCTTCGCGCCGCAGACCGCGCTGGCCCGGGTGGTGTATTACCGTCGCGTCGCGCACGCCGATTCGCTGCTGACCATCCCGCTGTACGTCGGCGGCAGTGTGGAGTGGGGCGGATTCTGGCAGCGCCGCGAGGATGTCAGCCTTGATGGCATGCAGACCGCAGGCAGCCTGTTCGTCGGCGCCGATACGTTCCTGGGGCCGGTGTTCCTCGGCTACGGCCGCGCGCAGGGTGGGCACAACTCGTTCTATCTGACCTTTGGCTCACTGCTGCGGACGCTGGATGGGTTCTGATGGGCTCTGCGCTTTATGCTGTGCAGCCATGGTGTTGATGTGATGCCGATGAAATCGATGTTCCTGGCTGTGGTGCTCCTGCTGTCTGCCGGCCACGTGCATGCCGCTGATGCACCGTCGCTGCCCGCAGCGTGGACGCAGATCGGCATTACCGTGGGGATGCCGTACGCGCAGGCCAAGGCGCTGCTCATCCAGGCCGGATGGCTCGCATCCGCGCCCGACAACGAGGGCACGTCCGTCTTTGCGGCACATCCCGAAGTGGATTGCGGGCAGGGCTGGGACGCGATCTGCTCGGCAGGCTTCCATCGCGGAAACGAGGCTTACGGGTTGGTGCTCACACCGACCGATGACGACAAACTGCTGGTGCAAGGCGTCTTCTGAAAGGAGCTGATACGGATGTCAGACCGCACCGTGGTGGTATTTGATTTCGACTTGACGCTGACCCGCTGGGAAACGGCAAGCCGGTTCTTCAAAGGTCTGCTGCACCGCCAACCGTGGCGGAGAACGACTGCGCCACCATCTTGCCCAGGGCGACGAGGTTGTCATCGCCACCGGCTGCTGGGAGCCGCTGGCGCAGGCGCCGCTTGAGCACCACGGTCACCGCGTGGCGACGTTCTCTTCCGCGTCGCGCTGCAGCTTGAATCGCTGGTGGCGGATCGCTGAGACTGCTGGCTTGCCCTTACTGGAGCGCCGCATCATGCCAGCCTTGACCCGTCCCTTCGCCCTTGCCGCCGGCCTGGTGCTGTGCGCGCTTCACCCATTTGCCCAGGCGCAGGATGGCCCTGCAGTCAATCCGCTGTATCTGGTGCCTGCCGACAAGGCGACGCCCGCGCAGATCACGGAGATGCAGCAGCGCCTGCTGGACTGGCCACAGCTGCAGCGCTACCGCGCCGAGAACGCCGCGCTGGCACCCGTTGCGCCCGGGACCAAGCGCGTGGTGTTCTACGGCGACTCGATCACCGAGGGCTGGGGACCGACCGGCAGTGATCGTTTCTTCCCGGGCAAGCCCTACGTCAACCGCGGTATTTCCGGGCAGACCACGGCGCAGATGCTGGTGCGCTTCCAGCAGGACGTCATCGCGCTGAAACCGGCGCTGGTGGTGATCCTCGCCGGCACCAACGATATCGCCGGCAATACCGGGCCAACCACGCAGGCGATGATCGAAGACAACCTGCACGCGATGGTGGAACTGGCGCAGGCGCACAACATCCGCATCGTGCTCGCCTCGGTGCTGCCGGTCAGCGATTACCCGTGGCAGCCGGGCGTGCAGCCCGCCGGCAAAGTGACCGCGCTCAACAAGGCCCTGCGCGCGTATGCGGAGCAACAGGGCGTGGTCTATCTGGACTACCACACGGCCCTGACCAACAAGGACGGCGGCCTGGATCCCGAGTTGGCCAGCGATGGCGTGCATCCCACGCCGGCCGGGTACGCGAAGATGGTGCCGCTGGCCGAGGCTGCCGTCACCAAGGCACTGGCGCGCTGAGACTGGGTTCCAGCCGGCTGGCCCAACCAGGGCGCAACGACGTCAGTCGAAGCGCCAGCGCACCCCGGCATACACACCACGCCCATCACCCGGCGTCGAACGGGCCACATCCCGGCCTGCGTCGTCGTAGCCCGGGGTGACCGTGGCGGCGTAGTGGCGGTCGCTCAGGTTGCGTAGTTCCGCCCAGGCCTGCCAGCGGCCACCGGGGGCGTCGTAGCCGATGCGGGTGCCGAAGATCACGTGGCTGTCGGCGGCCATGCTGTTGGCATAGTCGACGAACATTTTCGACGCGTACTCGGTGTTGAGGCCGGCGTAGAAGCCGGCCGGGTGGTCGTAGCGCAGTTCGGCCTGGTAGTAGTGGCGCGGCAGGCCGGGCAGGCGATTGCTGCCGAAGCGCGCATCATCGCGGTAGCGGAAGTCGCTGAAGGTGTAGGCCTGGCGCAATGACAGCCGCCCGCCGACGCCCTGCCACAGCGCACTGTCCAGACCAGCTTCGATGCCGCGGTGCACGGTCGGGCTGGCGTTGGATTCGGCGATGAACAGGTTCGGCACCGGTTGCACTTCCACGGTGAGCAGTTCGTGGTTGAGGCGCGCGTAATAGCCGGTCAGCTCCCAGCGGCCGAGTGCGCTGTCGCCGCGCGCACCCAGTTCCAGCGTGGTCGCGGTCTGGTTATCGAGCTGCACCGGCGCGCGCTGGCGGCCGGTCGAGGCGCCATTGCCGGCGGCGAAGTACTGGTTGGAACCCCAGATCATCGACCACGGGTGCGCCGGTTCCACCGAGCGGCTCAGGTTGCCGAACCACTGCGTCTGCGGCGTCTGCTGCCAGGTGAAGCCCAGCCGCGGCGCGTAATCCCACTGGCGCTCGGACAGCTTCTCCGGCGTCGCTGGCCAGGTGACCTGCACATCGCGGCGGGTGTGGATCAACGCCAGCCCGGTCTGCAGGCGCAGCGTCTCGCTCAGCGCCAGATCATTGCCGACGTGGAGCACGCTGTCGGTGCCGTAATGCTCAAAGTCGCGGGTGTGCGTGCCGGCCGCATACCCGTTGCTGGAAAAGCGCAGGGTCTCGCGCACGTTGGCATCCAGATCGTGGGTGATGCGCAGGCCGATCGTGGTCACGCTGTCATGCCCGAACAGCGCGTGCCGGCGGCGGTAGTCGAGCGTGCCGTTGAGGTTGGCGTAGTCCAGCTGCTGGCGGTACAGGCTCTCGTTCAAGTCCATCGGGTACGTGTGATACACGAGGCCGGCCTGCAGCGACGAGTCTTCATCGATCGTGTAGGTGGTGGTGTTGCCGACCCAGATGGTGCCCGGCTGCGGGCGGCGCGCGTCGATCGCCAGGTTGGCCGGATTGGCTGCGCGGGGATCGTTGCGGATCTGCGCGCGGGTCAGGCGCCCCGGGGTTTCGTGATCGGTTTCGCGGTAGCGCAGGAAGAAGCGCGTTTCGAGATCCGGGGTGAGCTGCCAGCCGAGGTTGGCCACCGCACCTTTGCCCTTGCCGGCCGCGTGCTGCTGATAGCCGTCGTACTCGGTATCGGTGTAGGCCAGGAAATAGTCGACAGCGTCGTGCACGCCGCCGACGCTGATGCCTCGCTTCTGGTACCCGCGTGCGCCGGCTTCGTAGTGCAGCTCCAGCCCCGGCGTATCGCGGCCGCCGCGGGTGATGTAATTGATCGCACCGCCCAAGGCCAGCGCGCCGCGCTCGAACCCGTTGGCACCGCGCAGGACCTCCACGCGGCTCAGCCACAGCGGTTCCAGCAGCTCGTAGGGCGTGCCACCCGGGCCGGTCAGCGGCAAGCCATCCAGCGAGACCGACAGGCCGGAGGCATGCGCACCCGGCGCGCGGTTGAGGCCCGAGCCGCGGATGGAGACCTTGACGCCTTCATTGCCGGCGCTCTGCGCGCTGATACCGGGCTGATAGGCCAGCACATCGGCCGTGCCGGCGACGCGGCCCTGGCCGACCTGCGTCATATCGACAACGTTACCTGCGCCGGGGACCCGGTCGAGTGCGCGGCGCGCAGCCTCGGTGGCATCGGCGGCGGTGACGTTGACCGCGTCCAGGGTGACCGCCTGACCGGCGGGCGCGGCATGGGCGGTGTCGGAGGCGGCAAGGCTCGCCAGCAGGGCGGCGGTGAGCAGGGACAGGGCAGGGGCGGTGGAGCGATTCGGGGGGGTAGTCATTCGTGCGCGGTATCAGTGCCGACAGCGCCCACGTCGCCGTGGCACCCTGTCAACTTAATGTGGGGCGCGCAAGTTAACAGGATGTTGCGTGTTCGTCACCCTTGTGGGGCGTATGGGTGACGAACGCCGACGGCGGGATGTCCGTAGTGCCGGCCGCTGGCCGGCTCGCCAGGATCTACGCGATCCCGTCGCGTGAGAACCATGATTGCCTGGCTGCCGGCCAGCGGCCGGCACTACGTGTTATTTCGGTGGCTGCCGGCCAGCGGCCGGCATTACCGGGCCGCTGCCAGCGCCTTCGACTTGGCGTACAGCCGTTCGGCCTGCTTCGCGTCGCCCAAGGCGGCATACGTTTCTGCCAGGCTGTCCCAGGCATTGGCCGAGCGCGGGAACAGCGTCGCGTTGAAGGCGAACAGCGGCAGCGCGGTGGCATGGCCCAGGTTCTCGGCCACCGCGTAGCCCACGCGGTTGATGTCCTGCTCCAGCATCGGCTGATCACCGCGCCCGGTAGTGATGAGCCACTGTCGCAACGCGGTTGTGCGTGCGGCCGTCTGGGGCTCCAACGCGTAGGTGATCAGCGTTTCCGACAGGGCCTCCCGAGGGAACTGCATCGGGGCCACCACCGCCATGGTGCTGTCCACCAGCGTGCGCGACCACACATTCTTCGCACTGCCGTTGGTGAGGTAGATGAAGCTGTAGGTATCCCCGCCCAAGCCGTCCATGAAGGCTATCCGCGCCCGTACCCGCGTGCCACCGTCATGCCCCACGAAGCGGTAGTCGCCGCTTTCTTCGAATTCCCAACCCGTGGAGAAGCCGCTGCGTTGTCCGCTGCTCAGCAGCTGTGGCTGCCACAGCTGCTGCAGCGTGGCACGACCCACCAGCTCACCACGGGTCAGGGCCAGCAGGAAGCGGTCCAGATCACCGACGGTGGTATGCAGCGCGGCATGCCCGTAGGCATAGGATGGCCAGGCGATGTCGTCTTCGCGCTGCAGGGCGCCCTGCTTGCCGATGTAGGCGATGGCGATCTCGTGGCGCGCATCCGTCGCCGGGCCAAGCGAGGTATGCGTCATCGACAGCGGTCGCAGCACGCGGTCTCGGACGATCTGCGCATAGGGCTGCTGGTATTGCGCTTCCAACAGCGCGGTGAGGACCAGATAGTTGGTCTGCGTGTACCGGTTGGCGGTACCCGGCGTGAACTGGAGCGGCGCCCCGGCAAGTTCCTTGAACACCTCTGCCGGCGTGGCCTGGAAGCGGCGGTTGCCCTGCGAGGTGATCACCTCACCATCCCGATACTGGAAGTACTCGGGAACGCCGGACGCATGGTTGAGGAACTGCCGCACGGTGATCGCCTGCCAGGCCTCGGGCAGATCGGGAAGATAGCGGCTGGCCGGTGCATCCAGCTCGACCCTGCCGGCCTCCACCCGTTGCATGACCAGAGCGCTGACCAGCAGTTTGGCCAGGGAGTAAGCATTGAACACCGTTTCGGCGGTCACCGCCCGATGCGTGGTGACGTCGGCCTCTCCGGCGACGGCCTGCGCGAGAAGCGCGCCGTTGTGCCGTATCAGCACCGACTGCCCGGCGATGCCATAGCGCTCCGCGTTGGCATGGAGCTGCCGGGAGATCCGAGCGTCGAGGTCATCGGCACGAGTGGCGCCGGACGGCGTCGATACCGCGAGCAGCAGGACCGCGACAAAGGCGAAACGACGCATTGCGGGCATCCTCGTGGGTGAGCCCGCACAGTAGGAAGCGCTGGCACCCCGGTCAATGCGGCGGAAGTCACCCCCGGTCGTGAAAGGCCCCGACCGTCGGCCGGGGCCCACCCGCATCAGCCCAGAATCCCAGGCAGATCCAGCCCCTTTTCCTTCGCGCAGTCCACCGCGATCGCATACCCCGCGTCGGCATGCCGCATCACGCCCGTGGCCGGGTCGTTCCACAGCACGCGCGCGATGCGCTTGGCCGCCGCTTCGGTGCCGTCGCAGACGATGACCATGCCCGAATGCTGCGAGAAGCCCATGCCGACGCCGCCGCCGTGGTGCAGCGATACCCAGGTGGCACCGCTGGCGGTGTTGAGCAGGGCGTTGAGCAGCGGCCAGTCGGAGACGGCATCGGAGCCGTCCTGCATGGCCTCGGTTTCGCGGTTGGGCGAGGCGACGCTGCCCGAATCCAGATGATCGCGGCCGATCACCACCGGCGCCTTCAGCTCGCCATTGGCGACCATTTCGTTGAACGCCAGACCGAGTCGATCACGATCGCCCAGGCCGACCCAGCAGATGCGCGCGGGCAGGCCCTGGAACTTGATCTTCTCGGCGGCCATGTCCAGCCATCGGTGCAGGTGCGGGTTGTCCGGGATCAGCTCCTTGACCTTCGCATCGGTCTTGGCGATGTCCTCCGGATCGCCGCTCAGCGCGGCCCAGCGGAACGGGCCGATGCCGCGGCAGAACAGCGGGCGGATGTAGGCGGGCACGAAGCCGGGGAAGTCGAAGGCATCTTCCACGCCTTCTTCCAGCGCCATCTGGCGCAGGTTGTTGCCGTAGTCCACCGTCGGTACGCCGAGCGAGTGGAAACCGAGCATGGCGCGGATGTGGTTGGCCATCGATTCGCGTGCGGCCGCTTCCACTTCCTTCGGCGCGGAGACGCGCTTGGCGTCCCATTCTTCCACCGTCCAACCCTGCGGCAGGTAACCGTTGACCGGGTCGTGCGCGGAGGTCTGGTCGGTCAGCAGGTCCGGCTTCACGCCGCGGATCAGCAGCTCGTCGAGCACGTCGGCGACGTTGCCGAGCAGGCCGACCGAGAGCGGCTTCTTCGCGGTGCAGGATTCCTCGATCAGACGCAGCGCTTCGTCGAGGTCGTCGGTCCAGGTGTCCAGATACCCGGTGCGCAGGCGCATCTCGATGCTGCTCTTGCGGCATTCCACCGCCAGGCACGAGGCGCCGGCCATCACCGCGGCCAGCGGCTGCGCGCCGCCCATGCCGCCCAGCCCGCCGGTGAACAGCCATTTGCCGGCCAGGCTGCCGTTGTAATGCTGGCGGCCCATCTCCACGAACGTTTCGTAAGTGCCCTGCACGATGCCCTGGGCGCCGATATAGATCCAGCTGCCGGCGGTCATCTGGCCGTACATGGCCAGGCCCTTCTTATCGAGTTCGTTGAAGTGGTCCCAGTTGGCCCAGCGCGGCACCAGGTTGGAGTTGGCGATCAGCACGCGCGGGGCATCGACGTGGGTGCGGAACACGCCGACCGGCTTGCCGGACTGCACCAGCATGGTCTGGTCATCCTCGAGCCGCTGCAGGGTCTCGATGATCTTGTCGTAGCTCTCCCAGTCGCGCGCGGCGCGGCCGATGCCGCCGTAGACCACCAGCTCCTGCGGGCGCTCGGCCACGTCCGGGTGCAGGTTGTTCATCAGCATGCGCAGCGGGGCTTCGGTCAGCCAGCTCTTGCAGGTGAGTGTGGTGCCGGTCGGGGCGAGGATGGTGCGGGTGGAATCGAGACGGGTCATGCAGCACTCCGGGACGTAGCGAAGTCGAGACAGGCATCGAGCACCTGCTGCAGCGTGGCGCGCAGCGGGGCGGCGTGATCGGGATCCAATGGCGTGGGCCAGCTGTGCTCATCCACGGCCTCGGGCTCGTGCATGTAGCCGCGGCAGGCCAGCTCCATCTGCAGCGTGTGCACGCCGCCGGGGATGTCGCTGTAATGGCGGGTGATGTAGCCGCCCTTGAAGCGGCCGTTGCGCACATGGCTCATGCCGCTCATCGCACACAGGTTGTCGACCACATCGGTCAGGGCGTTGTCGCAGGTGGTATCGCCGTTGGTACCGAGGTTGAACTGCGGCAGCTGGCCATCGAACAGGTGCGGGATGTGCGAGCGGATCGAGTGCGCGTCATACACCACCACGGTGCCGTGCAGGGCACGCAGGCGCGCGATCTCCGCGGCGAGGGCGTCGTGGTAGGGCGCGAACCAGGTATCGCGGCGGCGCGCGATCTCCGCCTCGTCCGGGCCGTGGCCATCGCGGTACAGCGGCTGGTTGTCGAAGGTGGTCAGCGGGCACAGGCCGGTGGTGTTCTGGCCCGGGTACAGCGAGGTGCCGCTGGGGTCGCGATTGACGTCGATGACCGAGCGCGACACCGCGGTGCGCACCGTCGTGGCGCCCATCTGCTGCGCGAAACCGTACAGCTCATGCACCCACCAGTCGGCGTCGCGGCGGGCCAGCCACGGCGACACGAACTGCGCGGCCAGTGCATCGGGCAGCTCGGTGCCGGTGTGCGGGAAGCTGACGATCAACGGCACATCGCCGCGGTGGATCTGCAGCCAATCCGGTTGGGTCGTCATGCCAGCGGCTCCAACGGCGGCAGGATGTCAGCCAGCCCCTCAGCCAGCACACCACTGCGCACCAGGTCGGTCGCGGCCACCATGTCCGGGTGGAAGTAACGGTCGTCTTCCAGCGTCGGCACCTGCGCGCGCAGGCGCTGGCGCACCGCTTCCAGTGCATCGCTGGAGCGCAGCGGGGCATGGAAATCGCAGCCCTGTGCAGCGGCGAGCAGCTCGATGCCGATCACGTTGGCCGCGTTCTCGGCCATCGCCATCAGACGGCGCGCACCGTGTGCGGCCATCGAGACGTGGTCTTCCTGGTTGGCCGAGGTCGGGATCGAGTCGACGCTGGCCGGGTAGGCGCGCTGCTTGTTTTCCGAGACCAGCGCTGCGGCAGTGACCTGCGGAATCATGAAGCCGGAATTCAAGCCGGGCTTCGGGGTGAGGAACGCGGGCAGCCCGGACAGGGCCGGGTCGACCAGCATTGCGGTGCGGCGCTCGCTGATCGAGCCGATCTCGCACACGGCCATCGCCAGCATGTCCGCCGCGAAAGCGACCGGCTCGGCGTGGAAGTTGCCACCGCTCAGCGCCTCGTTGGTATCGGTGAACACCAGCGGATTGTCGGACACGCCGTTGGCTTCGATCGCCAGCGTGGTGGCGGCCTGGCGCATCACGTCGAACGCGGCGCCCATTACCTGCGGCTGACAGCGCAGGCAGTACGGATCCTGCACGCGCACGTCGTTGTCGCGGTGCGATTCGCGGATCGCCGAGCCCTGCATCAGGGTGCGCAGCGCGGCGGCGGTGGCGATCTGTCCGCGCTGGCCACGGATGCTGTGGATGCGCGGGTCGAACGGGGTGTCAGAGCCCTTGGCCGCTTCCACCGACAGCGCGCCGGTGACCAGCGCCGCGCGGAACACGGTATCGATCGCGAACAGACCGGCCAGTGCATAGGCGGTGGAGTACTGGGTGCCGTTGAGCAGGGCCAGGCCTTCCTTCGCGCCCAGCACCAGCGGGGCCAGGCCGACCTTGGTCAGCGCCTCGGCCGCCGGCAGGCGCTCGCCCGCCACGAAGGCTTCGCCGACGCCGATCATCACGCTGGCCAGGTGCGAAAGCGGAGCCAGATCGCCGGAGGCACCGACCGAGCCCTGGCATGGAATTACCGGAATGAAGTCGTGCTGCAGGAAGGCTTCCAGCAAGGCCAGCGTCTGCGGGCGGATACCGGAGGCGCCCTGCGCCAGGCTGGCCAGCTTCAACGCCATCATCAGGCGCACCACGGGGGCCGGCATGGGCTCGCCGACGCCGGCCGCATGCGAGAGCACGATATTGCGCTGCAGGGTTTCCAGGTCGTCGCGCTCGATGCGCACGCTGGCCAGCTTGCCGAAGCCAGTGTTGATGCCGTACACCGGAGCGCCCTTGGCGACGATGTCGGCCACGGTCTGCGCACTGCGCAGCACCGCCTCGGCCGAGGCCGGGTCCAGCCGCACCCGCGCGCCGTCATGGATCGCGCGCCATTGCGCCAGCGTGACGGCGCCGGGGTGCAGGGTCAGGGTAGTGCTCATGAAATCTCCAGACATCACTAGATTCAAACGGGTTGGCCGCGCATCACGCGGCCGTGCAGGGGGTTGAAGCCCATGCGGTAGACGAGGTCGGCAGGCGCCTCGATGTCCCACAGGGCGAGATTGCAGTCCAGGCCGACGGCGAGCCGGCCGATCCGGTCCTGCCGACCAAGGGCGCGTGCCGCTTCACGGGTGAAGCCGGCGATGCACTCCGCCACCGTCATGCGGAACAGGGTGGCGGCCATGTTCATCGCCAGTAGCGGGCTGGTCAGCGGCGACGTGCCGGGATTGGAATCGGTGGCCAGCGCCAGCGGCACGCCGGCCGCGCGCAGGTCGGCGATCGGGGGCAGGGTGGTATCGCGGGTGAAATAGAACGCGCCCGGCAGCAGCACGGCCACGGTGCCGGCGCTGCGCATGGCGGCGATGCCGTCGGCATCGAGGTGTTCGATATGGTCGGCCGACAGTGCGCCGTGACGTGCCGCCAGGGCGGCACCGTGCTGATTGCTGAGCTGCTCGGCATGGATCTTGATCGCCAGCCCGTGTTGCTGCGCGGCGACGAAGACCTGCTCGGCCTGCGCGGCGCTGAAGGCGATGTTCTCGCAGAACACGTCCACCGCCTCGGCCAGCCCTGCCGCCGCGACGGCAGGAATCATGACCTTGCAGACCTCGTCGATGTACTCCTGCGCTTCGCGGCCCGGCGGGATCGCATGCGCGCCCAGGAAGGTCGGCACGATCTCGACCGCGCGCTGGCGGCCCAGTTCGCGCGCGACGGTCAGCTGCTTGGTCTCGTCAGCCAGGGTCAACCCGTAACCGGATTTGATTTCGAGCGTGGTGATGCCTTCGGCCAGCATGGCATCCAGCCGGGGCAGGCTGGCGGCGAGCAGGTCGGCCTCGCTGGCGGCGCGGGTGGCGCGCACGGTGGAGACGATGCCGCCGCCGGCGCGGGCGATGTCGGCATAGCTCACGCCCTGCAGGCGCTGCTCGAACTCGCCCGCGCGGTTGCCGGCATAGACCAGGTGGGTGTGGCAGTCGATCAGACCGGGGCTGATCCAGCGCCCGGCGCAGTCGATGCGCTGGGCGGGCTGCAGGTGATCGGCAGAACCGGCCGCACCGACATGCACGATGCGCCCATCGGTCGCGGCGACGATGCCATCCTCGATCACGCCGAGGCCCGGGCCATCGACGGTGATCAGGTTGGCGTGGTACCAGAGGGTGTCACAGTGCATGGCAGCAACCACATCGGTGTATATGTCTATACAATATAGGCGCCTCTTCCGGGATGTCCAGTGATGCCAGCCACGCCCGCACCGATCCTTTGTTTCCACGCTGCCCACGCGCTGCTGCCACACGGCTGGGCGCGCGACGTGCGCATCCTCAGCCAGGGTGGCACGCTCCTCGAGGTGACCGAAGGTGTGTCAGCCGCGCCGGGCGATACCCCATTGGCGATCGCGCTGCCCGGTCTGGGCAACCTGCACAGCCACGCTTTCCAGCGCGGCATGGCCGGACTGACCGAGATCGGCGGCAACAGCGGCGACAGCTTCTGGAGTTGGCGTGAGCTCATGTACCGCTTCCTGGCGCATCTGCAACCCGAGGCCATGCAGGCGATCGCCGAGCAGGCCTATGTGGAAATGCTGGAATCCGGCTTCACCCGGGTCGGCGAGTTCCACTATCTGCACCATGGCCCGGACGGCGTGCCGTATGCCAACCGTGCCGAGATGGCCGACCGTATCGCGGCCGCCGCCCACTCGAGTGGCATCGGCCTGACCTTGTTGCCGGTGTTCTACGCGCATGCCGATTTCGGTGGCGCCGCGCCGAACCCGGCCCAGCGCCGTTTGATCCACGACGTCGACGGCTTTGCCGAGCTGCTGCAGCGCTGCACGCGCGCGCTGCAGGGCCAGGACGATGCGGTGCTCGGTTTCGCCCCGCACAGCCTGCGCGCGGTGACCGGCGAGGAACTGTCGGCGCTGCTGCCGCTCACCACCGGGCCCGTCCACATCCACATCGCCGAACAGACCCGCGAGGTCGATGCCTGCGTCGCTTGGAGCGGCATGCGCCCGGTGCAGTGGCTGTACGAACACGCGCCGGTGGATGCGCGCTGGTGTCTGGTGCATGCCACCCACATCACCGAGGCGGAGATGCAGCAGATCGTGGCCAGCCGTGCGGTGGCCGGGCTGTGCCCGATCACCGAGGCGAACCTGGGCGACGGCCTGTTCCCGGTGCAGGCCTTCGCGCGTGCCGGTGGCCGGTTCGGCGTGGGCTCGGATTCCAACGTGCTGATCGACGCGGCCGAAGAGCTGCGCCTGCTCGAGTACGGCCAGCGCCTGCAGCTGCGCGGGCGCAACGTGCTGGCTCCGGGCGATGGGCAGTCCACCGGCCGCTGGCTGTACGAACAGTCGTTGAACGGTGCTGCGCAGGCCCTGGGCGTGGCCACCGGGCTGCAGGCAGGTGCACCGGCCGATCTCGTCGAACTCGATCCGGACCACCCGGCGCTGATCGCCCGCGACGGCGATGCCTTGCTTGACAGCTGGGTGTTCGCCGCACGTAATGGCGCCGTGCGATCGGTGTGGCGCCAAGGGCGCCAGTTGGTCCGTGATGGTCGCCACCCGCAACGCGAGGCGGTGGCCGCACGGTTCGCCGCGGCACTTCGACCGTTGTTGAGGGTCTGATCCGACCCTCCCATGCAGGAATCCAGAGTGACGGGCAAGAAAGCAGCAACCCTCAATCAGCGCATCCGTGCTGATCTGGAAAGCCGCATCCTCAGTGGACAGTGGGAGCCTGGCTTCCGCATCCCCTACGAACACGAACTGATGGAGCAGTACGGCTGCTCGCGGATGACCGTGAACAAGGTGCTGACTGCACTGGCCGAGAGCGGCATGATCGAACGCCGCCGGCGTGCGGGCTCATTTGTCGCGCGCCAGCCGCCGCACCTGGAACAGGTGGCGCTGGAGATTCCCGACATCGCGATGGCGGTGCAGGCGCGTGGCCATGTGTATGGCTACCAGTTGCTGGAGCGCGCCTACCGGCTGCCGCGTGAGCACGTGGCCGAAGAAACCGCGCTGTCCGGCAGTGAGAAGTTGCTGGCGATCCGCTGCCTGCATCTGGCCGATGGCCGGCCGCTGGCGCTGGAGCACCGCTTGATCAGCCCGGTCGGCGTGCCGGAGGTGCTGGAGGTGGATTTCGAGACCACGGCACCGGGCAGCTGGCTGTTGCAGAACGTCTCCTGGACGCGCGCGCAGCATCGGATCAGTGCCTGGGGCGCGGATGAGGCGGCAGCGACGCTGCTGCAGGTCAAACCCGGCACAGCGTGCCTGGTCATCGACCGCCTCACCTGGCGCGGCGAGCAGCCGATCACCTGCGTGCGGCAGATGTTCCTGGGCGATGCCTACGATCTGGTTGCCCGGTTCTCGCCAGGCGCGCGCTGAGCCTTACAGCGTGGTGCACTGCCGCCAGCGGACCGGCTCATCCACGCCCGGGCGCGGGTTGAGCTGGATGCGCACCGTGCGCAGCGCCGGGTAGCGGGTGACTTCATCGCAGATCAGCGGCCAGATCGCCTCGATCTCGCCGGTGCGGTTGATCGCCAGCGTCTGGCGGGTCAGCCAGATGCCACTGGCCACGCCGGGATGGGTGGCGACCTTGCGCGACAATTCCTGCTGATAGCGGTCCAGCGTGGCGTTGTCCGGGTTCGCTTCCATTGCAGACAGGGGGTCATCGGCAGCGCGATTTTCAGCGGTCCCAGTGGCTACCGGGGCTGGCGTCGCAGCCGCAGTGGGCGGTGCGTCGGCCGTGGCGGTTTCGTCGTTGGCCCATTCCTTTTCCAGCCCGGCGGTCAGCGAGCCCAGCCCGACCATCAGGCCCAACGTCGCCGCGCCCAGTGCCGCGATCGAGATACGCCGAAGCGCCTCGCCACGGGCACCGGCCTCGACACGGGCTTCCATGTCGCCCGGCAGATAGGGCTTCAACAACGGCCACAGCAGCGGGCCATCGAGAACCTCGACGCTCTGCTTTTCAGCAGCGCTGCGACCGTCGCGCTCAACCTTGCCTTCGGTGATCAGGATGCCGCCACGGGCACCGGCCAGGCGCGCGGCGGCGCCCAGCTCGTTCACTGCCGCCGTGCCGATCCGGTAGGCGCGGCCATGCTTGCAGGAGAGCAGCCAGCGCTGCGGACCGTCGTGCATCAGGAAATCGCTGCGCGGTTCGCGGCTGTCGGCGGTCTCTTCCGGCACATCCTGCAGGCCGCGTTGCTCGTGCATCGCCCGCCGGACGATCAGGGAAAACTCGCGCCAGTGCATGCCCGCCAAGGCATTCAGGCCAAGCTGGGTCTCCTTCTGCTTCCGTTTGATCAGCCACAAGTAGGCCGTGGCCAGGAACCAGACGATGAGGGCCAACAGCAGGGCCAGAATCCAGGAGAGCATGCAGGGGGATATGAACAGGGAAGTGCGATAGACAGTTTATATGCGCCTTTGCACGTCTGCGGCGCGTCGTTTTTGCACTGGCCGTGCGTCGGGTGGTCACGTCGGTGACGGCCGTCTCACTTTGGACGATCCGCGGATCGAGAGCCCACAAAAAACCCGCCAATCCAGAGCCGTGAAGGGAGGGAACAAACGGCGGTGGAAGCGATTGGCGGGTCGGTTTCGATTGTCAACAAAGTTGTGCTGCTTTGCAACAATCGACGGAGGCGGTCAGGCGTCGGAGGTCGGCGACTGGTGAGTGCCCGGGGACGGCGCACCTGACGGCGAGGCATTGCGGGCCTCGGCACGGTTGACCCGGGTGTTGAGTGCGTCGATCCGGGCATTGAGCGCGGCGACGTCCTCGGCGGTCGGGATGTGCAGGCGCTTGAGCACGCCCTGGACCCGATCATCGAACGCCTTCTCCACCTTGTCCCAGGTGCCGCTGGCCTTTTCGCGGGCCTCGCCGAGGTGTTCTTCGACATTGTCGCGCCAGCGCGGCGTATCGCCGGTCTGCTCGCGGTTGCGGGCCTCGATGTTCTCGCCTTCCTTGACCAGGTTGTCGAAGACACGGCTGCCTTCGGCCTGCGCACGCCCGAAGGCGCCCAGGCCGGCCAGCCAGATCTGCTGGGCCGAATCGGTCAGCTTGCGCGAGAAGCGCTCGGCCTGATCCTGCAGCGAGGGCTTCTCGCCGGGGATGCGATCGTCGAAATCGTTGGGTGCATTCATGGGGCGATCCCTTGGGTGGACACCCTTGGATCGTATGCATCGCCGGCTTCAAGCGATGTGATGGCCGACGCCGTTGTGGCGCCGGGCCGGACGTCGGTTCAGCCGAGCTTTTCCTTGAGCACGCGCTGGATCTCGCTTTCCACCATGCCCTTCATGGCCGACAGCAGGAAGCCGAGCTTGGCGGTGACCTGCACCTGGCCGGGCTGCAGCGCGATCGCGCCATCCACGCCGGAGCCGTTGAAGTTCAGCACATCGCCCACCCAGTTGGACTCCAGGCCGAAACGTTCAGACAGTTTGGCGGCGACTTCTTCGATGGCTTTGCGCGCATTTTCGGCGGGCAGGGTGTGGGCGTGACGGATATCGATGGTGGACATACAGCCTCCTGGCGGACAACAGCGCGGATTTGGGCGTGCATTGTGCGCATCCTCAGGCACAACTCCAAGGTCTGCGTCACACTTCTTCTTCCCTGACATTCAACCTGCTAGGCTGCGCCGCGTGCAGAACCTGCTAGTTCACTTTACTCAACGCCAACATCCCGACCAGCCCCTGCGGCCCGGGGTGCAGCGCATCGTGCGTCATGCATCGGGCACCGTCCGGCTTGGCGATGACACGCCCGGCACCTTGTTGCTGGCCCAGTTCTGCCTGGACGACCGTGGCCTGTGGCTGCAGGTCGCCAACGGGATCCGTGGCATCCACGTCAACGGCCGCCCGGTGCGCCGGATGGCGCTGCTGCGCGCCGGTGACGCTGTCTACGCCGATGGCGTGGAGATGGTGGTGCAGGGCGATTGCGAGGCTGTCGTCCATGCGCCCCCGCGCAGCGATGATGGCGGCGACGACCAGCGCCTGTTGCGCGGGGTCGGCGGCCAGCACCACGGGCGCAGCTTCACCCTGGATCGCCCGCGCGTGATCGGGCGGGGGCCGGAGGCGGACATCGTCATCGACGACCCTGCCTTCGCCGAACAGCACGCCCGCCTGGAGCAGCACGGCGAGCGTCTGCTGCTGCGCGATCTGGGCGCCGGCGAGTCGACGCGGGTCAATGGCATCACCGTTCGCCATTGCTGGCTGCAGCCCGGCGACCAGCTGGTCTTCGATGCCCAGCACCGCTTCGTGCTCGAAGTGCCGCACGACGGCCGCAAGCGCATCATGATCGAAGAAGAGGACGATGGCTTCGACGCACGTCAGCGCCCGGAACCGGTGGCTGCGCCCAAGCGGGTGAGCCGCTGGCCGTGGCTGCTGGCCAGTGCGTTGCTGCTGGCCGCAGCGCTCAGCGGGCTGCTCTGGTTCGGGGCGCGGTAAACGTCATCGCATCCGCGCTGACGCCCCGTGATTTGCTACGCAAACCACGGGCCCCCGCGTGACATTGCTTCCAGACCCCGCCGCGTCGCGGCGCCCCCTGACTCAGGGGGCTCGCCTCCAGACATATGGCGGTGGCTCTGGCAGACAGCCGGGCCCTGGATAGATTCGTTTGCAACCAAATTCGCCTTGTCCTGCAAGGCCTAAAGGCTGGTGCGCTGCGGCATACTAGGGGTCTTGCCTCATAGGTGTGACATGACGCGCGCGTTCAATTTCAGTGCCGGCCCTGCAACGTTGCCGGAATCGGTCCTGCGCCAGGCGCAGGAAGAGATGTTGGAGTGGAACGGCGCGGGCGCCTCCATTGTCGAAATGAGCCACCGCGGCCCGGAGTTCATGGCCGTCGCCGCCCAGGCCGAGGCCGATCTGCGTCGCCTGATCGGCATCCCGGACGACTACGCGGTGATGTTCCTGGCCGGTGGCGCCACCACCCAGCAGGCTCTGCTCGCGCTCAACTTCGCCCAGCCTGGCCAGACCGTGGATTACGTGCTCACCGGGCACTGGGGCAAGACCGCGATCAAGCAGGTCAGCCCTTACGTCACGGTCAACGTCGCCGCGAGCAGCGAAGCCAACGGCTTCCACGACATCCCGGCGCGCGCCCGCTGGCAGCTCTCCGATGACGCGGCCTACGTGCACATCACCGCCAACGAAACCATCCACGGGGTCGAGTTCCGTGACACCCCGGACGTGGGCGAGGTGCCGCTGTTCGCCGATTTCAGCTCTTCGATCGCCAGCGAGCCGCTGGATGTCAGCAGGTACGGCCTGATCTATGCCGGCGCGCAGAAGAACCTGGGCCCGGTCGGCGTGTCGGTGGTGATCGTGCGCCGCGACCTGCTCGAGCGCAGCGGCCAGCCGCGCGCGGACATCTTCGATTACCGCTCGCACGTCGCCCGCGATTCCATGCTCAACACCCCGCCCACCTGGAACTGGTACCTGGCCGGGCTGGTGTTCCAGTGGATGCTGGCCGAAGGCGGCGTGGAGGAATTCGCGCGCCGCAATGCGGTCAAGTCGGGCCTGATCTACGGGGCGATCGACCAGTCCGGCGGTTTCTACCGCAATGAGGTCGTGCCGGCCGCACGCTCGCGCATGAACATCCCGTTCTTCCTGCCAGACGACACGCTCACTACGCGTTTCGTCAGTGAATCCAAAGCGGCCGGCCTGCTGGCGCTGAAGGGTCACAAGGCGGTCGGCGGCATCCGCGCCTCGTTGTACAACGCCATGCCGGTGGAGGGCGCGCAGGCGCTGGCCGCTTTCATGCGCGATTTCCAGCAGCGCAACGGCTGACGCATTCGTTTTTCCCGGGGCGCTCGCCGCCCCACTGCATTTGGAACCCAGATGGCCACCAAACCCGCCAAGCCCAAGGCCGCCAAGCCGGCGCCGACCCCGCCCAAGGGGGCTGCCCCCGCGAAGAAGGCCAAGGCCGCCAAGCGCGGCGCCGCGCCGGCCGTTGCCGCGCCCGTGCTGTCGGACGTGCGCGCCAAGATCGACCATATCGACCGCAGCATCCAGGCGCTGATCGCCGAGCGCGCCAACTTCGCCCACCAGGTCGGCAAGGCCAAGGGCAAGCTCGCTGCCGCCGTGGATTACTACCGCCCCGAGCGCGAAGCGCAGGTGCTGCGCATGGTGGTGGACCGCAACGAAGGCCCGCTCAGCGATGAAGTGCTGGTCCACGTCTATCGCGAAATCATGTCGGCCTGCCTGGCCCAGCAGGAGCCGCTGAAGATCGGCTACCTCGGTCCGGAAGGTACCTTCAGCCAGCAGGCGGTGCTCAAGCATTTCGGCCGCTCCGCGCTGGGCCTGCCATTGGCCAGCATCGAAGAAGTGTTCCAGGAAGTGGAAGCGGGCAACGCCGATTTCGGCGTGGTGCCGGTGGAGAACTCGGGGCAGGGCACCATCCAGATCACCCTGGACATGTTCCTGACCTCCAACCTGAAGATCTGCGGCGAAGTGGAACTGCGCGTGCAGCAGTACCTGATGTCGCGCAGTGGCCGGCTGGAGGATGTCGAGCGTGTCTACGGCCACCCGCAGTCGTTCATGCAGACCTCCTCGTGGCTGCGTGCCAATCTGCCCAAGGCCGAGAAGGTGCCGGTCTCCAGCAATGCCGAAGGTGCGCGCCGCGCGCGCAATGCCGATGACGCCGCCGCGATCGGTGGCGAGAGCGCCGGGCATGTGTACGGCCTGAAGAAGGTCGTGACCAAGCCGATCCAGAACGACGCGGACAACACCACGCGTTTCCTGGTCATCGGCCGCAACATCTTCCCGACCTCCGGCCATGACCGTACCTCGGTGCTCGTGTTCATCCACGACAAGCCCGGTGCGCTGTTCGACGTGCTCAGCCCGTTCGCGCGGCATGGCATCAGCATGAACCGGATCGAGTCGCGGCCCTCGCACAACGCCAAGTGGGAGTACGGCTTCTTCATCGATCTGGCCGGCCATGTCGAGGACGACGCGATGCAGGCGGCCCTGGCCGAACTGAAAGCCCACTCGGCGCAGATCAAGATCCTCGGCTCCTATCCGGTCGCCGTGCCCTGATCCGAACGGCGTAGCCGCCTCGCGCGCTACGCCCGGCCCGGCGCCCGTGTGGGCGCTGCGGCCCCTCCCGCACACCGTTGCATCGCCGCCGCGGCGGCCCGCCCCATAGGATTTCCGATGACCGCATCTCCGTACTGGATCGCCCGCAAGGGCCAGCCCCTGCAGGGCAGCCTGACCATTCCCGGCGACAAGTCCGTCTCGCATCGCTCGGTGATGTTTGCCGCGCTGGCCGATGGCGTGTCGCGCATCGATGGCTTCCTGGAGGGCGAAGACACGCGCGCCACCGCCGCGATTTTCTCGCAGATGGGCGTGCGCATTGAAACGCCGTCGCCCTCGCAGCGCATCGTGCACGGCGTCGGCGTGGATGGCCTGAAGGCACCGGGCGCCCCGCTGGATTGCGGCAATGCCGGCACCGGCATGCGTCTGCTGGCCGGGCTGCTGGCTGCACAACCGTTTGACTCGGTGATGGTCGGCGATGAATCGCTGTCGCGCCGCCCGATGCGCCGCGTGACCGGTCCGCTGGCCGAGATGGGCGCGAAGATCGATACCGAGGCCGATGGCACGCCGCCGCTGCGCGTGCATGGCGGCCAGGCGCTGCACGGCATCGCGTTCGCCTCGCCGGTGGCCAGCGCGCAGGTCAAATCCGCCGTGCTGCTGGCCGGTCTGTATGCCGATGGCGAAACGTCTGTCACCGAGCCGCACCCGACCCGCGATTACAGCGAACGCATGCTGCGCGCGTTCGGCGTGGATATCGAGTTCTCCCCGGGCAAGGCACGCCTGCGTGGCGGCCAGCGCCTGCGCCCGACCGATATCGTGGTGCCGGCCGATTTCTCCTCGGCGGCGTTCTTCCTGGTGGCGGCGAGCGTGATTCCGGGTTCCGAGCTGCGCCTGCGTGCGGTGGGCCTCAACCCGCGCCGTACCGGGCTGCTGGCGGCGCTGCGCCTGATGGGCGCGGACATCACCGAAGAAAACCATGCCGAGCAGGGTGGGGAAGCGGTGGCCGATCTGGTGGTGCGCTACGCACCGCTGCACGGTGCCGAGATTCCCGAAGCGCTGGTGCCGGACATGATCGATGAGTTCCCGGCCTTGTTCGTCGCGGCGGCAGCGGCGCAGGGCCACACCGTGGTGCGCGGTGCGGCCGAACTTCGGGTCAAGGAATCGGATCGTCTGGCTGCGATGGCAACCGGCCTGCGCACCCTGGGCGTGCAGGTGGATGAGACCGATGACGGCGCGACGATCCACGGCGGCGCCGTGCTTGGCAGCGGCACCATCGAGAGCCACGGCGATCACCGCATCGCGATGGCCTTCGCGATTGCCGGCCAGCTCAGCAGCGGCGAGGTGCGGGTAAACGACATCGCCAATGTGGCGACGTCCTTCCCGGACTTCGATGGCCTGGCGACCGGTGCGGGTTTCGGGCTTCGCGCCGGCTGAGGTAGCGCCGGGTTCGGTCCGGCTCCTTGCGGCACAAAGAAATGCGGCGCAAAAAAAGGGAGGCCATTGGCCTCCCTTTTCGTTCCCGCTTCAGCGCATCACGTTAGCGCTCGGTACGGAAATCCACCGGAACGCGCACCACGCTCGCCACCGCGCGGCCGTTATTCATGGCCGGCTCGAACTTCCAGTCGCGCACGGTGGTCAGCACGGCGCGATCCAGATCGCGGTCACGCGTACCGGTGCGCTGCACGATGCTGGCATCGGTCACCTGGCCACGGGTATCCACGTTGAGGCTGGCCACCACGCTGCCCTGCACGCCGCTGCGCAGCGCGGTGCGGGGGTAGGCCGGCTTGGCATTGCTCGCCAGCGGGCGGGCCTCACGGTTGCGCACGGCCGGCGTCGTCTTGCGCTGCTCGGCGGCCGGTGCCGCCTGTCGCGCAGCCGGGGCAGGCGCGGTCGCCACGGGGGCGGTCTCGGTGGCCGGCAACATGCGCTGGCCCACCGGCGCGTCATTCGTATCGCCCGGGGTGGCATAGCGCAGCCATACCAGTGCGGCGGCGAACATCGCCACGATCAACGCCACCCACAACCAGGGCGAGGTGCGGCGATGGTGAGGTTCATCGATCACGTCGCGCTGATGCTGCGGCGAATGGGGCATGTCCGGGGCATGGGTAACACTCATGGCTGACTCCTGGTGTCGATGTGACACTCGCAGTCTTGCCCGTGACCGGTTGTGGATGTGTCAGCGCAACGTCAACGCGACGACTGCATTCCCATCGAGGTTCAGTTTGCTGAGCCGTTGCACAATCGCCGCACGTGGCGGCGATGAATCACTGCGGCGTGAAGTCGAACGGCACTTCCAGGCTGCCAGGTACTGGCACACCGTTGTTCTGCGCCGGCTGGAAACGCCAGCGACGCACCGCATCGGACGCCGCGCGGTCAAGGTCGCGTGAACCGCTGCGCTGGATCAACGTCACGGCCGAGGGATAGCCAGTGGCGTCCACATCCACGCGCACCACTACCGTCCCACTGTCACCGCGGCGCAAGGCGGCCGGCGGGTAATTCGGCGGCGGCGACTGGTCGGCGATCGGCTGCGGGCGGTCGCTCGGCGCCATCGCGGTGGGGGTAGCCGGTGCGGCAGGTGCCGCCGGGGCGGCCGGCGGTGGCGGCGGGGCCGTCTCGACCAGCTGCGGCTTTTCCTCGTTGGCTGGCGGGGCCTTGGCGTCGGGCATGTCGCTGGAGCCGGCGGCAGCAGCCAACGGCTCGGGCAGCGGTACCACCTCGGCCACCTGGGCAGGGGTCTGCGCGGCCGGGTCGGCCTTGTAGAAGTCGTTGTTGCGGCTGCTCAGCCATACCACCAGGAACAGCAGCAGGCCCACGCCGAAGGCGATCGCGGCGATCACGAGGCTGCGGCGGGGCAGGTGGAAGGTGATGTTCTTGCCAGAAGTCGAGCGGGAAGCAGACATGGGGCATACCGTATGGATCACCGCGATTCTGCCACGCCCGGGATGAACCGGCGGCAGAAAAACGCATAACAGGCGATAATCCCCCTCCGAATCCGTAGACCCCTCTGCCGCCATGCTCGATCCAGCCCTGCTCCGCCAACAGCCCGCCGACCTTGCCGAACGCCTGCGCTCCTCGCGCGGCTTCGAGCTGGATGTCTCCGGGCTGGAGTCGCTGGAAGCCGATCGCAAGCGTATCCAGGTGCGCACGCAGGAGCTGCAGAGCCTGCGCAACAGTCGTTCCAAGGCCATCGGCCAGGCCAAGGCCAAGGGCGAAGATGTCTCGGCGATCATGGCCGAGGTGGCCGCGTTCGCCGATGAGCTGAAGGCCTCGGAAGTGGCCCTGGATGAGCTGCGCGAGAAGATCGAAGCGATCGCGCTGGGCATTCCGAACCTGCCGGCCGAGGATGTGCCGGCCGGCAAGGATGAATCCGAGAATGTCGAACAGAAGCGCTGGGGCACCCCGCGCGCGTTCGATTTCCCGGTGCTTGACCACGTCGAGCTGGGCGCCCGCAACCGCTGGCTGGATGGTGAGACCGCCGCCAAGCTGTCCGGCTCGCGTTTCACCGTGCTGCGTGGCCCGATCGCGCGCCTGCACCGTGCGCTGGCGCAGTTCATGCTCGATCTGCACACCGGCGAGCATGGCTATGAGGAAACCAATGTGCCGGCGCTGGTCAATGCCGAGTCGCTGCGTGGTACCAGCCAGCTGCCGAAGTTCGAGGACGACCTGTTCAAGACCGCCGTTGGAGATTCCACGCGCTACCTGATCCCGACCTCGGAAGTGCCGCTGACCAACATCGTGCGCGATGAGATCATCGACGCCGAGCAGCTGCCGCTGCGCATGACCGCCCATTCGCTGTGCTTCCGTGCCGAAGCCGGCAGCGGTGGCCGCGACGTGCGCGGCATGATCCGGCAGCATCAGTTCGAGAAGGTGGAACTGGTCGCCGCGTGCACCCCGGCGCAGAGCGATGAAGAACACCAGCGCATGACCCGCTGCGCGGAAGTGGTGCTGGAAAAGCTCGGCCTGCCGTATCGCAAGGTGCTGCTGTGCACCGGCGACATGGGTTTCTCGGCGATCAAGACCTACGACCTGGAAGTGTGGCTGCCCTCGCAGGACACCTACCGCGAGATTTCCTCGTGCTCGAACTGCGGGGATTTCCAGGCGCGCCGCATGCAGGCCCGCTGGCGCAACCCGGAAACCAGCAAGCCCGAACTGCTGCACACGCTCAACGGCTCCGGCGTGGCGGTTGGCCGCGCGATGATCGCGGTGATGGAGAACTACCAGAACGCCGACGGCAGCATCACCGTGCCGGATGCGCTCAAGCCCTACATGGGCGGTGTCGAGATCATCGGTTGATCCAGCGCTGTGACCGTACGAGAAAACCCGCCGGAAGGCGGGTTTTTTGTTGGCGCCCGGTAGAGCCACCCCATGGGTGGCTGCAGGTTACGCATGACCGGTACGGCAGCCACCCATGGGGTGGCTCTACCGGGGCGTCAGCGGCGCCAATACGCCCAACGGCACCCAACCAGACGTATCACCGCCCACCACCTCGCACCACAGCCAGCCATTGAGCACGCGCTCCCCCCGCACGTGTTGGCCCACGTCCACATCCAGCTCGCGCGCGCAGTACGCCTCGGCTGCCACGGCATCGCCCTGGATGTTCCTGCCGATCACCTGTGCGGGCACCCAGCCGGCCTCCTGCCCGGGCGTCTGGCACAGATACCAGTTGTCCCACCCTTCCGGCCCTTGATAACGCTCGCCGACCTGCAGTGCGTCGCCGGGGTGCAGGGCGATCGGGTGCGGGAACTCACTTCGGTGTGCTTCGGTGACGCGGTAGTCCATGTGGATGGGTCCGTCTACAAAGGGCTCAGCTTACCGGCCATGCATCGAACGCCGTAGGGCTGAACGCGTCAGTTGAATGGCTTCCCGGAAAGCGCTCACGCATGTCGGATATTGCAGCGATGCGATGTAGGCGAAGTGACCAGTCGTGACGCGTAGCGCGACGCGATCTCCAACAACCGCCGCGTGGACGACGCGGCATGGCGCCAGCACGCGTCAGGCGATCGGCTGGGTCGGCAGGATGAGATGTGATCGGTGCCCATTTCCGGCGCCACAGAGCAGACAGGCTGAGCGCTGATATCCACTTCCTACAGGACGCCCCGTGAACAAAGCGGCCGCACCCCTCCCATCCTCCAATCCCGCCGGAATCGCCGCATGGCTGATGCTGGGCATCGCCTGGTTGTGCTTCCTGATCCCGTTCCCTGGGCTGGGCATCGTTGTTGGCTGGCCACTCAATCTGGTGGCCTTCATTCTTGCGGTCGTTGCGATGGCCAAGGGAGGCGCAGGCAAGGGAATTGTCCAGCTTCTGCTGTCGTTGATCGTGTCGCCGCTGGTGTACTTCATGGGGGTCGTGGTCTTCGCGGGCGCCATCGGAGCGATGAGCCAGCCATCTGCCGAGATCCGTGCTGACCCGGACAGCGCAACCGAAACGGCTACAGCGCAGGCCGCTGCCGTGGAAGTTGCGGCGCGCCAGCTGTATCTGGACTACCAGGCCAATGAGGTCGCGGCGGACGTGCTCTACAAGGGCAAGCCACTGCTGATCGCCGGCGAAGTAGCGATGATCCAGACGGATCTGCTGGATCAACCGCAGGTCCACCTGAAAGCCGGACCTATCGAGCAGGTCACGATTTCCGGCCTCTCCAAAGACGAGGCGGCAGGGCTCAGCAAGGGCGACGCCGTGATTGTGGCCTGCATGGGCAACGGCATGGTGCTGGGCTCGCCGGTCACGCGGGACTGTGCGCTTCAGTAAGGCGGGCCGTTGAAAAAAAGATGGCCCCGAAAGGGGCCATCAGTGCCACATCCACACCGTCACGACGAGGGGGAGGGAACGGTGTGGGTCGCGGCGGCTCAGGCCGCAGCGAGTGCTTCCGGCTGCGGGAGCGCGGCCAGGGCCTGCGCAATCGCGTCGGTGCGGTGCTGCGGCGAATAGGCAATGCCCTCGGCGCGCACGAACTCGACGTTGTCGATGCCGAAGAAGGCGAACACCTGGCGCAGGTACGGATCCTGGAAGTCGGTCGGCGCGCCGGTATGCAGGCCGCCGCGGCTGCTGGCCACGATCACGCGCTTGCCGCCGGCCAGGCCCACCGGGCCATTCTCGGTGTACTTGAAGGTGCGCCCGGCCACGGCCAGGCGGTCGATCCACGCCTTGAGGGTGGAGGCGACGCTGAAGTTGTACATTGGGGAGCCGATGACAACCACGTCCGCGGCCAGGAACTGTTCCAGAACCTGCTCGGCGTCGGCCACTTCGGCCGGGTCGGACTGGGCCAGGGAGGAGCTGCGCAGGTGGGCCACGGGCTGGGCGTCGAGGTCGCGGTAGCTCACTTCCAGGCCCGGCACCTGGTCGCGCCACTGCTGGACCACGGCGGCGGAGAGCTGGCGGGAAACCGAGTTGTCGCCAAGCACACTGGCGTCGATGTGAAGAAGCTTCATGGCAATCACCTGTTATCTGGGGAGGGGCGGGGCAAGGCGCCGCCGACGAAGAACAGGTTAGGTTGTTGCTTGATTGGAATAAAGGTGGTTGAATACCACGTATTGTTCTATATCTGGAACTTCGGTATGCAAGACCTCAACGACCTCTACTACTTCGCCATGGTGGTGGATCATGGTGGCTTCGCCGCAGCAGAACGCGCGCTCGGCATCCCCAAATCCCGCCTGAGCCGCCGTATCAGCCAGCTGGAAACCGACCTGGGCGTCCGCCTGCTGCAGCGCTCCACGCGCCGCTTCGCGGTGACCGACGTCGGCACCAGCGTGCATCGCCACGCGCAGACCATGCTCGCCGAGGCCCAGGCCGCGCGTGAGGTGGTGGATCGCCTCAGCGCCGAGCCGCGCGGCCTGGTGCGCGCCAGCGTGCCGGTCTCGCTGGCGCAGATGCAGCTGCCCAAGCTGCTGCCGATCTTCTTGGCGCAGTACCCCAAGGTGCGGCTGCAGCTGAACATCAGCAACCGGCGCGTGGACATCATCAACGAAGGCTACGACGTCGCCCTGCGTGTGCGCTCGCGCCTGGATGACGATGGCAGCCTGGTGATGCGCAGCTTCGGCCAGGTGCAGGAACTTCTGGTCGCCAGCCCGAAATACCTCGACCGCGCCGGCCGCCCGAAAGACCCGGACGAGCTGACCAATCACGTCACCCTGAGCATCAGCGAAGACGAAGCCCGTCAGCGCTGGGAACTGCACGGCCCCGAGGGCGCGGTCCGCCGCGTGGACCTGCAGCCGCGCGTGGCCGGCTTCGACTTCCCGCTGCTGCAGAGCATGGTCAAGGACGGCTTCGGTATCACCATGCTGCCGGAGACCGTCTGTGCCGACGCCGTGCGCAACGGGGAACTGGAAGTCGTCCTGCCGGACTGGTCGTTGCCGCAGGGCATCTGCCACGCCGTGTTCGCCTCCCGCCGCGGCCTGCTGCCGGCCGTGCGCGTGTTCATCGACTTCCTGGCCGAACACCTGCCGCCGCAGCTGGAGGCCTCGCGTCTGGATTGCGGTGGGGCGTGCGAGCGGGCCAAGGAGAAGATCAAGGCCAGTGCCTTGGGGGCGTTGGCGGTGGATGCGGGGTGAGCCGCCCGGGTCTTGGGTAAACCGGGCCTCTCATGCGAGAATGCGGCCCCGGCCAAGCGCCGGACCGCACACCGGAGAGATGGCCGAGCGGTTTAAGGCACCGGTCTTGAAAACCGGCGAAGGGTCATTCCTTCCGTGGGTTCGAATCCCACTCTCTCCGCCAATGTTCATCTAAGTTGTTGATTTTATTTAACTTATTTCGAGCATGCAGGTCTGCCAGCGGGACACAGATCGGGACACATCTCCCGAATGCGCATCCCCCATAACCTGATCCGCACCGCCTCAGGCACCTATGCCTTTCGTCAGCGCGTGCCCAGCGATTTGCAAGTCGTCATCGGCCGTAAGCTCATCAAGCAAACGCTTCGAACCTCAAATATGGCATCTGCCAGGCTTCGCGCGATTGTCTTGGCATCAGGCTATGCTCACGCCTACAACCTGCTGAGGGACCAGCGAGTGGACCGCCTTAGTAAAAAAGACTTGGACGCCCTCGTTGACCGCCTAAGCAGCGGCGGAGATCGGCGCGATCTGACGCTTCATCGAACGCAGGCTGCGGACGGCACCATCACGGAATGCTGGCAGATCGACAGCGAAGACGATGTTCGTCTGTTCCGCCAAGCGCAGAGCTTCGCGACCGCGGCAGAGGTGGCGGCCATCGGCATGCTCGACCCCGAGCCGCAGCCCGTCCGAAGCACCCGGCCTCAGGTCAGCGAGACGATCTCATTGGAAAAGGCGCGCGACGCGTGGTTGGCGAGCATCAAGCCGCGGACCCTGACTAAAACCTACACGATTAAGAAAGCCGCAGTGGAGTCGCTCGTCGCATTCCTGGGGCCTAAGTCAAAGCTCCACACCGTCGCAAGGCCCGACCTCGCGCGCTGGTATCAACATCTTCGTGACGGTGGGGCCTCCACGCCGACGCTGACGAACAAGCAGAGTTATGTCGGTGGGAAAGCGGGCTTCTTCGACTGGGCCATCGCGTCCGGTTACTACCCGACGGGTGACAATCCCGCGAAAGGCCATGTGAGCTATTCGCTGCGTGAGAAGCGCGCTCGGCGGAAGCTTGGCTTCAAGGCGTACGACCGTGATCAGATCCAAACGATCTTCTCGCCGAGCAATTTCGACAAGCTCTCAGAGAACGCCCGATGGGCTTCGCTCCTTGGGCTCTACACAGGCGCCCGAGCCTCGGAAGTGGGTCAGCTCTTGATTGCCGACATCGTGTTGGAAGGAAAGCTCCCTTGCATTCGAATTTCTGACGAGGGCGAGAACCAAAAAGTCAAAACGGAGGTCAGCCTTCGGACAGTTCCTCTGCATCCAGATTTCCTGGCACTGGGCTTCATGGAGTGGGTTGCAACGCGCAAAGCGGCAGGGCACAAGCGTTTGTTCCCCCAGGCAAAGGGCGATGCGCTGAACGGCCAGGGAAACTGGATCACCAAAGCGTTTAGCCGGCATCTGGCGACGTTTGGCAAGGATTGGCCAAAGGCGAAGCGCGGCTTTCATTCCTTGCGAAAGACCTTCATCCAAGAGCTGCAATCACTCGGTGTGGCATCCGAGCTGCGCGCTCAGATCGTGGGACATGAGCTCGATGACGAGCATCACGCCACTTACAGCCGCGCATTCACGGCTAAAGAAAAGCTCACCGGAATGGGCAAGCACTCACCGGGAATCGCTTCTCTGAGCTATGGCCTGAAACTCCTCCCTTTTAATTGACCATGTGATTTTCGAAAGATCTAGACGCGAGTGATGGCGCGAAAATTCACGGCAGGTATCGGAGCTGACGTGTGATAGAGTCAGCTCTGAATGGAATGATCTTCATTAAGAGATAAAACTCATGTCTCCGATAGGCAAAGGTAGGTTCCCGCCAACTGGCGAAAGAAAGCCAACCCCAGCTGTGATAGTCCCGCCCAAGGGTTCCTCAACGCCTTGTCCTCCAGGCTGGGAGGGTTTCCAAGAGGATCGTGATTTTGTGGTCTACAGCAACACACAGCCGCCGGTGATGCTAGGTAGAGCTGGAACGCTCGAAGCGGCCCAATCCATTGCAAGCCGTTACGACCCTGATTAGGTTGCAGATAGCCGTACTGATTGATGGTTAGTTTTGATCTTCGTTAGGAACATTCTTTGCCGGGCTACTAATAAGTCCAAATGCTCCGGGAACGCGTTGGCCGCCGTCTGCAGGCCATCGAACATTTGCAATGTCTACGTCCTGTACGCGCGGGAAGTTTGCCGGGGAAAAGTTGTATATATTCGATTGCCAGTGTTCGATGCAAACTGCTGTTGCCTGGTCGGCATCAACTTTGGCCTGCTCAGGGGGAAGTCTGCTCAGTGCAGCCAAGAAAGCTCTGTTCCAAAATTCTTCGATACTCATAGCTGGTGTGCCAGATCAAGGTGGCACTCAGAAATAACGGCGTCCGAGAATTTGTCAAGAGGCGAATATCAAAGGTTTGGGTTGCATGCCACAAGCCGGTTCTTGCCGATTACGAAAGGCTCAACAAGTCGACGTAAGGGATGTATCGACGGGAACGGCGATCGTGTTGGGGCTGTGGCCACTTTCGAGAGGATGAATGGGACAGCCCACGACGCCCTCAGGAGGAGTTCTTGAGCTATCTCAGTAAAGGATCTCCTCCTCTGTAAGTATTGACGAAGTCAATATTGGCGATACGTTGGAAGGATGAGCAGCAAGAACAGAGAACAGTTCTTTCGAGGACTTAAGAGAGCGATCCATGAGGGCGATTTAGGCACGATCGTATCTCTCTGCGAGAAGCAACAGGATGTAGACGAGGCGGCTCGAAATGCCATTGTCTTGGCGATCAGATTGGATCGTGACGATATTATTGAGCAACTGCTGCCGCTGCTGACGGGCTCCTGGCAGAGCGAACCATTGAATGAGGCGGCTAAAGCAGGCAAAACGGCGTGTGTGGAAATGCTCAGCCCGCTCTGCAACGTCGAAAGCGGAGATGCACTTATCCTCGCAGCGAGACATGGGCATGTTGATACCGTCAGGCTGCTTATGCGCTCTTGCAGCCCTTTAGAGGGCGACTCCCAAGCGCTATATGAGGCCTCGCTTCATGGACATGCCGATGTCGTTTTACAATTGGTTTTGTTCTCGAATGCTAAGGCCAGGGGCAGTCGAGCACTGATCGCTGCTTGCAGGGCAGGTCATCTGGAAGTGGTCAGGCACCTTCTACCGTTCTCGTCCAAGATCCAATGCGCGCAGCGGGGACTTGAAGCTGCGGCAGAGCATAATCATGAGGCCGTTATCAAGTTCCTCATCGGCGCCGGACTTCCCGATCCAGAGGACACTTACTCCTTAGGGTTGAACATTGCAGCTGCTAGGGGGCACGCCCCGTTGGTCCGAACTCTGCTTTGGGCTATTGTCCGGACCGGCTTTACCCCACGCGACTTCGGCCAGGAGGCCTTATTCGTTGCAGCCAAGAACGGTCATGCGGAGGTGGTGAAGTCGGTAATGGAATTTTCGCATAAAACTGCTTATCCCGAAGCGGCCCTATACGCTGCATTGCGCGGTGCACACGATGAGGTGGCCGATTTATTGGTTCGTCGGGTCAGTCTGGACCACGTGCGTGAACTGATTTCAGACGAGGACGTTGAGGTGAGGCTCGATCGATCAATCGCAAGGGCTGGTGCCGCGGCGCAGAAGAAAGAACTGCGATTCAACGAGAAGAGTCGGGAAAGAGAGTGTGACGCGGCGGCGGGAGGCCTGCCCCAAAAGCCCCATCCTGCGCGCAGACTGTGATGCGACCTTTAAGGCATAATTTGCGTGGATTCAGAGTGGTGTTGGGTCCGGGGAGGGCTCGAACTAATGACACTGATTAGCAATCAAGACAGCTTGGAAGAGGGGTTCATTCGCTCTGCCTTAGAGATCATCGCCAACCCCGGGAGAAGGTCGGCCATCGTGGCGCGGTCAGACCATCAAACGGTCCGTCAGCTGTTGGATCAGGCGCCAAGCAGCACGCGCTTCACGCAGTCAATGGCTGAGTTCTACTTGACCATCCCGCGGCGGCAATTTGAAGCTCTAAAGCGCGCACATTCCAACCCGTTCGCGCAGAGTGTGGGTCGTCCGAAAATGATCAGCAAAGCCGAGCTTTTGACTTGGTTCGGCCGCGTGAATAAGTCTGTGCATGCCATTGCAGGCGAACTGGAAGGACGTCTTGGCAGAACGCCCAACGGAACTCCCTTTATCGTGATGCGCGACAAACATAAGAAGGTCAATCGCATCATCTCGCATGCCGGCATCACAACCCTGGATCTAGACGCGATTGAAGAGGCTTTTGCACACGGCGCGAAGATCGCGGCGCTTGGCGTTGGTCAAGCATTGACTCTGCCGTGGGCTGACCTTGCCGAGAAGCGCCTATGGCGACAAGCCTATCGAATCCATATCGACCGAGCTCATGCAGAAATGGTAGCGCTCTTGGATAGGCAGGAGCTCGATGAAGCAACGGTCATATCGCCTGAATCGATCGTCAGCTAGTCGGTACGGGTTCGTACTCGATGGTCCAAGCAACTCACTGTAACTTTGTTTCCGAAGCCGAGCAGGGTGCTCGGTAAGGAGAAGTCCCATGAAGTACGAAGTCGAGTTCAATGGTCTGGCGCAGTGCGCGCACTATTTGGAAGTCGAAGCTGACAGCCCGGAAGACGCCTTGAGGATGGCCAAGGAGGCGGTCCTGTCGGATGCGTCATTTGCCATCGAGGAGTGGGTTAATGAGCCCACGATCGAGAGCTTGAGCGAAGAAGGCATGCTCATCGCAAGCAACTACGAGTTGGATATCGCGAACGTGGAAGACTACGAATGACGGAGAGGGCTCTTACCCGCATCGGTCCCAAGGGTTGAGTTGAAAGCCTTTGCCGTGCATGTCCTCGCGTTGCGGCTCTCTTTTTCCGGCAGGTCGCAGCTTTCAGGAGGGCGCTGCAGCACACGTTGACAGTTAAGGACGTTAAGTTAACGTGGATGAATGGATCAAGCTTCGAATTCCGACAGATCGGCGACTCCGTCTGATCTTGAGCAAGGCCAAGACGAGGAACAACGCCGCCGTCTGTTGATTGCAGTGGTGAGGGGCGACTGTTGTGCTGTGAGGCTGGTGCTGGGATCCCTGTCGGACGGACGGGGCGCGCAGCACGCGTTGAGAGTAGCGGCTGGCTTGGGTCATGCTGATATAGCTTCGTTGATCATTCAATGTGCTCTTCCCGATGCTGCCGATGCCCTGGACGGGGCGTTGGCGGCAGCGATCAAAGACGGTCAGGCTGCGACCATCCGCCAGTTGTTCTTGGAGGCATCTCGATTCGCCCAGCCACCCGCGTTGGTGAAGTCTCTCTATGCCGCAGGAAGCGCCGGCGCGATGGAAATCGTAGATGAGATCATGTCGGCGCATCGCCCGCCCAACAAAGTTCTTCTTGCAATCTTTCAGGTTGCGGTAGCGAAGAAGAGGTGGCCTATGGCAGTTCATCTGTTCGATGGCGGCGACGCCAGGTTGTTTGATCGGCGGATCACGGAGACTGATCGCAGCTGCATGGACGCATATCGGGCACTTCGGCGGTCTGATGCTGTCCGGGAAGAGTTGGATCTGTGCACCAAGCCTCAGGCGGTAAGGCATAGGTTGCCACAGCGGAGAATTTGAACGCGTCTCAGTAGACGCGCACGCAGGGGCTGCCAGTGCTCTTGCGGCGAGGCTCAGAGGCTAACGCTTCCTACATCTGCCTGACTCCCCGATCGCTGGCAGTGCTTTCCAGGCGCGCTGAAGTGAGGCCACACGCTCCCATTTCGGGAGCGCGACGAGCACCCCACAGCCACTTGGGCTGCCTTGAATCAGCGCCCGCGACGAGCACCTGTGGCGGGCGGCTTACGGGGGGGCGTTCTGATTCCAACTCGCCAATCGAGCCAAGCTCCGAGCTTCAGCAGCATGACGAGCTTATAGCGGCCTTTCCCGGAGGGCGTGTCGATCTGCGCCGAAGACTGCGGCAATGAACGAGCAAGAGCGCGGATGGCAAAAGAGCGCCTTAGTCCGTCGAAAAGCATGAGGCAGGTCCACGCCAGAAACGCTGAGGCAAACAGGAAGGTAAGCCGCTGCTCGCGAACCGATGTCATGAGTTCCGCGGACGTCCTCGGGTCTGCCCAGATGCCGCAGAGGATATTTGGGTCGGCTGGACGAAATCCATCCGCGCCTTGGTCTTCGTACTTTGCTCTTGAGGGATCCGTGCAGGACGCCACGGAGAAGATCGGGCGCTTTCCTGAGAGGGTAGGCTTGGCAATCTGCGCTTGGTCCTTCCCGAGCCAAAGCCAAGTTCCGGTGGTATTGAGTGAGATGAGTAACCTCTGCTCGGTTGCACCTAGGGCCAGGATCAACGTGACCCAGAAGCACGCAAAGAGCATGAGACCGCAAAGTGCAACACTGACGCCGCGCGGGCGTTTCTTTTCGATGACCGTAAAGTTATCAAGATCGAACGCACTGCCTGCCAAGCCAACTAGGTCAAGCGGCACGTTACGCGCTTGTGCCTTCCCGATGATCTTCTTAGCATCCACCAGCGTTCGGGCAGGAATTCCGTAAGTGAGCCGAAAAACCGCAAGAGCAGAGTAGTCCGAGAGATTTTTCTTAACGAAAGGGTCCTGGATGTCGTCCCGGCTAATGAACAACCTCAGCAAACGATTGTTCAATGGGTGCAGCGAACCGGCTCGCCAGCAAATATGTAGCGCTGCCGCGACTAACCCAAGCACCGAAAACCACTCTGGTGCTCCAGAGTAAATACTATCCCAATTCATCCTAACGTCCTGTTTGTTCTGCGATTGGAAGGCTTTAGCTCCTCCCGCTATCGGCACAGGCCAGGCGGAACTTTAGATCGTTTTCGGGGAGGCGACTGGGGGCGTGGACCGCGGTGGCCCGGAGAAGGCGATCGTCTTGGCTAGCGTTTTGTGCATGAGAAAGAGCTTGCCATAGGCCTATGTCCGCCTTTGGCCTTTTCACTTTGGTTCCCCCAGATGAGTGCTTTCTCAACGTGCTCTTCCACGGGTTTAAGTTGGTCGCCAACCGCGCTGATACTACCTAGTAAGAGGACGGAGGCGGATCCGGGTGGACAGCTAAGTTAGCTGGGCGATAGTCTCCGTCTTTTGATCAGTGGCGATCCTATGAGCATTCTCAATGTGTTGCTGCGCCCCGACCAACTCCTTGTTGCGGTCGATACGTGGGCCGAGGACGCGCTGACGCATAAGTCATCAGTGGGCGCCAAGCTGCTGCTGATCCCGCAGCACAACCTGGTGCTGGCCAGTCGCGGCTCCGCCCAGTTTTTCTTGAAGATCTACGAACTCTGCCTTCAAGCCAGCTTCCGTGCCGACTTCACCATGGAGCAGCTCATGGCCGAGCTGGGATTGGTCATGGACCATCTTTGGCCGGACTATGTTCGGGGGGCAGCGGAAGCGGGCATTGCTCGGGACATCTTGCATAGTGAGCTTGTTTTGGGCGGCTGGTCGCCGAAGAACAGCCGGATGATGGCAACGGCCTATGCCAAGGATGTGGGTGATGGTCCGGCACGGGTGCAGCCATTGGAAGGCGGCGTTGCGTCACCTGGGGAGCCACTGCGCGGGCGGCAAGATAGCTTCGAGCTCGGGGCCGTACTTGAAGCCGGCCGGCTGCAAATGGCCTACCTCAACGAGAGCGTGGGTCGGACCGTTGCTGGGGGGCGCCTGGTAGTCGCCGATCTTCGTAAGGGGCAAGCGACCATCACCGATTTGGCGGAGCTGTAGTGCCGCCTTATCGCTCAACCCGGGATTTATGGAGTTCGTTTACCGAGAGGATCCAGGCTGCGCATCAGGGCTCTGTCCGATCTGCCAAAGAACCCGCTTTTCGTATCCGCTGCCGAGAACGACCTGCCACTTTGCGAATCCGGCGGAAAGGTCTCCCGTCGGAGGTAGGTCGCTCTCAAGGACAATGGCATCGAAGCCACCGAACCCTTGAGCTTTCGCCCTCGCGTAGAGGGATGTTCCCTCTCTGACTGGGTTGCCAGGCAAAGCGCGGGAATAGTCTGCGCTGAACACGCTCGTCTCATCGATTTCGATGCGAACTGCAGGAAATACCAGTCCAATCCAGCCGTTCGCACCGTCTGCCTCGAACCAAGTGAACTGGTGGCTACCAGTCAGGATCAGGACAGCTGTGTTGCCCAACTTGGAAGTGCCGATGAGCAGGGCCTCTTCTGAGCTGTGCCTCGGGAGGATGACCGAAAGAGCGGCGCAGGAACTCGCACTGGCTACCGTGAACTCGCTGGTCGATATCATCTCAGCGCCTGTGTGGATGGTTGCTACGGCTTTGAAGGGGGCCAATGAGCTGTTCCCAGAGCAGCTCGGCCGCACCCTCTTGCGTCAGCTTTTGACCCCGACTCGACCCATACGCGGACATGCCCATGCTGGTGAGGAACAGGGATTGATCATCGCAGTCAACCGATAGTGATTCGTTGTAAGAGTTGCTATCAAGCGTCTCCCCTTGAATGTAGTTGATGCCCCCGAGCATTCCCCCCAGGTAGATCGTTGCCCGAGCTACGTCGTTCCCCTCGTGGTAAATCGTGGAGAAGAAGCGGTTGGCGTCGATTCGACGGAACGAGCCTTCGTAGGCCGGGTTGCGTTCTTGGAGTTCGTCGAGCGAGTTCTCGAAGTGCTTCGCGATGTATTCGAAGGTCTCTGCCTTGAACTTATCTTTGTCCCGCTGAGTGAAGGCCTTGGCGAGACGCAAATTGCTCGACCTCGGGCCATGCTTGCCTTGAGCGCTGCTTTCAGTGCTAGCGGTGCCGGCTGTGACTGGAGAGGCCTGTGCCAAGGGTTTGTTGAACGCAACTGGCTTGATCTGTTTGGCCGCGCGCTGTCTGGCGGCAGCTCGAACGGCTTGGGCCACATCCAAAAATGCTTCGTCGATATCCGCCCATTTTTTCACGGGTTTGCCATCCTTCGGGGTCGCCATTAGCTTCCCAAAAGGTGCGTGGTGCCAGTCGCAGGCTCTGAGGATGACGGGGATGACGGTTGCCTCACCGAGTTCATGCCGTTCCAGGGCCCGGGTCATCTCCTTGTCATAACAGTAGTCCGACGCAATGAAGTCCGGACTTACAAGAAGAAGGATGATTTCATCGCTATTGATGTGCTCATCGATCGTCTTATCGATTTCCTGGCCGGCATTGATGCGGCGGTCATGCCAGGTCTCAATGATCCCTTGGCGCCTGAGCATTGATAGCTGCTTTTCTAGCTGGTCGCGGAGGTCTTCATCTGTATGGCAATAGGAAAAGAAGACGGTGGGCAAGGTCATGCTCCTCTACGTGCTGGGCGAAGACTCGTGAACTCGATTCTATCCAAAGCGGGGATTTCGGGTCATTGGACTGCTCGATGTGCCTTTCAGTATGGCTGGTGGCAGTCGCGGCTTGTGAGACTGAGCAGTGATCTGATTGCTTTTCCTACCCAGTGGAGGCGCGGCAATGAAAGACGGCATTTACCATGTTCGTTTCTCGTCGAACATGCAGGGAGTGGGCGAAGGCATCGCTGTATTTAAAGGTGGCAGCGTCAACGGCGGTGATTCCGGATACACGTATTCAGGATCCAAGCAGGGCGACGGCGCTGGGTTTACGGCCGAGCTGACCATCAAGCGCTGGGATCCGGGCTCCGAATCCGTGTTTGGCGGGCTCGACCAGTTCGAACTCGAGTTCCGGGGCGATGCCACGGAAGCCGGCTTTAGTGCAAAGGGCAGCATCGTCGGGCGCTCTGAAGCCACCTTGGTAGTGGAAGGGCGCTACTTGACCCCTGCGCTCTGAGCGACACCAACGAGAAAGCCCCCAACCTGAGGGCCTTCTTTGATCTGCCGGAGCTGCTTCGAATTGGATCGCTGTGCCACGAGCGACAGAAGCGTGTGCTTCGTTAGTGGCGAGCATCCGTATTGTCAGTCATTTCGTTCAGCATCAAGCCGGTGATCGATCGGGTGTTTTCCTTCTCTGAAGCGCCTGCTGCGTTCGAGCGGCTTCAGGAAGGGCCATTCGGGAAGGTGGTCGTTCGGATTGCATGACCGTGTGACGCCGATCAGCCAGTGGAAGTTGGCCGGTCCCGACTTCTTTATTGTAGGTGACGTCGCGAATGTGCCCTGGAATTGAGGCGATGAGAGGCAGGCTGCCAATGTGGAAAGCTGTATCCTCACAAGTGCGTTCGGATGAAGCCGGCCGTACAGGACACGCCAAACGCTCAGTAGTTTACGCCGCTTAATCCGCGTTTTAACCGTCAGTGATCTGAGGAGCGCAAGTGATGGCAATCAAGCCTGGCCCCAAGCCTATCGCCAAGTCAACTGGCAAGCCCGATCAGCGTAGAAGGGATAACAAAGCTACGCCGGGAAACACAGACGCCCTTAAGCCTCACAAGCATAAGAAGGGTAGTTGAGCCTGCCGCTCAACCAGTCAGTGTGCGTTCGTTTCGCTTACGCGCGCCCGGCCAGTGGTCGGGCGCGCTTAACGATCCGCGGGCAGCGCTTTGGACCAGGTGTTCCAAGGCACTGGCTGGGATCTTCAACCCCGTTGCGGAGTATTCCCAACCAGGACCGCTACTGGCCTATAGCTGATTGGTAGCGATATTCACGAATGTCCTGCGAGCGCCCTGGTTGCTTGTCCGTCAAGTCCGCTTTCCGTCCGAGCCGTGCGGGCCTCCTCCAGCAACCAGTGCGAAAATGCTAGTAGTGGGCCCGTAGTTAACCCGATTGGCTCTGGCAGCACTAAACAGAACGTCTTGGACACCGCCTCGCCTTGCGGCCATGGCGCCACCAGCTGCCCTTGCACGAGCTCTGCCTCCACATAGAGGCGAGGCACCAGGGCGACCCCGAGGCCTGCAAGCGCTGCTTCAATCAACATCGCATGAAGGTCGTAGCGTGCACCCACCGCTGGGTTGGTGAGGGGTATCCCTGAGGCCTTCGCGTAGCGCCGCCAAGCATCGGGGCTCTGTCGTCGGTGTAGCCGCGGCAGTTGGTCCAGTAAGACGCGAGCCTCTGCGCCTTTGATGAGCGCGGGATGGCACACCGGCACCAGCACTTCCTGCAGCAGCGGGTAAGTGCGCATACCCGCCCAGGCTGGGTGCTCGAAGTGCACGGCTGCGTCGAATCCACTGCCGGCAAGCGCGAACGGGTCAGTGCGCTCGCAAAGGTGCACGGTGATGTTCGGATGCGCGCGGCTAAACGCGGGCAGGCGAGGGATAAGCCATCGCAACGCGAAGGTGGGCGTTACGGCAATGTCCAGGCTTGCAGCGTCCTTCGGTTGGCCCATCAGGTATTGGCTGTCCCGGTCCAAGCGGTCCAGCGACTCGCGGACTTGGGCGGCGTATCGCTCGCCATTGGGCAGCAGGCGGACGCGATTGCCGACCCGCTCAAATAGGGGGACCCCCAGGAAGGATTCCAGCCTGCCGATCTGGCGGCTGATGGCCCCCTCGGTGAGGGAAAGCTCTTCCGCTGCCCGCGCAAAGCTGCCGTGGCGGGCGGCGGCCTCGAAGGCGGTCAGGGAGGTGCTGCTGGGAATCTTCCTGCGCATGGGGATTCAGCGTGATCTTTTGTCACTGAAGCATACCGAAACGTCGATTTGATGTGGGCTAATGTAGGGCTAGCATGACGGGACATCAACAAGGGCAACGCGCACAAGCCGGCCCAGGAGTGTTCCCATGATCTACACCGTCGAATGCAGCTATTCCGACTCCGCCAGCGAGGAGCAATGGAACGATTTCTACAGCCTGCACAAACTGCCTGCGCTCATTTCCGTGCGGGGATTCCACACCTCGCAGCGCTTCAGGGCATGTGGTGCAGCGTGCCCGACCTACCTTGCCCTTCACTCGATAGACGGCATGGAGGTCCTGCAGGGGGACGAGTATGCCCGGAAGGGAGGGGGCAACTTCGCACGCTGGCAGCAGCACATCACCGACTGGCATCGCAACCTATACAGTGGCTTGGATCGGGCCCCCGCCGTCGAACAGGGCGATTACCTACTGGTGAGTCGCGTCGGCCCTGAGCCGCTCATTGAGATGGGGACTGCATTCGAGGCCTTGCATGCGGTTGCGCTCGATCACGCGCCAGCAGCGCTCTGGCTTTCGAGCGTCCCGGCCGGGCAAGTCCCGGTCGTGGAGTCCCTTCCTGGCGGTGTGCACGCTTATACGCCCATGACAGCACAACTCAAGTGCTTGTCCGAGGCAGGCCGGTCAGGGGCGGAGCCGCACCCAAATGCCTAGGCTCTCGATCTACTTCACCGAGGAGCGGATGCCGGCGAAGGACAGTCTGGACGCGCTCACTGAGCGATGCGCGGTGCTGTTCGCGGACGTGCTTGGTGCTGCGTTGGACAATGTCCACATCCTTTACCTGGTTGCGCGTCAGGGGCGGGGCCATCCGGCGTCTGCGGAAATGGCCTACCGACTGGGTCCGGAGAGGACGCCCGAGCTCATGGACGAATTCATGCGGCAGCTCGATCTGGCCATCCAAGACCATGCAGGGCTGACGGCGCGCATCCGTTGCTTTGGCTACGCCAATGATTCCCTTCACGCGCGAAACTGACGAGCGGCCATGAACGCATCCATCATTGAACGGGCTCTGCCCACCCTCCAGATCGGTGACTTCCTGATCCAAGCGATCAGCGATGGCCATCTGACCGCCAGTCTGGATCTGCTCTCCCACATCGATCCGGCCGAGGCCGAGCAGCTACAGCTGAAGGCCGGGGTCAGCGACCCGTCCTCGATCCACGTCAACACCTACCTGGTGCGGGGGAAGGGCCGCACGATCCTCATCGACGCCGGTGCCGGGGGGATCAAGGGCTGGGGAGGGGAGTTGAGGGGCAATCTATTGCGAGCCAGTGTGCAGCCCACGGATGTGGATACGATCTTGCTCACGCATGCGCATCCTGATCATGTTGGCGGTCTACTCGATGCTCAAGGTCACCCCGTCTTCCCCAATGCGGAGCTGCTCATACACCCACGCGAGCTGTCCTTCTGGGAGGACGACGGCAACCTTGCCCGCAGCAATGATCGTGCCCGGGGCAACTTCCTGCTCGCACGGCAGGTGTTCGCCGGATATCGCCGCAACTTGCGCTTGTTGGCCGAGGGCGATGTACTGCCCGGTATCAGTATGGTTCCGCTTTCAGGCCATACGCCAGGGCACACCGGCTATCGGGTGGAATCGGAGGGCCGCAGTGCGTTGATCTGGGGTGACATCGTGCATTTTCCCCACATCCAAATTGCCCGGCCCCACGTATCCATCGCATTCGACCAGGATCCGCAGCGGGCTGCGGCGGCCCGTTCTGCGCTTTTGGATATGGTCAGTGCAGATCAGTTGATGGCGGCCGGCATGCACTTGGGTGAGCTGGGGTTTGTTCGCATTCAGCGCATCGGAAGAGGTTATTCCTTCACATACGCCGGATGAAGAAGGACTGGTTGTTGTAAGGTCTGCGCCGCTCTTGGCCGAAAGCGGCGGCGCCGACGCAAGAGGGCACCACCAGAATGCTAGCGTCCTCTCTCGACCCGTAACGGACACCAGCATTTCAATCCTTTGACCTTATGGATGCTGCGCCAGCTATCAAGTACTCTGCTGCAGAAGATCCAGCCCTACAAGGTAGGCTGGTTGAGTTACGACAGAATTGTAGCCCTGTCACTGAAGAGAGAATCAAGGTGCATTGGAATGATAACTAGGGGTTTCTATATTGGAGAGGTTATCGATGAGCTCTCAGTTGTCGCAGGTCAGGTTTCCATACGCAATAAGCTAGGGCTGACGGACCTATCGACGCTTACTGAGAACTTTTTCCGTGACCTTCTCAATGCAATTCACAGTAGTTCGCTCATCAACCTTAACGAAGAGCGGTCCAACTCGCCTGGCCTCGATCTCGGCGATGACGTATCGGGCCTAGCGATCCAGGTAACAGCCACAGCCAGCGCGACGAAGGTCGAGAAGACACTTGCTAAGATCACCCCCGACCATCAAACGCGATACAAGCGTTTCGTGGTGTTGGTAGTTGGAAAGAAGCAGGGCTCTTACTCCATTGACGAGCAGGCCGCTAAGCGCCTTGGGTTTGCTAAAGAGCGCGACATTTGGGACGTAGATGATCTCGCCCGGCAAATCGTTGCGCTTGACATTGCTCGCCTGGAGGCCGTACACCGGCTGATTCGGAAGGAAGTGGGGAGGCTTAAAGTTGATCTCGAAATCCCGGACGCCGATGGCAAGTACCCCACGAGCGGCTACGATCTCTGGGAGCAGCGAGTTAAGCCAAAAGTAGGTGATGGGAGTGCCTTTCGAACGTTCGTTGCACAATCGGCAGAGGTGAGCGAAGAAGAGATTGAAGCAGATCTGCCTAAGGAGATTAGACTTTTAGCAAAGCGGCTTTCCCGGCTGCCTCGAGTCACACGTGAGTTCTTAGTCATGCTCCTCACGCGCCAGACAAATCGGGATTCAGGGCGGTTCCATCCGCCGTGGATGACGTTACTGTACGACACAGTCAAGCGCGAGTTTCGGGGTGACGATTTAGATGGTGAACTCGGAATCCTCGAGGAAGAGGGGTTCGTTGAAGTGCGGGTTGAGGATCGTCACGAGAATGGTCCGCCTGAGATCGGCGTCCGGTTCCCAAGTAAGTGCGAGGATCTATCGCACTCCCTGCTGAGCTTCATAGATGAAAAGGGCCTCAGCCTGCGCACAGTGATTGGTGAGGTGGACTTCTCTGCTTTTTAATTGCGAGAGGTCTGCGCCGTGCTCTTCGATTGTTGAATCAGTCGTCGCACCGAATGTCCGCTTCTGGCCGGAAGCGGACATGTTGGCCAGCGGTGGCGTCCGGGAGGCATCTGTCTGAGGGATTCGCTCGCTAAAGTAGTCCACCTGAGCGACACAGGCTCGACATCGCCTCGGGATATCTGGACCCTGACGGCTGAGTTCGCGATCTATGCCTTCTCGCTCTTGGCGGAGAAAAGCTCTGTAGCCCAAGCGGTGAATGCTTGGACGATGGGCGATCCATAACGGTGATGCGGATACAGGATCGACACCGGCACCGACGGCGGACGCCACTGCCGCAGCACCTCGACCAAGCTGCCATCCTGCAACTGCTTCTCCACCAATACGCGTTGCAACTGTGCCAAGCCGTATCCCTGCATGCACAGCTTGATGTAGAGCTCGGTCTCATTCACGGCGACCGAGCCGTCAATGGGTACCACCCGTCGCTTCCCATCGACAGAGAAGAGCAGGTTGCCGCCGCCCCTCGAACCATGGGAAAAATGGTGGACCGCGCGGTGGCCGGCGAGGTCTTCAAGTGATTGCGGGACGCCATATCTCTCCAGATAGCGTGGCGCGACGCAGGTGATCCAACTGAAGTTTCCCAGCGGCCGGGCCACGAGGCTGGAGTCTTCCAGCGGCCCAGTCCGGATCACGCAGTCCACGCCTTCCTGGACGAGGTCGACCGGTCGGTCACCCACGCCGATCATCAGATAGATCTCGGGATACTGGCGGCGGAAACTCTCCAGATTCGGAAGGATCACCGCGTGCGCGATGCCGCCCGGCATGTCGATCCTCAACCGCCCCCGTAGGTCCTTTGGTGCGGGCTTCAGGCCGGTCTCCGCCTGTTCGATCAGGTTGAGGATCTCGCGGCACTGGGCGTAGTAGCGTTCGCCGTCCGAGGTGGGGCTGACGCTGCGCGTTGTCCGGTTGAGCAGGCGGACTCGCAGGTGTTTTTCCAAGCCCTTGATCAGACCTGTGACGGTAGACGGAGGCAGGGCGAGGGCCTCGGCGGCACGCACGAAGCTCTTGGCGTCCACCACGCGCACGTAGACCTGCATTGCGAGGATTCGGTCCATTTCGCTCACCCCCCTTGGGCTGACGGCACGTTCGATCCAGATTATGCCGATTTTACAAATAATAAAACCGGCAAATTCGGCTTTTTCGCACGGAAAGACGGCAATAGAGTGCCTGCATTCCAGAAGCCGAGCCTTCCTCAATGAGCACCTACTCGCGAGACATCCTTCAGCATTCCGCCTCTACTACCGAAAAGACGCTTATCCGAGGCGCAACCATCATCAGCATGGACCCGGACGTGGGCAACCTTGTGCGGGGGGACATCCTGGTCAGGGGACGCACCATTACTGCGGTTGGCGAACACCTGAGCGCAGAGGACGCCGTTGTCATCGACGCCAAAGACATGATCGCCATTCCGGGCATGGTGGACTCCCACCGCCACGCCTGGGAGGGGCAGCTGCGTCGGATCAACTCCAATGCCGAGACGCTGGAGCACTACTCCAACGCCACGCATTTCTCGTTTGCCAAGCACTACCGGCCGCAGGACATGTATGTGGGCACCCTGCTGTCCGCGCTGGGAGCGATTGATGCGGGCATCACCACGGTGATCGACAATTCCCACAACAGCCGCACGGCCGCGCACTCCGACGCGGCAGTCGACGCGCTGCTCGATGCCCGTATCCGTGCGCTGCATGCATCAGGTGCGCCGGTTTCGGGCACCTGGGACCGTGCACACTGGCCGGGCAACCTTGAACGCCTGCAGGAAAAGTACTTCAAGGACCCGGCCAACGCGTTGGTCACACTGGCCACCATGGCCAACATCGAGCCGGAGCTCTGGGCCGAGGCGCGCCGCCTGGGCATCCCGATCGTCACCGAGTTCTTCGGTGAACAGATGGGCGCCCAGCTCCCCGAGCTGCATGCCCAGGGCCTGCTTGGACCGGACAACATCTTCAACCACTGCACCTGTCTGAAGGATGAGGGCTGGGAAATTCTTCGCGATGCCGGTGTGCACATCAATGTCTGCCCGCGCTCGGACGCGCACTACGGCATCGAAGATGGCATGTTTGCCTGGGATGCGGCGGTCCGGCATGGGCTGCGCCCTGGTTTCAGCGTCGACAACGAGACGTCCTACAGCGGCGACATGTTCATGGAAATGCGCGTGGCCTATTACCTGGAGCGCGTGCTGCGTGTCAACGCACGCCCGCCACGTACTGCTGGCACAAAGCAAGACCCGCTGAATTCCCACCGCCTGCTCGAGGCCGCCACGCTCGATGGTGCGGCTTGCGCAGGGCTGCAGGACAAGATCGGCAGCCTGAAGCCGGGCAAGCAGGCAGACATCGTGCTGTTCCGCACCGGCGACATCAATCTGTATCCGTCCAACAATGCGTTCGGAACGGTGGTGCACGCCGCTGAGCGCAGCAACATCGACACGGTGATGGTCAGTGGCCGCGTGCTGAAGCGGGGTGGCGAGATGTGCGGCCTGGATCTGACCAAGCTGCGCGCTGCGGTGGACGAATCCTGCGAGCACCTGTTCTCTGCAGCCGGCTACGAGCCGGACGTGTTCGGCACGTTCTTCCCCGCACTCGCCCCGAACTGAGGACCACCATGAACAGCTTCGGCGTTTGGGCCTTTCCGTTGGCAATGCTTGCGGGAATGGCCGTCACATTGCAGACAACGCTCAACGGACAGTTGTCCAAAGGCCTGGGTGGCGACCCTGTTGCAGCCGCCATTTTCTCATTCATGGTGGGGCTGTTGTCGCTCACCATCATCGGCCTCGCGCGGGGTAACACGTTGAGCCTGCTTGCAGGCATCCCCGCGCAGCCGGCATGGGTGCTGCTGGGAGGTGTGATGGGGGCATTCGCACTGCTCAGCAACGTAATCCTGGTACCCCGCATTGGCATGGCCGCCCTGGTGGGGCTGGTCATCGCTGGGCAGCTGCTGTCCTCACTCGCCATCGACCATTTTGCGTTACTGGGTTCTGCCCATCGCCCTGTTTCCATCATCAAGCTTGCAGGTGCGCTGATCATGGTGATGGGGCTTGCCATCTCTCTGTTCGGAGAGCGTTGGTCAAGATTGATTGCGTGACGGCGAGATGGCCGACGCAGGCAGGCATCGAGGGGCAACATACAGGCCGCGCTTTCAGACCTCGCCTTGGCCGCAGGTGTCCGCTTTTGGCCGATAGTGGACACGGCGGAGGGGTTAGGGCGCTCCCCATGTCATTCACTCAACCTGCGCCGCCAGAGCTAATTTGTGTGGTCAATAAGCCAGTCAGGCTACGGCGCGCAAAGTCCTCCTGGGACCGTTGCGCTTTGAAGGTTCTTCCTCTTATTTGAGCGTGGCTACTTCCCGATGCTCAATGCAGTAGCTGCCCGAAGCCCGACACCGCTCTGCTTGGCTCGCGGTGACCGTCACCGCGGTCACGTCCAGACCAGTGGAGGCGGCTCGGAGTTGCTGAGCGCGAGGTGGGTAAGCTGCTTGCATACAGCACAGTGGATAGAGGGGACGGACTCTGGCCGCACCTAAGTGTGCGCAATCTGATCGAAGAGGTTCGAAGCAGCGAGATGGAAAGTGCGTTGGTGATCGAACTGTTTAACAAGCGGGGGATTCACACCCGCTCTAGAGACGGAGGGAGGTGATCAGGAGCGAGAGCTCGCAAGAGATGCATCAGACTTGGCGAAAAAATTGCAAGGTAGTTGGCCCCGAACCGCCCAAGTTCTTCGTGAACGCGCCGCGGACTGGATCCGTCATGCAGAATTAGAGGACAAATGGGCTGCCGAGCAAAGGATCAGCCTTTGACGTGTCCTACTCAGGGAGTACCTTTGTTAGTGCCCTGCTTTGCGCAAAGCAAGGAGGTAACTGGGCTGTGTGAAGCAGGGTCGATCTAGCGCCAAGCGAAGCCATTCATATGCTCACTGTGGCTCTGTAGATTAGCCGCGTTGTCCACCTTGGCTGATGGTCGGCAGGGCAAGTGAAGTTCAGGGAAAAATGCATTCCTTCGTCGGAAGAACTTGGTTGATGCCAAGGGGCACGGCAGGGGTGGTCAAGTCAAAGATCTTCTCAAACGCTAGGCGATGGGCATCGCTCGGTTTCCGGCCAGCCTTACGGTCTCGGTAGAAGCGCATGATCAAGCCCGCGATGATGTCGGCGACTTGAACCCCGGCACTTAGCTTCGAGCTGGAAAATTCGAGTTGGGCGCGTTCCACAAAGCGGTAGTCAGCATAGGGGGTGAAAGGTAGCTTTTTCAGTTCTCCGACTCGCTCGGCCTGTTTGAGACTATCCAGCAGAGTGCGCGCATACTGCTGCTGCTCGTCGTGAACAAGCGTGACGTCTGCGAGTTTCCTTGTAAGCACTAAATTGATTCGGGCATAGAGGTTGGCAAGGGATGTCTGGTTCGGGAGCATCCACACTGGCTGCCTGCGCTTTGCGAGATCCGGTGAGGGTAAGAAATCCAGATGTGCCTGCGGGTTGACGTCTCGCGCAATTTTGTAGCGTATTCCCGCGTCAATGACGACTTCCTTTAGAAAGCGCTCTGTATTAGACAGGCTGGCATCAGCCTTAGATATGAGCGGCTTGAGTAGGCGTCCGAAGAACGTCATAAGCGAATGGTCAGTAGGGCTTATGCAAGCTTCGATAAAGCCTTCTAACGCCTCATCGGAAGCCAGCTCGGAAAGCGCGTCTGCCGCTTGATTGCTGAGTAGGTACGCGCCATGCGGCCCTAGGCCTTCATAGTCATGGCGAGCCAGCGTTGCGATCACCATATGCGTACAAAGGTAAAAGCGCTTGTCTACGACTTCGACAAGGATGGGTGCCTTGTTCATGCAGAGCCAGTCGATCAGCTCACTTACGAAAGCTTCATGATGCAAATGCTCAGAAGACTTGAGTTCACCATTTCCGATCCCGTGTCGCTTCCGGAGCGCCATAAGTTCGCGCTCTAGGTCGCCCTGATCTGCAATGCCAACACTAGCTAGGACGAAGTAGGGTTGTCCAGCAAAGTCCAGGTCAGTCCCGGAATTGACTACGTCGCCAGTGTGGCCACTTTCATCGATGTAGAAGCGCATCTGGCGTCCTCGCTAATGGTGTCGCATTGTAATCGTATGCGATAGGAATGGTCTGCGCGCGTCACTAGTCGAGGTTACGGATACATCCTCGCTTCCTTGCCCAATCGTTCCTTGAACTGACCCTTCAGATAGATAGGCAGCGGCGCCGAGGGCTGGTATTGAGCCAGCGCTTCAACCTGGATCTTCCTGATATTGCTGGCCGACTTGTGCACATAATTGTCCTGGAGCACCGGTGCCTTTTTGTTCAGCGAGTGGCCTGTAATCAAGGCGATGTGCTCAACCGGCACTCCTTTGGCATCGAGCTCAGTGGCCAGCGTATGGCGGAACGCATGCGAGCCGATACCTTTGGCAAACCCGACACCTTTTAGGTAGCTGCCAAACTGATTGACGAAGCCTTGACTGTAGCGTCCGGTGACCTTGCCGGTCTTTTTGGAAACGCTGGCGGATAGGTGTGGGAAGAGGCGGGGGTGTCCACAGGCTTTGATGTCAGCCAAGAAATCCATGAAGCCTGCTTGGATCAGGCTGGCGTGGATTGGGACCTTGCGGATCGCGCTCTTGCCCTTGATGCTCTGGCGACTTCGGCGCCCCGTGCTTTGGGCGAGATCCTCATCCACGGTCCTTTGCACAGAGAAGCACCACACGCCGTGGTCTTGAACGATATCAGCCACCTTGAGCTGGGCGATCTCATTGATGCGCGCCCCTGTATACAACGCAATGAGCGGACACCACCAGCGGTGGGGATATTTCTTAGCCCATGGGAGGAATGTCTCGGGGTTGAAGATCTTCTGGACCTCCCCGGTGGAAAGCAGTCGCTCGGGCTCATCTTGATCGATCAGTAGCTCTTCTCGTGCTGGCTTGAACGCATCCATTGGTGAGTGGGGAATGGCGCGGGCTTTGACTAAGGTGTTGAAGAAGGAGGCTAGGAAGCGGCGATGGAGTTCAAGGGTGGAGTTAGCCGGCTGCGGTCGTCCTTGGCTCTGGCCCTGGGCGATCAGTAGTTCAGGAGTTAAGCCCCTACAGGCAGGGTTTGTCATGAAGTCATGAGGCGCCCAGCGCAGCAGACCCCACATCTGATAGATGTGCGTGTGATCGATCCGAGAGGCAGAAGTGTTGCCGGTCACTCGTTGCAAAATGGCAAGCGTCCGTTGGTAGGCATCGATGGTGGTGGTGCGAAGGTTCTGCCGTTCCTTGTCTTTGAGGAAGTCGTCGACCTCTTCTGAAAGAAGCCTGGCGGGGGTGGCTAAGGGCAGGGGCTCCGGATAGCGGGTACCGTTTCGCCGTAATCGGCGGATCTTCTCACTGTGGTCGTAGGTCGCTTGAACCAGATCCTGCAGATGAAGCGCGCCTGCGCGATCTTGAATCACCATATCGCCAAATTCGACGTTGCCGATACGTATGCTGCGGATATAGAGCTGCCCCGTAGGCTTTTGTAGATAGTGATTAAGTTGAGGGTGTTGAAAGTGCATCTACGATCCAATTGCAGAAGGTAGATCTTTGATAAGGTGGCTCAGATTTCTGTCAATCCAAAATCATGGCAAAAATTTCAAGTTCAAGGACGACTTAGGCAATGCAAAAATGTGTCTCGAAAGTTTCGGGAGTTATGAGGTGAGTTTTGTCTTATTCTTTGGCGGAAGGTTATATGCGACATGGCTTCCGCCTGCGCCTGGTCGGTCAAAACCATATATGCGCGTGTAGTGTTTAAAAGTAACAAAAGCCAATTAAGTGAGACTTATATCTCAACGTGAAAATGAATGCAGAATAAATGAGGGGCAATTTGCCTAAAGTAAATTTACTTAAGAAGGCAGTTAGGCAATGTGAAGCTGGCACGCTTCAAGCCGAGCAAAATCTACGGCGCTGACCTTGCGATTTTTAGACAAAACAATCGGCAAAGGCCGGCGGCTGGCGATCTTTCTTGGGTAGCTTCACGCGGGCCTAAGGCGCAAAGGCATGACGGGTGCGCCAACCGCTCTCTCGCTCCTCCTGTCGCGGAGAAGGTGCTGTTGACAGCCACCGACTAGGCGCTAATTTGGTGTGAGGAGCACCCCATGAACTACGCCGATGTCGAGCAATGCCAATGTAAGCCAGACCGGATGTGTTCCCTTGCGTCGGGCCCTGGCGCGTGTGTCAACTTCAGGGTCAGGTGGGTTTCGTCGTCTTGACAATGATCGAGTTGATGAGCCACGTGGAGCGGTAAGGAGGCGAGACATCGCTACACAGTCAGGCTATTGAGTGCTTTCATGATCCCGACCACCGCGAAAAGGCCTCGACCAAAGTTTGTAAGAGCAGCTTCTTGGAGGGGGAGAGTGAACTTTGAACCGGCAAGTCCGGAATGGTGTGACTCAAGTTGTGCCGTCTCGGGTCGATAGCAGTCAGGCGAACATTGCGTGTGTGTCTTGCGCAGTCGAATATAGTAGTTGTCATGCGACCTCTAGAAGCGACGTTGTAAAATAGAGGTAAAGTAGACTTGTGAAGTCTCAATAATAATCAGGGATGGATATGTTTAAAGGATTTCAGGTTGTTTCTTTGCCAGCTTTTTTTGACGGCTATCAATTGCAGGGCCAGGCCCTGAAAATCGTCCAGCAGGACAGTGTGGAGCGCGCGCTGGAGGGTTTTATCGGCCCGGATCAAGTCATTTATGCTGAAGCCCTGGGGAAAGAGTGGTTCCCGGTAATTGAGGCGGACGTCTTCATCTCTCATTCCCACACAGATGAAGTGCAAGCGCTGAACTTGGCGGCATGGCTTAAAAGTGAATTCGGCCTCAAGGCTTTTGTTGACTCCCTGGTTTGGAAAAGTGCCGACAAATTGCTCAAGGCAATCGACGATAAGTATTGTTTAAATGATGATAAAAAATACTATAACTACTCATTGAGAAACTTGTCGACAAGTCATGTGCATGTGATGCTTGCCATGGGTATCGCCAAGATGATGGATCGCTCGGAGGCCGTCTTTTTCCTCAACACGCCTAACTCCATGACGGCGGAGAGTACGACAAAGAAGGGGGAGACCTCATCGCCGTGGATTTTCGCAGAGATGGCTCTTACTCATCTTCTTCGCCGATCACCGCGCATACGAGACGGCATGGCTCTGGAGTCAGCGGAGGTCAAAGCTATGGATAGCGCGACGGTGCCAGTGGTGCATGGACTAGATCTGTCAAAATTGAGTGTTTTGGATCAAGATGGCCTGGCACTCTGGAGGAGCGAGTGGCGTGAGGAGGGTCATCCTTTGGACGTGCTCTACCGTATGAATCTTCCTCACCGCTCGCTGTGAATAGGCGGGTGACGATTGTGCCTTAGGTGGGTTGCTTTAGTCCCACATCTAAATTGATTCCACTAGAGTGAATTCGCGAGCAGAACGAAAACGACTAGTCGATTGCGCGATCAAGCTACAGGACTTACGGAGTACAGTAGATGAGCTACAAGAACAAGACCTACATCGCCTTCGCAAGCGAGGACATCAAATACTACCGCATGATGGAAGCCTGGCGGGACAACGACAAGATCGAGTTTAGCTTCTTCGACGCGCATGAGTTCTTTATTTCCCGCGATAGTAGTACAGCCGAGATCATCAAGAGAAACTTGCGCGAGCGTTTGAAGAACGCCAAGCAAGTCGTGTTGCTCGGAAGTGCGGACGCGAAGAAGAAGGGCGGGGATGGGAGTTCATTCTTGGCGCACGAAATCGAAGTGATCAAAGAGTTCGACCTGCCGATCATTGTGGCCAACCTAGATGGTGATCGCACGGTTGATCGTAACTTCATCCCGAAGCCTTTGCTTGATGTCCACTACTACACGATGTCGGTCTCGTTCCAGATGAAGATCATTAAGTACGCCCTAGATCATCATCCGGTAGCCTATCCGGCCAACAAAGGCAAGGGGCCGCATCAGTACAAGTCGTCAGTCTATGAAGGCCTTGATCTTTAAGGAAATTGATCGGCATGAAAGAACTTCTGCAAGACATGCGGACCCGGCGGTTCTGGCTGAAATTTTTGACCAAGACTTTCGCGCTTCTCGGCACGGTCACCGCTGTCGTGAAAGGCGTTGTGGCATGGCTGCCAGAGCGCGCCGATTGGTTCGGTGGCGGGACGGTTTTCGTGATTGCCTTGATTTGCTGCGCCCTGATTGGGCTGGCGCTGACTTGGCCACGCCCAATCGAGTGCGAGTATGCATCGCCCCAGACTAAGATCAGAATTGTTAAAGGAGACCTCTTTGAGCAAAACGGGGATATCGTCGTCGGAATCACCAACTCCTTTGACACCGAGATTCCTCAAATTATCGAGCAGAAGAGTTTGCTCGGGCAGACAATCGCGCGTTTGTATCGCAACGACTGGAAACGCTTGGATGCCGATCTCGAGACGGCGCTTAGCGCGAAGCCGGTGATCGATACCATTGAGAAGCCCGGCAAGCAGAATATTTATGAACTCGGCACCGTTGCCACCGTATCTAATGGGCCGCGTCGAATCTTTTTTTCGGCCTACTCGGAGATGTCGGGCAGCAATAACGCTAGCACGAAGATTGAAGTAGTGACAAAGAGTCTATATATGCTCTGGGACGAAGTGGGCAGCAGAGGCAATGGTCAACCGGTAGCAATTGTCCCCTGGGGCGGTGGTCTATCAAGAATTTCCTCCGTTCTGCCAGCTCAGGACTCGATTCGCTTGATCATATTGACCTTCATGTTCGCCTCTCGCCGTCAGAAGGTTAGCGATGAATTGACGATGGTGGTGCCAGAGCCATTCTTCAAGAATTTAGATAGATTGGAGTTGCAGGCCTTCTTGTCTTCGCTAAGGGGTTCTCAGTGAGCTCAGGTCTTTTGCTTCCCGAGAAAGGCGACTGCGCGTTTTGCGCTTATCTAAGCGGTGGGCGGCCTTACACAATTTTACGCCGGGATGCTTTGACCGCAACGCTCGTTACGCGCGAGCAGCGAGGCAAGCCGCACTTATTGATCATTCCGATAGCTCACCGCGCCACGCTTCTCGATCTGCAAGACCAGGAGGCCTACGCTCTCATGGTTGCTGTGCGCGATGCGGCAAGGCTAATTGATCGAGCTTACAAGCGCCCAGGGATCGCGGTATGGCAGAACAATGGCGTAGACGCTGATCAAACCATCCGGCATCTGCACTTCCACGTTGCGGGGACGCTCGATGAAGGGGGGACTGAGCGAGGGAAGGTAATAGAGCTCTCGGTAGAGCAGACAGACAAAATTGCCGAGAGATTGTGTCAAGGCGAGCAGAGTCTTCGTAACGACGCAAGTAGCTAAGCGAAAAGCAAAGCGGATCTCATTTTAGAGAGTTGACATCGCGGACTTGTATCTTAGCCTGCCTTATTGGCTTACATTAAAAGAAAATGCAATGAAAACAAGCGGCAAAGGCGAGGGACTGGCAATCTTCCCTGCATGCCTGGCTGGGGCCAACACGCAGAGGTCTGACGGGTGTGTCAACCGTCTCCTGTCACGGGGAGGGCATGTTGACAGCCATTGATCAGACGCTAGGTTGGGTAGAGGAGCACCCCATGACCTACGCCGTCTTTGAACAATGCCATTGCACGCCTGATCTTGTGCCCCTCGTCAGGGGTCATACGGTCGATATGCGATTGCTCTCGCGGAGCTCTAGGGTGCATGTCAAGGCTCTAATCTCGCCCGGGGCCCGCTTTATAGCCAACGATCAGTTCGACACGCCTGTACGGGCCGTCAGACGGCGTGACCTCGCGGCGCTCATTAGGATGCTTGACCAATTGCATGAGGCTGCCCGCTGTGATCGGGCGCTCACCGAGGCCTGCGAGAGCGGTTTCCTGGAAGCTGTACGCGTGCTTGTTGGCCGAGCGAGCACGTCTTTGAGGATGGAGCGCGCGTTCCTCTTGGCCGCCGAGAGAGGTCACACGCGCGTGGCTTTGTTTCTACTCCGTCAAGGACTGCCAGATGTCGCTCGATTTTGCTCGAGAGGAGCTGCACTGGCGTTGCCGTGGGGTCATCGCACTACGGCGAGAGTCCTGGTTCGCGTTGCTCTCTCCACACAGTCGGATGATCAGCGCGCCTTTATAGGGCTCCTTTCTATAACGAACAGGACGGGCGACGCTCACCTAGGCCAAGCGATCCTTGAGAGGGCTCTGATCCCTAATGCGGCATACGCAATGCGCGCAGCACTCCTGACGGGGCACTGGGAGTGCGCATCCGTAACCTGGCGCTATCTCAACGACGAAGGTAAGGCTTATATCGAGCGATACTATGGCCGTGAGATGGCCCAGATGGAAGCTTGGCTGGCGCGCTCAATTTTGTTGCACAGCACGCCCCCGGTTGACCCAAAGGTGCCCTTTATCTGCCGGGTGTAGAACTCCATGGCGAGCGGGGCCGGGGCACTTCGTTCAAATTCTCCAACGTATCCTCAGGCTTGGCATTAATTAGTGTTGAGGCAAGATCTGAGACTTGCTGGGAGGTCGAGTCGGGGTCGAACGCATTATTCTCATCATATGAAGGCCAGTCATTCGGGAGCGAAACATCTCTGTAGTCGTCCAGCCCCAAAGAGGATAGATAATTCTCGATCACGCTTAAATCTTCCGCGGCGTGCTCACCGAAGTCTAGCTGGTCTGAAATAGATGCCAGCGCTTCTGTATTTTCCACCCATCGTCCTTCGCGCCGCCCTTTGATCAGCCATGAGATCGTCAATGCCGTCTGAAAGGCTGTGTAGTTCCAGTCCAGCATGCTTGTCGAAAGAAATTGATAGGGCTTATCGAGCGGAAAGAGAAGGATGGCTTGGACTTCCTTGATGCGTTCAGTTTGCTCCGGTGTGAACATGCTTGGTCCTTTATGGGCGGGTCCAGAGCCCCGAGCATACAGTGGCCACGCGTTGCCTGCTCAGGCGCACAGACCAGAAGGGAATGTTGCGATTGATTGGGGATTGGGTGCGCCTCAGAGCGGCGTTGGCTTGAGATGGCGACTGCGTGGCTTAGCAGCTGGTAGTTGGCTTTCACGCTAGGAAGCGGCAGGATCGCTTCCATTCCGGATGCCAGCAGGTATAAATCGGCTCTTCTTACACTGCCACCCCATGCTGTCTTGGCTTGGAAGGGCGACGTCAGTGAGCGTTTGCAGCTGGGAGCTGTTCCCGCCCACAACGGCTACCATCAGCTTTCCTGCGGTCTCTTCGCAACCGGGATGATCTCGTTGAGCTCGCCGAGAACAGCATGCCCGAGGTCAGGGTCAAAATCTCCAGCAATCATTACCATAATTTGGACCACCATCATCGCAATGGCTTCAGCGTGGTTTAGCACTTCGATGATGAGCTCTGGTTGGAACGCGGGGCCGACGCTCTCCCCCTGCGTATAGGCACCAACGATCTGGCTTCCTGCGTGCGTAAAGCTATGGAACTTGTCCCAGGCATTTGCGTGCTGTTTGCTAAACAAAGGGAACTCATCAAAGGGCGGGACCTGTTCGATCTGTTCGGCGAGATTGACTTTGGGGAGCTTGTCTTTGGTGATGAACGTTTCGACTTGGTCGTCCGTCGCGCAGAGTGCAATCCAGGCGCCTCGTTTTAGTGCCTCATTCATTGGCCGGAGTAGTGCAAATGCTGATCCGGACAGTTCGATGCCATGGTGATAGAGGAGCGAATTGATGCTCGCAGCATGATCGAATGAGACCCTGAGCAGCGTCCATGCCACCATATATTTGTCTGGCAGGCCAGCTGGCAGGCTAAGGCGGTTGGCGAGCACGCCTGCGGCATTCAAGGTTCCCGCAGTCCGCTTGGCGTAGTCTTGGATGGAAGTAGGGGGATTGCTTGGATTGTTCATTTCACCGCCTAAGCTCTTATCAGAAGGGGAAGTCACCGCGCCCCGGACGTCAAGCTCAGCGTCCTCGCGATCCAGTATTGCAGTATTCCCCGGGTTGCCGGGTTGTGCTTCAATCCGGCCAGCTCGCCGACGCAGCTGCTCGACGTTATCAGGCTTCCCGCCGTTCAGTTCCCCGGGCCGGGCTGTTTGCTTCGGTCTAGCAGGAGCGTGTCGGCGGGCCGCCCCTGACCTGTGTAGTTTTCGTTAAAACGGCTACTATTGCGGGAATGCTTGACGTCGAATGCTCTAGGGGGAGCGCACATGACCATTCACAGGCTTGTATTTCTGCTCGGTTCCATCGTCCTGCCGTTCACTGCGGCTGGTTCCCAGCTGTTCGCTGTAACTCCCAGCGGTATGCCGGAGGCGGTGTTCCCAAGCAAGGCGTCGGTTGCGGTTTCGCGCTTGTCGAGCAAATGCATGGACGTCCAGTGGACGGTCGTAAGCAGCGGTGATACAGAAGTTGTTTGCGAGTCTCCATTGAGCACCGGCCAGTCCATCATGGGGCAGATGCTGCTCGGGAACAGCTACTCCACACCGCCACGGCGTTTCTTCCGCTTTAACGTCAGTGAGATTTCCGGAGTATCGCGCGTCCAGGTATCGGGTTGGCTGGAGACCCAGATGGCATTCGGCCAGATGCAGCGTGCTCCTTTCTCCGGGGCGGATTTCCATAACAGCATCATGAACTTCCTAGTCAGCGCGGGAGGCTCGTTTCCCCCAGGAACGACGTTCCCTAACCACGCCATGCTAGGAGTCTTAGGGCAAGTCGCTCCGCGCGGCAGGCACGCGGGCTACGTGGTGAGTGAGGTGACGCCGGGTGCAGCTGCGGACCGAGCGGGCGTCAAGGCAGGAGACGTCATTACCTCAGTGGCCGGAAAGAAGTTCAAGACCGAAAGTGACTTCTTGGACGGCTTGGAAAAAGCCACCAAGGCACCAACTTATCAACTCGATGTGACGCGCAGCGACTCTGCACTTACGTTCACCGTCGAGCGTGACTACCGCCCCACAACCACTCAGGTCGTCAACGCGGTAGAGGAGCCCGCAGATGCGCCGGTCCCTATCGCAAAACCCCTATCGGTCGCTGACGAACTGGCGAAGCTTCTGAAGCTGAAGGAGCAAGGGGTCTTGACCCAAGCCGAGTTCGACGCTCAGAAGAGCAAGCTGTTGAGCCAATGAGCATGCGGCGTGACTGGTCCGGTGTTTAGCCAGGCAGCTCGCCTGCCACGGACCTAGTCTTACCGTTTCTCGTCTCCATGCTTGCCAGATGCGGATGTCGGACTGAGCGCAAGCAAAAATGATGTAGGAAATTCCCCAGTGGACTGGCATCTATGACCTACGCGATTCGACAGTGGTTGGACATTGCGTCTAACTATCGAGGAACCGCCATTCTGGGAAATGGCGCAAGCATTGCAGTAAGCTCCAGTTTCTCCTATGGATCGCTACTCGGGGAGGCGAGCTCAAGCAAGCTCATGGCTTCTGATGTAGAGCAGCTATTCACTTTCTTCAAGACAACGGACTTCGAATTGATCCTGCGCATCGTATGGCAGGCATCGAATGTCAACCGATCATTGAGCATTGAGGACAGCCGAACACGTAAGGCGTACTTGGGGGTTCGAGAGTGTCTCATTCAAAGTGTGCAAGCAATTCACCCCGAGTTCGACCAGGTCAGGGAACACTTGCCTGCGATTTACCAGTTTCTCAAGCACTTCGACACGGTTGCGTCGCTGAACTACGACCTCATCGTCTATTGGGCCCTGATGCATGGCTATGAGCAAGATGACGAGCATGCCATTAAGGACTGCTTCGGTGCAGGCGGGCTATTTCAAGATGATTGGCGCAGATTGAGAGCGCCTATTCGTGGGCAGCGTTCTACAACACTAGTGTTCTACCCTCACGGGAATCTGTCGTTGTGCCGCGACAGCGTAGAGCAGGAATTCAAGATCCACAGCAACGATGCTGGTCTGCTTCAATCGATTCTAACGCGCTGGCGCAGCGAAGAAGTAGTGCCGCTTTTTGTGAGCGAGGGGATTTCGGAGCAGAAGGTGGCTGCAATCAAGAACAGCTACTACCTTTCTACGGTGTATCGGGAGGTGCTGCGTTGCGAGCGCGAGACGCTCGTCATTTATGGCTGGGGCTTGGGTGAGCAGGACATCCACTTGTTGCGGCGGATGCGGGATACAGGTATCCGCCGAGTAGCGGTCTCAGTGTATGGCGGAGACCAAATTTATTGTAATCGGGTTTTTCCGATCATCCGAGACGCTTTAGGTGCGGTGCTTGTGGAATTTTTCGATAGTCAAAGTATCGGGTGCTGGAACAACTAGAGCGTGTCGTGTCAGCTTTCCTTGTGCCTAGGTGTGTAGCGACGGCACTAGTCGCCAGCGGAGCAATGTGGATCAAGGGGACTGTCGGTCGCTCGGAGGCTGTTGAATTTAGGATTGGAGACATCTATCTAGATGCATAGCAGTAGGGCTTCGCCGGCTAGATTTTATGCTGGCTGTGAATCGATAAGCCCGTCTTGATAGTCTTGCATACGCATGGAGCCGAATTGCATGGTTGACTCTTCACCCGCTGATCCACTGCGAGTTCCCCAGCGGGAGGTGCAGCGGCTCTTGGGCCGTTGCCTTCTTCGCATTCAGCAGTACGAGCGCTTGATCAAAGCCATCGTGGCGCACCATGAGATCTGTGGACCCATATCGTCCCTGGATGCAATCCGGTCCGCTCGTATCGCTGACGCGTCAACAAAGAGCCTGGGGCTCTTGGTCGGAAAACTTGTGGGGTCCTATCTGGTCCATGGTTCTGGGCGCGACACCGACCTGCCCGACCCTGGTTCTGGCGAGGTCGCAACGGTTCGAATGCAGCTCCGGCTTGAAATGGGCGCTGAGGACTTTGAGCGGACCCAAGCGGATCTCAAAGATCTGGTAAGGCTCCGAAACGACTTGGTCCATCACTTTATTGATCAGCACGACATTTGGACTGTGCCGGGCTGTGCGCGCGCCGAGCAAGCGTTGCTCACCGCCTACTCTCGTATTGATAATCATTTCGAACAGTTGCGTAGCTGGGCTGAGCACATGGAGCAAGCGCGCCAGCTTGCTGCCGAGTTCGTCCAGTCTGAGGTCTTCCGCGACCTGGTGATCAACGGTATTGCCCCCGATGGCTCAGTTGACTGGCCCAGTTCAGGCATCGTTCGACTGCTTAGAGAGGCGATGTCTGAGTTGTCCGTGGATGGTTGGACATCCATCGCCAACGCTGAAATTTTCATTCAGGAGCGAGATCCCGGACAATCGCCAGTAAAGTACGGATGCCGCACCTTGAAGCAGGTCGTGCATCAATCTCGGCTCTTCGAGCTTCAATACCAGGAGCGATATGGCAGGCGTGAGGCCTACTTTAAGGATCGTGCACGCAGATCGTCTTGATCAGGTCCGTCGAATCGCATTGGCGGTCATCGACTGGCGAATAGGCCACGGTTGTCAATTATTTTTGAGCTTCAACTGCCGGGCATTGGGCCCGTCGAGCATGAGACGGGGCTTTATGGGGTCGTTCACTCGATGGATCGGAGCACCAAGCCCGGCCCAAGCGTCGTAACGAGCTCTACTCGTAGGCTCTTCCGGCCGACGATCACCGCTAGCAAGGGGCGATTGTCTTTGCGATCGTTCGCTAAACGTCGCCACTCAGAACGATCCAGTGAGGAGGGCGTAGGGTGATCTTCGGGATGCGTATGCCACTCCCCAAGATAGCGAACGGTGCCTTGACTTGCCTTCCATCGGGCCAGAGCAATGCCTGCATGTCCAAGAGGCGTTCGTTCGAACAGATATCGAAAGCGCCTGTCCCATTTCGTCGGTGCCGTTGCTTCATCGATCAGCAAGTGGACGCCATGGACAGTCCCCAGCAGCAGTCCACCTGCTTCGCAGTCTGTGTCACGGTGCTGGATGTGGTTGTTGAACACGTCAAGTGTGGATGCAGAGAAGCTCAGCAGCATCTTGCGATCGGGGCTGCCCCAGGAACTCATGAACGGCATATTGGACACTCTGCATCCGGTTGAAGGTCACAATCTGCGGCGGCTGCAGTTTGGGTTGTATCCAGAACTCTGGTGCGCAGCGTGGGCGACGATTTGCCATTGACCCAGTCGAGCACCAAGTCCATGGCCAGGCTGGCCGCCTGCACGGAAACAGAGGCGGGGAAGGGCACATAGAGCCCCTCGCAGCCATGTCCTGCCAGAAGCAAGGGCACGTCCCCGACCACTGAACGAAGTTCACCCCGCCGGTTGCCGTGCCACAGGCATCGATAGCAGCCTGCGCTGACGTCTTCCGTCCGGATCATTGCTCGGACGGCAGTCCCCGGGCCCTCAATCCAAGCAGAGATCATGGGAACGGTGCGAGGTGTCGTATCGCAGAGCCAGTGGCCCAGTGACTCCTCGCCAGTTGCGTCGATCAACAGGTCAAAATCATCGAGCACAAGCTGCCGAGCATCCCTTTGGATGGCCTCAACTTCAATCCCAGGAGAGAGGCGTTGAAGTTCATTGACCATGGCAACAGCCTTGTTTTTCAGCAGATGTGAAAAACCCAGGCGATGTCGGCCCAAATTCTGAGGGAGCAACTTGTCAAAGTCGACCAGCGTCAACTTGCCGCCAACTGTGCCAGCGCCCGCCTTGCAGAGCATCTCCGCGAGATAGCCGCCGATTGTGCCGCATCCAATCAGTCCGACGCGTTTTCCAGCGAGGGTCCTCATGCCTGGAATGTTGCGCTGAGCCAGGTACTGATCATCGATGCGCATTGCCGTCAGGAGCAGCACTTTGAGGCCAAAGGTGGTGTCTCGTCTGTCCGCGAGCTTAACCTTCGCTTTGCTGCGGTCATAGATGACAGCAAATCCGTAGGTCATGAGCGGTGAGTCGATGAAGATGAGGATGCAAATCCGCTTCTCTCGTTCGCCCAGCTGGATGCGTTCATGGATCTTGCGACGGCAACTCCGATCAAGCTGACTTTGCCACTCCAAGATGTCATTGACGGTCTTAGGGGGCCACGATCGGGGGTTGGGGCGTGGCATTGCGGTCGTCTTGATTCGATACGTAGGTGGTGGGCTTCTAGTCACCTTCAAACCAAGAAGGTCGATCTTCTTTGTGGTGCGCTCAACGCTATCGGTGATGAACCAATGCAAGCCGTCGTCGCCTTCTGCGATCAGGCAGTGCTGGCGCCCGGGGATATCTCCGAGGACGTCGAACAAGCAGTTAGGTCCATTCCAATAGGCGAAAAATTCCTCCAGAAGATCCTCGACCAGCTCGCCTTTTGTGATTTGGCAAAGCACACGGTCGGCCTGGTCCAAGCACGCAATCGTTTGGCCCACTGGGTCGAAAATGTTGAGGACGATGGAGCCTGGGGCGAGGTAGCAAAGATCCCCGTAGGCGCCAATGTGGGGCACCGCAGCCGGGAAGTGTTTCGGAATGTCCAGCAAGCGAACACGAGGAAGTGCAAAGAAGTCAGGATCCAGCGCAACTTCGCAGCGGATACCTTGTTCGGATGCGTTCCGGGCGAGCTCACCGGTCAAGGTGAACCACCCGTCAGCATCCTTCCCTGAGTAATGGAAGCCCCTTTCTTTGAGGGCTTCAATCACTTCGCTGGCCCGCGCCCGCTTCATCCAGCCTTCGTCCTGCCAACAAGCTCACTCGGGCCTGCCGAGGGGGCGGTAGCTAAAATGGTCGCCTTAACGCTGCTGACCTTCACGCGGTCAGGCTCGTCGGGGAAGCGCGATCCGAATTCCTTGCGCAGCCACGAGCATGCTTGCGCGGCGTTAGACGCGTCGATCGAGCCGCGCAGGGCAACCTCCAAGGCTTCAAACGCCTTGGCGGCCTCTTCAACCCCGTCCTTACCAAGGCGGGCGGTGAAAGACTCGGACGACTCAACTGGGTTGCTAACGCCGTCGCGTAGTCGATCCGGCAGGGCAGAGACCACATCTAGAAGTGCAAGGTCATCTCGACGCTCCCGCTTCTCAAACAACGGCGCCGCCGCTGCCATGAGCAGAATGGAGGAGGGGCCTTTGGTCGGCCAGTGCCAGTCTCGGAACGCTTTCAAGTAGCGAACCACGCGCTGGAATTGCTCACCCTTTTCCTCGACCTCGTTCAGAAACCAAGCCTTGATAGGCCGCGGATCAGAGGCAACCCAATCATCGACACCATGCGCAAGGAGAACCTTGTCTTTGGGCAGTGCTGACCAGGCGTCACGCTCGGCCTTGATAGCAGCCTCAGCAATGGAATCAAGGGCGTAATGCTCCATCGTTGCTTTGGCGAGGGAGGTGAACTCTTCGTCAGGAATGGCGTAGAGCGGAACATCGATATGGGCGTGCTCGGCGATCACCATGCGAATGCACGTAGGCTTTTCCGTGAGCTCCCAACCCATACGATCGGCGAGTGGTGCAAGGGCTTCCTTCGCGGCATTGAAGAACACGCGGGCCGCAATGCTTGGCCTTTTGGTCTCAGATACAAAGCTCAGCGGAAGGTAGCAGCCGTCATCCAAGTCCGCCTGTTGGGGCGGCTGCGCCGGGGCATTGATCGTCTTGTAGGCCCAGGAGCCTTGGGTAAAGAAGCGCGGTTCCGGGACATCTTTGGTGTAGCCGCGTTCGCGAAGCACCCGAGGAATGCCGGCGCGGAGACAGTTCCGAACCTCAACACGAGCGTCGGAAATCACAGAGCGCTGAGCGGGAGTGAGATCAAGCGCTTCGCGCAGGCACGAGTTGCCATCAACAGTGGTGTGGAACAGTGAGCTCAGGTCTAGCATGACGTCTCCGGCGTATTCTTGTTGGGGCCGTGATAGAAGATGGGGCTCGGAGCATGATGGTTCCGGAAGGGCAGGAAATCTGCATCTCCCAATGCCCTCTGGGCCGCATGGACGCCGCGATCGCGCAGCGTGTTGGTTGCGCCAATAGACACGCGATCAAGGGCCTTAACGTCCCGGCTTTGGTCGGGCGTAGCCTGGTCATCGATCTGGTAATACTGCTTGCCCAGTGATTGCTTGAGCATGTAGTCGACGGATGATTCTTGGGCAGAGATCACAAGGTCGAACAATCCTCCACCCCATCGGCCAAAGCCTCGATCCAGGTCCGCCCCGCCGCGAACGGTGGCGCCAATGGTCATGGTGCCAATGGACAGCACGCGGATGATTGCTTGTGGGTCAGGCGCCAAGAACGTTCTGATCTCATGAAGCCCAAACAGACCAGGTGCATTACCAACAAGCCCACCGTCTGCATAGACGCCTCGACTATTGCGCGAGAGTGGGAAGTAGACAGGTGCAGCTGCGGTCGCTAGGGCTACGTCCACCACCGACATGTGGTGGTCGAGCTCAAAGGAGGGGTGGTGGGGCGTCTTGAAGAACTGACCGCGGCCGGTGGAGTAGTTCACCGCAGGAATGAGGACCCGATGTTTAAGGTCGCCGACCAAAGTGTCGCCAAATCGGTCTTGAAGCACGCCCTTGAGCCCGGCCGAATCGTGCTTTGCCTTCAACCAGAACCCGAGCAGCCGGCGACCCAGGCCGCGGCAGCCAAAGATCTTGCTGCCATGGTCCTCAAAGAGCCCTTTAAGCTCGGCAGCGGGAATATCCGCCGCCAAGCCCAGGGCCAGCATCCCTCCTGCTGACGTGCCGCAGATCAGGTCAAAGTGCGAGGCAATCGGCCTGCCCATCACCTTTTCAAGCTCTGCCAGTACCGTGGCGGTGTAGAGGCCGCGATACCCGCCCCCAGAGAGGGCGAGCACATGGTAGGTAGGAGGGGCGCTGATCATTGCCGTTAGCCCTCCGGCGGGTAGGAGTCGGGGCCGTGGCTGTCCTTGTCCCGGATCTGGCCGTTCGGGCGGTGGATCACCAGCTCTGACTCCTGGTTGCGTGCAATCTCGCGCGCAGCGTCGATGGCCTGCTGCTGAGTGTCATGCAGTGAGGTGGCGCGCTGATTGCCAGCGCCCCTGACCGCCCAACCGTCCTGGTGGGGAACAACATGTTGGTTCTTGCCTGCCATTTCACAGCTCCTTGATCAGGTTAAACAGCACTGTTGGTGTATCTAATTGCAGTTGCCTCGGGAAAAGCGATGGCGCACAATCTGTTGCTCCTCCAGACAACACCCTGAGCGTGAATCACTCAAGCCGGAAAGGCGAAAGTGTTGTCTGGATGGGCAACACCCTAGCAGGGTCAAAACCGGGATGCAAGTCTCATTTGTGAATTTCCCCGCGGGGCGCGGGGACGGTGGAAAGCGCCCCTTGCTGACCAGGAGTAAGTAATGCCGCAAACAGGCTTAGGCCTTGCCTTAAAAACGCTACGCGAGCGAGCGACCATGTCTTTGCGCGAATTGGGCCAGCTTTCGTCAATCGATCACGCGTATGTCTATCGCTTGGAGACAGGCGAGAAGACCAGCCCATCCCCCGATCTTGTCGACAAGCTGTTGCATGTGCTCAAGCCAGGGGAAAGGGATGAGGAAATGGTGTCGTGGCTCGTTGATCATCCTGAAGCGGATCCAAAGCTTGTTGAGTTTGTGTTACAAGACCCGACAATCAGTGTCGAAGTGTTCTCAGCAGCAGCAGGCATGAGGCACCGGGGCACAGCAAGGCCAGATCCGGCTCTGCTCATATCCAGAGTTCAAAAAGCGTTTCAGGATGACGACGAGGACGAGTAGCCATGGACGAGGTTGCTGTTAGGCAGAAAGCGAGATCCTTCATTGCTCGAATCGATCTGACGACGATTCGCGATGATCTGTCTCCTTACCTAGCGGCAGCCAACGCCAAGCTGCGAACGGAAGAGCTTGGCGTTGGCGAGTCCGGCTTTACGATCACAAAGGCTAGCGGTCGAAGCATCGTGACGGTGAACGGCCAGGAGACAAGGGAGCGGCAACGCTTCACGATCTGCCACGAGATTGCTCACATCGTGCTTGGATTGCCTTCATCGCATGAAGAGGTGCCCGCTTGGTCTTATGCCAAGCGACACATCAACGAGATTGCATGTGACACGTTCGCATCCGAGCTCTTGATGCCATATCAGCTCTGGCTTCCGCGCGTTCCCAAAGAAGAGCCATCGATTGAAGTTGTCCAAGAGATGGCTGTGCACTTTGGCACGTCATTCCCAGCCGCAGCATCTCGCTACGCGAGCCTCAGCGAGCGGCCCTGCGCATTTGTGACGATGGAGCGCGGAGGTGTCAGATACGCCGCACGCTCGACGTCTCTAAGGCAGGCCGGAGCGTGGATTTCGCCCAGATCGACCATTCCGTCAGGTTCGGTAGCCCATGGGCTTCGAGCAGCAGGAAAGAGCGCGGTAGGTTACGGCGAAGTCGCTCAAGATATCTGGTTCGACAACTGGGAGAGGAGTCTGGAACTGACGGAAATCAGTCGCCATTTCGCGGGCTCGGACACCACGACCTCACTTCTATGGTTCGACGCTGATGAACTTCCGACTAGAGAGGTTGATCGTTTTGGTGCGCGCGTCGATGAGGAAGAGGCGCTCTCTGAGCTCACCGGTGAGCTGTCTTGGTCCAAGCTGGATCGGCGCCGTTGATCGGGCTGCAACAGGGCGATTGCAAATGGCCATGATGCAGGGACAGGCCCTCATGCATCCAGCGAGGTGAAGGTGCAGCTTGGCTCCTAGCGTCCATTGAACGCGTTTGAGTAAAGCCCGCGAGCTGCTGCAAATCTCCATGTAAAGCAGACAGCAGGGAAGGGGCATTCTTCTCGGCCTTTCGTTAGTCTTGGGCATACTTTCGAAGCGGATGCGCCACTTGAGTGGATCCCTCTTAGGCAACGAAAACCGTTCAAAAATAGTGCATTTCAAGCTATTGCGCTTCCTGAATCTTGAGCCATAACCAATGGACTAAGACACTGGAAGCTTCATGACCATCGAACACACACGCATCAAAACATACAGCCGGGCCAAGGGCCATTCGGCGATCGCAGCCGCTGCCTATCGAGGGGGGGGGTTGCTTATTGACCCAAAATCCGGCGCGAAGCATGACTACCGAGGTCGGGCTGGGATCATTCAGGCGTGCTGCTTGGCTCCCGCTGGGTCGCCTGCTTGGACCAATGACCCGCAGCGCCTATGGGCGGCGGCTGAAGCGGCAGAGCGTCGCCGGAACAGCACCGTCTGCCGCGACTTCACCATCGCCTTGCCGCACGAGCTCGATGATCGCGAACGGTGGAGTCTTATTCTCGACATCTCGCATGCGCTGATCGACCGGTATGGCTTTGCATTACAAGCCAGCCACCACCAGCCAACCAAGGACGATCCTCGCTACTTCTACGCCCACCTCTTAGCGACGACCAGGCGTATGGAGGCCGCTGGCCTCACTGCTAAGACGAGAGCGCTGGACGGGCGTATCAACGGGTACGGTGAGGTGCTCTGGATTCGAGCGATGATCTCTGAGCGCATCAATGCGCATCTCGGTCTAGGTGAACTCCAGGTTGAGCGTAAGACCCAGGATCTAGCGGAGCGCCTTGCCACGCGTCGGGGGGAGGGAGTCGTTGGCGACGATCAAGCGAGCTTTGAGCAACTCTTGGGCCGCTACCGAAAGGAGGGCAAGCTTCTTCCAGTCCCAGCGGGCCACACGGCTGAGCGGGCGCGTGGCGAACAGTCCAGGGCGCTCCCCATGGTTGCCGGCACTGCTGCTGACGCGATCCCGTACAGCCTTGCCGCTCTACCGGTCGGTTTGGACATCAATGAAGGTAAGGGCGGCGAAGTTCAGTCAAGAGCTCCGGCAGAGCCACCGTGCCCTCAAGATAGGCACTGAGGGCATTAGCCATATGCTCGTCCAGGCCGAAGCCGGCGACTTGCTGATCGGCAAGCCAGCTTTCCACGTGAGCGTGGCGCAGCTGAGCTTCCCGTTCGTCCAAGAGTGTCTGTGAGTGGGTCAAGTCTTGTTTCATGCTAAGAATCCGAGTTGTGGCTTGCTCTGATTCCTAGCACAAAGCCCTCTGCCGTCAAGTCCTGCTAGTGGCTATGGCGAACTTGTCACAGCGTCGGTCCATCATTGATTGCTTGGTTCAACAGCTCATACCAGCGATTCATGTCACTCTCCCGGTAGAACTTGATCGTCCACACGGGGTGATCAGCATCGCGAACGCTAAGCGTCAGCGAGCCTTGGCGCTTGGAGTTGTGCCAGTGCTTTTCCCACGCACGGACATCGTTCAGCGGATAGATCTTCGTTGCCTGAGTCGTGCGGAGCTTGATTCGGGAACGCGCCACAGACAGCGCCAGGGCGCTGTTGCTGTGGAAATAGGAATGGTCGAACTCCGCCGCGAATGCTGCTTGGTCACCGCGTGACCTGAGAGTCCTGCCCACGCCTACGGCGAAAAGTGCGCCGGCGCCTACGACGAGCAAAAGGAAGAATGTGCCGACAGTCATTTGAGCTCCTCGGATGCAGGGGGGCGATTAAGCGATTAGCGGACTACTGGACTCGGCCAGTGATCTTCCAGGTGTCACCGACCTCGGTGAAGGTGTAGACGCCATCCATCTGGTTCCCAAAGTCGCGATCCATCGCCATCACCTGGCTCGACACCGCGCAGTTGTAGCTCGGCGTGCCCTCAGATTTGGCGCATTCCGCGCTCTGGAACTCCCGAATCTTCGCTTTTTCGTTGCTGTTGTCTTTAACGTACTGCAAGAAGGCGTTTTGCCGTTCGTCATGAGATGGGCCGCTTCCAGAGCAAGCGGCAAGGCAGGCGGTCAACACGCCAACGACGGCCACACGGAGCTTCAACATGACGGGTCCTTTCAGTGCGATGGGGCTGTGCCAGAGCCCGGGGTTGCGGCCAGGCCAAGAATACGATAAACGTAGTATACGGGCAACGTAATTTACGGCGAACGTAGCTTACGTTCATGCTTGGGGCATGAGTGCCCCCAACGCCCGCAGTGTCCGTGTCGTATTCGCCGCTCGCTTGAAGGAGCAGCGGCAAGCTAACGGGCTCAGTCAAAAGGCCTTAGGAGTGGCGATGGGACTGCCAGAAGATGTGGCCGGGGTTCGGATCAACAGGTACGAACGCGCGGTGCACGATTGCGACAGCGAGACCGCCCAGAAGCTTGCGCAGGCGCTTGGGGTGTCTGTGGCCTATCTCTACGCTGAGACCGATGAACTCGCCGAGTTGATTCAAGAGTTCACGCGCCTGCCCGCGTCGGAGCAGCGGGCGATCGTACAGGAGCTTAAGAAACGATCTGCCAAGCGCTGACGCGACAAGTGACACCGTCAGACGCCTAGTGGCGAACTGCCTCGCGCGCGCGTCGATTTAAGATCGATATGCCTGCAAGGAAAAAAGGTGGCAGTTGATTGATAGTCGGCTGGCGGGCTGTGCCTGTTGCCTGCGGGCCGCGGATGCACAGTTCGCCCCTGTCGCCGGCCGGCAGGGTCACGCCGCCGCCGTCCTTCACGCAGGCGTCGTTGGACGGAATCGGGAGACCGATCGCGCCGTCGTACTCGGCCAGATTCGGCGGGTTGATGCAGGCCGCCGGCGAGGTCTCGGTCAGGCCGTAGGCTTCGATCAGTGTGGCGTCGGTCTTCTTTCAGCACTCGGCCACGGCGCGCTTCACGGCCATACTGCTCCTCAGGGTCACCTTCAGCGATCAGTTCCTTGTAAGGGCTGCTCCATCCGTGCACGTTGGACAAGAAACCAACGTAATCACGTGTGGGCCGCCCCACAAAGGCTTGACGACATATCGTGCGTTGGCTTGCGAGTTCTGTTGGATCATCGTCTGGGGCAAAGAGAATCAGCCCTTTTCAGGCAACTTCGGCTCAGACGGCATATGCTGCCTTCGAGTCGGCTGGCGTTGCTTCTTCGTCATCCTGTATGAGATGGCGGGAGGAGGGCCTGCAGAGTGGTGGCGATGTCTTGGAATGCCTCGGGTCTTTTGCCGACTAAGTAGGCAAAAATGTCTTTTTGCGTTGCAATCTTTCGCTTCAAAATCTGTCGAATGAAACTCTTTTCCTTATCAAAAGTCATTCTTGGGATATGGAAAGGGAATTCTGGATCGAGCTTGCTTTCTGCGAGAAGATCCTTTTCGATGCTTTTGAGGGGTATTAAATGAATGCCGGGTCGCTGAACGTACTTTTCGTCTTTCTGGTCACCATCGACGATACCAATAACCTGATCCCGGCGGCCAAGAAAGTTCTCACGTTCGTTATCGGCAACTAATGCTCCCACCAAAGCCCCACTTCCCACATAGATGACCTTGTGGCTAAGAAGTGACGGCGCACAACGCTCCTCTATCAAGTAGCTGATGAAGGCTGTCAGCATCTTGTCTTCAGTCACAATGCATCGATCGAATCCAGCAAAACCAAACATCTTAGCCCTGGCAAAGCTAAAAGAGGTTGGCGCTATCGAAACGTTCCCATCGATGTCGTCCATGTAGAACAGTTCACCAGGCTCAAGCCTGTGCATGAGTGCGAGTGAGTGAGTGGTAAATAGTATTTTGCACCCATACAGGTTGCAGAAACTTCGGAGCCATCCCGCAAGATTTGCTTGTGCAGCGGCGTCGAGCGAAAGATCGATCTCATCAATGACCAGGAGCTTGGCCGAACCTTTGATGGTTCGGTAAAGGTTGATCAAGAAATACTCGCCGGAACTTAAGTAATCCTCCCTGATGTAGGTGTCATTCTCGCAAACTATCGCGTAGTAGCTTTTCCCTTTGACGCGGACTTCCACCATGGTTGAGAAGCGATCCGATCCATAGATTGCTGTCAGGAAGTCGATTAGTTCATCGGGCCGTGAGAATTTTCCAAATGTAATGGCCTTTCGAATGTCTAGGTCCGCTTCGCTGGCGCTCCTAAAATAGTTGAAGCGCATCCCGTACGGCAATGGGAGCTCGGCTTCGACCAGTTGTCGAAGCGCGGGAGGGATGGAGTCCCGGCAATTTAGTGAGCGAATTTTGTCATCGTAAGCGAACGTGACGCGGGTGTCCCCTGACTTGTAAGTGATCCGACTCTTACTTGAGAATGCGTAGGGAGTGGCCGTCCTGATGAAGGTGTCAGCGTTGGAAAGATTTCGAAGAGCACGTACCAGTGTCGTTTTTCCAGCCCCGTTACGACCGACCAGGCAGACAAGTCCTGTTGAAGACAGATCAAGGTCCAGACTCATACTCTTGACGTGTTGAATCGATTCAAGGTCTACGCGCAGACGGTTCATTTTGCTGACCTGTGCAGGACGCTGTCGATGACGGTGGTTCCGAACTTCGCTCTCAACTTCTCGAGATAGGAGGGGTCTGCCACATGAACGTAGCTGACCAGCCCGCTCAGCCTCTCCAGCCCCTCTTCCCACTCTTCGTTTCGTTCTTCTCGGAAGATCTTAGCCAGTCTCGGGCGATCACTGGTGTAGAAGTGGAGCCACGATTCAATGCGATTCCTGACTTCGCGATCAATCACGATAGTGCCAGTGGGAAGTATGACGCGACCGAGCACCTTCACCTTTCTTCCGACGGTAGTCAACTTGCTCTTGGCGAGATTCAGAGTAAATCCTTCTCCAAGCTCCGAAGCCAAGCATTCTTCGATCACTGCAGCGGCGTCAATTAGCGCTGTGCGGTCATCGGCGGAAATGATGATGTCATCAGCGTAGCGCGTGTAGATCCAGTCTCGATCAATGCTGATCGAGGAAAGGCGCGCATCAAATCCAGATAGGCAGGCGTTGCTTAGAATAGGGGAGGTGGAGTATCCAATAGGGAGCTTGCCGTCGATTGTGAGCAGCGCAAGGATATGCTCGAGATGGTCGTCGAGATCCCCCACGGCAACCTCAGCTTGCTTGAGTACATTCCTGACAAGATCTGAAGTAATGCTATCGAAGAAGCGCTCAAGGTCTGTCTGGAAGAAGGCGCGACTTTGCGCATGGGGTTCCACTGCTTGGAGCAGTGTCGTCCCCTTGCGGTATGCGAAGGACACCTTCTCGTCGACCAAGAGGTGCTCCAGCACGAAGCTGTGGAGAAATCGGTGAAAGTTCTTAAGGATGCCGGAGGGCTTGTGGATGGTGCGGCCCTTCCAAGAAACGCGGGTGCGATGCTCTTCAGGCTTGAGCGCCAGGAATTCATCGAACTGATACTTTCCGTGAAACATCGCGTCAAACAGTTGATGAAGTGGCCGCGGGGTCATAGATCGCTTGCCTCGAGCTAGTTTCAATGGGGTGAAGCGTAGCCGATTGTCGCTTGGGGCGGCACATACGAAATGCCCGGTCGGGCCTGAGCCTGCGACCGGGCATGCGTAAATCAATGAAACGCCCTAGGGACCAGACTGTTGACTGGAGCTACTCCTAGTCGCTGGTATGAAAAAATCCTAGCATTGAAACCTGGACGGGTCAAGCAATTCCCTGGATCAGTTAATTCCTGGTGCCATTGAGTATTGTGTCGATTGCGTTGCGCGAACTATGAGGCTTCCTCGACCTCGACCTTGTCACGCCGGCATCCAAGTTGCATGCCATGCCAACCAAACATGGCCGGCGGAGTGCGCGGGCCATGCTGGACATTACCGATGCGGCGGGCGGTTGCGCCTCCGTCGTATCGCAATTCGCGGCGCAGGTTCTTACCGACGTTGATAGCTACGGATCACCGTTTCTGCGGCTGCTCTCAATTGCCAATGTCTCTTGGGCAATCTTCCTGGCTCGCATGAAATGGGGGGTGCCTAACAGGGTGAAGACAACGACGACGATGACAGACCAAGTAAGCAAAGATATACGCACGCCACCATAAGCTACATGCATGATTAGATAGCTGACTAGCACGAAGGCAATGGCTTGGATGAGGTAAACAATGACTGCTCGCAGGAGCGTGGCGGCTACTTTTTGCATCAGTGGCTCTTCCCCTCGATAAGGGACTCCACGGCGAACCCGAAGTTGCCCGCCCGTTCCTCTGGATCTCGGCTTTTTCACGTTAGACCAGACAGCAGTATCGCCATGTGCCGAGCCCCCAGAGGATCATCGTACCGAGTGCGGCCGCGCTTATGGGAGAGCGCTCTAATCTTGCACGTTTTTGGAGCGGAGGAGGCGGGCCGAAGTAGCTCGCCATCTCGGCCAGGGGGGGCGGGTTGCATCCGGCCTTACATCGTTGGCTTGGAATGGGAGCTAAGCTTGAAGGCTATCCCGAGCCATTCCATTGCTTCGTCCAAGTTCAAGTGTAGGCTCGCGTAGGACTTCCTGAGCAGGGTCGGGGACAGGAGTCCGTCCCATTTTTGACTTGCCATGTTCTTGGCATCAGCCAGCAGCATGTCAATGGTGGGGAGCGGTTGGGAGGTGATTTCTGCCAAGAGCTTCGCAATCTCGCCCGTGGTCTCCGACCCGCGCTTGATCTCGACCCCAAGTTTTCCTGACTGCGCCCTGAGGCCTTTGGCGTTCAGAAGGCAAGCGATGGCTTCGTTTGCATCGTCGCCGAGCCAGGTCAACAGCAGCCACTCGCTGCCCTGATTGACCAAAAGCGCGGAGTCCAACGCATGCTTCGCGTAGGTCGCGCGCCCCTCATTTAAGAAGCGTTGCGCAGTGGCGTCGAGAAAGCGCGGTTCGACCTGCCCTCGGTAGAGCGCACGCATCGTTTGGCGGATTTTGGTATGGACGCGCCCGCCGCTGCCGTTGAACAAAGGTGGTGTTCCACCCTTGGAAGGGGCGACATAGATGGTCTTATGGGCCTCATCGATCTCCTCGACGAGCCAGGTGCGCCCGCCAAACAAGATGCGTTGGCCGACTGTGAGCATCTGCGAGATGGGCAGTGTCCCAAGCGATTTGCCCCCAGCGATGATCCGGAACTCCTCATCGACGGTAAAAGCGGCGTAGAAAGAGTAGTGGTTGACGATCTTGTCGCCCACAGGGCCGTGAAGCAAGAGTCCCGATCCGTCTTGGATCAGCACGTCTTGTTGGCCTAGGTGCCGAAGAAGCTCAATGAACGCGGCCGATGAGATCCCGTCGAAGGGAGCACCCTTGGCGCAGAGCATGCTGTAAGCCTGCGCTGCTTGGAGCCCACCATACTGGGCAATGGCCGACAAGAGCTGTTGAATCAACGTCGACATATGCGCCCCGTTGACGATCGGTGGCTCAAACCATTTCTCGATGAGCAAGTGCACGACCGCAATGGCGTGAATGGTACCGAGCCGGAGTCGGGTTGGGAGATCTGACTCGGCGTCGATCGCGTTCTCGACCACATATGCACGCAAAATGGCTGGCTCGCCTTCACGGCGCCCGGAACGCCCCATCCTCTGACGCAAGCTGGCGACTGAAGGCGGAACCCCGATCTGGGCGACGCTCTTCACGGCGCCAATGTCGATTCCCAACTCCAAAGTGTTGGTGCAAATGGCTGTGGCGGGCCGCTCTTTTTGTTTGAGCGCGGCCTCTGTGTCTGTCCGGATCTCCTTCGAGAGACTGCCATGATGAGGCCAGAACTCACGCGGCCGCTTGGCACCTTCGCTCAGCTCATTGAGCAGGTAAGTGTAGCGCTCAACTTCGCGCCGACTATTGGGAAAAACGAGGTTGCTGCTGCCGGCCAAGTTCGCATAGAGGTGTGCTGCGATTGTCTTGGAGGAGCTGTCTCCGCTCTGTTTTCCAGCTTGCGGGATCGGCTCCTCGAAGCCTTTGACAACAAGTTGAAGCTCAGAGCCAGTACCGGGTGCATCAACGATGGCTGCTTGGCCGTTGGGTCGCAAGAAGCAGGCGGCAGAGCTTAGATCCCCTAACGTCGCCGAAAGCCCAATGCGCGGCACTATGCGGCCAACCACAAGCTCGATGCGATGCATCAACGATTGAAGCTGCTTGCCGCGTTCGGTGCCGATGAAGGCATGGAGCTCATCAATCACGAGGAATGAAAGAGACTTGAAGATGCCTGCAACAGCGGTGCCACGGTTGCAGAGCATTGCCTCGAGCGACTCCGGTGTGATTAACAACACCCCAAGCGGCTTCTTGAAAAATCGTTGCTTGCTCGTTGCGCCGATATCGCCATGCCATGGCCATACCGGGATGTCCAAGTTCTCGCAGAGTCGTTCCAAGCGGCCGAACTGGTCATTGATGAGCGCTTTCAGGGGGCTGATATAGATGATCAGGCCCGGCGCTGGGCGCTCCAAGAAATGCGTCAGTGCCGGGAGGAACGCGGCCTCCGTCTTGCCGGACGCGGTGCTCGCCGCCACGATGACATCTCGATCACCTGGAAGGATGAGCGGTATGGCCATTTCCTGGACATCACGCAGCGCCTCCCATTGCTCCGCCCACAAGTAGCGCTGGATCTCTGGGTGAAGGAGGTGGAAGGCGCTGGATTGGCTCATGGGATCAGAGCTTAAACGAGCTTAGCTCGTCATCGGTCTGCACATCCAGGTCAGTGTCCCCACCGTGGTCTTCCGCGACTTCCACCGAGCCGATCAGGGACTGCCAAGTCACCCCTCGGTTTTGTTCAAGAACTGCGAGGAGGTTGATGAAGGCGGTGATGGTGGTTCGTGGAGTGCGGAAGAAGCTCTCGCCAAGGCGCTTGGAGCAGTGCGCCATAAACTGTTCGATGGCTTCGTTGGGCAGCAAATACTTCGCTTCATCGCCACTGGCGTAGACATGACGGATCTTGGTCAGCAGCACGTAGAAGTCTTCCGCCGTGAGGCTGGAGAGGCGCACAACCGGCCCGCTGAAATCGACAAGCCCGTTGCCGGCGAACGTGTTTTGCGCCAGGCGGCTTTGCAGGGCCTGATAGCTATAGACGCCGCGCCTGGTGTCCATGAGGAACTCCGGCGTCCCACCCAGGACAAAGCCAAGGCCAACCGCCGTTCCTTGGAGAGAGTCATTGAGCATGCGGAGCAGTTGCTCGTAGTTCGAATTGCGCGCCTGTGCGTTCGCGAGCTTGTAGAGGTTGACGAGCTCATCTAGACAGACAAGAAGTCCACTAAAGCCCGCCAAGCGCACGAAACGCCCCATCAGTTTGAGCTGATCATAGACAGAGGCATCGTCAACGATAGTGCGAACCCCAAGCGCGGCTCTGGCGTCTGTGCGGGTGGCGAACTCGCCTCGAAGCCAACGTATCGCATCGGATTTAAGTTGTTCGTTGCCTTCATCAAAGCCTCGGCAGTAGGCGGCAATCACATCGGCAAAGTCATAGCCGTTCACAAGCTCGGTCAATTGTTCGAGCTTGGCTCTGAGGACTTGTTCGGTCGGCACTCCTTGCGCCTTGGCATCGGCCTTTGCGGTGGAGATGAATTTCTCCACCACACCGGCCAGTGCACCTCCCTCAGGCTTCGTTCGCGTCGCGAGATTGCGCATCAGCTCGGCGTAAAGCGATCGGGCCTGTCCGCCGGAAGCGTGGAGGCGCCGGTCGGGGTTGAGGTCAGCGCTGGCCACCACCAGTTTTCGTTCCATCGCAATGGCGCGAACCAAGTTGAGGAAGAAGGTTTTACCAGCGCCATATTCGCCAATGACCAATCGAAATGAGGACCCGCCATCGGCGAGGCGATCAATGTCGCTCACAAGGGTTTCCACTTCACGCGCGCGCCCGACTTGGATGAGGTGTTGTCCAGCACGAGGGACAACGCCGGCGCGAAGCGACTGGACCACGGCATCCCGGTCCTTACTGCGAATGGGGCTACTCATTGCTCAATCTTCTCGATGAATTCAGGGTTGATCTCGAAAGGGTCATCGCCTTCGGAGAAGGGAAGGTCATAGGCGTCGAAAGAGGCGTCGTTGATTTGCTCCAACGCGCCATCAAGCATCAACTCCAAGTCCGAAGCGGTATCTTGGAGCTCTGCCCGGGTCCAAGTGGGGCGGGACAACATCAGACGAAGCAACGCACTGTGAGCGTCGTCCAGGCCAATCAAGCCGGTTTCCGCTGGCTCTTCCTCGATCACCGCGAGGCCAGGTGGAGGAGCCACTGGGTCAGGGAGCTCTTCGGCAAAGATGTTGGCCAAGAGGGCGGAGACTTTCGCAGTGTCGCGTTGGAGTGCTGCAATCCTCTCTGGGTCAAGACGAAATCCTGTTGCATCTGGTGCGGCACTTGCTCGGCGCGCAGTAGGTGCATGCACATCGCTAAATACGCGCTTGGGCTCAACGCCTAAGGTCTTGTAGACCTTCTCTAAGAACCGCACTTCCTCAGGTGAAACCATGCCGTCAACTTGCGCCAAGTTGGCCATGGCTGCGGCGATCGCTTCCTTGGTGTTTTGACCCAACGGATCAAGCTTCTTCTTCAACGAAGGAAGGTTGATGGGGGCGACCGACAGGAGGAGAAGATGCGCCCGGAGCCTGCGATGGTCCGCGGCACTGAGGTGGCTCCAAGCGTCAATCTCCCCAGTCAGGTGAGCGAGTTCTTCGGTGCTAAACGAGCCGTCCGATTGCGCAACCGTTGACGCCAGTTGTAGCGTCAGGAGCGCCGTCTGGTAGGAGTCAGTGTCCGCCTGGTGCGTTTGGTCGGGCAACATGGCAAAAAGCACCACGTGGTCATCGATACCCGGTGTGCGGGCGCCTTCAAGGACATTGGGCTCGATGCCAATGTGCGCCGATTCCAGAGCCCGCGCCAGATCTCGAACCTTTTCCCGTCCGAGCGCACCTGAAAGGCCCCCGAGACGGTCAAGCACGTCGGAAAAGGGAAGTGTGATCGTCGCCTCGCCCGTGTCAGCGTAGAGCTTAGCTAGGGCTATCCGAGGTGACTCCGGCCAGATGCTTGGCGGAAGCAAGAGCAATCCATCTAAGGTGTCTCTTGCCTCGGGCGTCTTGCCAATCAGTCGGCTAAACGCTCCGAGCTCCTGGGCGCACTGATTCACAATCGACGTAAGGGTGTTCAGTGGTGCGCGCAGTGCCGTGACATCGGGGATGTCGCCAAAGGATTTGGTGACAGGAGTCGTGCCATAGAGCCCGGGCGAGGCGGCTTGCCTGGCAAATTTCAGCTTGGTCTTGTTCTTGGTAAGGACGAGCCCTGAGCCAAAGAGTTCGCGGTACCGTTCTAAAAAGAGCCGGTCGAATTCGGTCTCACAGCGCGTTGCAGCTGTACGGATGGAGATGGCAGGATTGAGTTTTGCCCATGCAAGGGCGAGGGGACCCGGGATGGGGGCGCGATCTACCGAACACTGACCGAGTGCTAGACGGATGGTGAAAGGCACATCGATGCTGCGCTCAAAGGAAGGCAGCGGCTGCAAGTAGAGCTTTTCTGTTGCCGCGTCGAGCTCCATCCAGTCAAGCAAGCTGTTGATGGAAACACGCAAAGACCCGTAGGCTCTGCCGTAGATCGCATCAAGCTGTCGAAGTGCCGATTTGATTGCTGGCCAGTCCTTCTTGCTGCCGACATCCGTTACCCCGTCCAGTAAAACGCGACGTTCAATGCCGTAGAAGAAGAGGTGTACACAACCGTACGAGCACTCAGGGTCAGTCCGATCGGAAGCCAGCCAGCTGAGGTAAGCGCGTCGTTCCATCGGCGAGAACTCGGCATAGCTCAGCCGGTGCCCGAGAGTTTGAACACGGAAGTTCCCCGTAGGAGCGACGGCCAAGACGGCGTTCACCAAGCTTGGGTCATTGCCCCCGTATTTGGTGGGGAGCTTCACCCCTGTATAGAACAAGCCACCCCGGATGGTGATGCCCGCAATTTCGATGCTGTCCTCAGGACCGACCCATCGGGTGGTTGCCCAACCCTCGGGCGGACGGGGCACGGTGAATTTCCGCTGCTCCTCGCTGGGCATCGCTATCCGGTGGAGTACGTCGTGGCTTGCGCCTTGCCCCGGTGCTGCGCTGACCATTACGGCCTGAGGTGGCGCTGCTGGGAGCGGTGGGGGAATTGGCACGGCCGAAGCCCCCGTCACTTGCAGAGTTTGGCTTTTTGTAGTCTCAGAAGCTGTGGGCGTCTGATGGTCTTCTTTGGGGCGAGGCCGAGTGAAAGAGGGCACGATGATCAAGGGATCCTCATTGCCGGAAGATCCAGAGCGAGCGACGGCGGACCTAGCCTGGCGCTCGGCGACAGCCTTCATCGCGATGGTGAGGTTTCCCAGGGTGTCCTTGGCCGGAGCAATGCTACGCATCGCCTCGCGATCGGCCCCTGCCGATTGAGATTGTCTTTCAGTGACCGCGGTCATCGCAGCCGCGAGGTTCCCCAAGTCAATTTTTTGCGGGGGTGTTGCGTCCGGCGCCCCGTCTGGCTGGACCAACTGCCGAGTCGATGAGGCGACGTCGCCGACAGTCCTCCCTTCCATCGTACGCCCGCTGGCCTTTGTTCCACGCTCAATGGGGCGTGGCCCCATGTCCCCACCATCCGGGCCCGGTGGCGTGTTGACTGTTGAGTGCAGAGGTTTTCGACGCGGAGCGGTTTGGGTCAGTTCCGCTAATGTCGGCTGGTCGTCTGTGCCTGCCGCCGGGGCGGGCACCTTATTCGATTGCCAGCGAGAGTAGGCGTAAAACACGCCGCCGACCAAGGTGACGACGCCGAGCGTGATCCAAACTTCTTTCGGGACGAGTGCGATCAGGACCAAGATACCAACGATCAAAGCCCCGCCCGATTGCTTCCTCGATGCCATGTGGCCCCCTGCCTCTGGCTTTCCTTCAATCTCTATTGTATGCCTATGGCATTTGAACTCCAGGCTAGCGCTACTGGAGGACGAGCGTTACCTGGCAAAGAATCTCCAGGGGGCCGACGAGTGAAAAATGAACGGACTCCGCCGTGTTTCTCGGAGCAAGCGGGCTTGATCAGGGAGCTTAGGCAAAAGATACCTGACAATGATAGGCCGAAGGCGCTGGCCTAGACGTGCATTGGACCGAGTCGAGCCCGGGCAGGAGACTGCTGCGTAGGCCTCTCTCTTGAATACACGTAGCCAGCGCGGCAGCTGCGTCTCCTGTCTGTGCTCCGAAAGCTGCCCCCACAGAGAGATCGAGGGTCCGGCCGCCCTGAACGGCCGCTTTTATGAGCCAGGCCCCAGCCTTCTCGGCGTCCGCCGATGGATTACCTCGATCTCGCTAATAGAAGTGTGAATGTAAGGCCAGAGCTGGGGGCGGGCAATCTCTGTTTGAGGTCCCAGGTGCCCCGCTCTTCAAGGAACTGATACCAGTGAGGCAAGGGAGCGAATGCCGGACCACACGAGTCCCCGCGCGCGCGATACGCTGGGTCCGGCTCCCATGTAAAATGGCCTGACCTATGCAGGCAAAGATCAGGGAACGATATATGCCAAGCGACAACCGGGTTCCCAAGCGGCTTTACAAGTATCGGAGTTTCAGCAACTGGACGCTGTCGATGTTGGTCGACGACAACATCTACTATGCCGATCCCCGAACCTTCAACGATCCGCTGGATGCAAAGCCGAATCTGGCTCCCGATCTAGACAATGCGGGGCTTGAAGAAATTCTGGTGCGGCTCATAGAAGGGCGCGTTCACGAGGAGATGAAATCCGCCGCCAACGCCATACGCTACAAAGGGCCAAAGACAATTAGCCACATTGCTCGGCAAAGTCTGAAAGCAGCAGAGAACCGGATTGCTAGCATTCGCTACTACTCAACGGATCCTGAGCTAAAGGGGGGCGATCCGGTTCAGCGACTTCTCGCGCTGGACATTGAGGAGGAACTTCTTCGGATTTATACGAGGGGCATAGTTTCCTTGGCGGAACGCGCGACCTGTCCGCTGATGTGGAGCCACTATGGCGACCAGCATCGAGGGATATGTCTGGGATATTCGGTTCCGGACAGTGCAGTCGATGTCAGAAAAATTCGGTACGGAGGAAGTCGGGCCGTCCTAGCGAGCGATGTCGCTGCAATGCTGGCAGGAGACGACCTTGCTAGACAAAGGGTCGATGAAGCCGTTCTGCTCCGCAAAGCCCGGCCATGGGCATATGAGCGCGAGTGGCGCTTGATCGGAAAGCAAGGCGCGCTGCCATCACCTTTGGAGCTACAAGAGGTCATCTTTGGCATGCGTTGTGATTCGGCTGTGGTGTACGCGGTCATTCAGGCACTTGCCCCGCGCAGTCGTCAGGTTCGCTTCCATGAGATCAGGGAACAGCGCAGCAAATTCGTGCTCACCAAGCGGCAGGTTGATGTTGATGAGGTTGCAAACTCTAGGCCGCATCGAAGTCGGGAGCTATTGGAGGGCCTCGATGATTTCCAAGTTCAACCCAGTCTGAGGTAGCGGGTGCTCGAATGTGATAGCTACTCCTGGTGTTCTCACGTTGTTTTTCATGCTTTCGCGAGCATTCTGCCCATTGAGCATCGATGCGTCCAAGCTGTGCGTGATGTACATTTTCTGAGCGGATTGGCTGACGATGCTTCGGCACGTATGCTGGATTTCGAAATGGTTAATAACGTCCGCGTACAGCTTTGGTTAATTTATTTTTTCGCATCCCTTGGGTTTTTTGTCGAAATGTTCTCGCGGCACATCCTAAACGCGAACTACGTTCTGAAAGGGGGGCGGCAATAGCGCACTGATGGAATTTTCGATTCTCGAAATTCCGTGCGCTGCCTGCCGGCAGTGCGGAGGCCGTTGGCCTCCTCGTGTCCCACTCCGCGGTCCACAAAGCAAGGCAAAACCCTGTGATTTCGCGCACGAAATCGCCGCTGCTGTGAAGGCCTAGACGAATAATGCAAATGGCCTTTTGTTGGCTTCTCCAAAAATGAATAGGAGAAGTCGTGGCAATTTATCACTCACATATGAAGTCGTTTGGCCGAGGCAAAGGCGATAGCTCAGTGGCAGCAGCAGCGTATCGCGCTGGATTTGATCTCGTCGACGAGGCGACCGGGCTGTCGCACTCTTACTCGCGCCGGCACGGCGTTGATCACGCCCAGATGCTCGCCCCCAAGGGTGCTCCGGCCTGGTGCTTGGACACGCAAAAGTTCTGGAACGCCAACGAGTCCGCCGAGACACGCAAGAACGCCTTAGTCGCCCGCGAAGTAGAGGTAGCTCTCCCGCAGAGCTTAGATCAAGCACAACGGAAGGGCTTGGCTCTGGACCTGGGGCAGCTCTTGGTTGATCGCTATAAGGTCGCCGTCTTGGTGGCGATCCACACGCCCAGCCGGAACGGCGACCAGCGCAACCATCATGTGCATCTTTTGATGTCCGCCAGGCAAGTTGGTCCAGAAGGCTTTGGCAAGCGCGCAGCTGCTGAGTTCGATGGGCGGCAAGGGCAGGGCAGCAATGCCGTCAAGGAGCTGCGCTTAGCGATTGCAGCCACCATCAACAGGCATCTCGACATTGCCGGCATCCAAAAGCGGGTTGATCCTAGAAAATTGAAGACCCAGGCGCGAGAAGCGGCATTAAACGGCAACTTTGAACGTGCTCGGGAGCTGACCCGCACGCCAGGCAGGCACAATGGGAAGGTCAAGACAGCCCTAGAGCGAAAGAGCCGCCTGACTTGGTCTGTCCAGGGCCTTGGCGGCAAAGATGCGGCGATGAAGCTTGTTGCCACCATCTCGGCACACCAAGCAGCACTGATAAACGATCCGGACGTGCCGGAGAGTCATAGCCACGCCGCTGCCTTGCGCGATCAAGCAAAAGCGGCCGGGCTCAGGCCGCAGCAGGCCGGGGAGGAACATCCACGTGATGTCGTTAAGCGGGTGAGGGAGCATCTTTTGGATCGCCGTCCCATAGCCGCGCGCAGCTTCGATCAATACAGCCGGCAAACCCTACATCTCAGTCGAGTGCAGCGGATCACGAGAGCATCAGGACGCGATGCCGAGGTTCTCAATGCAGAAGCGGAGCTCGTTGAAGATTGGCTTGAAGCACAGCGAGAAGTTGCTCAGGACTCATTGGAGCTACTCCGAAGCATCCCGGGTATCCAAATTGAGCCGGAGTTCCAACTTGCCCATGCCAGCATCTTGTGCCGGCGTGTCGATGACTACGCAGGCAAAGCGTTCACCTTCGAAGACACTGAGGTGCTGGCTCGATGCCTGGCGAAATATGCACACATGATGGCGCGTCCGCATCGGGCGCGAATGGAGCTCTTGGATGCTCAAGCGAAGCTATCGGAGCATCTCGATGAGCCTAAGACGCAAGCAGCGACGCGTGCTCGTCAGCGGGTCTACCGCGCGAAGACCCATGTTTCGCCCCGAATTGCTGCCATCCAGCAGTGGCGTATTGACCAAGCTAGGAAACGCATGACTGAGGCAAAGGACGTGTTGGACAAGCACTTCATGGATACCATCACGGCAACCTTGCCAAATAGTCCACACCGAGATGTCGCTCCACCGCCCGCTCGCACTGATGAAGCGGGGAACTGGGAGCATAAGATGAAGGGGCGGCGACCGACGTTCTAAGTGGCTTGGAAAAGCACTGGCAAAAAAGATCCTCGGCAATGGGGATCTTTGCTGACTATTAGCCCGGATAAGCGGGGAATTTCTCGTCAGGATGCTTGGACTTCCACTCTTTGTATGCAGCCGTGCCTTCCCATGCAGCAAATGACCTCGGCGTACGCCCCCGGCCTGACCAAGTCTCTTGAGTGTGGGGCAGCCAATACTTGGCGGCGACGGCCTTCTTAGGGCCGGCATTCTTTCGAGGCTGACCGCTGCTCGCAGCGAGTGACGCGGAAATCTCAGCTCTTTGCTTGGCGTTGAAGTTCTTAGCGTACTGAGCAATGAGGTTCAGGATCTCCCCGTGGGCATCAGACGTCTGCTCTTGACGCAGTTGAGCCTCCTGGGCCTCGAGAGCTTGGATCTCATCTTGAAGCTTTTGCTTTGCGGTGAGGATGGAGTCAAGTGTCGGCTTTGTCATACGCTACTGGCTCTTTAAAATAGTTGCAGCAGGGCTGCGGCGCTTTCGGAGTGAAGGCTGAAAGGCTCCGCTCTACGGGTGGGTTCTGATGGCACTAAGCTGGCAGCGCTCCGGGCGCGCCTGCAATGCATGGCTTAGGGGCCTTGCAAAGGCTGCTATCAAGTTCTCTAGGATCAGGCCGATTATTGCATGCCCAAAGAAATATCGGGCGCCGCTGCGTGCCATGGATGGCTGGAATTGCACTTGAATCCGGTCGTTTCGCATTATGGCACCGTACCCGCGCCAGCATGCCGCTCGAGTCTCTTGGGCCCTCTCATCTTAGGAAAAGCTCGATGGAGACTAAACCGGAGACGTCAACATTGCGACCACCTGCCCACGTTGCTGAGACGGAGGAGGGCACAAAGAAGAACTTGCGGTTGTTGCCCCTTGTCCAAGAGTGCTTAAGAGCCGCCGAGGCGGCTGTAACGGGTGGACGGCCTCGATACCTAAGCAATGCAAAGCTGGCCACGCTCATGGATGTCACGTGGAACGGCTTGGAACTCATGCTGGCTGGTGGGAAGCTGATCTCAAAGCGTCTGGGGCTCGCTTTGCTATTAGGCGTGGCTTTTCTAGTCTATGTTTCCGTGATGGAAGGTTCCACAAGGTGGTCGTTCACGCCGCTCTGCTTGCTTTTTGGGGTGGCGTGCGTCGTTCTGTCCCCGCCTAGCCGGATCGCACTGTTGGACGTGAACGAGAGCGCGGTTGACCGAGTCGCTGACTTCATTGGAGCGCAGAAACTCGGCGAAAGGTCGCTAATCACTCTCGAAGGCGCGATTGAGGCTGCCTTGGCCAGAAGCACCGCCTGGACAGGAACGTTGCGCGGTTTTATGGCGATTGTGTGGGCGGTACTGTTCTGGTTCTTGTGCGAGCGGGTTTTCGGGCTGGATCTCAAGCCAGAGATACGCTCGTATAGCTTGACCTGGGCGGCGGCGGGTTCGCTGGGGCTGCTTGCAGGCCTAGGTGCCTTGGCTGCCTACAGCGCCGCAGCCAGCGCCATCCATTTCACCCTTCGCCTTGGGTTGGCCCAGGCAAAGATTGACGTGGCTTCTAGTCAAGTATGAGCGTGTGCTCGCGCGCCGATCCATTGTTGTGCGTAAAGTCGGCCTGCTCCATCGGTGGAGGCTTTGGGCGTTCGGTCGCCGGCTCCGGATGCCTGAACGGCGTGCCGGTATCTAGCCGACTCGTCACCCCGCACACAACGTTGCATCAGCGTCTACGTTCGCCGTAGACTCCAAGGACACTCACCAGGACACAGTCCGGTTTGAGTTCTGTAGGCAGATCAATGGCTTAGGGTCGGGCACGTTTAGTCCCACTCTCTCCGCCAATCATGCATAAGTCATTAATTCTAAATATGAATTTTTGATGTGTCCTGATTGGTACGCGGAAAGCATGCAGAGGCGACAATCGCATGCGCATCCCTCACCATTTGAGTCGGTCCGAGACCGGTCGCTGGTCTTTCGTCCAGCGCGTTCCTGTTGACCTCCAAGCTGTGCTCGACTGCCGGCTGATCAAACGCACCCTCAGAACGAAAGATCGAGTCCAGGCGCACGTGCGTGCAGTGGTGCTGGGCGCAGGCTATGCTCGGCTCTTCGCACAGTTGAAGGATCAACGCGTGGCCAAGCTCAGCAAAACGGATGCTGACCTCCTCATTGATCGTTTGACGAGTGCTGAGAACCTGCGCGAGCTCACGTTGAACCGCACCCGGGCAACGGACGGGACGGTCACGGAGCAATGGCAGATCGATAGTCCGAAGGACTTGAAGCTCTACCGGCGACTCATGGAGTTGGAGGCGATGGCGGCCACGCTCCAACAACCTGCAGCAGCCCACCGTGGACCGGCCCGCGAGATATGGCCACAGGCGACCCTCGCAGCCGCAGCACCGCCACCGGCTCAGGCGATCGAGACGATCGCGCTGGGAAAGGCCCGCGACGCCTTCCTGGCGACGCTCAAGCCTTCAACTCTGCCCAAGACCTACACGATCAAGAAGACCGCGATCGAGGCATTGGTGGCGTTCTTGGGGGCAAAGGCCAAGGTCCACACCATCACGCGATCGGACTTGGCCCGCTGGTATCAGGACATGCGGGAAAAGGGGGCTTCCACGCCAACCCTGACGAACAAGCAGTCCTACATCGGCGGCAAGGGTGGCTTTTTCGAGTGGGCCATGGCCTCTGGTCACTACCCGCGGGGCGACAACCCGGCTTCGGGCCATGTGAGCTACTCCCAACGTGAGAAGCGCGCCCGGAAGAAGCTGGGTTTCAAAGCCTACGATAGGACCCAGATCCAGGCTCTGTCCGCGCCCGAGGCGCTGGCCAAGCTTTCTGAATCGGCCCGCTGGGCGTCCCTCATTGGGCTCTACACCGGTGCCAGGGCGTCCGAAGTCGGTCAGCTCCTCATCAAGGACGTGTTTGAGGAGGACGGTATCCCGTGTATCCGCATCTCAGACGACGGAGAGCGCCAGAAGGTGAAGACCGAAGTGAGCCTTCGCACCGTGCCGCTACATCCTGAATTGCTCAAGATGGGACTCTTGGAGTGGGTCGACGGGAAGCGCGCGGCAGGTGAGACGAGATTATTCCCGCCGGCCAAAGCAACGGCGGTGAACGGGCAGGGCAACTGGATCACCAAAGCATTTAGTAGGCATTTGGCCGAGGTGGGGAAGGGCTGGGAGCCAGCCAAGCGCGGGTTCCATTCGCTCAGGAAGACGTTTATCCAGGAGCTACAGGGTGCTGGCGTAGTGTCTGAACTGCGTGCGCAAATTGTTGGCCATGAGTTGGATGATGAGCATCACTCAACCTATGGCAGAGAGTTCACGGTGCTTGAGAAGCTCAGTGGACTAGGGGGGCATTCGCCAGGCCTAACTTCCGTAGTTTGGTGCTTGCGGTGACCTTTGCTGCCTAGCCGATGGGAAAGATATGACGGGCAATTCATTAGTAGGAGTCCAAGCGATCGCTACGCTGGATTCAGAAGACACTGGGTAGCCGTTTACCGATGCGGGAGTGCAGGCTGAATTTGACCCGGCGTATTTTCCTCTAAGGTCAGGCGTCGGTTTCGCTCCCCATGCACCAGCCGGGCAGCTTGAACGAAGATCTTCAACACAAAGGGCAGGGGGTGTTTCTTTAAAGGAGAAGAGGGTCTGCTTATTCTTAAATGAGTTTTGGAATGGTGCAAATCATTCGGTGATGAGAATTTTTAGCGGATGACTTTTATGTCAAGGAGTAGAGATGTCTGAGGAAGAGAGCGATATTCACGTGCAGCCGGTATACGTGGCATTTCAGGGAGGGGGCGCCAAAGGCGCGATTCATATCGGGGCTCTTAGAGCGCTTGAATCTAATATCGTAGCGGAAAACTCTTTTGGCAAGACCCTTAAAGCGGAGATAGTGGGAGTAGCCGGCACGTCAGCTGGATCTATTATGGCTGCGCTTGTTGCATGCAAATATGAGGCTAATGAACTGTTTGCGAAGGACGATGAGCTAGTTTTTCTAAAAAAAATGATGGGGGGTGGGAGGGGCTCCTTAACCAGCATGTTTACCTGGCATGGATGGCTAAAAATTAGGTTGGCAAGTTTTGTCTCTAAGTTATCCACTGTGGCAGTAATTTCTCTCTCGGTTCTCTGCTCGCTAGTAATTCTTTTGTTGGCTAGCCCTCAAATTTTGCTGCGTAATTATGGGGATGCCTATGACACGGCCCTCCTGACTTCGTCCTATGTGGCTGCGGCTAGCTTATTATTTGCTTGGATTGCTATTTATGTATTTCGGCCCGGCCTAGCTCCTCTGACGGAAGTCCGCAGTGCCATAAATAGAGCGCTTCGAGACAGTAGTATTTTAAAAGAAAAAGGTTTCGCTGATGTGACGTTTAGACAGCTTGAGGCGGCCGGTGGCAGGTCTCTTAAAATAGTTTCAACAAATCTAACTACTAAGGGTATTCAGGTTTTTTCCGCGAGAGCAACTCCTGATGTCTCAATTGCAGATGCGGTTTGCGCATCAATTTGTCTCCCTTACATATTTAAGCCATATAAGGTTGCTGTTGATTATAAGGGGAAGTGCGAATTTGTGGATGGAGGCATTCTTTCCAATTTGCCGCTCTGGGTGTTCGACGAGGAGCGGCGCGAGGATGATTCAGGAAGTTGGACCATTGGATTTTCGATTGTGGGTGGGCAGTCAAAGAAATCTCATTGGCTTGGCGCAATTATTGATGCCGTTGTTGCTGGCCCCCCAGAGATCCATGCTCGTGGGATAGATAATCTCATGGTTGTTCCACTAAGCACTTCACTTGGGATGCTTGATTTTGGGTCGCCGCTCGATAAATTTAAAAAAGAAATTGCTGATGTTGAGCGAGCTGCTGGCAGTATCATAGTATCCCGTCTTGATGAGTGGCATGTGGAAAAGGTTCTTTTGCGTCTCAGAGAATCTCTTGTCGATTCATTCAAAAGTGAGCTGAGCAAACGCGGGATAATCAAGAGGGTGAGTCTGAAGTTGGCGATCGCGTGCCCAAGCGACGATGGCTGCAGGGTCACTCGTTTCTGGAGTGGTTATCAATTTTATGACATTCGGGAGCGGGCTGTCGGGGCTGACGTAGGTTCCAGCGTCGAGTTCAATTTGGATCGTGATAAGGACGCGATAAGGTTGGGCAGCAGTAATTGGCTTGTAATCCTGCCGCTTAAATCGCAGGCGAAAATAGCTGTGCCCCCTGTCATCCTTGTGGAGTCGCCGGATTTGACATGTAGCGACGTTTGTAGTATCTATGAATGTAACGCGGAGGAAGCTTTCGATTTGTTAAAAGAAACGTTATCTGACGCGGTGGATCAAATAAATTTTGAAAAGGCAGTTGGTTTGATTGTTTTCCCGGAGATCAAAAATGAAACGTGAAATCGCTGGCGAAATTTTCGACGTCAAGATTGTCGATAAAAACCGCGATCGAACAGAGCGCGTTGTTTCGAAAAAAAAGCCAGCTTTTAGGGTAACTGTCAAGCCAGCGAGTGCGTCCGAGACGAGGCTTGGGATTGCTACCCGCGCCATTCATAAGCAAAGGGACGGGCGCGAGGCAGTCCTCAAGGACAGCCCCTTGCTTACTCCAGGTGCTAAGCGCGACAAGCCGCTGATTTGATTTTCTGGCCTCAGAAAATTCTTCCGCTTGCCGCTAGTTGTTAATTCGAACCTACAGACCTTGCTCACTAAGTCAGCAGACTATGGGGCCGCGCTAGGCGGCCCTCGCTATGTTTGAGTTATTCAGGTCACATGGTCAGTTCGGCGTAGACTAAAAACAGAAAAGTCGGCAGCCCGCTCAGGAGCGCAAAGACCCCAAATGCGCCTAGCAGGGTCAGCGGGGTCATGACCCGCCGCTGCCACCAAGCCAACCCCTTGTCCGTGGCTTGGGTCACGCGCGCCTTGACCGGATGCCCCAGGGGCGCCTTCCGGCTTCCGCGTCGGGCGATGAGCGGCCCGACGACGAATCCGAAAGGTCCCAGGAGGAGCGAGGCTCCCGAATACCACCAAAAGAACCGGTCTCGCCGCAAGCTCCCCCGGCAGCCAGACACCCGATAAGTAGAACTTTCTGGCATCTTTAACCAGCCAGGAGGTTGCATGCGCACATCAAAATTCACCGAGACGCAGATCATCACGATCCTGAAGCAGGGCGATGCCGGGCTTGCGGTGAAGGATCTATGTCGCCAGGCCGGCATCAGCACGGCGACGTATTACCAGTGGAAGAGCGAGTACGGCGGGCTTGAGGCGTCCGAGCTTCGTCGAGTCAAGGACCTCGAAGCTGAGAACGCCAAGCTCAAACGCATGTATGCGGAAATGGCGCTGGACAACGCGGCGCTGAAGGACCTGATCGCAAAAAACTGTAGGGCCGGGTCAGAAGCGTGAGGCAGTGCGTTTCCTCACCGAGGTGCACGTGCGCCCCCTGAGCCGGTCCTGCGGTTACGTGGGTTTGTCTCGTGCGGCCTGGTATGCGCCGCCACTGGACTGGACCGTGCGCGATGCGGAGTTGATCTCGGCATTGGCCCGGCTGGTCGAGGAGCGGCCCAGTCGAGGTTTCTGGAAGTGCAGCGATCAACTACGCAAGAAGCGACCGGACTGGAATCCGAAGCGGATCTATCGGGTATACAACGCGATGAAGCTCAAGCTGAGAAGAGCGGCCAAGCGCCGTCTGCCAAAGCGCGAGCGGGTGCCGCTGTATGTTCCCAGGCATCCAGATACCGTCTGGTCCATGGACTTCATGAGTGACGCGTTGGCCTGTGGCAAACGATTCCGAACGTTCAATGTGGTCGACGACTTCAACCGCGAGGTGCTGAATATCGAGGTGGATACATCACTCAACTCTGGTCGCTTGGTGCGCGTGTTCGAGCAGCTCAAACGTGATCACGGATTACCGCAGGTTCTACGGTCGGACAATGGCCCTGAGTTCCTGGGCGAAGAATTTACCCAGTGGGCCAAACTCAGCGGCGTGGCGCTGCGATACATCCAACCTGGCAAGCCCAACCAGAAGGCCTTCATCGAACGCTTCAACCGCACGTTCCGTGAGGAGGTGCTGGACCAGCACCTCTTCGCACGCCTTGAGGACTACGTGAGGCAGCGCATTGGTGGATGATCGATTACAACGAGATTCGTCCACATGACTCGCTCAGCGGCATGAGCCCCGTCGAGTACCGTACCGCTCACACCAGAAGCTCTACTTTAGAAATGTCTGCTTGACGGGGGAGCTTACGCAATGAAGCGTTAGTCCACCGATACTGCACGCGTTCCAAGACCGACTTGTGCGTCTTGAACCAGCTCGCGCTCGAAGTCAGTTAGTGATGCGACACGTCCAACATCAAGTTGTCGTAGTTGGTCAATGGCTTGATCAACAGTGTCATGATGACCGAAGTGTGGACGCAATTTCTCTGCGATCTGGAGAGGAATTCCATACTCATCCAGTGCAACCAAACCACTTGTCGTGAACATGTTCTCAATCTTTGCGGCATACACGGAGTAGTCCCCCGATTCGCCATTCCGACTCATGTAGACGGCGCGCTGGATGCGGTCGAGCACCATTAGGTAGCGGGGGAAGTGGAAGCCAGCCCAAGTTCTGACGAAATCCAAGACTTCCTCAACTGCGCGGTCGGCATCTGGAGAATCTTGGTCGGCAAGCTCAAGAGCGATCAGGCGCCTAACGCTCTTGGCTGATGCCAGGCGGCTCATCTTCCATGCGAGTTGACTTCCAGATAAAACTGCCCCTCCGATCCGCTTCTTCCCAATCAAGAACTTCCATATCAATTCACAGGCGTACTTCAATTGCCCATAGTCTGGAAAGCCCTGCCAAAGTAGCATGCCCAATCCTTCGTTGCCGGCCGCCAACAAGTGCCTGGCGAGGGCATTTTGCGCGCCAGGGTCTATTCCTGAATTTCCCCGCAAAACGTCAATGGGCAAGAGCGAGCTTTTCTGAAGCGCGGTCATGCGGGCATGGGATTCTGGCGTCAGGAAATCTTGGTCCAGCTGAATGAGCAGGGAGTCTGGCGTACGGTCATCTTGATTGACCAGAGGAATGTCCACCAGCGGCAAGTCCGCCTGAGGCGGAGCGTTGAACAGGTACACCCGGCCAACATAGTGCCGCAGCATCCGTCCTGATCGGCCTCGGATGTTGTTGAATGTAAAGAAGTCGAACTTCTTTAAGGCCACCTTGTTGTCAAAAATGACAACATTCTTTGCTTTCGTGTTTACGCCTTCAATTAGCGTTGAGGTGCAAACAAGATAGGGAAGTCTACCGTGATTGAATTGACGTACAGCGTACTGCGCGATGGCGCGCGGGACCTTGCCGTGGTGAACCCCCACGCCCGTCAAGAAACCTCGAGCAACTGCCCAGTCGGGATGATAGTTCTTGGCGAGCCAGTCATAGGCGCCTTTGAGTTTGGGCTCCCTCGTGCCCAATCCAGCTGCCGCTAGGGCCGTTGCAACTCTTCGCGCGCTTGCGGGCGAAGCGCAGTAGATGAGGGTGGATTCATGAAGCCCTTGGCAGAGTTCTACGAGTGCCTTGATGTTGTCCCCGTCCTTCGGGCTGACATTGATCTGCTCAGTCACTACGGTGGCGTAGTCAGTGTCAACGAACATAGACCCTGTCAAGCTCGAAAGCTGAGCGGAGATTTCTCTGATGCTGGGTCCTAGCATGTAAAACTGTGCGCCGGTTTTCAGTAGGCGATGCAATGCTTGGTTTAGCAGTAAAGCGCGATCCGGATCTTGTTTAGGGTCTAGTTTGTAAAATTCATCGATAACGAAGAGATCGATTGAAGGGAGCGTGTCCACATCTAAGACACGTTCCTGGGTCATCACAAAGATGTTCTTGGAAGAAAGTTCCTGCGTGGGATGGGTGATCAGCTTGAAGGTGTTTCCGAAGCGTTCCGCCAAGCGTCGCCTGGTCTCATCGATCAGCGCAATAGTCGGCACCACAACGGCAACATTGCGGTAGCGCCCCGAAGCGACTAGCGCATCAATCAGTAGACTCTTTCCGAAGCTCGTTGGGGCACTCAGAACAATGCTCTGACCAGCAACCAACCTCTGGTAAATCTCGGCCTGCTTACGGTGTAGCACCACGTCTTCCATGCCAGTGGGGCGATGCGCCTCCAGGCAAGCTCCTCTCGGACACTGAGCTCTTCATTGGCGATATAAGGAAACAGACCTCGCGCGCGTGCCAAGCTCTCTACGATGACACTGCATTGCCCGAAACTGGCTTTGTTCTCCAGCGCATACAAAACAGCCTCTTGGACCGCAGTGTCGTCGAATTCCCCCAACTCTGCTCGACTGACAAGAGATGCCAGGTGCTGGGTGGCACGGAAAGGGTCCGCCTGGATGGAGGCGGGATCTGAAAACTGAAAGACGTCCGATGTCATAGGGCTTTCATTGCCTCAAGCTTCTGATGCAGGGCTTCTACCAGAATCTTCTTCGTTTTCAACGGCACCAAGAAGAGATGAATGCGGTGTGGGACACTGACAACGAGCCTGTCGAACTTTTCCTTGATGGAGCGCATTTCTGAGACCAAGGCCTGTCTGTATGCTTCAGAGGATGCGTCATGGTCGGCGGTGGCCTGGCCGTCGTAGGTGAGGAGAACAGGGATGCAAAAAGCTTCGAACACTTGGTCTAGCGACGTTCGCTCATTCAGCAAGGCTAGAAGTTGCCGCCCATGCGGCCAATCTCTATCAACCTTGTTGAGAATTGCGACGAACTCGCTACGTAGGTAGTCAGCCATCAGGTGCTGCTCCAGCTCCTTTGTCACATCGCGAATGGCAGAACCAATCTCTTCGTAAAGTTTAACCTCACCGAGCCAGAGCTCAAGTCCTGTCTCAGAAGGAACAACATGGACCGCGTCGAATCCCTTCACCGTGTCATTTGCGGAGTCCTTGTAATAAATTTTAGACACCGCTGGCAGGGTTCCCATCGTCGTTTTAAGAATGACGTGGAGCAAAAGCTCACCAAACTCGCCCCTGTTCTTGAACTTCCCTGTGCTGTAAACCGACTTTGCCGCCTTCCTGATCATTCGCACCGCCGACTCGTGGCCGATCTGGCTGTACTCACTGTAGGTAAGGCAGAAGTCTGGAAGTGATTCCATTAGATAGTCGACCAGCGCGGAGTGCCGCCACGTCTTCCCTTCATAGCCTGCACATAGGCCTGAGATCGACCTATCGGAACCGATTTCGTGCAATACGAGTTCTAGCATCCTTGATTCTCACGGCTTGAGACGAGCCGCCCCTGTGTTCACAATAGCAGAGGGGTGGTCTTTTCCGTCAACGGCATCCATGAGCACTGATGAGAGCGCTTTGGGGTCCGTCTGGAGGTCGCTCATCTGGCGTCGCGCGACGTTTCTTGTCTTGTCCGGACGCTGATGCGGAAAGCACTCACCAAAGCGCTTTGGCGAGTGCTCATGAGGTTAACGAGGGCTCTAAAGGCGGTGACACCAAGTAACTACGCTCATATGAGAGCGTGTTGGTTCCACCGGAGCGCCAGGTCAGAGGTCTGCCAGCTTAGGGTTGGAACTGGGAAGATGGGGCGCTGCGGCGAGGCGATAGTCCTGTGGTGCGAGGCGGCAGCCGAAGGCTTGAGAGGCGGGGATGACAGCCAATCTCAATCATTTCCTCGTGGCGCATGCGCTGCCACATGGGCAGCCCAATCCGACTGTTCATCTATTTGCAGAGGTCGTGGCTGGGCGGAAGTGATCGACAATGCCCCAGACAATGCCAGCGTTCGTATCCATTCGAGCGGAGTCTTCCCCGATCCACTGGCGAAGCTCGCTAATCAACCGACTAGGGACGGGGTGTTCCCTCACCTTGTCCATCGTTCTTTACTGTTCTGGAAGGTTGCGCTTTGGTAGACGCTTGCATATGAACGCATGCGACAGGGCTTGTTGATTTGCCGTCCCATCACTTTTGTTCATTGCTTTAATGGCTGTTGGGTAGCGGACTTCTAGCGTTTTATGAGATGGCTCGGACGTCAGTAGCCCATATTGTTAATATTTGATTAAAGCTGGTGTAGTTTAGTCGCTGATGTCTTCTCTCTGCACCTGCGCAAACCGTTTGGTGCTATAGCTATCAGCAGTCCATAGAGGCAGAAGGCCATGACCGAGAAGAACGATCAGCCCAGCGGAACCGCGAACGTTCTGCATCAGATGAAGGCCTACAGAGCGCTATCCGAGGAATACGGTGCCGAGGGTGCCAACTTGCTGGGTAGCAAGAGCCTGGAGAGAAACGGAGTGACGGTTCCCCCAGAAGGAGTGGGTCATTGGGCCCGGATCAACGCGGCTGCCGAGCAGGGTCGGATGGATCTTGAGTCGGAAGGGGCCGTGGCCGCTTGCAAGGTCAATGCGTTTGTCGGGGCACTGCTTGTGAGCAACGTCCCAGGATCTAGCAGGGCGGAACAGATCCCGGATGAGCTGGACAAAGCCGTGGAAGAGGAAGAGGAAGAGGAAGAGGATTTCGCGGACGCGGACGCGGACGAGGACGAGGACGAGGACGAGGACGAGGACGAACGCCCGGACTTCGGCTACGAGGATGAGGAAGACAACGACGAAGCTGCTCTAGATCACATCCATAAAATCAGTGAGAACGCCGGTGATTGAGGTTGCGAGCTGCCGTCAATTTCGGGGGCGGAAGGGTAAGGTTAGAGTTGGACACTCCCTTGGACACACTCTGCCGAAGTCTAGGTCGAATGAACCTAATAACGTCAAACGGTTGGTTTGAGCTGCATAGTGCCCCTGTTCCGTCTACAGGGGCTGAGAACGGGAAAAAATTGACCGGAAACCTGCCAAACGGGTTTCCGTCAACCGTTGGACGGGGCAGTGCTGGCAGCGCTGCTACGGAGAGGCCAAGGCGCGCCCCCGCCGAGTCGCCCCAGGAGAGTGGCCCATCACGCGCTTGTACGCGCGACTGAAAGCAGCCTGCGACGCGTAGCCAAGACGCTCTGCCACCACTTCAATGGATAGGCTTTGCTGGGTCAGCCACTGACTCGCCAATTGCATACGCAGCTCAGTCACGTATCGCAGAGGCGCGGTTCCAATGACGGTCTGGAACCGATCCGCAAAGACAGAGCGTGAGATGTTGGATTCTGCAGCCAGTGCTTCGACGGTCCAGTCACGCCCGGGGTCCCTGTGCAGGGCAAGCAACGACAGCGATAGACGAGGGTCGCGCATGGCCATGACCAGGCCCGAGGCTCCATCGCAACCGCGCTCGACCCAGTCACGCACGATCATGGCCGCGACGGCATCCGCCAGCCGGGCGAGTATGCCTGCATAGCCAATGCGTCCGGAACACACCTCGCGCTTCATCGCGTCGACCATCGGCAACAGCCCGGGGAACTGGGTGGCGTTGCCATCGGCCAACATCACGGCCGGCATCAACTTGCTCAGCCCTTGCATGCCACCCAGATCGAACACCATGCATCCGTGGAAGAGCACGGCGCTTGGCACTGCATGTGTGCTCGGGCATGTGTCTATCCCGCTCACTGCCTCACCCAGTGGAGCGGCGACTATCGTTTCCAGGCACTGGACGGGGTGGTCCTCGTCGGACAGCAATGCGTGGCCTTCTCCGCGGGGAAGAAGCACGACATCCCCGGCGGATAGACGGTGTTTGCTGCCGTCCGCGCCTCGAAGGATCGCACTGCCCACTGCCAGGTAATGGAAGTAGGCATGGGCTGGCTTCGGGGGAAATCCAAGTCCAAAGGTCGGCCCGGTCTGGATGCGTCGGTACTGGACGCCATGCAGTCGCATGCCGGTGAGCAGCTCGCTGATCAGGTCGGTGTGCTGGGCTGGAACCTGGCTCATTGCGACGGTCCGGGGTTTCGATCAAAAATATAGGTTGGACAATCATAGATCATCCTGACCTGCCTCCCTAGACTCTCGGCTGCACGAATGCACTGGGATCTTTGATGAGCAATGACGTAGTTGATGCCGCGGACGCGCCTGATTCTGTGGCCAGGGAGAGCGGGGAGCCGTCTTCATCGGCATGGGTGGCCGTGTTTTCGCTGGCCATGGGTGTCTTTGGGCTGCTCACGGCGGAATATCTGCCTGCGAGCCTGTTGACGCCGATGGCGGCGGACCTGGGGGTGTCGGAGGCGCTGGCCGGTCAAGCAGTGACGGTCACCGCCGTAGTCGCCCTGTTCGCCGGCCTGCTGGTACCTCGCCTGACCCGCTCGATCGACAGGCGCCTGGTGCTGCTGAGTTTCACGGGTCTGATGATCCTCTCCAACGCTTTGGTGGCGTTGTCTTCCAGCATGGGCGTCCTCTTGGTGATGCGCGTCCTTCTTGGCGTCGCGCTGGGCGGTTTCTGGAGCATGGCAGCGGCCGTGGCCATGCGGTTGGTACCGCCACAGCGCGTGCCTCGCGCGCTGTCCATCATCTTCAGTGGCATTGCGGTCGGCACGGTGGTGTCGGTTCCTTTGGGGAGCTACCTCGGCGGGCTGCTGGGCTGGCGCAGCGCCTTCTGGGCAGCGACGGCGGTAGGGGGACTCACGTTTGTGTTCCAGTGGTTCACGCTGCCCCGAATGGCGCCACGCAAGGCGGCGCTGCCAGAGTCGGTGGTGGGCCTGTTGCGCCGGCCAGGCATTGCGGTCGGAATGCTGGGCTGCGTTCTGGCGCACACCGGTCAGTACTCGCTCTTCACCTATATCCGCCCAACGCTGGAGAGCCTGGGGCAGATGAGCGCTGATGGCCTCGCGCTGATTCTGCTCGGATTCGGTGTGGCGAACTTTGTCGGCACACTCCTGGCGGGCTGGCTCATGGAGCGCAGCTTGAAAGTCACGTTGGTGATCATGCCCGCTTTGGTCGGCCTCGCCGCGCTAGGCATGGTGCTGTTGCCGGTGGGTGTTGGCGGGCTGTCGATCCTGGTCGCGCTCTGGGGCCTGGCCTTCGGTGGCGTGCCTGTTGCCTGGTCGAGCTGGGTCGCGCGTGCGGTACCCGATCAGGCCGAGAGTGCGGGCGGGATGGTTGTTGCTGCGGTGCAGTCTTCCATCGCAGCGGGAGCCGCCTTGGGCGGCCTGGTGTTCGGGCTGGGGGGCATCGTGGCAGTCCTCATCGTTGCCGCGGCAGTGATGCTCCTGGCCAGCCTGCTCATTGCATTCCGCGTCAGGGTGAGCTCGCCGACGTTGTCGGCAGGCCCGGCGTTTCATAGTTAGCCGACAGTCCACCACTTCCGCTAGAGTGTCGCACCCCGTTTGAACTGGCGCTCGCACCCGGGCATGCGCTTAGAGGATGTCGTTGTTGATGGTGTTGAAAGGTCTGGTGGTGTTGTTCTTGGTGTTGGCGTCGGTTCCTTGTGTGGCAGCAGAGCTGGTCGGACGCGCGACGGTCACGGACGGGGACACGCTCACCGTGGCGAAGCAGCGCATCCGCCTGTGGGGTATCGATGCGCCGGAAAGCGCCCAGCAATGCACTGCCAACGACGGACGTCCATGGCCCTGTGGCCGACGGTCCGCTGCTGCGCTGGATGGCTATGTGCTGGACAAGACCGTTCGTTGTCAGCCCAAGGACACGGACCGCTACGGTCGGGTGGTGGCGGAGTGCTTTGTCCAAGGGCAGTCGGTCAATCGGCGGATGGTGCGCGCCGGTTGGGCGGTCGCGTATCGCCAGTACGCGACGGCATTCATCGCAGACGAAGCCGACGCGCGCCAGCACCAGCGGAATCTCTGGCAGGGTCCGTTCCAGATGCCAGCTGACTATCGTCGCAGCAAGCGTGAGCAGGCGGCACGACAATCCCCAGTGGCCTCTCCGCCGGCGGCGGGAGGATGCCGCATCAAGGGCAACATCTCCCGCGAAGGCAGGAAGATCTACCACGTGCCCGGCCAGCGGGACTACGAGCGCACGAGCATCGACCTGAGCCGCGGCGAGCGCATGTTCTGCAGCGCTGGGGATGCCATGCGCGCAGGGTGGCAGCCGGCGAAGCGCTGAGCGTCTCACACCCTCCCATGCAGGCGGCGACGCAGCGCGCCCGCCGCTGCCGCGATGGCCATCGCGGGCACCGCGAGGACCAGTGCATATACCAGCCCGGCCAGCAGCAACGGGCCAACGCCCGACATCACGGCCACCACCGGCACCTGCAGCGCCATGAGCAACAGTCCCCATAGCCACGCCTTCCGGGGGAAACAGGCGCCCAGCACTGCGGCAATGGCCAACGCGATGGGATAGACGACGGTCCAGAATGCAGCCGCGTCCCAAGGCTCGCCCCCGGGTGTCCTCCAGGCCACCAGCACCCAGAACACCACGCCGACCTTCAGCGTGACAGCACCTGCTGCAAGAAGATTTCCCGTTATCCGCATCATTGGTCTCCCGCACGAAGATGCAGGATGCCACTGTTGCGTTGACGGTGCGTGAGTCATTCAGATCGAGCGCAACGCCTTACTCGTGATGCCCCTGACGAAGTGCCTCTGCATGCTCGAACAGCGCCTTGAGAATGACGACATAGGCCTTCCCGGTCTCAGCTCCAGACGTGTTGGTGAAGAAAACAATGCCCGTGCGCAGATCAGGGGTGGCGCGCAAACGTCGTGTAACGGAATGGCCGGTGTCATTTCTCTCTCGTCCTCGGCGAACGCCAGAAACCATCCCGAATCTCATGGCAGCGGACGCGTCAGCCAACCGTCTGGACATACTCCGCGGTCTCGTCTGAAAGCGCTCCCTACAACTGCCCCTTGATCCCCCGATAATCCCGCGGCGACATCCCCACCGTCGCCTTGAACTGCCGTGCAAATGCGCTTTGGTCCGCGAAGCCGCATTGCTGCCCGATGCTGGCGATGCTCTCATCGCCATGCAGCAGGCGCATCGCCGCTTCGATCCGCAGTTTCGTGAGCAGTTGCTGCGGGGTCACCTGGAAGACGCGCCGGAAGTGGCGCTCCAGCTGCGCAACGGACAGCTCGGCGAGATTGGCCAGTGACTGCACGCGCAGCTGTTCGTCGTAATGGTTCTGCATGTGTTCCAGCACCTTGTTCAACCGCTCGAACGCCGAGTGCTTGTTGTCGGGCTGGCCGAGATCGCGTGAAACACCGATGACGCCGGAGACCTCGTCGTTCTGGCACAACGGACGTTTGAATGTCAGGCACCAGCCCGGCATGCGGTTGGGATACAGATGCACTTCCAGTTGGTTGTCGATGACTTCGCCGCACAGCACGCGGCGGTCCTGGATGGTGTAGCTGCCACCGAGGGGAAGCGGGAAGAGCTCAAGCGCGGTTCTGCCGATCACGTCGCTGCGCTGCTTGCGGCCGAGGCGTCGCACCAGGGTCAGGTTGCAGTGCGTGTAACGTCCCTCCTGGTCCTTGATGAAGAACACCACTTCAGGGAGTTCATCGAACAAAGACTGCATTTCTTTGCCGGAAAGGTTGACGTCCATCGAATCCACTGGCGGTCTGCGGGAGGGCATGTGGCTCCGATCCTAGCGCAAAGCGGGGCGCCTGCAATGGGCATGGATTGTGCAGATTTCCGCATTTGCCACCGCCATTCCACGCTAGTCGCAGTGGTGGCCGGATGGGAGCATCGTTGCCATGCATACCATCGACGTGATCGACTCCCACACCGCCGGCGAGCCTACCCGGGTCGTCCTTTCCGGCTTCCCGGACCTGGGCGAGGGCAACCTTGCGCAGTGCCGTGAGCGCTTCCGTACCGAGTTCGACCACTGGCGCAGTGCGATTGCCTGTGAGCCTCGTGGCTCGGACACGATGGTCGGCGCGCTGCTGCTGCCGCCGCGTGATCCGCGCGCCTGTGTCGGGGTGATCTTCTTCAACAATGTGGGCTATCTGGGCATGTGTGGCCACGGCACCATCGGCGTGGTCCGCACGCTGCTGGAGCTCAGGCGGATCGGACCGGGACAGCACCTGATCGAGACGCCGGTCGGTAACGTTGGTGTTGACCTGGACGCCGCTGGCAACATCGCCGTCGACAACGTGGAAAGCTACCGGCATGCTGCGGGGATCGAGGTGGAGGTGGCCGGCCATGGCCGTGTGCGCGGCGACATCGCCTGGGGCGGCAACTGGTTCTACATCACCGAGCAGTCTCCCTGTGCCCTGGAGCTGTCGAACCAGCGCGAGCTCACTGCCTATACCGAGGCCATCCGCCAGGCGCTGGAGGCCGCGGGCATCACCGGTGCAGACGGTGGCGAGATCGACCATGTCGAGGTGAATGGCCTCGCACCGGATGGCAGCGGCCAGGCGCGCAATTTCGTGTTGTGCCCGGGCCTGGCCTATGACCGCTCGCCGTGTGGCACCGGTACCAGCGCCAAGCTGGCCTGTCTGGCGGCGGACGGCAAGCTGGCCGAGGGGGCGCGCTGGATCCAGCAGGGCATCCTGGGCAGCGCTTTCGAAGGCAGCTACCGCTTGAGCGGACGTGGCATCGCACCGCGCATCACCGGCACCGCGCACCTCACTGCCCGGGCCCAGTTGTTGATCGACCCGGCCGACCCGTTCGCCTGGGGCATCGGTGCCGAGGCCGGCGCGCACGGATGAACACCTACGACCTCATCATCGTCGGCGCCGGTATTGTCGGTGCAGCGTGCGCGGAAGCCGCCGCGGCCGAAGGCCTGCGCGTGGCGGTGATCGAGCCGGGCCCGGTCGGTGGCGGCTCGACGGCGGCGGCGATGGGGCATCTGGTGGCGATGGATGACGATCCGGCGGAGTTGGCGCTGTCGGCCTACTCGCTGCGGTTGTGGGAACGCTATGCGCGCCTGAAAGAGGCCGAGTTCAGCCGATGTGGCACCTTGTGGGTGGCACGTAACGCACGCGAGCTGGAGACGGTACCGGCCAAGATCGCCCGGTTGGCGCAGGCGGGCATCGATGCGGCACTGGTCGATGCCACGCAGCTTTACCAGTTCGAGCCGAACCTGGTGCCCGGCCTGGCCGGGGGCATGCGGGTCGCCAGCGAGGCGGTGGTGTATCCACCGCGCATGGCGCGTTATCTGGTCGACCAGGCCTGCCAACACGGTGCGCAGCTGTATGCCGGGCGCCGCGTGGTCGGGCTGCTCGATCACGGGGTGCGTCTGGATGATGGCGAAGCGTTGTCCGGTCCGGTGCTGGTGGCCAGCGGCGTGGATCTGCCACAGCTGTTGCCGGAGCTGCCGATGCGTCCACGCAAGGGGCAGCTGGTCATCACCGACCGCTACCCGGGCCTGGTCCATCACCAGCTGCTGGCCTTGGACTATGCGGATTCGGCACATGGCGATGCTGACACCAGCGTTGCCTTCAACGTGCAGCCGCGGCCCACCGGACAGATCCTGATCGGCTCCTCTCGCCAATTCAATGTGTCCGATCGTGACGTGTCGTTGCCGCTGTTGCGGCAGATGCTGGGGCAGGCGTTTGCGTTCCTGCCGGTGCTGCGCGATCTGCAGGCGATCCGTATCTGGACCGGGGTGCGCCCGGCCACGCCGGATGGGCGGCCTTACGTGGGGCCGGTACCGGGGCGGCGCAGTGTATGGGTGGCAGCGGGCCATGAAGGCTTGGGTGTCACCACGGCACTGGGCACCGCGCGTTTGATCGTGGACAGCGTCCTAGGCCGCACGCCGGTGATCGACCCGGCCCCCTATCTGCCGGACCGCGCGATCACCGAAGTGGCGGCATGAGCACGCGCGTGTGTCTGTCGGTCAACGCAACGCCCGTCCAGGTGCCTGAAGGGGCAACGGTGGCGGTGGCGGTGGCGATCGCGCTCGCCGGTGGCGCCTTCCGGACGTCGCGCGGCGGGGAGCCGCGCGCGCCGTTGTGCGGCATGGGCGTGTGTTTTGAGTGCCGGGTGCGCATCGATGGAATTGCCCAGCTGCGCGCCTGCATGACCCCGGCGCGCGAAGGCATGCAGGTACGTACCGATGGCTGAGTCCGTGCGGCATTACGACGTGCTGGTGGTGGGCGCCGGTCCAGCCGGGCTGGCCGCTGCCCGCGCCGCGGCTTCGCATGGCGTGCGCGTTGGCATCGTGGATGCGCAGGCGCGCGCCGGTGGCCAGGTCTGGCGTCACGATGTGGCGCATGGTGCGCCGCCGATGGCGCGACGCGCGCTGGACATCCTCGGTGCCGGCCAGGTCGAATGGCTGGCCCAGACCCAGGTGACGATGGCGCAATCGGGCTGGCTGCTGGCCGACAGCCCTGCCGGTCCCCGCGAACTGCACTACGGCAGCCTGGTGCTGGCCACCGGCGCGCGCGAGCTGCTGTTGCCATTCCCCGGCTGGACGCTGCCCGGTGTGACGGGTGCGGGGGGCGCGCAGGCGCTGGCCAAGCAGGGCTGGCCGCTGGCGGGCCGGCGCGTGGTGGTGGCCGGCAGTGGCCCCTTGCTGTTGGCCAGCGCGGCAACACTGCGTCGCCACGGTGCACGCGTGCTGGGGATTCATGAGCAGGCCTCGCGGCGCGCGTTGGCCAGCTTTGCACTGCGGCTGCCGCGCTGGCCGACCAAGGCCCTGCAGGCCGCTGCGCTGCAGATGCAGCTGGCCGGCATCGGCTACCACGCGGGGAGCGTGGTGGTGGGTGCGTATGGCGACACGCAGCTGCGCGAAATCGAGATCGAGGGTCCGCGCGGCCGCCACCATATCGCCTGTGATCAGCTCGCGGTCGGCTACGGCCTGGTGCCGAACACTGAACTGGCTGAGCTGCTTGGCTGCCGTCTGGAACGCAGCGGTGCGCACCCGCAGGTGGCGGTCGATGCGCTGCTGCGCAGCAGTGTGGCCAATGTCTTCGCGGCAGGTGAAGCGCTGGGCATCGGCGGGCGCGACAGCGCGCTGGTCGAAGGCGCCATCGCGGGCTACATGGCGGCCGGGGGCACCGATGCCGCACAGGCGCTGCAGTCGCGGCGCCGCCAGGTGCGCGCGTTCGCCACCGAACTCCAGCGCACCTTTGCGCTGGATCCGCGCGTCCACGCCCTGGCGCAGGACGACACTCTGGTCTGCCGTTGCGAAGACGTGCCACTGCGCGCGTTGCGTGGTTTCAACGACCCGCGCGACGCCAAGCTCGCCTCGCGTTGTGGCATGGGCGCCTGCCAAGGCCGTATCTGCGGCACCGCACTGGCCGAACTCGGCCTGGGCGATGCCGAACGTTTCACCGATGGCGGCCGCCGGCCGCCCTTGTTCCCGGTCCGCCTCGCGGCGCTGGCCGACTCCTTCACCGACGACTCGCAAGGGATACATCCATGAGCAATGCCTCTTTCTGGAAGGGCGTCCTGCCCGCCATCACCACCCCGTTCCATGCCGACGGCAGCGTCGATCACGCGTTCCTGGCCAAGCACGCGGTGCAGCTGGTCGATGCCGGTTCCACCGCGATCGTGCCTCTGGGCTCGCTGGGCGAAGCGGCGACGCTGAGCTTTGATGAGAAGGTGGCCATCGTCGCCACCCTGGTGAAGGCGGTCGGCGACCGCGTGCCGGTGGTGCCGGGCATCGCCGCGCTGTCCACCGAGGAAGCGGTCAAGCTGGCGCAGGCGGTCAAGGCCGCCGGTGCAGGTGGCCTGATGGTGCTGCCGGTGTATGTGTACACGTCCGATTGGCACGAGGCTGCCGCGCATGCGCGCGCCGTGCTGGGTGCCACCGATCTGCCGTGCATCCTCTACAACAACCCGGTGGCCTACCGCACCGACATCCTGCCGGCCCAGATCGCGCAGCTGGCCGGTGAGTTCGCCAACCTGCAGGCGGTCAAGGAATCCTCGGGCGAGATCCGCCGTTTCGCAGCGATCAAGGAACTGCTGGGCGACCGCCTGGTGCTGCTGGTCGGCATGGACGATGCGATCGTGGAAGGCCTGGCGATGGGCGCCGAGGGCTGGATTGCGGGCCTGGTGAACGCGTATCCGGTGGAGTCGGTGCAGCTGTTCGAGCTGGCCCGCGATGGCGGGTATGCCGCCTCTGCCGAGCTGTACAACTGGTTCCTGCCGCTGCTGCGCCTGGATACCGTGCCCAAGTTCGTTCAGCTGATCAAACTGGTCCAGGCCAAGGTCGGGCTGGGCAGCGAAACCGTGCGCGCTCCGCGTCTGGTGGTCGAAGGCGCCGAACGTACGGACGCACTGGCCATCATCGACCACGCCATTGCAACCAAGAAGGCCTGATATGACGCATGTCGAACCGCTTCTGCTGGCGGGACGCTGGCAACCGAGCCTGTCGCTGCAGGGAAGCTTCCGCGCGGCGGATCCCACCACCGGCGAGCGCATCGGACCCGCATTCCCCGTCAGCGGTGCGGCCGACATCGAGACCGCGGTCGCGGCGGCCAGTGCGGTGGCGGCCGAGCTGGCCGCCGCACCCGTCGAGCGCGTCGCGGCCTTCCTGGAGGCTTACGCCGACGCGCTGGATGCCGATGCGGACACGCTGGTGGCACTGGCCCACGCCGAAACCGCGTTGCCGGCCCCCACGCGTCTGCGTGGCAACGAACTGCCTCGCACCACCGGCCAGCTGCGCCAGGCCGCAGCGGCGGTGCGCAGCTTCAGCTGGACCCAGCCGGTGATCGATACCGCTGCGGGACTGCGCTCGCACCTTGCGCCACTGTCCAAGCCGGTGCTGGTGCTCGGCCCCAACAATTTCCCGTTCGCGTTCAACGCGATCGCGGGCAGCGATTTCGCCTCGGCGATCGCAGCCCGCAATCCGGTGATCGCCAAAGCCCATCCGCTGCACCCGGCCACCAGCCAGCGCATGGCGCAGCTGGCCCACACCGCGTTGGTACAGGCCGGGCTGCCGGCGGCGGCGGTGCAACTGCTGTATCAGTTCGACAATCCGCTGGGCCTGGCGCTGGCCGGCGACGCGCGGCTGGGGGCGATCGGCTTCACCGGCAGCCGTGGCGGTGGCCTGGCGCTGAAAGCCGCAGCCGACGCGGCCGGTGTGCCGTTCTACGCCGAACTCTCCAGCGTCAATCCGGTCTTCATGCTGCCGGGCGTGCTGGCCGAATGCGGGGAGCCCCTCGCGCAGGAGTTCTTTGCGTCCTGCACGCTGGGCAGTGGTCAGTTCTGTACCAACCCGGGCGCGGTGGTGGTGCCACACGGTGCCGATGGCGATGCCTTCGTTGCCGCCGCCACGTCGCACTTCGCTTCGGCCGCACCGATGGTGTTGTTCTCCCAGGGCGGCCTGGACCATCTGACCCACGGGGTGGCGACGCTGCGTGAGGCCGGTGCGCAACTGCTGGCCGGCGGTGCGGCGGGCGAGGGCGGTTATCGTTATGTGCCGACGCTGCTGAGCGTGGATGCCGAGGCGTTCATCGCCCAGCCGCAGGCACTGCAGACCGAAGCCTTCGGTCCGGTCAGTCTGCTGGTGCGGGTCGCGGATGTGGATGCGATGGCGCAGGTCGCTGCGGCGTTCGAGGGCAACCTGACCGGCACGCTGTACCGTGCGGCCGATGGCAGCGACGACGCGGCGTGGCAGCGGATTGCTCCGGTACTGCGCGCGCGGGTGGGCCGCCTGATCAATTCGAAGATGCCGACCGGCGTCGCGGTGAGCGCGGCGCAGAACCACGGTGGTCCGTTCCCGAGCACCGGCCACCCCGGGTTCACCTCGGTGGGCATGCCGGGTGCGATCCACCGCTTCGCGGCGCTGCACAGCTACGACGCGGTACCCGATCCTTTGCTGCCGGTGGAACTGCGCGACCGCAATCCCGGCGGCGTGCAACGCAACATCGATGGCGTTGGCACCACGGCGGATGTGGGGAGCGCGGCATGAGCGGGCAGATCGGTGGGCTCAGCCTGGCCGAGGCACAGGCCCAGCTCAAGCCTTGGGAGGATCGTGCGCCGGCCATCGCTGCGGACGAGTATCAGGCGCGTATCGAGCATGCGCGGGCGCTGATGCAGGCGCAGGGCGTGGATGCGCTGCTGGTCGGCGCGGGCACGTCGCTGCGTTACTTCAGCGGCGTGCCGTGGGGCGCAACCGAGCGTCTGGTGGGCCTGCTGCTGACGCTCAGCGGCGAGCCGCTGCTGGTGTGCCCGGTATTCGAGGAAGGCTCGCTGGATGCCGTGCTGAAGATCCCGGCCGGAAAGCGGCTGTGGGAGGAGCACGACGATCCGTATGCACTGGTTGCCGCAGTGATGGCCGAGCGCGGTGCGCGCACGTTGGCGCTGGACCCGGGCATTGCCTTCGGCGTGCATACGGGCCTGGCCAGGCACCTGCCTGCGGCCGCGATCGGCGATGCCACCGCGATCATCGACGGGTGCCGCATGTGCAAGTCGCCGGCCGAGCTGGCGCTGATGCAGCAGGCCTGCGACATGACCCTGCAGGTACATCGCCTTGCCGCGGGCATTGCTCGTGAAGGCATCGGTACGGATGAACTCGTGCGCTTCATCGACCAGGCACACCGTGCGCTGGGCGCCGACAACGGCTCCACGTTCTGCATCGTGCAGTTCGGCCATGCCACCGCGTTTCCGCACGGCATCCCGGGTGTTCAGCATCTGGCCGAGGGCCAGCTGGTGCTGATCGATACCGGTTGCACGGTGCAGGGGTACCACTCCGATATCACGCGCACGTGGATCTTCGGCACACCCGACGACGCGCAGCGCCGCATCTGGGCGCTGGAGCATGCAGCGCAGGCGGCTGCCTTCGCGGCGGTGCGTCCCGGGGTGACCTGCGCGTCGGTCGATGCTGCCGCCCGTGCAGTGCTGGAGGCGGCCGGGCTCGGCACGGACTATCGCTTGCCGGGCCTGCCGCATCGTACCGGCCACGGCTGCGGCCTCGCCATCCATGAGGCGCCTTACCTGGTGCGCGGCAATGACACCGTTCTGCAGCCCGGCATGTGCTGCAGCAACGAACCGATGATCGTGGTGCCGGGTGCATTTGGTGTCCGGCTCGAGGACCACTTTTTCGTGACCGCGCAGGGCGCGCAGTGGTTCACCCCACCGTCGTCGGCCATCGATCGCCCGTTCGCCTGATGCCTCTTTCGTGATCGCTGCTACTGGAGTTGATGCATGGCCCTGTTCCGTCCTCTCGCCATCGGTCTGCTGGCTGCCGCGCTGGCCACTGCCTGCCAACCGTCCACCGCCCCGCCGGCGGACGTTGAAAAACCGGCCGGCGCCGATGCCGTGGCCCCTGCGGCGAAGGCCTTCGATGCGCTGCTGGATGAGCAGTGGCAGTATCAGCTGGCGCACAGCCCGGAGTTCGCCAGCATCATCGGCGACAAGCGCTACAACGATCGCTGGACCGATTACAGCCTGAGCGCTGTTGCTGCCGATCGTGCAGCAACGGCCGGGCTGCTGGCGCGCTTCGATGCGGTCGATGCCACGGCACTGGATGACCAGCGGCAGCTGAGCCTGCAGATGATGCAGCGCCAGCTGCGCGACAAGCTGACCGCGATCGATCTGAAAACACATGAGATGCCGCTGGAGCCGGTCGGCGGCATTCAGCTGGGCTTGGCCGGGATGGGCGATGCCTTCCCGTTCGAGAACGCCAAGGACTACCAGGACTACATCGCGCGGCTCAATGCCGTTCCGGCGCTGCTGGCGCAGATCATCGAGGTCTCGCGGCAGGGTGCGAAGGATGGCCTGGTGCAGCCACGCTATCTGCTCGACAAGCTGCCCGCGCAGATCGCCAGCATCGCCGCACCAGCCGGTGCCGACAGTGCGTTCGCCTCGCCGTTGAAGAAACTGGACGCGGCCGTGGCCGACCCGGCGCAGCGCGAGGCCATCCGCACCCAGCTGATGGCTGCCATTGACGGGCAGGTGCGTCCTGCCTACACCCGTCTGGCGGCCTTCGTGAAGGACGAGTACGCGGCGAAAGGGCGGGAGCACGAAGGCCTCTGGTCGCTGCCTGACGGCGACAAGCGCTATCTGTTCGCCGTGCATACCCAGACCACCACCGACAAATCGCCCGAGGAGATCCATCAGATCGGTCTGGCGGAAGTCGCGCGGATCGAAGGCGAGATGACCCGGATCGCCATCGGGCAGGGCTACCCGGACCTGGCCAGCTTCCGCAAGGCGGTGGCCACCGAGAAGCGCCACTTCGCCACCTCCAGCGACCAGATCCTGACGTTGTATCGCGGCTACATCGCCGACATGGAGCCGGAGCTTCCCAAACTGTTCGGCAACCTGCCCAAGACGCCGCTGGAGGTGCAGGGGATGCCGGCCTTCCGTCGCCAAGCGCCCGGTGCCGAGTACTGGCAGAGCAATCCGCAGGGCACCAAGCCGGCGATCGTGATGGTCAACGCCAACGATGCGACCGAACGCACGCTGGTCAACATCGAAACCACGGCGTATCACGAAGGCGTACCGGGGCATCACCTGCAGATTTCGTTGTCGCAGACATTGCCGCTGCCGCCGTTCCGCCAGCAGGCCGGGTACAACGCCTTCATCGAAGGCTGGGCGTTGTACGCCGAACAGCTGGCCGGCGAGGTCGGCTTCTTCAAGGATCCCTACAGCCGGTACGGCCACCTGGCTGGCGAGCTGCTGCGTGCCAACCGCCTGGTGCTGGACACCGGCGTGCACTACAAGCGCTGGACCCGCCAGCAGATGGTGGACTTCTTCCACGCCCATCCCTCCGACGATGAGCCCAGCATCCAGGCCGAGACCGACCGCTACATCGTCTGGCCGGGGCAGGCCCTGGGGTACAAGATCGGCCAGCTCGACATCCTCGCCCTGCGCGCCCGTGCAGAGCAGGCGCTGGGTGACCGGTTCGACATCCGCGCGTTCCACGACGCGGTGCTGGGCGGCGGCGCGATGCCGCTGGACCTGCTCGACGCCCGCATCGAGGCCTGGATCGCCCAGACCCGGGCCGCACCGGTGCGCAGCGCCGACGCCACCGCCAAGGAGACCCCATGAATCTGCGTTCCCCTCTGTCGCTTGCCCTGCTGTTGGGCATCAGCGCGACCGGCCTGATGGCCCCGTCTGCCGACGCCGCAGGCGCGGGTGCCACCGCTGGCACCGCGACCGCCAATGACGCTGCGGCACGCTTCAAGGCGCTGTACACGCGCGAATGGACCTGGCGCGCGCAACAACAGGCCGGGGGCGATGACGAGAACGGTGGCGGCCGGCCGGCAGACCACCTGCCCAAGGTCGACCCGGCGACACAGGACATGCGCACCGCGTATTGGCAGCAGGTACTGAAGGAACTGGATACCGTTGCGCAGGCGCAGCTGCCGGCGGTGGACCAGGTGAACTACCAGGTCTACCGGCAGCAGATCGAGGTGCTGCTGGACCAGCAGCGCTACCGTGCCTGGGAGATGCCGTTCAACAGTGATACCGCGTTCTGGACCGATCTGGGGTTCACCGCGCGCGGCACCTTCCATAGCGCCGATGACTATCGCCGCTATCTGGCACAGCTGGCTGACATCCCGCGCTACTTCAACGACCAGACCGCCAACATGCGGGCCGGCCTGGCGCGTGGCTTCAGTCAACCGCGGGTGACCCTCACCGGCCGCGACCAGTCGATCGCCGATGTGGCGCAGGCCACGGGCGAGGCGAATCTGTTCTACACCCCGTTCAAGCAGATGCCGGCCAGCATCCCGGCCGCGCAACAGGCCCAACTGCGGCAGCAGGCGCTGGCGGCGATCTCCGGCAGCGTGATCCCGGCCTACAGCGCCTTGCTGCGCTTCATGCGCGAGGAGTATGTGCCCAAGGCTCGCACCACGCTGGCCGGCGAAGCGCTGCCCGATGGCAAAGCGTATTACCGCGCGCAGATCCGAGAGTTCGTCACCCGCGACATGTCGCCTGCGCAGATCCACCAGATCGGCCTGGATGAAGTGGCGCGCCTGCGCGCCGAGATGCAGCAGGTGATGGACGAGGTGGGGTACAAGGGCAGCTTCGCCGATTTCCTGACCTTCCTGCGGACCGATCCGCAGTTCTATGCCAAAACGCCGCAGGAACTGCTGAACCACGCCGCCTGGATCGCCAAGACCATGGACGGCAATCTCGGCCGCTACTTCGGTCGTGTGCCGCGCCAGCGCTTCACCATCAAGCCGGTACCCGATGATCTGGCACCGTTCTACACCGGTGGGCGCGGCGGGCTGGATACCTATTGGCTCAATACCTACAACCTGCCGTCGCGGCCGCTGTACGTGCTGCCGGCACTGACCCTGCACGAATCCTCGCCCGGCCACTCGCTGCAGATGTCGCTGGCGGCCGAAGACACGGGCCTGCCCGACTTCCGTCGTTACACCTACATCTCCGCCTATGGAGAGGGCTGGGCACTGTACTGCGAATACCTTGGTCAGGAGATGGGCATGTACACCACGCCCTACGAGCGCTTCGGCTACCTGACCTACCAGATGTGGCGTGCAGCGCGGCTGGTGATCGACACCGGCGTGCACAGCCAGGGCTGGAGCCGCGAACAGGCGCTGGCCTACCTGCGCGACAACGCGGCGCTGAGCGAGCATGAAATCACCACCGAGGTCGACCGCTACATCGCCTGGCCGGGCCAGGCGTTGTCGTACTACCTCGGTGAGCTGGAGATCCTCACGCTGCGCCGGAAGGCCGAGGTTGCGCTGGGCGAGCGGTTCGACATCCGCCACTTCCATGATGCGGTGCTGTCGCTCGGGTCGGTGCCGCTGCCGGTGCTGGAGGCGCGCATCGACCGCTTCATCGCCGAGGGCGGCACGTCGCCATGGGCGGATGGCCCGCGCTGACGCATCGAACCTTCTTCGCCTGCACGTTGCGGCGCTGCTGCCGCAACGGTAACGGCCCGCAACGTTTCACCGGAGCACGCTCATGGCTTCAGCAGGAAAGTTCCACAAACGCCTCAGCCTGACCGACCTGACCTTCATCGGCCTGGGCTCGATCTTCGGCTCAGGCTGGTTGTTCGCCGCCAGTCATGTGTCTTCCATCGCCGGGCCGGCCGGCATCCTGTCGTGGATCATCGGCGGCATCGCGGTGTTCCTGCTCGGCCTGGTGTATTGCGAACTGGGCGCAGCGCTGCCGAGGGCCGGCGGCGTGGTGCGCTACCCGGAGTACTCGCATGGCACGCTGCTGGGCTGGCTGACCGGGTTCATCACGTTGATCGCGTTCTCCAGCCTGATCGCGATCGAAGTGGAGGCCTGCCGGCAGTACGCCGCGGCGTGGTTTCCCTCGCTGAGCCAGCCCGGCAGCAGCCATCCCACGTTGCTGGGCTGGCTGTTGCAGTTCGGGCTGCTGGTTCTGTTCTTCCTGTTGAACTACTTCAGCGTCAAGACGTTCGCACGGGCCAACAACATCATCAGCGTGTTCAAGTTCCTGGTGCCGCTGCTGGTGATCGTGCTGCTGCTCGCGCACTTCAATCCGGACAACCTGACCAGCCAGGGCTTTGCCCCCTCCGGCATGGCGGGCGTGGAGGCGGCGATCTCCGCCGGTGGCATCATCTTCGCCTACCTGGGGCTGACCCCGATCGTGTCGGTGGCCAGCGAGGTGCGTAATCCACAGCGAACGATCCCCATCGCGCTGATCCTCTCGGTGGCGCTGTCCACGGTGATCTATGTGCTGCTGCAGGTGTCCTTCCTCGGCGCGGTGCCCGGCGATGTGCTGGCCAACGGCTGGGCCGGAATGGACAAGGTGTTCTCGCTGCCCTATCGCGATATCGCGCTCGCCCTGGGCATGGGCTGGCTGGCGACGCTGGTGGTGGCCGACGCGGTGGTGTCACCCAGCGGCACCGGCAACATCTACATGAACGCCACGCCGCGCGTGGTGTACGGGTGGGCACGCAGCAGCGGCTTCCTCTCCGTCCTGACCCGGGTGGATGCGAAGTCGGGCATTCCGCGCCCGGCACTGTGGCTGAGCTTTGCGCTGTCGGTGTTCTGGACACTGCCGTTCCCCTCGTGGGAGACGCTGATCGGGGTGGTCTCGGCGGCGCTGGTGCTGAGCTATGCCATCGCGCCGGTCACGGTCGCCGCGCTGCGCCGCAGTGCGCCGGACCTGGAGCGCCCGTTCCGGGTGAAAGGGCTGGCCGTGCTGGGGCCGCTGTCGTTCGTGATCGCCGCCTTGATCGTCTACTGGTCGACCTGGACCACGGTCTCGTGGCTGCTTGGCCTGCAGGTCGTGATCTATGTCGGTTATGTGGTGTCGCAGCTGTTCGATCCGCAGCGGCGCGCACGCGTGGTGCGTCAGGTGCGCAGCTCGGCCTGGCTGATCGCGTTCTTCCTTCTGGTGATGGGCGTGTCGTGGCTGGGCACGTTCGGGGGCATCGGTGTGATCGCGCACCCGTGGGATACCGCCTGTGTGGCGGTGATCGCCTTTTTCATCTATCAGTGGGGCGCGCGCAGCGGCCTGAGCAGCGCGGAACTCAAACTGGAGGAAGACGATGGTGAGTAAGTGGCAGGCACGGATCGCTGTGGCCTGCATCGCGTGGGTGGCTGCTTGGGCCAATGCCGCGCCAGGCGTCGCCGACTACGAGCGATCACTGGGTCTGCGCGAGGCATGGAGCGGGCTGACCCGCGACGTCGCCTTCCCGGCGCAGTGGCGCAGCGACGGTCACTTCTACTACCGACGTACGGTGGAGGGTGGCTTTGCGTTCGTGCTTGGCACACCGGGCAGCGATGCGCTGCAGCCGGCGTTTGATGCCGCACGGCTGGCGCAGGGGCTCTCCCAGGCAAGCCAGCAACCCCAGACTGCCCTGAAGCTGCCGTTCTCGCGGTTCGACTATGTGGCCGAAGGCAACGACCCGAACGGTGCGATCCGCTTCTACCAGGACAGCGACTACACGCCCTGGCGTTGCACGCTGCGTGACTACGTCTGTGCGCCGGTCGCCACACCCGGGCGGCCTCGCGGGTTTGGCGTGGTGCGCGACCTGCGCATCGCGGCCGACAACGCGCCGCGGCGCTCCCCGGATGGCCGGTGGGAGGCCTACGCCGAAGGCTTCGACGTGGTGCTGCGATCCATCGCCGATGGCGGTGTGAAGCGACTGACGCGTGATGGCCGCAGCGATGCGTTCTACGATCCGGAGACGCTGGCCTGGTCGCCGGATTCGCAGCATCTGGCGGTCTATCGGGTGAAGCCGGGGCTGGCCCGGCTGGTCAACCGGGTTGAAACGTCACCCCGCGGGCAGCTGCAGCCGCTGCTGCAGACGCAGCTGTATCCCAAGCCGGGCGATCCGGTCGACATCGAGCAGCCGGTGCTGTTTGATGTGGATGGCACCCGCAAGGACATCGATACCCCACTGCTGGCCAACCCCTACGAGCTCTCGCCGATCCAGTGGCGCAGCGACAGCAGCAGTTTCAGCCTGCAGTACGTGCAGCGCGGCTTCCAGGCGGTGCGCGTGGTGGCCGTGGATGCGGCCAGCGGCCACGCGCATGCGGCGGTGGAGGAAACGGCGAAGACCTTCGTGTATGCCGATCGCATCTACGCCCATGATGTGGGTGGGCTGGGCAGGGAGATGCTGTGGATCTCCGAACGCGATGGCTGGCGGCACCTGTACCGTGTGGACGGTACCAGCGGCAAGGTGTTGAAGCAGATCACCCGCGGTGCGTGGGTGGTGCGCGACGTGCTGCGCGTGGACGATGCACAGCGACGGATCTGGTTCACCGCCAGCGGTATGGATGAAGGCAAGGATCCCTACCAGCGGCATCTGTTCCGGGTGGATTTCGACGGCAGGGGACTGACCCGCCTGACCGATGCGCCGGCCGACCACGACATCGCGATCTCCGACGATGGCCTGTTCTACATCGATGTGTACTCGCGCCCGGACATGGCCCCCATCGCCGAACTGCGCAGCATCGACGGCACGCGGCTGCGTGAACTTGCGCGTGGCGACATCTCTCGGTTGCTGGCCGCCGGCTGGAAGCCCCCGGAGAGCGTCGTGGCGAAGGGCCGCGACGGCAGGACCGGCATCTGGGGGATGGTGGTGCGGCCGCGGGACTACGACCCGGGCAAGCGCTACCCGGTGATCGAGAACATCTACGCCGGTCCACACGATGCGTTCGTGCCGAAGACCTTCTGGCCGTTCGGGTATCACTCCGGCGGCGACAAGCAGATCGGCATGCAGGCGCTGGCCGATCTGGGCTTCATCGTCGTGCAGATCGACGGCATGGGTACCGCCCACCGCTCCAAGGCCTTCCATGACGTGGCCTGGAAAAACCTGGGCGATTCCGGCTTCCCGGACCGCATCGCCTGGCACAAGGCGATGGCCGCCCGCGATCCGTCGTACGACATCAGCCGCGGTGTGGGCATCTACGGGGCCTCGGCCGGCGGCCAGAGCACGCTGGGCGCGCTTGAGCTGCACCCGGAGCTGTACACCGTGGGCGTGGCGATGGCGGGCTGCTTCGACAACCGCATGGACAAGATCAGCTGGAATGAGCAGTGGATGGGCTGGCCGGTGGATGAGCATTACGCGCGCGCCTCCGGTGTGGTCAACGCAGCCGGACTTCGCGGCGACCTGCTGCTGGTCGTGGGCGAGCAGGACAGCAACGTCGATCCCGCCTCGACCGCACAGGTGGTGGACGCCCTGATCCAGGCAGGCAAGGACTTTGATCTGCTGAACGTGCCGGGGGGCGAGCATTCGGTCGGCCGCTCCACCGGTCCCATCGAGTACGTGACCCGCCGCCAGTTCGACTTCTTCGTCCGCCACCTGATGAAGGCGCCGACGCCGCACTGGAATTCGCGCGCGGCGCAACAGCAATGAGGATCGCCTGCCTGACCCGGCTGCCGCTGCGCCGCGTGGTTGCTGCGGCGATCATGACATTGGCCGGCCTGTCCACGACCGCCTGGGCAGCAGAGCAGATGCCCCGCTTCGTGACCGGGAACGGCCGCCACGCGCTGTTCGTGGATGGGGCACCCTATACCGTGCTGGCCGCGCAGCTGCACAATTCCAGTGCGTGGCCGGCGGTGCTGCCAGGTGCACTGGACCAGGTAGTGGCACTGAATGCCAACACGGTGGAGGCGCCGGTGTACTGGGAACAGTTCGAGCCCATGCCGGGCCAGTACGACACCACCAACGTGGACGCGCTGATCGATCAGGCCCGCAAGCGCAACCTGCGGGTGGCGCTGCTGTGGTTCGGCAGCTGGAAGAACGGTCAGATGCACTATGTGCCGGAGTGGATCAAGCGCGATGCCGGCACCTACCCACGTGTGCTGGATGAGCGCGGCCAGCCGGTGGATGTGCTGTCGCCGTACGCCGCGGCCAATGTGCAGGCCGACGCACGTGCGTTCACGGCATTGATGCGGCACCTGCGCAAGGTTGATGGCCAACGCCATACGGTGATCCTGGTACAGGTGGAGAACGAGCCGGGCACCGTGGGCGCGGTACGCGATCACGGCGCGGCGGCCAATGCCGCGTTCGCGCAGCCGGTACCGGCGGCGATCACCACCCGGCTGGGCAAGCCCCCCGGCACGTGGCGGCAGGTGTTCGGGCCGGACGCCGACGAAGCGTTCAATGCCTATGGCACCGCGCACTACATCGAACAGGTGGCCGCGGCCGGCAAACGCGCCTACCCCATGCCGATGTACGTCAATACCTGGCTGCGCTACAAGGGCAAGAAGTTCCCGGGCGTGGACTATCCCTCCGGCGGGGCAACGGTGAATGTCTTCGACCTGTGGCGTGCGGCCACCCCGTCGATCGATTTCATCGGCACCGACATCTACACCAGCGATTACAACGAATACACCAAGGTGATCGGCCAGTACGCCCGCCCGGACAACCCGGCGTGGGTCTCCGAGACCGGCTTCGAGCCAGCCACCGCGCCGTATCTGTTCCATGTGCTGGGGCAGGGCGGCCTCGGGTTTTCGGTGTTTGGCATGGATGGCCTGGACTCGCCCGAAAAGCAGGCGGCGACCGCTGCGCATGCAGCCAATTTCGGGCAGGTGGCACCGTTCCAGCGGATCCTCGCCAAGGCCGCCTTCGAAGGCCGACTGCAGGCCGTGGCCGAACAGCCGGGCCAGCCCACGCGCACGCTGAACTTCGGCGACTGGGACGTGCAGGTTTCCTATGGCGCGCCGTACTGGGGCGATGCGGATCCGATCCTGCCCGGCAACCCCGATCACGGCGGTCGCCTGCTGGTGGTGCAGACGGCGACTGACCAGTTCCTGCTGACCGGCTTTTCCGCCCGTGCGGAGTTCGTGCGCGTGGCGGACGATGCGCGGCACGGGCAGCTGCTGCGGGTGGAGCAGGGGCGCTACGTGGACGGCCAGTGGCGGTTCGAGCGACTGCTCAACGGTGACCAGACCGACTACGGGCTCAATTTCGTGCGCGATTCGCCACCGGTGCTGCGGGTCACGGTCGGCACGTATTGACGTGTGACAGTGATCGCGACGCTGCGCTGGCGCAGGGCGGTCTATGCGGAAAACCGCATCGAAGCCAGGGGTGCGCGACAAGACGCCGGGACCTGCGCCGCGCAGCATGAAGGCTGGTCATCGCAAGGCACAGGCAACATGGATCGCAGACGTTTCCTGCGTCAGGGCATGGCGGCAACCGCTGCCGTCGGTTTTCTTCCTGCGTTGAGCAGCCGCGCTGCCGACGCGCGCGGTACGGTGTCGGCACCCCTTGCCCGGCCCGTGCTGCAGCCTGCGGCATCGCTCGATCTCACCGGTTTCACCGTGCTGGCCAGCTTCCAGCACCGTGGCGTGGCGTGGACCGCGCATGAGGATCTGCGCACGCCACAGGGCGCGCTGGTCCTGGTCTGCGCGGACGGCCTGCTCGAGCTTGGCAAACGGACCGAGGAGGTGTGGGGCAGCGACACGCCCCCCTACCTCGGCATTCCGCTGGCGAAACTGGCAATGGCCGAGGCCGACCTGCTGGCCGACGCGCTGCTGCGCGATGGCGATCCGAGCGAACAGGCGGTGCGTGACGTTGCACCGCCTCCGGCTTCCCGGCTGGACCCCAAGGATCACAACGGTCGCCTGCCGTGGACCACCTTCGTGGGCACGGTGCAGGCCAACGACACCATGCAGATCTACCCCGATGGGCGCAGCCGCACCTATCGCGCGCTGCAGTCTTTCCCGGCGCTTGCCGATGCAGACACCGTCGCGCACCGGGCCGAAGGCCTGCTCGGTGGCTGGATGCCGGCGGTGCACAAGGTGGTTCCTGCAGGGGAGGGGCGCTGGTACGACGTGCTGGTGTTCGCCGATGTGAGCGCGCAGGACCGCTTCATCGTGCAGACCTGGCACCGCACGGTGCTGGTGGAGCAGGGCAAGGCGGTACGCACGGTGGTCGGCTACAGCTACCCCGATTTCCCGCCGCGTCGCACTGGCGCCAGCGTCGAGGATTTCTATCGCGGTGTGATCGACTTCGCCGCGAGCTGGCAGGCGCAGCTGGCCCAGGCCAGTACCGCGCAGCTGCCCGATGCCAGCTGGTCGGACCTGGCCCGGTTCGCGTTCGCGCGTGAGCTGGTGGTGCGCCCGGGCGGCGTGTACCCGAAGTACGGTGCGGTTGATCGGGATTACGTCGGCAACGAGTACGACGGCTTCCAGGACACGTTCACCAGCTCGCTGTACGCCAACCTGGAATGGGGGCGGTTCGACCAGGCCAGGGCAGTGCTGGACAACTACCTGAGCGAGTACACCCAGGCCGATGGGCTGGTGAACATGCGCGGGCCGGAAATCGGCCAGTTCGGGCTGACCCTGTCCCTGCTGGCGCGCTATCTGCGCTACACCGGCGATGCCGCGCTGCTGCGCAGGCACCAGGGCAAGATCGAGGCGACCGCTGCGCTGCTGGTGGAGCTGCATGATGTCAGCCTGGCGTTGCCACGCAGCGACCGCGGGCACGGGCTGATCCATGGCTGGAGCGAGTCCGATGCCTGTCTGTATCCCGATCCCACGTTGTGGTGGAAACCGTACTTCGGCAACAGTGCGCTGACCATCCGTGGGTGGGAAGACATCGCCGCCGTATGGCCGACCATCGCCGGCGCCCAAGGGGCCAGCCGCCAGTGGCGCCAGCACGCCCGGCAATTGCGCACGCGGCTGCTGCAGAGCATCCGCGCCGATATCCGCCATGACCTTCGACCCCCGTATCTCGGGCCGCTGCCGGGCACCACTGAAACCTTCCGCCAGGCGATGTCACAGGAGGATCCCAGCAAGAGCGAGCAGCTATGGTCGCATCGCGCCTACGCCGAGCTGCTGCAGGCCGATGTATTGCCACCGGAGATTGCCCACCTGGTGATCGACTGCCTGCGCGGCCACGGTGGCACCACACTCGGCATCGTCTCCAATATCTGGAAACCGAGCCCGGAAGGGCGCGACATCCTCGGGTTCATCTCCTATGGGCATGCGCAGCAGCTGCTCCGCCTGGACCGGATCGAGGAGTACCTGTTGTTCCTGTATGCGCACCGTTACCAGGCGCATACCCGTGGCAGCTGGACGGCAGGCGAGGTGGCCGGCATCACCGGCGGGATGCCGCTGTTCTGCATGCCGGCGCAGATGACCGTGCCGCTGCTGCTGCGCTGGATGCTGGTGTTCGACCAGGACCAGGACCTGTATCTGGCCCGCGCGGTGCCGCGGGACTGGCTGGCGACCGGCAAGCTGATCGAACTGCAGGAGGCGCCTACCCCGTGGGGCAGAACCGGCGTGCGTCTGCAGGCCGATACCGGGCAGCGCCGCATCGACGCCGAACTCACGCTGCCCGTCATGCGGCCCAATGCCATCTGGCTCACACTGCGCGCGCCGACCGGGACGCAGCTGCGTGAGGTGACGGTGGACGGACGACCGGCGAAGACGGCTGGGCCCCAGCACGACCGTGTGCAGATTCCGTTCGCTGCCGGTGCCACGGTCGTGGTGCAGGCCCACTACGACTGAGGACGCCGCCCATGCCCGCACTCCATCCTGACATCACGATTGATCCGTCGCGTCGCCGCTTCCTGCAATGGAGCGCGCTGGCCGCCGCCGCCGGCATGCTGCGCTTTCCACTGGAGGTGGCAGCATCGGTCGCAGGCACGGTCACCGCGCTGCCGTTGCAGGCGGTCCGGCTCACGCCATCGATCTTCCTGGACTCACTGCTGGTCAACCGCCGCTATCTGTTTGAACTGGAACCGGATCGGCTGCTGCACAACTTCCTGCAGTACGCGGGGCTGCCGCCGAAAGGCGCCGTGTATGGTGGCTGGGAAGGCGACACCATCGCCGGGCACACGCTGGGCCATTACCTCAGCGCGCTGTCCAAACTGTATGCGCAGACCGGGGACGCCCAGGTCAAGCAACGCATCGAGTACATCGTGGCCGAGCTGGCGCGGGCCCAAGCGCAGGATCCGGATGGCTATGTCGGCGGGCTGACCCGCAAGACCGATGCGGGCGAGATCGTCGGCGGCAAGAGCGTGTTCGAGAGTGTGCGCGCCGGCGCGGTGAATGGCAGCAAGTTCAACATCAACGGCAGCTGGTCGCCGCTGTACACCGTGCACAAGCTGTTCGCCGGGCTGCTGGACGCCGATGCGCTGGCCGACACCTCCCAGGCACTGCAGGTGCTGGAGCCGTTGGCGGCGTACCTCGCCGGCGTGTTCGACGCGCTCGACCACGCGCAGATGCAGTCGCTGCTGGCCACCGAATTCGGCGGGCTCAATGAATCCTACATCGAGCTTGGCGCGCGCACCGGCAATCCGCGCTGGATCGCAATCGGCAAGCGCCTCCGGCATGAAGGAATCGTCGATCCGGCCATTGCCGGCAAGGACGATCTTCCGCATCACCACGCCAATACCCAGGTGCCCAAGTTCATCGGCGAGGCACGTCAGTTCGAGGTCACCGGTGACGCAGACAGCGCTGCGGCGGCACGGTTCTTCTGGGAGACGGTCACCGGCCACTACAGCTACGTGATCGGCGGCAATGCCGACCGCGAGTACTTCCAGCAGCCTGACACCATCGCCGCCTTCCTCACCGAGCAGACCTGCGAGCACTGCAACAGCTACAACATGCTCAAGCTGACCCGGCATCTGTACCAGTGGACGCCACAGGCGCGCTACTTCGATTACTACGAACGCACGCTGCTCAACCACACCATGGCGGCGCAGCATCCCAAGACGGGCATGTTCACCTACATGACGCCGATGATCACCGGTGCCGAGCGGGGTTTCTCCGACATGTTCGATTCCTTCTGGTGCTGTGTGGGCAGCGGCATGGAAGCGCACGCGCAGTTTGGTGACTCGATCTACTGGCATGACGGGCAGTCGCTGTACGTGAACCTCTACATTCCCTCGCAGCTGGACTGGAAGGAGGGCGGGTTGGCGCTGGAGCTGGACAGCGACGTTCCGCACACCGGCAACGTGCGCGTGCAGGTGACCGGCGCTGACGAAAAAGCCCCCCGGCGTTTGATGCTGCGTATCCCGGCCTGGGCCGACGGACGGCATGCGCTGAAGCTCAATGGGCGGACCGTGTCGGCCACGCCGATGGAGGGGTACATCGCGCTGGAACGGCGCTGGAAGGCCGGTGATGTGGTCGAATTGGCGCTGGACATGCCGCTGCGCCTGGAGCCCGCCGCTGGCGACCCGGACACGGTGGTGGTCATGCGCGGCCCACTGGCACTGGCCGCCGATCTGGGCCCGCCCGCAACGCCGTACGACGCGCTGGATCCTGCCCTGGTGGCGGACGTGTCTCCATTGTCCGGCTTTGTCGCGCTGCGCGAGCCCACCCGCTTTCTGGCCAGTACCACCCGCCCGCGGGCGCTGGAGTTTTCCCCGTTCTACGCCCAGCACGACCGTCGCAGCGCGCTGTACTTCAAGCGCATGGACCCGGCCCAGTGGGCGGAAGAAGCGCAGCGCCGGGATCGCGCCAAGGCCGAGCATGCTGAGCTTCAGGCCAGTGCGGTGGACATGATCCAGTTCGGCAACGAGGCCTCGGAGAAAGACCATCGCCTGACCAGCGACACCTCGTTCGCTGCGGCCTACCGGCGTCAGCAATGCCGCGATGTACGCGGCAAGGGAGTCGTCACGTTCGTGATGAAGGGCAGTACACAGCCCTTGGTCCTGCGACTGCGCTTCTGGGGTAGCGACAAGGGCCGCTTCAACATCCTCGTCAATGGGGCGCTGGCGGTCGAGGTGGCGGTGGAGCGCGGGCAGGTGATCGACTTCGTCGACCGTGATTACCCGCTGCCGCATGCTCTGACCCGCACGGGCCAGCCGTTGACCTTCCGCGTCGAGCCCCAGCACGGTGACACCGCCGGACCGTTGTTCGGTGGCTGGCTCATGCCTGCATGAGGTGCGCCATGCCTTATTCCGCATCCAGACGCGATAAATGCGACAAGACGCCAGGTCCAGCCACCCGGCACATTGTGACCGTGAGATGAAAACGTTGTAGGCATCCAAACACCGTCTGCCCATGTGCGCCCTGGTGTGGAACGCCAGCTCGCAAGCCCCATCGAACCGATTCACTGGCGCATGCCGGTGCGGGGGACTGTTGCCCCTCGATACCGCTGGCCTGCACATGACCGAGGAACTCCGCCATGACGCCCCATCCGTCCCCCGCACCGCACGCGTTGTCGTTGTCCCGATCTTCCTTGGCAGCCCGCCGCCCACTCGCGACCGCGGTCGCTACCGTCGTGATGCTGGCGGCCGCTGTGCCGGTGCTTGCGCAGGACACGGCCGCCGCATCCGGCAGCGCACCTACGACCCTGGACAGCATCGTCGTCACCGGCTCGCGCCTGCGCCGCGTCGATACCGAAAGCGCCAATCCGGTGGTGACCGTCACCCAGCAGCAGATCGCCGCGACCGGCAAGGCAACGGTCGGCGATCTGCTGCAGGAACTGCCATCCATTGCAGGCAACTCGACCAATCCCAACACCAACAACGGCGGCGGTACCGGCGCCTCGACCATCTCGCTGCGCGGGCTGGGTGACAAGCGCACGCTCGTGCTGGTCAATGGCGTACGCCTTGCCTACAACGACGTCAATGCGATCCCGGCCACCATGATCGAGCGCATCGAGGTGCTCAGCGACGGAGCATCGGCGGTGTATGGCTCAGACGCCATCGGTGGTGTGGTCAACTTCATCCTGCGCGACACCTTCGAGGGCGCACAGTTCACCGCGGATTTCGGCACCAGTGGTGAACGTGACGGCAATCGCCGCAATTTCTCGCTCACCGGTGGCAAGGCCTGGGATCGCGGCAGCATCGTGGCTGGCGTGTCGTATCACAACCTGGACGCGGTTTCCGCGCTGAATCGGGACTATTCCAAGGATGCCCTGTACCTGAGCAACGGCGTGGCAGTCAAACAGGGTTCGTCCGCGACACCCACCGGGTCGATCAACTTCAACGACGGCTCGGCCGCATCACGTGCGCTGGCGGCGAGCAACGGCTGTTCGCGGGTGACGTTGAACGGGGGTGTGTCCGGCGCGACGGACCCGGGCGACTTCCACTGCTACACCGCCGCCAACGACTCGTATAACTATCAGCCCTACAACCTGCTGCAGACGCCCCAGGAGCGCACCAACGCCTTCGCGCTGGGCACGTTCCGGTTCACCGACAACGTCGAGGGCTACCTCAACACCTGGTTCAGCAAAACCGAATCGGCCTCGGTGATTGCACCGATCCCGATCTTCGCCAACGGCGACAACTTCCTGGTATCCGCGCAGAGCTACTACAACCCGTTCGGGGTCAATTTCGGCACCGATCGCACCACTGGCACGTCATACAACGATCTCAATACGCGGGCCACGGTGCTTGGCAATCGCCGTTACGAGTACAAAACCGAGAACGTCCAGATCAGCCCCGGACTTCGCGGTGGCTTTGGTGACAGCTCCTGGCGGTGGGACGTCAATCTGAACTATGGCCGGGTCAAGCAGACCTCGACCAACTACGGCTTCCTGGACTACGCCGCCTTCAACCGGGCGGTCGGTCCATCCTTCCTGGACAGCGATGGCACCGTCAAGTGCGGCAGCGCCGGCAGCGTCATCGCCGGTTGCACGCCGCTCAACATCTTCAACATCAACGACCCATCCAGCCTAGGCACCCTGCAGGCCATGGTGGTCAACCCGGTGGCGACCAGTGTGTATACGGTCAAGCAGTTCGAAGCCAATGCCAACGGGGATCTGTTCGAGCTGCCGGCCGGCACGGTGGGATTGGCCGCCGGTGTGTCGTATCGCAAGGAAACCAGCACCAGCAAGGCCGACGCGCTGTGGACGGGTGACGAGAACGGCTTGTGCGGCGTGATCGAGTTCTGCGCCTCGCAGTTGAGCGGGAGTTTCGACGTCAAAGAAGCGTATGCCGAAGCGTTGTTCCCGCTGCTGAAGGATCTGCCGGGCGTGCAGTCGCTCAACCTCAGCCTGGGCACGCGCTTCTCCGATTACAGCTCCGTGGGCAGCAAAACCAACAGCAAGGTATCCATCGAGTACCGACCCATCCAGGACCTGCTGCTGCGTGGCACGGTCTCGCAGGTGTTCCGTGCGCCTAACATCAATGAGCTGTATTCGGGCGTGGTGGGCGATGCCCCGACGGTCAACGATCCGTGCAATGGCTACACCGGTGGCAACGACGTGGCCTGCGCCAACGTGCCCACCAACGGCAGCTATCACCAGGCCGATGGCCAGATTTCGGGCAAGGCCTCCGGTGCCGAGGTGGCGGGCTACCAGCTCAAGCCGGAAACCGGCAAGTCGTATGACGTGGGCTTCGTTTACGATCCGCGCTGGCTGGAGGGGCTGTCGATCAGTGCCGACTGGTGGCGGATCGATCTGGAGGACACCATCACCGGTGTATCGGCGCAGACGGTGCTGAACCAGTGTTATGCCAACCCGGCCAGCGCGTTCTGCGCGCTGATCCATCGCAATGGCAACGGCACCATCAACTATGTGGCCGAACCGACCGTCAATCTGGGCACGCTGGCGACCCGCGGGGTGGACTTCAACACGACCTATCGGTTGCCTGTCACCCGCTGGGGCACGTTCTCGGCAGGGCTGAACGGCACCTACCTGGAGCGTTACGACGTGCTGCCTGATACCACCGACCCCAGCACGGTGACCATCCGCAATGGCGGCATGTACACCTATGCGTATGGCAACTTCCCGCGCTGGCGTGCGCTGGGGACGTTGAACTGGGCGCAGGGCGACTGGAGTGCTGCCTGGCGGGCACGTTACGTCGGCAAGACCCGGATTGGCAGCAGCGACCTGGATCAGGGCCTGTCGGCCGATACCGGTGAGGCCGGCGTGGTCCGCCGGATCGGGTCGTTCGTTTACCACAACGTGCAGGTCGGCTACACCGTGGCACCGTGGCATACGAGCATCGAACTGGGCGTGGACAACCTGACCAACAAGCAGGCTCCGCTGTACTACGCCAACAATGGCGGCAACGGCAATACAGACGTCGCCACCTACGATGTGCTCGGCCGGTTCTACTGGGCCCGCATGTCGGTGAAGTTCTAAGCAGGGGAGTTGATTTCCTGCCTGCCGCTCTCTGCCCTGAACGGGTCAGAGAGCCGCGGGGTCAAGCATCAACGGCGCGCGTCGTCGCGCGCCTTGCCCACGTCGCTTTGGACTTCGCCAACGCCCTTCTGGATCTTGCCTTCCACTTCTTTCGTCTTGTTGCCGGTGACCTTGCCGACGACTTCCTTTACGGTGCCCTTGACCTGGTTCTTGGCGCCTTCAGTGCGATTCTTGTCCATGGTTGACTCCACAAATGGTGAGAGAGAGGGCCCGTGTTGCTGGGCATGTCCACCCTGACGCGAGCGCAGTGGCGCGAAGGTGAAATCCGCCGTGGGCGCGGAATCTGTTCAAGCACGGGCAAGGTTGATGCTCACGTGCGCTGCACGTCATTCATCCGCATCGCGCTCATCCCACCCATCGCCATCCCATTGCTGGGGTTCAGCGATTGATGCGGCGGCATCCGGATCGACCGGCTCCAACAGGGTGTAATCGTCACGCGAAGGATCACGAAAGGCACGGCTGACCGGATAGGCCTCCAGCGCCGGTGTGGATGTGCGGGCACGCAACGCCGCAGGCGTCTTGAAGGCGCCACTCAGCCAATCCAGTGCGGTGGCTGGCGCGATGAATATCGGTCCGTCCGGTGTGAGTGGGGAGGGGATCGCGCTGTTCGGTCCGGTCAACACCGTAAAGCTGTCCAGTTGCTGGCCATCTTCGTTTTCCCAGTGTTCCCACAGCCCTGCGGCGAGCAGGGCACGCCCGTCCTTGCGCTGCACGAACAGCGGCCAGGGGGGCCGGCGCTCACGGTCCCATTTGTAATAGCCGGTCATGGGCAGCACGCAGGGGCGCTGCGCCCACGCCTGCGCGTAGATCCTGCTTCGCGGCGCGCGATCAAGGCGCGCGGTGACGGTTGTGTACGGGGTGGCGGGTTCCTTCGACCAGCGCGGCACCAGTCCCCACATCATGTCCGCCACGACGATCGTCCCATCGTGGTCACGGGCGATCAGCGCGGCGACGCCGCCTTTGGCGATGTTGTAGTGGTCCGGCGCGGTGACCAGGGCGCGTGCCAGCGACTCGGGAAGTCCGTCAGGAAGCGACTCCGTGTCAGCAATGGCTTGTGCAAAACGACGCATGGCGTTGTCTCATGGCCCCGGCTTTCGGGGCCGCTTCGCTCAGAGCAGCGCGACGCTGGAGGTCTGCGGCGCCATGTCGTTGCGGGCATCCAGCCGTGCGTGGCTGATGGCCTGGTGCGAGCCACACTGGTGGCAGCGGAACAGCGCGCCGCCGGGCAGGTGGATCAGACTGGCATCTGCCGAGGAGGTGGTGCCGCAGGGGCCACATTCGACGGTCAGCGCGATGATGCGTTCGACCGCGCCTGTGTAGGAATAGGCGGCCTCGAAGGCATGGACAACGAAGGGACGTGCGTGGGGCATCGTTGGTCCTGAGGGAGTGGGGTGGAGTGAGCATCCACCGGCGGGTGTGATGGCGTCGTGCTGGCCCTTTCCGATCAGGGTGCGGACTGAGGATCGCCCAGCGCCGCCTTGCGTGCCTGGAACACCTCCGGCGTCTGCGGCTTGACGAACAGTGCCACCAGTTCGGGATACTCCGCTTTCACCGCCTTTTCGATACGCGTGATGCACGCCTCGATCTGCGGCGTCGTCCGATCATCCTCGAACTCCGCGCTCAGCATCGCGACCACCTGGTCCGGGCCCATCTGCATCGTGGTCACCCCGTTGGCCCGGCGCAGGTCCGCATCGTGGGTGGCCACGGCAAGGATGCGCTTGGCCACGCTGGGGTGCGCAGGCTCACCTACCAGCAGGCCCTTGGTTTCGCGGGCCAGCAGGAAGGCGGTGACGGCCAGCACGCCGGCAATGCACAACGAGGCCACACCATCCAGGATCGGCATCTCGAGCAACTGTGCGGCCAGCAGGCCGATCAGGGCAAAGCCCAGCCCGAGCAGGGCGGCGCTGTCTTCCAGCAACACCGTGAAGGTGGATGGATCCTTGCTGCGGCGGAAGGCCTCGAAGTAGCCCATCGCGCCTTTGGTCGCGCGGAACTCGCGCAGCGCGATCCACCAGGAGGTGCCCTCGAACACGAGCGAGACGCCGAGCACGATGTAGCTGATCAGGTGGTTGGTGGCCGGCTCCGGGTTACGGATGTGCTGGATGCCTTCGTAGGCCGAGACACCGGCACCGGCGGCGAACACCAGCAGCGCGACGATGAAGCTCCAGAAGTACAGCTCACGCCCATAGCCGAACGGGTGCGTGGTATCGGGTTTCTGCTCGGCCCGGCGCAGGCCATACAACAACAGCAGTTCGTTGATGGTGTCCACCAGCGAGTGAACGCCCTCGCTGAGCATCGCCGAGCTGCCCGAGATGCCGGCGGCGATGAATTTGGCGATGGCGATGGCCAGGTTGCCGGCGAGCGCGGCGTAGATGACGAGACGGGAGCCGGTAGGCTTGGCCATGAGGGAGGCGCAGGGGAGGGGAGAAGCGCATCATCCGCAACCTGTTGTCCGGGCGGCGTGCAGGCCATCGGCGGCCCGGAAAGACGGCAGGATTCCACCGGCCCTCACCTTGACGCAGAATTGCAGGCGGTGGCGTAAATTGCTTTCCCGTTCTGGTGGGCAACCCGTTGGCCGCCGCCTTCCCCCCGCGCTCTGCAATACCTTCAGTTCAAGGTCTGGTGCCCCGATGACGTCTGTCTGTCCATCCTCTCCCGCGCCCGCGCCCGCGCCCGTGCGCGGTGCGCGCGCTCCGGTGCTGCTGTGGTGGTGCGCGTGAGCGGACCGCCGGGACGCTTCCCGGGCAGTACCGGGGGGGTGGCCGAGCAGGTCCGGGCGTTGGATTGGCAGGCCACGCCGGTGGGCGCGATCGAAACCTGGCCCAGTGCGCTGCGCAATGCCATCAACCTGATCCTGGCCTCGCCCGAGAGCATGTATGTGGTCTGGGGCGATGATCTGACCTTCTTCTTCAACGATGCCTACAGCCCGATCCTGGGCCCCCGCCTGGAGGGTGCGCTGGGCGCCCCGCTGAAGCAGCTGTGGGCCGATGCGTGGGATGCGGTGCGGGGCCCGATCGAGGCGGCATTTGCCGGCAATGCCTCGCGCTACGAAAACCTGCCCATTGCCATGAACCGCCGCGGTGAGCCGGAAGAGACCTGGTGGACCTTCTCGTTCTCGCCGATCCATCTGGACGACGGCAGCGTTGGCGGCGCGTTCTGTGTCACCAACGAGGTGACCAACATCGTTGTGGCCCAGCAACGCTTGGCCCGTGAGAACGAACGGCTGATCGCGCTGTTCGACAAATCGCCGATGTTCATGGCATTCCTGAGCGGGCCGGAGCATCGGGTGGAGCTGGCCAATCCCGGTTACGAGCGGCTGGTCGGCAATCGGCACGTGCTTGGCAAGTCGATCCGTGACGCGCTGCCGGAGATCGTCGAGCAGGGCTTCCTGCCGCTGCTGGACGAGGTGTATCGCACCGGCAAGCCCTACATCGGCAACGAGGTGGTGTACGACGCCCCATACCCGTCCGACCCCTCATCGGCCAGGCGGATGCTGGATATCGTGTTCCAGCCCGTGGCCGGGGAGGATGGCACCACGGCGGGCGTGTTCGTGCAGGGCCTGGATGTCACCTCCCACATCGAGCTGCAGCGCTCGATGCGTCGGGTCGAGGCCCGCAACCGCCAGATCATCGACAGTGCGAAGGACTACGCGATCGTGGCCTCCGATCTGGAGGGCAGGGTGACGTTGTGGAACGCCGGTGCCGAGCACATTTTCGGCTGGACGGAAGCGGAGATGCTGGGCCAGAGCGTCGAGGTGATCTACACCGCCGAGGACATCCAGGCCGAACGGCTGCGACACAACCGCGCGGTCTCGATCGCATCCGGCGGGGTCAGTGGTGAACGCTGGTTGATGCGCAGGTCCGGCGAGCGCTTCTGGGCCAATGGCGCGATGACCGTGCTTCGCGGCGAAGACGGGGCGGTACTGGGCTTCGTCAAGGTCCTGGGCGATCGCACCGAAGAGCAGCGGGCGAGCGCGGCGCTGGTGCATAGCGAGCGTCGCCTCGGCGCGCTGGTGAGTGCATCCTCGCAGTCGTTGTATGCGGTGAGCGCGGACTGGCGCGAGATGCGGCAGATCCTGCCCACGGGCGCGGAGCCCTCCAGCGAAGGCTTCCCGACGATCACCGATTGGCGCGAAAAGTACGTGCATCCCGACGATCTGCTGCTGCTGGAGCAGGCCATCGCGCGCGCGATGGAGCATCGTCAGCCGCTGGCGCTGGAACACCGGACCCTGCTGGCCGATGGCAGCGTGCGCTGGGTGCAGATGCGGGCGGTCCCGCTGCTGGACAGCACGGGGGTCATCACCGAGTGGTTCGGCACGGCGGCGGATGTGACCGAGCGGCGCCAGGCCGAAGACCAGCTGCGTGAGCTGACCCAGACTCTGGAAGAGCGCGTGCAGGCCCGCAGCGCTGAGCTGCAGGTGGCCGAGGAGCGCCTGCGGCAGAGCCAGAAGATGGAAGCGGTCGGCCAGTTGACCGGCGGTCTGGCGCATGACTTCAACAATCTGCTGACCGCCATCTCGGTGGGCCTGGAACTGCTGGAGTTGCGCATCGATCAGCAGCGCTATGACGATGTAGGCCGCTATCTGGAGATGGCACAGTCCAGCGCTGCCCGCGCCACCGCGCTCACCCAGCGGCTGCTGGCCTTCTCGCGCCGGCAGACGCTGGCGCCGACGCCGGTGGTGGCCGATGCGATGGTGCGCGGGATGCTCGACATCATCTCGCGCACGCTGGGGCCGTCGATCGCGATCTCCACGCACTTGGACTCCGATCCCTGGGCCGTGCTGGTCGATGTGCCGCAGATGGAGAATGCGCTGCTGAATCTGTGCATCAATGCACGCGATGCAATGCCCGACGGTGGCCCGCTGATCATCAGCGCCGCGAACGTCACCTTGCAGGGGCAGGCGGCTGCGCTTCTGGATACGCCGCCTGGCGACTACATCCGCCTTGCGGTCAAAGACGCCGGCACCGGGATGGACGCGGCGGTCATCGAAAAGGTGTTCGAGCCGTTCTTCACGACCAAGCCGATCGGCCAGGGTACGGGGCTGGGGTTGTCGATGATCTATGGGTTCACCCGGCAATCCGGCGGGCAGGTGCGGATCGATTCCCAGCTCGGCCACGGCACGACGGTGGAGCTCTATCTGCCACGATTCATCGGCGAAGCGGCAGGCGAGGCGGCGGAAGACACCGTGCGGGACGTGCCGGCGGCATCGGCACCGAGCGTCGGCACGATTCTGGTGGTCGAAGACGAGGAGGCGATCCGTGCGCTGCTTACCGAGGTGCTGGGCGGGGCCGGTTATCGGGTTCTGCAGGCACCGGAGGGGGGGCAGGCGATCGATACCCTGCGGTCGGAGGAGACCATCGATCTGCTGATCACCGATGTCGGGCTGACCGGTGGACTCAACGGTCGCCAGGTCGCCGACGCAGGACGTCAGGTCCGTCCGGGCTTGCCGGTGTTGTTCATCACCGGCTATGCCGCCTCTGCGGCGGTGGGTGCCGGTCAGCTGGAGGAGGGCATGGAAGTTCTCACCAAGCCCTTCACCACCACCGAGCTGGAGCGCAGGGCACGCGCGCTGCTGTCTGCCAGCGGCACTCGCTGAACGCGCTCGGGGCGTCTACACCAGCGCCCGGACGGTGCTGAGCAACTGACGGAGCGTGAACGGCTTGCGCAGCAGTTTGATGCCGCAGGCCAGAAAGTCGGGGCGGGCACCTGCCTGTCCGGCGTAGCCGGTGACCAGCAGGATCGGCATGGCCGGGTGGAGCGTGGTGGCGAGCGTGGCCAGATCGCGGCCATCCATGCCGGGGAGCCCGACATCGGAGACCAGCAGGTCGAACGGTCCTTCGCGTTTCAGGCAGCCCAACGCTGTCTCGGCGTCAGCAACATCCAGGACATCGAAACCGTCCTCGCTGAGGATGTCCTTGGTCATCTCCCGGATGGGCGCATCGTCTTCGACCAGAAGCACGCGGCATCGCGGGTGGTCTGTCACAACGGTCATTGCGGTGGCTCGCCCTCATGGCATGCAGGTAACTGCGTAGCGCTCCACCTTAGCGCCCGCGCATGTTAGCCCGCCGTGCAACGCACGGGAGGCCCGCGTCATGAAGGGTAAAGAGCTGCCGCCGCAGGCAGCTCTCTACGCACCGTTCAATTCAATGCGCTGCCGGCGTGGGCGGGGCTGTCCTCGCGGAGGGCGCCAAGAATCGAGCGTGCCAGGTCCGTGCGCGTGAACGGCTTGGGCAGGATGGCGATGTTGCGTCCGACGGCGCCACTGGCCTCGATATCGCGCGGATAGCCGGAGGTGAACAGGACGCGCAGGTCCGGCTGCTGGCCGAGCGCCTGCTTGGCAAGCGCCCAGCCGGACATGCCGGGCATGACGATATCGGAGAACAGCAGATCCACGTTGGCCTCGTTGCGTTCGAGCAGGCGCAGCGCCGAAGGCCCATCGTGCGCCTCCAGTACGCGGTAGCCCAGCTGACGCAGGGTTTCCACGGTATAGGCACGGACGTCGTCGTTGTCCTCGGCTACCAGAACGGTGGTTTCGTCCTGCGCCTCGTAGGCGTTCAATGCCTGGTCATCGGCGAGCCGGACGCTGGGCAGCGCGGTGGCCGAGCGCGGGAACAGCAGCGTGATCGTGGTGCCGACGCCCTCGGTCGAATCCAGCAGGACATGCCCACCGGACTGCTTGGCGAACCCATAGACCATCGACAGCCCCAGCCCGGTGCCGCGGCCGACTTCCTTGGTGGTGAAGAACGGCTCGAACACCCGTGTCATCACGTCGGCCGACATGCCTTGGCCGGAGTCACGGACCCGGACCATCGCGTATTGTCCGGACGGTACGTCCGGGTGCTGCGCGGTGTAATCCTCATCCAGATGGATGTTGTCCACTTCGATGGTGAGGCGGCCGCCTTCGGGCATCGCATCGCGTGCGTTGACCGCCAGGTTGAGAATGGAGGCCTCCAGCTGGCTTGGGTCGATCTCCACGCACCAGATATCCGGGCTGTACACCATCTCGATCTGCACCAGCTCGCCCAGCGAGCGCTGCAGCATGTCCTGCATGCCGCGCAGCTGCACGTTGAGGTCCACCGGCATGTTCTTCAGCGGTTGGCGACGTGAGAAGGCCAGCAGCCGCTGGGTGACATTCGCCGCGCGCATGACGCCCTTCATCGCATTGTCCAGGGCGCGCGAGGAGTTGCCGGCTGAATCGCCCAGGCGGTCGGTCAGCATCTTGGCGTATTCGACGTTGCCGGCGATGACGGTCAGGATGTTGTTGAAGTCATGTGCGATGCCACCGGTCAGCTGGCCCACCGCCTCGATCTTCTGGCTCTGTCGCAGCGCCTCTTCGGCCTGGCGCCGGGCCGTGGTTTCCACCGCTTCAGACACCACGGCGGTGATCTGTCCGTTGTGATCGAGCAATGGCCGGAAGGAAAACTCGAAGGCACGTTTGCCGGTCGGCAGGCGCAGCTCCAGTTCATGCCGGGAGGCCGTACCGGCTGCGGCCTGATCGACCGCCGCACAGACCACCTGCGGCACGCCGGGTGTATCGGCAAACCAGGCGGATTCGCAGTAGATGGCATCACGTACGTCGTCCTTGTCGGCCAGGATGGCTGCCAACGACGCGGAATTGGTGTCGATGATGCGTCCGTCCAGGCTCAGCAGATTCTGGTGCTGGAAGCTGGACTCGAACAGCGCCTTGAGCCGGCTCTCGCTGCGATGCAGCTCGGCAGTGCGCTCACCCACCTGGCGCTCGAGCGATGCATTGCTGGCGGTCAGCAGCGACTGCGCCAGTTTGAGCTCGCTGATATCGCGCGCCATGGCGTAATACCCCAGGACCGACCCATCCGGCGCCAGCTCGGGGACGCAGTCGATCTGGGCGTGGCGTGGCTCGCCGATGCTGCGACGGGACAGCATTTCGAAGCTGACTTTCTCCCCGCTCAGCACGCGCTCCAGGTGACGCTGCACCTCGGCGAAGCCCTCCTCGCCGATGACCTCGCGGGTGTGCTTGCCGACCAGGCTGTCCGGCGTCAGGCCGTGCCATTCGACATAGGCATTGTTGGCAAAGCGGAAGCGGTGGTCGTGACCGAAGTAGGCGATCAGGGCCGGCAGCGAGTCGGTGATGAGCTTCAGCCGCTGATGGCTGTCGTGCAGTTCGGCCTCGACGCTCAGCAGGCGCCGACGTTCGTCAGCCTCGTGGATGGCCCGCACGACCGCATCGGGCAGACGCTGCAGGCGCGACTTGACCACATAGTCGCGGGCACCGCGCTTGAGTGCTTCGACGGCAAGCTCTTCGCTGAGCGTGCCGGACACGAAAATGAAAGGAATCTCAGGGGCCAGCTCGCTGGCCAGGGCGAGGGCAGCATCGCCGTCGAACCCGGGCAGCACGTGGTCGGCCAGGATCACATCGAAGCCCCCGGCGCCCAGTGCCTGGACCAGGCCGTCATGGGACCAGGTGCGCTCGAACGTGAAGGGCAGGCCAGCACGTCGCAGCTGCGCCGTGATCAGCTCGGCATCCAGCGCGCTGTCTTCGACCATCAGAATCCTGATGGCCTTTCCTGTGGCAGCTTCAGCCATCGTGTCTACTCTTCCCGCCGAACAATGTGCCGTGTGGTGGCGGCTGGTTGGTGATGCCCCAGAACATGCCCAGCCCCTGGATCGCCTCGAGGAACTCCTTGAAGTCCACCGGCTTGACCACGAAGGCGTTCACGCCCAGCTCGTAGCTTCGGACCAGATCCTGCTCCTCACGCGATGAGGTCAGCATGACCACCGGGGTGCTGCTCAGGGCGCGGTCGCTGCGGATTTCCTTGAGCACTTCCAGGCCATTGAGCTTGGGCAGTTTCAGATCGAGCAGAACCACCACGGGGCCGCCATGCATCGCGCCTTCGTAGGGACCCTGGCAGCGGAGATACTCCAGCGCTTCCACGCCGTCGCGCACATGGGTCACGTCGTTGAGCAGCTGGCAGCGCGCAAGCGCCGCCATGGTCAGCTCAGCGTCTTTCGGGTTGTCTTCTACGAGCAGGATCGGTCGCAGATCTCTCATAGGTGGTCTCCAGTAACAAAGGGGATGGTGAAATAGAAGGTCGCGCCGGCGCCGGCGCCGACCTGGCCGTCGGCCCAGGTCCGGCCGCCATGGCGGGTGATGATGCGGTGCACGTTGGCCAGGCCGATGCCGGTGCCTTCGTACTCATCGACGTGATGCAGCCGCTGGAACACGCCGAACAGCTTGTCCACATAGCGCATGTCGAAGCCGCAGCCATTGTCTTTCACGAAGAAGATGTCTTCCGTGTCGTTGCGGTCGTGCCCGATCTCGATGCGCGGGTCGGAGGTGTCGCGGGTGAACTTGATCGCATTGGACAGCAGGTTCTGCCACACCAGCCGCAGCATGCCGGGGTCGGCCTGTACCTTGGGCAGCGCACCGATCTGCCAATCGATGGCCCGCCCGGTGTACTCCATGTCCAGCTTGTGGCGCACGTCATCCACCAGGGCGGTCATGTCCATCGCGATCTGGCCCATCGTCGAGCGGCCCATCTGCGAGAAGCTGAGCAGGTCATCCACCAGCGTCCCTGCCGATTTTGCCGATTCCACGATGGTGTCGAGGAATCTCTTTTCTGAATCGTTCAATCTCTCGCCGGCCGAGGACCACAGCAGCTCCGAGTAGCCCACGATGTGGCGGAAGGGCGCACGCAGGTCATGGCTCACCGAATAAGAAAACGCTTCGAGCTCCTTGTTGCTGCGCAGCAGCTGCTCATTGAGCGCCGCCATTTCTTCGGCTTTGCGCAGCACGATGTCCACGATCGCCGTGCGCAGTTCGAGCGAGGCGTCCCGGTCGACATCGTTCCAGGGCAGGGACCGCCTGCGCACGGTCTGCTTCCAGCCCTCGAAGGAGGTGCGCGGCGACAACGGTTCATCGCTCTCTTCCTTGCGCGGATCACCGCCCCAGCGGACGGTGCGCACCACTTCAGGCCGGAACCAGATCACGAAGCTGTCGTGGATCTGCGAGATGGAGATGGCCAGCACGCCACTGGCCACACCGGCGAAGGCCTCGGCCTCCTTCCAGTCCAATGGCAGGGTGTCGGTGCAGAAAATGTCGCCGTCCATCTGCTGTGCGGTCAACCACTGCACCAGTTGCATGACCTGATGCTGGCTCGGGCACTCACCATGCAGTATGCACTCGCCACGGTGCACGATCGCAGCGCCGGTGGACTCGGTCAGGGCCAGCAGGTTGCGCTGGTCGCGGCCCAGTGCGGCCATGAAATCGGTGTCACCGGCCATCCTGCCCATCAGCCGCACCTGGATGGCACGGCGCGCGATGCGCTCTTCGACCAGGACCGCGCGCTGTTTGACTGAAATCTGCAGCGACAGAATCTGGCCGATGAACTCGCAGGCCGTGCGGACGTGATACGGCACGCGGCGTGCGACCTGGTTGTGGCAGGAGATCAGGCCCCACAGCTCGCCTTCGGACAACACCGAGACCGACATCGACGCTCCGGTGCCCATGTTGCGCATGTACTGCAGGTGCACGGGGGAGACGCTGCGCAACATGGCCGGACCGAGGTCGGTGGGCGGTGCATCGGCGATGGCGGGCACACGCACCAGCGGCACGGGGGTGTAATGGCTGTCGGCGATCAGCCGGACCCGGTTCTGCCGGTACAGCTCGCGCGCCTGGGCGGGGATGTCCGATTCGGGGAAGCGCAGGTCGAGGTAGGAGGGCAGCACCGTGTTGCGGTCCTCGGCCACCACGGCGCCGTTCCAGTCCGGATCGAACTGGTAGATCATCGTGCGGTCGAAGCCGGTCAGCTCGCGGATATGCGCGGCAGCGAGTTCGCACAACGCCTGGGTCGTCGGCGCCTGCTCGATGGCGGCCATGAAGCGGCGGATCGAGGGATACAGGTCTTCCAGCGAGCCCGGTTCGCCGGCGACCGGTGCCTCGAGCTCCACGATGATGTCCCTGCCGATCCGGTGCGCCACCGTGTGGTGGTTGCCCGCGCGCCCCACCGGGTGCGCGCCGAGGAACTGCGATGCACCGTCCTGGAGGGTATCGATCACCGGCCTGCACCGGGAGAGGACCCCGCCCAGCACCGCATCCAGCGGCTGGCCCAGGGGGTCGCCCAGCTGCTCCAGCAGCTCGGGCCGGGCGACCGCACGGGCATTGACCGTCAATGTGGCCTGATCAAGGACCAGGACCAGTCCGTATGGCTGGATCGCCCCCGGGGTACGAATCGGCTCACGCGCGCAGCTGGACAGATCCAAGGCGCTTGCGCCGGAATTCCTCGAGGACATTCATTGACTCCTGCTGTTTTCAGTGCTGAAACCGCCCGAATGGCACGGCATCGCCTGAAAGGCAGGAGCACACCGTCCACTGCGACCCGGTGTTGCCACAGTTCCTTTATTTTTGCATAGGCACGGGTGCTGATTTGTGAGGATGCGACGGAGTTCCTTGCGCTGCGCGCAGGTCACTCCCAGCGATAGCGCACCGTTGCCGACCACAGCCCGCCCGAGCCATCGATGGGCCCACCATTGGCGTAGCGGTAGTATTCGTTCGCCGCGAGCAGCGGCTCGGGCAGTTTCGTGACCTTGCGGTCAAAGACATTGTCGGCGTTCAGGGCAATCTCCCACCCCCCTGCCAGGGTGGCGCCGAGTTCCAGGTCCGTGATCCAGAGCCCACCGATGTCATAGGCGATCTCGGCCTGCCCGGCATAGGGACCGCTGGTGGCCACCGTGGCGGGGGAACCATAGCGTTGGATGTCGCCATAGCGGCTCTGGCGCAGGCCGACACGGTAGCGCCCCAGGTTCCAGTCCAGGCCCAGCACCTGCCGTGACTTCGGCGCCTTGTAGAGCAGGTCGTTCTGCGAGCCAGTGCTGAACACCGGCACGTTGAAGGCCGCCAGCACCGCCGGCGTCGGCGCCAGGCCGGTGATCGTCGCGCGCGTGTGGCTGCTGGCCAGCGTCCAGCGCAGGCTCCCGCCGCGGCCAAGATCCCACCGGCCTTCCAGAGTGGCCTCCACGCCCTCGGTGCGGGTGTCGGCCGCGTTGATGAAGTAGCGCACGCCATCCTGGGCGCCCAGGCCCACCGAGGTGACCAGCGCACCCGAGCCCGGGTACAGCCCCTCGCGGAAGGTGGTGGACAGCGCGATACGGTCGTCCACATCAATGCGGTAGGCATCCACGGTCAGCGAGGCGCCCTGCCACGGCTCGGCAACGATGCCCAGGCTGAGGCTGCGGGACGTTTCAGGGCGTAGTGGTTGCGCGCCGAGGGCGATGGCTTGGGGCGAGCCGGCCTGCAGGATATGGTCGGTGTAGAAGTTGCCATTGGAGGTGTTGCGGTAGGCCTGCGCCGCCAGCGACGGCGCCTGGAAGCCGTTGCTGATCGTGCCGCGCAGGGCGAGCCTGGGGTGCAGCGCGAAACGGGTGGAGAGGCGACCGGTGGTTTCGCTGCCGAAATCCGAATAGCGCTCATGGCGGCCAGCCAGATCGATGCGCCAGCGCGCGCCCAGATCGGCGGCGACCCCGACGTAGACCGCGCCGCTGTTGCGGCTGACGTCCACCGCATCCTCCGGTCGGTAGCCTGGCAGTGCCTGCGATCCCCCCAGTCCGATGCCCAGCACCGTGCCCGCATAGGGACCATCGAGCACACGCTGGCCGCCGTGTGTGTAGGACTGCACATCGCCGGCGCCGATCCGGTAGCGCTCGTCGCGGTACTCCGCGCCCGCGCTGAACTCCAGCGGGGCGGACAACCATGCCGTCTGCAACTGGCGGCGCAGGTCCAGGTTGTGGGTCCAGGCGCTGTAGCGCAGGTCGCCGATGTAGAAGTCGGTCTGGCTGTCCAGCCCGTAGGTCGGGTTGATGCTGTTGTGGAGGTTGATGTCCATCGCATCGCGCCCGTAGCCGCTGCTGAGGTCCCAATCCCACTGGCCGAGTTGCCCGCGCAGGCCGAGCGTCAGCGCGCCATCGTTCTCATCGATGTGCTCGGTAGGGGCGAAGCCATCCGGATCGATGGCACGCACGACTTCGTTGCGCAGTGGCTGGCGGAAGTTCTGCGGTGCCCACGCATCGCGCTGGGCGAGGGTCAACAGCCCGTAGGCGTCGACTGTCGCCGCAAGTGGGATGCTGGCATTGGCGGTGGCGGTCTTGGTGCGGAACGCGCGGATGCCGCGGTTGCGCCAGGCGTTGTTGTCGCGGGTGGCTTCGCGCGGATCCGGCGTGGCGCCGGCGGGCAGCGTCGGGTTGCTGGCCTGGTTGCCACCGGGCCGGATCGCCGTACCGGCGGCGTTGCGGGGGAAGTAGTACAGGAACGTGTCGCGCGCGGGGCTGGTGTAGTCGGTGGCGTGCTGGTCGTCCAGCTGGGCGGCCAGATGCAGGTAGCCGCCATCACCGATGCCGAACCCCGCATCGGCCTGGACCACGCGCGAACGTCCATCGCCGGCGAAGTAGGTGCCATCGCGGTAGGAGACGTTGCCCCCCCGTGCGGCTTTGTTGGTCACGATGTTGATCACGCCGGCGATCGCGTCCGAGCCATAGATTGCCGAAGCGCCATCACGCAGCACCTCGATGCGTTCGATCGCGCCGGTGGGGATCAAGGCCAGATCGGCCGGGGCAGCGCCACCAAAGCCGCCCGCGCCCAGCAGTGCAGTAGCGTGGCGGCGCTTGCCATCCACCAGCACCAGCACGTGGCTGGAATTCAACCCGCGTAGCTGCCCGGCGCGGACCATGCTGTTCAGATCGCCGGTTTCCAGGGGCAGGTTGAAACTCGGCACCGTGGTGTTGAGCACATCCAGCAGGCTGGTCGCGTTGGCGGCGCGGATATCCTCGGCCGACAGCACATCGATCGGCGCTGCACTTTCCCGCACGGTGCGACCCTGCGCGCGGGTACCGGTGACGGTGACGGTATCCAGGGTGGCGGTGTTGACGCTGGTGGCAGCGTCCACCTCGGGTGCGCCGTGGGCGGTGAGGGGCAGCGACAGTGCCGACAGGACGGCGACAACCAACGGCAGGCGATGGTGCGTGGACAGCATGGAGGATCCCCCGGGGAATGGTGGGCCGCTGCGGCAGCGATTGCGGCGGACAGATGGACACAGGTGCAGACATGCACACCGGCAGTCGGCGTTGAAACGGCCGGGTCAGCAGGTGTGTTGGCGCGACTGGCCTGGACAACAGCGTTGCCCCGTAGCGGCAAGGCGCACGGTGCCGATCACGGCGACCGGCCTGCAGCAGCGGCCCAGCGGGCGAGATCCGCCGGATGCAACGGTCCGTTGTGGACCTGCAGGACCTTGCCGCGCGCATCGATCAGGACCGAGAACGGCAGCGTGCCGATGCGGTTCCCGAAAGAGGCCGCGGTGCCGGGCGGGCCGTCGCCCTCCACCAGCTGCGGGTAGGTGAGCTGAAGCTGGTCGCGCAAGGCCTTGGCGGCGTCGATATCGTCCAGGGCGATGCCGACCACGTGCACGCCGTCAGGCAGGGGCGTCTGCGCCTGCGAGAAGCGCTGCAGATCGGGCAGTTCCTTCAGGCACGGCCCGCACCAGCTGGCCCAGTAGTTGAGCAGGACCGGGCGGCCGCGCCATTGCGCCAGCGTCGCAGGGCGGCCGTCCAGATCCGTCCACTGCAGGGCAGGTGCCACCTGGCCGGCGGGCGGCGCGGTGGTCAGCGGTGCGGCGCGGGAGGCGATCGGCAGGGCAACGGACAGCGCGATGGTCAGCACGATGGCGAAACGGACGTGGGGCAGGGTCATGGCGGGGAGGCCGTCGAGGAGGTCGTGCGGGCCGCGAAGCGGTCGTCGGTGAGGGTGTGCAGGAACTGCTCGATGTCATCGATCTCCGCTTCGGTCAGGTGCAGCGGGTCGCGCAGCTGCGCATCGCGGCCGATCGAATCGGGGATCACCTTGCCGGGATCGTCGTAGTAGACGATCACCTCGCGCAGGGTGTTGAACATGCCGTTGTGCATGTAGGGGGCGGTCAGCGCGACGTTGCGAAGCCCGGGCACCTTGAATTCGCCTTTCTGCGCCGGATCGCCGGTGATGCCGCCGCGACCCTCGTCGTTGAACTGGCGGCCGTTGTAGATGCCGATGTTCTTGAAGCGGTCCGAGGTGAAGTCCTCGCCGGCATGGCAGCTCACGCACTGCGCCTTGGTGATGAACAGCAGGCGGCCACGCTTGGCGGCGTCGCTGATCGCGTCTTCCTGGCCCAGGGCGTAGCGGTCGTAAGGACTGTCCACGGTATTGAGGGTCTTCTGGTAGGCCGCCAGGGCACGGCCCAGGGTGCGCGGGCTCGGCGGCGCGTTGTAGGTGTCCTGAAAGCGCGCCACCCAGGTCGCATCTGCAAGCAGACGGGCGACGGCGTCATCCACCGGCAGGTCCATCTCCAGCGGGTTGGCGATCGGGCCCAACGCCTGTTCTTCCAGGGTTTCACTGCGGCCATCCCAGAAGAACCGGGTGCGGCCGGCGCTGTTCATGACGCTGGGGGTATTGCGGGTGCCTGCGCGGCCTTCCACGCCCAGGCTGACGGCGCGGTCATCGGCGAAGGCGCGCGCAGGCTGATGGCAGCTCGCACACGAGACGGTGCGATCACGCGACAGGATGGGATCGAAAAACAGCTGCCGGCCGAGCTGGGCGCGTGGGTTGTCACTCAGGTCGCCGTCATAGGTTGGCGCATCGGCGGAGAACACCGGCACCAGTACGGCGACACCGATCAGTGTGGTCAGCAGGGCGAGGGAGCGGGCAGGACGGCGCATGACAATGCCGCGCTCAACGCGCAGCGATCTCCTGCTGAACCAGTTCGCACAGGCCGCTTTCTTCAAAGCACACCTGCGCGCGCAGGGTGCCGTTCACCGGGGCGTTGCCTGCGGCGATGGGCAGACGCAGCTGCCCACGCTCGCTGAAGTAGGTGTAGCGATAGTCACCGGCAAAGCTGCGGCCATGGCCCTCGCGTGCGTCCACCGAGCGCAGCGGGCCTTCGGTCTGTGCCCCGTTCGCCAGGCTGATCCGCGCCGCCCGCGGGCCGATCTGCGGCTGCTCGAAATCCGAGGCATACAGGATCCAGCCCGGCTCGATGCGCGCGTCGATGACCAGCTCGCGGGTGCCGTCGGCACGCGCTTCAAGCCGGGGATCGAGCGCGACCTTCGGGGTATCGGCGGCGCCTGCGCCGGCGCTGGTCAGCAGCAATGTCGTGGCGATGGCGAGGAGGCTGCGATTCACTCCTTCGCCCCCTGGCCCTCGGTGGTGATGCGCAGCTGCACCTCGTCGGCGATGTTGGGCAGGAACCCGGTGAGGCCGAACTCGCTGCGGCGGATGACGGCGGTGGCATTGAAGCCGATCGTGGGGATCTTGCGGCTGGGATGCTCGCCGACCTTGTTGAGGGTGGCGTCGAGCACGACCGGGCGGGTCACGCCATGCAGGGTCAGATCACCGGTGATTTTCAGGCGACCGGTGCCTTGCGGCACCACCGAAGTACTGCGGAAGCTGGCTTGCGGGTGCGTGGCGACATCGAACAGCTTGTCGCCCTTGACGATCTCGTCCAGTTTCGGGACGTGGGTGGCCAGCTCGGCCAGTGGCAGCTCCACCTGCACCTGCGAGGCAGCGGGCTTTGCCGCGTCGTAGATGAGCGTGCCGCTGCTGATCGCTGCGCGGCCGGTCGGGAAGGAGAAGCCGTTGTGGTTCCAGGTGAACAGCACATCGGTGTGGGTGGGGTCGAGCTGATAGGTCACCGGCGCGGCGGTCGCCACGGCGGGGGCGCCGGAAAGGGCGAGCAAGGCCAGTAGCAGGGGAGTACGCATGAGAAGGTCTCTGGGCAGTGGCGCGCAGTCGCCCGCAGCGTCAAGAAGACGCCGTGTGGGGCGTGCGGTGCAGGAGGGAAGCAGCGGCCAGGGGCTGGCCGCCGCGGGGGATTACGGCGCGACCGCCAGTGACGCCGCCGTGGCCGGTGCAGCAGCGCTGGCCGCGTACGGATCCGGTTCGGCGATCAGTCCATCGAGCAGGCTGTTGAAGCGGGTCACATAGTCCTTGTGATACTCGCCGGTCACCGTGCCGGTATAGCCGGTATATATCTCGCGGACCTTGCCGTCGCGACCGATGATGATCGTGGTCGGGAAGGCGGCCATATAGTTCAGGCCCTTGAGTTTCTCGGTCGCCACTTTCTTGTCGGCGATGCCGCCGAACACGATGTCGTAGCGGATGTCGAAGTAATCCTTGAACGTGGTCAGGGTCTTCTGGAAGTAATCGAAGTTGTCTTCCTGCTCGAAGGCCACGGCCACCGCCTCCACCCCGCGGTGCTGGTTCTGCTTGAACCACGGCGCCAGGAAGTAGGTCTGGTCGGTGCAGTTGGGGCACCAGGTGCCGATCACTTCGACGATCACCACCTTGCCGCGGTACTTGTCGTCCTGCAGCGAGACCTGCTTGCCCTGCAGATCGGGGAAGCTGAAATCGATGCGCTCCTGGCCATCCTTGAGGAAGGTGAGTTTGTACGGATCGGGCAGCTCCACCTTGTCACTCTTCTCGGCCTCGAACTTGACCACGTTGTAGATGCCGCTGCCGAACGCGCCCTGGATGTTGCCGTCCTCATCGATCGTGCCGCGGATCAGCAACGGGCTCGGACCGCTGAAGCCGGACAGGTAGAAGCGGTTGCCCTGCACGGTGCCTTCCAGCTCGCGGGTATCGCCAACCACGGTCATGAACACGCCGGAGAGGCGGTTGCCCTCCTGCTTGAGCAGGGCGACCTGGTTGCGTTTGTCCTGACGGGCGGCCTTGTCGATGGTCTGCACGGCCCACTTGCCGCTGAGGTCCGCCGCCGGCGCCTCGTCCTGGCCGGGTTTGACGAAGCGCCAGGCTGCATTGTGTTCTGCGGTGAAGGCCAGGTTGCGCGCACCGTTGCGGCTTGGCACCAGGTCCTTGTACTGGCCAACGAGATGCTTGCCATCCTCGGAAACCTTGCCCTCCAGTACGGCATCGTAGGTGTTCATCCGCACCGAGAACGTCCCGTCGTCACGCGGAGTGACCTTGAATTTATCCGTGCGAGCGCCGTTGAGCAGGGTGAAGGTCGCGTCCTGCGCGCGCTTGCCCTTCACTTCGAAATTGAAGGGAATCGGGTCGCCATCGATGGTGAACTCGCCCCGCCAGATTCCTTCGGCGGGGAACGGTGCTTTCGCTGCAGCAGGTGCAGGCGCAGCGAACAACAGGCTTGAGGCGAGGAACAGGGTCGCGACGACGCGACCGGATAATGCCAGTGTCATGAGAGTGCTTCCAGATAATCCCCTTGGTCGCGCCAAGTCGCCGGCGATGCAGCCCCCGTTCCACTGCATCCGCAGAATGGCCGTCCCTGGCCGGTCATGTGCCATCCATGGCGTGATTGGATTATTGCCACGTGAATGTCGTAAAAGTTCATCGCCGCTTGGAACGCATCTTCATCAGCATATTCAGCGGCGCGACGATGGCAGGCTGATAACCGTTTTGATATCAGCGCCGCAGGCGGCTTTGGGGCACACCGTGAGCCATCCATCGCACAGGCGACTGTCGGTGTGATCCCGGTCCCGCATCCACACCGTCTTGTTTTCAGCCTCTCGCGTATTTCACAACCTGAAGCGCAGCCTGCCGATGCGCGCTGCGTCCGCAGTGCTTGAAAAGGAGTGTCATCCGCTATGAATACCCGAGGCGATTACGCCCACCCCGAGCCCGTCGCCGCAGCGACCGTCGCCGTGGTCACCCCACCGCCGGTGGTGGATCTTCCGCGCGACAGCGCAGTGTCGTGGGGCGCGATTCTCGCCGGCGCGATCGCCGCCGCTGCGCTCTCGCTGATTCTTGTCATCCTTGGTGTTGGCTTGGGCCTGTCGTCGGTGTCGCCCTGGTCGTTTGAAGGCGTGACCGCCGAAACGTTCGGTTGGTCCAGCATCGCCTGGCTGACCTTCACTGCGATCGCAGCCTCCGGCCTGGGCGGCTATCTGGCCGGCCGCCTGCGCACGAAGTGGAGCAACATCCACGGCGATGAAACCTACTTCCGCGATACTGCGCATGGGTTCGTGTCATGGGCCGTGGCGACGTTGCTGACTGCGGCGCTGTTGACCTCGGCCATCGGCGGCATCCTCGGTGCCGGTGCCAAGGTTGCCGGCGCCACTGCCGGTGCCGCCGCCTCGACCGCAGGCGGTATCGCCGCTGCCGGTGCGGGTTCGGCTGCGATGGGCAACGATCAGGGCGACGTGCAGTACTGGGTGGATTCGCTGTTCCGTGCCAACCCGACCGCTGCGCAGCCCGCGCCGCCGGCGGGTCCCGCCGGTCCGGCCGATGCGTCCGCACCCGCCCCGGCGCCCGTTGCCAATGGTGCACCGCTGCCGCCGCGGCCGATGCCGGGTGCCGACCGTCGTCCGGACAGCCGTGAAGTGCGCACCGAGGTCAACCGCATCATTCTCAACAGCTTGAAGTCCGACACCATGGACCCGGCCGACACCCAGTATCTGGGGCAGCTGGTGGCGGCGCAGACCGGCATGAGCCAGGCTGAAGCCCAGGCCCGGGTGACCGATGTGCAGACCCGCCTGCGTGCGGCGCTGGACAACGCCAAGCAGCAGGCCAAGCAGGCGGCCGACGATGCCCGCAAGGCAACCGCCTACGCCGCGCTGTGGCTGTTCATTACGCTGCTCATCGGTGCCTTCATCGCCAGCCTGAGTGCCACCTGGGGCGGCCGTCGCCGCGACCTGTGAACCTGACCACCTGAGGGAGGAAACACCATGAAGTACATTCTGCTGTGGATGCTGGGCATTCCGATTCCGTTGTTGCTCCTGTTCGCGCTGCTGCGCTGAACGACCCATCATCAGGCCGCCTCCGGGCGGCCTGATGCGTTTGCAGGGCACCCGTTTCATCAGCCCTTCCAAACGCGGCATCGCGCCTGCATGAACCGGTCAGCGACGTGCAGATCGTCTTCACATCATCAGCATCGCCCGTAATGCCCAATCTTCCTGAATTCATTTAAGCTTTGACGCTTACGACCCCCATTCATTCGAGTGACGGGTCGCCACCACACCCGGTGTTTCCCTCATCTTCCAGGACGTTCCCATGGCGGCTTTGCAGCAGCGCACGATCGATCTCATCCGCAGCCATCAGGAGCCGTTGCTGGCGGCATGGGCGGGCACTCTGGCCGGGTCCGCCCAGGCACAGGATGGCCGCCTTTCCGCCCGCGAGCTGGACACCCAGGTCCGCGAGTTCTGGCGCCTGTTTTTGGAGGCCCTGTCCGCGGCCGACGTCAGCTCCGTCGCGCGGGCCGAGTGGAAGGACATCCGCCGCTTCCTGGAGGAGTTGTCGCGCGAGCGCGTGCTGAAGGGCTTCAATTCCTCTGAGACCGCCAGCTTCATCTTCTCGCTGAAGCGGCCGCTGTTCGAGGTGATCCAGCAGGCCTACGCGAATGATCCGGCACAGCTGGGCGATCAGCTGTGGGCGATCTCCGAACTGATCGATCAGCTGGGCCTGCACACGGTCAGCGTGTTCCAGAAAACCCGCGAAGACGTGATCCAGCGGCAGCAGGAAGAGATGCTTGAGCTGTCCACGCCGGTGGTGAAGCTGTGGGACGGCGTGCTGGCGCTGCCGATGATCGGCACGCTGGATTCGCAGCGCACCCAAGTGGTGATGGAATCGCTGCTGCAGCGCATCGTGGATACCGGTTCTGAAATCGCCATCATCGATATCACCGGCGTCCCGACCGTGGATACCCTGGTGGCCCAGCATCTGCTGAAGACGGTCACCGCGATCCGTCTGATGGGCGCCGACGCGATCATCAGCGGCGTGCGCCCGCAGATTGCCCAGACCATCGTGCACCTGGGGCTGGATCTGCAGGGCATCGTGACCAAGGCCAATCTGGCCGATGCACTGGCGCTGGCGCTCAAGCGCACCGGCCAGACCGTTACCCGGACCGCCCGCTGAGATGGAGCGCATCCCGATCCTGCAGATGGGCGATCTGCTGCTGGTGACCATCCAGGTGGACATGCATGATCAGCTCGCGCTGACCCTGCAGGACGACCTCACCGAGAAGATCCGCAGCACCTCCGCGCGCGGTGTGCTGATCGACATCTCCGCGTTGGATATCGTCGATTCGTTCATCGGGCGGATGATCGCCACGATTTCGTCGCTGGCCCGGATCATGGATGCCACCACGGTGGTGGTCGGCATGCAGCCTGCGGTGGCGATCACCCTGGTCGAGCTGGGGCTGACGCTCAGTGGCGTGCGCACCGCATTGAACGTGGAGCGGGGCATGAAGCTGCTGCAGCGAAACGACGAAGACGACGACGCCTTATGAGTGCTTCCAGTGGTTCGCTGCCGATCCGTATCGAGCAGGATGTCGTGCTGGCCCGCCAGGCCGCCCGGCAGATCTGCGTGGCGTGCAAGTTGCGCCTGATCGACCAGACCAAGCTCGTCACCGCGGCCAGCGAGCTGGCGCGCAATGCCGTCATCTACGGTGGCGGCGGGACCATGGACTGGGAAGTGGTCGAGAAAGGACTGCGCAAGGGCGTACGGCTGGTCTTCGCCGATGACGGCCCTGGCATCCCGGATGTCGCACAGGCCCTGACCGATGGCTGGTCGTCCGGCTCGGGCATGGGTCTGGGACTGTCCGGTTCGCGCCGGTTGGTGGATGAGTTCGAACTGGAGAGTGCACCGGGGCAGGGCACCCGTATCACGATCACCAAATGGAGCTGAACTTCGGCGGCCAGGTGACGCGGATCGTGGTGGTCGAGGAGTCTTCACAGGTCGGGCAGGCCCGGCGCGAAGCGCTGGCGCTGGCCGATCTGATCGGCCTGGATGAGATGGACGCTGGCCGTGCGGCATTGGTGGCCACGGAGATGGCGACCAATGTGCTCAAGCACGGCCGCAGCGGTCGCATGTTCCTGTCCGCGGTGTGTGGTAGCGGCGGTAACGGCGTGGAGCTGGTGACGGTGGATGGCGGCCCGGGCTTCTCGTTGGCCGAATGTCTCCCCGACGGTTACTCGACAGGCGGCACCCAGGGCTTGGGTCTGGGCGCGATCCAGCGCCAGGCGACGGTGCTCGATGCCTGGTCCGATGCCAAAGGCGCGGTCGTCGTGGCGCGCATCTATGCCAGCCGTGCGCCAGGCGATATCGATGTGCCCTATGGCGCGCTGCGGATTCCGATGCGCCACGAGCTGGCCTGTGGCGATGCCTGGCATCTGCGTGCCGATGCTCAGACCGTGGCGGTCACCGTGATCGACGGGCTGGGGCATGGACTGCCCGCTGCCGACGCAGCGCAGGCCGGTGTGGCTGCCGTTGCACAGGCCTCCGCCGTTGGGGCGCCGGCCTTGATCGGTGTCATGCACGCGGGGATGTCCGGCACCCGCGGCGGTGCGGCGGCGGTGGCCTGCGTGGACGTGGCGAGTGGCCAGGTGGAGTTCGCCGGTATCGGCAATATCGCCGCCAGCCTGTGCGAGCCCACCGGATCACGCGGGTTGGCTTCGCACCCGGGCATCGTCGGGGTGCAATACCGCAAGGCACAACCATTCCATTTTCACGCGGCGGCAGGCACGCTGCTGGTCATGCACAGTGATGGACTGCAGGCGCGTTGGAGCCTGCGCGACTACCCCGGCCTGTTCCACCGCCACCCCGCGTTGATCGTGGCGGTGCTGCACCGTGACTTCGATCGTGGCCGGGATGACGCCGGCATTGTCGCCCTGCGTCTTGGAGACCTGCATTGAGCGCCTCACCCCATGACCAGGAGCTGCAGCGGCTGCGCCTGGAAGCCGATGCGCTGCGCGCTGAGTTGGATGAAACCAATCAGGGTGTGCTCGCCTTGTACGCTGAGCTGGACGAGCAGGCCGAGCAGCTGCGCGAGGTGTCCGAGCTGAAGAGCCGGTTCCTGTCGTACATGAGCCATGAGTTCCGCACGCCACTGGGCTCGATCCTGAGCATGACGCGGCTGCTGGAGGATGGCATGGATGGCCCGCTGACCGCGGAGCAGCGCCGACAGGTGCGTTTCATCAGCGCCTCCACCAGTGAGCTGCGCGAGATGGTGGACGACCTGCTGGATCTGGCCAAGATCGAGGCCGGGCGCATTACCATCTCGCCGGCCTGGTTCGATCTGATGGACCTGTTCTCGGCACTGCGTGGCATGTTCCGTCCGTTGGTGGAAGGCAATCAGGTGGACCTGCTGTTCGAGGACCCGCCAGTGATGCCGATGCTGTTCACGGATGACAAGAAGCTGGCGCAGATCCTGCGCAATTTCATTTCCAATGCGCTGAAGTTCACGCCCAGCGGCCAGGTGGTGGTATCGACCCAACTGGAGGGTGAGAACGCGGTGCGCTTCAGTGTGCGCGATACCGGCATCGGCATACCGGCGGAACTGCAGTCGACCCTGTTCGAGGATTTCGTGCAGGTCGATACCCCGCTGCAGAAGCGCCTGCGCGGCACCGGGCTGGGGCTGTCGCTGTGCAAACGCTTCGCCGAGCTGCTCGGTGGCCATGTCGGCGTCGAGAGCGAAATCGGGACGGGCTCGAACTTCTACGTGGTGCTGCCGCTGACCCTGGCCACGGAGGCCGTGAATGGCGATTCCTGATCGCATCCTCGTCGTGGATGACAACGTGGCGACCCGTTACGCGGTGCGCCGCGTGCTGGAGCACCACGGGTTCCATGTGGAGGAAGCCGGTACCGGCGGTGAGGGCCTGGCACGGCTGGCCGAGCATGATTTCGGTGCGCTGGTGCTGGATGTGAACCTGCCGGACATGAGCGGCTTTGATGTGGTGCGCCAGCTGCGCGAAGACGTCCGGCTGCAGTTGCTGCCGGTGGTGCATGTCTCGGCGGCGTCGATCGCCACCGGTGACATGATCACGGGCCTCAACGCGGGCGCGGATGCCTATCTGATCCATCCGGTCGATCCGGATGTGTTGTTGGCTACGCTGCGCAGCCTGCTGCGCGCCCGTCGTGCCGAGGAAGCCCTGCGCGAGACCGAGGCGCGCTTCCGCGAAATTTTCCGTCACATCAATGCTCCGATCGCGGTATTGGATGCGTCGCTCAACGCGCACGATGCCAACGATGCCTTTACCCGTCTGCTGGGTCAGCAGGCAGGACCAGGCCAACTCGATCAGCTGCTGCAGGATCAGGTCGCGCCCCTCAGCGCATTGAAGGTGGCCTTGGCCGAAGGCGAGCGCTGGCAGGGCACCTTCAGCCTTCGTGTCGGTGGCGCCACCCGCATGACGGAATGGCGGGTGACGCCGTACCAGGCCGCCGGGCAGGGGCTGGTGCTGATTGAAGACACCACTGAACAGCATGCGCGCGCCAACGAACAGCGGCAGGAACTGGAGAGCGCCACGTCCGAGCTCGCCTTCCAGATCGCCGAGCGCGAGCGCACCGAGATCGAGTTGATGCAGGCGCAGAAGATGGACGCGCTGGGTCAGCTCACCGGCGGCATCGCGCACGATTTCAATAATCTGCTGACCACGATCATTTCCGGGCTGGACATGATCGAGATCGCCGCCTCCAGTGGTAAATGGGACAAGGCTTCGCGCTACGTCGAGATCGCCACCGGCTCGGCACACCGTGCGGCCGCGCTGACCCAGCGCATGCTCGCCTTTGCCCGCAAGCAACCGCTCGATCCGCAGACCTTCGATGTGGTCGCGCGCGTGCGCTCGCTGGAAGACATGCTGCAGCGGTCGATCGGTGAGAACATCGAACTCGAGCTGGAGCTGGGCATTGAACCGCTGATTGCGGTTGCCGACCCGAACCAGTTCGAGAACGTGATCCTCAACCTGGTCATCAATGCCCGCGATGCGTTGGCCGGCCAGGGCCTGATCCGCATCCGCGCCGGGCGTGCCGAGATCGAGCGCGACCATGAGCTGGCGCCTGGCCATTACATCACCGTGACCGTGCTCGACAACGGTGTGGGCATCCCCGCAGAGCTGTTGACCAAAGTATTCGAGCCGTTCTTCACCACCAAGCCGCAGGGCGAAGGGACCGGGCTGGGGCTGTCGATGACTTACGGGTTCGCACGCCAATCCGGCGGCAGTGCACGCATTGCCAGCGAACGTGGCGAGGGGACCGAGATCGAGCTGCTGCTGCCCGAGGGCCAGCTCCAGCCTGCAGCCCACGACACCTCGGCACCTTTACCGCTGACCCGAGGCAGCGCCGAGCGGATTCTGCTGGTCGACGATACCGATTCGGTACGCATGATGGTCCGGGAGATGCTGGTCGAGGCCGGTTACCAGGTCGTGGAAGCCATCAATGCGCAGCAGGCCTTGTTGGAGCTGCATTCGGACCGTGAGCTGGACCTGTTGTTGTCCGATGTGGGTCTGCCGGGCATGAACGGCCGGGAACTTGCTGATGCGGCGCGGGTATTGCGTCCGCATTTGCCGGTGCTGTTCGTGACCGGCTATACGGAGAGTGCGGCCGTCCGCAATGAGTTCCTGGGGCAGGGCATGTCCCTGCTGCCCAAGCCGTTCAGCGTGAACGAGCTGCTCCGGGGCGTGCGGCAGATGTTCAACCCGGGCTGAGCGGCGGCGGGCGTGGCGTGGGTACAATCGCCACTATGCCCCGGGGGAAGACCGCGATGACGCCATCAGGTATCGGCCCCGCCGCCCGCGTACTGGCGCAACGGGAGTGCGACGCCATTGCCGACGCGCTCGAGTGCCAGCCGGATGTGCATGCGGCGGTGCATCGTGCACGCAAGACCATCCGCCGCCTGCGCGCGCTGCTGGCCTTGCTGGACAACAGTGCACTGACCACGACAACGGCGGATGCCGCGCTGCGCCGTCTCGGCAATGGCCTGTCAGCGTTGCGCGATGCGCATGTCGTGGTGGAAACCTGTGAGCGGCTGGCGGCGGCGCAGCCCGCTCAGCTGTGGGAAGAGGTGTGCCACCGCCTGACCGCGCGACGCGACGCAATCCTCGCGCGGACGCTGGCACACGATCCCGGGTTTGCACGCCGCCAAGCCGCACTTCTGCGTATCGGCACCGATCTGCAGGCGCAGCCTTGGGGCCTGCTGAAAGCAGCCGACGTCCGCAGGGGGCTCGCACGCAGCGAGCGCCGAACGGCCAATGCCGCCAAGCGCGCCGCGCGCAGTCACGATGCCGAGGACCTGCATCGCTGGCGCCGCAGAGTGCGTCGTCTGCGCATGCAGCTGGAGGCGCTGCCGATGTTGGCGCCGTCCCGCGCGGTGCCGATCAAGGGACATGGGCAGAACAAGCAGGCGCGGGCCCTGCATGCGTTGAGTGATCAGCTGGGCGGGCAGCAGGACCTGCGCATGGTCCGCAATCTGGTGCGGGTGATGCCCGGCCTGTCCGAGCGGCGGGCGCTGATCGAGCAGATTGATGCGGACATGCGGGACCGCCGCTTGATCTAGCGGTAGGCCCGAGGCCCGGTGTGCGCGGTCCCGCCCGCTTTCGGCGGCTTGTACTCGCAGCGTGGGTACCCCGAGCACGACTGGAACGCGCCATACGGCCCGGTGCGCGGCACGATCACGCCCACGCTGCAGGCCGGGCAGGCCTGCTCGTGAATCGTATCGCCGGCCATCGAGGTCACGCGTACCGCGCCGTCGTTGACCAGTTCGGTCAGGAACGACGAGCGGCGTCCCTGTACGGTGAACATCGCTACCGAGCGGCGCGCACGCGTCAGCGCGACGTAGAACAGGCGACGCTCCTCGCCCAGTGGATAGGCGTCGCTCTCGGGCATCGCCAGGGCCAGTACCGGGTCGTCGGCACGCGTGTTGGGAAAGCGCCGATCCAGCATGCCGGGCAGGATGACGTAGTCCGCCTCGGTGCCCTTGGAGCGGTGCGCGGTAAGGAAGCTGACCTCCATGTGCTGCCCATGGCGTGCGCGCCACGTGGTTGGCAGCATTGCACGGTCGGCGTTGTAGCGACCGAGCACGAACACCGTGACCTTGCCATCGCGGCCTGGCGGGACCTGGCCGGTCAGCAACTGCTGGTGCAGCTGCGCCAGATACTGTTCGACCGCCCCGACCAGCCGGTCGCGTGAGGCCACCTGGAAGGCCTGCAGTACCGCCCCGTACGCGGGCGTGACCGAGTGGACCTGCTTGGGAATCTGCGCCGGATTGCGTGACACGAAGGCGCTGGAGACATCGCACAGTGCCTGCGGGCAGCGGAAGGTCTGTTCGAGCTTGAGCACCTGGCCCTGGCCGAACCACGCCACGAACCCCGTCATCACCGAGACGTCTGCGCCGGCGAACCGGTTGATGGACTGCCAGTCATCGCCGACCGCGAACAGATGCTTGCCCGGCGCCTGTACCAGCGCACGGCACAGCCGTGCACGGGCGCGCGAGGCATCCTGGAATTCGTCGGCCATCACTAGATCGAACGGCGCGACATAGCGGCTCTGTTCCAGGTGTTCGGCGGCTTGGTTGAGCATGTCCTCGAAGTCGATGCCGCCCTCGGCGACCAGCGCATCGTCCCAGCCGTCCAGGATCGGGATGATCAGTTCGAGGAAGAGGCGGTAACGGTGCTTGAAGTGATCGTCGGGCAGCCGGCGCAGCCGCTCGACCATGTCCTCCACGTGCAGGCCGTTGCTCTTGGCGTGGCTGATGAACGTCCTTACCAGGCCGATCAGCTCGGTGTCCGGCATCGGCGTTGCGCCGCCATCAGGCAGTTCGCGGTCAGGATTCGGATCGAGTTCGATGCCACGCTGCGACAAGGCCTCGCCCAGCCGCACGAACAGTTCGCCGGTACGCAACTGCAGCGGGGTGGTCTCGATCCGCTCGCTGTCATGGCCGGTGCCTGGGGTGCCCGCGCGATGCGCCGGCGCTCGCTCGTACCCTTCCAAGGGGAGGTGATCGTGATACAGCGCTATGCCCGGATAGTGGAAATCCGGGCGGTACTGGCGGTACGCATCGGTCCCGGCATCGAATGTGCTGCGTCGTGCATAGGTGTACGCCACCCCGTTGTAGAACAGCCAGTCGGCGATCACGCAGTGCTCGATGCTGCACACGCGCTCGCCCTGCAAGGTACGCACGTACCCTTGGCCGTCCTTGTCCCACTCGTCGGCCTCCAGCGGACCGCCGATGACGGGCAGATCACGGCCGAACACCAGCCGGAACATGTCCCATTGCGTGCGGAAATGGAGGGAGCGGTCTTTCAGCGCGTCGATGATCTCGGCCAGCCGATGGAACCCCTGGGTGGCATCAACGGCCCAGTCGGGCACCTGCGGCATACGCCCGGTGGCCTGGGCAATGATGTGCCGGCCCAGCGCATGGAACGTGCGTGCTTCCACCTGCACCTGGCCCAGGCCGAGACGCTGGAAGGCGCGGTCGGCACGCGCCTGCAGTTCCGTGGCGGCGTCCTTGTTGAAGGCGAGCATGACGATGCGCTCGGGCGCGACCAGGCCGCGCTCGACGGCGTAGGCGGCCTTGGCGACCATCGTCGATGTTTTGCCGGAACCGGCTGCGGCGACCACCTGGACGCGGTTGTCGAAGCAGATCACCGCACGGGCCTGCTCAGCGGTGAGCGGGCGGCTTTCGACACGGTCCAGCAGGGGCCGGCAGGCGATCAGCTCGCGCGCCTCATGGGCCTCATTGCGGCGCGCCCACCGGGCTGGCCAGTCGGCCAACCAGAGCATCAGGGCTGCTTCGATGGCCGAGGGATCGCCGTCCAGCTCGCTGCGCAGGTCGGCGTCATCGAAGACCGCCCACAGTGCATCCTCATCGAGCGGCAGGGCGGGGCGCGCCTGCAGCAGTGCCTGCTGCTGGTCGTGCGTGAGCCACAGCGACTCATCGTCGGCCAGATCGGTCGCGGTCTGCACCTGCGCAAGCCAGCGCTGGATCGCGGCATGGGCCTGCTGGAACAGCGTGACCTGGTCGCGTTGACGCAGCGCGCCACGGCGTTGGCTCAGCGCCTCGGCCAGCAGACGGGCGGCGGCAGGGGACAGGCCGCCCAGCATCAAGGGGGCCTGTCCATCGCGATGCAGGGTGAGCCGTGCCCACGGCAGGCGCGGGTGCACCTGCAGCGCGGTGAGGGGCGCATGGTACGGATGACCGTCGATGGTCAGCAGCAGCTGGTCGTCTTCCAGGCGAAGGCGCCAGTGCGGCGATCGCGTGAGGCGTTGACCCCAGTCGCTCGGGGCCCATTCGTACGTCATCGGTAAGCGCTGTTTGATCGGACACCCATGATAAGGAAATGAAAAAATCCCCGCCTGGGCGGGGATGTCGAGTCGGCCTGCGATGGACGCGGTGCGCTTACTGCTGCAGCACCGGCTCGCTGCGGGAACGGCGGTCGACCAGCATCGCCACGCCCCACAACAGCAGGCCGCCCAGCGCGGTGGCCGCACCGACGTAGCCGGTCACGGCCGGGCTGAAGCCGGCGCCGATCGCCATGCCGCCGAACCACGGGCCCAGCGCGTTGGCGGTATTGAACGCGGCATGGTTGGAGGCCGCCGCCAGGGTCTGCGCTTCCCCGGCCACATCCATCAGGCGGGTCTGCAGTACCGCGGCCAGGGCGCCCATGGTGCCCACCGCGATGATCATCGGGAACACACTCCACACCGACTGCGCGGCCAGCGGGAACGCCAGCAGCACGATGATCGACCAGACCAGCACCACCGCCGCCGCGCGGAACTGGAAGCGGTCGACCAGCCAGCCGCCCGCCACGTTGCCGATGATCGCACCGATGCCGAAGATGCCTACCGCCAGCGGCATCCACGATTCGGCCAGGCCGGTGACCTGCACCAGGGTCGGGGCGAGGTAGGTGAAGACGCAGAACATGCCGGCAAAGCCCACCGAGCCGATCGCAAGCGCCAGCCACACCTGGGTGCGGTTGAACGCGCGCAGTTCGCGCATCGGCGAGGTGCGGACTTCATCCGGATCGGGCAGCAGGAAGCGCGCGATCATGGCCACCGTGGCAATCGCCAACACGCTGACCACGGCGAATGCAGTGCGCCAGCTGAGCTGCTGGCCGAGCCACGTGGTCAGCGGATTGCCGACCAGAATGGCGACGGACAGGCCGAGCAAGACCTTCGATACCGCCGCGCCGCGCTGGGCCGGGGGACTGATCGCGGCGGCCACCAGCATCGCCACGCCGAAGTACGCGCCATGCGGCAGACCCGCGACGAACCGGGCCAGCAGCATCGTGCCGTAGTTGGGGGCCAGTGCACTGGCCAGATTGCCGATGGCGTAAAAGCCCATCAGCGCCAGCAGCAGGTTGCGGCGGGCGAAGCCTGCACCGGCGAAGGCCAGCACCGGGGCGCCGACCACCACACCGACGGCGTAGGCACTGATCAGGTGACCGACCTGGGTCTCGCTGATGGACAGCCCGCGGCTGATCTCCAGCATCAGCCCCATGCTGGCGAACTCGCTGGTGCCGATGGCAAAGCCGCCCAGCGACAAGGCCAGCAGGATCAGGGTGCGCTCGCGCGGCGAGAGCCGGGCGGCCAGGGGGACGGAAGAAGAGCTCATTCAGGCGGCGTCGAACGGGGGAGCGCGGCATTGTACTGCTGCAGCGCAGCATAATCAGTGCATCCGGTAGAACACTGGATTCGGGGGACACCGCGCACCTGCGTCAAGGGCACCCGGGTAAGCCCGGGCGCCTGTCCGGCTGGGCTATTGCCGAGTCTTCACGGATAGCGCTCGGGCCTGAACGGAAGGCCTTCCGGCACGTCCAACGGGGGGCTGACCCCATGCGCACGGCTGAGAATCTCATTGGTCCGCTTCTGTTCGGCCAGGATCTCCCGCAGCAGCCCCTTGATGCCGAAGATGGCGAAGGGAACGAAGATCCACAGCAGCCCGAACAGCGCCCAGCCGAGGCCAATCAACAGCGAGAAACCGTCCAACATGTGCATTCCTTTGTACGTGGCAGAGACGTCCGTGCGCGCATGATAGCCGCTACACCGTTCGGGCGGCATGGGGGAGGCGCAGGCTTCGGTCACGGCCAGTCTCGCTCATTCGTGCGACAATTTGCCTTCAAAGCCACCACCTTTCGATGGCTGCGCCATGTGGTCATAGGGGTTGTGATGTCTATCAGTACGGGCTTTCCAGCGCTCATCGGCTTTGATCTGCCCGGTCTGCAGGACGGGGCTGGCGCGTCACGCGTGATCGTCACCGCGCTTCTGGACGACACGCCCCCCAATGACTGGATGCGCATCCTGCACCGTCTGGCGTGGCCATCGCTGCGCCTGGATCACGGCGTCGAGCAGATCCGGTTGGTCGGGCAGGGCATCCATTTCGTCGGCGCCATCAAGGACCCGCGCGCGTTGTCCGCGTCGGTGCGCGGTCTCTTCAACGAGGTCAACGCGAAGGTGCTGGATCGCCGCTTGGCCGCGATGGAGAATCCGCTCGACGAAGACGGTCCCGGCACGGCGCCCCTGGCGGATCCTGCGATCTCGGCGGATCCGCGTCTGGACGATGTCGCGGCGCTGCTGGCGATGCCTGCCGTGCCGGGCATGCTGGAGCTGGCCAGTGCGATGACCGGCATGCGTTTTGTCGCCGTGGCACGCGTCACGGCGGATCGATGGACTGCCTGTGCGGTGCATGACCATCTGGATTTTGGTCTGCGACCCGGCGAAGACCTGGTGCTGGAAACCACCATCTGCGATGAAATCCGCGAGCATCGCCATCTGGTGCAGTTCGATCAGGCCAGCACCCACCCAGTGTTTTCCAGCCACCCCACGCCGGCGTTGTACGGGTTCGAGAGTTACATCTCGGTGCCGATGTTCCGCCGCGATGGCGGCTTCCACGGCACCCTGTGCGCGCTCGATCCAAACCCCTCCAGGCTCGATGCCGCCACGGTGAAGGCATTCGAGATCCTGGCCGGCGTCATCGGCGCGCAGCTGGAGGTGCCGGAGGCGTCCGCCGAGGCGGGCCAGAAAGTGCCCAGCATGAGCGAGGCACTGTCGGTGCTGTCCGGTCAGGTAGACGCACTGGATGCGGCGATGCTGCCGGAGCAGTTCCGCACGGTGACCGCGCGGTTGCGTGAGCTGGTGGACGCGCGACGGGCGGTCCTGGGCTGATCGCACCGCTGGGCAGCGATGCGCAGATTGTCCCCTCAGCTGTCCACCTCGGCCCGCGCAAAACGCGCACGCCACTGCCCGTCCACCTCCACCTGCGCGACGAACATCTCAAACGGGCGCACCCACAGCCCGATCTCCGCATCCAACGGCCGGTACAACACCATCGGCATCAGGGTTTCGCTGTGTCGCACGACGCCGATCACCTCGTAGTTGCCGCCCTTGAAATGGCGGTAGTGACCGAGGGGCAGGGTAGGCAGCGGAGCGAGATCGGACATGGTCGGGCAGTGAGGGAGGCGGGCCGGGCATTATCGCCTGAAGTGCCGACAACGCCGCGCAGGGTCAGCCCGCATCCGGCAGCGGCCCCGCCCGGCACACGCTGACCAGCTGCAGCACGGCGTCAGGGTGCATGGGGCGTGCGAGGTGATAGCCCTGAGCTTCGTCGCAGCCCCACAGCCGCAGCAGCGAGAGTTCGGCTTCGTTCTCCACGCCCTCGGCCACCGTGCGGTACCCGAGCTGCCGCGCCAGCTTGATGATGGCCTCCACCTTCAGTCGCGCGGTGCGCGAGCGTGCCAGTCCGGTGACCAACGTCTGGTCGATCTTGATGTGGCTGATCGGTACCTCGCTGAGGTAGCCGAAGTTGCTGTACCCACTGCCGAAATCATCAATCGCGATGCGTACCCCGGCGGCGGCCATCTCCCGCAGCTGGGGAAGGGCTGCAGGATGGTGGTTCAGCCATTGGCCTTCGGTGATCTCGATTTCGATCAGGCCCGGTGCCAATCCATGCGCGTGCAGCCGCTCGGACAGTACGCTCCACACGCGCTGGTCGTCGAAATCGCGCGGTGAAAGATTGAGCGACAGGCTGAAATCGGGCACCCGCTTCTGCCACTGCGCCGCCTGGGCCAGCGCATGGTCGATCACCCAGCGGCTGATGGCGGGCATCAGCGCGGTGCGCTCGAGGACCGGAATGAACTCCCCGGGGCTGACCGGACCGAGCATCGGATGGGTCCAGCGCAGCAGGGCCTCGGCCGATACCGGCAGTCCAGTGATCAGATCAAAGCGTGGCTGGTAGACCAGGCTGAACTGGTGCTGGGCCAGGCCGCGGCCGGCGTCGGAGGCCAACCGATAGCGGCGACGCAACGCATCGTCGCGCTCCTGCGAATACCAGCACAGGCAGCTGTCCGTCTGGATGGCGTGGTGCATGGCGACCAGGCATTTGCGCACCAGATCGCCGGTCTGCCCGGGGGCCGAGAGAAAATCGCAGACGCCGGCATGGAACTGCGGCGACATCGGGATACTGCCGGCCATCAGTGGCCGACGCATGCGGATGCGGAGCCGATCGAGCAGCGCTTCGGTCTCTTCATGCGAGTGGTCGGCCAGCAGGAACGCAAAGCGGGTCACCCCGATGTGGTAGACCTGCGCCATGTCACGCAGCACATCCTGCACGCGCAGGGCAGCCTGGCGCAGCAGGGTCTCCACCGGCTTCATGCCCAGCGCCTGGCCGGCATCATTGGCGCTCTGGAGATCGAACACATCCAGCACCACGGCAGTGAACGCACGCGTATCGGCATGCCGGGACAGGGCGTTGAGGTCGGCCTGGAACTGGTGCCGGTTGGGCAATCCGCTGATCTGCTCGCGGCGGCCCAACGACATTTTCAGTTCCATCTGCGCGACGACCACGCGCGACAAGGTCTGCAACTGCAGCTGTTCTTTAGCAGACAGCTGCCGCGGTGCGCGGTCCATGATGCACAGGGTGCCGAGCGCGACGCCCGCCTTGGTGACCAGCGGCGCGCCGGCATAGAAGCGCAGCTGCTCCGGCCCGGTCACCAGGGGATTATCGGCAAAGCGCGGGTCCTGGCGCAGATCGGCGACCTGCATGACGGTGTTGGATCCCAGCGCACGCGCGCAGATCGAGGCATGCCGATCGGTGCGGCGTAGTGCCAGGCCCACGCCCGAAATGATGTGCTGGTGATCGGCGTCGAGGATGGACACCCATGCAATCGGGACGCCAAAGCTGAAGGCAGTCAACTCGGCGATGGGATCGAGCGCGGTACCCAACGCTGGATCCATCACGTTGAGCGCCTCGATCAACGCGATCCGATCTACATCATTGCTTCTGTCCAGCATCTACCGCGCCCTGTTCCGACTACATCGCCACTATCCGGGGTGTCATGCAGAACCGGTGTGAAGCAGGTGAAACGCGGATGAAGCGTTCACGCTGGCGGCGTGGCGCCCGTTCAGGGCGAGACGGGGGACTGCAGCAGGGTGACCAGCTGGCGCAGGCGATACGGCTTGGGCAGGAATTCGACATGCTCGGGCAGCGGCGGCAGCTGCGAGCGGGCGTAACCGGAGGCCAGAATGATGCGCGCATTGGGCAGCACATCGGCCACGTGCTCGCTCAGTTCCACGCCACTCATGCCATTGGGCATGCTGATATCGCTGAACACCACATCGAACCCACCCGGATCCTGCATCAGCCGCAGCGCGGCCGGGCCGTCATCGGCGGTGTGGATCTCGATGCCGAAGTCCTGCAGCGCCTGGCCGATCAGTTCACGCAGGTCCTGCTGGTCTTCGACCATCAATACGCGTAGGGGCTCAGACATGCTCGACTTCCTCAATGACAGGTAACAACAGGCGGACGGTGGTGCCCCGTCCGGGGGCGGTTTGTACGTCGACGAAGCCGTCGCACTGGGAGACGAAGCCGAACACCTGGCTCAGGCCCAGCCCGCTGCCTTTGCCGACTTCCTTGGTGGTGAAGAATGGCTCGCTGGCGCGCTCGGCGATGTCCGGGGGCATCCCGTTGCCCTCATCGGTCACCGCGATGGCGACATAGTGGCGGCGCATGGGCTGGGACAGATCCGGCGCCAGTCGCTGTTCGACCTCGGCCGTGATCGTGACCGTGCCGCCCTGGGGCATCGCCTCGCCACTATTGAGCACCAGATTCAACACGGCGCTGTGCAACTGTACGCCATCGGTGATGATCGGGGGCAGATCCGAGGTCAGATTCAGCTTTACCTCGATGCTCGCCGGGCAGGCGCGACGCAGCACCGGCAGGGCATCAAGCAGGAATTCCTGCACCACCACCGGTTCGCGCACCAGGGTCTGATCGGAGGAAAAGGCCAGCAGCTGGCGGGTCAGCAGCGAGCCACGGTCGGCGGCTGCCTGGGCCAGGTCCACCAGCTCCTGGGTACGCCCTTCGGCACCGGGGCGCAGGGCGATCAGATCCAGTGCGTTGCCGATCGTGGTCAGCAGATTGTTGAATTCGTGGGCCAGGCCACGGGTCAGTCGACCGACATTGTCCAGTTGCCGCTGCTGCACGTGCGCGCGTTGCGCATCCTGCAGCAGGCGCTGGGCCTGGTAGCGTTCGGTGACGTCCTGGGTGACTTTGACGAAGCCGAGCAGGCAGCCGTCTTCGCGGACCGGCTCGATCACCTCACCGGCGCGGAACCGCTCGCCGTTGCAGCGCACCCGCCAGCCTTCACCGATGAAGCGGCCGTGGTCGCGGGCGTAGTCCAAAGCTTGCTGCGGCACGCCGAGCTGCTGGTCTTCGGGGGTGTAGAACAGGCCGATATGCTGGCCGATCACCGCCTCGGCGGTGTAGCCCTTGACCCGCTCGCAGCCACGGTTCCAGTTGCAGATGCGGCCCTGCGTATCGAGCAGATAGATCGCGTGGTCGCTCACGTTGTCGATCAACAGCTTCAGCTGCCGACTTTCGTCGGCAAGCGGTGCAACGCTGGATACGGCCTGGACCACGACGGCTATCGACTCCCCCGATAAGGGACCGAACCGTAGGGGGCGGGATGTGAAGAACGTGTCAAGAACGTGCGCCAAACACGCTGACTTCTGGCGCTTAACAGCCGTTTACCGCTTCGGGTACCATCAGCCCCCTTTTAAGCTGGAACACGGCATGAATTCTGCGCCCACCTCCCGTGACCGTTGGATCTGGCTTGCGTCGGCCGCCTTGATGGCCGCCACGCTGGGCACGGAGATGGTGGTACCGCTGGGCTATGCGGTCTGGCTCACCTACTTCATGGCGGTGGGCATCACGCTGTTCCAGCGCCGGATGGAAGTGCCTCTGCTGGTGGCGATCGGGTCCTGCATCCTGCTTGCGGTGGGCTACAACGTGGCGCCGTCCAGCAGCAACTCGGCCTTCTCCTTCGTCAACCGCAGCATCGGCGGCGTTGCTTTCCTGATGATGGCGCTGACCGTGATGAAGGCCATCGGTGCGCGCCGGGAAGCGGCCGATGCGCTGTGGCTGCAGGCTGGCGAAAACGTGGTGGGCACCAGTCTGCAGGGCGATCCCACCCCGCGTGAACTGGCCGACGCGGCCATGCGCGCGCTGTGCGCGCAGCTCAATGCCGATGTCGGCGCCATGTATCGCCTGCAGGGCGAGCGGCTGGTGCTGGTCGGTGGCGCCGCGCTGCCTTCGCAGCTGCCGGAGACCCTGCCGGCGCATGCCGGCCAATGGGGCGAGATCATCCGCGAGGGCCGCGCGCGTCGGCTGGAGGACAGCGACAGCCCGCTGGATATCGATACCCCGCTGGGCCGCACCACGGTGCACCAGCGCCTGCTGGGCCCGATCACGGCCGACGGCGTGGTGATCGGCGTGATTGAACTGGGCCGTGCCGGCGTCTCGCCTGCGCGTGGCCTGGAGATGGCGCTGCTGCTGCAGTGCGCCGAGCCGATCGGCATCGCGCTGCGCGCGGCGCTGCTCAATGCGCAGCTGGTGGAACTGCTGGAGGAAACCCAGCGCCAGAGCGAAGAGCTGCAGACCCAGCAGGAAGAGCTGCGCGTGGCCAACGAAGAATTGGAGGAGCAGAGCCGCAGCCTGCTGCATTCACAGGCCAACCTGGAGCAGCAGCAGGCCGAGCTGGAACAGACCAACGTGCAGCTCGAGGAGCGCACCCACGAACTGGAGTCGCGTCAGCAGGCCCTGTTGCTGGCCCAGGCACAGCTGGTGCAGAACAGCGCTGAACTGGAGGCCAGCTCGCGTTACAAATCCGAGTTCCTGGCCAACATGTCCCATGAGCTGCGCACGCCGCTCAACAGCTCGCTGATCCTGGCCAAGCTGCTGGCCGACAACAAAGAAAGCACGCTGACCGCCGAGCAGGTCAAATACGCCCAGGCGATCCATTCCTCCAACAACGACCTGCTGGCGCTGATCAACGACATTCTGGACCTGTCGCGGATCGAGGCCGGCCATGTCGAGCTGGTCGAAGAAAACCTCGCGGTGTCCAGCGTCCTGCAGCGCCTGAAGGAAACCTTCGAGCCGATGGCCGTGCAGAAGGGCTTGAGCCTGGAGATCAGCGCCACGCCGGACGCGCCTACCCAACTGCTGGCCGACAGCCAGCGCCTGCAGCAGATCCTCAAGAACCTGCTGGCCAATGCGGTCAAGTTCACCGAACACGGCAGCGTGTCGTTGACGGTGCGCAGTGCCGGGGCAGGGCGGATCCAGTTCGCGGTGTCCGATACCGGCATCGGCATTCCGGAAGAACAGACCGCGGTGATCTTCGAGGCCTTCCGCCAGGCCGATGGCAGCACCCGCCGCCGTTACGGGGGTACCGGGCTGGGGCTGTCGATCTCGCGCGATCTGGCGGCCCGCATGGGGGGCAGCATCACCGTCTCCAGCGAGCCGGGCCGGGGCAGCTGCTTCACGCTTGAACTGCCGCTGCTGGCCGGTGGCGGTACCGGCACCGCGCACAACGTCGTGCACGACGTACGCCCCGCCACCGTGGCAGCACCGGCCGTGCATGCCGCTGCTCCGCTGGGCCGTGCCCACGCCGACGCCACGCCTGCACCCGCGCCTGCGGCCAAGGTGATGGATGACCGGGGCCGCCGCAGCCGCGCGGGCCGGATGATTCTGGTGGTAGAGGACGATGCGACCTTCGCTGGCGCGCTGGTGTCGATGGCGCATGAACTGGATTTCGACTGCGTGGTCGCCGGTACTGCCGAAGAGGCATTGGGCCTGGCTACCGAGCTGCGCCCGAACGGCATCCTGCTCGATATCGGTCTGCCCGATGTGTCCGGGCTCAGCGTGCTGGAGCGTCTCAAGCGCGACCCGGCGACCCGCCATATACCGGTGCATGTGGTCTCCGGCCTGGAGCGGTCGCAGGTGGCGATGGAGCTGGGCGCGATCGGCTACGTGATCAAGCCGGCCACGCGCGAGCGCCTGGTCGGGGCGATCCAGCAGCTGGAAGCCACCAGCCAGCGCGATGTGCGCCGGCTGCTGATCGTCGAGGACGACAGCGAGCTGCGCTCCAACCTGCAGTTGCTGCTCGGCCGCGACCAGCTCGAAATCACGGCGGTGGGCACCATCACCGAAGCGATGGCCGAGCTGGCCGGCTCCACCTTCGATTGCATGGTGACCGACCTGGCGCTGCCCGACGGCACCGGCTACGACCTGCTCGAGCGCATGGCCGGCAATGATGCGGTCGCCTTCCCGCCGGTGATCGTCTACACCGGCCGCGCGCTGACCCGTGATGAAGAACAGCGCCTGCGCCGCTATTCCAAGAGCATCATCATCAAGGGCGCGCGCTCGCCCGAGCGCCTGCTCGATGAGGTGACGCTGTTCCTGCACAGCGTCGAGGCCTCGCTGCCGACCGACCAGCAGCGCCTGCTGCGTGAAGCACGCCGCCGTGATGCGGTGCTTGATGGCCGCATCGTGCTGCTGGCCGAGGATGACGTACGCAACATCTTCGCGCTGTCCAGCGTGCTCGAGCCGCTGGGTGTCACCCTGGAAATCGCGCGCAATGGTCGCGAGGCGCTGGACAAGCTGCGCCCGGAGATCGACCTGGTGCTGATGGACATCATGATGCCGGAGATGGACGGGCTGACCGCCATGCGCGAAATCCGGGCGGACAACCGCTGGCGCGACCTGCCGATCATCGCGCTGACCGCCAAGGCGATGCCCGATGACCGCGAGCACTGCCTGCAGGCTGGTGCCAACGACTACATCGCCAAGCCGATCGACGTGGACAAGCTGGTCTCGCTGTGCCGCGTGTGGTGCTCGCGCCGATGAATGAAACGGAGTTGTTCGACCTGGAGCTGAAGCTGCTGCTGGAGGCGGTGTACCAGCGCTACCACTACGACTTCCGTGACTATGCGCTGGCGTCGCTGCGGCGGCGCATGCGCCATGCCATGTCGCGGTTCGACTGCCCGACCATGGGCGCGCTGCAGCACCGCCTGCTGCATGAGCCGGAGACGTTCGCCCAGGCCATGCAGTACTTCACCGTGCAGGTCTCGGAGATGTTCCGGGATCCGCCGTACTTCAAGGTGCTGCGCGAGCATGCGGTACCGGTGCTGCGCACCTATCCCTCGATCAAGTTGTGGGTGGCCGGCTGCAGCACCGGTGAAGAAGTGTGGTCGCTGGCGATCCTGCTGCATGAGGAGGGCCTGCTGGACCGGGCCATCATCTATGCCACCGACATCAATCCCGAAGCGCTGCAGGCCGCCGAGTCCGGCGCCTTCGCGCTGGACCGGCTTGCGCAGTTCAGCCGCAACTACCTGGCCGCCGGCGGCACCGGCTCGTTGTCGGATTACTACAGCAGCGGGTATGGCAGTGTGGTCTTCGACCGCCGCCTGAAGCGCAACATCGTCTTCGCCGACCACAGCCTGGCCACCGACACCGTGTTTTCCGAAGTGCACCTGGTCTCCTGCCGCAACGTGCTGATCTATTTCCAGCGTCCGCTGCAGGACCGTGCCATCGGCCTGTTCCATGAGGCGTTGGTACACCGCGGCTTTCTCGGCCTGGGCAGCAAGGAGTCGCTGCAGTTCGGCGAGCACGCGGCCGCCTTCGAGGCCTGCGCGCGCGACCAGCGCCTGTACCGGAAGCTGGCCTGATGCTCGGGATGTCGCAGCGCAGCCGGTTCGATCTGGTGGTCATCGGTGCGTCCGCCGGCGGCGTCAGTGCGCTGCAGGCGCTGCTGTCCGCGTTCCCGGCGACGCTGGATCTGCCCGTGCTGGTCGTGCTGCATCTGCCACGCGACCGGCCCAGCCGCATCGCCGACCTGCTCGACGCCGGCTGTCCGCTGCCCGTGCGTGAGGCCGAGGACAAGCAGCCACTGCAACCCGGGACGGTGACGTTCGCGCCACCGGACTACCATCTGCTGGTGGAGGACCGCGCCACGCTGGCGCTGTCCATCGATCCGCCCGTGCTGTTCTCGCGCCCGGCGATCGACCCCCTGTTCGAGAGCGCTGCCGACGTGTTTGGCGACGGCGTGCTGGCCATCCTGCTCACCGGTGCCAGCAGCGACGGCAGTGACGGGGTCGCCGCGGTCCGCCAGGCGGGCGGCGAAGCCTGGATTCAATGCCCTGAGGAGGCGTATTCCTCGATGATGCCCGCATCGGCCCTGGCACACGCCGGCGCCGACGCAGTGCTCCCGCTCACCTCCATCTGCACGCGTATGAAAGGTCTTACCCGATGAACCTGATCGAGCCCGCCGGGTCGACTGTCACCACCGATTGCGTGAAGCTGCTGATTGTCGATGACATTCCGCAGAACCTGGTCGCGATGGAAGCGCTGCTGCGCCGCCCGGGCCTGGAGATCCTGTGTGCCCCCTCCGGCGCTGAGGCACTGGAACTGCTGTTGGAACATGAGGTCGCGCTGGCGCTGCTGGATGTGCACATGCCGGAGATCGACGGCTTTTCGCTCGCCGAACTGATGCGTGGCTCGCAGCGCAGCCGCGACGTGCCGATCATCTTCCTGACCGCCTCACCGAACGACCCGGTGCGGGCCTTCAAAGGCTACGAAACCGGGGCGGTGGATTTCCTGCACAAGCCGATCGAGCCGCAGGTGATCCTGAGCAAGGTCAACGTCTTCATCGAGCTTTACCAGCAGAAGCAGCTGCTCAAGGCGCGCAACGAGGCGCTGGAGCATGCGCTCAAGCTCAATGAAACGATGATGGCGGTGCTGACCCACGACCTGCGTACGCCGTTGGCTGCGATCCTGCTGTGTGCCGACAAGTTGTCACTGGACCTGCCCGACGACAGCCAGGTCCAACGCACGCTGGTCCATCTGGAGAACAGTGCGCAGCGCATGGTGCGGATGGTCGAGCAGCTGCTGGACTTCTCGAAGATCCGCACCGGCGGGCTGCGTCTGTACACCACTGATTGCGACCTCGCCGAGCTTGCCTCGCTGGTGGTCGCCGAGATTGGTCGGGCGCATCCCCAGGCGACGATCGAGCTGCAGGTGCAGGGCGATGCCCATCTGCAGGGGGACCCGGATCGCCTGGCGCAGCTGCTGTCCAATCTCGTGAGCAACGCCGTGCTGCACGGCGGCGATGCGCCCGTGCTGGTACGCCTGGAAGGGGAGCGTAGCGGGCCGCTGCGCGTGCAGGTGCGCAACGCGGGCCAGATTCCGGAGGCCTTGCTGCCGCGGCTGTTCGAGCCGTTCAAGGCCAGCTTCCACGACAGCCGTGGGTTGGGGCTGGGGTTGTTCATCGCCAGCGAATTCGCGCGTGCGCATGGCGGCACGCTGGTGGCTGTCAACGAGGACAGTACCGTGTTGTTCGAGACGGTATTGCAGCGTCGGCCACGGTAGCGGCCACGCCCATCCCGGCAGTTGCCGGGATGGGCCATCGGGTCAGATCGGATCGCAGCACATGCGGAAGCCGTAGCCACCGTAAGTACAGCCGATATGGAAGTCACAGCCTGCCACCGGCACCGGCTGGCTGGAGGTGGCGAATGCCTGGCCGGAAGCAAAAGCCAGGGCGAATGCGACGGCGATACCACCAAAAACCGAGACGAGCTTCTTCGACTTCATGGTGCTTCTCCTTGGGTTGGTGACGCGGGTACAACGGGCAAACAACACTCAGCCGGCGGGCGCCGCGGCTGCTTTGCGGCCGGCGCGGACAACGAATGCACCGGTGATCGCGTTGACCGAACTGTCCTTGAGCTGCCCGACGTGGCGGTAGATGACCTTGCCGTCATCGATCACCACCACCATCGGCACCAGGGTGGCGCTGTAGCGCTGGGTGATCCGGGCATCCACATCGTTGATCACCGGGAAGGCAAAGCCGTGCTGTGCGGCGTAGTCCGGTGCGGCCTCATGCGGCGGGAGGCTGACGGCTATCATCTCGAAGGCGCGGTGGCCGTTGTTCCGACCGGCTGCATCCAGCGCTTGGATCTGCGGCACCGAGGCCAGGCAGAATCTGCATGACGGTGAAAAGAAGTAGAGGACCTGGCGCCCGCTCTGCGGGCCGGCAAGCGTCAGTGCCTCCCCATTGATGGCGGTGGTGGTGAGTGCCTCTGGCTCGGCACCTTCAGGCAGGCCATGAACCGCCTTGGAAAGCTGCTCGACTTTCGTCACCAGCAGTGCCTGCTGCTGGCGGAGGTGCCGGTTCTGTATCGCCAGCAGCGTCATCATCCCGGCCAGGATCACGATCAGGGCCAAACCACCGTACGTGCGTCGCGCGGATGCGTCCATGCTGCTCCTTGGCCTTCGGCCGGGTCCATGGCTGAGTGGGTTGAATACGTATCGGGCAGAAAAAATCATTTGTCAAACACAAGATCCTGTGAATGAGAAGTCGGTTCCATTCTGGTGCTGATCTATCGCGGGATCCGCGGGCGCAGCGTTCCGGAATCCTGTCGGGACAGTCTCAAACCCCCGTGAGGTAAACTGTTCCGGCGCCGCAGCCCTTCGCCACCGGCCCATTGCTGGAGCCACCATGCCGTCGTCGACCCGTAAAGCCGCCTCGCCCCTGATCGATGCCCAGGTGCATGTCGAGGGCTTCGTGCAGGTGCGTGAAGCGCGCCGGTCCGAGCTGGTCGAGGATTACGTGGAGCTGATCGCGGACCTGATCGCCGATGGCCGAGAAGCCCGCCAGGTGGATATCGCCACCCGGCTCGGGGTTGCGCAGCCCACCGTGGCCAAGGCGCTCAAGCGGCTGGTCAAGGAGGGCTGGGCGATCCAGCGGCCGTATCGCGGGGTGTTCCTGACCCCGGCCGGCGAGCAGCTGGCGGTGGAGATGCGCGCTCGCCATCAGACCGTGGAGCAGTTCCTGCTGGCCCTGGGCGTGGACGCCGATTCGGCGCGACGCGACGCGGAAGGGATCGAGCACCACGTCAGCGAGGCCACCCTGGCCGCGTTCGAGGCCTTCGTGCGCAAGGCCAACGGCCATGGTTGAGCGCCTCGCCCCGCCACCACCACTGGGCGTGCCCGTGCACGACCAGGATGAGCATTGGATGCGTCACGCGCTGGGCCTGGCCCAGCGTGCCGAGCGTGAATTCAATGAGATTCCGGTCGGCGCAGTCCTCGTCGGTGCCGATGGCACCGTGCTCGGCGAAGGCTGGAACCTCAACATTGCCGACCATGACCCCAGCGCGCATGCCGAGATCGTGGCGATGCGGCAGGCGGGCAGGGTGATCACCAACCACCGGCTGATCGGCAGCACGCTGTACGTCACCCTGGAGCCGTGTGCGATGTGTGCCATGGCCATTGTGCACGCACGGGTGGCGCGGCTGGTGTATGCGGCCACCGACCCCAAGACCGGTGCCTGCGGCAGCGTGTTCGATCTGATCGGCGACCCCCGGCACAACCACCGTGTGGAGATCCACGGTGGCGTACTGGCCAAGGATGCGAGCACCCGGCTGACGAACTATTTCCGCGCCAAGCGCGGCAAGCCGCCGCTGCTGCTGGAGTAAAGACCCCGCAGCGACAGGGTCGTGACGGGTTGGCGGTATCATGTGGGCCTTATCCATTCCCGGTCGCGGCGCAAGCGGTGGCCCAGCACAAGGCGAGCACATGGCGGACAACGGCGCAGAAGGCGAGCGACTGATCTGGATCGATCTGGAAATGACCGGTCTGGACACGGACAACGATTCGATCATCGAGATCGCCACCGTGGTCACCGACGCGCAGTTGAATGTGCTCGCCGAAGGGCCGGAGTTCGCGATCCATCATCCGGTGGAGCGGCTGGAGGCGATGGACGAATGGAACCGCAACCAGCATCGTCGCTCGGGACTGTGGCAGCGCGTGGTCGAGAGCACCATCACGCTCGGGCAGGCCGAAGCGCAGACCATCGCCTTCCTGCAGCAGTGGATCAAAGCGGGCGCCTCGCCGATGTGCGGCAATTCGATCTGTCAGGACCGTCGCTTCCTGCACCGTGAAATGTCGCGTCTGGAAAAGTATTTCCATTACCGGAATCTGGACGTCTCCACGATCAAGGAACTGGCCAAGCGCTGGGCGCCCGGCGTGGCCGCCGGCGTCGGCAAGACCGCCAGCCACACCGCGCTGAGCGACGTGCATGATTCCATCGAAGAACTGCGCCACTACCGCCAGTTCATGGGCGCGCTGTCGGGCCTGCCGGCCTGACCCGAACGCTGGGCATTGCCCGGCAACGCGGCCTGTGCGCAGGCGTTCAGCCACCGGCAGGCGAGGCAACGAGCGGTATACATTGGCGGCGCTATGATCGCGGCCATGAACGCCATCACCTCGCCGCAACCGCCGCCGCTGTCCTCCTCGATCCTGCCCACCTCGCAGGATTGGCGCGACCTGCAACGTGCGGTGGACCTGCTCGAATCGCCCACGCTGACCGCCAAGATGGCCAACCTGATCGGTTCGCCGCTGGAGTTCGCGGTCAAGCGCCTGCCGGATTCGGTATCGCGCCGCATCCATGGCGCGGTCGAGGCCGCGTTGTTCAAATCCGCCCAGGCCGCGTTGTGGACGATGGACAACACGCCCGGTAAAGCCGCCTCGACACGCTGGCACAAGCTTGCCGCAGCCACCTCCGGTGCGGTCGGCGGCGCGTTCGGCTTCACCACGCTGTTCATCGAACTGCCGGTGTCCACCACGATCATGATGCGTTCGGTGGCCGACGTGGCCCGCAGCGAGGGCTTCGACCTTCGCGAGATGAGCACCCGGCATGCCTGTCTGGAGGTGTTTGCCTTGGGCGGCAACTCAGGCAAGGACGATGCCAGCGAGACCGGCTACTACATCACGCGTGGCTTCACTGCCGAGGTGATGCGTCACCTGTCAGCCGAGCTGGCCGGCCGCGCGGTCGGCGGCAGCCCGGTGATGATCGGGTTGACCCCGAAGGAAGCCGGAAAATGGTTGGCCAAGCTGGTGGAGAAGGTCGCCGCGCGTTTCGGCGTGGTGGTCACCGAGAAGTTCGCCGCGCAGGCGGTGCCGATCGTCGGGGCGGTGGCCGGTGCGACGCTCAACACCATGTTCACCGACTACTACCAGGACGTGGCGCGCGGTCATTTCATCGTGCGCCGGCTGGAGCGGACCTACGGGTACGAGACCGTGCGGGCCGCCTATTCGATGCTGGCGGCGGAGCGTACCTGATTGCGATGACCGCCGAGGCCTGAAGGCGCTATCGACGTCACACAAAACAACACCCCGCTTGCGCGGGGTGTTGTTTTTCATCGCATTGCCGAAAGGATCAACCCTTGGCTTTGAGCTTGGCCAGACGCAGCCAGGTATCCACCACGGTATCCGGATTCAGCGACACCGACTCGATCCCTTCCTGCATCAGCCATTCGGCCAGATCCGGGTGATCGGACGGGCCCTGGCCGCAGATGCCGACGTACTTGCCCTTGGCGCGCGCGGACTTGATCGCCATCGACAGCAGCTTCTTCACCGCCGGGTTCCGCTCGTCGAACAGGTGCGCCACGATCGAGGAGTCGCGGTCCAGGCCCAGGGTCAGCTGGGTCAGGTCGTTGGAGCCGATCGAGAAGCCGTCGAAGATCTCCAGGAACTCATCGGCGAGCAGTGCGTTGGACGGCACTTCGCACATCATGATGATCTTCAGGCCGTTTTCGCCCTGCTTGAGGCCATTCTGTTCCAGCACCTCGACGACCTTGCGGCCTTCTTCCAGGGTGCGCACAAACGGGATCATGACCCACAGGTTGTCCAGGCCCATCTCGTTGCGCACGCGCAGCACGGCCTGGCATTCCAGGGCGAAGGCGGCCGAGAAGCTCGGATCGACGTAACGGCTGGCGCCGCGGAAGCCGATCATCGGGTTTTCTTCGTGCGGCTCGTAGTTGGTACCGCCGATCAGGTTGGCGTACTCGTTGGACTTGAAGTCCGACAGGCGCACGATCACCGGGTTCGGGGCAACCGACGCGGTCAGGGTGGCGATGCCTTCAGCCAGACGACCGACGTAGAAGCTGACCGGATCAGCGTAACCGGCGATCTTCTCGTCGATCTTCTTCTTGGTCGCCGCGTCCTGGCGGTCGTACTCCAGCAGCGCGTTCGGGTGGATGCCGATGTGGCTGGCGATGATCATTTCCAGACGGGCCAGGCCGATGCCGGCGTTCGGCAGCTGGCCGAAGTCGAAGGCACGTTCCGGGTTGGCCACGTTCATCATGATCTTCAGCGGCGCTGGTGGCATGTTGCCCAGATCCGTCGTGGTGCGCTCGAACTCCAGGATCCCGTCGTAGATGAAGCCGGTGTCACCCTCGGCGCAGCTGACGGTCACTTCCTGGCCGTCCTGGATCAGCTGGGTGGCGTTGCCCGAGCCGACCACGGCCGGCACGCCCAGCTCACGCGCGATGATCGCCGCGTGGCAGGTGCGGCCGCCACGGTTGGTCACGATGGCCGAGGCGCGCTTCATCACGGGCTCCCAATCGGGATCGGTCATGTCGGCGATCAGCACGTCGCCGGGCTGCACGCGGGCCATGTCGTCCAGGGTGCGCACCACGCGGGCGGTACCGGCACCGATCTTGGCACCCACGGCGCGGCCTTCGGCCAGCACCTTGCCGTCCTTCTGGTTCAGTGCGAAACGTTCGATCTGGGTGGCATGGCCACGCGACTTCACGGTCTCCGGACGCGCCTGCACGATGAACAGCTTGCCGCTGACACCGTCCTTGGCCCACTCGATATCCATCGGGCGGCCGTAATGCTTTTCGATCACCAGCGCCTGCTTGGACAGTTCCTGCACGTCCTCGTCGCTGATCGAGAAGGTGTTGCGCAGCTCGGCCGGGGTGTCTTCGATGCGCACGCGCTCACCGGGGACATCCGAATACACCATGCGGATCGCCTTGCTGCCGAGCGAGCGGCGCAGGATCGCCGGCTTGCCCGCGCTCAAGGTGGGCTTGTAGACGTAGAACTCGTCCGGGTTGACTGCACCCTGCACGACCATTTCGCCCAGGCCGAACGAGGAGGTGACGAACACCACGTCGCGGAAGCCGGACTCGGTGTCCAGGGTGAACAGCACGCCGGAGGAGCCCACGCCCGAGCGCACCATCAGCTGCACGCCGGCGGACAGGAACACGTCCTCGTGCTTGAAGCCGTGGTGGACGCGGTAGGCGATCGCGCGGTCGTTGTAGAGCGAGGCGAACACTTCCTTGACCTTGAGCACGACATCGTCGGCGCCGGTCACGTTGAGGAAGGTCTCCTGCTGGCCGGCGAAGGACGCATCGGGCAGATCTTCGGCGGTCGCCGAGGAACGCACCGCGACCGCGACGTCGCCGCCGCCGTTTTCGCTGCACAGCTTGGCGTAGGCGGTGCGGATGTCCTGGTCCAGCGCCGGGTGGAGCGGGGCATCGATCACCCAGCCGCGGATTTCCTTGCCGGCGATCGTCAGGGCACCGACATCTTCCACGTCCAGCGTGGCCAGCTTGTCGAAGATGCGCTTGGACAGATCGTTGTGGGCGATGAAGTCCTTGAAGGCTTCAGAGGTGGTTGCGTAACCGCCGGGGACAGACACCCCCAGACCGGCAAGATTGCCGATCATTTCGCCAAGCGACGAATTCTTGCCGCCTACGCGGGCCAGATCGGCCAGGCGCAGTTCGTGCAACCACAGGATATTCTCGTTCAAGCGCGATGCTCCGTTTGGCCATCGCCCGAGGCGGGCTGGATGGCCACGTCCGTAGGAAGAAGCCGATATGATGCCGGGCAGACCGCTGTCGGCACAAGCTTGTATCGACAGCCTTTTTAAGCTTCGGAGGGGGTAAAAGCCGTATGTCGACGATCCGTCCGGTGTTCTACGTGTCCGATGGAACCGGTATCACCGCTGAAACCATTGGGCATAGCCTGCTGACCCAGTTCTCCGGGTTCAGCTTCATCACCGACCGGATGTCGTTCATCGATGATCCGGAAAAAGCGCGCGAAGCCTGTGAAAGGATCCGTGCAGCGGGGGAGCGGTACCAGGTTCGGCCCATCGTGGTCAGTTCCTGCGTGGACAGCGGGCTGAGCATCATCCTGGCCGAAAGCGGCGGGTTGATGCTGGACGTGTTCGCCCCCTTCATCGAGCCGCTGGAGCGCGAACTGGCGGTCAACCGGCATTCGAGGGTTGGCCAGGCCCACGGCATGGTCGACTTCGAGACCTACCACCGCCGCATCAACGCGATGAACTTCGCGCTGACCCACGACGACGGCATCGCCATCAACTACGACGATGCCGACGTGATCCTGGTGGCCGTGTCCCGGGCCGGCAAGACCCCGACCTGCATCTACCTGGCCCTGCATTACGGGGTCCGCGCGGCCAATTACCCGCTGACGGATGAGGATCTGGAGCAGGACCGCCTGCCGCCGCGCCTGCGCCCGTACCGCAAGAAGCTGTTTGGGCTGACCATCGACCCGGACCGCCTGCAGCAGATCCGCCAGGAGCGCCGCCCGAACTCGCGCTACGCCAACCTGGAGACCTGCCGCCGCGAGGTCGCCGCGGCCGAGACCATGTTCCGGATGGAACGGATCCCGACGCTGAGCACCACCCACACTTCGATCGAGGAGATTTCGAGCAAGGTGCTGGGCACGCTGGGGCTGCAGCGCGAGATGTATTGACCGACGTGAACCGGTTGCGGGCCGCCCCTTTGGCCGGGCGGCTGCCGCCCCCACGTTGGGAGATCAACGTGTAGGATCGACCCATGGCCCAGGCATCGCCCCGTATCGAACGCATTCCCCGGCTCAGCCGCTTGAGCTGGCTGATGGGCCTGTACGCCGAGAACTACCAGCACCTCGTGCGCCTGTTCGCCCCCGCCGAGCTCGTTCCCGGCAGCTACGTCTCCTCGATCGGCGATGGGCTGGATGTACGCCTGGACGTCATCGAGTGCCACCGCTATACGGTGGAGCTGCGCCTGACCTACGACTTCGCCGACCCGGTCACCGGGCAGCCGGATCCTTCGGCCTATGTGCGCCTGTACCGTGACGCCCGCCAGGCCGAGACCACGCATTGCTACGTCGGTCGCCGCTGGCAGGACGTGATGGGCATGTACCCGCCGCCGGCCCAACTGATCAGCCACCGCATGCGGATGAACACCTTCCTCGGCAAATGGCTGGAATACCTGGCCGAGCGCGGCCACGGCGTGGCCACGCTGCGCCGCGATGGCACGGTGACGGCACCGGCCAACGCGCGCCGCACCAGCCTTGTGCCCTGAGCCGTCCCCGGGCGGATCACGCATAATCGGGGTCTGTGTTCCCGAGCCTGTGCGAAATGCCTTATACCCCCATCGTGGCCACCCTGGGCTACGTGCTGTCCGCCGACGGCAAGCAAGTGCTGATGATCCACCGCAATGCCCGTCCGGGCGACCTGCATCTGGGCAAGTACAACGGCTTGGGCGGGAAGATGGAGCGCGATGAAGATGCCGCTGCCTGCATGCGCCGCGAGATCCGCGAAGAGGCCGGCATCGAGTGCGGCACCATGCGCCTGCGCGGCACGATCAGCTGGCCGGGCTTCGGCAAGAACGGTGAGGACTGGTTCGGCTTCGTGTTCGTCATCGATGACTTCACCGGCACGCCGCTGACCTCCAACCCGGAGGGCACGCTGGAGTGGGTGGACGTGGACAAGATCGACAGCCTGCCGCTGTGGGAGGGTGATCGCAGCTTCCTGCCGCTGGTCTTCGACGACGAACCGCGCGCCTTCCACGGGGTGATGCCCTACCGCGACGGCGCCATGCAGTCGTGGAGTTACACCCGGCTGTAGTGCGTGATTGCCGGCCGGCGGCCGGCACTACCGGCGGGCGAGCAGCAGGTGGAAGTGCTTGGTCACTTCGCGCCCGTCGTTGCTGCGCCCGGTTTCGCGATGCGTGCGCCAGGCCTGCACCGTCAAGCCGGCGCTGCGCAGTGCCGACTCGACGTCGGCCAGTTCATGCAGATGGAACCCGTGCGCGGTGAACGGCAGGGTGCGCATGAAGGCGGCATCGCCGAAGGCCAGGCAGAGCCGCCCACCGGGGCGAAGCACGCGGGTCAGTTCGGCGAACGGGAATTTCAGTTCGTCCCAGAAGTACAGGGTGTTCACCGCCAGCGCCGCATCGGTGCAGGCCGAGTCCAGGGGCAGGGCATGGGCATCGCCGAGACGGACGTCGGCACGATCCTGCAGCCCGTGCGCGGCCAGCAGCGCGTTGCCCGCATCGACCATCGCCGTTGAGACATCGACACCCACGTAGCGGCTGCGCGGCGTGCGCAGCAGGTCCGGTGCGAAGGCCGCATTGCCCGGGCCGATCTCCAGCACCTGTTCGCCAGGGGTGACGGACAGCAGGGCGATGGCGGCCCGGTTGAGGTCGCCGTTGCTGCGGTTCATGGCGTCGGCCACGGCAAGCGCATGCTCACCGTGCGGGTGGCGCAACTGGGCGGCCAGATCATCGTGGGAAAGCACGCGCAAGACTCCTGTCGGTGGACGGCAGGACCTGGCGGCGGCGGAGTCCATCTACCAGCTTAGCCGACCGGCGGCCGCGGCGGGGAGGCATGCAGAGGGGAATCGGGCCGAGGCAATGAGGATCGGTGATCAACAAATGACCATCGTCGCGTCTATTGAGATCGAGTTGTCCACAGGGGGTGTGGATGACTCGTGGGCAAGTTTGTGGATAAGCCGCTTCGGCCCCCGCTGGCACTCGCTGTCAAGATGGGTGGCCAAAAATTCACCGCAGGTCGTCCCGGCGTGAACGGCGCGGCAAGGCCGGGGTACGGTGGCGTAGGGTGGGGTGTCCCGCTGTGGGCCGCTCGCGGTACTCTCTTGCGATTGCCGCCACCCGATCTTCCATGAAACGTCATTTCTCGATGTTGCGCGAGTTCCACCTGGCCGACTGGTTCACCCTGGCCAACGCGTTCTGCGGCACTGGGGCGGTCTTTGCCGCCATGCGCTACCTGCAGGATGGCGAGCGCAGCTATCTGCTGTTCGGCATGGCCCTGATCCCCTTGGCCTTCATCTTCGACGCGCTGGACGGGCGCATCGCGCGCTGGCGCAAGTCCAGCTCCACGCTGGGCCGCGAGCTGGATTCGCTGTCGGACATCATCTCCTTCGGCGTCGCGCCGGCGGCGCTGGCCTATGCCTGCGGCATGCAGGGCGGCTGGGACTGGCTGGTGCTGAGCTACTTCGTCTGTTGTGGCGTCAGCCGCCTGGCCCGCTACAACGTGACCGCCGAAGCACTGGCCGGCGAGGGCGACAAGGTGCCGTACTTCGAAGGCACCCCGATCCCGACTAGCCTGGCGCTGGTGGTGGTGCTGGCGGTGGCGGCAAGCGTCGGCGCGACCGGCGCGGACCTGTGGCTGGGCCAGTGGCAGCTGGGGCCGTGGCAGCTGCACCCGCTGGTGCTGCTGTTCGCGCTGTCCGGCTCGCTGATGATCAGCAAGACCCTGCGCATCCCCAAGCCGTGAGGCACGGCAGCGCGGCATTGCTATCATCGTTTCCCGAGACGGGAGGACGGTCATGACCACGGCGGGCAGCGGCAGCGGCGCAGGCGATGTAGAAGCCTTGGCGCGGCAGTATTTCAGTGCCTGGGGCGATGCCCTTCGGCACGCTGCGGCACCGCCCGGCCCCAACGCCGGCCCCGAAGGCCAAGGCGGCTGGCAGCAGGCGATCGACTGGTGGGCACAGATGATGCCCAACGCCGCCAGCGGCCCGGCCGATGAAGCCGTGCACCGCTTCCGCGAGCAGGCCGGTGGCTGGTACGGCACGATGCAGCAGGTCGCCGCGCAGTTTGCTGGTCGAGACACCACCAGCGCCGAGGTGGCGCAGGCGTGGCGCACGGCGGTGCTGGGGCAGGGCGATGGACTGCTGCAGTGGATGCTGCAGGGCGCACGCGGACATACCCACGCCGAGGGGCCGGATCTGCTGCAGCTGTTGGAGACCCTGCAGCGTCAGCTCGGGCCGTGGCTGCAGAGCCCGGCGTTTGGCCCCGGCCGCGAGCACCAGGCCCGCTGGCAGGCGCTGCTGCGGGCCCAGCAGGACTACCAGGCACACTCTCGCGATTACGTGGATCAGATCAAGCAGGCGCTGGACGATGCGTTCACTCTGTTCGAGCAGCGCCTGGCCGAGCACGAACAGCCGGGCAACCAGCTGACCAGCGCGCGGGCGATGTTCGATCTGTGGATCGATGCGGCCGAGGAGGCCTACGCGAAGGTCGCGCTGTCCGAGCCGTTCCAGGCGGTGTACGCCTCGCTGGGCAATGCCCAGATGCGGCTGCGCGCGGCCACCCAGCAGGAGATCGAACGGCTGACCGAGAGTTTCGGACTGCCGACGCGCACCGAAATGGATGCAGCGCATCGCCGGATTGCCGAGCTTGAGCGGCTGGTGCGGCGCATGGCCGGCGGCGCAGCCGCGGGTGCGGCACCTGCCAGCACGGCCAAGGTGCGCAAGGCTGCAGTGAAGCCAGCCGCCACGACCCAGCGCACACCCCGCGCGTCCAAGCCCGCCAAGCCCACCAAGCCCACCAAGCCCCGGAAGCGCAGCGAATGAAAGGCCCCCTGGGCTTCAACGCCGAAGACCTGCTGCAGGAAACCCTGGCCATGCAGCGCAAGCTGATGGACGGGCTGAAGCTGCTGCCCTCCGTGGACGATGTCGATTACGGCGTGACTACCCGCGAGGAAGTCTGGCGCGACGGCAAGGTCACGCTGTACCGCTTTGTCGGCACCGAGCCGCCGGTGCGTGCCACGCCGCTGCTGATCGTCTATGCGCTGGTGAACCGGCCGTACATGGTCGACCTGCAGACCGACCGCTCGCTGGTGCAGAAACTGCTGGCACTAGGCCACGATGTCTATGTGCTGGACTGGGGCTACCCGGACCGCTCCGAGCGCTACCAGACGCTGGAGGATTACCTGCTGCGCTTCGTGGATGGCGCGGTGGATCACCTGCAGGCGCACAACGGCGGCGAGCCGATCAACATGCTGGGCATCTGCCAGGGCGGCGTGTTCGCGCTGTGCTATGCCGCGCTGCGCCAGGCCAAGCTGGGCAACCTGATCACGATGGTCACCCCGGTCGATTTCCACACGCCGGACAACATGCTCTCGCACTGGGCGCGCCAGGTGGACGTGGACCTGCTGGTGGACACGCTGGGCAACATCCCGGCCGATCTGATGAATGCCAGCTACCTGATGCTCAAGCCGTTCCGGCTCAACGTGCAGAAGTACGTGGGGCTGCTCGACATCCTGGACGACAAGGACGCGCTGGAAGATTTCCTGCGCATGGAGAAGTGGATTTTCGACTCGCCTGATCTCGCCGGCGAAGCCTTCCGTGACTTCATCAAGCAGTTCTACCAGGGCAATGGCCTGATGCATGACGGCGTACGTATCGGTGATGACACCGTCGATCTCCGACAGGTCACGTTGCCGGTACTGAACATCTATGCCGAGCAGGACCATCTGGTCCCGCCGGATGCGTCACGCGCGCTGCGCGGCCGGATCGGCAGCACGGATTACACCGAGAGCAGTTTCCGCGGCGGCCACATCGGTATCTATGTCTCCGGGCGGGCCCAGCGCGAAGTGCCCGTGACCATCACCGGTTGGTTGAACGAGCGTTCGCAATGAAGCCTCGTCGCCTTCTCTGGCTGGCTGCGGGTCTGTTGAGCATCGGTACCGCCCACGCCGCACCCAGCGAAACCGCCCGCCGCGAAATCGCCGGCCTGATCGGTGCGCTGGATGGCTCCAGTTGCCGGTTCCAGCGCAATGGCAGCTGGCACGATGCGCCTGAAGCGCGCGCCCATCTGCAGCGCAAGTACGACTACCTGCTCAAGAAGGACAAGGTCGACACGGCCGAGCAGTTCATCGAACGTGCCGCCAGCCAGAGCAGCATGAGCGGCAAGCCCTACTGGATCGCCTGCCCGGGCCAGCCGGAGCAGGCCGCCGCCGTCTGGTTCGCCACCCGGCTCAAGGCCCTGCGCCAACGCACCCCGTAGACACGGTTCGCGCTAGAGTCGGCGCATTCCGGACCGAGACCCCGTGCATGAACACACCGCCGCGCCCGCTGTCCCGTTCGCTCAACGACCGCATGATCGCCGGCGTCATGGGCGGCATCGCGCACCGTTACGGCTGGAACGTCACCCTGGTACGGGTGCTGTTCGTGCTGATCTCGATCGGTTCGGCCGCCTTCCCGGGCATCCTGGTCTACCTGATCCTGTGGCTGTTGATCCCCAACGAGGCCGATTGAGCCTCTCGCCGGGGCTGTTGCGCGCGCTGCAGGGGCTTGGCGCGCTGTGGACCTCACCCAACACCCTGATCGGCCTGGCCGCCGGCACCGCCGGGATGCTGGCCGGTGCGCGCCCGTCATGGAACGGGCGTGACTGCGCGATCGTGTTCCGCGAATTTCCGTGGGGGCCAGGCGGGGCGATCACGCTGGGCAACGTCATCCTGCACACCGGGCCGGTGCTGGACGTGCCGTGCCGCACCTATGCGCACCAGGCCGGTCACGCCACCGAGCCGGTGATCGGGCTGCACGACCACGAGCGTGCGCACGTCTACCAGTATCTGGTGCTGGGGCCGTTGTACCTGCCGGTGTACCTGATGTGCGGTGGGGTCAGCGCACGCAATCCGTTCGAGCGCGCGGCCGATGTCTATGCGCTGCAGGGGCGGGGCTGGTGGCCGTCACGGCGCGCCGCGCAGTGACGTTATCTCCACGTTAAGTTCATGTAAGAAAAACGTCGACAACGCGGCGTCATCTGCATGCAAAAAAACGTTATTAGCCTGCATGACGAATCAGTCAGGTTCGCCGGGGTAAGCTTGCATGGCTGTATGAGCAACCGTTTTTCTGGAGGAATACATCACATGGCAATCGTTCTTTATGTCGGTGGTAGCAAGGATGGCGACAAGGGCCTGGTGCCCCATGGTTTCAGCAAGTCCCAGGCCGATACCGAGCTGGGTCCGGAGATCTACACCGAGCGGTTCATGGAACTGCAGGGTGTGGGCAAGGTGCGGGTGATGGCGTTGGAGTCGATGCACGACGAGATCGTCCACCAACGCGCGGCCGTGCATTACCGGTAAGCCAGTCACACCGCAGAGGTGCCCGGTTGTCGCGGGCGCCCGCGCCGGCATCCCAGCCCCACGCAGGATGCCGGCGTGAACGCAGGACCCCTCGTGTGGTCATCGCCACGGGGCGACAGGTTCGGCCCGGCCTGTCAACGGCTTTCCCCAGCCGCCGCGCATCGCCAGAATGGGTTCTTTCCGCAAAAGCGGCTCCGGCCGGAAGCAATGCCTGACATCAAGCTCGCGCAGCAGATCGCCCAGACCATCGCCGATGAGATCGGTGCCCAGACCGCCCAGGCGCTCGCCGCCATCGCCCTGTTGGACGAAGGCGCCAGCGTTCCGTTCATCGCCCGCTACCGCAAGGAAGTCACCGGCGGCCTGGACGATACCCAGCTGCGCAACCTCGAAACGCGCCTGACCTACCTGCGTGAGCTGGAAGATCGCCGCGCCGCGGTGCTGTCCAGCATCGACGAACAGGGCAAGCTCAGCGACGAGCTGCGCAATGAGATCCTCGGCGCGGACACCAAGTCGCGCCTGGAAGATCTTTACCTGCCGTACAAGCCCAAACGCCGCACCCGTGCCCAGATCGCGCGCGAAGCCGGCCTGGAGCCGCTCGCCGATGGCCTTCTGGCCGATCCGGGCCTGGACCCGCAGGTGTTTGGCGCGACCTTTGTCGATAGCGACAAGGGGGTGGCCGACGTCAAGGCGGCCCTGGAAGGTGCGCGCGCGATCCTGATGGAGCGTTGGGGCGAAGATGCCGCGCTGGTCGGCGAGCTGCGCACCTGGCTGGGCGAGAACGGCGTGATCCGCGCACGTGTCGCCGAAGGCAAGGAAGAGCAGGGCGCCAAGTACCGCGATTACTTCGAACACGCCGAGTCTCTGGCGAAGATTCCGTCCCACCGCTTGCTGGCACTGTTCCGCGCGCGCCGCGAGGAAATCCTGTTCCTGGAACTGGACCCGGGCAGCGATGCCGAGGCCGGCAATCTGTATGCCGAAGGCCGCGTCGCGCACAACGCGGGGATCCGCGATGCCGGCCGCCCCGGCGATCGCTGGCTGCTCGACGCCTGCCGCCTGACCTGGCGCGCCAAGCTGCACATGCACCTGTTGCTTGACCTGTTCAACCAGGCGCGTGAGAAGGCCGAGGCCGAAGCCATCTCGGTCTTCGGCGACAACCTCAAGGACCTGCTGCTGTCCGCCCCGGCCGGTCCCAAGGCCGTGCTCGGCCTGGACCCGGGCATCCGCACCGGCTGCAAGATCGCCGTGGTCGATGCCACCGGCAAGCTGGTCGCCACCGACACCATCTACCCGCACGAGCCGCGCCGCCAGTGGGACCAGTCGCTGCACACGATCAAGCAGCTGTGCGTGCAGCACAACGTGGAGCTGATCGCGATCGGCAACGGTACCGCCAGCCGCGAGACCGACAAGCTGGCCGGCGACGTGATCAAGGCACTGGACGACACCAGGCTGCAGAAGATCGTGGTCAGTGAAGCCGGTGCATCGGTGTACTCGGCCTCGGAATTCGCGGCGAAGGAGTTCCCGAACCTGGACGTATCGATCCGCGGTGCGGTGTCGATTGCCCGCCGCCTGCAGGATCCGCTGGCCGAGCTGGTCAAGATCGAGCCCAAGGCGATCGGTGTGGGCCAGTACCAGCACGACGTGGACCAGTACCGCCTGGCGCGCGCGCTGGATGCGCGGGTGGAAGACTGCGTCAACGCGGTCGGCGTGCACGTCAACACCGCCTCGGCGGCGCTGCTCTCGCGCGTGTCAGGGCTGTCGTCCACCGTGGCCGAGAACATCGTGAGGCATCGCGATGACAACGGCCCGTTCAAACGCCGCAAGGACCTGCTCAAGGTGCCGCGGCTGGGCGAGAAGACCTTCGAGCAGTGCGCCGGCTTCCTGCGCATCGCCGATGGCGATCAGCCGCTGGATGCCTCCTCGGTGCACCCGGAAGCCTACCCCGTGGTGGAGCGCATCGTGGCCGCCACCGCGCGCCCGATCAAGGCGCTGATCGGCGACGGCAGCTTCCTGCGCGGGCTCAAGGCGGAGCAGTTCACTGACGCCACCTTCGGTGTGCCGACCGTGCGCGACATCCTCAAGGAACTGGAAAAACCCGGCCGCGATCCGCGGCCGGAGTTCAAGGCCGCGCGCTTCGCCGACGGGGTCGAGGAACTGAAGGACCTCAAGGTCGGCATGATCCTGGAAGGCGTGGTCAGCAACGTCGCCGCGTTCGGCGCCTTCGTGGACATCGGCGTGCATCAGGATGGCCTGATCCACATCTCCGCGCTGTCCGATACCTACGTCAAGGATCCGCGTGACGTGGTCAAGGCCGGTGACATCGTCAAGGTGAAGGTGCTGGAGGTCGACGTGGCGCGCAAGCGCATCGCGCTGACCCGCCGCCTGGATGACACCCCGGCCCCGGCCAAGGCCCCCGGTGAGCGCGATGCGCGCCCGGCGGGGGGCGGTCGCCGGGACGGCGGGGCGGGCAATGGGCCGCGCGGTGGTGGTCGTGGCACCCCGCCCGGCCCGCGGCCGGGCAGTGCGGCGCCGCCGGCCAACAACGCGCTGGCCGATGCCTTTGCGCGGGCCAAGCGCGGCGGCTGAGGCCGGCACGGGGAGTCCCAAAGGCCGCCTTCGGGCGGCCTTTGGCGTTTCCGGCGACCGGTTCATGCCGGGGGCACTTCTGGTTTGACGCGCGTTTACGCAAACTCCGCGTTGAATGCCCGTATGGTGGATGGGCGGCGGGGAGGCCAGATGACCGACAAACAGGCAGCGCCGGGCGACCGGCCGGGCCACAGTGGTGACGCCGAGGCTGCCCTGCCGGCCATGGCCGAGCACGCCCGTCGCCTGGAGATGATCATCGAGGGCACCGCGGCCGGTACCTGGGACTGGAACATTCCCGACGGCCTGATGCGGGTGAACGAACGCTGGGCGCAGATCGTTGGCTATACGCGGGAGGAGCTGGCGCCGATCACCCCGGAGACCTTCTTCCGGCTGGTCCATCCCGAGGATCTGGCGCAGTCCAATGCGCTGTTGGACGAGCATCTGCAAGGCCGCTCCGCGCATTACGAGAGTCTGTGCCGGATGCGCCACAAGCAGGGTCACTGGATCTGGGTGCAGGATCGCGGGCGCGTCTACGAGCGGGATGGGCAGGGCCGGCCGGTCTGGATGGCCGGCGCCCATGCCGATGTCACCGATCTGCAGCAGGCCCGGCAGGATGCGGCGGACATGCGGCAGCGGCTGCAGGCCGTGGTCGATGCGTCCGACGAAGTGGCGGTGATCGCCACCGACATCGACGGCGTGATCAATCTGTTCAACACCGGCGCGCAGAAGCTGCTGGGCTACGCCGCCGAGGAGGTGATCGGCCGGGTCGACCTGGGCCGGTTCCACGATCCGGATGAAATGCGTGCCTATCTGCAGGCCGACGCACCGGCGGACGGGCAAGTACCGAGCATCTTCCAGGCGCTCACCGCGCGCGCGACGCAGGGGACCTGGTCACGTCAGTGGACCTTCGTGCGCAAGGACGGTGAGCGCCGCCAGGTGCGCTTGTCGATCAGTCCGCTTGACGGTGCGGGCGGCCGGATCGGTTACGTGGGCATGGCGGTCGATCTGACCCCGCTGCTGGAAGTGCGCGAGCAGGCCCATGTGGCGGCCAAGAAGTTCGCCGGCGCGTTCTCATCGGCGGCGCTGGGCATGGCCCTGGTCTCGCTGGAAGGTCGCTGGCTGGACGTCAACGATGCGCTGTGCGGGATTCTCGGCTACACCCGCGCCGAACTGCTGCAGATCGATTTCCAGACGCTCACCCACGCCGATGACCTGAACACCGATCTGGCCCTGCTTGGCGACCTGCTGGCCGGGCGTCGCGACCACTACCACATGGAGAAACGTTACCTGGGCAAGGCCGGCAACCTGGTCTGGGGGCGCCTCTCGGTCTCGCTGGTGCGCTCGGAGAGTGGGGAGCCGCTGCATTTCGTGTCCCAGATCCAGGATGTGACGGTGCAGCGCCAGAGTGGCCAGCAACTGCGCGAATCCGAACAGCGGACCCGGGTCACACTGGATGCGGTAGCCGACATGGTGCTGACCCTGGACCTGCACGGTGGCATCCAGTACGCGAACGCGGCGGCCACGCGCGCGCTGGCCGGCGAGGGGGCCGAATCACTGGCCGGTGGTCAGCTCCAGGACGTCATGGAGCTGACCACCGAGTACGCACCGCGCTCGCCGTTGGACCTGGCCGTGCTGCTGGACCCGGAGAGCAATGCCGTCGACCTCCATTCGGATCTGCTGCTCTCGGTGGGCGCCCACCTGTTGCCGGTGGACGTCACCCGGGCCTGGCTGCGTGGCGAGGACGGGCAGACCACCGGCGCGGTCTGGGTCATCCGTGATGTCACCCAGCAGCGCGCCCGGCAGCGGGAAGCACGGCACCTGGCCGAAGTCGACCCGCTCACCGAACTGAGCAACCGGCGCGGGTTCGAAGCCCACCTGCAACAGGCCATCACCCGGGTTGCCCGGACGGGGCAGTCGGCGTCGCTGATGTACATCGACCTGGACCGGTTCAAGCCGGTCAACGATACCCATGGCCATCTCGCCGGCGATGCCGTGCTGTGGGCGGTGGCGAGTCTGCTGCGCCATGGGGTACGTGATTCGGACATCGTGGCGCGGCTGGGGGGCGATGAATTCGCGGTCATCCTGGCCGGCTGTTCGCTCAAGCGCGCGCGCCGGATCGCCAGCGACCTGCTGGAGTCCCTGCGCGGGCTGTCCATTCCCTGGGACCTGCAGCGGCTGAAGGTGGGCGCCAGCATCGGCATCGCCCGGATCGGTGGCAGCATGAGCGTGGACGATGCAGTGGCCGCCGCCGATGCGCAGTGCTACCGGGCCAAGGCGATGGGACGTGACAACGTGCAGGTGGAGACCCTGGTGGCGGGGGACGTGGAGGTGCTTGAGAGCCAGGACGGCTCGGAGGGTGGCGAGTGAGCCGGTGCGGGCTGAACCGCAGCGCGCCCTAAAGCTCGCGCAATCGCGGCCGTTATATGACTCGCAGTCATTGCCTGCACACTCACGTGGATATCTGGCTTTACACCTGTTCGAACGGTTCATTGCCGCCGCCTGTCGCGGTGTTTGAAGCGCACTGAAGTAACGTCAGCCCCACTGGCGATCTTCGTGAGTCCAGCCAACGGAATACCGCTACCGGGCCACCGCCCGGGGTTGACCTATTCGCTAAACGGACACCGAGGTCTAACGATGCTTACTTCAGGCTTGCACACGCATGTGCCCGACCGTGCCTCCGATAGAGGTGCATGGTCCCCGCGACACGCTTTCGCCGCATTGTTCGCTTCCCGCCGCGGCAGGGAGGGCGCGGTCTCCGCCGCCCGACAGCGCCAGTGCGAGCTGGAAGACCAGGTCAAGGCCCTGCATCGGGTCCAGGCCGTGATCGAGTTCGACCTGGACGGCACCATCCTGCAGGCCAACGAGAACTTCCTGCAGACGCTCGGCTACACGCTGGACGACATCCAGGGCAGGCACCACGCCATGTTCGTCGATCCCGAGTACGCCAAAAGCAGGGAATATCGGGACTTCTGGGCGAATCTGGGGCGTGGCGAATTCGATGCGGGCCAATACCGCCGCATCGGCAAAGGCGGCCGCGACATCTGGATCCAGGCGTCCTACAACCCGGTGTTCGACGCCGACGGGCGACCCTACAAGGTGGTCAAGTTCGCCACCGACATCACCGCGCAGAAATTCCAGGCCGCCGATTTTGCCGGCCAGTTGGCGGCGATCAACAAGTCCCAGGCGGTGATCGAGTTCGATCTCGACGGCCGCATCCTGGCAGCCAACGAAAACTTCCTCGCCGCCATGGGGTATACGCTGGACGAGGTGCGCGGCCAGCACCATTCGATGTTCGCCGAGCCTGGGTACCGCGACAGTGCCGAGTACCGTGCATTCTGGGCGAAACTCGGCCGTGGCGAGTACGACGCCGGCCAGTACAAGCGATTGGGCAAGAGCGGGCGCGAGGTCTGGATCCAGGCGTCGTACAACCCGATCTACGATATGAACGGTCGTCCGTTCAAGGTCGTCAAATATGCCACCGACATCACCGCCCAGGTGCGTGACACCCAGGCATTGCAGGAGGCCGTTGCACAGACGCGCGAAGTGGTGGCCGCCGCCCAGAGCGGGGACCTGACCGGGCACATCGCCACCCAGGACAAAACCGGCCCGATCGCCGAGCTTTGCGAGGGCATCAATGCGCTGGTCGAAGCGATGGCCGGCATCATCGCCCAGATCAAGCTGGCCGCAGATACTATCGCCGTGGGTGCCAGCGAGATCGCCGAAGGCAACAGCGACCTCTCCGTGCGCACCGAGCAGCAGGCGGCCGCCCTGGAAGAAACGGCCGTTTCGATGAAGGGACTGACGGCTACCGTGCGGCGGACGGCCGACAATGCCGTGCAGGCCAACCAACTGGTGGGTGGGGCGGTGGAGGTGGCTGCGCAGGGTGGCCAGGTGGTGTACGAGGTGGTCTCGACCATGTCGCTGATCAACGACTCCTCGCGCCGCATCGTCGACATCATCGGGGTGATCGACGGCATCGCCTTCCAGACCAATATCCTTGCGCTCAATGCGGCCGTTGAAGCGGCGCGTGCCGGCGAGCACGGTCGCGGCTTTGCCGTAGTGGCGTCGGAAATCCGCTCGCTGTCGCAGCGCTCGGCCGAGGCGGCCAAGGAGATCAAGCAGCTGATCGGGGATTCGGTCGAGAAGGTGGGCGCGGGCACGCGCCAGGTCGAAAGTGCCGGGCGCACGATGGACGAGATTGTCGTCAGTGTGAGGCGGGTGAGCGATCTGATGGCCGACATCAGTACGGCCGCGCGTGAGCAGAGCGACAGCATCGAGCAGATCAACCAGGTGGTCGAGCATATCGACGAGAGCACCCAGCAGAATGCCGCCCTGGTGGAGGAAGCCTCGGCCGCCGCGCGCAGCATGGAAGAGCAGTCCACCCAGTTGCTGCAGACGGTGGCGGCGTTCCGGGTGGGGACGACGGGTGCGGTGGCGCGAGCGGCGGCGGCCAATGCCGTGCACGGGGGGCAGCCGCCGTTGCGGCTGGTCTGACTGCAATGCGGGAAACCCCCACCGCGCGCCGCGGTAAACCGTGATGCACACGGCGCGCGGCTTTGGGATACTCGATCTTCCAAGGACAGGTCGGAGTATCACAATGCGTATTGCACCACGGTTGAACATGCTGCTGGTCATTGGGATGGCCCTGCCTTGCACTGCGGGCGCGGCGTCGGCGGTGTTTTACGACGCACACACCGGTGCCTACGGCTATTCAATGAACAAACGCAGCATCAGCACGGCCATGCAACAGGCGCTGGGGTATTGCGCGCAGCGCTCACCTGACTGCAGCACTGTGGCCAGCACCTCGGAGGGCGGTTACTCGGCGCTGTATACGGGCACGGGTGCCATGGGTATTGCCCTGTCCGCACAGGACGATGCCGCTGCTCAGCGCAAGGCCGAGGCGATGTGCCGGCGAAAGGCAGGGGACTGCCGGCTGGTACTACTGTGGCGCGAAGAACCGGTGGCGCCGTCCGTGCCGCCGGTTCCTGCGATCCCGCCACATACCCTGCCTCCCATCGGGCCGGCCGGGTAACGGTCGCGGCGCTGCCGATCGGAATGAAAAAACGCCCCGGATCCGTCGATCCGGGGCGTTCTGGTTTTCCATGGTGCCGAAGGTGGGACTCGAACCCACACGCTTTTAAGGGCGGCGGATTTTGAGTCCGCTGCGTCTACCGATTCCGCCACTTCGGCTGGCTGGCCGCGTAGTGTATACAAAATTCACACATCTGTGCAGACCTGAATGCTTAAGTTCCTGTCAGGGTTTCACCTACACAGGACGCTATACTCATCGCGCTGAACCATACAGGGAGTCGTCATGAGCGCGCTGCAGGATCTTCGGGTACTGGTGGTCGAGAACGACGAAATGAGCGCGGCCCTGCTGCAGATGCAGCTGGTCCAGTCCGGCGCCATCGTGGTCGGGCTGGCGGCCTCGGTGGGCGAGGCGTTACGCCTGCTGGGCGAGACCCAGCCGCAGGTTGCCCTGCTGGACTATCGGCTGGCCAACAACGAAACCAGCGAGCCCGTCGCCCAGGCATTGGCGGCGCGCCAGATTCCCTTCGTGCTGGCGACCGGCATGGCCACCGCGCATCTGCCCGATGCCTTCCGTTCGGGCGTGATCCTGAGCAAGCCGTACCTGACTGCTGAATTGAACGCTGCCCTGGCGCGCGCGCAGGTCGGCGATTCCGTCGCCGGCTGAGCAGCGCTCACGCGGCTTCGGCGTGGGCGAGTGCCACCGGCTCGCGGTCGTCCAGGATCCGGTACAGCGCCGCAAGGTCCTGCGGATCCGGGTTCAACCAGGCATCCAGATGCGCCGGCCGGATCGGCACAATGCAGCGGTCATGGCCGGTGCGCGCCACGTCCATCGGCGGCGCGTCGGTAATGGCGGCAAACGACAGCAGCCGGCCTTCCGGCCCTTCCCACTCCGACCACAGGCAGGCGATCAGCAGGTCGCGCGGCGGCTGCGGGCTGAATTCCAGGACAACATTCTCGGCTGTTTCGCCTGGCGACAGCAGCCGCTGTTCCAGGGCGTGCCGCGGCACGTGCTCGTAGAACGATTGCACCACCACCACGCCATGCTGATGGCCAAACGCGGATTTCCAATACGCCTCGAGGCTGTCGCGGCGCGCGTTGTAGGTGCCGGGATACAGCACGTCGTTGCGCGCGGGCTTGTCCGGCAGCCGGCATTGGTAGCGCATCGGTTTGATCACGCGCTGGCCCTGCTCGGACACGATCACCGGTGCGTACACGCCTGGGAAGATGCGGCTGTCGCGTGGGACCAGGCCGGCGCGTTGCAGATCGGACAGGCGTGTCTGTGCGCGCTCGATGCGGTTGCCCGCGACGCGTACCTCGTTGCGTGCCTTCTGTGTGGGGCGCGCGGCCAGTTGCGCCTCGGCCGCCTTCAATCGCGCGCCCTGCAGCCGAACTTCTTCGTCGAGTGCCTGCATTTCCTCGGCATGCCACTGCTGGATCCGCGCCACGATCTCCTGGCCTTGGGGCGTGCGCGCGCCAGCGAAGCCATCGTCCATCGCCTTGGGGGTTTTGGGTCGCTGTTTGCCGGCGTCGTGGGCATACAGCTGGGCGAAGTCGTCCAGCGACAGCATGGCGCCGTACTCACGGACCAGCTTGGTGTAGTCGGCGCGGATCTGGGCGGAATAGCACATGGCAGGCAAACAGGGCGGGCAGGGGGACAGGATAGGCCTGTGGGTCGCACATCCTGCGAATCCGTTCGGGCATGCTGAGCGTCCATTCAGTACTGGATCCGCGTCATGTCGCTGCCCGTTGGTGTTCACTGCATTCCGGTGCCGCCCAGCGTGGAGGAGTATCGCGCGCTGCGGGTACTCGCCGGGCTGAGCCCCAAGACGGCCGAGGCGGCGGCACGTGGCCTGCCCAACACGGTCTTCGGTGTGAGCCTGCGCGAGGGGGATCGGCTGTTGGCCATGGGCCGGATCATCGGCGACGGTGGCTGCTTCCTGCAGGTGGTGGATATCGCGGTCGTGCCTGACCGCCAGGGGCAGGGCCTGGGCAAGGCCGTGATGCGTCGGCTGGATGGCTGGCTGCGGGAGAATGCGGTCGGTGCGTATGTGAGCCTGATCGCCGATGGCCAGGCGCACCGCCTGTATGCGCAGTTCGGTTTTGCCTTGACCGCGCCGCGATCGGCAGGGATGGCCAAGGTCGTGGCGTAAGGCCCATAAACAAACAGCCCCGACCGAAGTCAGGGCTGTTTGTTTGAAGCTGGCGTCCCCACGGGGATTCGAACCCCGGTCGCCACCGTGAAAGGGTGATGTCCTAGGCCTCTAGACGATGGGGACGCGTTAAACCGAATTTTTTGCTTCTATCGGACGGCCTGTGTCCGGAGAAGTGGTGGAGCCAGGCGGGATCGAACCGCCGACCTCCTGCATGCCATGCAGGCGCTCTCCCAGCTGAGCTATGGCCCCACAGTTGTGCTGCGAGCCGCCTATCATAGCGGCGGTCTTGCCGAATGGGAAGGGGTTGGTCAAACAAAAAGCCCCGACCGAGGTCAGGGCTGTTTGTTTGAAGCTGGCGTCCCCACGGGGATTCGAACCCCGGTCGCCACCGTGAAAGGGTGATGTCCTAGGCCTCTAGACGATGGGGACGCGTTAAACCGAATTTTGGCTTCTATCGGACGGCCTGTGTCCGGAGAAGTGGTGGAGCCAGGCGGGATCGAACCGCCGACCTCCTGCATGCCATGCAGGCGCTCTCCCAGCTGAGCTATGGCCCCACGTTGTACCGCGAGCCGCCTAGTATATCTGCCTGTTCACGTTTGTGGAAGCCTTTGAGGCATCCGCATCGCAACCGCAGTAGGCGGTGAACAAAAAGACCCGGCATGCCGGGCCTCGGTGTTCTTCTGATGAGTGGCGTCCCCACGGGGATTCGAACCCCGGTCGCCACCGTGAAAGGGTGATGTCCTAGGCCTCTAGACGATGGGGACGCATAAACTCATCAAATTGTTCAGCACACCCGAACGGCCTAAGGTCCGGAGTGGTGGAGCCAGGCGGGATCGAACCGCCGACCTCCTGCATGCCATGCAGGCGCTCTCCCAGCTGAGCTATGGCCCCACGATGCTGGAGGCGGAATTCTACGCGGCCGTGAAGCGTTCGCCAAGTCTTTTTTCTGAAATAACGAACAAAGCATGCACGCAGTGTCCAACGGCAGAGGCTGGCCTTTGCCCAGGCGAGTGCATCGACAGGTACGCGAAAAAACACCCCGCCGATGACGACCATGGATTGTGGTGTCACAAACAAAAAGCCCCGACCGAGGTCAGGGCTTAGTGCGTTGCAATTGGCGTCCCCACGGGGATTCGAACCCCGGTCGCCACCGTGAAAGGGTGATGTCCTAGGCCTCTAGACGATGGGGACGCACGAAAACTTCAAATTTTGTCACTGCAATCTGATCGGCCTAATGATCGGATTGGTGGAGCCAGGCGGGATCGAACCGCCGACCTCCTGCATGCCATGCAGGCGCTCTCCCAGCTGAGCTATGGCCCCACGTCGTGAGGAGCGAAATCATAGCGACGACGTTTTGGATTGGCAAGGAAAAAGTGAAGAAAGTTCATCATGCATGCGCGCTCATCGGCTGGGCAGTCGTTGATGGCGTAGACGCAATGCGTTGCTGATCACCGATACCGAACTCAAGCTCATCGCAACCGCGGCCAACATCGGCGACAACGCGATGCCGAGCGGATACAGCACGCCGGCCGCAACCGGAATGCCCAGCCCGTTGTAGAGAAACGCAAAACCCAGGTTCTGGCGCATGTTGCGCACGCTCGCCGTCGATAGCTGGCGTGCACGCAGGATGCTGCGCAGGTCGCCTTTCACCAGCGTGACCTGCGCGCTCGACATCGCCACGTCGGTGCCGTTGCCCATCGCGATACCGACATCGGCACTCGCCAGTGCCGGGGCGTCGTTGATGCCATCGCCGGCCATCGCCACCTTGCGCCCCTGCGCCTGCAGCGAACGGATCAGCTCGGCCTTGTCGGCGGGGCGCATCTCACCGTGCACCTCATCCAGGCCGAGCTCCGCGGCGACCGCGTTGGCCGTGGCGAGGCCATCGCCGGTCGCCATCACGATACGCAGGCCATCGCGATGCAACTGCGCGATCGCCTCAGCGGTGGAGGCCTTGATCGGATCGGCCACGGCGAGCAGACCGCCGAGTCGACCATCCACCGCGAGGTACATCACGCTTGCCGCGGCAGCACGCAGGTGCTCGGCATCGTCACGCAACGCGTCCAGCGCAATGCCGTGCGCATCCATCAGTGCCGTATTGCCCAGCAACAATCGCTTGCCCTCGACCACACCCTGTGCGCCCATGCCGGTGAGTGAATCGAAATCGACCACCTGGGCCAGCGTGACACCACGCGCACGCGCTTCGGCAACGATCGCTGCGGCCAGCGGATGTTCGCTGCCCTGGTCCAGGCTCGCCGCCCAGCGCAACACCGCAGCGGCGTCGAACGGTGCAACCGCCTGCACCGCGCGGAATGCCGGCCGGCCTTCCGTCAGCGTGCCGGTCTTGTCGATCACCAGCGTGTCGATCTGGCGCAATGCTTCAATCGCCTCGGCATCGCGGAACAGCACGCCATGCTGCGCGGCCCGGCCGGTGGCGACCATGATCGTCATCGGCGTCGCCAGCCCAAGCGCGCAGGGGCAGGCGATGATCAACACCGCCACAGCGCTCAGCACGGCGTGCGTCCAGGACGGTTCCGGCCCGAACAGACCCCAGCCGAAGAAGGTGATCACCGCGACGGAAAGCACGGCGAGTACGAACCAGTACGCGACGGTGTCGGCCATGCGCTGCATCGGCGCACGCGAGCGCTGGGCCTGCGCCACCAACTGCACGATCTGCGCCAGCATGCTGTCATCGCCGAGGCGGTCGGCACGGATCACCAGGCTGCCGGTGCCGTTGAGGGTGGCGCCGATCACCGTGTCACCGACGGCCTTGCCGACCGGGACGGGTTCGCCGGTGAGCATCGATTCATCGATGGAAGAGCGGCCTTCCAGCACTGTGCCATCCACCGGTACTTTCTCACCGGGGCGGACGCGCAGGCGATCGCCGGGTTGCAGGGCGGTGATGTCCACGTCCTCTTCGTGGCCATCGTCGCGCAGGACGCGGGCGGTTTTCGGCGCGAGGCCGAGCAGTGCCTTGATCGCGGCAGAGGTCTTGGCACGCGCCCGCAGCTCCATCAGCTGGCCCAACAGGGTCAGCGAGATGATCACGGCAGCGGCTTCGAAATACACCCCGACATGCCCATGCTGCTGGAACGAGGGTGGGAACAGGCCCGGTGCGATCGTGGCAACCACGCTGTAGCCATAGGCGGCCAGTACACCGGTCCCGATCAGCGTCCACATGTTCGGACTGCGGTTGCGGATCGACTGCGCCCAACGTTGCAGGAACGGCCAGCCGGCCCACAGCACCACCGGAGTAGCCAGCGCCAACTCGATCCACACCCGCAGGTCAGGCGACAAGCCATGCAGCAGCGGCGTCATCGCCAGCATGGCCAGCGTCATCGTGGCCACACTCAGTGGCAGGCTCCACCAGAAACGCCGGCGGAAGTCGGTGAGTTCCGGGCTTTCGCCCTCGTCGAGGGTGGGCATCATCGGCTCCAGCGCCATGCCGCAGATGGGGCAGGTGCCCGGGCCTTCCTGCACGATCTCCGGGTCCATCGGGCAGGTGTACATCGTGCCGGCCGGTACCGGCTCGGCCACATGCGAGGAGGGATCCAGGTAGCGCTGGGGATCGGTGATGAACTTGCGCCGGCATCCGTCGCTGCAGAAGTGGTGGTCGCTGCCGTCATGCCGGGCGTGATGGGCAGTGGTGGCGGGATCAACCGCCATGCCGCAGACCAGGTCTTTCACGGTGTTGGCACCGGCGGCCGCCTTGGTGCCGCAGCAACTGCCGCCGCCATGCGCGTGGGGAGTGCTCATGCGCGCGTCTCCGTCAGCGCCGCAAGGATTGGACACTGCTCCAGATCGCCATGGCCGGGGCACGCATCCACCAACTGCTTGAGCGCGGCGTGCATCCGCTGGAGTTCGCGGATGCGTGTCTCGATGTCGGTGAGTTTGACCACCGCGCTGTCGCGGACCTGGGCCATATCCTGGCCGCGTTGATCGCTGAGGCCGAGCAGTTCGCCGATTTCCTCCAGGGTGAAGCCCAATGCCTTGGCCCGCCGGATGAACTGCAGGCGGGTGAGGTCGTTGGCGCTGAAGACGCGGTAGCCGCCCGCGCTGCGTTGCGCAGTGGGAAGCAGGTGCTGCCGCTCGTAGTAGCGGACGGTATCGATAGGTACGCCGGCCTGGCGTGCGAGCTGTCCAATGTTCATGACCACCTCCTGGATGATGGGGTCATTCTGAACCTTGGAGTCTGGTCAAGAGTCAAGCCTTACTGAAACCCCACTGAAAATTCAGTCCGCGTGAAATTTGCAACTAGTTGCATGGCTGTCCATCCGGGACGGCCGTAGCCTCAGGCCATCTTACGTACCGCCCAGGTGTGCCGGGCCCCACGCCCGGCCGCAACGTTTCAGGAGTTTGGCCATGGATGCACCCCGTAACACGCTCCAGCCCGATCGCCGGCTGGACACCCCGACCCTGATGGAAGTGGCTGTAGTGGAATTTCCTGGCAGCCTGCGTGCTGCCGCGTCGGTGTTGTCCGAGCTGGCCCAGCGCTGCAATCGCACCGTCGCGGCAGGACGGCGCACCGGTGCCCGGATGCTGGTGACCCGCTGGACGATGTCCTCACGCGGCATGCAGCGCGTCGCCGGTGCCGAACTGTTCGGCGATGCGTTGCCCACGATCATCGTGATCCCGGGCAGCGAGTCCAGCTGGGCAATGGCGCCGCCGGATGAGCGCCTGCTGGCCTGGCTGCGTGAATGCCATGAGGGCTGCAGCCTGCTGGCCGGCTGCGACGAAGGCGGCCTGCTGCTGGCCGCTTCCGGCGTGCTGGCGGGCCGCTCGGTGAGTGTGCCCGATCCCGCGCGCTGCCCGGCACTGCGCACGATGGTGCCCAGCTGGCTGCCCAGTGAGCGCACCCTGGTTGACGATGGCGATCTGCTCACTGCCGCCGGGCAGGAGGCGTGGAAGTACCTCAGCCTGCGTCTTCTGGCCCGTGTGTACGGGCAGAGTGTGATGAACACGGTGATCCAGCAGCTGCAGCTGATGATTCCGCGCAACGAGCTGGACGATCTGGAGCGCTTCAGCCCCAACTTCGCGCATGGCGACCGCTGCGTACTCAAGGCGCAGCGCTGGCTGCACGGCATCGCCGCCCGTGGCGTGGGCCTGGACGACATCTGTACGCAGGCCGGGCTCGAGCCGCGCACGCTGCAGCGGCGTTTCCTGAAGGCCACCGGCATGCGCCCGATCGAATACTGCCAGCGGTTGCGCATCGCCAAGGCGCAGCTGCTGCTGCAGAGCGGGGGCGTGGTCGACCAGGTGGCGTGGGCGGTGGGTTACTCCGATCAGAGCGCGTTCCGCCGTCTGTTCCTGCGCATCGTCGGGCTGACACCGGCGCGTTATCGGCGGCAGGTGGCGGCGCAGCACCGCGAGCGTGCTACCAGCGGCCCATCCGGACGGCTGGCGGAGCCGATCCGCTCGGCTGCCTGAATCGTGCAGGGTCTTCGTGCTTGATCCCCCAGGGCCTTGCGGTGACCATGCCCGCGGGCCCCATGCAATGCAGCTGTCGCCCGGAAACAACCTGAGCGACGGTGGAGACGACGAATGATCAGTAGTGCAGGCCCGGTACCGCTTGCGGTGGTGTGGGTATTGGTGGCCACCGGCATCGCGATGCTGGTGGCCAGCGTCATGCGGGGGACGACAACCGAAGGCGCGCCGCGTCCTCGGTCGGTGGTGGTGGACATGCTGCTGCTGGGCCTGCTGGCGGGACGCGCCGGCTTTGTGATCCGGCATGCGGGCGACTATGCCGCCGATCCCTGGGCGATGCTGCGGATCGGCGATGGTGGATTCCTTCTGTGGCCGGCGCTGCTGGTGGGGTTGGGATGGGGCGCATGGCGTCTGCGTCGCTGGCCCGCACTGCGCCGTCGCGTGGGTGCCGCTGCGCTGGCGGGTCTGCTGAGCTGGGCGGTGCTGTCGACCGGTGCCGGGTGGCTTCAGCAATCACGGGTGACGTTGCCGGCGATCACGCTGAGCTCGCTGGAGGGGCGCCCGACCGCGCTGAACGATACGCAGGGCAAGCCGGTGGTGATCAATCTCTGGGCCAGCTGGTGCGGCCCGTGCCGCCGCGAAATGCCGGTGCTCGCCCGCGCGCAGCAGCGCCACCCGGATATCGGATTCCTGTTCGTCAACCAGGGGGAAACGCGCGACGAGGTCGACGCGTTCATGGCGGCCGAGCAGCTGTCGCTGCACAACGTACTGCTTGATGAAGACGCGCTCACCGCCGAGCAGCTGCAGGTCCACGCGTATCCGACTACCCTGTTCTTCGATGGGCAGGGCCGCCTGCGGCACCTGCACCTGGGCGAGCTGACCGCCGCGGGCCTGCAATCCAAGCTCGACGATCTGTAACGGTCGCGGGTCGTTTGTTCCATGAATCCTGGAGTTTCCATGACGTTGAATTCCCCGCGCACGCTGGTCACCGCGTTGCTCATCGCACTGGCCGGTTGCAGCCAGGCGCAGACGCCGAAGGCCGGCGATGCGGCAACGGTTCCAGCCGGCGGTGATCGCCCAGCGGTTCTGAAGGGCATCGAGAAGCATGGCTTTGAAGTGATCGGCGAGTTCGATGCGCCGGGTGGGCTGCGCGGGTTCGCCGGCGTGGTCGGCGGGCAGCAGCCGGCGGCCGCATATGTAACCGCAGACGGCAAGCACGTCGTGGTCGGCAGCCTGTTCGATGCCAACGGCCAGGACGTGGGCGAGGCACCGCTGGAAAAACTGGTGGCCAAGCCGATGTCCGAGCGTGCCTGGAAGAAGCTCGACGAGAGTGCCTGGGTGCGCGATGGCCGCGCCGACGCCCCGCGCGTGGTCTACACCTTCAGCGATGCCAATTGCCCCTACTGTCATCGCTTCTGGGAAGCAGCGCGCCCGTGGGTCGACGCCGGCAAGGTGCAGTTGCGCCACGTCATGGTCGGCGTCATCCGCGAAGACAGCCCGGCCAAGGCCGCGGCCATTCTTACTGCGCCCAACCCCAGCGCAGCACTGCTGGAGAACGAGCGGCTGTTTGACCGCGGCGGCATTAAGCCGGCGGCGTCGTTGACCGCCGAGGTAGCCAACAAGCTTGATGCCAATCAGGTCTTGATGATCGAACTGGGCTTCCAGGGCACTCCGGGCATCCTGTTCAAGGATGCGCAGGGCATGGTGCAGCGCCGCTCGGGCCTGCCGCAGGGCGATGACATGACGGTGGTGCTCGGCCCGCGCTGAGCGGCCCTTCATACGCTGCATCCCGCGCCGGGTCCTGCCCGGCGCGATGCGTCATGCCTTGCGCTGCAGCGTGGTGCGATCAACTTGATCTGAATCAAGGCCGCGTTTGCGTGGCTCGCTACGCTGGCCTCCATGCGCACTCTCCTGCATTGCCTGGCCCCTCCCACAAGCGCGCGCGTTCAGTCAGGAAACTGCCTTCAGACGTTCACGACGTTCTCACTGCCCGCTTGGTACTCAAGCCGCTGGCAGCGCTGCGCTGGCAGTGTTGCCCTCAGGGATGAGGGGATCCCGTGCGAGCGTACCCATGGCCCGCGACGTCATCGACGCCGGCTGGCGAGGGTGCATCCGGCTGTGTACGGGTCATGGAGGATGGGGTGATGCGCTTTGCCGTGTGGACGATCGCATGCGTGGCAGCGGTGGCTGCCGCGCCGGTGAATGCACAGGATTCGGCCGCGTCATTGCGGCAGGACATCCAGACACTCCGGCAGACGCTGGACCAGATGGAGCGACGCCTGCAGGCGATCGAATCGGGGAAGCCTCCGCCCATCCAGACGCGGATCGCGGCTCCCGCGGTACCCGGCACGATGGATCTTCCCGCTGCACCCCCGGCCGCGTTGGCGGCCCAGGCACAGGTGCCGGGCATGGGCCAGGCGATCCTCCCGCAACGCGACTCCGTTGCGGATCCGTCCACCGCCGCGTCCCGCCCGGACAGCGCTGCCGGTCCGACCGATCCCGAGCTGAAAGGCTTCTTCGCGATCCCCAACACCGACACCCTGATCCGCATCGGCGGCTACGCCAAGCTTGATGCGATCGCCGATGCGCGTGCGGCCGGCGACCAGGAACAGTTCATCACCTCGTCCATTCCGGTCGGCAGCGCGCACCGCGATGTCGCCAATTTCACCCTGCATGCCAAGCAGACCCGCTTCAGCTTCGAAGCACGGCGCCCGACCACGCATGGCAACCTGCGCTTCTATCTGGAGAACGACTTCTTCGGCAGCAGTGACAGCTATCAGTTCCGCCTGCGCCATGCTTACGGGCAGCTCGGTAATACCTACGCCGGCTATGGCTATTCGACCTTCATGGATGCCGACAGCCTGCCCGACACCCTGGATTTCGCCGGACCAGGTGGGGCGGGCTACCTGCTGGTGGCCGGCATCCACCATAGCTTCGCGATGGGCAAGGGCAACACGCTGACCGTGGCTGCCGAAGATCCGGATACCCAGTTGAGCAACCCTGCCGCGGGGATCATGCCGGTCGATCAACTGCCGGATGTCACCGTTACCGCCCGCATGGAGCGCGACTGGGGCCATCTGCAGTTGGGTGCGGTCGCACGCAGCCTCGGCTACGACGGTGATGCCGGTGATGGGCGTCGTGTCGCCGGTGGCCTGCAGCTCAGCGGCTCGGCTGCGGTGGGCGAACAGGACCTGCTGCTGTTCGGCATGCTCGGCGGCAAGGGCCTGGCGCGCTACACGGCCGATCTCACCGGCTCGGGCATGGATGCGGTGGTGGCCGCAGACGGGCGCCTGCAGGCGTTGTCGCTGTACGGCGGCTTCGTCGGGTACACGCACTACTGGTCGCCGCTCTGGCGCTCGAACCTGATCTACGGCCAGCTCACCAGCGGACGCAACGCGGCGCTGGCTGCCGATGCGTTCCGCCAGAGCCGCTATGGCGTCTTCAACCTGCTCTGGAGCCCGGCGCCGTCCTGGACGATGGGCATGGAACTGCTTTACGGACAACTGGAAGAGCAAAGCGGGCAACGCGGCGACACGATGCGGCTGCAGGGCAGCCTGCAATACAACTTCATCAAGTAACTCCATCCGCCCGGCATGACCGGGTCCCTGCCTGGCAAAGGAGCAAGCGTCATGGCACAAGCAAAGAAAATCGGGGTCGTCGGCGCCACCTTCCTGGTGGCCGGCAACATGATGGGGTCGGGGGTGTTCCTGCTGCCCTCCAGCCTGGCCAAGATCGGCACCGCCTCGATCTGGGGCTGGCTGATCACCACCGCCGGTGCGCTGCTGCTGGCCTTCGTGTTCGCCAAGCTCGGCAAACTGGCGCCCAAGGCCGGTGGACCGTATGCCCATGCGCGTGACTGGTTCGGACCCTACATGGGCTTCCAGACCAACGCCGTCTACTGGTTCGCCAACTGGATCGGCAATGTCGCCATCCCGATCGCAGCGGTGGGCTACTTCAGCTACTTCTTCCCGATCCTGTCCGAACCACTCCCGCGCTGCATCGCGGTGCTGGCGCTGGTGTGGGCGCTGAGCTTCGCCAACGTCATCGGCCCGTCGTTCGTCAGCAAGCTGCAGACGGTGACCACCAGCTTCGCGCTGGTGCCGATCCTGGGTATCGCGATCTTCGGCTGGTTCTTCTTTGATCCGACCATTTTCAAGGGGGCCTACAACGTCTCCGGTGAATCCAATTTCGGCGCGATTTCCAGTGCAGCGGCGTTGACGCTGTGGGCGTTCATTGGCGTGGAATCGGCGTCGGTGACCGCGGGTGTGGTCGAGAACCCGGAGAAGAACGTGGCCCGCGCGACGCTGGCCGGCGTGTTCCTGGCCGCGATCGCCTACATCGCCAGCTCCTCGGTGATCATGGGCATGGTGCCCAATGGCGACCTGCAGGTGTCCGATGCGCCGTTCGCGCTGGCGGCGGCCAATGCGGTGGGCGGCTGGGGCGGGGCGCTGGTGAGTCTGTGCGCCTTCGTGGGGGCGGCCGGCTCGCTCGGTGGCTGGATCCTGCTGACCGCGCAGAGTGCCAAGGCGGCCTCGGATGACGGCCTGTTCCCCAGCATCTTCAGCAAGACCAACAAGAACGATGTGCCGGTCAAGGGCGTGCTGATCGTGGCGGTACTGATGACCCTGGCGGTGCTGGTCACCTCCACGTCCAAGACCGCCTCGGCCCAGTTCGATGTGATCACCTCCGCGGCGGTGGTGTTGACCCTGCTGCCGTACATCTACTCCTGCGTGGCCTGCTATTTCGTGGTGGAGCGCTCGCACACGCTGGTCCATACCGGCGCGTTCTGGCTGCTGACCAGTGTCACCGTCGTGTACTGCCTGTGGGCGATCTTCGGCTCGGCCGGCAACATCGTGCAGTACGCCTTCCTGTTCGTGTTGTTCATCACGGTGTTCTATCCGTTCTTCAGCGAGAAGCGTCGCCGCCAGCGCGGCCAGCTGCCCGCGCTTGACGCCGCCGTCCGCACGACGCTTTCGTGATCTTCCCCCAGGAGAATCCCCGTGTACTTCAAGTCCCTTGATTACCCGATCATCGTCATCGACGACGACTACGAATCCCCGCGCATCGGCGGCATCCTGATCCGTGCGCTGGTGGACGAGTTGCGCAAGAACGGCCAGCGCGTCCTATGCGGCCTGACCCTGGCCGATGCGCAGGCCGGTGCGCGCACCTATGTGGCGGCCTCGGCGGTGCTGATCTCCATCGATGGCACCGAGGAAAATCCCGAGCAGTTCCAGCGGCTGCTGGGCTTCCTGCGTGAGCAGACGGCCCGGCGCGCCAACCTGCCGGTCTTTCTGTACGGCGAACGGCGCACCATCGAGAAGGTGCCGAGCAAGCTGCTGAAATTCGTGCACGGCTACATCTTCCTGTTCGAAGACACCAAGAGCTTCATCTCTCGCCAGGTGATGCGTGCGGCCGAAGACTACATGGCCAATCTGCTGCCACCGTTCTTCAAGGCCCTGATCCACCACACGGCCGAGTCCAACTACTCCTGGCACACGCCGGGGCATGCCGGCGGCGTAGCGTTCACCAAGTCGCCGGTCGGGCGTGCGTTCCACCAGTTCTACGGTGAGAACACGCTGCGCAGCGATCTGTCGATCTCGGTGCCGGAGCTCGGTTCACTGCTCGATCACACCGGCCCGATCAAGGAGGCCGAGAACGAGGCGGCGCGCAACTTCGGCGCCGACCATACCTTCTTCGTCACCAACGGCACCTCCACCGCCAACAAGATCGTCTGGCACGGGACCGTGGGGCGGGGCGATGTGGTGTTCGTCGACCGCAACTGCCACAAGTCGCTGCTGCACTCGCTGATCATGACCGGCGGCATCCCGGTGTACTTCACTCCGAGCCGCAACGCGCACGGCATCATCGGCCCGATCAGCCTGGATCAGTTCACCCCCGCGTCGCTGCAGCAGGCCATCGCCGCCAACCCGCTGGCCAGCAAGGCGTACAAGGCCGGGTCAAAGCCGCGCATCGCGGTGGTGACCAACTCGACCTACGACGGGCTCTGCTACAACGCGGAGAAAATCGCCGAGGAGATCGGCAGCGCGGTCGACTTCCTGCATTTCGACGAAGCCTGGTATGCCTACGCCGCGTTCCATCCGTTCTACGAGAACCATTACGGCATGGCCAAGGGCAAGCCGCGCGAGCAGGATGCGATCATCTTCACCACGCACTCCACCCACAAGCTGCTGGCCGCCTTCTCGCAGGCCTCGATGATCCACGTGCGCAATGCGGCCTCCCGTGAGCTCGATGCGGAGCGCTTCAACGAAGCCTTCATGATGCACACCACGACCAGCCCGCATTACGGGGTGATCGCCGCGTGCGATGTAGCCTCGAAGATGATGGAAGGGGCGGCCGGTGAGTCGCTGGTGCAGGAGATGCATGACGAAGCGATCGCCTTCCGCCGCGCGATGCTGCACGTGCGCGAGGATCTGGGTCGCGACGATTGGTGGTTCAGCGTCTGGCAGCCGGACAAGCTGGAGCGCTCGCTGGCCAAGGGCGATGCGCCGGCCCCGATGGTGGCCAAGCGAAGCGAGTGGTACCTGCAGCCGGGCGCGCACTGGCACGGCTTTGATGGCCTGGTCGATGATTACGTGCTGATCGATCCGATCAAGGTGACCCTGCTCACGCCGGGGCTGTCGATGGACGGCGAGATGGGCCAGCGCGGCATTCCGGCTGCGGTACTGAGCAAGTTCCTGTGGACTCGTGGCATCACGGTGGAGAAGACCAACCTCTATTCGGTGCTGTTCCTGTTCTCGATGGGCATCACCAAGGGCAAGTGGAGCACCCTGGTCACCGAGTTGATGGCCTTCAAGGAGCTCTACGACAGCAACGCGCCGCTGACCCGCGCATTGCCGCAGCTCGCCGCCGAGTTCCCGATCGCCTACGCCGGCTGGGGCCTGCGCGATCTGTGCGATGCGCTGCATGCCTTCAACGATGAGTTCGGCGTGGCCCAGGTGATGCGCGCGATGTACGTGGATCTGCCCGAACCGGTGATGACCCCGGCCGAGGCTTACGACCACCTGGTGCGCGGCCAGATCGAGCGGGTCGATATCGAGCAGATCAGCGGTCGTATTGCCGGCACCATGCTGGTGCCGTATCCGCCTGGCATTCCGACCATCATGCCGGGTGAGCGCTTCGGCGCCAGCGATGAGCCGATCATCCAGTCGCTGCGGATCGCCCGCGAGCAGAACGCGCGCTTCCCGGGCTTCGAGTCGGATGTGCACGGGCTTATCATCGACACCGACGGCGACGCGCCGAGCTACAAGGTGGAGGTGCTGAAGGTCTGACGCCTGCGCGGAGGACCTTCGGCCAGCGATGGATACAGCACGCGAGCAGCGGGTCCTCACATTCTCCATCGGGGTGACGATGGCGGTCAGCGCCATCGGCTTCATCGGCGGCCTGTTGGTGGGATCGCAGGCCATCCTGTTCGACGGCGTCTACAGCCTGGTGGATGTGGCGCTGACCCTGGTGGCGCTGTCGGTGCTGCGGCTGGTGGCGCGGGAAGAAAGCCCGCGCTTCCAGTATGGGTACTGGCACCTGGAGCCGATGGTGGAGGCGCTCGGCGGCGCGATCCTGTCGCTGGCCTGCATCTATGCGTTGGCCAACTCGGTGATCGGGCTGACCACCGGGGGTCATGAGGTCAAGGCTGGGCCTGCGCTGCTGTGGGCCGCCGTACTGTGCGCGAGCAACCTGGCCATGGCGGCGTTCGTGCGTACCCGTGCGATGCAGCTGCATTCGGCGCTGCTGTGGCTGGACGTGCGCGCCTGGCTGCTCAGCGGGCTGATGAGCCTGGCCGTGGTGTTGGCGTTCGCGATCGCGCTGCTGCTGCGCGGTGGCGAGCACGCCCACTGGATTCCCTACCTGGATCCACTGGTGCTGGCCGCAATCAGTGTCGCGGTGCTGCCGGTACCGCTGCGCAGCGCCTGGAAGGCCATGCGCGAAGTGCTGCAGGTGGCGCCGGATACGCTGGATGCGCGCGTGCAGGCGGTGATGAAGGACTTCGTCGCCGAGCACGGCTATCTGGATTTCACCAGCCACGTGGCCAAGATGGGCCGCATGCGGTTCGTGGAAATCCACATCCTGACCCGTCCGGAAACGGTGATCGGCACCATCGGCAACGTGGACGCGATGCGCGACGAGATCGCCGAGCGATTGGATGCGCGCGGCAGCGAGTTCTGGCTGACCATCGATTTCACGGCCGATCCGGCCTGGACCTGAGGCCGGGGACGGGACTCAGGGTCGCCCCAACAGGCGGCGCCACCAGGGTGCGGGCGGCGCGGGGTCGGGCAGGTGGGCCGGGGGCAGGCTGGCCCAGATGGGCTCGAAGAAGGCGATGTCCCCGTTGTCCGGGGCCATCCGCTTGGAGACCGAAGCCACCGGGAACAGCGTGAGCTTGGCGGGGCCGACCACCACCGGGTCGGTGCCGTAGGCGTCGGTCTGCATGCGCCAATCGCCGCCGCGATGGGCAATCACGTAATCACCGAAGAGGATGCCCAGGCCGCACGCCACGACGTTGTCGGCAGGGCGCTGGGCGACATCGTCGGCCTTCCAACGCCGGAAGGCCGTGTCCAGCGCGTTCGGGGTGACCTCGCTCGTGCCGGCATAGATCGTCAGCAGTTGTCGGCCCAGATCCCTGGATTCCTGTGCCCACGCGCTTTCCCGGTCCGAAAACCCGGCCAATGCCACGTCCTTGTCGCTCATGCGGTTCTCCGGCTGCCCGGTCGCGATTCTGGCAGCTCTGCACGGGCAATGCGACGGCGCATCGCAGCGTTGCAGTGCGCGCCGTTGACCTCAACCGCAGTTGAGGCCGGAGACTGCGCACTCACTCCCCGACGACGCCTCCCCTATGTTGACCGATACCCCTGTTGCGCCTGCTGGCCTGTTTGGTTTCATCAATCCGTCCGGGCTGTACGACCCGACCGCGAACGGCTATTCCCACGTTGCCGTGGTGCGGCTGCCCGCCCGCGTGATCCACATCGCCGGGCAGGGCGGGGAGACCGCCGATGGCGCGTTGTCGCCGCGCTTCGAGGCGCAGGTCGTCCAGGCGCTGGACAACCTGAGCCTGGCGCTGGCGTCGGCCGGTGCCACCCTGGCCGACGTGGCCACGCTGACCGTGCTGGTGGTGGATCACGATCAGGACCGGCTCGGCATCCTCTCTGATCAGATCGGCCGCCGCTGGCCCTTGGGCCGTGCGCCGACCTGCACGCTCATCCCGGTGCCGCGGCTGGCGCTGGAGGGCATGCTGTTCGAGATCGCGGCGACGGCGTACACCGGCTGAGCGATCCGGGTCGGGCCTTCTCATGTGATATACGAAACATATATGATGTGTATATCACTTCAGAGGGCTCGCCCATGGGTATCGTCAACATCGACGACGAACTGCACGACAACCTGCGCCGCGCCAGCGGCGTCTCGGGCCGCTCGATCAATGCCCAGGCGGGGTTCTGGATCAAGATCGGCATGCTGTGTGAAATGAATCCGGGTATGAGCTACCAGGAGATCGTCAGCCGTGAACTGCGTGCCGCCGGGGTCGAACCGGGCGCGTTGCGGGTGGCCGAGGCATGATCAAGACCGCTGAAGAACAGGCACTGATGCGCGCATCGGGACGCCTGCTGGCACAGGTGTTCGAAGCGCTGGACGAGCTGCCGCTGGAGGGCATGAGCACGCTGCAGGTGAACGATTGGGTCGAGCGTTTCATCGTCGATCAGCTGCACGCGCGCCCGGCGAGCAAGGGCCAGTACGGCTTTGCCTACGTGCTCAATTCCTCCATCGACAACGTGGTCTGCCATGGCGTGCCCTCACCGGATGTGATCCTGCGCAGCGGCAGCATCGTCAATCTGGACATCACGCTGGAGAAGGACGGTTACATCGCCGACTCCAGCAAGACCTATCTGATCGGCGAGGTGGACTACGCGGCCAAGCGGCTGGTGCGTGTGACCCGCGAGGCGATGTGGAAGGGGATCGGCGTGGTGCGCCCAGGGGCGACGCTGGGCGACATCGGTTTTGCGATCCAGCAGCATGCCAAGGCGCATGGCTACAGCGTGGTCCGCGAATTCTGCGGCCATGGCATCGGCCAGGAGATGCACGAAGAACCGCAGGTGCTGCATTACGGGCGCCGCGGCGACGGGCTGGAGCTGGAGGAGGGCATGACCTTCACCATCGAGCCGATGATCAACCAGGGCCGCGCCGCCATCGACATGAGTGACGACGGCTGGACCGTGACCACCCGCGACGGGAAACTGTCGGCGCAGGCCGAGCATACGGTGCTGGTGACTGCCGATGGCGTCGACGTACTAACGTTGCGGGCAGACGAGCGCGTGGTGCGCTGACGCGGCCACCGGACCTGGCTCGGCGACCTCATTCGCTGCGCGTGGACACCAGTTTGAGGAACGCCTCGTTCTGATAGCGGCTCATGCGCAGCTGCTGGCCGGTGTCCATGGTCACCACGTGGTGACCGTTGAACCACGGATGGATCGCCTTGACCCGGCGCACGTTGACGATCGCCGAGCGATGCACGCGCGCGAAATGCCGCGGATCCAGCCGGGCAGCGAGAGTGGTCATGGTCTCGCGCAGCTCGTGCATGCGGTCGACCAGGTGGATCTCGACCGTGTTGCGTGCCGCCTTGATCCAGACGATGTCCTCCACCGCCACCAGCACCACATGCTCATCGACCCGCACCGGGATGCGCTGCAGGTAGTCGTCCCGCTGGCGCAGTGCATCCAGCGCCTGCAGGATCTGCGCCGAGGCCTGTGCGCCCACGCCGCTCGCCGCCGACAGCCGCGCCTTCGCCCGCTGCAGCGTGGCGGCAAAGCGCTCCCGGCTGAACGGCTTGACCAGATAGTCCACTGCATTGGCCTCGAAGGCCTTCACTGCGTACTGCTCGTACGCGGTGACGAACACGGTGGCCGGCATTCGCGCCGCGCCGATTGTGGCCACCACGTCCATGCCGTTGATCGCGGGCATCTGGATGTCCAGGAACACCAGGTCCGGTGAGTGGCTGCGGATCGCGCCGACCGCCGAGATGCCATCGCCGCATTCGCCGACGATGTCGATCTCGGGATCATCGCGCAGCAACCGCACGATCGCATGCCGGGCGATCGGCTCATCATCGACCACCAGCACGGTCAGGCTCATGCCGGCGCGATCCCCGGCGTTGTACCCGGGGTGAATTCGGGTGCCTCGTCGGCACTGTCCAGTTCACGGAACGGCACGCGGATGCGGCAGGCCACGCCCTCTGGCCAGAGCATGTCCAGCCGGACATCGGCGGCATCGCCGTACAGTTCCTTCAGGCGCAGGCGTGTATTGGACATGCCGATGCCGTGCCCGGCCGATGCCGTTGGTTCGGCCGAAAGGGTGCTGTTGCGGTTGCGCACTTCGATGCACAGCGTGTCGCCATCGCGGCGGGCCTCGATCTCGATCGTGTCGCTGCCCACGCGCTGGCCGATGCCATGGCGCAGCGCGTTCTCCACCAGCGGCTGCAGGATCAGGCTGGGCACCGCGCAGTCCAGCGTGTCCGGAGCGATGTACGTGCGGGTGGTGAGCCGATCCTTGAAGCGGGTGCGCTGGATGCCCAGGTACAGCTCGATCAGGTCCAGTTCCTGGCGCAGGCTGATTTCCTGGCCGTCGTAGTCTTCCAGGAACGCGCGCAGCAGGTCGCTCAGGCGCAACAGCATGTCTTCTGCCGAGACCTTGTCCTCGTCGAGCAGGGTAATGATCGCGTGCAGGGTGTTGAACAGAAAGTGCGGCTGCAGCTGGGACTTCAGCGAGAGCAGACGCGACTGCGCCAGCTCGGTGGCCAGGTGGCTCGCCTCCAGTTCACGGCGGGCCTTCTCGGCGTGGAAATGGATGGCCTGCTGGATCGCGAACAGGGTCCAGTAGGTCAGCAGCCCGATGGCGAAGTGCTGCTCCAGGAAGTAACCCAGCTGCTCGAAGAAACCGCTCGGCTCGAACAAGGTGGAGACCATCGCGCCCACGACCATGGCGATGAACGTCATGCCGACGCTGGCCACCACCTGTGCGCCGAGCCCGTGCAGGCGCCCGCTGCCGCGTACCGGAAAGCGCTCGGCGAGGCGGAAGACCGTGGGTGCCAGGGCAGCCCAGGTGTACCACTGGATCAGCGACCAGCGCAGGAGATCCCAGAGGGGTTGTTGGCTGTTCGGCAGGCCGGCGTTGATCGAGGTCTGCAGGGCGAACACCACGGCCACCGCCGTCCACAGGGCGAGGTAGCGGGACAGGCGGATCCGGGTGCTGCCGAGGCGAATGTACATGGTCGATTCCGGGCCAGGCATCTCTGGCGACGCTCATCTTAGGCAGGCGGCGGGAGGGCGGGAAGCGCCATGACGGCCCATTACGATTGGCCTGGTCGTGGCGACGATTCGTCCCGGATCGGTTGGCCGATCCGGCCGGCGGGCGCGTGATGCGGGTGTCCATCACCTGCCTGGAGCACCGCCATGATCCTGATCCGCCCCCTTCTGCTCGTTTCGTTGCTGCTCGCCGGTGCCGCCCACGGCGGACAGGCGCGTTACTTGGGTCTGCTCAACCGGGCGCACGACAGCGTGGTGACCGTCGATGTCGCGCCAGCTGGCACGGAAGCGTTTGCGCCGCGGTCGATCGATATTCTTGCGGGTGGCGGCGGCAGCACCATGATCCGCCTGGCCGACGAAGGCTGCCGGTTCGACCTTCGCGTGGCGTTCCGCAACGGACGACGGGTGGTCTACCGCGATGTGGATGTGTGCAGGGGCGACACACTGGTCATCGCGCCGCTGAAGAAAACACCCGATGATCGTGCGGTTGCGCTGGAGTCACAGACGCCAACGCGTGGCCGGTAGCAGGGGGCGCGGCGAGTGCCGTTCGCCGTCCGCGCTTACGGACGCATACGCGGCATGCGCTGCTCCACCAGTGCCGCGACCCAGTCGATGAAGACCCGAAGCTTGGCGCTGACATGCCGGTTCGGGGGAAACGCAAGGTGCAGCGGCATCGCATCGATGCGCCACTCCGGGAACAGTCGGACCAGCTCGCCCGCGGCCACATGCGGGGCGGCCATGTAGTCGGGGAGCCACAGCGCGCCCAGGCCCGCCACGCCCGCGGCGAGATACGCGTTGCCATCATCGACCGCGAGCAGGCGGTGCCCCTTCACGGTGACCTGTTCGTCGCCGCGCTGGAGGGTGTAGGGCAGAACCGTGCCACTGCGCGAGCGCAGGTAGCCGACCACGCGATGCGGGGGCTGCTCCAGGTCCTGCGGATGCGCGGGGATGCCCGCCTGCTGCAGGTAGGCAGGCGAGGCGTGGATGCCGGCCTGCAGATCGCCGATATGGCGGGCGACCAGCGATTGATCGGTGATCTGTCCACCCCGGATCACGCAGTCCACGTTCTCGTCGATCAGGTCCACGTGGCGATCGCTGACGCCCAGATCGAGCTGGATCTCCGGATAGCGGGCAAGGAAGTCGGGCAGGGCCGGCACCAGCACCAGCCGCGCGAATGGGGCGGGCACGTCCACCCGCAGGCGCCCGCGAGGCGCCGCCGCCGCAGTGGACAGGCTGGTTTCAGCGTCGTCGATGTCGGCCAGCAGCCGGATCACCCGTGCGTAGTAGGCCGCGCCATCGGCGGTGACATTCACCTGCCGGGTGGTGCGGTTCAACAGGCGCACCCGCAGCCGGGCCTCCAGGTGCTGTACCAGCTGCGTGACCGTCGTGCGGCTCATCTGCAGCGTGTCGGCGGCCTTGGTGAAGCTGCCGGTTTCCACCACCCTGGCGAAGGCCTGCATTGCGTCGAACCGGTCCATCTGCATTCCACGGGGGCTGATTGTTTGGATTCTACAAACAATGTTGGCGGGGCGGCCGCGTTTATCAGGTGCCCATGGCGGTCTACTGTGGCGTTTCATTCATGACGAGCCGTTCATCGGCCCAGGGCAGAGGTTGACCATGGCAACACGTGACGTCGTTTTCCCGCCGGGCCGCCAGGCCCTGTACGAGCGCAACCGCTACTCGCCGGCAGTACGGTCCAATGGCTTCCTGTTCGTGTCCGGGCAGGTTGGTAGCCGCGAAGATGGTTCGCCCGAGCCCGAGCTGGAGGCGCAGGTACGGCGTGCGTTCGACAACCTCAATGCGGTGCTTGGCGCGGCCGGGTGCACGTTCGATGATGTCGTCGACGTGACCGTGTTCCTGGTCAATCCCGAGCAGATCTTCGAGCGGGTGTGGGCCGTCGTTCCGGAGTACTGGGGCGAGGCGCCGTATCCCACGCTCACCGGTATCGGCGTGACCTGGCTGTATGGATTCGACGTGGAGATCAAGGTGATCGCGAAGCTTCCGTAGCACGCCTTCACGCGATCACGGCTGCATTTTGCCGATAGTGGGCCGTCATCCTGCTTCCTGTTGCGGACCCACATGCCCCTGATTCCCGAGCGCGTGCAGCGCTGGCCCCGGCCGTGGCGCGTGGCGTTGCTGTCGCTGCTGGCGCTGTATGCGCTGTACCTGCTGGCGGGCAATGTGTTCCTCAATACGCCGCTGTTCGATGCGGTCACCAACCGCAAACCTGAAAAGTTCACCATGCAGACCGGGCCGGCGCTGACCCTGCTGCCCGGGCAGGCCGTGGTCTGGAACATCCGCATGCGCGGCCAGGCCAATCGCACGCAGTATGTGTTCCGTGCCGACCGGGCGAGTGCCTGGATCGATCTGCCGGCGCTGTTGCGCAAGGAAGTGCGCATTCCGCGCATTGATGCCACGGGGGTTGAAGCCGAGGTCGAGCGGGTTGAAAAGGCCATTCCCCCGCCGCCGCGGGGTGACCGTGGCTGGACGCTGCGGTTCGATGCGATCCACAGCGACACCATCCGCAGTGGGCGCTTCGGCAAGTTGCTGATCGTCGGTCAAGGGCGCGGCAATGTCGGTTTCCTCAAGCAGCTCAAGGGCGGGCCGTCGGAGCTGTTCGATTCCACGGCAGGCTTCGATGATGCCCAGGTCAGTTTCGACGGGGTCAACGTGCTGGACGATGCCCATATCGCCGCGCGCTTCCACTTCCCGCGGCACTATCGTGACGACGCGCCGGGACTGCAGAAACTTGGCATCACCTGGGCGCAGCTGCAGATCGATGCCCGCAGCCAAGGCCTGCGCATCGACACCGGTGGCCCGCACGTCAAAGTGGGCAGTGCGGTCTCCAATGCCCGCCTCACCGCGGACGTGACCCTGGAAGAGGGCGCGCTGCGACCGGGCAGCCGGCTGGTCTGGCGGCTGCCCCTGCATGCCGGCGTGCACGCCGATGACCGTGGCCTGCTGTCGCTGCAACTGGACGTGGCGCAGGACATGCGCGTCCAGGCCCGGCTCCCGCGTGACCCGGAAACGGGCAGCGAACTCAATGCCGATCTGCGCGTGACCGGCCGGAAGATTCCGTTCCAGGCGCCGGCCGAGCTGCTTCCACGGCTGTCTGGCAAAGTGCAGGGCGCCTGGCAGTTCCAGTCGCTCAACTGGATCAGCGATCTGTTCGTGAAAAAGCCGTGGTTCCACCTTGATGGCGGTGGGCTGCTCAAGGCAGACGTCATCCTCGCCGATGGTCAACTGGCGCCGGGCAGCACGGTGGATATCCCGCAGGTGGCTGCCGTGGCCGAGGTTGCAGGGGTCAGGATGCGCGGCGACGCCCACGCACAGGGCCGGATCGTGGAGGGCGAACCACCGCAGGCAGAACTGAAGGTGCAGATCCCGCGCTTCCAGGCTGCGCCCACCAATGCGCCGAAGGCGGTGCTGTTCGATGGACGCCAGCTGGCGCTGACCCTGCGCGGCGATGCGCGGTTGAAGGAATTGAGTGATGGTATGCGCGCCCAGCTGCGCTTCACCGATGCGCGGGTGCCCGACCTCACCGCCTACAACCGTTATCTGGGCAACGACAACGTGCGCCTGCTCGGCGGTACCGGTCTGCTCAGCGGTGATGTGTCGTTGGATGCCTCCGGTCGGGTAGGCAAGGGCAGTGCCGATCTACGCGGCACCGGGGCCCGGCTCAGTGTGGCGGGCATCGCGATGCGCGGCGATGCGCAACTGCGGGCGCGTCTGCAGCGTGCGGATTTCGACAGCCGCCAGTTTGATCTTGGTGGCACCACCGTGGACCTGCGCAACATCCACGTGGGTGATGAAAAAAGTGACGGACGTTGGTGGGGCAAGGTGGCCATCCGCAGTGGCCACATCGATGCGGCCGCGCCGTTCCAGGTGGATGGCCTGGCCGACCTGCGCCTGCGCGATGCCGGGCCATTGCTCGGCGTGTTCGCCCAGCGCAGCGAGTACCCGCGCTGGGTGCTCGGGATGCTGGATTCCGGGGAGGTGCAGGCCAGTGGGCAACTGCGCTGGCGCAGTGGCGAGCTGATCGTGGAGGATCTGCAGGCCGAGAACGAGCGGCTGTCCCTGCAGGCGCGGCTGGATCTGAGTCATGGCAAGCGCCGCGGCGATCTCTACCTGCGCTGGGGCGTGCTGGGGGCCGGCATCGAGCTGCAGGGCGAGCAGCGCAAGTGGCACCTTGCCGGCGCCCGCGACTGGTATGCCGAGCAGCCGCGGCTGCTGCCGGCCAAGCAGGCCGCCACGAAGCAGGGCAACGGCACGCCCTGAGGGAGTGATTGGCTCCCCTCGGTGGGCCCGGCTTGGTATCCTCGCCGCGCCCACTGTCTGGTGACAGCGTGCCTCTCGCCGTCATCGACCCGTTATCCCATGAGCAACAGCCCCCACCGCGTCCAAGGCCTCAACAACGATGAGGTGGCCGCCGATTGGCCCGCCATCACCGACCGGGAGGTCACCTGGCTGCGTGACCGGTTTCCGCAGCTGGGCGAAGCGAGCCAGGTGCTGTGGCACAGCCCGCGGCCGATGTCTGCCGCCGCCATTGTCGAGAGCGAACAGGGCAGGGTGTTCGTCAAGCGTCACCATGGCAGCGTACGCAGCGCGGCCGGGCTGACCGAAGAGCATCGCCTGCTCCAGCACCTCGCCGCTCAGGGCGTACCCGTGGTCGAGGTATTGCATGATCGGGACGGCGCAACCGCGGTCGAACACGATGGCTGGACCTACGAGCTGCATACCGTAGGCCGTGGCCAGGACATCTACCGCGATGCGCCGTCCTGGACGTTGCTGACCGACGCCGCACAGGCGCGCGAGGCCGGCCGGATGCTGGCGCGACTGCATCATGCGTCCGCCAGCCATCACGCGCCCCAGCGCAACACCCATCTGCTGGTCGCGCGCGATGATCTGATCCGCGCCGCTGATCCCATCGCCACCCTTCAGGCCGGACTCGACGATCGTCCGGGCTTGGCGGCCTACCTCGCGCGCCAGGATTGGCAGGCCGATCTGCAGCGGGCGGTGCTGCCGTGGCACGCCGGATTGGCCAAACGGCTGCAGGCCGAACCCCGCCTCTGGGCGCATAACGACTGGCATGTGTCCAACCTGCTCTGGCGTCCGGACGGCGAGAGTTACGTGGTGGATACCGTGCTCGATGTCGGCCTGGCGTCACCGACCAGTGCCTTGTTCGACCTGGCCACCGCCATTGAACGCAACGCGGTGGCCTGGCTGGCGCTGGAAAGCGGCGAGGCGGCCGTGCGCGTGGATATCGCGCTGGCCCTGCTGGCCGGCTACCGCGAGATCGTGCCGCTGTGTGCTGAGCGCGTGCACCTGCTGGCCGATCTGCTTCCTATCGTCCAGCTCGACTTCGCGCTGTCGGAAGTGGAGTACTTCGAGGGCGTGACGCACTCGCCGGCCAATGCCGACGTGGCCTACCACACCTTCCTGCTCGGGCATGCTGACTGGTTCAGCACCCCGGCAGGGCAGGGCCTGCTGAAGGCGCTGCATGCCGCCGCCTGAGGGCAGGCTCGCAAATCCGTACGGTTTGTAGTGAAATAGTCACAGAAGCGGGGGTGCCTGGTGAAACCAGGCTGAGAGAGTCCCTTGGAACCTGATCCGGTTTGCACCGGCGTAGGGAGCTTTGAGCAGCAGGCATACCGCCGTGATGGGTCGGTGCGCGTGCGTGCCTTCGCTTCGTCTCCCCCAGCTGATGACGAATCGAATGAACCGTTGCTTCCGCCCCACGCTGTTGTCCGCCGCCCTCTGCGCCGCGCTGCCTCTTCATGCCAACGATCTCGCGGACGCGCCCGAGCGCTCGCCGACCGAGCTCGCCGCCGTGCGCGTGCAGGCGCATCAGCCGGCAGCTACCACCACGCAGACCAGCAGTTTCGGCGCGGGTGACTGGAAGAGCACCCCGGCCTCGGTGAACGTCCTGGATCGCGATCTGCTGGACAGCCGCCAGGTGCGCACGTTGTCCGAACTGGCCAGCAACGATGCCTCGCTGGGCGACAGCTACGCGCCGGTCGGTTACTACCAGAACATCGCGATCCGCGGCTTCCCGCTGGATACCGGTACCGGCTACCGTTTCAACGGGCTGGCCATCACCGGCGAGCAGCGCCTGGCGCTGGAGAACATCCAGTCGGTGGAGATCCTCAAGGGTGAGGCAGGGCTCGCCGCGGGCGTCATGGCGCCCGGCGGCATCATCAATTACGTGGGCAAGCGCACGGCCGAGGTCCGCAACGTCACCCTCGGCACCGATTCGGAAGGCTCCCGCTACACCGCCGTGGATGTCGGCCACTGGCTGTCGCCTCGCTTCGGCGTGCGCTTCAATGCCGCATGGGAAGACACCGATTCCTACATCGACCATGCCGACGGCCGCCGCAACTTCTACTCGCTGGCCACCGACTGGCTGATCGGCGAACGCGGCAAGCTCGAGGTGGATGCCAACTACCAGACCAGCGCGCAGCGCTCAGCCTCGGGCTATCAGCTGCTGGGCGCCACCGAGTTGCCGCGCGGCGTGGACCGCAAGCACATGCTGGGCTATCAGGCCTGGCAGCGGCCGGTCGGCATCGACAGCACCAACCTCACTGCACTGCATACCTACGACTTCAGCCCGACGTGGCAATCGCGGGTGTCGGCCAGCTACAGCCGCTCGGTGATCGACGACAACGTCGCCTTCGCCTACGGCTGCTACTACGCCGCCGGCTGTGCCGATGGCAGCGTGCCGGGCAACTACTTCGCGCCCAACGGCGACTACGACATCTACGATTACCGCAGCCCGGACGACACCCGCCGCAACCTGGAATTCCGTGCCGAACTGCGCGGCAGTTTCGCCACCGGCGATATCCGGCACGAGCTGAGTGTGGGTGTGGACCGTTTCGAGCGCACCGTGGACAAGCGACGCAATGTCAATGAGTACGTGGGCACCGCCAACATCCACGATGCGCAGGTGCCGCAGTTCGAACCGTCGCCGCTGATGCCGGGCCCCTCCGCGCGGCGTCTGGACAGCGCGCAGACCGCGGTGTTCGCACTGGACCGCATGAGCTTCGGCGAGTGGCAGTGGCTGGCCGGCGGGCGTTTTGTCCGCCTGGACGAGCGTGCCTACGACAAGCGTGGCAACCCCGAGCGCCACAGCCGCCTGTCGCGCTTCCTGCCGCAGACCGCGCTGGTCTGGAAGGCGACCGACGAGGTCAACGCGTATGTCAGCTACGTGCGGGGCATTTCGCTCGGCCAGGAAGCGCCGTTCTGGACCTCCAACGAAGGCACGTTCCTGCCCGCGGTGCTGTCGCGCCAGACCGAAGTGGGCGTCAAGTATGTGCGCAGCGATGCGCTGACGTTGGGTGCCGCTCTGTTCCGCACTTCGCAGCCGTTCCAGTACGCCAAGCCGGACGGCAGTGATGCCGGCTACAGCTTCGTCCAGGAGGGGCAGCAGACCCATACCGGGCTGGAGCTCACCGCGCAGGGCCAGCTCACCGAGCGCCTGTCGCTGACCGCCAGCGCCAGTGTGCTGCGCGCCCGCGCCCGCGATGCCGGCACGCCGGACTACGAAGGCCACCAGCTGATCAACGTGCCCAGGACGCGCGCGACCGTGCATGCCGAATACCAGCTGCCGTTCGTGACCGGCCTGGGGCTGACCGGCGGCTGGCGTTACGCGGCCTCCAACGTGGCCACCGCCGATGGCCGCGTGAGCGCACCGGCGTACAGCGTGTTGGATGCCGGCCTGCGCTTCAGACATCAGGTGGGTGAGCATCCGGTGACCTGGAACCTCTCGGTGGACAACCTGTTCAACCGCTTCTACTGGCGTGACACCGGCAGCAGCTCGGGCGACTACTACCTGTTCCCGGGCGCACCGCGTCAGGCCCGGCTGTCGGTCACGTTCGCGCTATGAACCCGGCACTCCTGGAATGGTCGGCCGCGATCGTCAGCATGCTTGGCGTGTGGCTGATGACGCGCCGGGTGACCCTCGCCTGGCCGGTCGGGCTGATTTCGGTCGCGCTGTATGCACTGGTCTTTGTCGACGCACGGTTGTACTCGGACACGTTGCTGCAGGTCGTGTTCGGTGGCTTCCTGGTCTACGGCTGGGTGCGCTGGCGTGGCCAGGTGGAGGACGATGGCCGGGTCGCGATCATGCCGCTGGCGCGGGCGGCCATGTGGCGTGACCTCGGCATCGGCGTCGCCTTCGGCATCGCGCTCGGCGCGGCGATGCACTTCCTCACCAATGCAGCGCTGCCGTGGCTGGATGCAATGCTGGCTGCGCTGAGCCTGGTCGCCCAGTGGTGGCAGGCGCGGCGTCACACGGCCGCATGGTGGCTGTGGATCCTGGTCGACGTTGTCTACGTCGGCATGTACATGGTCAAGTCACTGCACGTGACCGCGGTGCTGTATCTGGTGTTCGTCGGCCTGGCCGTGATGGGGTTGCGGGCATGGACGGTGGCGCGCAACGACGCGCTGCTCCACAACGCAGAAGGGCGGCGCGGTTAAGTCCGCGCCGCCCTTCGTTGCTTCAGGTCTGCACTCGACCCGGCACGGTCAGAACCGCGCCGTGGCACCCACGAAGAAGGTGCGTGCGCCGCCGTCGTAGTTGTTGCCTTCCTCGATGGTGGAGACATCGCCGAGGTTGAGCACGCCCGCGCGCACGGTCAGGTGCTCGTTGACGTCGTAGCCGGTGACCAGGTCCCAGGTGGTGTACGCCTTGGCGAACGTGGCGCTGGTGGAGGACACCAGCTGCTCGCCGATGTGCTGCGCGCTCAGGTTGAGTGACCAGGCATCGGTCACCTGCCAGTCCAGCGAGGTATTGGCGGTCAGCTTGGGCACCACCAGCAGGCTGGCGCCGGTGGTGCGGTTCTTCGATTCCAGCATGCGCGTGGCGTTGGTGACCCAGTTCAGTCGCTCATGCAGGGGCACGGTCACACTGGCTTCGACGCCGCGGGTGCGGGCCTTCTGGATGTTCTGCGCGACCGTCCACCAGAATCCGTTGACGAAGCTGGTCGTCTGGCCGGGGATGTCACGCAGCGGGACCTGCTGGATCTTGTCATCGAAGTCGGTCAGGAAGTAGGTGGCCGAGGCCGACCAGCCGTTCTTGTCGTAGCCGACGCCCAGCTCGTAGTTTGTGCTGGTTTCCGGTTCCAGGTTCGGATTGCCGGCCATGTAGCAGCCGGTGGTGCCATCGGCGCTGATCGAGCGGTTGGTCCAGCCTTCCACGGTCAACGCGGTGCAGCCGTTGCCACCGGACTGGGTCGCAGCGCCCGCGGTGCCCTGCTTCAGGGTGGGCGCGCGGAAGCCCTGCGAGACACCGCCGCGCACAGTCCAGTCATCGGACGGGTGCCAGACGCCGTAGACGCGCGGGCTCAGGTTGTCGTCGTAATTGTCGGTGTTGTCCCAACGCAGGCCCACGGTCAGGATGAAGCGCTCGTGCAGCGTGATGTGATCTTCGGCGAACAGCGCCCAGGAGTCGGCCTCACTGACCGGGCTGATCCGCCCGGTACCGGTCCAGGTGACCGGCACGGTGCCGATGGTGTCGCCGTTCTTCAACTCTTCGCGCTTCCACTGCCCACCCACATTCAGGCTCTGCTCGAAGCCCCAATGGAAGCTGCGGGTGAACGCGGTATCGAACACCGTCTCCTTGGAGTGGTTGCCGACCACGCTGCCCTTGTCTTCGTAATCGTTCTGCACCAGCGTCGTCTTGGACGTGGCGGCATCGCCGTAGCGACCATCGTGCATGACCACGTAGCCGGTCTGCACCAGCTTGGACAGACCCCACGCACCGACCGCGCCGGCACCGCTGTTGCGCTGCTCGCCACGCGAGGCTTCAACGCCCACGGTGTGGTCATCGTTGACGCGCCAGTTCAGCAGGGCGTTGGCGTTCTCGGCCTTGTTGCCGGGCGTCTGGCGGCGGCCGGTATCCGATTCGCGGTTGGTGACATTGGCACCGACGCGCAGGCCCAGGTTCTCGGTCAGCGGACCACTGAACAGCGCGCCCATCTGGGTGGTATCGCCGCGGGTCGGGGAATCGGGCTTGCTGTAGTTGAAGGTGACAGAGCCGCCCCAGTCGTCGGCGATCTTGCGGGTGATGATGTTGATCACCCCGCCCATCGCATCCGAGCCGTACAACGAGGACATCGGCCCGCGGACCACCTCGATGCGCTCGATCATGTCCGGCGAGAGCCAGTTCAGATCCTGCGGACCCAGGTCATCGCGGTAGTTCACGCCGGAGGAATTGCCCTGGCGGCGGCCGTCGATGAGGATCAGGGTGTACTGCTCGGGCAGGCCGCGCAGGCGGATCTTGGACTGCGCGCCTGACAGCGCGTAGCCGCCGGTCACGCCGGGAACGGTGCTCAGCAGTTGGCCGATGCTGCTGACCGGCTTGCGTTCGATCTCCTCGCGGGTGATCACGCTGATGCTGGCGGGGGCGTCCTTGATCCACTGCTGGGCGCCGGTGGCGGTGACGACGACCGTGTCCATCTGCTTGGCCGAGGCGGCATCTGCGGAGGCATCTGCATGCGCTTGGCTCGCCAGAGCAAGGCCGATGGCGACAGTCAGGGTGGCAACGGAACGGCGGGAACGGGGAGAGGGGGGCAACATCGACGCAGTACTCCTGGGAAAAAGGGGTCCGCTGGCGATGGCTTGGGGACGTCCGTGTGGGGAATTTCAACAACTCTTAACAATCGTATCACGAACCATTCGCATTTGAAATGTAACGATACGTTTGCTGTGTGTCCCCTTTATCAGCGCCAGCTCGGCGGTTCCCCTTTCTTCCAGCAGATCAGGACGAGCGCTACCACGACCGTCCACGTGCACACCTGGAATGCCACCGGTTCTTTGAAGGGCGAGAACACGAACGGCCCGGCCGCCAGAAGGGCGAACGCGATGGCGTAAACCACCCATCCCTGCCAGGCGCACGGAAGGCCCCATCCCCAGCCATGGGACCGCGCGACAAACCAGTAGGGCTTGTCTTTCATTCCACCAAGACCAATTGTCCAGCAACCACCGGCCGCAGTGCCACCTTGTGGGTGATGCTGGTGATGGTCCGGCGCGGGTCGGTCGGGTGCGGCCGTGAGGCGGTGCTGCTTCTGCCCTGGCGCCACAGCCCGAACATCACGATCTCCGCGCCCACCGGGAAGGACTTCAGCCATGCCGCATCGGCGTGCCCGACGCTCACTTCGTAGAAGTCCCTGCGGTCGGTCACGCCGGTCTGCTGATACTTCGGAGCACAGTTGAGGAAGGTGACGCCATGGGGATCACCGGGCTGCGGCGTGCGATGTGACCGCACCGTCCCGAGCAGCGCCAGCGGCAGCTCGCTGGATGCCGTGCCCAGCCGTTCCCATGCTTCGTCGTAGCGGTCCTGGCCGTAAAGGAAATTCGCCCAGTCGACCCGCTTCTTGCCCAGGCGCAGGGTCAATTGCGAGGTCAGCAGCGCGTCGTCCTCGCACATCGCCTGCAGGATCAGCAGGTCGGTGAGGGTGCGCAGGTAACCGTCGAGTGGCGCGTCGGCCGGGAGCAGGGTCGGTCCGGCGCTGCGGCGCTTCAGGGCCTGCTGGAGAATCAACAGTCGCAGCTCATACGCGCCATCACCCAAGGCGGGCAGGAACTCGGGATCGGTTCCGCTGGCGAGCAGGGTCTGGAGATGTGAGGGGGCGTTGTAGCGGCACCCTGGCAGGTGCTCAGTCCCCTTGTTCAACGCGATGTACGCAGGAACCGAGGCGGGAAAGGCGCCGTCGGCACCGCTCCTGTCGTGCGCGGGGACGAATCGGACCGGCACGGCGCAGCCATCGCAGAGCAACGTGGGCAGGGTCTGCTGCGCGTCATGCCGCTTCTGCAGGTCGACCAACCGGTGCAGGGTGCCGTGCGTCCCCACGGCCTTGCGCATCTTGATTCCGCGACTCATGTGCAACCACTGCTTCGTTCAATGGCGACCATCATAGTCGCTTCGATCAGTCGCCCTGCGTCGCCAAACGCGGTGCCTGCTCAGCCCGGGTAGGACGGGAAGCGCTGATCCGGGTGCGTCTTCTTCCATTCGGTGTGCGCCACGGTGCCCTCCCACGCAAGGAACGCACCGGGGATGCGCCCGCGGCCGGACCAGGTCGCACCGCTGTGCGGCAGCCAGAAGCGCGGCGGCAGTGCTTCGCGGGGAATCTTGGCCGGCTTGGCGCGCGGGGTGGGACTGGCCGACCCCGCGTTCCCTACCGCTGCTCGGATCCTGCGCTGCTGTTCCGGGCTGAAATCGGCGTAGGAGGCGGTAAGCAGCACGAGTGCGCGCTCGAACGCCTCCTTCGTGGCGGCCCGCAGCAGCGCGCTTTCATCCATTCCCGATCGCGCGACCGCCGCTGCGAGGCTGGCGTTGATCTTAGATGCAGAGGGGGCGGTGGAGGACGTACGGGGCATGGGATTCCAAGGAAGCAGGGATGGACGGAGGGCACGATAGCAAATGCCAGCGTGAAGCCATCGGTTTGCGCAGGCTTACTCGTCGATCCTGCTGCCGGTCAGCAGCAGGCGGGCCTGCGACTGCCACCCGCCAATGAACAGATCGGGCTTGCCATCCCCATCCAGATCACCGCGCACCATGCTCCAGCTGCGCCCCACCGTGGTGCGGGGGATCACCGAGGCAGTGACGTCGGTGAAGTTGCCCTTGCCATCGTTCTGCCAGGCGCGAACCTGCAGCGGTACGAAACCGGGCACGTCGATCGCGCTGACGACCAGGTCCGGATGGCCATCCTCGTTGAAATCCACCACCGTCCCGCCCCAGCTGGAGAAACGATGCGCGGGCAGACGTGCGGCGGTGTCATCCTTGAAACGGGCCTCGCCTTGATTGATCAGCAGGCGCGTCTGCGGATCCTTGTCCCAGGCCTGGTTGTTGCTGGTGAGGTTGAAGAAGACCAGGTCCAGCCGCCCATCACCGTTCGCGTCGAACGCATGGACTTCCCGCGTCTCGGTGGGAATCTGCGCTCCCAGGCGATCGGTGGCATCGGTGAAGCGGCCGCTGCCATCGTTGATCAGCAGGCGGTTGACGGGATCCTGGCTGGCAATGGCCATGTCCAGATCGCCATCGCCATCCAGATCGGCCAGGGTAATGCCTTGTGCCTGCACGTTGATCGCGGGCAGGTGGCTGGTAGTGGCATCAACGAAGTAGCCCGGGCGCGCGCGGTCATTGAGCCAGAGGAACGGTTGCGCCACACCGGCTTTGCCCTCCGTCGTGTTGCCCACCACGATGTCGGGCAGGCCATCGCCGTTGACATCGCCGATGGCGACGCCGTTGGCCTGGCTCATCGCAGGAAGGCGCTCGCTGACCCGTACGAATCCACCCTTGCCGTCACCCAGGAACAGGTTGTGCTGCTCGGTGTCTTCAGCGATGAACAGCACATCGATATGACCGTCACCATCAACATCGGCCACGCGTACATGCTCGTTGTCGCCGGTGATCGCGCCGAACGCATCGGACGCATGTGCGAGCTTGCCGGCGCCATCATTGAGATAGAGCCGGTTGGCGCCATTCTCCACCGCCACCGCGACATCCAGATCGCCATCGCCATCGGCATCCAGCAACGCCGCATCCAGTGCATGGAGGTCCGCGTCGGTGGGAACATGGGTGGCGGTAACGTCGGTAAAAATGGTGCGCGACGGTTGCGAAGGGGCAGCGCACGCCGTGACCGAGACGCCTGAAAGAGAGGCGGCGAGGGCGAGGGCGGGGATCGGTGAGTGCATGCGGCTCGGGCTCCGAAGCGGTCATTGAGTGCGTCCGTTGCGCGGGACACGCGTGCCACTGTAGAGGCGCTGGCGTCGGCTTGGCGCGAGGGCATGGCCCCGCCAAGCTGTACTTTCGCCAAACTGAACAGGGGGCGGTTCATCCGCGGGTGCGCAATGTTCCGGCAATCTTCGGCCACCAGATTCGATTCCACACCGATACGTTTGGAGGATCCAACGATGCTCACCTCAACCGCTTTCAGCTTCCGTGGCCTGGCCATGGCATTGGCTCTGACCGCTGGCGTCATCGCCGCAGGCGATGCCTCCGCGCTGTCGCGCAAGGACAAGAACACACTGGTGGGTGCCGTCGTGGGTGGCGTCGCGGGGCACGTGCTGTCCAACGGCGACCCGATGATGACCGCAGGCGGTGCTGTGGCCGGCGGCGCGATCGGCAATGTGACCACCAAGGATCGCCGGGACAACCGCGACTATCGCCATGATCGTGATCGCCGCTATGACCGCGACCATCGTTACGAGCGCACCAGCCGCCACGATCGTCGTCACGACCAGCGTCGCTGGGACCATGACCGCCGCAACCACAACCGCGGCTGGCGCTGATCGGGGCAGAGCGGGGGCCGTCTGCTGGGCGACGGTTGATCATTCCGGGTTGCGGAGATCGACCGACGTCCTCTGAGCTTGGCCCAAAGCGGTCCCGCTTCGGACCGACAAGGATGTCGTGGCTTACAATCCCCCCGGGCTGATCCATTTCATCGGAACGAATCAGGGGGCGTCATGAGGACCGCAGTTCTTGCATTGATTTCGATCGTATCCCTCAGCGGGTGCGCCACCGTCGATCAGAAAACGACGTTCGATGGCAGCGATGGCAGTGCGTTCGTGGTTGTAGCCGTGGACAAGCTGCCCGAGCGGGTCGTGGGCAGCTACACCTTGCTTTTCAGCAGGGTCGACATGCAGTCGTCAACCTTCCAGTCCGAATGGTTTTCCATTGTTTTTGACGCTGGTGCGGGGACGTTCGTTGTCGATGAATTGAAGAAGCCCGAGAGCGTCTCCACGACGCTGCGTTTTGGTGCTCATTCGGTGGTGCCAGGCGACTATGCGTATGCAGCGAGGAGCGATCTTCAAGGCAATGTGGTGATGGAGAACTGCTATTCCGAAGGCGCGCCCGTGTTTCGCGTCGCTCCCGGCAAGGTCAGTGTAATTTCACTTGGTGACGTATTGAGCAACATGGGCGCCGGTTCCGCAGATGTACTGGATGAGGGTGCAAAGGTCCTGGCGGCGTACCCGAAGATCAACGCGCCGCTCGTACTGGCGCAGCAGGTTGGCTCGATCACATTCACGTCTGGCAAGGCCGTGGGCTACTCGACGTGTCGGAATCAGAACGTCAAAGGCTTGGAGGTCGTTTCGGCAAAGCCGTAGTGCATCCAGGGTATCGGTGTCGTCCGGCATGTCTGCACACGGCAGATGGGGATCAGGCGAGGCCACTGCCAGTGCGGTCTTCCCCTGCTTGGCGGCTGGCCAGCGCGAACACCTCCACAGGACCACTGATATCCAGTGAATGGGCGCCCGTGCAGGTCAGCATGCAGAGGGTGCGAGCAGGGGCCTGCACACCATGGCGGGCTGTCCCCCGGAAATGGCAGTCGGTCGGTTGTGCCCAATGGGTGCTCTTGAGGCTTTCGATCAGCCCATGCTCATTGCCATGGGCGACGCATCATCACTTACCGCCAAGTCGCGCGATCTGGCGATACTGCTGGCGCGTAGCCCTCCGCTGCTTTTTGGCCAGCCACCAGGTTCCGAGGGCCCAGAGGACGGCCCACATTGCCAGGCGGAGGGCGGCCTGCTGCCAGTCGGCGGTTGCGACCAGGTAACAGGTGACCACACTGACCAGCGCGTAGGCGCATAGCGCAAGGGAGGCCATTCGGGCCAGCCTCAGGTGCCGCAGCCTGTTGCGCAGCTGCACTTTCCGGATCGTCACGTACACCGACATCGGCTGATGGGCGGCGACCCGCTGATCGTACCCCTGTCGCAGCAGAATGCTCCAGCTCGTGATGAGGAACACCGAGAAAAAGGGGATCAGCAGCCATTGGCCAGGTGACAGTCCGCCGCTGGCTGCAGGCCAGCTGAGCAGCGCGATGCCACCGATCGTCACCGCGACATCGAGGGCGCGGCGCAGCTTCTCAAGGCGATGGTGCCTGCGGACCTTTCGCGCCATCGTGTCGGCAAGGTCTGACGGAGGTTGTTGGCGTTGCCAGAGCGTGCGGAGCGCGTCGTCATTGATGTCCATCGTGGATATCCTGTAGTGCCTTGCGGGCACGGTGCGCCCGCACGCCGACGTTGTCGGTACTGATGCCGAGCATCCCGGCGATCTCTTTGTAATCGAAGCCCTCCAGCTGCAGCAGGAGTACCTGGCGCTGGGGTAGCGGAATCAATCGCAGCGCGTCCAGCAGCCATTGCGTATCCGCATCGCCGGGGGCGGAGGATGCATCGGCAATCAACGCCAAGGCGTCTGGATCCACGCGCGGATGTTCGGGGTTGCGAACGGCTTGGCGTACGTGGCTGGCGCCAAGGTTATGCGCGATGCGAAGCATGTAGGCGCGAAGCCGGGCAGGGTCACGCAGTCGCGGCAATCCCTGCCAGACGGCCAGCAGCACTTCCTGCACCAGGTCCTCCTGCGCGGCAGGGTCCCGCTCGTAGGCGCGCACCGCCCGCCATATCAGGGGCAGATGCTGCTGGACGTCGGACCACAAGGGGTGCATCAGGGCGGAGTCTCCATGGGCTACACACCCACAGTCGTCGGGGGGAGACGATTTCTTACACGCTGTGTTGAGTTGATTGAGCAGTAAGAAACCGGTCCGCGGAGGTTACTACCAAGGGACTGGAATGCTCACGGTGAGCAGGTTCCGGCGAATCCCTCAGACAAGGACACGATGATGAAGGCGAAGATGAGACAACCTGTCGCGGAGGTGCAGCGGTGGATGGCAATTCCACTGTTCTGCGCATTCCTCGTCGGCTGCGCATCCAATGCAACGAGAAGCCTGGCACCAACGGGCGTCCTCTACCACGGCTTCGCTCTGCTCGATCCCACTGCGGAACGTGTGGTGGACAACGCCTACATCCTTGTTGCCCACGGAAAGATAGCAGCCGTCGGGACGGGGGAGTGGAAGGGCCGGGCCCCGCAGCGCGCCGTGGATATGACGGGACACTACGCCTTGCCTGGGCTGATTGATGGACATGCCCATATCACTTCGGGCCCCCACAGCATTGAAGTGATCGATGGCGCCAACGTCATCACCATCCCGAGTGTCGATGCGATCACCCGGCACAACGCAGCAGTCGCGCTTGCCTTTGGCGTCACCACCGTTCGCAACCCCGGCGGCGATCCTGCGGCGAACGCGCGCTACGACGCGCAGATCCGGAGTGGCGCCTGGCGTGGTCCAGAGGCGCTTCACGCCGGCTCGGTCATCCAGCCTCCCCCCTTTGGCGGTGGCGCGTTCGCCTATCCGCGCTCGGAGGCCGCATGGGACGCGGAGGCCCGACGGCAGGCGGAGATGGGCATGCGCTACTTCAAGCTCTACAGCGGCCTGGATGCCGATGAACTCAACCTGGGCATCCAGGCGGCGCACCGCAACGGTCTAAAGGCCATCGCTCATCTGGATGCCATCAGCTGGACGCAGGCGGCGCGGCTCGGCATCGATGGCCTGGAACATACGCTGCCCACCAGTGCAGCGCTGCTTGAGCCCGAACAGCGCGCCACCTACCTTGCAGAGCGTGGCGCAGACGCGCGCTATCTTTTCCGCTGGTTTGAACTGGCTGACTTCGATGGCCAACTCATACAGGAGATGCTCGCCGAGCTGGCCCAGCGCGGCGTAGTAGTAAGCACGACGCTGGGGGTGAATGAGCTGGCTTACAACAGTGATCGTCTGGACAGCGTGCTTCCGGCCGAAGACCGGATGTACGTCCATCCGGCCAACCTCGAGGCCCTGTTGTCTTTCCTGCCGCGCATGACTGAGCAGGACCACCGGCAGGCGAGGGCAGTGATGCCGAAGGTGCTTGAACTTGCTCGAAGGCTATATGTTGCGGGCGTACCCATTCTGGTGGGCACTGACGGGAATGGCGGAGGCCCGGCATACAGCCGCGAGCTGGAGCTTCACCGGCGTGCGGGCATCAGTCAGTGGGCTGTGCTGCGACTGGCGACGTCGGATGCAGCGGAAGCGCTTGGCATCGGCAGCCGCACAGGGCGTATCGAGCGGGGCATGGAGGCAGATGTCGTGTTCTTCGGGAGTAACCCGCTTGATGACCTTGGGGGACTGCGGAACCTGACACTGATCCTGAGTGATGGAGAGTCTGGAACCCCGAAGGAGATTCTTGGTACCGTGGACCTGGCCCCACCGCGATAAAGGTTGTTGCTCTAAGATCCCGCCGTATCAACGCGGTGACATAACATTCCATCGTCGCGAGAATCAGAATCGGCGGGAAACCTGCCATCGGACCGTCAAGGAGACGCGCCTGCAATGAGAAGGATGTCCATCCCCACTCTCCGTGGCGTAGCGATTGCCGTCGTCTGGTTGATGCCGTGACCGGGCCGGCGTACGGCGTTCTGCTGGATCGTTGGTCCCCACGCTGGCGCAGCGGCCTGTCGACCACGTCCGACCTGCCCGGGCTGCTGGCCGATCAACTCGATATGCCGCCCAGCGCATCCGATCTCGAGGACATCGGGCGCGGTTATGGGATGGACGAGGTACGTGCGCAGGAGCAGGAGCGCTGCTAACCGCAGGTAGAAGAGGTTCTGGATCGCCTGCGACCTACCGCATCTCCACCACCACCTTGCCCTTGGCCCGGCCACTCTCGACATGGGCCAAGGCGCTCTGGGTCTCCTGGAACGGAAAGACCCTGTCGATGACCGGGCGGATCGCACCAGCCTCCACCAGCGAGGTGATCTCACCCAACTGCTGCCCACTGGCCCGCATGAACACGAACGTGTAGGTCACGCCCTTCTGCCTGGCCTTGCTGCGGATGCCATGGCTGAGCAGGCGAATGACCTGCTTGAGCGGCCAGGCCAAGCCGCGCGCAGTGGCAAACGCGGGCGTGGGTGGCCTCGAGATGGAGATCAGATGCCCGCCCGGCCTGAGGATCTGCAGCGAGCGGGTCAGCTCATCCTTGCCAAGGCTGTTGAGCACCACATCGTAGTCACGCAGTTCCGTCGCGAAATCCTGCTGTTTGTAATCGATGACGACGTCTGCGCCGAGATCCTTCACCCACGCGACGTTGGCGGTACTGGTGGTGGTGGCCACCAAGGCGCCCAGATGTTTGGCCAGCTGGATCGCCACCGTCCCGACACCGCCGGAGCCGGCCTGGATGAAGACCTTCTGCCCGGGTTTGAGCTGGGCGGTTTCGACCAGCGCCTGCCATGCGGTCAGTGCGACCAGGGGCAGCGAGGCGGCCTCCACCATGGTGAGGTTGCCGGGTTTGAGCGCCACCGAGGCAGCATTGACCGCAATGAACTCGGCGAACGTGCCGATGCGATCATCGTCGGGACGGGCATACACCTCATCGCCGGGTTTGAAGTGGTGCACCCCGGCGCCGACACTTACCACCGTACCGGCCATATCGTTGCCAAGAATCAGCGGCAGGCGATAAGGCAGGATCAGCTTGAACTCCCCGGTGCGGATCTTGGTGTCCAGTGCATTCACGCTGGCAGCGTGCACGCGGATGAGAACATCGTCATCGCGCAGAGGCGGCTGCGGCGCGTCACCGATGCGGCCGGTCTCCTTTTTGCCATAACGGTCGATGAGGAAGGCTTTCATGGGCGGTGTGTCTCTGGTTGAGGGATGCCGTCGGGTTGCGGGGCGGGGAACGTGGTGGGCGCATCAGTTATCGAGGAACGCCAGCGCGTCCCGTACAAACTCACCGTGATACTGGAAGATCCCGCCATGACCGGCGTCGTCGTAGAGGACCAGCGTCGCATCGGGAATGCGGTGGGCCAGATCCCCACTGTTGGGCGTGGGGACCATGATGTCGCTGTCCCCATTGGCGATCAGTACCGGGATACGGATGTCGCCCAGGTCCTGGGGCGATTGCCTGCCCCACGCGGTGATCGCCTTCAGTTGCCGCAGGAACGCCCCGGGTGAGGCTGGCCTGTCGCGATCATTCGTGCGTTCCTTCAACCGTTGCAGGAACGCGGTGGCCGCCTGTCGGCTGCGGGCGCTGGCGGTGAAGAACAGGTAGTACTTGGGATCGCGCCGCGTCAGCAGGCCCTTGAGGATCAAGGGCCAGGACACGCGGCCCACCCGGTCGATGCCGTGGCCACCCGCCGGCCCGGTGCCGGTCAGCATGAGCCGCCGCACCAGGTCAGGCGCGTCCAGCACCACCTGCTGCGCAACGAAGCCGCCGAGCGAAAAGCCAAGCAGATCGACGCGGCCCAAGCCCATCGTGCGAATCAGCGCGATCGTGTCCTTCGCCATTTCCGCGACGGTTACCGGTGCTTTGCCACCTGATCCTCCAATGCCACGGTAGTCGATGGCGATGACGCGATGCCTGCTGGCCAGGCCATCCACGATGCGCGGGTCGAAGTTGTCCAGCACCGCGCCCCAGTGGTTGAGCATGACCAGCGGGATGCCGTGCTGCGGCCCCAGTTCGCGGTATGCGAACCGGGTGCCATCGACCTCCAGCGAGCGGGTCGGTGCACTCTCGAACGAACGTCTGGAGTCGGGGGGCGTGCTGGGAAGCGTCATGGTCGCGTACCTGTGGGGTCAGGGTTTCACTCAGTGGGGCGATAGCGTTCCGCCGCCTGCGCCTGCCGGATGTCCGAGAGCAGGCCCTGACGCGATGCGTCCAGCGTGTCCCAGCGTTCGGCCACATGCAGCGGTGGAATCGTGACGGTCTCGCGGCGATCAAAGCCGACCAGTGCCGCATCCACCAGCTCGCCGACATCCATCACCTCCGACAGCGTGTTGATGTCGATACCGGCCCGCTCCCAGATCTCGGTGCGTGTCGCCGCAGGCAGCACGGCCTGCACATAGACGCCCTTGGGCGACAGCTCCAGGCTCAGTCCCTGTGACAGGAACAGCACGAAGGCCTTGGTCGCACCGTAGACGGACATGCCGAACTCCGGCGCCAGGCCGACCACCGAGCCAATGTTGACGATCGCGCCTTCGCCGGCGCTGGCCAGCCGTGGTGCAACGGCAGCGGCAAGGCGGGTCAGGGCGAGGGTGTTCAGCGTGATCAGTTGTTCGATGCTGTCGGCCGACTGCTCGGTGAAGCCACCGGATTGGGCGATGCCCGCGTTGTTGACCAGGATGCCGATGCGGGCATCGTCGCGCAGGCGGGTTTCAACGGCGGCCAGGTCGGCGCGCTGGGTGAGGTCGGCCGGAAGTACGTCGATGGCAACGCCGGTGTCGTGGCGCAGGCGCGCGGCCAGTGCGTCCAGCCGCGCCGTGTCGCGCGCGACCAGTACCAGATCGTGGCCGCGGCGCGCGAAACGTTCGGCGTAAACGGTGCCGATGCCGCTGGAGGCGCCGGTGATGAGGACAGCAGGAAGCAGGCTCATGGTGTGTCTCTTGAAATGTAATGGGGCAACGGGGATGCAGCGCGGCGATGGCGACGGAGTTACTGCGCGAGCGTGTCGGTCAGGGCGGGGTAGTCGGTGTAGCCCTCCGCGCCGCCGCCATACAACGTGGCCGGGTTCAGGGCGTTCAAGGGCGCGCCGGTCTTCAGGCGTTCGACCAGATCCGGATTGCTGATGAAGGCACGGCCGAAGGCGAACAGGTCGGCCTTGCCACTGGCCAGATGCGCGTTGGCCAGTTCCAGGTCATAACCGTTGTTGGCCAGGTAGGTGCCGGTGAAACGGCGGCGCAGGCCGTCGAAGTCGAACGGGGCGACATCGCGCGGGCCGCCCGTCGCGCCTTCGACCACATGCAGGTAGACGATGCCCAGCGCGCTGAGCTGATCGACGATGTAGTCGTACTGCGGCTGCGGATCGCTGATGGTCGCGATGGCGTTGGCCGGCGAGACCGGCGAGAGGCGCACGCCGGTGCGATCGGCGCCGATCTCGGCTGCCACGGCCGCAGTGACTTCCAGCAGCAGGCGCGCACGGTTTTCGATCGAGCCGCCGTAGGCGTCGGTGCGCTGGTTGGCGCCGTCCTTGATGAACTGTTCGAGCAGGTAGCCGTTGGCACCGTGGAGTTCCACGCCATCGAACCCGGCGGCGATCGCATTGGCGGCGGCCTGACGGAAGTCGTTGACGATGGCCGGTAGTTCGTCGATCTCCAGTGCACGCGGCTCGGACACATCGACAAAGCCGTTGTGGACGAAGGTCTTGGTCTGCGCCCGGATGGCCGAGGCGGACACGGGCGCGGCGTTGCCGGGCTGCAGATCCACGTGGGAGATGCGGCCCACGTGCCACAGCTGCACGAAGATGCGTCCGCCGCGCGCGTGCACGGCGTCGGTGACCTTGCGCCAGCCATCGATCTGATCCTGCGTGTACAGCCCCGGCGTGTCCTGGTAGCCCTGGGCCTGCGCCGAGATCTGGGTGGCCTCGGTGATGATCAGGCCGGCCGAGGCGCGCTGGGCGTAGTAGGTGGCGGCGAGCGGACCGGGCACCAGACCGGCACCGGCGCGGTTGCGCGTCAGCGGTGCCATCACGATGCGGTTGGCCAGGGTCAGCGGGCCAAGGGGGTAGGGCTGGAAGAGTGTCGAGGTCGTCATGGCGGGTGGGGGGTCGTGGTCGTTGAGGGGTTGGCGCGGGCGGGCCGGCAGTGGCGTCGCCTGGAAGTGCTGCAATGATGATGACCATAATCTTAGATGTCAATGGTTTGATGATGATGGTCATCTATCCGTGGTAAAGTGCGGGTCTATCGCGGAAGAGCGGCAAGAGACAACGAGTCATGAAGGTCACCAAGGCACAGGCGCAGGCCAACCGGGCGCACATCGTCGACACCGCTTCCACGCTTTTCAGGGAGCGGGGCTACGACGGTGTGGGCGTGGCAGACCTCATGGCGGCGGCCGGCTTTACCCATGGCGGCTTCTACAAGCACTTCGGCTCCAAGGCCGACCTGATGGCGGAGGCGGCGAGCTGCGGCCTGGCGAAATCGGCCGATGCCGCGGCCGACATGGACCTGGCGAGCTTCATGAGCCATTACCTTTCCCGGCAGCATCGGGACGCGCCAGGCCAGGGTTGCACCATGTCAGCGCTGTGCACCGACGCGGCGCGTCAGCCGGATCCGGTCAAGGCGGCCTTCGCGGCAGGTATCGAGGCGCAGCTGGCCGTATCCCCCTACCCGGAAGGCCAGTCAGACGGCCTCACGTCCGAACAGGCGCGTGCGCGGCGTATCGCCTTGATGGCCCAGGCTGTCGGCGCGATGGTGTTGTCCAGGTCCTGCCCGGACGACTCGCCGCTGGCGGACGAGATCCTGGATGCGTGCCGGGAAGACGTGCTGGCGCGGCTGGGTGGTGTGCCCAACAGCCGCCGCTAGGGGTTTCCCCGCGAACACCCGATTCGCCGCCGCCACCAGCGGCACCGCCGTGATGCGGTGAGTGGCATCACGGTCATTCGCCGCGTGTTGCTTCAAAGCGGTAGGGATTGCCCTGATCGGAAAAGCGCAGCAAGTAGCGCGCAATGCGTGTCTTGCCATCGGACAACACATAGTCCACTTGCAGGCCGGTCCGAGGGTGTTCCTGCTCAGCACCGAGGTAGGTGTTGCTCGGATAGCTGAAGCCGCCATGGGGCGCCTCCCGTACGGCTGCACACGTGGCAAACAGCGGTGGCAGCGTGTACAGGCGCTCACCATGCAACAACAGCACCACTGTGTAGCGGACGGCTGTGCCACTGCTGGAATAGCGCATATCCAGGCAAACCGACGTGCCGCGCTGCCAGGCCGTTACGGCCGTCAGGTTCTCCGGGTCGATCGCCGTCTCGCTGCGCCAGTGCGATGACGCCAGGCTCACGGCACGGCTCAGGGGCCAGCGCCGCGTCCCCACCATCAACGCTTGGCCATCAAAGGCAACATCGATTCCACCCTTGGGCGGCGTCATGGGTAGATCGCCGGGCGTGGTCCACAACGGTTGGTCGTACCGGCGCAGCGCCTGGTGCATGGAGGTCACCCAGATGCAGTGCCGGGGTGATTCCGTGCAAGGCATGGCCAGCGACGTTCCCGATTCCGGAAACAAGGCACCGCCGAGTGACCGGTAGAAATCGCCATGACTGGTAAAGAAAACAGGTTCGGCCTGCGCCGCCGCCGGCAGGCACACGCTCAGCAGGACAGCCAACGCACGGGGTAGGGGGGACATTGTGCATTCCATGCGTGTATGGGCATCCAGGGTCTTGCGCATTTTTCAGGGGATGGCCGATCTGCCTGCGATGGACATCCGGTGAAAGGTACGAAGTAGTGCAGGCGAACCCGCGGAAGTGAGCGGGCACAGGATGATCAACGAGGCATCGACGATCCGCAAGGCTGGGTGCCGGGGGAGCTTGCGATCGCGGGGACCGGCTAGACGCTGGCTTGTTAGCTGCACCCAGCCACCCTAAGATCCAGCTTCCATGCCCTAGGACGATTGGTGTTGCAACTGCTGATCGCCCTGGATTCACTGGGCATGTTCGAGATGGCGCGACTTTTTTAAGTTACATGGAGCAGCGTTATTACGACCCCCGGCTTGGTGTCTTTCTATCAATAGACGAGGTCACCGCTGAGAGCGATCCGGTGGGCATGTTCAATCGATACCGGTACGCTGCAAATAATCCATATCGATATGCAGATCCGAATGGTCGCTTCTACACCAGCACCGGACAGTGCATGACTGAAGCGGAGTTCGACCGCGCTTGGAGGGGGGGCAAGGCGAGTGCTAAACGCAATTGGAAGTCCCCTTGGGACTGCCTTGGATATCGCAGATGGCGATTTTCAAGGTGCAATTGTCGGCGTGGCGCTATCGAGAGTTCCGGGTGGGAGGCAAGGTGCAGAGGCAGTTCATGCTGGTGGATTCGTGTTCAAAGGCCTTGGAGCAACACCAAAGCCGGGTGAGAGAACATTTAAGGGGATTATTTAGAAAGTAAAAGACGCATTTGGTGGAAATCCTACGGTATCTGGAGGAGGCCAAGACATCGGGCGCTATCGCACGGATGGACATGGATTTGATGGGCCAAGTGTTACTCCAAGAAATTCCCGGAATGTGGATCCGAGTGGTAATGTCAGGTGGGGGAATGGACAGGACAGAGCCCCCGCAAATAGAGGCATGAGAGAGCTAGGTAAGATCAAGGGGCGGGAGGTAGTATGTATCAGATTGGAATCGCGCTTGGTAGCGGGGGCGGCAATCGCGGCGAAGCGTCCGACGTTGATGGAGGGTGGGGGGATGTAATAAAGCCAGGGATCGAAGAGTTTTGGGGTGAGTTGCGCCCTGGCATTGAGCGCCTCTTTGATAAGTTTGGATGGTTCTGGCTGGCGCGAGTTGACATTGTTGCCGGTGATGAGAGCTTTAGTGTCGTAAAGTCTAAGTTGCTGGGTTTACTTCGAGAATTTGTCATGGATGACAAGGTGGATGGTTTTGAGAAATTCGTTTTCTTCTTGTCCGATTGGCCGGAGGATGATGTTGTAAGGTATGGTTCTGGAAGTATTGGTGATTTAAGTGGATACTTATCTCTCTTCTTCGATTGGGATGAGTGCACTTATATTCTTGGCCTGGATATATTCCAGCAAGGCGAAGGTACCCCCTTGCTCGTGAAATTGATCGAATCGCCCGCGGGGTGAAGCCATTTGCCAGCCGAGAGGTCGTCGGCTGTTAGATGGTGCTGGTGATTCGACCAGCCGGCCGGGCTTTCCTGGTTACAACAAAAGGCCCGCTATCAGACAAAGGACTTTGCGTATCAACCAGACAGATGCAGCCGAAATCGCGGTTCGCGGGCTCAGCGCTTACTGTTAGTACCCACCGACTCGTTCGGATGCTGTGCGAGGTAGGTCCTCTTCGCGTAGTCACACGCGCTGCTGCTTGCTAGTGAATTGGTCGTGGGTTCTGACGCGCTGATTGGGTTGATGCGATTCGGGGGCAGACTTCCCGTCGGCTTGGCGAGGGGAGGCTGAATCGCAAGCGCTGAAGTAGGCGGTTGCCAATGGTGTCTGCTGCTGGCCGAAAGCAGACATCGGCACATTGAGCCTCTGGGCCGAATTGAGTGGCGCGCCCCAGCCACGGCCGGGAGCAGTAGTTCTACTGACAACACTGCGGTAGTTATTCAGATTGCGGCTGGGTTCTTCCCGGCGACAATGATCAGAACTCGAATCGGGGATCTGTATGGACTGCTCAGCACTAGTCATCTTTGCCGCGATCTCTGCGCAGGCTCATGCACCTACAAGCGATCAGCCCATCAAGGTGACCCCTGACAACTTCGTTCGGGCCGAGACTGACATGTACATGGCGAAGGCCGTCGAGGAAGGCGCATTCGGGAAGCTCGTGCACGTGCGGAGTGCCCCTGCGATCGAAAAGCAATCAATCGTTCGGATGAATCGTGACACGCTCTACTCTCAAGGCGTGTTCGATCTGGACGCGGGACCGGTCACCATCAAGCTCCCGGATTCGGGGAAGCGCTTCCAGTCACTACAGGTTCTTTCTGAAGATCAGTACACAATCAAAGTCGTTTACGCTCCCGGCACGTTTACTTTCGACCGGGCAAGCGTCGGAACGCGATACATGTACCTGATCGCACGCACCCTCGCCGACCCTGGCAATAGCCAGGACCTCACGGCCGCACATGCGGCGCAGGATGGGATTAAAGTTCAGCAGGAGACAAACGGCTCGTTCCATATCCCTAAATGGGACACGGCCTCCAGAGACGGCGTCCGCAACGCGCTGAAAATCCTTGCGGCTCAGGGTGGTGGTACTGAGAAAGCGTTTGGCAATCGCACCGAGGTTGACCCGGTGCAACATCTCATTGGGGCAGCGGTTGGATGGGGCGGCAACCCGCTTTACGCGGCAAAGTACATCCTGGTGTATCCACCCGCCAATGACGGCACAACTGTGCACACGCTGCAGGTGAACGATGTCCCGGTAGACGGCTTCTGGTCGATCAGCGTGCACAACGCTGATGGGCTCTTCGAGAAGAACGATCTTGACGCCTATTCCCTCAACAACCTAACCGCCACGCCGGAAAAGGATGGGACCTACAAGATCCAGTTCGGCGGCTGCACCCGGGACACGCCTAATTGCCTGCCGATCGTCAAGGGTTGGAATTACACTGTTCGGCTGTACAGAGCCCGACCCGCCGCAATCGACGGCACATGGTCCTTCCCCGAAGCAAGGCCGGTGAAGTAGCTCGCATTGTGAATGGTCAGGGCGCGTCCTCTCCTGGCCGAAAGCTGACATGAGGACTACCTTAGCAACCCGCCAGTGCTACTGTTGGCTATCGACCCAGAGCATGCCGGGTGTCAATTGGATAATCTGTCCCGTGCGTTCAAATATTAAGTGGCTAGGTGCTAATGTCCGTCTTCGAGTTCAGGGCAAGGTGGAAGGAAGAATTGGTCTGCACCGGGCCGGGCGGCACGTTCGTGCTTGAGTTGCCAATGGGAATTCTTACTGCCTACCTCCCAACTGAAGATGCGTTCAAGAGAGCGGCGCCCTCATGGGCCGAGCACCTTTGGCTGGAGCTTAGAAGTGAGCTTGCACAGTGGTGCGTAACCAACAAGGCGCAACTGATCATAGACCCGACAGCAGGAGTCTACTAATTGATCGCAGCAGTCAAGCGCCAAGGTGGTTGTTGATAGTCGGACGACGTCTTGGATGTCTGCTTCTGGCCTTAACCGGACATGGAAGAACGGAACCGGGCATGTGGCGGTGTGATCGGTGTGCAGTGCATGGTGAGCGTGAACCCATACTCGAATGGTCACTGTTTGCCCGCATCGGCACACGGCGCTACCCTTGCCCGATGTCTATTTCACCCTCCGCAGCACTGGACGCCGGGCGCGGCCCCGCTGAGCACGACGTGCGCACGCAGATCATCGAGGCTGCCACCGCGCATTTCAGCCATTACGGCTACGACAAGACCACGGTCTCGGACCTGGCCAAGGCCATTGGCTTCTCCAAGGCCTACATCTACAAGTTTTTCGCCTCCAAGCAGGCGATCGGGGAGGTGATCTGCGCCAATTGCCTCGCCCAGATCGAGAGCGATGTGCATGCGGCCTTGCAGGGAGTGGACGCTGCGCCGGACCGGCTGCGGGTGCTCTTCACCGCCATCGTGGAGGCCAGTCTTCGCTTGTTTCTCCAGGATCGCCGCCTCTATGAAATCGCTGTGGCGGCCGCGACGGATCGATGGCCGTCGACCCAGGCCTACCAAGGCCGCATCCGGCAGCTTGTCGAGGTCATTTTGAAAGATGGCCGCGCCTCCGGGGCGTTTGAGAACCAGACACCGCTCGATCAGACCAGTCGCGCGGTGTACCAGATCCTGGTTCCGTATCTGAATCCGGTGACGCTTCCACACCTGTCGGTCATGCACGAAGAATCGCCCACCGCCCTGCAGGAGCTGGTTCTCAGGAGCCTTTCACCCCAACGGGTGTGACTATTGACGAAAACGGTCACTAGGAACAGAATGCGTCCGGATATCCCACTCCGGAAGGCCGTATGCGTCGCCGTTTTGTAGTCCTAGCCATCTCCTGCGTTGCTCCGTTGTTCCTTGTGGCCTGCGGCACGTCGGACGACATCGACCCCCGCACCGCGCCCCCCATCGTCCGGCTTGCCCAGGTCCAAGCGGGCGCGGGAAATGCACGCACGTTTACGGGCACGATCGCCGCGCGGGTGCAGAGCGATCTCGCTTTCCGAGTGGGTGGCAAGATCACTGAACGCCTCGTCGAGACCGGGCAGACGGTCAAGCGTGGCGATGTGCTTTACCGGATTGATCCGATCGATCTGAATCTGGCAGCGGCATCCCAGCAGCAAGCGGTGATTGCGGCTCGTGCGCAAAGCGTTCAGGCCATTGCCGACGAAGCGCGGTATCGAGATCTGGCCGCAAAGGGTGTCGTGTCCCGATCGGCCTACGATCAGATCAAAGCGGGGGCAGACGCAGCAACGGCGCAGCTCAAAGCAGCCGAAGCGCAAGCCCGGGTAGCGCGTAATGCCAGTCAATACACCGCGCTCGTTGCAGATGCCGATGGGGTGGTCATGGCCATCTCCGCTGAGCCCGGTCAGGTTGTGGCGGCGGGGCAGATCGTCGCCCGGCTTGCCCGTGCTGGGAGCAGGGAAGCGGTTGTTCAGCTCCCAGAGACGCTTCGTCCCCAGATCGGCTCTGTGGCCTCAGCATCCTCGTTCGGGGGCAGCGGCAAGATCCCGGCACGGTTGCGCGTGCTCTCTCAATCGGCAGACCCTGCCACCCGAACTTTCGAAGCCCGTTACACGCTGGAAGAGGGCAACACCCCATTGCCGCTGGGTTCAACGGTGGCCGTAGAGCTTGCAGGCGCCGCAGCTGTCGGCGTCTCGGCCGGAGTTGAGGTTCCGCTGGGCGCACTGTTCGATCCTGGCACCGGAACCGGCGTATGGGTGATCAACGGTGAGCCGCTCAAAGCCCGTTGGACGCCGGTCGCCGTCAAGCAGCTGGGCGATGATCACGCCTTGGTCGAAGGCGCATTGAAGGCCTCTGATCGCGTGGCGGCGCTTGGCGCACATATGCTCCGCGAAGGGCAGGTGGTTCGCCTGGCTGACAGCGCCAAGAGTGCCGCTGCAAACGGTGCCCATCAGTGAGTGGGTTCAATCTGTCGGCGCTTGCGGTGCGCGAGCGCGCCATCACTGTTTTCCTGATCTTTCTGATCTCCGTGGCCGGCATCGTGTCCTTCTTCCAGCTCGGCCGCGCTGAGGACCCTGCGTTCACGGTCAAGGTCATGACCATCGTGACGGCCTGGCCGGGTGCCACGCCCACGGAAATGCAGGACCAGGTCGCCGAGAAGCTGGAAAAGCGATTGCAGGAGCTTCGCTGGTATGACCGCAGCGAAACCTACACGCGGCCTGGGCTGTCCTTCACCACGCTGACGTTGCAGGACGGCACGCCGCCTTCGGAGGTGCAGGAGGAGTTCTACCAGGCGCGCAAGAAGATGGATGACGAAGCGGCGAAGCTGCCCGCAGGCGTGATCGGCCCGATGGTCAACGACGAATATGCGGACGTCACCTTCGCTCTGTTCGCACTGAAAGCGAAGGGTGAGCCGTTCCGCCTGCTTGCGCGTGATGCCGAGACGCTGCGTCAGCGATTGCTGCACGTTCCTGGCGTGAAAAAGGTCAACATCATCGGTGAGCAATCCGAGCGGATCTATGTGGAGCTGTCCCACGAGCGGTTGGCGAACCTCGGTATCACGCCACAGGAGGTCTTCGGAGCGCTGAACGGACAGAATGCCCTGACCCCCGCAGGCTCGGTCGAGGCCAAGGGTCCACAGATCTTCATTCGCCTCGATGGCGCACTGGATCAGCTGGACAAGATTCGCGATACGCCCATCGTTGCACAGGGAAAGACCCTCAAATTGCAGGACATTGCCACCGTCAAGCGGGGGTATGAGGATCCATCGACCTTCATGATCCGTAACGGCGGCGAGCCGGCCATGCTGCTGGGTATCGTCATGCGTGACGGCTGGAATGGCCTGGATCTTGGTGAATCCCTCGACGCGGAGGTCAAGAAGATCAATGACGGGCTTCCTGTGGGCATGGCACTGGACAAGGTCACCGATCAGGCCGTGAACATCAGCGCGTCGGTCGACGAGTTCATGATGAAGTTCTTCGCCGCGCTGCTGGTGGTGATGCTGGTGTGCTTTGTCAGCATGGGGTGGCGAGTGGGGGTCGTAGTGGCGGCGGCCGTGCCGCTGACGCTGGCTGCGGTGTTCATGGTCATGGCCGCAACCGGCAAGAACTTTGACCGCATCACGCTCGGCTCGCTGATCCTGGCACTGGGTCTGCTGGTCGACGATGCGATCATTGCCATCGAAATGATGGTCGTGAAGATGGAAGAAGGTTACAGCCGGGTCAAGGCATCGGCCTACGCGTGGAGCCATACGGCAGCGCCGATGTTGGCTGGCACCTTGGTGACTGCGGTGGGCTTCATGCCCAATGGCTTTGCACGGTCCACCGCTGGCGAATACACCAGCAACATGTTCTGGATCGTGGGCATTGCGCTGATCGTGTCGTGGGTAGTGGCGGTGTTCTTTACGCCGTACCTGGGCGTGAAGCTTCTGCCTGAACTCAAGACCGTGGAAGGGGGGCACAGCAGTCTTTACGACACGCCGCGCTACAACCGCTTCCGGTCGATCCTGGCGCGCGTGATTGCACGCAAGTGGCTTGCGGCGGGTTCGGTGATCGGCCTGTTCGTGCTTGCTGTGGTGGGCATGGGGCTGGTGAAAAAGCAGTTCTTCCCCATTTCCGATCGCCCGGAGGTGTTGGTCGAAGTGCAGATGCCCTACGGCACGGCGATCGAACAGACCAACCTGGCCACCAGGAAGGTGGAGCAGTGGCTCGCTGGGCAGGAAGAAGCGAAGATCGTCACGGCCTACATCGGTCAGGGCGCGCCCCGGTTCTACCTGGCCATTTCCCCGGAACTGCCGGACCCGGCGTTTGCCAAGATCGTGGTTCGCACCGACAGCCAGGAACAGCGCGATGCACTGAAAGCCAAGCTCCGTCAGGCCGTGGCCGAGGGCTTGGCGCCTGAGGCGCGGGTGCGCGTGACCCAGCTGGTGTTTGGGCCTTACTCGCCCTATCCGGTGGCTTACCGTGTCAGTGGTCCGGATCCGGACGTCGTTCGGGGCATTGCGGCCAAGGTCGAGCAGACCCTGCACGCCAGCCCGATGATGCGCACTGTGAATACCGATTGGGGCGTGCGCACGCCGACGCTGCACTTCACGCTGGATCAGGACCGTCTGCAGGCGATGGGGATGACGTCGGCATCCGTCTCACAGCAATTGCAGTTCTTCCTGAGCGGGGTGCCGGTCACTGCCGTGCGTGAGGACATCCGCACCGTCGAGGTTGTTGCTCGGTCAGGCGGGGACATGCGCCTGGATCCTGCCCGGATTGCGGACTTCACCCTGGTCGGGGCTGCTGGCCAGCGCGTGCCGCTGTCCCAGATCGGCTCGGTCGAGGTTCGGATGGAAGAGCCGGTGCTGCGCCGCCGTGATCGGGTGCCCACGATCACCGTGCGCGGTGACATTGACGATGCGTTGCAGCCACCGGACGCATCGGCAGCGATCAGCAAGCAGCTTGAACCCCTCATTGCCTCGCTGCCCGAGGGCTACGCCATTGCCCAGGCCGGGTCCATCGAGGAATCAGGCAAGGCAATGAGCGCCATGCTGCCGCTGTTCCCGATCATGCTGGCGGTAACGCTGCTGATCATCATCCTGCAGGTGCGGTCCATCTCGGCAATGATCATGGTCTTCATGACCAGTCCGTTGGGGCTGATCGGCGTGGTGCCAACCCTGCTGTTGTTCCAGCAGCCGTTCGGCATCAACGCGCTGGTGGGGTTGATTGCCTTGTCAGGCATCTTGATGCGCAACACGCTCATCCTCATCGGGCAGATCCACGAGAACGAAGAGGCAGGAATGGAGACCTTCCACGCCATCATCGAGGCGACGGTTCACCGAGCGCGCCCGGTGATCCTGACCTCATCGGCTGCGGTGCTTGCCTTCATTCCGCTGACCCATTCGGTGTTCTGGGGAACGCTTGCCTACACGTTGATCGGCGGCACCATCGCCGGCACGGTGATGACGCTGGTCTTCCTTCCGGCGATGTATGCCATCTGGTTCAAGGTCCGAGCGGAGAAGACCCCCGTTGCCTGACATTGGCCCGGACCTCTTTTATATGGGAAGTGATTCATGAGCATTGCTGACAAGGACCGCATCGTGGTGACCGGAATGGGCGTGGTCAGCCCACTCGGCTGCGGGGTCGAGACCGTCTGGTCGCGCCTACTGGCCGGGCGCTCCGGCATCGGGTCGCTGAGTGCTGATCTCTCCGCGGGAACCGGCTGCGAAGTCGGTGGACGGGTGCCTGACCGCGTTCAAGACCCGGAGGCGGGCTTTGATTCCACCGGCATCATCGCGCCGAAAGATCTCAAGAAGATGGATCGCTTCGTTGAGTTCGCGCTGGTCGCGGCCCATGAAGCGCTGGAGCAGGCGGGGTGGCGTGACGCCGACGAGCAGGGGCTGCTGCGCACGGCGACCGTGATTGCCACGGGCATCGGTGGCTTCGGATCCATCGTCAATGCGGTCCACACCACCGAAAGCCGTGGGCCTGGCCGGCTGTCGCCCTTCACCGCGCCGACCTTCCTGGCCAACATGGCGGCGGGGCAGGCGTCGATCCGTTACGGGTTCAAGGGCCCGCAGGGCGCGCCCGTGACGGCGTGCGCAGCGGGCGTCCAGGCGATCGGCGACGCAGCGCGCCTCATCCGGGCCGGAGAGGCGGACATCGCGCTGTGCGGTGGGGCGGAGGCCGCGATGCACCGGGTCAGCCTGGGCGGCTTCGCGGCTGCCAAGGCACTGAGCACGTCGTTCAACGACACGCCCCGTGCTGCATCTCGCCCCTTTGATGAACAGCGGGACGGGTTTGTCATGTCCGAAGGGGCAGGGTTGCTGGTGATCGAGCGCCTGGACCACGCCCTGGCGCGTGGCGCCAAGCCGCTTGCCGAACTGGTGGGCTACGGCACAGCCTCTGATGCCCACCATCTGACGGCCGGCCCCGACGACGGCAGTGGCGCGCGGCGGGCGATGGAGATTGCGCTGGCGCAGGCGGGTATCACGCCGGATCAGGTTGATCACATCAATGCGCATGCGACGTCCACCCAGGTGGGTGATCGGGCGGAGCTTGCGGCGATGCGGGCGCTGTTTGGTTCCCGCCCCGATCTTCTGATCTCTGCCACCAAGTCCAGCACGGGCCACCTGCTTGGGGCGGCTGGCGGCATCGAAGCCATTTTCACCGTGCTCGCGCTGCGCGATCAGGTCGCGCCGGCGACGCTCAACCTCCTCAGCCCAGATCCCTTGGCGGAAGGGCTGTCAATCGTCGCCGGGGAACCCCGTCATGCCGGCATGACGTTTGCGCTGACCAATGGTTTTGGCTTTGGTGGCGTGAATGCCAGTGCAGTATTCCGGCGCCTGTGAACAGGTCGATGAGCACGGGTGAGTCACCCACCTTCCCAAGCAAAACCGCGTTGCGCTGGAAGCGGGCGAGGGCGGAGAGCCGGCAGTGCATCCTGGACGCGGCCGGTACCGTCTTCGCGGAGGAGGGCTTTGAGCACACCACGATGAAGCGAATCGCCAGCGTGTGTGGTGTCACCAAAGTGACGAGCGCGTTTCTGTCGGCTCGACCTGCTCCGGCGACGGGGAGCGGTTTGTCAGCCTCCTTCTTGCAGAGCATGGCTTGCCTCAGGGGCGCAGGCGAGCGTCTGACAGTCATGCAACGGCCGCGCTGTTCCTACGCGCCTGCGACCTACGCGTCAGGTAAGCAGGGAGCCCGCTCCTCATGCAGGATGCATGGGTATGTCGGCTTCCCGCGCAGCGCCCTCGAACTGCGGGCGGCCGAACCAGTAGCCTTGCATCAGCCGGATGCCGAGATCGGACAGACAGTTCGCCTCATCACCGGTTTCTATACCTTCAGCAATCACATCGATATCCAATTGCCCGCACATGAATACCACGCCGGCCACGATGGCACGGCGTGACGCGCTTTGGTCGATGCCCCGGATCAACGCCATGTCCAGCTTGACCATGTCCGGCTGGAAATCGGCCAGCAGGTTCAGACCGGCAAACCCGGCACCGAAATCATCAATCGCGGTCTTGAAGCCCATCCGTTTGTATTCACTCAGGATCTCAGCCAGCCATTTTCCATCGCTGACCTGCTCTCCCTCAACGGTCTCGAAGATGATTCGCTCAACCGGGAAGCCGTGCCGATCCGCGGCCTGAAGCGTAGAGCGGATGCACACCTCGGGCCGGTAGATTGCATTGGGCAGAAAATTGATTGAAAGATGGGACGGTAGATTCAACGACGCAGCGATCCGGATCGCCTTCTCGCGACAGGCCTGGTCGAACGAATAGCGGTTGTCCGCGGTGATACGTGACAGTACCGAACTTGCGGGTTCCCCGGCAGGGCCGCGCACCAGCGCTTCATGTGCGAACACCTTTCGTGCATGAACATCCACGATGGGCTGGAATGCGTAACTGAAGTCGAACTGCAGCGGATTCGCATCGCGACAAAGGGCACATCCAGCGCGCACATCGATGGACGCCATGCGGTTTATTCCGTGTTCTGGTCAATGCGAGAAGGATAGCCGACGCCCATCACGGCCATGTCGACGCCGCCCCATCTCGGGGGCGTCGCGGTGCTGACCAGCCTGTCGATTTCCCGGTGGACGGGAACCTGAACAGGCGAACGGTGCTTCTGACGCTCACCGCGTTGATGGCGGTATCCGGCCTGGTGGTCTACATGATCGGCCGTGCGCTGATTGGCGTAGTGATCGGAGGATTCTGGTCATTCACCGACAACGCTGAGGCGGTGGCGGGTTGATCGTTGCGGTGGTGCAGTGTTCGACCGCGCTCGGATCGACCCTCGGCGGGTTGTTGTTGGATAGCGTCGGCTTGGCTTTTTCGTTTCTGGCCAGTGCGGGTGCTGGCGTCCGCGGCGGTGCTTGCCTATGTCACGGCTGCCGACGCTGCGGCCATCGATTCGGCGGTCGCTGCGCAGGCGCAGTGCTGATCCAGCAAGCTGCCCCGTCCTGACTTCTGCCTCGAGCGGAACGCTGCGTCTTGTATCACGGCCGCGGCAAGCCGTCATCACACTCCCTCTACGTCTCCCAGCTTCAACTGAATGCCGGTCATGGCGCTGGCGAAAACGCCGCTATAGTCCGAACACCCCAGACAAAGGAGGCACTGCAATGTTTCTGACCACAAAACAAATGACGACGGCGCGTACGCTGGCTGTGGCAATCATCGCTACCGTAGGCCTCAGTTCCTGCGCCACGTACAAGGACGAGTTCGCAACGATCAACTCACGCCTTGATCAACTCGATACGAAGGTGCAGGGCGCGGCCCAGAGCGCCGAGTCCGCCAATCAATCCGCACAGCAGGCCAACCAGCGTCTTGATCAGATTGAAGGCCGCGTCCAGCAGCTGGAACAGGCACCTCGCCGCAAGCCGCGCGGTTGATCGCTCCTGCACCATTGGTGAGGAACGTCTGAATCAGGGACCAGTGGCCCATGCAGGCCGCTGGTTTCCTTTGGCGGTACCGTCTGCATTGAAAGGAAGTGTCCCATTCGTACGCACTCATACCCCGTGAACCGTGCCCTTGCTGGTGCGTTGGCAATGGCGTTGGCATTTGCAAGTATCGGCACCGCTGGCGCTGAGGATGCGGCCGCGCCGCCGGCGGCTGCGGTTGACGAGCTGCCGCAAGGCCAAGAGGTGTCCGAGACGGTGATCGAGCTTGCCGGCTGGGTGGTCGCAAGCAAGGATGCGCAAGGCTATCCGTTCGCGATCATGGACAAGGCGGCGGCGCAGGTGCTGGTGTTTGATGGCAACGGCCGGCTTCGCGGCGCGGCGTCCGGTCTGTTTGGCTCGGCGACCGGCGACCACACCGCTCCCGGTGTTGCCGGGCTCGCGCTTCGCGAGATTCCGGGGCGGGACCGCACGACACCTGCAGGTCGCTTCGTGGGCGGTTACGGCCCGTCGATTGACGCGGGGCGCGTGCTCTGGGTGGACTACGAGTCCGCCGTCTCCATTCACCCGACCGCTACCGGCGTGCCGGCCGAGAAGCGCGCCGAACGCCTCGCATCGCCTTCGCCCGACGACAACCGCGTGACGCACGGCTGCATCAATGTCTCGCCAGGATTCTACGAACAGGTCATCCGTTCCACCTTCGAGCGGGGCGGTGTGTTCTATGTCCTGCCCGATAACGCATCGATAGCGGAAACCTTCCCGGAGTTCGCGAAAAGCCGTGAGGCTGCGCAGGACAGCGAAGCAAGCGGCGCACGTTCCGCTCGCAAGTAAAGCAGCAGCTTCTCGGGCCATCAGCGTCCAAGAGCATGCGTCCTAGAAGTAAAACCCGATGTTGAGGTTGAACCGGGAGTGCCAGCCTGTGCCGGCGCCGTCATCGATCCCGACCCCATTGCCGCCGGCAAACCACATGTTCTTGCCGGCGATCCAGTCAGCGTAGGTCAGCATCGCGCCCTTCTGCACACTGCAGCCGGTGACGTTCTGCCAGGAGTTCCGCAGCTGCGGAGCATCCTGCACGGGCAAGGTCATGCTCAGGTTGTTGTAGCAGGTGACGTTGTCCAGCCAGCGCGTCTTGCCGAAGGAATAGGCCACATTGGCGGTGGGGACATCGGCCTCTGCCGCGATCTCGAACGGCGCAAGGAACGCCGACATGGCGATGCGATCGCCCGGGATGCTGTAGCGGTAGCGCGCCCACTGCAGCTGTGTGGTCCAGCTGTCGCGCGTCCATTGCGCGTGCACGGCCGCCGCATGATGGCCGTAACGCTGCCCGGTCCGCACGTTCTCAACCCGTCCACTGAACGCAGAGCCGCCCAGCAGCAGGTCGCCGCCGGCCCAGGCCCGGCTGTGTTCGTAACGCAGGTGCAGCCTCCCGCGCTCACGGTAGGGCAGTGTGTCTGTCTGGGCCACGTCGAAGGAGTAGCGATCACTGCGTGCGCCGGTGCCGTATTCGTCGCCGACGAACCAGCCCAGGTGCCATTGGTCTGCGCCATCGCGGTGACGGATCACCATGCCGGGATCGTAGTCATCCTCGATGCCCAGGTAATAGCCGGAGCCGAACCAGAAACTCTGCGCGGCAAAGGGCAGCAGTCCGAACGGAACCTGCTGGATCCCGGCCTGCACGATGGTGTCCTCGCTCGCGTTCCAACCGACATAGGCATGGTGCACGGCATCGAACCCGTCATACCAGCGGTACTGCGCGGACAGGAACAGCGGGCCTGCACCGGCGTCGATATCTGCACGCAGCAGCTCCAGCTGCAGGCGGCTGGTGGGGCCGTAGTCCAGCCAGCCATAGTTGAAGCGCACCGCACCGCCGATGTCCACGTGCGGTTCTGTTGTCGAGGTGGATTCAGCGGCGTGCGCCGCAGAGGAGAGGATCGCGATCAACGCGAAGGTCAGCGACAGCGTGGAACGGTTTTTCATGGCAGTGGAAGACGTAGATCGCAGAAACATCGGCGCGCACTATAGCCTGCGTTCTCTGGTCACGCGCATGTCGAATGGTTCTTAAAGAACGTCGCCTTCACGCCGTTATCGCATGACGGTGCACTGCGTCCATTCCGGACCGTGGCCATTTTCATTCGAGTGCCATCCATGGGTTTTTCGTTGATTCGCCGTGACAGTGTCGCCGCACGTCTGATGCTCGGTACCGGTCTGCTTGCATTGGCCTGCTTCACCTTTACCGCGGTGGTCATTTACTGGCGAAGCAGTGATGCGCTGTCGACGTCAGCGCAGGACATGCTGCGCGAGGTGGCGCGGCACGAGGCGCGCAACATCTCCAGCGAGCTTGAGTTGGGCTTCGATACCGCCGCGTCGCTGGCCAATGCGCTGCGCACGCAGCACACTGATCCCCGCTTCAGCCGCGAGACCGCAGCGGTCGTGCTGCGCGAGCAGCTGCGTGCGCACAAGGACTGGCTGGGCATCAGCAGCACCTGGGAGCCGGACGCCTTCGATGGCAAGGACAGTGCGTTCGCCGACACCGAGGGCCATGATGTCAGCGGACGGTTCATGGCCTATTGGTCGTGGCAGAACGGAACGCTCGTGCGCGAGACGTTGCGTGACTACGACGTCCCGGGTGTCGGCGACTGGTACCTGAAGAGCCGCAACACCCATCGGCCCAATGTCATCGAGCCCTACGTCTACCCGCTGGCCGGCGTGGACACGCTGATGACCACGCTGAGCACGCCGATCATGGACGGCGAGCGCTTCCTGGGCACGGTCAACGTGACGCTGGCGCTGGATGCGCTGCAGAAGCGCATCGCCCAGCTGCATCCGTTGGGCGTGGGCGAGGCCAGCCTGCTGTCGCCGGCAGGCGCTGTCATGGCCAGCGCCGATGCGTCGGAGGTCGGCAAGATCCGTGACGACGCCGATACCCGCAAGGTGCTCGACGTCACCCGCAAAGGCGAGGTGATTGCCGATCAGGTCAGTGTGCGTGGTGTCGACTCACTGCGTTTGGTGGTGCCTCTGCGTCTTGGCGATGCGCCGGAGGTCTTCGCGCTGGGCATCACGGTCCCCACGAGCCACGTGATGGCGCCGGCGCGGTCGCTGCTGATGGTGATCATCCTGGTGGGCCTGCTCTCGGCGGCATTGTTGTGTGCAGCACTGTTCCTGTTGATCCGCCGCCAGGTGCTTGCGCCGCTGGCCGAGGCGGTGCGTGTCTCCAGTGCGGTCGCATCCGGGCGCCTTGACAGCCCGATTGCACCGCGGCGCATGGACGAGATGGGCCAACTGCTGCAGTCGATGGGGCATCTGCAGAATCAGCTGCGCAGCGTGATCGACGCCCAGGGCGAGATGGCCACGCGCCATGACCAGGGTGAGATGGGGTACCGGATGGAGGCATCCGCGTTTCCGGGTGACTACGGACGCATGGTGGCCGGCACCAACGCTCTGGTGGCCGCGCATGTCCAGGTGCAGCGCCAACTGGTGGAGGTGATGTCGCGTTATGCGGTGGGTGATATGACCGTGGACATGCCGGCGCTGCCTGGCGAAAAGGCCGCCATCAGCGACGCGATGGTGGCGACCAAGTGGAATCTGCAGGCCATCAACACCCAGATTCTCGCGCTGGCCCAGGCGGCTGCCGCCGGCGATTTCAGCAAGCGCGGCGACGCAGAGGCCTTCTCGCACGACTTCCGCGGCATGGTGGGCGGCCTCAATGCCCTGATGCAGACCACCGACACAAATTTGGCCGAGCTGTCGCGTCTGCTGCGCGCCATTGCCGCCGGCGACCTCAGCATCCGCATGGTCGGCGACTTCCAGGGTGTCTTCGCGCAGATGCGGGACGACGCCGATGCGACCGTGGAGCAGCTGACCGCCATTGTCGGCCGCATCCAGCAGAGCAGCGGCGCGATCAATCTGGCCGCCAGCGAGATCGTGGCGGGTAATGACGATCTGTCGCGCCGTACCGAGCAGCAGGCGGCCAGCCTGGAAGAGACCGCCGCGTCGATGGAGGAGCTGACCTCCACGGTGCGCCAGAATGCCGACCATGCGCGCAAGGCCGACGAGCTGGTGCAGAGCACGGCGCAGGTAGCCGGGCAGGGCGGCGAGGTGGTCGCCCAGGTGGTCACCACGATGGCGGGGATCGAGACGTCATCGCGACGCATCGCTGACATCATTTCGGTCATCGACGGCATTGCGTTCCAGACCAACATTCTGGCGCTCAATGCCGCCGTGGAAGCGGCCCGCGCCGGTGAGCAGGGCCGAGGCTTTGCCGTGGTGGCCAGCGAGGTGCGCACCCTGGCGCAGCGTTCAGCGGATGCCGCGCGCGAGATCAAGAGCCTGATCGAAGACTCTGTGGGCCAGGTGGAGGGTGGTGCGGTGATGGTGCGCCGTGCAGGCGCCACCATGGAGGAGATCGTCGCGTCGGTGCAGCAGGTCACGCAGATCATGGCCGAGATCTCCGCAGCGTCGCAGGAACAGAGCGCCGGCATCGAGCAGGTCAGCCAGACCGTGATCCAGATGGACGAGGCCACCCAGCAGAATGCCGCACTGGTGGAAGAAGCCAACGCCGCAGCGCGCTCGATGGAGAGCCAGTCCCAGGCGCTTCAAGGGGCGGTGGCGATCTTCAAGCTGGGTGACGCGCGCCGCTGACCGGTGCTGGATAAGGGCCGGATGCTCAGCGTATCCGGCCCGCCGCGTGCGGTTGTCTTATCGGCGCGGCGGCATCAACCGTCGAAATGCGCGCTCAGCGTCTCGATCTGCTGCTCGTGGACCACGGCGGCGACGTAACCATCCGGGCGCACCAGCACCCACTCGCCCGGCTGCCAGGGGTGATGCGCCCGGTACGGGGCTCGCCCGCTAGCGAGAGCGATGCGTCCGCGTACCCGAGATCGAGCTGCTGGACCTCCCGGCTGCGCGGCTGGATACCTTTGCCGCGTGAGCCGTGGAAGGGTCGGTCCCGCTGCTCCAGCAGCCGGAATGCCACGCCGCGGCGAGCCAGCTCTATGGCCAGGGTGAGGCCGGTAGCGCCAGCGCCACAGATCACTACATCAAGGTTGTTGCTCATGCCTCGCTCCAGCTGTGTGTAATATGCACGTACTTGGAGGAGATGCTATGCCCGTGAAAAAGAGGGTGCAAGATACACATAAGTCGGCCGAGCTGAAGTCGCTGCACCTCTCCATGGTCAGCCTTGCCAGCGTGATGAACCGCCCGCGCAATGATGAAATGCTGATCCAGGCCGCCGGCCTGAAGCTGGACCAGGCGCTGTTCCGCCTGCTGGTGATGATCGAGCGGGTCGGCCCGATCGGGGTGGTGGATCTGGCCGACCGGCTGGGCCGCGATTACACGACCATCAGTCGCCAGGTCGCCAAACTGGCGTCGATGGAACTGGTCACGCGTCGCGGCAATCCAGAAGACCGTCGCATCCGCGAGGCGACCATCGCGCCGAAAGGCAAAGACATGACGGACCGGCTGGACGCGGCCCGCGAGCGGATCGGACGGGAGATCTTCGCCTCATGGTCCGCGCAGGACGTATCGGAGCTGGTGCGATTGATGGCAAAGTTCGCCGGCGCGCTGGAATCCCGTGAGCGTGAGCCGTAACGGCACACCCGGCCAGCCTGCGGTGCCGCGCCCGGCATCTTGATCCCGCTGTCGAAACCTCACAAGGCATCACATATGAAGCGATTGTTGTTACTCGGGGTGCTGCTCGCCGTGTCCTCAACTGCCCATGCCATCGTCATCCGGCATGACGTGGATGATGCGAAGTATCGCGCTCCCGCTACCGAGTTTCCCGCACTCGTGGACATGCCCGGCGAGGGTCACGGCGCGCTGATCGCACCACAATGGGTGCTGACGGCCGCGCACACGCTGCCGATGCATGCCGACCTCAAGCAGGTAGTGATCAACGGAACGGCCCGGGACGTTGAGCGCGTTGTCGTCCATCCCGGCTACAGGACGCTGCCACAGACATTGATCGATCAGGCGATGGCCAGTGGCGAGGCAATGTTGATCGTGGTGTTCCTTGCATCGGGCGACGATGTTGCGTTGATCAGGCTGAAGGCGCCGGTGACCGACGTTGCGCCTGTGGCCATTTACAGTGGCACCGACGAGGCCGGTCAGATCGCGAAGATTCTGGGAAAGGGGGCTACGGGGACGGGCGCCACCGGGCATTCTCCCAGCGGCCCCAATCGCACCGAGCTGCGGCGCGCGTTCAACACGATCACCAGTGCCTACGACCGCTGGCTCTGCTATGTCTTCGACGAACCGCCGCAAGCGCTGCCCCTGGAAGGCGTGCTGGGCAACGGCGACAGCGGTGGCCCCGTGCTCATCGAGCGCGATGGTCAGTGGCTGCTGGCCGGGCAGGGCGCGTGGAAGGTCGTCCAGGGCAATGTGCTCACCGCCCGGCCCGGGCGCTATAGGCAGGTCACCTGCAATGTGCGTGTGAATCACTATCGTGACTGGATCGAGCGCATCATGGCCGAACCGGCGCAGACAACCGCAGTGGGTTCGATCCAGCCGATTGCACGTCCTGCCAGTGGCGAGCGCCGGCATGCGCCATGCAGCGCGTGACGTGTGGGCCATCCGTGGCCGACACGCGACACGCTGGTCAGATCAGCCCGCCTGACCCAACCGCACCTTCAACTGATCGATCTCCGCCTCGCTGACGCCGATGGACTTCAGATAGCCCTCGGCACCGCCGTACTGCGTATGCAGAGCGGCGAGAAACATCGCCATGTTCTCTGGCGCGGTGCCGGACATGCCGGCCATCTTCCTGCCGATCTCCGGGTTCTGCTTGATCAGCTCCATGATCTGCGCGTTCATCGCGCTGTCCTTGGGCTGGCCTTCGAGGTAGTGCGCGGAAATCGCATAGTTGTGCACGATCTCCGCCCGGGACACGCCCGCCAGGTCCAGCAGCAGCCCGGCGATGATGCCGGTGCGGTCCTTGCCCGCGGTGCAGTGGAACAGCACCGTGCCGTCGCGCTCGGCGGCAATGCGCTGGAAGACCTGCTTGAACTGCGGCTGGCTGTGATCCAGCCACTGCACATAGGCTGCGCCCAGCGAGTCGGGGAAGGTGGTCACCATTTTCTGCAGGTCCATCTTCTCGGTGCCCATCAGCGAGGTGCGCTGGTAGGCGAAGCGCGCGTCGCTGGCCAGCAGGTCAGGCGACTGCGCCTGCTCATCGGCGGTACGCAGGTCGATATCCAGCGTGACACCGGCAGCGGCGAGTGCGTCGCGGTCGGCCGCAGTCAGACGGCCCAGGTCCGAGGTGCGCACGAAGGCGCTGGCCGGGATCGGGCCATGGCTGCCTTGCAGGCCCGCAAAGGTACGCGTGTTCCAGGCGCCCTGCAGCGGGATGACGCGCTGCGCATCGGCGGCAACCGGCTGCACGTTGGCGCTTGCCGCAGTGGTGGGCGCGGCGGCGGCGGTATCGGTGACGGGCGAGCGGGCCAGTGCGAGGCCGGCGCCAGCGAGCATCGGCAGGCTGAGGGCAACGGCAAGGGCAAGGTGGGTGCGGCGCAGGTGCATCAGGATCTCCAGGGCGATCAGAAGGTGACGGTGACGTCCAGGCCATAGGTGCGCGGGTCATTGAAGATCCCGCTCTGGCCCAGTGAGGCGTTGTTGAGCTTGTAGAACAGGTGCTCTTCGTCCAGCAGGTTGCGCGCCCACAGTGAGACGGCCATGGTCGAGCCCGTGCTGTTGAGGGGGACGTCGATCAGGGCGACACGGGCGTTCACGATGAAGGAACTGTCGGTGAGCATCTGGTCGTACTCGCTGGTGTAGTACCCATCGGACCAGTTGCCATCCAGGTGGAACTTCAGCGCGGAGAAGTTGGCGAACGGCACCAGATAGTCCAGCGACACGCTGCCGGCGTTCTTCGGCGCCAGCAATGGCTGCACCGTGACCTGCACGCCGGCGCCGAACGGGTCGACCGCGCTCTGCGCATCGATGCGGGTGTAGGCGTAGTTCAACCCCACGGTGACGTTGTCCACCGGCATCACGTTGAACTCCAGCTCCGCACCGCGCGAGGTGCCGTTGCTGAGCGCGTTGGTGGTGACCATCGTGGTGCGGGTTTCGCCGCTGTTGGGATCGAACGGCAGCGAGAAATCCATCTGCTTGTGTTCGATCTTCGAATCGAACAGGGCCAGGTTCAGGCGCGCGCGGTTGTCCCAGAACTGCGACTTGAGCCCCAGCTCGATCGCCGTCACCTCTTCGGGCGCGAAGGCGGTATAGGTTGTCGAGCGCGAGTTGGCACCGCCTGCCTTGAACCCGGTGCTGTATTTTGCATAGACCATGGCGTTCTCGCCGAGGTCGTAGGCGATGTTCACCATCGGATCGAAGCGGCCCCAGGCATCATCGAAGGCGAGGTCTTTAGCCGCCCCATTGACGATGTACAGGCTGCCCTTCTTGTCATCGCGCGTGTAGCGGCCACCGGCGGTCAGGTGCAGGCGTTCGAGCGAGGCCGGCGTCCAGGTGGCTTGGCCGAAGATGCCCAGGCTGTCCGTCCACGCCTTGCTGGCGCGGTCGATGCGTACGTTGCCCAGGTTCAAGGGGTTGGTGGCCGGGTTGAGCGTGTAGCTGTTGCCGCCCGGGCCCCACAGCAGCATGTTGGGTGTCTGCGCGTTGTCGCCGGCGGTTTCGTGATAGTAGAAGGCACCGGCCAGGAACTGCACCTGCGAGGTGGTGCCGATCAGCTGGAATTCCTGGCTGTACTGGTGCTGGTAGACCTGGGCGAGGCTGTAGCGGCCGAACGGCGTGTTGGGGCCGCCATAGGCGGAGATCGCGTCGACCAGACCCATGTCGAACTGGCCCTGGGTCAGTTCACGGTAGGAACTGATCGACTTCAGTTCCAGGCTGTCGTTCAGGGTCCAACCAAGGTTGAGCAGATGCCCGCTGGTACGGCCGATGTTGTCTTCCTGCGGGCCACCGAGGATGGCGGAATCGCGTCGATCCTCGCTGGCGCCGGCTTTCTGCAGCGGACTCACGTAGGCGCCCGGCACCAGCAACTGGGTGTGGTACGGCGTGGTGGCATCGTAGGAGCGGTCGAAGGCATACAGCGCGGAGAAATCATCGCTGGGCTGCCACAGCGCGCTGAAGCGTGCGCCGCGCTTGTCGTAGCTGTTGAAGTCGCGCTCACCACGCATCGGGTTGTCGGTGGTACCGCCGCGTTTGGCCTGCACGGCGTCGATCTTGAAGCTCACATCGCCCACCTTCGGCAGGTCCAGATGCAGGCCGGTGGTGTAGCCGCTGTAGTTGGAGACGCCGGCGCTGACGCTGCCGCCAAACTCGCCGGTGGGCGGTCTGGTGACGATGCTGATCGCACCGCCTTCGGTGTTGCGGCCGAACAGGGTGCCCTGCGGGCCCTTCAACACCTCGATGCGCTCTACGTCATACAGCATGCTTCCCAGGCCCTGCGCGCGGCCCATGAACACGCCATCGACATACACGCCGACGCCGGCATCGCGCGCCGGCTGGTTGGCGTCACCGGAGGCACCGATCCCGCGGATGCCGATGTTCAGCGCCGAGCTGCGTGTGGCGAAGGGGGTGACACGCAGTGAGGGGATCGAGCCATCGGAGAGGCTGCCGATCGAGATCGCACTGCGGTCCTTCAGCGCTTCGGCATCCACCACAGACACGGAGATAGGGGTGTCCTGCAGATTGGCAGCACGCTTCTGGGCGGTGACGACCACCTGGTCCAGCGCGACCACATCGCGGGCGGCGGTATCGGCGGTGGCGACAGTGGTGACGTCATTGGCCACGGCGAGGCCGGGCAGGGCGGTAGCGATGGCAAGAGCTAACAGGCGGCGGTGCAGCTGGGCGTGGCGCATCGGGTTCGTTCACGGGAGGAGGGGGCCGGCGCAGTCTGTGCGCGCAGAATGACAGATGAATGACCGTTCATTCAGCCCCTGCGTGTCGTACCATCACCCCTCAACTGGACGCCATCTACGACGAGCAATGACGCTTACCCCCCTTTCCGGCACCCCTGCCGAAGACGCTGCAGCCGTGCGTGCCGAAGCGCAGCGCCAGCGGATCCTGGACGCCGCGCAACGCTGTTTCATCGCCCGCGGCTTCCATGCCGGCTCGATCAGTGACATCGCCGCAGAGGCGGAGATCAGCCAGGGCCTGATGTACCGCTACTTCGAGAACAAACGTGCGCTGATCCTGGCGCTGATCGAACGACAGCTCGCCTACGACCAGGACGCAATCGGCCACATGCCGGCGGCGGCCGATCTGGTTGACGGACTCCTGCGTTGCTACCAGCTGTGGGCGCGCGGGGAGACGCTGGAAACCCGTGGCAACGCGATCGCCAATGTCGCGCTGTATGCGGAGATCACCGCTGAGGCGCACCGCGATCCGGTGGTCGCGCAGGTGCTGCGCCGGCACGACAGGCAGACCAGCGAGGCCATTACCGGCTGGCTTCGGCAGCACGACATCGCGCGTGGGCGCACGCCGGAGGATGCCGATCTGGAACGGCGTACGTTGCTGATGCGGTTGCTGGTCGAGGGGCTGGCGATGCGCGCAGTGCGCGATCCAGACCTCGCGGCGGACACCGTGCGGGGCGTGCTCGCGCGCGCGATTGCGAGCGTACTGGACGAGTGAGGTACCCGCCGATCAGGGTGATTTAACAGGACGGTACAGCGCCGTACGCACACTGGTCTGGTCTGCAATGCCCCTCATGCACCCGAACCGGAGATCCCATGACCTTCAACGCCCTTCTTGCGACCAAAAGCGGTGACGCCATCAGTGCCGGCGTCGTCGACCTGACCGAGCAGGACCTGATGCCCGGCGACGTCACCGTTGCCGTGGAGTACTCCACGGTGAATTACAAGGACGCGCTGGCGCTGAGCGGCCGTTCGCCGGTGATCCGCACCTTCCCGCTGATCCCCGGCATCGATCTGGCCGGTGTGGTCGAAACCTCCACTCATCCCGGTTTCGCGCCGGGCGACCGTGTATTGGTCAACGGCTGGGGCTTGAGCCAGACCCATCATGGCGGCTATGCCCAGAAGGCGCGTGTACCGGGCGAGTGGCTGGTGAAAACGCCCGCTGCGTTTTCCAGCCAGGAAGCAATGGCCATCGGCACCGCCGGTTACACCGCGATGCTCTCGGTGCTGGCGCTGGAGCATGGCGGCGTGTCACCGGGGCAGGGCGACATTCTGGTCACGGGCGCCAATGGCGGTGCCGGGTCCATTGCGATCGCGCTGCTCTCCACGCTGGGTTACCGGGTCGTCGCGTCAACCGGCCGACGGGAGGAATCCGCCTATCTCAAGGAACTCGGCGCGGCGGAGATCATCGACCGCGCGACGCTTTCCGAGGCCGGAGCCCCGATCGCCAAGGAGCGCTGGGCCGGTGCGATCGATGCGGTGGGCAGCCACACCCTGGCCAATGTGCTGGCGCAGACCCGCTATCGCGGCGTGGTGGCTGCATTTGGTTTGGCCCAGGGCGCGGATCTGCCGGGCTCCGTCCTTCCCTTCATCCTGCGCAACGTGACCCTGGCGGGCATTGATTCGGTCAATGCGCCCTACGCTGCGCGAGAGCAGGCCTGGACGCGGCTGGCCACCGATCTGGATCTGGGCAAATTGGCCCGCACCACGCGGATGATCGGCCTGGCCGAGGTGCCGGCACTGGCCGAGCAGGTGCTGCAGGGGCGTGTGCAGGGCCGCACGGTGGTCGACGTCAACGCGTGATCCTGCCGCCGGACGCTGGCGAGGGGCGTTGGTTCCAGCCTCTCGCCAGTGCGCTAGGCCGAAGGCGGGTGGGGGCCCGGCAGCTGCTTGACCAGCTGTTCGGCCATGGCCTTGTAGATCGGCACGCGGCAGACCAGCCCGGAGACGCCGCGCGCAATCAGGACGGTCGCCAGAATGGGCAGCAGCATGTCGCTGCTGTCCGTCAGTTCCAGCGAGATGACCGCAGAGGTCAGCGGGGCCTGGGTCACCCCGGTCAGATAGGCGCACATGCCGAGCAGGACAAAGATGCGCTCATCGACGGACGGCATGATGGCGGCAAGGTTGTGTCCCAGCCCGGCACCAACGGCCAGTGCGGGCGAGAACAATCCGCCCGGAATGCCGGCAACGTACGACACCAGATTGGCGAGAAGTTTCATCAGGCCGAATTCGTGACCGACGGTTGCGCCGCCCTGGACCAGTCCCCTGGCCTGCTCGTAGCCGGTACCGAACGCACCCGCGCCGAAGGCGGCACCGAGCAGCACCAACGCAAGTCCGCACAGGGTGGCCAGCAGTACCGGGTGCCGCTGGCGCAGCCTGCCCAGCCATCGCGGTCGGCCCTCCATGGTGAGCAGTACCGCCTTGGCGAACACGCCACCGAGCAGACCTGCGACCGTGCCGCACACCAGGATCGCCAGCCATGCCTGCCCCAACGGGAGCGTGGCACTTACTTTGCCGAAGTAGGTGTAGTTGCCGAGCAGGCCCAGCGACACCACGCCCCCGACGATGACGGCAGTGAGCAACGTGCCTGAAAAACGGTGCTCGAAGCGGCCACTGAGCTCTTCAATGGCGAACACGATGCCAGCCAGCGGTGTATTGAACGCGGCGGCGATACCGGCTGCGCCGCCGGCCAGCAGGAAATGCGACAGCTCCTTCGGGTCACGGAAGCCGAACCAGCGCCCGAACATGTACATCAGGCTGGCACCGACGTGCACCGTGGGGCCTTCACGGCCCACCGATGCACCTCCGAGCAGGGACAGTGTGGTCAGCGCCAGTTTGCCGGCCGATACCTTCAGCGAGAGGTTGTCGCGCCGGAACTCGGGCGTGGCAACGTCCAGTGCGGCGATCACCTGTGGAATCCCGCTGCCACGCGTCGGCTTGAGTGCGCCACTGGTCAGCCATGCCAACAGGGCGAACACCGCTGGCGTCACCAGCAGCGCCCACCAGATCGAATGGGCGATGATCCACTGGAACACCCGGAAGGCCGCGTCGCTGGCCTTGGCGAACACGATCGCGACCAGGGCGACGGCTACCGCGCCGCCCCACAGCGCGGCACGCCGCTTCCACGCGTCCCTGGACAGGAGCGGGCGTTGAGAGTCCGGTGAAGTCATGAACCACATTGTCTCACGGGGGTCTGGCAGGCTTTTTCACTCAATCTGTCGGTTGGGTGATCGCCATGGATTACCGTCGCCCGTTGAGCGTGGAGGTGCCGAAGATCAACTGCTGGGCCATGGGCCGCCCGATGAAGCGTGCAGGGAAGATCGGTGCCGGGGCACTGGCCTCATCCAGCCGTCTCAGTTGCACATCGCTCAGCACCACGGTGAGCGCGCCGAGGTTGTCTTCTGCCTGCGCCACGGTGCGTGCGCCGATGATCGGTGAGACCACGGCCGGGTTGGCAAGCGTCCAGGCGATGGCCACCTGCGAGCGGGAGACTCCCAGTTCCTCGGCCACCTCACCCACTACCTCGGCGATGGCCAATGAGCGTTCGTTGAGATGACCGATCGATGCGATCACGCCTTTGCGGCTGCTCGCCACGTCCGCGCCATTTTCGTCGGACAGATCCTCGCGCGTGTATTTGCCGGTCAGGATGCCGCCGCCCAGTGGCGACCGGGGAAGTACACCCAGGCCCAGGGCCTGCGCCATCGGCAGCAGCTCATGTTCCACCGTGCGTTCCACCAGACTGTATTCGATCTGCAGCGCCACCAACGGGGCCCAGCCACGCAGGTCGGCCAGGGTCTGCAGTTCGGCCACGCGCCAGGCAGGGGTGTTGCAGATGCCCAGGTACAGCACTTTGCCACCTCGCACGAGATCGTCGAGTGCGCGCATCACTTCGTCCGGCTGGGTGGTGAAGTCCCACGCATGCAGGTACATCAGGTCGATCCGGTCGGTATCCAACTGGCGCAGGCTGGTCTCCACCGAGCGCACCAGGTTGTAGCGATGGTTGCCGCCGGCGTTGATGTTGGTGGGATCGCGGGCCATCGTGAATTTGGTGGCCAGCACCAGCCGGTCGCGCTGGGCCTTGGCGAAACGACCGAGGATCTGCTCGGCGGCTCCGTTGGTGTAGTTGACCGCGGTGTCGATGAAGTTGCCGCCACGGTCGAGGTAGGCATCGAAGATCCGCCGGGCCTCGGCGTCGTCTGCACCCCAACCCCAGTCGGCGCCGAAGGTCATCGTGCCCAGTGAAAGCGGCGAGACGCGCAGGCCGGAGCGGCCCAGCAGGCGATAGTGATCGAGCGAGGTGGGTGAGGTCATGCGGGCGTTCTCCATGGCGGGACAGGGCGGTGCCTGCGTGGCCCCATTGTTCCGGCAGCCCATGCCGGGCCGGTAGCAACGTCCTCCGGAATGCTTGCACGATCGTCCGGATGCGACGGATGATGGGGTCGCCCAGCGCATGATCGGAGATCCTTGGCATGACCTCATTGGCGCAGTTCCGTGACGCCATCGCCCGGCACGCGCCGAGGGATGGCACCTTCGCCTCCGTGCTGCCCGGGGTGAGATTGATCCGCTGCGCCACGCCGACGATGCCGATGCCGGTCATCTATGAGCCGACCGTCTGCTTCGTGGCACAGGGCCGCAAGCGCGCGACGCTGGGCGCCAGCGTGCTTCACTACGATCCCACCAGTTACCTGATGGCCTCGGTGGGTCTGCCGGTGATGGGCGCCGTGATCGAGGCGACGCCGGCGCACCCTTATCTGAGCCTTCAACTCGATCTGGATCCGGCACTGCTGAGTGAGCTTGCGCTGCAACACCCTCGACCGGCGGGCGAGCGCGCGGTCGCCGCGGGTCTGACCCTCACTGCAATGACGCCTGGGCTGCTGGACGCGTGTGCCCGGTTGGTCGCCTTGCTGGATGCGCCGGACGACGCACGGGCCCTGGGCGACCTGATCGTCCGGGAAATCCTGTACCGGCTGCTGACCGGCCCGAATGGTGGCGTGCTGCAGGCGATGACACGGGCCGACGGCCGGCAGGGGCAGATTGCCCGGGCGATTGTATGGATCCGGGCGAACTTCACGGGCGCCTGCCGGGTAGAAGAGCTGGCACGTGTGGCGGGCATGAGCCGATCCACCTTCCACCAGCATTTTCGGGCCGTCACGGCGATGAGTCCGCTGGATTTCAGGACGCAATTACGCATGCAGGAAGCAAGGCGCCTGATGGTGGGCGACGGGATGGAGGCGGCCAATGCCGGCTATGCGGTGGGCTATGACAGTCCCTCGCAGTTCAGCCGGGATTATTCGCGACTGTTCGGTGCGCCGCCGGCAACGGATGCCAGCCGCCTGCGGCTGGAAAGCAGGGCATCGCGCGTACGCAACTGAACACGCCGCCTTTCGGCGGCTCGTCCATCTTCTTTCTGCAGGCTCAGGGCGCGGGCATGTCCCGATAGAGCGCTTGGCTGCTCAGTACCTTCAATCCATCTGGACCGCTGTGGAGCAACCGCTGCTCGCCGACGGCCTGCTGCCACTGCAGCTGGAACCCTTCGGCGCCGGGCAGCCGGGCGGCCAAGGCGAGAAGATGCTCACGCGCCTGCGGACCGTCGCTGTCGAACTGCCCCCAGCGTTGGTCGTGGCAATGAACGATCAGACGATAGCTGCTCATGCGTGGGCCTTCTCAGTGTCGGCAGTGCGAACAGGCAACGCATCCAGCCAGCTGCCGAACAGATCGCGGGCGGCTGCCGCCAGCGGCGCGGCGTAGCGCTGGGCCTGCTCGCGCAGGGTGCGTGGGTCGATGCCTGCATGATCCAGTTCGTCGGCGTGGCCGATCAGCCAGGTTTCCAGGCGGGTGGCGTCCACTTCGGGGTGGCATTGCAGCGCGAGCGTATGGCGGCCGACGGCAAAGGCCTGCTGGGCGCAGGCGGCGGTCGCCGCCAATCGCGTTGCTCCGGCCGGCAGGCTGAAGCCCTCGCCATGCCAATGCAGGACAGGGATTCCAACCAGCGCGCGCAACGGCGACGCCAGTCCGGCATCGGTCAGCGACAGCGGTGCGAAGCCGATCTCCTTGCCGCCCATCGGCGTCACCGTGGCACCCATTGCGCGGGCGATCAGCTGTGCGCCCAAGCAGATGCCCACGGTCGGACGATGCGCCAACAGTCGATCCTGCAGCATCGACTGCAAGCGAACCAGGTGCGGGTATTTGTCGTGGTCATTGGCGCTGATGGGGCCACCCAGCACGATCAGCAGGTCGGCATGTTCGGCAGCCTCCAGTGGATCGATGCCCGCCTGGAGGCGCTGCAGCGCCCAGCCGCGCTCGGCAAGCAAGGGTGCCAGGGTCCCACTGTCTTCGAAGGCGACGTGATGGATGGCCACGGCGTGGCGACGTGCAGCAGGCATCATGGCGCGCCCTCCGTCGCAGGCGCTGGCCAATAGAAACTGTCCGGCGTCGAGCGCGCGCCGAAGATGGCCTGGCCCACGCGCACGACGGTTGCGCCTTCCTCGATGGCAATCTCCAGGTCACCGGACATGCCCATCGAAAGGTCGTCAAGGCGGATGCCCGGCGGCAGCGTGGGGCGCAGCCGTTCGCGTAGCTCGCGCAGACGCGCAAAGCAGGGGCGTACCTGTTCCGGGTCGGATGAGAACAGCGCCAGGGTCATCAAACCGCGTACACGCAGGTTGGAGAAGGCGGGCAGCTGCTGCACGAAGTCGGCGACCTCGATCGGGTCCAGGCCGTACTTGCTGTCTTCGCCGGAAGTGTTGACCTGCACGAACACATCCAGCGTGCGCTGCTCCAGTTCAAGACGCTGATCCAGTGCCTGCGCCACGCGCAGGCTGTCCAGTGCCTGGAACTCGCTGGCGAAGCGCGCGACGTCGCGTGCCTTGTTGGTCTGCAGATGGCCGATCACCGACCAGCGCAGGCCGGGCAGGTCGGCCAAGGCAGCCGCTTTGCGCTGGGCTTCCTGAACTTTGTTCTCACCCAGTTCGTGGCAACCGGCGTCCCAGGCCAGGCGCAGCCGGGCTTCGTCAACGGTCTTGCTGACCGGCAGCAGTCGCACGCTGGCCGGGTCGCGGCCGGCAAGCGCGCAGGCGCGGGCGATGCGCTCGCGTACCGCCTCGAGGTTGTGACGGATCTCGTCGACGGTGGTGGCCTGTGGCCAGGTGGGGGCAGCAATGGGCATGGACAGCTCCGGAGGCGGGGACGGCTGCACGGCGGCGGCGCACATGCAACACTGTCCCGTGACGATGGATATATTGGCATAGGACAAAATGAAAATCATCGGCCAGACCGCCAGTGCGGTGTTCGAGAGCATTCGTCAGCAGGTGCTCAGTGGTGCGTTGGCACCCGGGCAGCTGCTGCCACCGGTCCGTGACCTCGCGCTCGCGCTGGGAATCAACCGCAACACGGTCGCGTCCGCGTACAAACGACTGGATGCCGCAGGGCTGGCCCAGACCCAGGGCCGGCGTGGCACGGTAGTCAGCGCACGGCCCAGCCAAGGCGCGCAGGAAGGCACGCAGCCGGGCTCGGCGCTGCACGATCTGGCCAGTGGCAATCCTGATCCGCGCTGCCTGCCGGATCTGCGCGCGCTGTTGCCGGCGCGGTCGCCGCGTCTGTATGGCACACCGACGATCGATCCGGTCCTGGCCGCGCTCGCGCATCAACAGTTGGCCGGTGATTGTCCGTCCGGATATGCGCTGGAACTGGCACATGGGGCGGTTGACGCGATCGAGCGGGTGCTGGCGTGCTGGCTGGTGGCTGACGATCCAGTGGCGGTGGAGAATCCGTGCTTCCTCGGCAGCCTCAATACCTTGCGTGCCGCCGGTTACGACGCGCTGGCCGTGGCAATCGACGAAGAGGGCATGCAGGCCGAGGCACTTGAGCAGGCCCTGGCGACGGGCGCGCGGGCAGTGCTGCTGACCCCGCGGGCGCACAACCCGACCGGCGCCAGCCTCAGCCGGCGCCGTGCGCGCGCGCTGCGGCAGGTGCTGGAACGGTACCCACAGGTGCTGGTGCTGGTCGATGACCATTTCGCATGGTTGTCCCGGCAGCCGTATCACGCCGTGATTCCGCCAACGACCCGCCGCTGGGCACTGGTGCGCTCGCTGTCCAAGTCACTGGGGCCGGACCTGCGCCTGGCCCTGATCGGGTGCGATGCCGAGACGGCGGCACGGCTGCGCCTGCGGATGGCGCCGGGTACTGGCTGGGTGAGCCATCTGTTGCAGGACGCGGCGGCGGCGGCGCTGGGGTCGCCGCGGGTCGCTACGCGGATGAAGCGGGCCGGGGACGATTACCAAGCGCGGCGGGAACTGCTTCGCCAGGCGTTGCAGGATGAAGGCGTCGCGGTGCCTGCGGCGATGGATGGGTTGAATCTGTGGTTGCCGTTGAAGCAGGACAGCCAACCGCTGGTGATGGCCCTGGCCCAGCGTGGCTGGCAGGTGCGGGCCGGCGAGGTGTTCTCGGTGAATATGCCCGTGCACGGGCTGCGTATCACCACTGCAACGCTCACTGCCACGGAGGCACGACGCTTCGCCAAGGATCTGGGCGAGGCGATGGCCGGCTGAGCTCAGGGGGCGGCGGCGGCGTTCGGGCTGACGTAGTGCGACTGTCCGTTGTCATTGACGAAGATCAGTTCCGGCTTGCCCTGCCAGGAGGTCAGCATCGCACCGGTGCTGTTCTGGTGCTTGATCACCAGGGTCGCGCCACGGTCCGGATTGGCGGTCACCTTGAACACCTCGGTGGTGCCGGTGGCATCGTCCAGGGTGAGGATCGCCTCATCGCCGAGATCGGCGGTGCCGAAGCCGCCACGCTCGGCGCCATCCGCGCCCAGCAGGACCATGCCGGACAACGGTGAGGCGCGCGGACCTTGGCCGGCGTCCTGGGTGAGCGGATCGGGGACGGGGGCGCCGAGGATCACCCGTGCCTGGCCAGTGGCATCGCGGATCACCAGGCCGCGTGCGGTGATGACGCGCTCATCGGACTGGCTCTGATGCAGTTGCAGCGCGGTCCAGCCGGAGACAGCCAGAGCGAGGCTGGAAATGACCAGCGTGGTGACAGTCAACGCGCGCGACATGCAGTTCTCCGGATCCTTGGAAGGCTGCGACGATACCGGATAGGCCGTTCACGACACCAGTCGGAAAAGTCTGGAATTGCATTCAGAGCGTGAAGTCGGTCACGGGATGGCTCAGCGGAAATCGCGGCTGTGGGTGCGCACACCGTCGATCAGGGTGTCGATGTTGTGCATCTGGCGGACGATCAGGTGCTGCACGCCGTCCACGCGTTCGAGCCGGCCGTCGATCTGCATCAGTTGCGCTTCAACCAGCACGCGATGCTGGCGGTCGGCGATCTTGCGCCAGACCACCGCATTGACCATGCCGCATTCGTCTTCCAGGGTGAGGAAGGTGACCCCGCTGGCGGTCTGTGGGCGCTGGCGCATGCGCACCAGCCCGGCAAAGCGCACGCTGCGCCCGTGTGGCAGGGCGGCCAGTTCGTCGGAGCGGTGGCAGCGGCGCTGGCGCAGCTGGCTGCGGATGAAGGAAACCATGTGCCGGCCCAGCGTGGTGCCGGTGGTGTTGTAGTCGGCCTGCATGTCCTCGAACGCGCTGGGCAGCGGCAGCGGGACGGCGGCTTCGGCGGTGGCGCGTGCAGCCTCGAACAGCGGCAGCGGCTTTTCCACGCCGGAAACCTCCCAGCGCGCACGATGGCGATGGCCGCTCAATCCCTTGAGTGCACCGGCATCGGCCAGCAGGCCCTGGTGGCGACGGTCCAGCTGTGCGCGCTGGCTCAGATCGGCCACGCTCTCAAAGGGCGAACGGTGGCGTGCCTGCACCACGCCGGTGGCGACCGCCTCGCTGAAGCCATCGACCATGCGCAGCCCCAGCCGGATGCCGAACGGCCGTCCCGACGAGGTGGGCGGCACCAGCGTGCAGTCCCAGTCGCTGTAGCGTACGTCCACCGGCAGCACCGGCACGCCATGGCGGCGCGCGTCCTGCAGGATCTGGTCCGGGGTATAGAACCCCAGCGGCTGGCTGTTGATCAGGCTGGCGGCGAATGCAGAGTGGTGATGGCACTTGAGCCAGCAGCTGACATAGGTGATCAGCGCGAAGCTGGCCGCATGGCTTTCCGGGAAGCCATAACTGCCGAAGCCTTTGATCTGCTCGAACAGGCGCTCGCCGTATTCGCGGCTGTAATTGTTGGCGGCCATGCCGGCGAGCAGCTTGTCGCGGTGCGGCTCCAGTCCGCCGTGGCGCTTCCAGGCGGCCATCGAGCGGCGCAGTGCGTCGGCCTGCCCGGGGCTGAAACCGGCGGCGGCGACCGCCAGCTGCATCACCTGTTCCTGGAACAGTGGCACGCCCAAGGTACGCTTGAAGACCTTCTCCAGCTCGGGCGGGTAGTCGACCTCTTCGATGCCTTCTTCCTTGAGCTTCTTCCGTCGGTTCAGATACGGATGGACCATGTCGCCCTGGATCGGGCCAGGGCGCACGATCGCCACTTCGATCACCAGATCGTAGAAGCAGCGCGGTTGCATGCGCGGCAGCATCGCCATCTGCGCGCGCGACTCGATCTGGAACACGCCCAGGGTGTCGGCGCGGCAGATCATGTCGTAGGTGGGCCCATCGTCCTGCGGAATCTTCGCCATGGTCATCGCCGGTCCGCCATGCGCCTCCAGCATGGCCAGGCATTTGCGTACCGCGGTGAGCATGCCCAGCGCCAGGCAGTCGACCTTCATCAGGCCGGTGACATCCAGATCATCCTTGTCCCACTGGATCACGGTGCGGTTGTCCATGGCCGCGTTCTCCACCGGCACCATTGTGGACAGGGGGTGTTCGGAGATCACGAAACCACCCGGGTGCTGGGACAGGTGGCGCGGGAAGTCGACCAGTTCGGCGGTCAGGGCGACCACGCGCCGCATCAGCGGGGTCTCCGGATCGAAGCCGCGCTCGCGCAGGGCCTCGGGCAGTGGCTCGTGGCTGCTCCAGCGGTCCAGGCAGGCAGCCAGTTCGTTGACCTGGTCCGGCGGCAGGCCCAGTACACGCGCCACATCGCGCACCGCGCTGCGGCCACGGTAGCTGATCGCCACGGCGGTCAAGGCGGCGCGCTCGCGGCCGTAGCGGTTGAACACGTACTGCAGCACTTCCTCGCGGCGTTCGTGTTCGAAGTCGATGTCGATATCCGGCGGCTCATCGCGTTCGGCGGAGATGAAGCGCTCGAACAGCAGCGCCATTTCGCTGGGGTCGATCTCGGTCACGCCCAGCACGTAACACACCGAGGAATTGGCGGCCGAGCCGCGGCCCTGGCACAGGATCTGTTGGCCGCGCGCGAAGCGCACGATGTCGTGCACGGTCAGGAAGTACGACTCGTACTGCTTGGTGTGGATCAGTGCCAGTTCGTGTTCGATCTGGTGGCGCTGCTGGGGCGTCTCGCCCGCTGGCCAACGCCATTGCATGCCTTCTTCCACCAGCACCCGCAGCCAGCTGGCCGGGTCGTGACCGGCCGGCACCAGCTCGCGCGGGTAGGTGTACTTCAGTTGTTTGAGATCGAAGTGGCAGCGCTCGGCGATGCGCACGGTTTCGGCCAGCAGCTCGGGCGGATACAGCGTGGCCAGGGCCTGACGGGTGCGCAGGTGGCGCTCGCCGTTGGGAAACAACCGCCAGCCGGCTTCGCCGAGCGTGCAGTGGTGGCGGATCGCGGTGAGGGTGTCCTGCAGCGCGCGGCGGCGGCGCACGTGCATGTGCACATCGCCGCTGGCCACCAGTGGAATGCCCTGGTCGCGGCCGAAACGACGCAGGCGCTGCAGGCGCGCGCGATCATCGGCCTCGCGGTGCAACTCGACTGCCAGCCACAGCCGCTGCGGAAAGCAGGCCTGCAGCCACTGCGCATCCTCGATGCCCGGGGTAGGGTCTGCCCACAGGCACAGCAGGCCGGCGTGCAGCTGTGCGATGTCGCTGCGCAGGCAGCGGTACTCGCCCTTGGGCGCACGCCGGCGGCAGGTGGTGATCAGCTGGCACAACGCGGCGTAGCTGCCCTGGTCGGTGCACAGCAGCACCAGTTTCGGGCCGTCCTCCAGCTGGAATTCGGCACCGGTGATCAGGGGCAGTGCGTGCTTCTTCGCGGCCTGCCAGGCGCGCACGATGCCGGCCAGCGAGCACTCATCGGTGATCGCCAGCGCATGGTAGCCCTGGCCCTTGGCGCGCGCGAACAACTCTTCGGCGATGGACGCGCCGCGCTGGAAACTGAAGGCCGACAGGCAATGCAGCTCGGCGTATCCGGGCAGCGGTGCGCTCATGCGAACCAGCCGTGCAGCATGAACGGTCCGCTGCGTGCATCGGCGGCGGTGTAGGCCCAGCCGCGCTGGCCTTGCGTGGTTTCGACCACGTAATAATCGCGGCGGATGTCGTCGGCATCCCACCAACCCGACTCGATCCGCTCCGGCCCGGACAGGATGCGCAGGTGCGGATCCTGCAATGCCTGCGGCTTGGCCAGCAGCCAGCCCGGGCGCATAGGCAGTGCCGGGGGCGGGGCCTTGGGCACGCCCTGGGTGTCACCGGTCGCGCGTTCGGGCCGATGGTCGGCGCGCAGTCCCAGCCCCTGCACGGCGTCATCGCCGAGCCGGGCGCGAAGACGCTCGCGCAGCTGTTCCCAGGGCATTGCCTGCTGCGGGCGCGGGTCGAACAGATCGCGTGCGGCTGGGACGAACGGCGGCAGTTGCTCGGCTTGGAGGCGCAGGCCGCGGCTGCCGGCCGGCAACTGCAGATGATCCACGCGGTTGCGGGCCAGCTCGAACAGCATCGCCGGTTCGCGCTCGGGCGCGAGCAGGCCGATCGAGAGCCGCGTATCGGGATGGTGTTCGTGTTCGAACCACAGATCGAACTGCAGCACGCCGCCATCGCGTGAGCACAGGAATGCGGCCAGATCGGCCGTCAGACGCCGCAACGGAAACAGCATGGCCTGGGTGGACTCGACCTCGTACTCGAACTCGATGCGCGCATCGAAACGGTCCGGCGGCTGGAAGTAGCGCAGTGGCGGCGTGCTGATCCCACGCAGCGCATCCAGATGCGCCAGGACCTGCGGTGGGAAGCGCCGGGCCAGGCTCTCGCGCGGCAGACCGAAGGCGGCGCCCAGCGTTCGCAGGCCCGAGCGCGCCAGCACCGTAACCGCTTCGACCGGCAACCCGCTGCGTTCGATCGGCACCTGTGCCAGCGCGGCATCCAACTGATGTGCATCCACGCCGAGCCGGCCATGCACGCGGGCCAGCACGCTGGCGGCATGCGGATTGGGTGCGGCCACCAGCCGATGCCGGAAACCCAGTTCGGTCAGGCCACGGGTGAGCCGCTGCTCGACCTTCGGCCAATCACCAAACAGCGCGCGACTGGCGCGGATCTCCAACGCCAGCGCGTGCGGGAAATCCAGGCTGACCTGCGAGCTGATGCCGTACAACCAACTGGCCAACAGCTGCCGGGTGGCCTGTTCGGCGCGCGGGTCGTACTCCACGGTGAGCATGTCGCGGGTGAGCACCTGCGCGGCCGAAAGCAGCATGCCGCGGCGCAGCCCCCGCTGCCGCGCAGAGGGGCTGACCGCATGCAGCACGCGCCGCTGCGCCGGGCCGGTGACCAGCACCAGCGGCGCGGCCGGGCCCGGTTGCTGGCGCAGGGCAGCATCCAGCGCCAAGTGCGGCAGCAGCAGGCAGGCCCAGTCCATGGCGGCGGCTCAATGGGCCACGGCCAGCGGCAGCGGCTGGGCCGGTGCCAGCCCGCCACGGCATTTGAGGACACGCACCTGGCCATCGTCGAGCTGCAGGCGCAGCGCGGCCGGGGAGGGATTGCGCGCGTGCCGGGCATCGCGGAAGGAAAAGCCCAGGCACTGGCCGGTTTCGGCGGCCACCTGCAGCCGGCGCAGCGCCCGGTCATCGGCCTGCTGCGGCCAGCACAGCACCGCCGCGCACGCGGCCGAGCGGAGGCATTGTTCGGCGGCCCACAACGCATCGCGCGGGCTGGCCTGGACCACCTGCACCTGGCTCAGTGCCAGTCCCGCGCGGGCCCAGGCCGGGGCATGCGGCAGGTGCGGCGGGGCAATCAGCACCACGGTCTGCTGTTGCTGGCTCAGCCGCGCCAGGGTCGGCCAGACCAGGGCCAGCTCACCGACCCCGGGCGAGGCCAGCAGCACCTCCGACAGCGCCGAGGGCGGCCAGCCGCCGCCGGGCAGGCGGGCATCCAGCGCGGGGTGCCCGGTCGGGTGGGGCGCCACCTCCGGGAAGGCCGCACGCGGTTGCCCCCGCCAGACCCGGCGGGTTTCCAGCAGCCGGTCCAGGGCCAGCACGGCGCCCATCAGCGGGCCACCCGGCAGGGCTGGAACAGACGGAAACGGGCAGGAATCAAGGGCATGGCGGCGAGTATCGGCAGCACGCGTGTCAAAGGCTGAGACCGACAATCCTACCCGCAATTAGTAAAAATGCTAACGAATTCGGCAGCCGGATTCCGAACCGGTTGAGGGTGCTGAATGCTTCAGCAGCGCCGCCACGCAGGGCGTGGATCTCTGCGGGGCGGGGGACTCAGCGCCCCTGCGGATCGGGCCGGTGATGCACGTACTCGACCACGGTGCCGTCCGGATGCACGGCGTTGAAGGCCGCGCCAGTGGGCACGACCTGCAGTGGAAAGATGATCTGCGCCCCCGCCGCCACCAGCCGGTCGTAATAGGGCTGCACGTCATCCACCAGCAGCGTGCCGGTGGTGGAGGTGAACGGGGCCAGCTTGTCCGGCGCGCCTTCGATCAGCAGGAATGCCCCGACCATCGCCAGGCGCAGGCCGGCCTCGGGGAACGGAAAGCCCGCATCGGCGACCACGCCCTGCAACTGCTCGTAGAACGCCACGCGTGCTTCCAGTTCGCCCGGGCCGACGAACACCCGGATCAGCACCCGCGGGCTGCGTTGCCGGGAGGTATCGTTGCGGTCGCGCCAGAGTTGATCGAAGTGGCGGTGTGGGGGCATGCGGCGGCTCCGGGACGTGATCGCTCATTATCGAGCCGCGATCCGGCGGGAACCGGGAGGGACTCATGACCACCGGTGATGGTGTGATAACCCGTCATCGCCCACCACACCACCAGCGCGAGCAGCGACACACCGGCACCCGCCATGCAGACCCCGGGCCAGCCGAACGCGGCATGCAACGCACTGCCGGCCAGCGCACCCAGCCCGCTGCCGGCAGCGTAGAACAGCATGTAGGCGGCGATCACCTGGGCCTGTGCGTGCGCGGCTGCGGCCAGAATCCGGCTCTGGTTGGTCACATGCAGCGCCTGCACCGCCAGATCCAGCAGCAACACGCCGAGCACCAGCCAGCCCAGGTGGCGGGACATCGCGGCGATCAGCAGCCAGCTCAGCAGCATCAGCCACAGGGCACCGGTGGTGATCCGCCCGGCATGGCCCCGGTCACTCCAGTGCCCACTGCGTGCCGCCGCCAACGCACCGAGCAGGCCGACCAGCGCGAAGGCGCCGATGGCGGTGTGGCTGAGGACATAGGGCGGCGCGCCCAGCGGCAGGCTCATGCTGCTCCAGAACAGGCCGAACACGGTGAACAGCAGCAGGCCCAGCACGCCGCGCTGGCGCAGCACCGGCTGTTGCCGCAGCAAGGCTATCAACCCGGTTCGCGCGGTGGGAGGCGTCGAGACCGGCAGCCGTGGCAGGCGTGCCCACAGCAAGGTGCCCGTCACCACCATCAGCGCCGCAGAGAGCAGGTACACCGCCCGCCATCCGCCCAGATCGGCTACCGCACCGGCCACCACGCGCGCCATCAACAACCCGACCACCACGCCCGCCTGTGCGGCGCCGACCACGCGGCCGCGCTCGTGCTTGCCTGCAGCGGCGGCGGCATAGGCGATCAGCCCCTGGGTCATCGCGGTGCCGAGCAGGCCGACCGCCAGCATGCTCAGCAGCAGACTCCACGCCTGGGCGGCCAGCGCGACGGCCAGCAGGGCCAGCACCAGGCCACCGGTCTGGATCGCCATCAGGCGGCGACGGTCCATGCGGTCGCCGAGCGGGACCACCCACAGCAGCGCGGCGACCGAACCCAGCTGAGTCGCGGCGATCACCGCGCCGATGCGGGCGGTGCTGATCTGGAGATCGGCGGCCAGGGCGTCCAGCAAGGGCTGGGCGTAATAGACATTGGCCACGTTCAGGCCCGCGGCGCAGGCAAACAACAGCAGCAGGGCGAACGGGAGGCGGGAGGTAGGGGGTTGGGCGATGATCGCCATTATTTAGTCTCAAAATAGAACCAGTTGATTCTGGGTCATCTGGTTCTAAAATGAAACTTAGAAAGGAGTCCGCTCATGACAACCGATGCCACTACCTCCTGCCCGGTGGGGCGCGCGCTGGATCTGGTCGGCGACCGCTGGTCGCTGCTGATCGTGCGTGAGGCCTTCGATGGGGCGCGCCGTTTCAGTGACTTCCAACGCCGCTTGGGGATGTCGCGCAGCATGCTCAGCCAGCGCCTGCAGGCCTTGCTGGAGGCGGACGTGCTGGCCCAGCAGCCCTTGGGCGAGGGCCGGGGCTATCAGGAGTACGTGCTCACCGAGCGCGGCCGCGCGCTGTTCCCGCTGGTGGTGGCGCTGCGCCAATGGGGCGAGGCATTCCTGTTCGGGCCGGGCGAGCCGCGCTCGGTACTGCAGGCCGCCAGCGATGGGTTGCCGCTGGCACCGATGCAGCCGCGTGACCAACGCGGGCAGGTCGTGGAGGCCGCCGCTACAGCAGTGATCAAGCCGGTTTCGGCGTAAAAGGGAACGCCCCTGGCGTCTCAAATGTAAGCATCCTGTTGACAGGCATGAACAGGCTCGGACACTCTTCGGGGGTGAGGCGCTGGTCAGGGCCTCCCGGGTGGTGCGGCTGTCACGACGGGCGGAGGGGCCTGGACGTAGCCGTCATCGCCTTGCGTTGTAAACGGTTCCGCGCGCCCGCGCGTGGTTCCCGCCGACATGGCGCTGCACCCTTCTGCGGCAAGACTCCCTGGATTTATTGCGCAAGCAAAGGTGTTTCGTCCGCTCATGAAAACGATTTCAAAGCCCCTGGCCCTGACGGCCGCCATCGCGCTCTCGCTGAGCGCTTCCGCCTGGGCTGCCGCCCCGGTCGCCACCACCGACGCGTTCACCGTGCTCACCCTGGAACAGACCCCGGGTGATCTGGATGCGGCCGTGGTTGCCGCACAGTTGGAACAGCTGCAGGTCGATGCCCTGACCGTGCGCAACGTGGAGCGCCGCGCCGACCGCGTGGATCCGCTGCAGAGCCTGGCCGATGCGCTGGGTTATCACTATCGTTTCGTGACCGCCGATCCGGCCGCTGCGCAGCAGACCGGCAGCGTCGTGCTGACCCGCCTGCCGATCGAGGCCGAGTCGGGCACCGAGCGGCCATCGCTGAATTACCTGCGCCTCAACGATGGCCGCCACGTGGTCGCGCTGTACACCAGCGCCGCCGATGCCGCAGCACTGCCGCCGCTGGTCACCGGCTCGCGCCTGGGTGCACCGGCCGTGCTGCTGGGCGCGGTCAGCGCCGATGCGGCCACCACCGCGGGCTTTGATCCGTCGCGCGTCGCGCTGGAAGCCAACGAAAGCTACTTCAGCGATGGCTTCCAGTCCGCCACGTCGGCGGCGATCAAGCTGCGCACCCATGACGGCAAGAAGGGCACCACCGCAGCCACGCTGCTGACCCTGGGCTATGCCGCGCCGGTCGGTGGCGAAACGCCGTGGATGGACACTGGCCTGAACGCCGATGCCCGTGCCAAGGCGCTGGTCGCGCAGATGACCGTGGACGAAAAGTTCCAGATGCTGCACAGCTACTTCGGGCTGGGCAAAGACGGCGGTCCGCTGCCGGAAGGCGCGGTCGGCTCGGCCGGTTTCGTGCCGGGCGTGCCGCGCCTGGGCATTCCCTCGCAGCAGTCGGCCGATGCCGGTGTTGGCGTGACCAACCCGGGCGGCATCCGCAAGGGCGACCACGCCACCGCGATGCCGTCCGGCCCGTCCACGGCCTCCAGCTGGAACCCGGATATCGCCTTTGCTGGCGGCGCCACCATGGGTCGCGAAGCCTGGCAGCAGCGCTTCAACATCCTGCTGGCCGGCAGCGTCAACCTGCAGCGCGATCCGCGCAACGGCCGCAACTTCGAATATGCCGGTGAAGATCCGCTGCTGGCCGGTGTGCTGGTCGGTGAGTCGATCCGCGGCGTGCAGAGCCAGCACGTCATCTCCACGATGAAGCACTTCGCGCTCAACGACATGGAGACCTCGCGCAATTTCCACAGCGCCGAGATCGGCGAGCAGGCGATGCGTGAATCGGACCTGCTGGCCTTCGAGATCGCCATGGACATCGGCAAGCCCGGTTCGGCGATGTGCTCGTACAACCGCATCAACGGCACCTACGGCTGCGAACACGATTACCTCATGAACGAGGTGCTCAAGCAGGAATGGAAGTTCCCCGGTTTCGTGATGTCCGATTGGGGCGGCGTGCACAGCGGCTCCAAGGCGGCGCTGGCCGGTCTGGACCAGCAGTCGGCCGGTGAGGTGTTCGACAAGGCGGTCTATTTCGACGAGCCGCTGCGCCTGGCCGTGGCCGGTGGCGTGGTGCCGCAGGCGCGCCTGGACGACATGGTCGGTCGCATCCTGCGCACCATGTTCGCGCACGGCAACTTCGATCTGCCGCCGGTGCATGAGCCGATCGATGATGAGGCCGGCTTCCACGCCGCGCAGCGCACCGTTGAAGAAGGCAGCGTGCTGCTGCGCAATGCCGATGATCTGCTGCCGCTGGGCAAGGACGTGCAGCGCATCGTGATCATCGGTGGCCATGCCGACAAGGGCGTGATCGGTGGGGGTGGTTCGTCGATGGTGGGTTGGACCGCGCGGGGCACCAATGCGGTGCCGGGCGTGATGCCGACCACCTGGCCGGGCCCGGTGATCTTCCACCCGTCCTCGCCGCTGGAAGCGCTGCGCGCCGAGCGTCCGGATGCTCGCATCGATTACGTGGATGGCCGCGATGTGGCTGCCGCCGCGCGCGCTGCCGCTGCCGCCGATGTGGCCATCGTGTTCGCCACGCAGTGGTCGGCCGAATCGGTCGATCTGCCGCACATGCAGCTGCCGGACAACCAGGACAAGCTGATCGCCGGGGTGGCCAAGGCCAACCCGAAGACCGTGGTGGTGCTGGAAACCAATGGCCCGGTCGAGCTGCCGTGGCTGCAGCAGGTGCCGGCCATCCTGCAGGCCTGGTACCCGGGCATCCGGGGCGGTGAAGGCATCGCCGCGCTGCTGACCGGCAAGGTCAATCCGTCCGGTCGCCTGCCGGTGACCTGGCCGACCGATGTCAGCCAGCTGCCGCGCCCGCACGTCAATGGCCTGGGCTTCAACCCGAAGAACAAGCCGGATGACACCATCGATTACGACATCGAAGGCGCCAACGTCGGCTACAAGTGGTTCGCCGCCAAGGGCCTGACGCCGCAGTACGCGTTCGGCCATGGCCTGTCCTACACCAGCTTCGGCTACGACAACCTGCAGGTGGTGGTGGAAGGCCAGCGTGTGGTCGCCAGCGTGGACGTGCGCAACACCGGCAAGGTCGCTGGTGCGGACGTACCGCAGCTGTACCTGCAGCTGCCGCAGGGCAGCACCACGCCGATCCGCCTGATCGGCTTCCAGAAGGTGACGCTGCAGCCGGGCGAAAGCCGCCGGATCCGCATCGAAGCCGAGCCGAAGACGCTGGCCAGCTTCGATACCGCTGCCAAGCAGTGGAAGATCGCCGGTGGGCAGTACGAAGTGCAGCTCTCGCGCGCGGCCAATGCACCGGTGCAGCGCGTGCCGCTGGAGCTGGCCGAGCAGGTGGTCCGCTGAGCTGACGGGCAGGGCACGACCGTGGGTCGTGCCTCCGGTCACCCCGGCAGATGCTCGCGCAGGTGCGCCAGCAGCAGCCGGACCCGGCGCGAGGGCTGTGCAGTGTTGGGAAACACCGCATAGACGCCCTGGCGCGGGAAACGATGACGGCGCAGGATCGGCAGCAGCCGGCCCTGCGCCAGATCGTCATCGATCAACCACTGCGGCAACACGGTCGCGCCGGCCCCGGCCAGCGCGAATGCACGCAGGGTGGAGGCGTTATCGACCGTAACCACCGCATGGGCGGGGTTGCAGGCAAACAGCTGGTCGCTGCCATCGGGCGCCACCAGCGGCAGATCCGCCAGGCGCGGATACCCCAATCGCGGCAGCGTACGGACCCAGTCCGGATCATCGCGCGCGGCATCATCCGGCAGCATGGACAACAACGACGGCGCGGCGACCGCGTACAGCGCGTGTTCGTCCAGCAGAGTCGCGCGCAGCTGCGAGTCCTGCAGCCGCCCCAACCGGATCGCCAGATCGAACCGCTCGGGAATCAGGTCCGCCGGCGCCGGTGAGGTGGACAGGTGCAGGCGCAGCTCGGGATGCAGGGCACGGAACGACTCCAGCACCGGCACGACCCGGGCGATCGCGTACTCCGGCGTGGTGGTCAGCCGCAGCGTGCCACGCAGCTGCAGCTGTTCGCTGCGGGCCTCATCGATCGCCAGCTCGGCAGTCGCCAACAGGGCGGTGCAGTGCTGGTAGAAGCGTTCGCCGGCCTCGGTCAGTGCCAGGCTGCGGGTATTGCGCACCAGCAGGGTCACGCCCAGTTCCTGCTCCAGCCGTTTGAGGTTGAAGCTCACCACGGCCCGGCTCTGGCCAAGGCGCTGCGCGGCAGCGGTCAGGCTGCCGGCATCGACAATCGCCTTGAAGGTCTCGAAGCGGTCCAGGCTGACCATGGCGGCGCTCTGACTGTCAAAAATGGTTTGACAGTCTTGCATCCGGTTGCCCGTTTATCCAGCCGCCGCCAACGCGCATGCTGCCGCCTCGCAATCGGAGCACCGCATGACATACCGGGCCAGGGTGGAAACGCTGTACCTGCTGGGATTCTCGCTGGACCTGGTGAACATGTTCATCGGTACCGTCGCGTATCCGGCCATCGCCGCCGACCTGAAGGCCTCCGTGCCGCAGCTGGCGTGGATCGGCAACGCCTACATGCTCGGCCTGACCCTGGTGATTCCACTGGGCAGCTGGCTGGCCGCGCGCCTTGGCGAGCGCCGTGTGCTGTGCCTCTCGCTGGCCCTGTTTACCGTGGCCGCTGTGCTGGCAGGCACCGCGCCGAGCATTGAGTGGCTGATCGGCTGGCGCCTGCTGCAGGGGCTGGGTGGCGGATTGTTGATTCCGGTGGGGCAGGCGATGGCCTACCGCGAATGCCCGCCGGCCGATCGTGCGCGACTGACCGCCCGCATCATGGCTGTCGCGCTGCTGGTGCCGGCGCTGTCGCCCACACTGGGCGGCGTGCTGGTGGAGTGGGGCTCATGGCGGGGCGTGTTGCTGGTGAGTGTGCCGTTGGCCGTGGTGGGCTTGGTGCTGGCGGCGTGGTGGGTGGGTCCGGGGGCGCAGGTGGCAGTGCCGGCGCTGGACCGTCGCGGGCTGTTGCTGGGCTCCGTGGGCCTGAGCGTGTTGCTGGTCGCGCTGAGCCTGGTGGCCGAAGCGGGCCAGCGGATGTTGGGCGCCGCGTTGTTGGTGGTCGCCGGGCTGGTGTTGGCCTTCTATGCGCGCAGTGCGCGCCGTACGGCTCATCCGGTCCTGCACTGGTCGCTGCTGCGACATGCCTCGCTGCGGCTGGCGATGCTGGTCTATCTACTGGTGCCGGGCACCTTCATCGGCACGCAACTGGTGGCGACGCTGATGCTGCATCGGCAGGGTTACGGCGCCGCGGCCATCGGTGGCTTCATGCTCCCGTGGGCGATCGCCTCGGCCTGCGCGATCGCCATCACACGGCACTGGCTGCCACGGATCGGCGCACGCCCGCTGTTGAGCGTCGGCATGGGGTGCCAGGCCGTCGGCATCGTGCTGCTGATCGGTGTTCAGACCGGTCAGCTTTGGCTGCCCGCGGTGGCCTTCGCGCTGATGGGTCTGGGCGGGAGCCTGTGCAGCAGCAGCGCGCAGACGCTCGCCTTCCAGGGGCTGGCGGACGCGGAGCTGCTGCCGGGCAGCGCGCTGTGGAATCTCAACCGCCAGCTCAGTTTCTGCATGGCCGCCGCACTGCTGGCCTGTGTGCTGGCGGTGCTGTCCTCCGTGCTGCCAACGCACGCGTTCCCGCTCACCCTGATGCTGGCGACGGCCATGAGCCTGCTGCCGATGCTTCTGCTATGGCGCCTGCCGGCGTCTTCCCTTGCCTTGAGAGCCTCCCCATGAATGACACGCTTGCCTTCACCGAAATCCATGACCTGCATGTGCTGATCGAAGACTGGTTCACCGGCCGCTCGCCGGTGGCTGCGCTGGGCACACTGCTCGCCCGTTTCAGCGAGGACTTCAGCATGGTAGGGATCCGTGGCATCCGCCTGGACAAGCCCGCGCTCGCCGACCTCTTCGCCTCCGCCCATGGCAGCCGGCCCGGGCTGCAGATCACGGTCGATGCGATGCAGTACCTGCCGCTCGCGCCAGCCGCCTGCGCGGTGCGCTATCGCGAGGATCAGATCGGCGCGGATGGCACCGGCAATCGACGTGAGGCCTTGGCGGTTCTCGTGAGCCGCCCGGACGGCACGCTGCGCTGGCAGGCTTTGCACGAAACGGTGGTTGGCGGCTGAATGCGCGAAACAGCCCGACAGCACGCCGATCGGCATCTACCGGCGCAGGCCGCGCGGCGCTAGGCTGCGGGAGTTGCCATCACTGCCGGGAGAGCCCCATGCGTGTGCGTGTATTGCCAGTTGCGCTGTTGAGTCTGATGGTGGCCGCCAGTGTGTCGGCGCAGACCTCGCCGATGACCCCGGATATTCCCGCCAAAGGATTTGTGACGCCCACGGCGCAGGACAACTACGACAAGCGCGTGGTGATGGTGCCGATGCGTGACGGAACGAAACTCTACACGGTGATCGTGGTGCCCAAGGGCGCCAGGCACGCGCCGATCCTGCTGACCCGCACGCCGTACGATGCCGCCAACCGCGCCAAACGCATGGATTCGCCGAACATGCGCGACATCCTGCAGCAAGGCGACGAGGTGTTCGTCGATGGCGGGTACATCCGGGTGTTCCAGGACATCCGCGGCAAGTATGGCTCCGAGGGCGATTACGTGATGACCCGGCCGCTGCGTGGGCCGCTCAACACCACGAAGGTGGACCACGCAACCGACGCGTGGGACACCATCGATTGGCTGGTCAAGCACGTGCCCGAGAGCAATGGCAAGGTCGGCATGCTGGGCTCGTCCTATGAGGGCTTCACCGTGGTGATGGCGCTGACCAACCCGCACCCGGCATTGAAGGTGGCTGCGCCGCAGAGCCCGATGATCGATGGCTGGATGGGGGATGATTGGCTCAACTACGGCGCGTTCCGGCAGGTCAATTTCGGTTACTTCACCGGGCAGCTGGCCAAGCGCGGCAAAGGGCCGTCCATTCCCAGCGTGGGCTACGACGACTACACCACCTTCCTGCGCGCCGGCTCGGCCGGGGACTACGCCAAGGCCAATGGCCTGGATCAGTTGCCGTGGTGGCACAAGCTGATCGAGCACCCCAGCTACGACGCGTTCTGGCAGGAACAGGCGCTGGACGCGCGCATGGCCAGGACCGAGCTGAAGGTGCCCACGATGTGGCTGCAGGGCCTGTGGGACCAGGAAGACATGTGGGGCGCGGTGCACAGCTATGCGGCGATGGAGCCGCGCGACACCGGCAATACGCTGAACTATCTGGTGATGGGGCCGTGGCGGCACAGCCAGGTCAACTATGACGGCAGCAGTCTGGGCGCCTTGAAGTTCGACGGCGACACCGCGCTGCAGTTCCGCCGCGATGTGCTCAAACCGTTCTTCGATCAGTACCTGGTGGATGGCGCGCCCACGGCGCAGACGCCGCCGGTGCTGATCTACAACACCGGTGAAAACCACTGGGACAAACTGCAGCAATGGCCGCGCAGCGTGGCGCAGTCCAAGCCGTTGTATCTGCGCGCGGGCGGCAAGCTGTCCTTCGAGGCACCGCAGGCCGGTGAGGCGACCTTTGAGGCGTATGTGTCCGATCCGGCCAAGCCGGTGCCGTTCGTGCCGCGCCCGGTGCGGTTCGCCGACCGCGATATGTGGACGAGCTGGTTGGTGAAGGATCAGCGCTTCGTGGATGGCCGGCCGGACGTGCTGACCTTCGTCAGTGAGCCCTTGACCGAACCGCTGCGGATCGGTGGTGCGCCGCAGGTCAATCTGCAGGCGGCCACAAGCGGCAGCGACAGCGACTGGGTGGTGAAGCTGATCGATGTGTATCCCGACCAGACGCCGTCGACACCGGAGATGGGCGGTTACGAGCTGTCGGTCTCGATGGCGATCTTCCGTGGCCGGTACCGCGAGAGCTTCAGCGACCCGAAGGCGATCGCAAGCAACCAGGTGCTGGACTATAAATTCGGTCTGCCGACCGCGAACCATGTGTTCCAGCCGGGCCATCGGGTCATGGTGCAGGTGCAGTCGAGCCTGTTCCCGCTGTATGACCGCAATCCGCAGACGTTCGTGCCGAACATCTATCTTGCCAAGCCGGGCGATTACCAGAAGGCGACGCAGCAGATCTGGCACGCGCCGCAGCAGGCCAGCTTCATTTCATTGCCGGTGTACTGAGCGCAAGCGCGTTCCCGGTGCCACGCCGCGGCAGGGGAATGCCGCGCGCGTGGGGAGTGCCGACTGCATTGCATCGTCAAGGCACAGGCGCTAGCGTGCAGCTCCACTTTGTCTGATGCGACCGATGAAAAGGATGTTCGTGGTAAGCGCGCTGGTCTGGCTGGCAGGCGGCGCGCAGGCGCAGTCGTTCACCGCACTGGGCAACAGTTTCGGCGCCGAGGCGTTGGTGTCCATCGAGGGCCGCCTGCTGGTGCCGCCCAATGGCGCGCGCATGCAGCGCCTGTCCGCTGACCGTTGGATGCGTGCGCAGGGCCCGGCCACGCCGCAACAGTGGTATGACGATGCAGGACGCCTGCTGCGCGAGGACCGTGGTTACACCGAGTACCAGGAACCGTTCGTGCTACCGCAGGCCGCACCCGGTGATCCGTTGTGGAAGGCGTTCATCAAGCCGGACGGAGAGCCCACCGGCGGTTGGGGCGTAGTGGATGCGCTGGGGCAGGTCCGTCTTCCGGCGCTGAAGGATGGCGAGTGGGTGCCGTTGGCGGTACCCGATCGCGTGCTGTGGAACGCCCGTCGTGGTCCGCTGCGCTTCCGTGACCTGCACGGGCGCGCGGTCATGGAACTGGATGAGCGACAGGTCCAGTGGGTGGCCGGGCCCTTCGCCGGCCGCCACGTCTATGTTGCGTGCAGTGTCCAGGTACCTGAGCACTGCGACGTGCGGGATGAAGACGGCACGACGGTGTTTTCCGATGACATCGATGCGCTGTTGCCGGTACGCGACGGTGGCTGGTGGCTGCGGCAGGGCGAGCTGTGGCGGCGGGTGGATGCACAGGGCAGGACGACGGACAATGCGCGATACCAGCAGGATGGTCTGTATCCCCGGTACCGACAGTATGGCGGTACCGCAGGCCGGCGCGACTGGCCCGAGCGGGTCAACCGGCATGCCACCGGCAGCGCCGACGACACGCCCGAGCCCGGCTGGCTGATGGCCGACGGACACTTCGCCGCACAGCACGGCAACGTTCGCCTGGACTACTGTGGTGGCCGCTGGCAGGTGCTGGACGAGGAGGGTGTCCGCCCGCCCACCGCCGCCCCGGCCGCGCTGGCAGCGGTGCTCGACGAACCCGATGCAGAACAGCGGCAGGCACCGCCGTGGCGGGTGCGCCATGCCACCGGGAACGACACCGCAGCGGTGCTGGACTGCGACGGCGAGGTGGTGTTCGCGCCGCCGAACGTGGACAGCTTCGATGCGGTTGCGGGCGGGTTGCTGGGCACATTCGTCGGCGAGTCCTCACCCCGCCTGTGGTGGGATGGACGCACGGCCCACACGGTGCCTGCCGACATGGCCATCGACGATGACCACGTCACTCCGCCGTTGCTGTTGCTCCGGGAGCAGGCCGCCAGCGTCAACCACCTGTACAACCTGGAGCGTGGCCGCATCGTGGGTTGTCCGTTCGAAGGTGTGGTGCGCATGGACGGTGGCCGGGTGGTGTTCCGGCGGGACGGAAAACTGGGCATGCTGCTGGCCGATGGCAGCGAAGCGGCGCCGCCAGAGAGCTTCGATATCCTGCCCTGGGGCACGGACCGCACCTGGACGCGCCGCTATCTGGACGGGGGCGATGAGGAACTGGTCCTGCTGGATGCCAACCATCAGGTGCTGCTGCGGCGGCGCCTGCTGTTCAGCGGCGTCGAACTGCAGTCCACCTGGCAAGGGGACGTGGAAAGCCAGGCGCTGACGCTGGTGAATCTCGGCACGATGCGCTTTGCCGATGGCGAGTACTTCGTCCAGCAATGGCTGGATCGCGACGGACAGGTGCTGCTCAGTGACATCAGCTGTCCGGCACCCGGCAATGGCCCGCCCTCGAAGGGGAAGGGCGTCCTGCTCGGGCGCGGGTGGCGCGTGGACAGTGTGCCCACGCGCCCCTGCAAGTTACCTGCGGCGCTGCTGCCGGTGCTTGCCGGCGGCGATGTGACCGATGCGATGCGCGACCGGTAACCGCGCGCGGATCAGCCGGAAACGCTGGGGTAGTCGGTATAGCCGTGCGCACCGCCGCCGTACAACGTCTCCTGGTCCAGCTCGGACAGCGCTACGCCGAGACGGAAGCGCTCGACCAGATCCGGGTTGGCGATAAAAGGGCGACCGAAGGCGATCATGTCCGCATAGCCCGACGCCACGGCGGCTTCCGCGCGTGCCTGGTCATAGCCGTTGTTGGCGATCCAGGCACCGGTGAACCTGGCGCGCAGGGCGGCGTAGTCGAAGGCGATGTTGTCGCGTGGGCCACCGGTCGCCCCTTCGATCACATGGATGAAGGCGAGCGGGCCGATGGCATCCAGGCGCTCCACGGCGCGTTCGAACAACGGCTGCGGGTTGGAATCCTCCGCGTCGTTGGCTGGTGTCACCGGCGACAGGCGCACGCCAGTGCGTTCGGCGCCGATTTCCGAAACGATCGCGCGGACCACTTCATCGAGCAGGCGGGTACGGTTCTCGATGCTGCCACCGTATTCGTCGGTGCGCTGGTTGCTGCCATCGCGCAGGAACTGATCGATCAGGTAGCCATTGGCGGCATGCACTTCCACGCCGTCAAAGCCGGCGGTGATCGCGTTGCGCGCGGCCTGGCGGAAGTCCTGGATCAGGCCGGGAATTTCGTCCAGGCGCAGGGCACGTGGTTCGGAAACCTCTTCAAAGCCCTTGGCCGTGAACGTTTTGGTGTTGGCACGCAGTGCACTCGGTGCCACCGGGACCTCGCCCTCGGGCAGCAGGCTGGTGTGCGAGATGCGGCCGACATGCCACAACTGCAGCACGATCTTGCCGCCGCGTGCATGCACCGCATCGGTGACCTTCTTCCAGGCGTCGATCTGGGCTTGGCTGTAGATGCCGGGCGTGTCGAGATAGCCCTGGCCCATCGGGCTGATCTGGGTGGCCTCGGCAATGATCAAGCCAGCACTGGCGCGCTGCTCGTAGTACTGGATCGCAAGCGGATTGGGGATGCGGTCGTTGATCGCGCGGTTGCGCGTCAGCGGTGCCATCGCGACGCGGTTGGCAACGTCGATGGCCCCCAGACGGGTGGGGGAGAACAACTTGCCGTCATTGGAGTCTGTCATGGGTTTACCTTGGGGGAGGGCTGCCGCCATCGGCGGAGGAATCAGGTATGTGGGCGTACGACCCCGAGCATAGGCCCAGGTGCGTTGCAGCGATGGGAAGGATTGTTGCGGAGCCTGCTGTGCACGTTCTGTAACGTTTTCGCGGCGTAAGGTCTAGGCATGGGCAGGCACTGCCCGCAGCCTTATTCCAACCCGAGGAACAACGCGATGATTGATTATCAACTCAAGGGAAAGGTCGCCATCGTCACCGGCGGCGTCTCCGGCATTGGCCTGGCCGTGGCTGAACTGCTGGCCGATTCCGGTGCGGCGGTGGCGGTGTGGGATCTCAAGGCCGACGCCGTCGAGAAGACCGCCGAGGCGCTGCGCAAGAAAGGCGTGAAGTCGATCGGCATCGCCTTGAACGTCACCGATGAGCACGCCGTTGAAGCGGCGGTGAAGCAGACCGTCGAGGAACTCGGCGGGCTGGATATCGCAGTGAACAATGCGGGTATCGGCGGGCCGTCCGCGGCCAGCGGTGACTACCCGGTGGATGGCTGGAAGAACGTCATCGACGTCAATCTCAACAGCGTGTTCCTGTGCCAGCGGGCGCAGATCCAGGCGATGCGCAGCGCGGGCAAGGGTGGCAGCATCATCAATATGGCCTCCATCCTGGGCCAGGTGGGGTTCGGCAACTCCTCCGCCTACGCGGCTGCCAAGCACGGTGTGGTCGGGTTGACCCAGACGGCCGCGTGGGAACATGCCGCGGACAAGATCCGCATCAATGCGGTGGGCCCCGGTTTCATCGCCACGCCGCTGCTGGACAAGATGGACCCGAAGGTGAAACAGGCGCTGGAGAGCAAGCATGCGCTCGGCCGGCTCGGCAAGCCGGAGGAAGTGGCTGCCCTGGTGGCCTGGCTGGCCAGCGCGGACGCCGGCTTTGCGACCGGCACGTACTACGCCATCGATGGCGGTTATCTGGCGCAGTAAGCCCTGCGACGGCAGGCTCACCGAGGCCTGCCGTCGGCTTCACGGTCCTCAGACGCCCCTGTCTGCGACGCTCCGTTCATTGCCGGATGAGAGACGTAGATGGGACTGGAACAAGATCTATCAATCCTGCTGCGGATTGCCGTGGCAATGCTGTTGGGCGCCACGCTCGGCATCGAGCGCGAGATGGGCAAGCACGCCGCCGGGCTGCGGACACACATGCTTATCGCAGGCGCGGCTGCGTTGATTGTCGGGCTGGGTGACAGCATCGCCGAACACTTCCAGGAAGAGCGTTACCGCGACCTGCTGCAGGTCGATCCGGTCCGTCTGATCGAAGCGGTGGTGGCCTGCGTCGGCTTCGTCGCAGCCGGTACGATCCTGCGGGGCTCGCGCGATGATCAGGTCAGCGGATTGACCACCGCCAGCTCGTTGATCATGGCCGCCGCCATCGGCATCGCGGTTGGCATCGGCGAGTACGTGATCGCCACGGGTGTGAGTGTGCTGTGCCTGATCGTGCTGGTCGTATTCAGCCGTATCGCCAAGAAACTGGAGTCCTCATGAGCAGCGAACGACCGTTCAACATTCAGCGCATCGACCATGTGGTGCTCCGCGTGCAGGATCTGGCGCGGGCCGTACACTTCTATCGCGACATCCTCGGCTGCACCGTGGCCCGCGAGCGCCCTTCGCTGGGCATGGTGCATCTGCATGCGGGCGAATCGATGATCGACCTTGTCAGCGTGGACGGCCCCTTGGGCGTCAAGGGCGGTGCGGCGCCGGGACGCGAAGGACGCAACCTCGATCATCTGTGCCTGCGCGTGGAGCCCTTCGATGAGGCAGACGTGCGCGCGCATCTGGAGGGGCAGCAGCTCACGCTGGAAGGGAAGGCCGAGCGCAACTACGGCGCGGAAGGCGATGGGCTGTCGCTGCGCCTGCGTGACCCCGACGGTAATCTGGTGGAACTGAAGGGTCGCTCCAGCGACTGCGGCTGATACCCCGCAGGGCGGCCGGAAAGGCGCTCGACCAATGGTCTGGTTGGCATGCCCTGCATTCTGCGGTTCACTGGAGGCCGTTCCAGCGCAGATGAGCCATGATCATTTCCGCCTCCACCGATTACCGCGCCGCGGCGCAACGCCGCCTGCCGCCGTTCCTGTTCCACTACATCGATGGCGGCGCGTACGCCGAGCACACCCTGAAGCGCAACGTTGCCGACCTGTCGGACATCGCGCTGCGCCAGCGGATCCTGCGCAACATGTCCGATCTGAGCCTAGAAACAGAGCTGTTCGGTGAGCGCCTGGCCATGCCGGTGGCGCTTGCGCCGGTCGGGCTGACCGGCATGTACGCGCGCCGCGGTGAGGTGCAGGCGGCGCGGGCGGCAGCGAGCCGGGGAGTCCCGTTCACCCTGTCCACCGTGTCGGTCTGTCCGATCGAGGAAGTAGCCCCGGCCATCGATCGGCCAATGTGGTTCCAGCTGTATGTGCTCAAGGACCGCGGCTTCATGCGCAATGCGCTGGAGCGGGCCAAGGCGGCCGGCGTGACTACGCTGGTGTTCACCGTGGACATGCCGACGCCGGGTGCACGTTACCGCGATGCGCATTCGGGCATGAGTGGCCCACACGCGTCAGCACGGCGCATGCTGCAGGCGGTCACCCACCCGCGCTGGGCGTGGGACGTCGGTCTGTTCGGCCGCCCGCATGACCTGGGCAACATCTCCACTTACCGCGGCAGCCCGACCGGCTTGGCCGACTACATCGGCTGGCTGGGCAACAACTTCGATCCGTCCATTTCGTGGAAAGACCTGGAGTGGATCCGCGAGTTCTGGACTGGCCCGATGGTGATCAAGGGCATCCTCGATCCGGAGGATGCGCGTGATGCCGTGCGCTTTGGTGCCGATGGCATCGTGGTCTCCAACCACGGTGGGCGCCAGCTCGACGGTGTGCTGTCCACCGCGCGGGCGCTGCCGGCGATCGCCGATGCGGTCAAGGGCGAGCTGAAGATCCTGGCCGACTCCGGCATCCGCAACGGTCTGGACGTGGTCCGCATGATTGCCCTCGGCGCGGACAGCGTGCTGCTGGGGCGTGCCTTCGTCTATGCGCTCGCCGCGCATGGCGAGGCCGGCGTCGCCAATCTGCTGGATCTTATTGCCAAGGAAATGCGCGTGGCGATGACGCTTACCGGCGCCAGGACCATCGCCGATATCGGTGCCGATTCGCTGGTGGACGCCACCCAACGGCGCCAACCACCGGTAGAGCCACCCCATGGGTGGCTGCACGAAAACCCTGCCATCTAGTGGCCAAGCCACCCGTGGGGTGGCTCTACCTGCGGGGAATCACTCGCAGCGGACGGCGGTGATGACGTTGTCCTTGTCGATGAACACCCGCAGGCGGTCCTGGCGCAGGTCACGGGTGGTGATCGTGGCCGGGCCGATCGGATTGATCAGGCCGGCGCCGCTCTGCACCAGCAGCTTGCGCATGTTGGCTTCGTCGGCCTTCTGGCCCACGGCCCAGCCCAGCGCATCGGCCTTGCACAGGCCCGGCCCTTTGATTTCCGGCCCCGGCGTGCTGACGCAGGCCGTCAGTGACAGGGTGCCTGCGAACATGATCGCGGCGAGGGGATAACGGGTAAGGGATGCCATCGGGTCGCTCCTGCGGGGTCAGGCGCCGACCATACCACCGCGGTGCGCACGGACGTGTGGTGGCCACCGCGACTGTTCGACGCAGCGTGGATCGCGCGCGCGGGGCAGGGCGCCGCCGGCCTGGCGTTACACTGGATACCCGCTCAACATCGGTCATGCCGGGAGTCGCAGGTGCTGCACGTGTTCATGCTTGGTGGGCGGCACGCCCGCGCCCGGATCGAGGTCCACGATGTGGCCTTCGCCAACGTCGATGTCATCGAGGACGCCTACCCGCAGCTGCGCCAGGACTGGTTCGGCGAGCGCAAAGGGCTGCATGTCGATGGCTGGCTCGCCGTGGATGGAGTGGAGGAGTACCGGGTTCGCTTCGCCGATGTGGCTCCGGCTGTCGGTGGGCCGCGGCTGTATTTTCTCAATCTCGGTGGGTATGCCGCCGGCGCGCTGGGCGAGGCGCATGACTACCGGCTGCTGGTCGCCACCAGTGTCGAAGAGGCCAAGCACAAGGCCAAGGCGCTGCGCGATGCCAGCTGGTTCAAGCCGCATACCGATGCGCTGCTGGAAGTGGATGACTGCATCGCCATCGATCAGGTCGGCGGCCGCCACGTGCAGCTCGAACGCGGGGACCACCAGGGCATCACCCTGGTCAGTGACTACATCGTGATCGGCTGAGCGGCACCGATTGCCCGTCGGCCTGTCGCTGGCGCATAGTGTCGCGGTCTTGTGAGGTCCGGCGGTATCGCCGCGACAGGTCAACCAACGGAAACAGAGCATGCAGAGCAGGAAGATCACGGCCGCCTTGATCGTGACGGTGGGAATGGCCTTGGCAGGCAGCGTATCGGCCGCCGAGCCGGAGGCGCCGGTGTTTGGCAGCTGGCGCAACCTGCATTCGGCCAATGGCGCATCGCCGTTGCTGGAGAATCTGCCGTTCGCGATCCTGCCGCGCGATGTGGCCAAGGGCAGTCGTTTTGCGATCCTGGACCGTGAGAACAAGCAGGCGGTGTGCTGCCTGGTCGTCGACAGCGAGCGCCTCGATGCGATCGGGCTGGAAACCCGCTACCGCCTGCCGGGCGTCTGGATTGCCGATCTGCTCGGCAACGAGGACTTCAACCAGCGTCATGGCGACCGCCATGTGTTCGCGATGAAGCGCGAGGACGCCTTGCTGGACCACGTTTTCTCCGATGCCGGGGGCGCCTACAGCGATCTGGGCGGGCTGCTGCTGCCGGCCGGCGCCGCGTTGGAAGAGGGCGGCAACATCAAGCTCGGTGCGACCAGCTACCGCCTGCAGACCCAGTCGCAGCGGTTCGCCGATGACAACGGCGCGCTGGATCGCTACACCCTGCAGCCGCCTGGTCCCGCCGCCCCGGTGGTGGTCGAGGTGCCGTACAGCACCTACTGACACGGAAGCGACAGAAACGGCACGGTACAATCGCGCCCGCCCGCCGGCAGTGCCTGGCTGGGCTTGCATCCCTGTACGAGCCTGTCCGTGATCGCCCGAGTGTCCTTGTCCTGTGCGCTGCTGCTGTTGACCGCCTGCGCAACGCCGATGTTGCCGCCAGCAAAACCCCAGCCCAACCCGGACGCCCTGTGGGGCATCATCCAGCGCGACTGCGCCGGCGAGGCAGCTCCCCGTGGCAGCTGCCTGGCCGTCGCCGCCGAGGCACGGCGACGCGACGTCCTGCTGAAGGACTCGCACGGCCACTACCAGTTCCTGCTGCTGCCGCTGGATCGTGTGTCGGGCATCGAGAGCCCGGCGCTGCTGCGGGCCGGTGCACCCAATTATTTCGCCGCTGCCTGGGCGGCCCGCAGCCACACCGAGCAGGCGCTGGGCCGGCCGTTACCCCGTGACGTGGCCAGCCTGGCCCTGAACTCACCCCACGGACGCTCCCAGCACCAGCTGCACATCCACGTGGACTGCCTGCGGGCCGATGTCCTGACGCAATTGCGCCGCCTGCAGCCTGCCATCGGCAGCACCTGGCAGCCGCTGCCCGAGCCCTTGCGTGGGCATGCGTATCTGGGCCGCCACCTGCCGGGTGCCGAGCTGACGGGAAATCCGGTCCGCTTGCTTGCCGACTATCTGCAAGACCCCGCCGATATCGGCAACTGGTCGCTGGTGGTGGCCGGGCAGACCGACGCGGCGGGTGCGCCCGGTTTCCTTCTTCTGGCAACCCGGCTGGATCTTGATACCGGCAACAAGGCCAGCGGTGAGGAGCTTCAGGACCACGCCTGCGCCGCCCTGACCGGTGCGGCAGGCCCGCTGGATGGCGTGCTCTGAGGCCTGGCACGTTATAGTGGCCTTTCAATGCGATTCCCGCTTTCGCGCCCGGGCTTACTGGCGCGTCGTATTCGACTTATTCCATGACTGCTGAAACCACGACTCCGCCCACCGCTGCGCCGTCCCAGGCCACCGGTCCGCTGTTTTACCAACAGGCTGTGCCGCTGCGTTCGGACGAGCACGCCAATTGGCGCCTGCTGCCGGAAACGGCGAACTTCGCGGCTGACACCAACGCGATCCCGGCCGTGATCGGCGAGTTCGGCTCGCTGGCGCAGCACTACCCGATCATCTTCACCGGCCAGGATGCGATGCCGCTGGTGGCCGTGGGCCTGTCCCAGCGCAATCTGTTTGTCGCCGATGGCGTATGGGATGAACAGAGCTACGTGCCGGCGTATGTGCGCCGCTATCCGTTCGTGTTCATGCAGGCCGGTGAGCCGGACAACTACGTGCTCGCCGTGGATGCGGCCGCCAAGCAGGTCAACCAGGGCGACAGCGAAGAAGGCCTGCCGCTGTTCCAGGATGGCAAGGCGACCGAGCTGGTCGACAACGCGATGCGTTTCTGCAGCGATTACACCCGCGAGCATGAGCATACCCGTCGCTTCACCGCCGCCCTCATCGAGAACGAGCTGCTGATCGACCGCAACATCGATGTCACTCTGGCCGATGGCCGGAAGATGTCGGTCAACGGTTTCCAGGTGGTGGATGTGGAGAAGTTCGCCGCGTTGCCCGATGCCACCGTCGTGGCATGGCACCGCAGCGGCTGGCTGGCCCTGGTGCATCACCACCTGAGCTCGCTGGCGCGCTTCAGCGCGCTGGTGAACCGCCAGAGCCAGGTGCCTGCCGAGGCCTGAGTCCCGGCACGTAGGCAGTAGCAGAAACGGCGGCCGCAGGGCCGCCGTTTTTCGTTGTTGGGGACCGCCGCGATCAGTCGCGGGTGCTGACTTCCCAGTTGGCGTGCACCACCCCCGGCTGACGCTGCAGCCGAGCGACCACGGCGTCGAGCTCGTCGGCGGCGACCGCTGTGCTGACCAGGATCGCCACCAGCTCGACCGGGCCGTCGCCGTGCTCGATCACCTGCACATCGCTGACCGGATACTGTGCGGCCTCCAGCGCGTCGACGAGGCGTTCGCGTGCCAGGGGCGTGGCGGCAGGGTCCACGCTCAGGCGCACCTCGTAGGTTGCTTCAGAGGCGGCCTCATTGATCGGGATGCGGTTGATCGCGTTGACCAAGGGCCGCAGCAGGGTGTTGCCGGCGATGATCAACACCGTCAGCAGCGCGCCCTCGGCCAGCATGTCCGCACCGGTGCACGCACCGACCGCCGCCGAACACCACAGCGTCGCGGCGGTGTCGAGGCCGCGCACGTTCATGCCTTCCTTCATGATCACGCCCGCGCCCAGGAAGCCGACCCCGGACACCACGTAGGAAATCACCCGTACCGCCTCGACACTGCCGGCGATGCGCATGCCCAGATCCACGAAGGCCGCCGCGCCGACCGCCACCAGCACATTGGTGCGCAGCCCGGCGGTGCGCTGGCGGTACTGCCGCTCGGCGCCGATCAGCGTGCCCAGCACGAAGGCAGCCGCCAGGCTGACCACGGTGTCCAGGAAGGGATACAGCTGGAAGGTCTGGATGAAGCGCATGCGGAGTCCTTGCAGGGCAGGGCTTAGGCGAAATCCCGATAAGCATATCCCGGTCGGTCATTTCCTCCTTTCCCGCCTGTTCAGCAGAATCCCGACCCTCTCTCCACCACGATCCGGCGCGGGCCTGCCCGCGCTGGCGCGTTCTTATTTACCGGAAATCTGCATGTCTGTGCTGTATCGCCCGCTGCGTCGGCGGGTCCTGGTTGTGTCGTTGTTGCCCCTGCTTGGCGCGAGTTCACTGGTCCACGCCGCCGATCCGCCCACGCAGCTGGATGCGGTCACGGTCACCGGCTCGCGCATCCCCCGCGCCAGCGTGGAAGGCCCCTCCCCGGTCACCGTGATCACCCAGGAACAGATCGAGGCCCAGGGCTACCGCAGCGCCTTCGAAGCGCTCAGCGCGCTGACCGAGAACACCGGCAACGTGCAGGGTGAGGATTTCGGGAATACGTTCACGCCGGCCGCCAACACCATCAATCTGCGTGGCCTCGGCCCCAACCGCACCCTGGTGCTGGTCAACGGTCGCCGCCAGTCGGATTACCCGCTGGCCTACGAAGGCTCGGTCAATGTGGTCAACCTGGCCAACATTCCAAGCGCGCTGATCGATCGGATCGAAGTGCTGGCTGGCGGTGCCTCGGCGGTATATGGCTCCGATGCGATCGCCGGTGTGGTCAACATCATTCTCAATAAGACCTATGACGGCGTCGGCATCAATGTGCGCGCCGGCACCACCGAACAGGGCGGCGGCGACAATCAGCGCCTGCAGGCGGTCGGCGGCGGGTCGGGCCAGCAGTGGGACGCGATCTTCGGCCTGGAGATCGCCAACCGCAAGGCGATCTACGGCTCTCAGCGCGATTTCATGGATTCGCTGACCGATGACCCGCGGGGCGTGGCGCCGCTGGCGACGGCGGTGGCGTATCGCCGCAACGCCTCCACCAATAATTACATCGATCCCGGTACCGACGGCTGTGATGCCTCCAGCACCCTGTACGGTGGCAGCGTGTTCCGCGAGCAGAATCCGCGCCAGGGCTGGTACTGCGGCAGCAATGAAGCGTCGCCCACGTTCTGGACCGTGCAGACCGAGAAGCGCAACATCGATGCGTACAGCGCGGTGACCTGGCGCTTGAACGACCGCCAGGAACTGTTCGCCGATGCGGCCATCGGTACCGCACGCATCTACAACAACACCCGTGCGCCGAGCTGGACCTCCTCGCGCAATTACTTCTACAACCAGAACAGCGGGCAGCTGGAAAGCTGGTACCGGCGTTTCGCACCGGAAGAAATCGGCGGCGTACAGCGCAATGCCAACCGGTTCCTGGAGCAGTCCTGGTCGTTCAACGTGGGCGCGCGTGGCAGCATCGGCGGTTCGGACTGGGATTACGAGGCGGCCTACAGCCGCTCGCGCTATGAGAACAAGACGCAGCGCCCGGGCCTGCTGGTCGACATCAATACGTACCTGCTCGGCCCGCAGCTGGGCACCCGCGATGGCGTGGAGGTGTATGCGCCGGATCCGTCGCGCCTGTACCAGCCGCTGACCTCGGGCGAATATGAAGCCCTGTCGGGCCGGTACGAGAGCCGCAACGCCGCGTGGCTGCAGACGGCCAGCGTCAGCGTCAACGGGCAACTGTTCGATCTGCCCGGTGGCCGTGCCGCGCTGGCAGCGGTCGTTGAAGCGGGCAGCCAGGGCTACCGCAACCGCCCGGACCCGGCGCTGGCGCAGGGCGTGTTCTGGAACCTCAACGCGGGCATCCCCGCCGGTGGTGAGCGTGACCGGTATGCGGCCGGTGTGGAACTGCAGCTGCCGTTGCTGGAGCGCCTGACCGCCACGGTGGCCGGTCGTTATGACCAGTACCGTGCGGCCGGTGATCACCTGGGCAAGGCGACCTGGAGCACCGGCCTGGAGTTCCGTCCATTCGAAACACTGCTGCTGCGCGCCAGTGCGGCGACCAGCTTCCGGGCGCCGGACATGAACTACGTGTTCGCGACCGAAACGCGTGGCTACAACCCCGGGATGACTGACTATTGGCGGTGCCGCAGTGCGGGCCAGGCGTATGACGACTGTGACTTCAGCGGGCTGGCGATCGACTACACCAGCGGCGCCAACCCGCAGCTGCAGCCGGAAACCGCCACATCGTATGGCCTGGGCTTCGTGTGGTCGCCCTCGGCCAACGTGGACTTCACGGCGGACTACTACGACATCCGCATCGACGATGAGGTCACCAACCTCGATGCGACCCGCATCCTGAAGGACGAAGCGGACTGCCGCCTCGGCCAGACCGTCGGCGGGGATGCACGCGATATCGGCTCGGCGCAGTGCCAGGACGCGCTGCGCCGGGTGATCCGCAACCCGGCCGATGCCGCCGTGCAGCCCAACCAGGTGGTGCGCGTGCTGATCAATCCGATCAACGCCGCCTCCGAAACCGTGCGCGGCATCGACCTGAAGTCGAACCTGCGCTGGGATGCGGGCCGTTACGGTCGTTTCTCGGCACGTGTGGCGTACTCGCTGGTGATCGATCACAGCTACCGCCAGTTCGCTGGCGATGACGTGCAGGACCAGCGCAATTCACTGGATTCCTACCAGTGGCGCAGCAAGGTCAACGGCAGCGTCACCTGGGCGATCAACGACTGGACCGCCACCCTGTACGGCATGCGCTACGGCTCGTTGCCCAAGACCGACGGCAGCGGCCGCATCGCCCCGTACATGACCTACAACGCGAGCCTGTACCGCAAGCTCAACGACAACGCCACGCTCGGCCTGATCGTCAATAACCTGCGCGACAGCCGCCCACCGGCGGACAAGAACGGCGGTGGCTGGCCGTTCTATCCGGTCGGCAACTACGACCCTTACGGCCGCCAGTTGTGGCTGGAGTTCGACTACCGCTTTCTGTGATCGCCTCGCGGGCCCGGCAATGCCGGGCCCGCTGCGTTTGGGGCGGACGTATCGCTGGGGCTCAGATCACCATCCTGCCCAGCACCGCCAGGGCCAGGGCGATGAGCAGGACACCGGACAGGCGCTCGATCCACGGCAATGCGTCGTTGAACCGTTCCATCACCGCGGCGCGTCCTGCCAGACCGGCGATCAGCAGGTCCCAGCCAAGCACCACCGAGAACATCCACACCCCGTAGAACCACCGTGTTCCGGCACCGTTGTCCGGCCCGCTCAACATGGCCGCGAGGCTGGCGTAGAACAGGGCATTCTTGGGGTTGAGCAGGGCGGACATTGCGCCGAGCCCGAAGGCACGGAACCACGCGGATCCTGGTGCTGGGCGGGACGGGGACGACACGGCCGGCTGCCCTGCTGGAGCCCGCAGCGTCGCTGCCCCCGCATGGCGCAGGAACAGCACGCCGACATACAGCAGGAAGACGCATCCGGCCACCTGGATCAGCTGGAACAGCACGCTGTCCGGTTGCAGCCCGGCTACTCCGGAGAATGCCAGCGCGATATAGGCACCATTGGCGAGCGCCACGCCGAGGCACGCACCGCTGGCAATGCGCCAGCCCTGATGGATCGCCGTGCGTGCGATGAGGAAGAAATCCGGGCCCGGCGACAGTAACGCCAGAAAGTGCACGGCAGCAACGAGCAGAAACTGTTCCATGAGGGCTGGCGTCAACGGGGCGCATCACTGTGCCGGTGTTGCGTGATGACGTATTGCACGATATTGCGCGGCACTCAGCGGCGATAGCGGCCTGGGGTAATGCCGGCGTGGGCCTTGAACAGGCGTTGGAAATGGCTCTGGTCAGCAAAGCCGAGGGCATGTGCGACCTCGGCTAGCGGTTGCCCTTGACCCAGCCGCTCCCGGGCAACATTGATCCGCCGGTTGAGTTGCCAGGCATGTGGCGTAAGTCCGGTGGCAGTGCGGAACGCACGGATCATCGCGTAGCGGTCCATACCGGTGCAGCTGGCCAGATCGTCCAGCGATACGCTCGACATCGGCGCGGCGTCCAGCAGGGCGAATGCCGGCTGCAGTCGCCGGTGCTGTTGCGGGCTTGCGTGCGGGGCAGGAACCGGTGTCGCAGCGGCGACGTCGAGGTCGTCGATGAAAGAGACGACCGCTGCTTCCTTTTCCGCAGGATCGGCACTGGAGAACAGCAGCGCATTCATGTGGCAGAACATCCGATAGCGCGCCGCGCTGAGCTCGATCCGGATCAACGACGCTGTTGCGGCGTCTGCGTCGGGCGGCTGCGTGTCTGCACTGACTGCCTCCACCCATGCCGCATCCAGATGCAGCATCTGATAGCTCCAGGCGGTGTCGGGCGCTGGATTGCAGGCATGTACACGGTGCGCCGGCACGATGACCAACGTGCCCGGTTGAAGGCGGTGCTGTCCGCCCGGAGCGCCGCTGAAGATGCTCTCGCCCGCATCCACGGCGCCGATCGACCAGGTGGGGTGACTGTGCGGGCGGTAACAGGCCCGGCTGTTGCACGCGCGGCGTGACTCAACCCACGGCAGGCGAGCATCGCGCCAGAACTCCGCCGCCGAGGTCATATCGCTGGCGAGTGGGCTGCGCACGCTCGGCGCGTCGCGTATGCTCACCGCCTGAAACTTACTGCAGTCCATGCGCCATGGTAAATCACATCCACTACCGCCGCGCGCTACCCGACGATGCCGCTGCCTGCATCGATCTGCGTGGCCGCACCCGCGAGAATGCCTTTTCCGCGGCCGACCTTGCCGAGCTTGGCATCACCGAAGGCAGCTGGGCCGCCGGTATCCGTGACGGTGCACTGCCGGGACATATCGCGCTGGATGGCGAGCGTATGGTCGGCTACTGCTTCGGCGATCGCGAGGGCGGCGAGATCGTGGTGCTCGCATTGCTCCCGGCGTATGAAGGGCAGGGCATCGGTCGGCGCTTGCTGGATCTGTCCATCGCCGATCTGGTGCAGGCCGGGCATTCGCGTCTGATCCTGGGGTGCGCGGCCGATCCGGCGGTACGCTCGCATGGGTTCTACCGCTACCTGGGCTGGCAGCCGACCGGCGAAATCGATGCGCTGGGCGATGAAGTGCTGGAACTGCACGTAGGCGCGACGCCGTAACAGGTGCGTAGGGCGTGGCAGTGATTCCGTGTCGGGATCCTGCGCATCGCGCGGCCAGCGTGCGGTCGGTCACGGCCATGGGCCACGGGACGAAGCCATGCTGCAGCCATCCTGGATGGAGCTGAGCCATGCCTGTGTGGATGTTCGCCATGATGATGGGTGCTGTGGTGAACCTACCTGCGCCGCGACAGGTACATACCTGTGTCGTGGATGGCCTCCGCCAGTACCAGTCCATGCCCTGCACAGGCCCGACCGAGCGCATCCGCGAGATGCCGCCGGCGACCGATACCTGGGCCAATGCGCTGTACATCGAATCGCTTCGCCAGTCGCTCAAGGCCAGACAGCGCGAAAAAGCGACGCCGGTGCGCCCGCGCCGATCGCAGCGGCCCGGCCTGCGGCCGCTGCCTGCCATCCGGGGTGCCGTCATCTCCGTGCATGCCGATCCGGTCCGTTGCGCCGCCGCGCGCCGTCAGCGCGAGGTGACCTACCGCAAGGCAGGCGACCGGCCGAGCCTGGCGCTGAGCCGGAAGATGGATGACCTGGTGCACGATGCCTGCCGCTGAGGTCCAGTCATCGTGAACGATCACTGTCCTCGGTCGCGCTCCATCAGATATCGAGCCACGGCATCGAACGCCGGCAGGGTGGTCGGGTCATTCGCGCTGTTGGCGGCCACCGGGTGCGAGCCGAACCGCGCGATCACTACCCGTGCGGTGGGATCGATGTACAGCGCCTGGCCATGCACGCCACGCGCCATGTAGGCACCGTGGTCGTTGTGCGAGATCCACCACATGCCGCGATAGCTCCAGCCCGATAGTTGTGGATAGCCGGCCTTGGCGAAGGCCTGCGTGTTGCCGCCGGCGCGGATCCGGTCGATCGCCGCGGCGGGGACCACGGTCTGGCCGTCCACCTTGCCCTCGTCGAGCAGCAGCTGTCCAACCCGGGCCAGATCGCGCAGGCCGGCATTGAAGCCTCCGCCCGCAAACGGTGTGCCTGTGGAATCGACGGTGTAATAGGCGTCCTGCTCGGCGCCGATACGTTGCCAGATCCGCGATTGCAGCAACTGCGCCAACGATTGACCGGTGCGGCGGGCGATGATCCAGCCGAGGGCGTCGGTGTTGATCGTCTTGTAGCCGAACGCCTCGCCGTGGCGACCCTGTTTCTGCACGGTCTGCAGGTACTCGTAGTAGCTGCGGGGGCCCGTGTAGCCGGCGGGCGGGGGCAGGGTGCTGCCGGCGGCGGCGTACGCCCAGACCTCGGCATTGGGATCGGCGTAGTCTTCGCTGTAGCGCAGCGCGGTGGTCATCTCCAACACCTGCTTGACCGTGGCATCACCGAAGGCGCTGTCCTTCAATTCGGGAATGATCGCGCCGACACGCTGGGTCTCATCGATCGCGCCTTCCGCGACCAGCATTTCACTGAGCAGCCCGGTGATCGATTTGGTGACGGACATCGCGCCGTGCTGGCCGAGCTCGTCCAGGCAGCCGCTATAACGTTCGTACACCACCACGCCGTCATGCAGCACCACGATGCCATCGGTGTAGTTGGCGGCCAACGACTGCGCCCAGGTCATGCGGGTGTTGCTGCCGGTGGGTGTAAATGGCAACGCATCGATCGCGTCGTCCAGCCGGCGCGGCAGCGCACGGGCAGCGCCAGGGCCACGGCTGACGCCGACGGTGGGCATCAGCTGACGGAAGTGACAGGCCGTCCAGCGCAGCTTGGGGAAGCTGAAATAGTCGTCGTCGGTGTAGCGGATGCGCTTGTCTTCCGGCGGCGGCGCGCCCTGCATCCAGCCAAGCCGTTTCGGATCGGAGGCTTCTGCCGACAGCGGTGATGAGGCAGGCGAGACCGGGGCAGCCGCGGTGGCACCTGGCAGCGCGAGCATCGCGACCAGCGCCGCGGCCAGCTGGGCGCGCGATGATGCCTGTGACCAGCGTGCGCGCGACAGGGTGATGCGAGGACGTGAAACAGGCATGGTGCACTCCTTGCTGAGGCGCAGTACGTCTGCGCCGCCAAGGGTACTGCACCCCAAAGAAAGACGGCGCCATCGGCGCCGTCCGTCAGGTGGCCTGTCGAGGCAGGCCGTTCAGTGCCGCTACGGGCTGCCCGGGTTGCCCTGCGGCGCTGGTTGCGAGGTGGCCGCCTCGGCCGAGGGAAGCGACAGGGCCGGGTTCAGCTGCTGGGCCTGCAGCGTCTGGATGCGCTGGTTCAACGCGTCCAGTTCACTGTGGCTGCTGCGCAGGTCCGTGCTCAGGCTGACCGCCTGCTGTTTGGCCTGTTCCAGCGCGGCACTGACCTGCAGCGACTGCTGGCGCTGCAGATCCGCTTCCTGCTGCAGGCTGCGCAGGCGCTCTTCGTTGTAGGCGACCAGGTTTTCCGTATAGCGTTTGCCGGCCTGCAGGCGGGTGGTGTCGATATACACCTGGGCCAGCTGTTCGGTCTGTTCGACGAACGTGCGGTAGACCTTTTCGGCGTTGTCCACCGAATCGGTCTTGATCACGCGCCAGAAGTCTTTCTCGTGGAACAGCGCCACGTAGTAATTCAGCGTGCTGGTATTGAACAGCAGGCTGGCACCATAACTGCCGTTATAGGTGGTCCGAAGTTCGGTCAGCTGTTTGGAGTCCACCAGCTGGCGCAGTTCGTCCACGGTATTGCGGACCGCCGGCGCCTGGCGCGCTTCGGCGTCGACCGCCGGCTCGGCACGCGTCGCGCGCGCGGCCAGCGCCTGCGGTACAACGCTCAACGACAGCAGCACAACCATTCCACCGGTCAGCGTGTGCGTGACGATGGAAGCAACCCCTTTTCTCTCTCGCATATTCAGGCCATCCACAAGTGGATTATCAGTGAAGTAATGTCCCCAGCCGGAGTCTAGCATGCACTTTCCCCCGGTCTGCATTCCACGGCTGCGTCAGTAAACCAACTGTGCCGGCGTGCATTGAATCGATTGCATGTGCACGTCGGTCCGCCCCAGCTCCACGCCGAGTATCTGCCCAAGCGTCTGCGAGAGGAGTGTGCCGACGCCATTGAGCAGTGGCTTGAGCGTTTCCAGTACCGGTGTCAGTGCCAGGCACAGCAGGCCGCTGCACCGGACTTGATCGGTGCCGGGGTCGGTCACCCCGGTGCCGCCGCCCAGGTCCTGCAGACCACCGGGCCGGGTCTGCAGGTACGAGGTCAGATTGGATTTGACGCAGTTGTTGTAGTTGAGCAGCGTGCTGAGCAGGCTGTTGCAGCGGTTGATCAATAATCCGCCGAGAATGGGGCCCAATACACCACTCAGTCCGCCCATGCCTTCACCGGTGACTGTGGCGTTGTAACCGACCCAGACCGAGCCCGGCTTGAAACAGGTTTCAAGATTCAGAAGGCCGCACGGATAGGGCACGCCGTTGGGGACGTCCCAGTCACCCAACGCACCGATGCCACGGGCCGGATCACCATTGCGCAGCAGCTCGATGGTTTTTTTTGCATCGTAGAACCCGTTACCCGGATTGGCTGCCTTGAGATACTGATCTGCCAGGCGGGTGGCCGTGGCGGCATCGGTACTGCCCTGCTTGCCCGGGGTGACCACATTGCTCAGCACGCGCAGCAGCTCGCTCACCAGCCCGGAAACCGCAGCGCCTACCTGGGCCTGGTTGAAGCGGGTGGAGGCGGTCTCGCCCGCGGCCAGGGTGACACTCTCGGTGTGCGTCAACGTATCGAGCATGATCTTGTCGGTCACCAGCGGCGCGCCGAGCAGGGTCAGCAGCTGTTCGTTCTGCAGCCCGGCATCGCAGACGTTGCGTTGGGAGAACTGATTCGCTTCGCCGACCTTGCCGACGCAGGCGCGCAGCAGCGAGGACTGCACACGCACCGTCGCGGTGGGCGGGGTGGCGCCGCACTGCAGCGATTCCAGCGTGCCCATCGCGTTGGTCACGTCGGCATGGATCGGCAGATTGAGGCGGATGCCCAGCCCGCTGAGTACCGGTCCGAGCAGCGTCATTCCGGCGGTATCGATGTGGATCTTCAACCGGACCTGTGCGTTGTAAGCGCGTGTGCCGACCCCACCGATCGCGATGGATGGCGGCTCGATGATCGCCGCACGGGTCTGGACCAGGCCCAGGATGTCCAGGTTGTTCACTGCAACGCCATTGCCGCCGCTGGCGATGCCGATGCTGGTGGTGATCAGGTCCAGCGCGCTGACGTCGGCCTGCAGGGCGGGCGATGCAGGGCCCTCGGGTGCCACGACGCGCGCGAACAGGCCGCCCGTGCTGTCGGTGCTGCCGAGCTGCACGTTGAGCTGGTTCAGATCCATCCGTGCGGCGAGCGCAGCGCGCAGTGCAGTGAGATCCACGTTGGCGACCCCGCTGTTGGTGAGCACCGTGGCCGTGGCATCGAGCAGTTGCCCGAGCGACACGCGATGGGCAGCCAGCAGCGCGTTGAACTCGGCGACGCCGATATCGGCTTTTACCGGAATGCCCAGTGCCTGGAGCAGGCCGCCGGGGGTGATCGTAGCCTGGGCAAGACCGTCATAGCCGAGCAGGGTGGTCTGGTCGAGGTTCACTCCGACCAGGCTGAGCACGTTGCCCAGCGGCGTACCGCCATTGACCCGCAGCAGCTGCGAGCCCACCGAAAACACGGCCATTGGTGGTGCGCGCGTCGCCACCGCCTGTGCGCGGATCATCGGCAGGCGGGCGTTCTGGCCGAAGAACGGCACGATCGAGCGGGTCGCCTCGACCTTGACCGCATTGAGCGGGTTGCCCGCATCCAGCGTCACGGTGAAATGATCATGGCTGCTGTGCGAGGGATTCCAGTTGCCGCACTGGATCGTCAGCGTGCCCGCAAAGCCGTTGTCGCCCTCTGCGTTGCCGCGTGCGGCACTGTTGTCGCGGTGGTCGGCAGCGCACAGGTCCAGCCGCTGCGCACCGGCGAGCGCGGCCAGATCGACCACCTTCTGCGCATCACGCTTGGCCCAGTACAGATAGCCCACTTCCACCAGGCCGAGCATGCCGACCAAGCCAAACAGGACCAGCATCATGGTGACCGACATCCCGCCGCGCAGCCGTTGCCTGGAGGGGCGCGGCGCACGGGCGCTGGACTGGTACATGGCCTCAACCTCCCTAGTTGGTACCGCTGACGTCCTTTTTCACGCTGGTTTTGAGGAACTCGGGAATCTCATGTTCGAAGCTTTTCAGGTAGCGCTGGTAGCTGGCGGCGGCCTGATCGCCCAGGATGGGCAGGCGCGGCCCGGCGTGTGCCCCTTCGGCCTGCATGCGCAGCAGATCGCGGGTGGTCTGGCCGATCTCGGTCCGTGATGGCGGTGGCGGAGGCGTGTACCGCTCGACCGGCGCGCTCGCCGCGGTGAGCGGGGCAGGTCCTGCCGGCGGAGCGACAGGGAGTGGCGCAGGGGCGGCTGGGGCGGCGTTGTGTCCCCCCAGCATCTGGCCCGTCAGGGGGGGCTGCTGCGCAGCCGCGAGCGCGGGCAGCACAGCGACCAGAAGCACCGTGGTCGTCCCAACGCGCCGCAACGGGGCAGAAAGACGTGGCAACCGGGTCATGGGGTGATCTCGCTGGCAGGGGTGGAGGCGCCGAAGCGCTCGAGCATGGACGGGGCAAGCCGCGCGTCGGCGCTGCTGCGGCGTTCGGTATCGAGCGCGACGCGGCGTGCTGCTGCGGGCACTCGCGCGGCGCGGGGTGTGGGCGTGACGTCCGTTGCTGCCACGCTGGCCGGGGCGCGTTGGATCGAGGGGGCGGGGGTCGCCTGCTGGCGGAGCTGGTCGGCCAGGCGGCGGACTTCGGCCTGCGCGGCATCGGTCAGCCGTGCATTGCGCATGATCGTCTCGGCCATCTCATTCTGGCCGCGCAGCAGAGCCCACACCGCCAGATTCGCATTCGCCTTGGCGCTGCCCGGAGACAGCTCGGCGGCCTTGGCCAAGGGTTCCTGCGCGCGCGACCAGTCGCCCGCGCGAAGCCGCGCGAACCCAAGATCGCCTAGGTAGCCGGTGTTCAGTGGTTGCAGCTGGACGGCGCGGGCCAGCGCCTGTTCGGCGCGGGCAGCGTCACCATCACGGGCGGCGATCAGGCCAAGCCCGTGCCAGGCGGCGGCGGCCTGCGGCCCGTTGGTAAGGCTGCTGTACATGGCCACGGCGGCCTCGCGCTGACCGGTCTCGCGCAGGGCGTCAGCGTTCAAGAGTCGAAGCTGCGGGCTGTCGCCATAGCGCTGGCGGTAGGCATCCACATGCGCCAGCGAGGCGTAGTACGCGCCCTGCTGCTGCATTTTGGCGATCAGCTCGGCATACAGCTGCTTGTCATCCTGCGGCGGGACCTCGGGCGAGGCGAGCGCCATCGGGTCCTGACGGTAACCGTTGCGCACGTTTGAACACGCGGTGCACACCACGGTGGCGGCGAGCAGCAGGCAGGCGCGGGACAGCACGGCATGGCGCATGGTGGTCAGTCCAGTTTGGTCAGGGCGGAGGCGAGGGCGATGATGGCCGGGCCGGCCAGCACCAGCATCAGCGCTGGCAGCAGCGTCAACATCATCACGACGGTCATCTTTACGGAGAGCTTGCCGACCTTCTCCTTGAGGGTGGACCGGCGCTGTTCGCGCAGGCGGAGGCTGAACTGACGCAGCGGCTCCTGCACCGCGCCGCCGTGTGCGTGGACCTGCAGGATGAGCTGCACCAGGCTGCGCAGATCCTCGTCATCGAAGGATTCACCCAGCCGGCGCAGTGACTGCTCGCGGCTGCGCCCGTGCATGTAGGCGAGGTTGGCCTGGTGGATTTCACGGCCGAGCACCGGAATGGCGTTGCGCAGCTTGTCGCCGAGCGTCTGCAGGCTCTGGTCCATGCTGAAGCCGACGCCCTGCAGCAGGCGCAGCAGGTCGATCAGCAGCGGCAGTTCGGCACGGACCTGCTTGCGCAGTCGCATGGCCCATGCACGCAGGGCGAACTTGGGCAACAGGATGCCGAACGCCAGTGCTCCGAATATCACCATGACGCGGCTGAAGCCGGTGCTCTCATTGAAGGCGAGCACCGCCAGTACGGTGGCCACGGCGATCAGCACGCGCAGACCCAGGAAGATCGCGGTACCGGCCTGGGTGTTCCACCCGGCCTGGTCAAGCAGCAGACGATCTTCCGGCGCCAGCAGGGCAGCCTCGATGCGCCCGCCGTTGAAGCGCTCGCCGAACGCGGCGATAGCATCGAGCCAGTGCTGCCGCAGCGACCGCCTGGGCGTGGGCGGCGCTGCTGGTGTGGCTGCGGCATCGCGGGGGCGCAGGGCGGACTGCAGGGCCTGCTGGCTGCGTTGATCACGGTTGCTCACCACCCAGCCGCGCAGGCCCAGCAGGGCGATCCCGGCGGAAAGCGCCAGCAGGGCCGCGATCCACCAGTGATCGGCGGTCATCGATGGCCCCCTTGGGCAGGCGTGCTGCGAAGACCTGTCATATCGATTTCGCCAGGCGGTACAGCAGGAAGCCGCCAATCATTTCCAGGCCCAGCGCCCACAGCAGCAGCTTGTGGCCGAGCGGCTCGTGGATGATGGGTTGGAAGAAGTCCGGGCTGGTGATCGCCATGAGCACGGCGCTGATCGGTGGCAGCAGGCCAAGCACCCACGCCGACATGCGCGTCTCGGAGGTGGTGGCCATCAGTTCCTGCTGAGCCTGATCCAGGTCGCGCATGAAATCGGCCATGCGCTGCAGGATCTGGTCGGCACGCCCACCGATGCGCACGCTGACCCCGAGCACGACCGACAGCACGTTCAACGCTTCGAGCCGATAGGGCTGGGCGGCCTGCGCCAGGGCACGATCGAGGTCCAGCCCGCTGCGCGTGTAGGACAGCGTCGTGTCGAGCAGCCCGCGCAACGGCATCGGCACCTGTGCCGCCGAGGTCTGGAAGGCCATCTGCAGGCTGTTGCCGAGGGCCGCCAGGCGGACCAGGTTGTCCAGGAAGTCCGGCAGCTGGCGCAGCAGCTTGGACTGCAGGCGGGAGATCCGTCGCGATATCCAGAACCCGCTTGCCAGTGCGCTCAGCACCAGGACGATCGGCACCGCCCACGCAGTGTCCAGGCGTGCGGCGGTGATCCATGCCAGCAACGCGGCGCCCGCAAGGATCAGCAACGGTACCCGCCAGCCGGTCGGCATGGCGGCACGGCGCATCAGTGCGTCCCACGGCGCACCGGCCGGCACGGCGCTGCTGACCGGCATCGGTGCGGGCGCGTCGCCCAGCCCTGCCAGCCGCGGTGCGCTGTCGGCCCGGGTCAGGCGCTGCTCGGCGTGCTGCGTGGAGAGCCGGCGCTGCTCGCGCGCACTGGCACTGCTCCACAGGCCGACGGCAAGCGCCACCAGCACCAGCGCCGCACTGCACAGGAGCAGGACCGTGACCATGCTCAGAAACCTCCACCGAGCGCTTCGCGCAATTGACGACGGAACGGCTCAAGCTTGTGCGAATGCGGCTGGAAACCCAGCCCGACCCAGCGGTCGTATTCCTTGCCGTCGGCATCGAGCTGCACTTCGTGGCGGAACATCTCCTGGGTCGCGATCATGTTGTCGGTGACGCCGGTGATTTCCGTGATCGAGACCAGCACCCGGCGGCCGCTGCCCAGACGCGAAATCTGCACGATGAAATCAATGGCACTGGCGATCTGCCGGCGCAGGCTGTCCTCGCTGCCCTGGAAACCGGCGAAGCCGGCCAGCATCTCGATGCGGTAGAGACAGTCGCGCGGCGAATTGGCGTGGATGGTGGCCATGGATCCGTCATGCCCGGTGTTCATCGCCTGCAGCATTTCCAGCACTTCGGCGCCACGCACTTCGCCGACCACGATCCGGTCCGGGCGCATGCGCAGGCTGTTGCGGACCAGATCGCGGATGCTGATCGCGCCGTTGCCGTCGGCACCGCCGATTCGGCTTTCCAGGCGCACCACGTGCGGGTGGTTGAGCGAGAGCTCGGCCGTGTCCTCCACGGTGATCACACGCTCATTGGCCGGAATGTAGTTGGCCAGTGCATTGAGCAGCGAGGTTTTGCCCGAGCTGGTGCCACCGGACACGAGAATGTTGCAGCGGCCCAGCACCATCGCGTGCAGCAGTGCCTGCATCGGCCGGTCGAAGGTGCCCATGCGCAGCAGCTCGTCCGGCGTGAACGGGTCTTTGCGGAACTTGCGGATGGAGACCATCGGCCCATCCACAGCCAGCGGCGAGATGATGGCGTTGAGGCGCCCACCATTGGGCAGGCGGGCATCCACCATCGGGTTGGATTCGTCCAGGCGGCGCCCGAGCGGGGCCAGGATGCGGCGCAGGATGCGCAGCAGGTGGCTGTCATCGCTGAAGCGCTGCGGCGCGCGCTTGAGCATGCCGCCCTGGGAGACGTGGATGTCTTTGTAGCCGTTGATCAGGATGTCCTCGATCTCCGGATCGTGCAGCAGGTCATCAAGCGGGCCGAAGCCGGTCAGCTCCTTGACCAGCGCATTGGCCACGATGTCCTTCTCCGCTTCGTTGATCGGGATACGCCATTCGTGGACGAAGCCGGCGGTCTGCGCGTGCACATAGCGCGACACGGTATCCGGCGCCCACGCGTCGATGTCGATGCGCTCATCCTCGATGCTGTTGAGCAGGTGCTCATGCGCGGCGATCAGTACCTTCTGGTACTGCTCGGACTGCTCGAACGAGGGCGGCTGGCCGTCCGGTTCGGGACCGGCGTCGGCACGCGTGGCACCGGAAGGGAACGGGGTCACTTTGTCTTCCATGGGGAACCACTCAGGCGAAGGGCGAGGTGTTCCCGCCAGCCCCTGGCCGGCGCGGGAGCCGCCGGGTCCAGGTGCGACAACAGCGGGGCAAGGGCACGCACATACGGGTCACGGGGGGCATCCTGAAGCAACAGGCGGCCATGGCTGGCACTGGAGCGCAGGGCGGCGCGGTCGGGCAGGGTGGCCAGCAGGGGCAGCGAGAAGCGCGCGGCGATCTGGTCCGGGCTCAGTCCGCTGGCATCGTCGTGGCGGTTGATCACCAATTGCAGGCGGGCGTCGCGTGCACCGACCTGTTCCAGGTGGCGCAGCAGCTGATCGAGCGAGACCAGCGTGCCGATCGACTGATCGGCGATGAGCCAGATTTCGTCGGCGCTGTTGAGCAGAGAGATCGGCAACTGGCGCGGGCAGATGCCGCCCAGATCGCACAGCACGGTATGGAAGACCCCGCGCAGGCGCTGCATGAGCATGCCCGGATCGGCCAGTGCGGTGCCTTCCATGCCCGGTGGTTGGCCCAGCAGGGTCAGCCCGGTGGGATGCTGCGTCATCGCGGTGCGGACGAGGGTGGCATCGATCCGACCCACGTTGCGCAGCGCATCCTCGTAGTGGAAGGTCGCGTCGACATTGAGGTACAGCGCTGCATCGCCGGTGGGCTGGCCCAGGTCCAACAGCAGCAGATGGTTGCCGGGGTGTGCGGCATCGGGTGGCGGCGTCTGACTGGCGGCCAGTTGCTGGTCCAGTACGCCCAGGTGCGCAGCCAGCGTACTGCTGCCCACGCCGGGGCGGGCACCGAGCAGCAGCACCATCCGCGCCTTGGCCGGTGCCGGGAGCGCGGCCGTGGCGGCGCCCTCGCCGCGCAGGGCCAGTGCAGCGGCGCGGCGCAGCACCGCCTCCATTTCCTGCGGCGCACCGTCCAGATCGAGGAGATCGCGCAGCCCCGCTCGCAGCGCGGCGACCACGCCGTCCATGTGCTCGGCATGGGTGGATCCGATCGCCACCAGTGGCAGCTCCGGTGCCTGCGCCTGCAGCTGACGGGTCAGCGCTGCGGAAAACGCCGCGTGCTGATGACGGAAATCGAGCAGCACCACGCAGCCGGTATCGCGCAGCGGTTCCAGCGCCGAGGCCGGCGCCGCGCTGTCCAGCCACTGCACGCCCAGCGACGGCAGCAACGCCGACAACAGCGTGGCCAGCTCGCGATCGGGCGCGAACAGTACGAGCTTCATCGACGCATCCCGGGGGTGGACAAGCTGCAGGGCGGTGGAAATGACGGGCGGGTTCCTGGCATCGGGTTCAGCGCGAGAACCCGGGCAGCTGGTCCGAAGAGGCCGGGCTCAACAGCCAGGCGCCCCAGACCGGCAGGTTCGGCGATGCCTCACGCTGACCCGGCAACGGAACTTCCGTGCCCTGGGCCAGCGGCTGCACCAGCCGTGGCGTGACGATGATGACGAGTTCTTTTTCCTCTTTCTTGTAATTGAGCGTGCGGAAGAACGAGCCGATGATCGGAAGATCGCCGAGCAGCGGCACCTTGTCCACGTTGGACGAGACGTTGTTGCTGACCAGGCCGCCGATCACGAAGGTCTCACCATCGCCAAGCTCCACGGTGGTATCCGCGCGGCGCGTGGTGATCGATGGCACCTGCACATCGTTGTAGGTGATGCCGGCGGCATAGTTCAGATCGCTCGCTTCCGGGGCTACCTTCAGCGCGATGCGATTGGGTCCGAGCACGGTGGGGGTCACGGTAAGGCCGATGCCGAATGGTTTGAAGGTCACCGTGGTGGTGCCCAGTCCCTGCGGTTCCAGGATCGGGAGTTCGCCACCGGCGAGGAAGCTCGCGCTCTGCCCGGAGAGCGCGACCAGGGTCGGTTCGGCCAGCACGCGGGCCATGCCGTTGCTCTGCAGCAGTTCGATGTTGGCATCCCACCCGTGGGTGAGGGATTTGAACACCAGCCCGAATGCGGAGGAGAGCGGGTTGGTGACGATCAGGTCATCACCTGCCGGCTCTCCGGCCGGCAGCACGCCGGGCAGGGTCGCGCCCGGGCGGGTGATGCCGTAATAGAAGCCGTTGTTGCGGTTGAAGTTCTTGTTGCCGAAGCTCATGCCGATCTGGCGCAGCACCGACTTGTTGAACTCCACGATCTTCACCTCCACCTGGACCACGCCGCCGCTGGCGATGGTCGAGATGTCGGCCAGCTGACCTTCCTTGCCCACCGCCATCGCCGCGGCTTTGATGCTGTTCTGGTGATCCAGCAGTGACGGACTCAGGCCCTGCAGCAGGCCCTGGCCATCCTGCACGATCAGCCCGGTGCCGCCGCCCCGTGCGGTCAACGCGCCCTGTACAGCGCTGCGCACCTCGATCTGCAGCCGCTCCGGCTCGCGGTTGCCGTTGCGCCACAGCAGCAGCGTAGTGCTGCCCGGCGCTTTGCCGACCAGCAGGGCCTCGCGGCCGCGCAGCATGACCACGTCGGCCACGCTGGGGTCGGCAATCGCCACCCGCTCCAGGTTGGCGGGCAATGACCACGGACGCTGCTCGCGCGTCTGCAGCACCAGCTCGCCATCGGCGCTGGCCAGCAACGGGCTGCCGATCAACATGGCCAGCAGCAGGCAGCGTGGCAGGGCGTGGCGAAGGGGGTGCGCGGAGGTGTGGCGTTCGGTCATGGGCTGTCTCGGCATGGGCTCAACGCGACCCGCTGTGGGAGGAAACATCGCCACGGATGATTTCGATGCCGCGATCCGCTCGCGGTGATGCACGGCGCGGCGTGCTGGATGGACCGGGCAGCGCCGCCACACTGCTGCGCCCACGTCCGGCCAGTGCGTCGGTATCCAGCCCCGCATAGGCATCGTTCTCGGGTCGCTGCAGCGCCAACCGTTCCTCGGCGGACAGTTCCCGGCGCGGGCTGAGCACGCGCCCTGGCGCGGGGTACAGGGACGGGTCAGGCAGGCCGATATCGGCGGGGTTGCGCAGGGCCAGGAACAGCTTTCCCTGCTGCGCGCCGAGCAGCAGCCTGTTCGCCTCGGCGACCGGCACCGCCAGCACGGCGCTGCGTGCCGGGGCTGTGGCCGTGTCGCTGCGCGAACTGCTGGTGCGCCCACCGCCGGTGATGTCCTGCGCGCGGCTGTCCGTGGTCGCCTGGCTGCCATCGGTGGCAAGGTCGGTCGCGGTCTGCAGATCGTGCGCGCCATAGCTGAGCACGCGCAGGCGCGACAACAGCAACCGCGTCTGGGCGTCTCCGTCGTTGCGCAGTCCGCCGGAGGCGCGCAGGTTGAGGAATACGTCCACGAAGTCGCCCGGCTGGATGCGGTTGCCGGCCGCGGCCAGTTCATCGACCGGCACGGCCAGCGCACGCTCGCCCGGGTTCAGGCGCAGTGAGAAGCCCTGGGCGATCTGGCCGGTGGTGATGCGGGTCCCCATGGCGATGTCCTGCGTGGGGACCGCGCCGACCAGTGCATTGATCGATGTGTAGCCGCCGGTCGGTTGTTCAGCGTGGCCGGTGAGACGCAGATCGCTGGACGCGATAGGGCGTCCGGCCGGCAATGCGGCGGCGGCCTCGACCACCGGCCAGGTGGCTGGCTGGGCCGGCGCACTGGCCGTGGCAGGGATCCCCGGCGGCACCGGCGCGGCGCGGCGGCTGATCCCGAAGGCGACGATCGCCAGGATCACTGCCAGTCCGATCAGCAGTACCGCGGCGACGCGGGTCAACTTGAGCATGGGGTTCTCCGGAGAATCATCAGTTGCCGCCCAGATCCAGCTGCGACACGGCGGTGCTGCGCAAGGGCGTGTGCATCACCCAGCCATACACACGCCCGGTGCCGGGCAGGAAGGGGTGCGTGCGGTAGTCGTAGCTCACCTGCACGCTGATGCACTGCGCGCTGGGCAGGTCCGCGCATGGGGCAGGGGAAGAGACATTGATCGGTGCGGCGCCCGGCGTGGTGCAGCTGGGCGCCTGTCTGGAGTAGGTCAGCAGCCACTGCATCGAGCGGCGCGCTGCCAGGCAGGCCGCGGTGCGCCGCTCTGTGGGCGTCGCATGCCGGAAGGCGGCGCGTGCGCCCTCCGCCGAAGCGGCCGAGAGGGTCTGCTGCACGGCCATGATCATCACGCCGGAGTACATCACCAGCAGCAAGGGCAACAGACCGAACAACAGCATCAGCGCGAACTCGAGCGTGGCGATGCCGTGCTGCCGCCGTTTGGTTCCGGGGTGCGGGAAGCCGCTTCTCATCTGAAAGCTCCCGGATACTGCTGCAATACCCACCCCATGCTGGCAAGTGCAAGGTAGGCGGCGTACGGAATGCCGACGCGCCCTTGGCGGGCCTGCCGCCACTGCGCGAAGACCGGCTGCAGCCGGCGTGTCAGCGGGCCGTTTGCATCGACAAGCGGCAGCCCCGCCAGGCGCGGCGCCAGTCGACGCCCCACGATCACGCACACCGCGTGCGCACCGGCGAGCAGGCTGGCGACAATCCAGATCGGCAGCAACGGCGCGGCCCCGAGCAGCAGCCCAAGCACGGCGAAGTACTTCACATCTCCCGCGCCCATCCAGCCGATCGCGTAGAACGGCAACAGCGACAGCAGGCCCAACGCGAAGCCGATCAGATGCGTGGCAGGGAAGCCCCGAGCGGCGCCAAGCCACTGCCAGGCCAACCCGACCAGCGCTGCTGCCGAGGCAATCAGCAACCCGCGGTTGGACACGCGCCGGGCGTACAGGTCGTTGATCACCACCTGTACGCCCAGCACCAGTGCCACCAGGGGAAGAAGTTCCATATGCGTTGAGTCCCCCGAATCGGTCGTGCGACGTTCCGGCCCACGCTGCGCTGTCGCCGCGGCAGCACCGGGCGACAGGCTCGCAGTCAACACCGCTGGATCAGGCGGCTTTCGCGGTGGCGTCGTCGACGACTTCGCCCAGCTTGGTGAACAGATTCTCGAAGAAATCCGTGATCTGGTCTTTGCCCACCGCTACCAGAATGCCCGCGATCACCGCGGCCAGCAGGCCGTACTCGAGTGCGGTCACACCATCTTCTTCCACGAGGAACTTGCGAACGGATGCATTCATGACGGTTTCTCCCTTTCCCAATCAGAGCCCGAACGGGCGGATACAGCCCCTGTACCGATGGCGTTGCCTGGCTCCGCCAGGACTGCCATCCCGACCACGCGTCCTGCGTGGTGCGGCCATTACTGGCCTGCGCTGTCGGCCGGGCAGCGCCCGGTCGACGTCATTGGTGGCAGATCGCGTTGGACAATGCGGTCACTGTTGCCGATGCGCGGCATCGGCGGTGACGGCAGTTGCGGTGAAGGTTGCTGTCCATGGCGTTCCCCCTTTTGTTTCTCTACGTCGTGATGACCGCTTCGGTGCAGCCGGGCGTCCTGATCTGGATGCTCGGCGAATCACACGGTATCCAATGCACAAAATCGGCAGGCATCGCGTCAACTTGAGCAGATATCCATGCCACGTGCTTGCGATGGATAGGGACCCATGTAATTGCCGCAAAGTGAAACACGGGTGCACATTATGTGATGGCCGCGTGATGTCATTTAATTGACGCGCTCGCGCGGCGCATAAACGCTGGGTTTCGCAGTGCTGGGCCGTATTTGTGACGTCCAGCGTGATTCTGTTTATCCTGCGTGCAGGTCGGGCATACTTGCCAAAAATGCGCATTGATAATCCCGTGCGCAGCCGGGAGGTAACCTGGTGGAGTGACTTAATCGGCAGCGCCGGCTGATTTACCAAGGCGATGCCGGTGGACATCGTCGCGGCAGGTGCGCTGCAACACAAGGCGCAACAGGAAACGCAGGAGTGCGAACCCGGTAGGCGTGCAGCAGTGGCACCGGGGATCCAGGCCAGAGGGGGCATCACTGTCATGGTAGATGGTGTAGTGGACAACCGGATCGAGAACGGGCTGAGGGCATTCGACCTGGCCACGCTTAGCGGCGTGCTGCGTGTCTGCGATCTGGAAATGGTGCTGCTGGACGGAAACGGCCCGCGCGCGTCGATCGAATCGCAGGTCCACGACCAGGCGCTGTTCTGCACCGCAACGAGCGGCTTCCACTTCCGCGGCCGCTTCATGCTGCCCCAGGACTGGTGCCTGCTGGGCTTGATCCATGACACCGACGAGGCCATCAGCTGGTGTCACGGAATGCCGCTGGCGGCAGGCATGGCCTTGACCGTACTGCCGGAAGGCATCAGCGAGTTCACACTCAGTGCCGGCACCCATCTGACGTTGTTGCTGGCACCGGTGCAGCGCGTGCAGCGCAAACTCACCGAGCTCAGCCTGCGCAATACACTGCCTTCCGGCCAGGGCCTCTCATTGTTCCAGACCGGTGGCGGGCCTGTCGGTATCCGGTTGCGGGAACGCTATGCAGCACTGCACCACTGCCTGATCGTGCAGCAGGAACCGCTCGCCACCGATGCCGTGGACACGCTGCTGCACGACCACATCCAAGCGCTGCTTGGCGCCGGTGGCGATGACCACCCGGTCTGCAGCCGTGGCCGGCGGACGCATTACCTGATTGCGCAGCGGGCCGAGAATTTCATGCGGCTGAATCTGCGTCGTTATATCTATATGAATGAAATCTGTGATGCGGCCGGTGTCAGCGAACGGGCGCTGCGCTATGCGTTCGAAGATCTTTTCGGAACCTCGCCCAACCGCTATCTCTCGATGCTTCGCCTGTGCGCAGCGTGCCGTGGCCTGTCCATGGCCGATTCAAGCCGGAAATCGGTCAAGGCCATCGCACTGAGCTGCGGCCTGTGGGACCTCTCGCGCTTTGCCGACAACTACCGTCGGGTATTCGGTGAATTGCCGAGAGATACCTTGATGCGCGCGCCTGCGCAGATGGGCAGCCCGGCCTGATCGTCTTCGTTTGATTCACTTCTGCACCGCGCCGATGCGGCGTGCACATATTCGGCAACCTGCCGGAATTGCCTATGCCGCTGCCGGTTTTACCCGTCGTCTTGCCGGAACGCACGTTCGTGCTGCCGGAATGAAGTGCCCGCGGTTTGACCCCTCGTCTGTAATGACATCCACGTGCCCTCAGGCACCGGTGATGTTCAACGCGTTCGTACACGGGGGAATACCTGATGAACCGTATCTTTCGATTGGTGTGGAGCCACCGGCTGAATGCCCTGGTGGTCGTCTCCGAAATCGCCACCGCGCGCGGCAGCCTGGCCGCGGGCCCGGTGGTGGTGCACCTGAAGGTGCCGATGTCGGTCCTGTCGCTGGGCTTGTCGCTGGCGCTGTGCACAGGCAGTGCATGGGCTGGAGAAAACCAGACGCTCACTGATCTCCAGGCACTGGCGGCGAAGTACACCGCGCCGTTGCCGGTCAAGCTGGACGCCGAGGTTGCTCTGGCGGCGGCCGCACGGGACCGTGGCACCGCGCCGCTGCTGAGTGCCGATGCCAACGTCCATCTTACGCTCGGCACACCGCCGGCCAGCCAACCGGCGCCGCCAACGCGCGTTGCCGCACCCGCGGTGCGTGCAGAGGTCCGCACAAACGCGAACGTCGCCGTTGCGGCGTCGCCGTCCGCGCGCAAGGCTGCCCTGTCCACCAAGGTCGATGTTGCCGCACAGGCACGCTTGGCGGCGGCCGATGTGGAGGCGACGGCGGCGCTCATCGCCGACGCAACCGTCACGCCGGATGCACCTGACGCAGTAAACGGAGCGCTGGCCGGCAACGTAGCCGGCCGTGTGCGTGTGGATGCGCTCGGCCATGTGGTCGATGCCGCCGACCGTAATCCCAAACGTGTCGATGCCGGCATCACGGCAGTGCAGACCAGCTCAATGGCGCTGGCACCCAATGGGCTGGGCAACGCACTGGGGGGCCTGCTTGATGGCGTAGGTGGCGCTGTGGGCGGCTTGCTCGATGGCGTCGGCAGCACGGTGGGCGCGATCACCTCGCCGGTCCTCGGGGCGGTGGGCACGATCACCTCGCCGATCATCGGTACGGTACTTCCGCCACCGACCTCCTTGCCGGCGGGTCACCCCAAGGCCCCGGCGCCGGCCGACCCGAATGCCGGGCTGATCATCGGTACCGGCGGGCTGGTCGGCTCGCTGTCGCAACTGGTGGGTCCGACCGGGCAGGGGCTGCTGGGCGGCGATGGCTATGTGCGCAACGGCAACCTGGCGGTCAGCAGCGCCAACGTCATGCAGACGTATGCGGTGACCAACGTGCTGGGCATCCCGACCGTGAACCTGACGCCGGTGGGTACGCTGCTCGATGGTCTGGGCAATGCGAGCACGGGCGGAAGCTCGCACCTCACCCTGATTGGTGGCGTCACCTCCGACAGCTACATCCACAACATCAACAACGGCAACCCGAATGGCCTGCTGGGGCTGCTGCTGCCGGACGGCTCGCCGGCCTGGTCGAACACCTGCGTCAACGCACTCATCGCCAGCGTGGACTGCTGGGCGGTCAATGCGGCACAGGACTATCAGGTGCTGGTGGGTGATGGCGCGTATGCCAACGGGTCCAAGGAGGTCGTGATCGGTGCCAATGCGCGGCACGAGCTGCCCGGGCAGGATGCCAACCTGGCCTTCCCGGGAGCGGGCCTGAACGACGCGACCGATCCAACCGGCGTACCGACCGCGGACTACGCAGCGCGCATGGGTCATTCCGTGATCGTCGGTGACAGTGCATTGGGCACGGCCAACGGCCAGACCATCCTGGGCGCGGAGGCTACCTCCAGCCAGGCCAACAGCGTGGCATTGGGCTACCGTTCGGCGGCCAACCGGGGTGCACAGGCCAGCTACACCGCATTCGGCCTGAGTGGCACGCAGGTGTCGGCCGGTGAAGTGTCGGTCGGCTTCGCCGGCGGGGAACGCCAGATCAGCAATGTCGCTGCGGGCAGCGCGGCCAACGATGCGGTGAATGTCGCCCAGTTGCAGGGTGCTATCTCGCAGATCGACGCGGTCGGCACGCTGGCGGTGACCTATGACGACGACGGCACCGGCGCGGCGGACTTCCGCCGCATCACCCTCGGTGGCGGCACCGGGACGACCACGATCGCCAACCTTGCCACCGGCGCGGTCGATGCGACCAGCACCGAGGCGATCAACGGCGCCCAGTTGTTCGATACCAACAGCGCGATCGTCGACTACTTCGGGGGTGCCACCGCCTATGACCCGGGAACCGGTGCGTGGACCGCGCCGAGCTTCCAGATCTCCACGGTGTCCACTGGGGGCGCTGTCGCCCAGGGTGTGTACGACAACGCCAGCGATGCCTTCTCTGCCGTCGACGGTTCGCTGGTCAACCTCAACACCCAGATCACCGACATCCGCAACGGCGCAGGCAGCCGCTACCTCAAGGTGAATTCGATCGGAGCCGACGCTGCCGCCACCGGGCTGGACAGCATCGCAGTGGGCACCGGGGCAACGGCGGTGGCGGCCAACAGCATTGCCGTCGGCGCCGGCGCGATGGCTGACCGGGATGGCACGGTGTCCGTTGGCGCGGTCGGTGCAGAGCGCCAGGTGGTCAACGTCGCCGCTGGCACCCAGGCGACCGACGCGGTCAACCTGGGACAGCTGCTCAATGCGAACCAGGCCGTGGCCACCCGTCTTGGTGGCGGCGCGGCACTGGATGCCAATGGCCAGGTCACCGCGCCGACGTACACCCTCAACAGCGTGGCTACTGATGGCCAGGTCACGTCAGGTACCTACGACAACGTCGGCAGTGCGTTCGATGCGGTCAGCAGCTCGCTGGCCAACGTCGCTGACCAGGCCGGCGCTGTGGATCGGCTGGCGGTGAAGTACGACGCCGATGCCGGTGGCAACGCCACCAATACCATCACGCTGGCCGGCGATGCCAGCGGTGCGGCCGTGACGCTGGCCAATGTTGCCGACGGCCGCGTGCTGGCCGGCAGCCTGGAGGCGATCAACGGCAACCAGCTGTTCCAGACCAACAACGCGCTGGTCGGCTACTTTGGTGGCACCACCAACGTCGACGGCAACACCGGCATCTGGACCGCGCCGACGTTCCGCATCTCCTCGATCGCCACCGATGGCAGCGTGATCGCCAACGACTACAGCGACGTCACCGTGGCGTTCTCGGCGGTGGATACCTCGCTGACCACCCTCAACACCCGCATCGACCAGATGCAGCCGGGCGGCAACAGCCAGTACGTGCAGATCAACTCGACCAAGGCGGCGGCCAGCGCAGGGGGAGCAGACAGTGTCGCGATCGGGCCGCTGGCCAGCGCGGCGGGCAGCGGCAGTGCGGCCATCGGTGACGGCGCCAATGCCAGTGCGGACAACAGCGTCGCGCTCGGTGCCGGTTCGGTGGCGAGCGTGGGGGCACAGACCGGTTACACCGGTGCCTACGGCCAGGCCGGGGCCAGCAACTCTGTGGGTGAAGTGGCCGTCGGCAGCATCGGGGCCGAGCGCAAGGTCACCCATGTCGCCGATGGCTCGGAGCGCTACGACGCGGTCAACGTCGGCCAGCTGCAGAACGGCGTGAACTACGCGATCAGCGAGTCCAGGACCTACACCGATACGCAGATCAACAACATCAACAACGGTACGTCCGGCATGTTCCAGGTCAACAACACGCAGACCCTGGCTGCGCCGGCAGCGACCGGCGACAATGCCGTAGCCGGTGGCGCCGGTGCCAGCGCCGCAGGCAACAACGCGACGGCACTGGGCAACGGTGCCAGCGCGCAGGGCAGCAACAGCGTCGCGTTGGGGGCGGGTTCGGTGGCCGACCGCGCCAACACGGTCTCGGTCGGCAGCAGTGGCGCGGAGCGGCAGATCGCCAACGTCGCCGATGGCAGCCAGGCCACCGACGCGGTCAACGTCCGCCAGCTGCAGGCGTCGCAGCAGGGCACGATCCGCTATGACAGCAACATCAATGGAACCACCAACCTCAACAGTGTGACCCTGGGCAGCACCGCCACCGGCCCGACCACGGTGCGCAATGTCGCCGCCGGCACCGCCGGTACCGATGCCGTCAACGTGGATCAGTTGCGTACCGGCATGGCGCAGACCCTGGACTGGTCCAAGGCCTACACCGACGAGCGCATGGATTCGTTCGATCGGAACCTGCAGAAGACTGACAACCGCGCCTCGGCCGGCGTCGCCTCGGCGATGGCAGTGGCGGCCTTGCCGCAGCCCTATGAGGCTGGCCGCAGCATGGCCTCGCTTGCCGCAGGCAGCTTCAACGGCGAATCCGGCGTGGCGGTGGGCATTTCGGGGGTGTCGGAGGGCGGGCGCTGGATCTACAAGTTCAGCGGTTCTACCAACAGCCGCGGCGAGGGTGGCGTCGCGGTAGGTGCCGGCATCCAGTGGTGATCGTATCCGGTGCCGGCCAGCCGCCGGCACCGGGTTCGCAGCCCGCATTCAACGCTTACAGGGGGAACACCATGTGCACGCAACCCACATCCACCGCCCAGCCGCTGATGCGGTCGCTGGGGCTGAGCCTGGCCGCACTGCTGATGAGTGCCTGCGCCAGTCACGGCGACCCGCGTCCGGCATCGCCCGGCACTACCGCCGGAACCGACGCAGACAACTTCCCGGATCCGGGCAACGCCACCTTGAAGGAGGGACTGTTCGTGGACGTCGACAACCTGCGCCTGTTCGCCCGTGGCATGAGCAAACGCCAGCTGTACGCACTGCTGGGCACGCCACACTTTGGTGAGGGTATGTGGGGCGTGCGCGAGTGGAATTACCTGTTCAACTTCCGCAGCAGCCCGGGCGGCGACTACTTCACCTGTCAGTTCAAGGTCGAGTTCGACGGCAAGGGCATCGCCCAGGCCGCGCACTGGAAGCCGCAGGCCTGCGCGGCCGTGCTGGAACCGCCACGTCCACCCGCACCTCCGGCACCTGCGCCGATGCCGGCTGAGCCACTGCGCCTGTCCGCCGATGCGATGTTCGCCTTTGACAGTGCCGTTCTCACATCCGAAGGGCGCGACAATGTCACGGCACTGCTGCAGCAAGTGCGAGATGCCAGCCGGGTGCAGACCATCCAGGTAATCGGCTATACAGACCGGATCGGCAGCGACCGGTACAACCTGGTGCTGTCCCAGCGTCGCGCCGAAGCGGTGCGCAATGCACTGATCGCTGGCGGCGTGCCAGCAGCGGCCATCGTTGCCGAAGGACGCGGCAAAGCGGACCCCCTGGTGCAGTGCGAGCAGGCGCAGCGTAATGCCTTGATTGTCTGCCTGGCGCCCAACCGCCGCGTGGAGTTGTCGGGCAGGGCACTGCCGCGCTGAACCGCGGCGTCATGACAAACGACGACACTCCCGCATACCCCGTCGGCGCAAACGTGCGCCGGCGAGGGACCGTCTTGACCTGGCGCGCCGTTCGCACAGCGTGATGTCTCCCCCGTCATCGTTCTGAAGACGGCGCGCCAGGTCATCTCTTCCTCCCACCCGGGGCGGCCGCAGGCATGCTGCGACCGCCGTATCCGGTTACGGCATCAGCACCTTGTTGATCACGTGGATCACGCCATTGCTCTGCTTCACATCGGCAATGGTGACGTTGGCTACCTGACCCTTGCTGTCGGTCAGGGTGATGCCCTTGCCGACCACGCGGGCCGTCAGCGCTTCACCTTCGACGGTGGTGAGGCTGGCCTTGCCACCACCCTGCTTGATCTTGGCCATCAGGTCGGTGCTGGTGACCGCGCCCGGCACGACGTGATAGGTCAGGATCTTGGTCAGGTCGGCCTTTTTCTCAGGCTTCAGCAAGCCTTCCACCGTACCCTTGGGCAGGGCGGAGAATGCCGCATTGGTCGGTGCGAACACGGTGAACGGGCCGGCGCCTTTGAGCGTATCGACCAGACCGGCTGCTTTGACCGCAGCCACCAGGGTAGTGTGGTCCTTGGAATTGACGGCGTTGTCGATGATGTCCTTGTTGGCATACATCGCTGCGCCGCCCACCATCGGGTTGCTGTGCTGCGCGCCCGCCATGGGGGCCGGCGCCTGCGCGAAGACGAGCGGGGATGCGGTAGCAGCGAGACAGCCGATCAGTACAAGGCCTGCAAACTGGATCTTCATGACCAAACTCCCAAATGGATGCGCCGGTATGACGCACCTTCAATTACGGCGGGAGTGTCGGGGCGGATGCAGTGCGATCGACTTATTTTTATCTGTCAGTGCTGGGTGAGGGTGGCGTCGATGCCGCGCGAAGATGGTCCACCTACTGCGATCCATGCCTCCACCGCCTGGGTGACCACCGTCATCGGCAGGGCCCCATTGCCCAGGATGAGATCGTGGAAGGCGCGGATGTCGAAACGCTCGCCCAGTTCCCTGCGTGCCTGCTCACGCAATTCCAGCAGCCGCAGTTGGCCCATCTTGTAGGAAGCGGCCTGGCCAGGCTGTACCAGGTAGCGGTAAACCTCGATGCGCACGTCGGCCGGGGTCATGCCGGTCTTGTCCTGCATGTAGGCGATGGCCTGCTCGGGTGTCCACTGTTTGCGATGCAGGCCGGTATCGACCACCAGCCGCACCGAGCGGAACATCTCGGCCTGCAGACGGCCCAGATCACCGGCGGGGTCATCGCGGTACACGCCGGTTTCGGCCATCAGCTGCTCGGCATACAGCGCCCAGCCTTCACTGAAGGCACTCGGGTTGAGACTCCGCCGCAGCATCGGCAGATCGGTCAGGGTCTGGCCGATCGAGATCTGGAAATGATGCCCCGGCGATCCCTCGTGGTAGGTGAGGGTCGGAATGCTCCATCGCGTATTGGAGGTGATGTCGCCCAGGTTGATGAAGAACGTGCCCGGCCGTGAGCCGTCCATCGCCGGTGGGTAGTAGTAGCCGCCGGGCGAGGTGGCCTGCATGTGCGTGGGTACCGGCTGCACCAGCAGCTTCTGCGTCGGCAGATGGCCGAAGTAGGTTGGGAGGATCGGATCGAGATTCTGCAGTCGCTGTTCGATGTCGCCGATCAGCTGCCTGCGGCCGGCGTCGCTGTCCTCGTAAAGATAACGCGTGTCCTTGCGTAGCTGTTCGATGCGGGCGGCCACGCTGCCCTCGCGCAGGCCAAGCTGCTTCAGGCGTTCATCCATCGTCTTGTCCAGCCGGGCCACTTCGCGCAGCCCGATCTGGTGGATCGCATCGGCATCCAGATCGGTGCTGGTGTACCAGCGCAGTGCCGCGTCGTAGTACGCCTTGCCCTCCGGCAGCGCCCATACGCCTTTGTTGCCGGGGTGGGTCGCCAGCGTGGCCTGCACGTTGTCGAGCAGGCGTTGATACCCCGGATTCACTGCGTCTCGCACCGCGGCCGTTGCCTGCGCGATCAGTTCAGCGCGCCGGGCCGCCGGGATGGACGGTACCTTGTCCAGCTTGCGCTGCAATGACTGCACCCACAGGCTGTCCTGCGGCGCCGGTTTCAGCAGGGCACGGTACTGGTTGGCCGCGCCTTCCAGTGCAACCGCCGGCGGCACCACGCCCTGTCGGGCCTGCATGTCGACGTTGGCGCGGACCTGGTCCAGCTTGGTGCCCATCGCCTGCAGCCGTTCAATGTAGCGGCGGGCGCTGGTGTCGTCGGTCACCGCATGCTGGTTGTCCATGAACTGTGGCAGGTTGACCGGCAGGCTGAACAATTGGTCAATCGCGTAGGTGCTACCGCCGACCGGCAACCAGGCCGCGGCCCATGGCACGGCCATCAGATCGATCTGGGTCTGGTAGAACCAGCGCGCCAGGCCGTCGCTGAGGCGTTGCTGCGGGTCCAGCGGTGCGCCTTTCCATGCACGGATCTGCGCCAGGTTTTCGACAAGAAAGCGGCGGTTGATCTCGCGCCGGGCCAGCGAGACGTCGGTCAGCTGGCCGGACAGATCACCGCCCGCATCGCCGCTGATGCCGAGCATCGTGCGCAGTTCCGGATCGGCGTTGATCGCGGCCATCGTCTGCGCATCGAGCAGGGCGTTGAACGAGGTGGTGGCCGGTGTGGTTGCCGTGGACGGCGCCTGCGCATGCGCCCCGGCGGATGCAAGCGTGAGGGTCCCGGCGATGGCGAGTGCGAGCAGGGCGGGAAGTCGGCGGGCGGGCGTGGTCGGAATCACAGGGCGATCTCCGTTGGCGGGCAGGCTGCGGGCAGGCTACGCCAGCACGTATGCAAGCGCACGTATTGATCGTCACGCGTGCGCAGCCGGCTGGATGCATCCTGCGTTCCGTTGCCTCGCCCGAGCACCGTTGGCTATGTGGATATGCCCGTGCGTAAGGGCGCTTTCGGTAAAAAGACGGGCCCCAGTGAATCAAATCAAGCACTTGATCGGTGGCGGTCCTGCACGCCATTCCACCCGCGCGGGGGCACGCCCCGCGGCGGATTGACGCTCTGCAACAAGTTTGCAACAAGTGCCTCCAGGTCACCTGGGGGAACCTGCCTTGCCTGCTCCGTACCTGCCACGGCGATGTCGCCGCTGACGTACCGCCTGCGCCGCCTCATCGTCTTCTTCGGGCGTAACGCCCGACCTCTGCGGAAACCACCATGAATCCTCGCGCCACCGTGCTGCGACGTCGCCGTCTGTCCGTCGCCGTGCTTGCCAGCCTGTTCACCGCCGTTCCGGTCCATGCTCAAACCGCGGCAAGTGCGCCGGGAGTCACCCAGCTCGACCAGCTCACCGTCCTCGGCAACCGTACCCAGGCCCGCACCGTGCTCGAATCGCCGGTGCCGATCGATGTGCTGGGCGCGCAGGACATCCGCAGCAGCGGCTACACCGATATCAGCCAGATCCTGCAGTCGCTGTTGCCCTCGTTCAACTTCCCGCACCCGACCACCCCGGATGGCAACACCCACATCCGCTCGGCGACGCTGCGCGGGCTGTCGCCGGACCAGACCCTGGTGCTGGTCAACGGCAAGCGCCGGCATGCCAGTGCCTGGGTCAACACCGGCGGCACGGTGGGCAAGGGCGCGGTCTCCACGGATCTCAATGCGATCCCGGTGAGTGCGATCGAGCGGATCGAAGTGCTGCGTGATGGCGCGTCTGCCCAGTACGGTTCCGATGCGATTGCCGGGGTGATCAACATCGTGCTGCGCGAGGACGCCGGCTTCGAAGGGCGGGTCAGCCGCGGCACCACCCGCGATGGCGGCGGTGGCACCACGTCCGTCGCCCTGGACACCGGCGTCGCCTTTGCCGATGGCGGCGGCCTGCACCTTACCTGGGACTATCGTGACCGCAAGGCCGCCAACCGCGCGTTGCCCGATACCCGGCAGCAGTACTTCGGGATCGGCCGCAATGGTGCGCCGGTGGCGCCGTCGGGCACCTTCGGCTCCGGCACCGGCCTGGCCCCGATCGGGGGCGCGGCGGCGGGTGCCGTGGCCGACCCACGCGAAGCCACCCTCGACCGCGATGCCCTGTGGCGCTTCGCCGACTCGGCCGACACCGTGGAAAAGACCGTGTTCGGCAACCTGCGCAAGCCGCTCGCCTGGGCTGAGGGACTGGAGGCGTATGCCTTCGGCGGCTACGGGGTAAGCGAGGGCAGTTCCAACGCCTCCCTGCGCCGCGCCGGTCAGGTCGAGAACGTGCGCGCGATCTACCCGGACGGGTTCCTGCCGTGGGTCGATACCCAGAGCACCAACGCCTCGCTCGGCGCAGGCATCAAAGGTCTGCTCGGCGACTGGCATTGGGACCTGAGCAGCGTCTACGGCCGCAACAAGCTGGTCTACCGTACCCGCAACACGCTCAATGCCACGCTGGGTGCGGCCAGCCCCACCGCGTTCTACAACGGTGCGCTGGAGGCCTCGCAGTGGACCACCAATCTGGATGCGAACAACAGCATCGAGCTGGGCTGGCATGCACCGCTGCGGCTGGCGCTCGGGGCAGAGTTCCGCCGCGATACCTACGGCATTTCACCCGGTGAGCTGAACTCATACGTGTGGGGCCCGGCGCGGGTGCTTGATGGCCCATTGGCTGGTGCGGTGCCGACGATCGGCTCGCAGGGCTTCGCGGGCATCCAGCCGGCGGACGCCGGCAACCATCACCGTCACAACGTCTCCGCCTACGCCGAAGCGGAAACCGATGTGACGGATCGCTTCCTGGTCTCGCTGGCCGGGCGCTGGGAGGATTACAGCGATTTCGGCAGCACCACCAACGGCAAGCTGGCCCTGCGCTACCAGCTCGATGGCGGGGTGGCGGTGCGCGCCTCGGTCAGCACCGGCTTCCATGCGCCGGCCTTGGCCCAGCAGTACTTCAGTTCGACCAGCAGCCGCACGCTCAACAACGCGGTGACCGGGGTGCCCGAGTATGTGTTGGTGCGCACTGCACCGGTGGATACGGTGGAAGCGCGTGCCCTGGGGGCGCGCTCGCTGGAGCCGGAGCAGGCGACCAACCTCACCGCGGGCCTCACCTGGGGCATCGGTGGGCTGAGCGCGTCGGTGGATGTGTACCGGATCGACATCGACGATCGGATCTTCCTCTCCAGCAACTTCGTCGATGCGGCCGGGTCCACCGCGATCCGTGACTACCTGGCTGCGTTGGGCTCGCCCGGCGTGACCAGCGTGCGCTACTTCAGCAACGCCGCCGATACCCGCACCACCGGCGTGGACGCTTCCGCGCGCTACCGTTGGGAGCTGGCGGACCATGGCAGGCTCACCGCCACCGTGGCCTATAACCGCAACAAGACCGAGTTGACCCACGTCGCCTCGACCCCTGCGCAGCTCACCGCGCTCGGCGTGCGCACGCCGTTGTTCGATGTCACCGAGCGCACCCGCGTGGAGAAAGGCCAGCCGCGCGACAACCTGACGCTCGCGCTGGGCTGGGATGTCGGCCGCTGGGGCATCCACCTCGGCACGCACCGCTACGGTGAGATCGAAGGCGTGGCGGCAACCAACCAGAGCGCGGCCAATGTCGCCGCCTTTGCGCAGGGCTCGACCCGGTTCCGTACGCTGCCGACCGAAGCGGGTAGTGCTGGCAATGTCGACGTGATCCAGACACTGGAGGCGCGCTGGGTCACCGATCTGGACATCGCCTTCCGCGCCACCGACACGGTCACTCTCGTGCTGGGCGCCAACAACCTCTTCAACACCTATCCCACCCGCAACATCGCCACCACCCCACAGGTCTCCGGCGCGGATACCTTTGGCGTGTTCCCGTACAGCGAGCTGTCGCCGTTCGGTTGGAGTGGCACCTACTACTACGCACGCCTGGAGGCGCGTTTCCAATGACCCGTTCCACGACTGCAGGCCACCTGCCTGCCGACCCGCAGCGCCGCTACTGGCTGCGCGCCGGGCTGACCAGTGCCGCAGCCGTCGCGCTGGCGCCGGCCGCTGGATCCGCTGCGCCGGCCGCCGTGACGGCCGCCGGACGCACCACGGACCTGCTGCGGCTGGACCTCAATGAAAGCAGCTACGGCCCGTCACCTCGGGTCGGGCCCGCGTTAGAGCGCGCGCTGGCGGAGGCACCGCGATATGTCAGCGCCGCGCAGCTGCAGGCGTTGCAGAGCCAGATCGCCACGCTGGAAGGGGTCGCGCCCGAACAGGTCATCGTCGGTGAGGTACTGGAAGCCCTCGGCCAGCATCTGGCGCTGAACCAGGGCGCGGGCGGTTTCATCTACAGCGTGCCCGGGTATGGCGCCCTGGTGGATGCGGCCAGGCCCTTTGGCGGCCGGGCGGTGGAAGTGCCGTTGAACGCGCGGCTGGAGAATGATCTGCCCGCATTGCTGGCGGCGATCGCGCCGGATACCCGCGCGCTGTTCGTGGTCAATCCGCACAACCCGTCCGGCACGCTGGGCCCCGGGGCCGAGTTCGATCGTTTCGTGACCGCCGCGCAGGCGCGCACGCTGGTGATCGTCGACGAGGCGTACCTCGACTACCGCGAGGATGCCGCCACGTTGAGCGCGGTGCGCCTGCTGCGGCAGGGCCAGAACGTGGTGGTGTTCCGCACGCTGGGCAAGATCCATGCCCTGGCCGGGCTGCAGGTCGGGTATGCGCTGGTGCCTGCGGCGCTCGCCGAGGCACTGCGCCAGCGCGGCGTCGGCGGCGCGCACGCGCAGAACCAGTTGTCGCTGGCCGCTGCATCAGCCGCACTAGCCGATCCCGCCCACGTGGCCCAGGTCCGGCGCAGCGTGGCGGCCGAGCGGCAGCACTGGCAGCAGGTCCTGAGTGGGCTGCGCCTGCGCTCGACCGAGGCAGCCGGCAATTTCGTGTTCGTCGACACCGGACATCCGCATGCAGTCGTCGCCGCCAGGCTGCTGCAGCAGGGCGTGCGCATCGCCCGTGTGTTCGCCCCGTATGACACCTGGGTGCGGATCACCGTCGGCACGCCGGCGGAGAACCGGCGTGCGCAGCAGGCGTTGCGCAGCGTGCTCGCCCAGCTGGGCAAGGCCCAGAATGGGGCGGCGGCGTAGACGCTGCCCGACGCGCCGTCAGCCGCCGATGCGCTCGAAGCCATCCGCGCTCCAGTCCTCACTGCCCACACCGTGATGGATCACGAACAGGCCCTGCGGATCGTAGCGGCGCTTGGCGGCCTGCAGCCGTGGGTAGTTCGGCCCCCAGAACGCCTGCTGCCAGTCCTTCTGGAAGTAATCGCTCTCCGAGACATAGGCCGGGGCCGAGGGCGCCACCACGCTCAGGGCCTGGTAGGCGCGCGCCACGTTCAAGGCGCCCCGGCGTGCACGGGGCTCATCCACCGTGCGCCCCAGGCCCGGATACACCGGCCCGCTGGCATTACCGATGATCGCCAGCGCGAAGGCGTCCAGCACGGCCGGATGGGTGGCCGTGTCGCGGCTGGCGGCCAGCGCCGCAGCCGGCGCACCGAACAGGCCCTTGTTGCAGTGCAGGCCGACATCCATGTGATCGGCGGCCGCACAGATCGCGGCGGCGGCCTGCTCACGCTGCGCATCGTCCAGCAGCCCCGACGGCAGCCACGCCGATGCGTAGCCATGCAGGAACCAGCCGACCTGGCCCTGGTCGCCCTTCCACAGCATGTGCCGGGAGGAGGCGTCATCGCGGGTGTCTTCGGCGATGAGGGCAGGGGCGTGCTGGCGGAAGAAGTCCGCGTCCCAGAAGTCTCTGGCCGGCATCGCCAGTGCCTGCAAGGGTTCGGTGATGGTGTAGGCCGGCCGGGCGCGGATCCAGTCCAGGAACGGCGTCCAGGTCGCTTCGGCCGCGTCGCGCAACAGGCCCTGGAACACCATCGAGATCGACAGCCGGCGCGTGTCTTTGAAGGTGAACTGCTCGCCCCAGTGCGGGTTGCACAGCGTGTCGCGGTAGAAGCGGAGCATCTCCGCCGCCAGTGCCCGCCAGCTGGCGTCGTCGCTGGCCTGGATCTGGCAGGAGACGCCGCCGAAGGTATCGGGCAGGTCATGGGTGCGCAGCGTCATCCGGGTGACGATCCCGAAACTCGCGGCGCAGCCGCCCTTCAACGCCCAGAACAGCTCCGGGTCGTTGTCGGCGTTGACGGTGCGGATCTGCCCGTCGGCGGTGACGATCTCGGCTTCGAGTAGGCTGGCCGCGGCCGTGCCATGCGCTTTGGAGAAACTGCCGAAGCCGCCGCCGGTGACCAGGCCGGTCACGCCTACCGAGGTGCAGCCGCCGCCCTGGACATAGCGTCCGCCTCGGGTGGTGACTGCATCGTAGGCATCGATCCACATCGCCCCGGCGCCCACGCTGACCGCCGGCTGCGGCGCCGTACCCGGGCGGGCGTTGTGGGCGACGAAGGCATCGTGCAGCTCGACCTGGTTCATCGCGCGGGTCCAGACCAGCAGCGAATCCGGCGCGCAGGAGGTGCCGTGATAGCTGTGCCCGCCGCCTTTGACCACCAGCCGCAGGCGGTGGGTGCGGGCGAAGTTCACCGCAGCGGCCACATCAGCGCTGTTGGCGGCGGCCACCACCTTCGCGCTGGGCACTGACCGCCATGCGCCGAAGTAACCACTGGTCTGGGTGAGCGCGGGCGCATCGCCGAGGAAGAACGGATTCTGCAGCTGCTCCAGCGCGGCGGCGCGGGTAGCGGCGTCAGCGAGAAAAGGGGACTGCGGGACCGACAGCCGACCGCCGACTGCCCGCGACAACTGGTCCCAGTCGGCGGTTGCGGGCCACCCCGCAGCGCCCGGCCGGACCCTCGCACGCGTCGCTGCGACGGCAGGGCCGGCCTTGAGCAGCATCGGCAGCAGCGGCAGGGTCAGTCCGGCCTTGAGACAATCGCGTCGTTTCATGAGGGTGGTTCCTGCGGCAGCAGCGTGGTTGATGCCAGCGAGTGTGTTCCCGCAGAGCCCCGCGGGCCCTGGCCTGGGGCCGGATGTCGGTGATGAAGGGACGAGTGGCGGGGGCTCAGGGGCGGGTGGTGCCAGCCGCAGACACGTCGGTCCCGCGCCGATTGACGGATGCCCGACGCGGCATACCCTAGTCTGGTTCCATTGCGCTCGCGGCCGTCGCTGGGCGAGCGCCCCACGACATCCGGATCCATGCCCACCTCGAACGACCCCGCCCCCGGCGCACTGGCCACCTTCACCCCGGCCACGCGCGATTGGTTCACGGCCGCCTTCGCTGCGCCCACGCCAGTGCAGGACCATGCCTGGGCGGCGATCAGCGCCGGCCAGCACACCCTGGTCATCGCGCCGACCGGCTCGGGCAAGACCCTGGCTGCGTTCCTGCACGCGATCGACCAGCTGTTCCGCAGCGGTGAGCAGCAGGGCGGTGGACGGCCGGCGACGGCGACGTCCACCAAGCGCGGCACCCGTGTGTTGTATCTCTCGCCGATCAAGGCGCTCGGCGCCGATGTCGAGCGCAACCTGCAGAGGCCCCTGCAGGGGGTGAGCGCCGAACGCGAGCGGCGCGGCAATCCGGCGGTCACCCTGTCCGTCGCGATCCGCACCGGCGACACCACCCCGGCGGAGCGGGCGCGGCTGCTGCGGCGTCCGCCCGACATCCTGATCACCACACCCGAATCGCTGTTCCTGATGCTCACCTCACAGGCGCGCGAGACGTTGCGCGACGTGCATACCGTCATCATCGATGAGATCCACGCGGTGGCCGGCAGCAAGCGCGGCACCCACCTGGCGTTGAGCCTGGAGCGCCTGGACGCCTTGTTGCAGGTGCCCGCGCAGCGCATCGGGCTCTCGGCCACGGTGCGCCCGGTGGAGGAGGTCGCGCGGTTCCTCGGCGGCGACCGTCCGGTCAGCGTGGTCCATCCGCCGTCGCAGCGGGCGCTGGAGGTCCGGATCGTGGTGCCGGTCGAGGACATGGCCGACATTCCGCCGCATCCCGCTGTCGCCGATGCACCCGCCTCCGCCGGCCGGGTCGGCTCGATCTGGCCGCATGTGGAGGCCAGCATCCTGGACCAGGTGCTGGCGCGACGTTCGACGATCGTGTTCGCCAACTCACGGGGCGTGGCCGAAAAGCTGACTGCCCGGTTGAATGAACTGCATGCCGACCGTGTCGCCCGTGGCCAGCTCCCGTCGCTTGCCTCGACGGCGGCGGCTGCCCCCGAGCACTACGGGTCGTTCAACGGCGGCACCGCCGGGCGGGCCGCCGGAGCGGACGCGCTGATCGCCCGGTCGCACCATGGCTCGGTGTCCAAGGAACAGCGCCGCGAGATCGAACAGGCGCTCAAGTCCGGCGAGCTGCGCTGTGTCGTGGCCACCTCCAGCCTGGAGCTGGGCATCGACATGGGGCTGGTTGATCTGGTGATCCAGGTCGCCGCGCCGCCTTCGGTCGCCAGTGCGCTGCAGCGGGTGGGGCGGGCCAGCCATCAGGTCGGGGGCATCTCCACTGGCCTGGTCTACCCACGCACGCGGCGCGACCTGATCGATGCGTCCGTGGCGGTCGAGCGCATGCTGGCCGGTGAGATCGAAGCGATCGATCCGCCGCGCAATCCGCTGGACGTACTGGCCCAGCAGACAGTGGCCGCCGCGGCGATGGAGACACTGGACGTGGACGCCTGGTATGCGCGCGTACGGCGTGCCGCGCCGTACCGTTCGCTGCCGCGCAGCGCGTTCGATGCCACCCTGGACATGCTGGCCGGGCGTTATCCCTCCGATGATTTCGCCGGCTTCCGCCCGCGGCTGGTCTGGAACCGCGACACCGGTTCGCTGAGCGCGCGGCCGGGCGCGAAACAGCTGGCGGTCACCAGCGGGGGCACCATCCCGGACCGCGGCATGTTCGGCGTGGTGCTTCCGGAAGGCGAGGAGCGTGCCGGATCGCGCCGGGTCGGTGAACTGGATGAGGAGATGGTCCACGAATCACGGGTCAACGATGTGATCACCTTGGGGGCCACCTCGTGGCGGATCGAGCAGATCACCCATGACCAGGTCGTGGTGACTCCCGCACCGGGGCGTTCGGCCCGCTTGCCGTTCTGGCGCGGTGAGGGCGTAGGCCGCCCGGCCGAACTGGGCGAGGCGGTGGGTGCCTTCATCGGTGCGCTGGATGCCGGTGTTGCCGAAGCGGGCATGCCGGCCGGGCTGCGGGAGCGGCTGCAGGCCTGCGGATTGGCGGACAACGCGATCACCAACATCGCCGGCCTGCTGGCCGAACAGCGTGAAGCCACCGGCGTGCTGCCCACCGATCGCACGCTGGTGCTGGAGCGCTGCCGCGATGAGGCCGGTGACTGGCGGCTGATGTTGCATTCCCCCTATGGGCGGCGCGTACACGATCCCTGGGCGCTGGCGGTGGCCGCGCGCATCCGCGAACGCTGGGGGGTGGATCCGGCGGTGGTGGCCAGCGACGACGGCATCATCGCCCGGCTGCCCGACGCGGAAGGGCGCCTGCCGGGGGCGGAGTTGTTCCTGTTCGAGCCGGAGCGGCTGCGCAGCGACGTCACGCGCGCCGTGGGCGGCTCGGCCCTGTTCGCCGCGCGCTTCCGCGAATGTGCCGCACGCGCGTTGTTGCTGCCGCGGCGCACGCCGGGTCGTCGCTCGCCGCTGTGGCAGCAGCGCCTGCGCGCCGGTGAACTGCTGGCCATCGCGCAGGGCTATCCCGAGTTCCCGATCCTGATCGAGACCGCGCGTGAGTGCCTGCAGGACGTCTACGATCTCGATGCGCTGGGGGCGCTGATGCAGCGGCTGACCGACGGCCGCGTGGCGATCGCCGATGTCACCACCGAGGTGCCGTCGCCATTCGCGGCGAATCTGCTGTTCGGCTACGTCGCCGAGTTCATGTACGGCACCGATGTGCCACTGGCCGAGCGACGCGCGTCGGTGCTGTCACTGGACAGCGGCGTGCTGGGGGATCTGCTCGGCCAGGTCGATCTGGGCGAACTGCTGGATGCGGCCGTGGTGGAGCAGGTGGGCAGCGAGCTGCAGCGCCTGGCGCCCGACCGCCAGGCGCGCGGCAAGGAAGGGGCGGCCGATCTGCTGCGCGAACTGGGCCCGCTCACCGATGAAGCGATGGCGCTGCGGCGGGTCGATGACGATCCTGCTGGGCATCTGCACGATCTCGCTGCGGAGCGGCGTGCGATCCAGGTCCAGATCGCCGGCCGCCTGCACTGGGCGGCCATCGAAGATGCCGCGCGCCTGCGCGATGCGCTGGGGGTCACCCTTGCGCGCGGCATCCCCGAGACCTTCCTGCAGGCCTCATCGGACCCGCTGGGCGAGCTGCTGGGCCGATATGCGCGTACCCATGCGCCGTTCACCACGGCCGAGGTGGCGGCCGCGTTCGGATTGGGCGTGGCGGTGGCCGATGCGGCACTCACGCAGCTGGAGACGCAGGGCAGGCTGCTCAAGGGTCGTTTCGGTGTGGCGCGTCGCGACGCCGAGGCCGTCGGCGCGGCCGCCGAGCCGGCGCCGCTGGCCCGTCACGAATGGGTGGGTGAGGCGGTATTCCGTCGGTTGCGGGTGCGCTCGCTGCAGGCGGCACGCGAGGCGACCCGGCCGGTCACGCGCGACGCCTATGCCCTGTTGTTGCTGGAGCGGCATGGGCTGCTGGCCGATGCCGAACAGGCTGCACGTGGCATCACTCACCGCGGGCCGGGTGCGCTGGAGGGCATCGACGGCGTGCTGCGCGTGGTGGAACTCCTGGCGGGCGTGGCATTGCCGGCGTCGGTGTGGGAACAGCAGGTTCTGCCCGCGCGCGTGGTCGATTACGCGCCGGCGATGCTCGATGAGCTGCTCGCTACGGGCACCGTGGTGTGGGCCGGGCACGGGCGGCTTGGCGAGGAGGATGGCCTGGTCTCGCTGCAGCTGCAGGAATTCGCGGCAGAAACGCTGCCCGCGCTTGCGGGGGCAACCGCGCTGTCGCCGCTGCAGGACGCGCTGCTGCAGGTGCTGGCCGACGGGGGTGCGTACTTCGCGCGCCAGCTGGCCACCGCGGTGGGCACGCACGGGGCGCGGACCGGCAACCCGCCCATGGAGATCACCGCCGCGCAGCTGCACGACGCCTTGTGGGGCCTGGCCTGGTCGGGGCACCTGACCACGGATCTGTGGGCGCCGCTGCGTGGCATGGCCGGGGCCCGCGCGCCACGGCCGCGGGTCGCGCGCGGCTCGCGGCGCGGTCGACGCGTCCGTGGCATCCCGATGCACGACACGCCCTTGGCCGACGGCGCGCCGGCCGTGATCGCCAGCTTTGCGGCCCCCGCGCTGGCCGGGCGCTGGTCGCTGTTGCAGCGTGAGGCGATCAGTGACACGGCGCGCGCGGTGGCGCTGGCCGAGGGGCTGCTGGACCGGCACGGCATCGTGACCCGCGGGGCCGCGATGGCCGAAGGGATCGCCGGCGGCTTCCCGGCGCTGCAACAGGTGTATCGCGGCATGGAGGATGCGGGCCGGGTGCTGCGGGGGCGCTTCGTGGAAGGGCTGGGCGGGGCCCAGTTCGCCGATCGCCTGATCGTGGATCGACTGCGTGGCGTCGCCGATGCCCTGCGGCCCGGTGCTGGCGAGGTGGCGATCGGGCTGTCCGCGGTGGACCCGGCCAACCCGTTCGGTACCGTGGTGCCCTGGCCGGTGCACGGCTCGGCGGTCCGGCCGGTGCGACGTGCCGGCGCCGTGGTGGTGATCGGCGGTGGGCGCCTGTTGATGTACCTGGCCCAGGGGGGCCGCCAGCTGCTGACGTTCTTCGATGCGGACGATGTGTCCCTGACCGGCACGACGGCTGCCGCGGCGCAGGCGCTGGTCGGTGCACTGCGGCGGGGGCGGCGCATCTCGTTCACGGTGGAGCTGATCAACGATGCGCCGGCGCGGCGCGATGGAACGATGGACGCACTGCGGGCCGCCGGGTTCTCCAGTGCGCCCAAAGGCATCAGCTGGGAAGGATGAGCAGGGAGATGCGAATTCCGTCAGGCGGCCTCGGAGGCTGCCTGTGCGTGGGTCGGGGCGTACGCCGGGTAGTCGATATACCCGGTGGCGCCGCCACCATAGAACGTGTCCCGATCGGCGGGCGCCAGCGGCCAGCCGTTCTGCAGGCGCGCCACCAGATCCGGGTTGCTGATGAACGGGGTGCCGAAGGCCGCCAGGTCGATCAGGCCAGCCTCGATCAGTTGCTCGGCGCGCTCACGGGTCATGCCGCCGGCAAGGATGAGGGCGGTCCCGGGCAGGTGCGGCTTCAACGTGCGCAACAGGCCGCTGAAGCCCGAATCGCCAGCGCCATCGACCGATTTCTGGCCGACCTTGAAACCGGACTGGTCCATGAGGTGCACGTAGGCCAGGCCACGCTGCCCGATCGCCTGGATCAGTGCGGTATAGGTGGCGTCGATTTCCGGGTAGTGCGGCATGTCGAACAACTGGCCATAGGGCGAGAGCCGGATGGCGGTCCGTGCGGCGCCGATACGTGCGACCACGGCGTCGATCACCTCCAGCGTGAAGCGCAGGCGATTGTCCAGCGACTGCGGACCGTACTGGTCGGTGCGGTCATTCACCTGCGGATTGATGAACTGCTCGTGCAGGTAGCCGTTGGCGCCGTGGATTTCCACGCCGTCGAAGCCGGCCTCGATGGCATTGGCGGCTGCCTGCGCGAACTCCGCCACGATGCGCGGAATCTCTTCGGTCTCCAGCTGGCGCGGCGCCGGGGCGGCGACCAGCGCCGGTTGGCCCTGCTCGTTATAGCCGAACGCCTGGGCGCCGACCGGCAGCTTCGAACTGGCACTGACCGGGCGCGCATCGTTGGCCTGGATGGTGGGGTGCGAGACGCGCCCGACATGCCAGATCTGCGCGAACATCCGGCTGCCCAGCGCATGGACCGAATCGGTGGTCAGGCGCCAGCCGGCGATCTGCTCGGCCGTGAAGATGCAGGGATTGAACAGGTAGCCCTGGCCCTCTCGGGAAATGGGCGTGCCTTCGCTGACGATCAGGCCGGCGGTGGCACGCTGGGCGTAGTACAGGGCAGTTCGCTCATCGGCGGCATCCTGCGGGGCGCGTGCACGGGTCAGCGGGGCCATGACCACGCGGTTGCGCAGCGGGATGCCCGCGAGGTCGAATGTATTGAAAAGGGAGCTCATGGGGGTTCCTGAGGGGGCGAGGGGGGGGGCGTGGCGGGTTCGCCATGCGCTTCACTTCATCGTATGGGCGTGCTATGTCGGCCACAATGCGGCTATTCGGCAAATGACTATTGCTGAAACAGCAATCACGATTCCAAGGCGCCCGCCATGCAGCTCAAAGCCCTCCGCTATTTCCTCACCGTCGCCGCCACCGGCAGCTTCCTGGCCACGGCGCGCCAGTACCGGGTGCCAGCCTCATCGGTGTCGCGCTTCATCGCGGCGCTTGAACAGGACGTGGGGCACCAGCTGTTCTACCGAAGCACCCGGGCGGTGCGGTTGACCGAAGCGGGCGAGCAGTTCCATCAGCAGGTGCGAGACGCCGTGGACCTGCTCGATGACGCGGTCGGGCAGCTGGAAGGGCGCGATGCCGAGCTGCGGGGCCTGATCCGCATCAACGCCCCCGAGTCACTGGGGCGGCTGCACATCGCACACATCGTCAATACGTTGCAGGCGCGGTATCCCGAGTTGATCGTCGAGCTGACCCTGACCGACACGCTGATCGATCCCGTCCAGGAAGGCGTGGATATCATCATCCGGGTCGGGCTGCTGATGGATTCGGGCCTGATCGGCAAGGTCATCGCGCCCCACCGCAACATCCTCGCCGCCAGCCCGGCCTACCTTGCCGCGCATGGCACGCCGGTGGTGCCGGAGGACCTGCTGCAGCATCAATGTCTGGTCTACAAAGGGCAGCTGGGCATCCAGAAGTGGTACTTCCGTTCCTCGCCGGAGGTGCCGTTCAAGGCGGTGAACGTGACCGGCCCCCTGCGCAGCAACAATGCCGAAGCGCTGCTGGCGGCGGCCATTGCCGGGCGTGGCGTGGTGCTGTTCCCCACCTGGCTGTTCAACGCAGAAACGCTGCACAGTGGCAGCATGGTCACGCTGCTCGGCGACTGGGAGTTCTCCCCGCAATCCGAACGGGTGTATCTGCAGCTGCTCTCGCCGGAAAACAGACTGCGCTCACGCAAGGTGCGCGAGGTGTCGACCTTCCTCACCGAGGCGATCGGATCGCCGCCGTACTGGGATCGTGCTGATCGGTGAGTCATGGGCACCCCCATCACACCGGGGATGGCAGGATCGGGTGAGATTCGCCCCTCACCAGGAGACCACCATGGCTTCGACCGTTGTCCTGACCCGATCGTGGGTCATCCATCCCTTCCACGCCGCTGTACTGGGCGGGGTGCTGCCGTTGTTCCTGGCGGCGCTGCTGGCCGACTACGCGTACTGGAGCACGTACGAGATCCAGTGGGCGAACTTTGCCTCCTGGCTGCTGATCGGCGCGATGGTGATGACAACGCTCGCCTTGCTGTGCGGGATCGTCGGCCTGGTCCGTCGCAGCCGCAACCTGGCGTATGTCGTGATTCTGGCGGTGACCTGGGGCGTGGGTTTCATCAACTGCCTCCACCACGCGCGCGACGCGTGGGCGGTGATGCCGGCGGGCCTGGTGCTCTCGGTGATCCTGACAGTGCTGGCGCTGATCGCCACCTGGGTGGGACTGTCCAGCCTGCGCGTGGGAGGTGTGCGATGAGCCGCCAGACGACGCTCCGGATCCTCTCGCTGTCCGCGCTGGCGGTCGCTCTGGCGGCCTGCAGCAGCAAGGCGCCCCCGCTTGACCAGTACGGCGGCAGCCCGGAGATGCCCGCGCCGCATCGCGGGTTGATGCCGGACATGACCATCGCCAAGCCGGCGCAGTGGGGCGATACCTTGCCGACGGTGCCCAAGGGCTACCGCATTTCGGCGATCGCCACCGATCTGAACATCCCGCGGCAGACCCTCATGCTGCCCAATGGCGACATCCTGGTGGCTGAAGGTCGCGGCGGCAGCGCGCCCGCGCTCAAGCCGAAGGATGTGATTGCCGGCAAGATCAAGGCCAAGGGCAATACCTCGGTCAAGAGTGGCAATCGACTGACCCTGCTGCGCGACGCCGATGGCGACGGCACCTATGAACTGAAGACGGTGTTTGCCGACAATCTCAACGCGCCCTATGGCCTGGCGCTGATCGGCAATGCCATCTATGTGGCGAATCAGGACGCGGTGGTGCGCTTCGACTATCAGGACGGGCAGACCAAGGCGGGCGCGGCGCCGGTCAAGCTGACCGATCTGCCGTCGGCGATCAACCACCACTGGACCAAGGCGATGACCGCCAGCGCCGATGGCCGTTATCTGTACGTGGGTATCGGTTCCAACAGCAACATCACCGAACGCGGCATGGCGGTGGAGATCGATCGCGCGCGGATATGGCAGATCGACGTGGCCACCGGTGCGCACAAGGATTACGCCACCGGTATCCGCAATCCCACCGCGCTGGCGATCCAGCCGGGCACCGGCACGCTGTGGGCCGTGGTCAATGAACGCGATGAGATCGGCCCGAACCTCGTGCCCGATTACCTCACCTCGGTGAAGGAGGGCGGCTTCTATGGCTGGCCTTACAGCTACTGGGGCAAGAATGTGGATCGCCGCGTGATGCCGCAGAACCCGGAGAAGGTCGCCTCGGCGATCGCCCCGGATTACGCACTGGGCTCGCATGTGGCCGCACTGGGTGTGGCCTTCTCGTCCGAGGTGATGGGTACGCAGTTTGCCGATGGCGTGTTTGTGGGCGAGCACGGCAGCTGGAACCGCAATCCGCCGGTCGGCTACAAGGTCGTGTTCGTGCCCTTCAGCAATGGCCGTCCGGCCGGCGAGCCGATCGATTTCGTGAGCGGCTTCTTCGGCGAAGACGGCAAGACCCGCGGCCGCCCGGTGGGCGTCACGGTCGACCCGCGTGGCGCGCTGATCGTCGCCGATGACCTCTCCAACACCATCTGGCGGGTCACCCGCGACGGCGCTCAGTAACCCCTTAACCGGGACGGAGGTAATTAATAACTACCTCCGTCCCTGTTATTTCAGCGCAGCTGCTTCAGCAGGACCTGGGCCGCCTCTGCAGACGAGGCGGGGTTCTGGCCGGTGATCAGCAGGCCATCGGTAACCACATAGGAACCCCAGTCCGGGCCCTTGGAGTACGTTCCGCCTGCGGCCTTGAGCATGTCTTCTACCAGGAAGGGCACCACGTTGGTGAGGCCCACGCCTTCTTCTTCCGTGTTGGTGAAGCCAGTGACGTTCTTGCCCTGGACCAGCGGCGCACCCTCGGCAGTCTTGACGTCACGCAGCACGCCCGGGGCATGGCAGACCAGCGCGACCGGCTTGCCGGCGGCGATGAACGCCTCGATCAGGGCAATGGAGTGGGCGTCTTCGGCAAGGTCCCACAGCGGGCCATGGCCGCCGGGATAGAACACGGTGTCGAAATCGGCCTGTGAGACGCTGTCCAGGCGGACGGTGTTGGCCAGCTGTGCGTTGGCATCGGCGTCGGCTTCAAAGCGACGGGTCGCGTCGGTCTTGAAGTCCGGCTCGTTGCTCTTGGGATCCAGCGGCGGCTGCCCACCCTTGGGCGAGGCCAGCACGATCTCCGCGCCGGCATCCTTGAAGGTGTAGTAGGGCGCGGCCAGCTCTTCCAGCCAGAAACCGGTCTTCTTGCCGGTGGTGCCGAGTTCGTCGTGCGAGGTCAGAACGATGAGGACTTTCATGGGTGATGCTCCTGTGGGTGCTTGATTAGACTGGTCGTCTAGTGATGGGGCCGAGAAAAACACGCCGATGGGGGCGTGCGCGAGACATCTCCCTTGTCAGGGGGCGGTATGGAGAAGGCGGGCGGTCAACGCCACGGCGTCGTCAAACGGGCGGGTGCTGCGGGCGATCTTGACCATGATGCTGGTCCCGAGCCACAGCTGGTACAGGCTGCGCGCGACAGCGTCGGGCGGGTCCTGGATCGTCACTGAGCCGTCGGCGACGCCCGCTGCCACGGCACGCGCCAGACGATCGGTGATTCCCGTGGTGCCACGTTGAAGGGCGGCGCGCATGGACTCGGACAGGTCGGCGACTTCCGCACCGAGCTTCACGGCCAGGCACTTGCCCTGGCAGTCCTCGAAGGACTGGCTGTCCTGCCAGGCGCGGAAGTAGGCTTCCAGCTGCGAGGCCTTGGTCTGTCCAGGCTGACGGAAGATACGGTCCATATCAGCGAGATAGGCGGTGAAGTAGTCCTCCAGCATCGCCTCGCCGAAGGCTTCCTTCGAGGCGAAGTAGTGGTAGAACGAACCCTTGGGCACGCCGGCCGCGGCGAGGACCTCGTTGAGGCCGACCGCGGAAAAGCCCTTGGCGCTCATGATCCGCTGGCCGGTGGTCAGGAGGGTGTCGCGAACCGGAGAGCTGGCGGTGGGGGAGTTCATGGACGCCACTGTACGCCTGATTAGACCGGTCGTCTAGTGTCGGCTTGCGTGGTCTATGAGGAGCTGGCCAGCGGCCGGCACTACCCCGTCCCCGGGCGGCGGTTGCCGACGGGGAGGGGGCAGATCAAGGTATATTCCCCGGCCCCATTTTCCTTGCCAGATATCGCCCCGCCATGAGCACGCCCCGCAAACACTACAAACACCCCGCAGAATCCGAGATCGGCAACGGCACGATCTACCTCGAGGCGCAGGGCGATGTGATCGTGCGGCAGGTGGAGAGCTACCGCAGCGTGCTGGTCTGGGCCGACAAAACCGGACAGGCCGATGAACGCTTTCCGCTGTCCGATCAGCCGCTGTCCTGGCTGGATCTGGATTCGGATGACGCGATCACCGCCAGTCAGTTTGAGGCCGTGTGGAAGCAGGCCAAAGCCGTTTCAGGCTGAGTGGGCCGGTAGGCTGGCGTCATACCGTCCAACCCGTGCTTTCCGCCGCCGCCACATGCATCAGTTGATCCAGCTGGCGCAGCGCCCGGTGCAGTTCCTGGCGGTTGGCGGCGGCACCCAATGAAATCCGCACCGCATCGTTGATCGCCACGCCCTCCGGCGTGAATGCCGATGACGGTGCGATGCCCAGGCCCTGCAGCCGTGCGGCGTGGGTCAGGCTGGCATCGGTCCAGTGCGCGGGAAGGCGGCACCAGGCGTGTACGCCCGCGCAGTGCTGCAGGAACCGTGGCGACAACGCCGACTGCGCCAGATAGCGGCGCTCGGCGGCTTCGTCCTGCACCAGTTTCAGCATCGCCTGCGCGGAGCCATCCAGGATCAGCTGCGTCACCAGTGCGTTCATCAGGGGTGGGGCCATCAGATTGACGGCGCGCAGGGCATCCAGCACGCCTTGGCGCGAGACGCCATCGGGCAGCTGCACAAAGCCGGTGTGCAGGCCCGGGCTCAGGCATTTGGACAGCGTGGAGATGTAGCAGGTGTGCTGCGGCGCCAGCAGCGCAAGCGGGGCAGGGGCCTGGTTCTCCAGCAGCCAGTAAGGGTCGTCTTCGATCAATCGCAGATTCTGCGCGCGCACCACCTCGGCCAGCGCTTCACGGCGTTCCTGCGGCAGCGTGTGGCCCGTGGGATTCTGTGCGGTCGGGTTGAGATAGACCACCCGCGCGCTGTGTTTCCTCGCGGCACGCGCCAGTGCATCCGGGCGCATGCCGTGCGCATCGCACTCGACCACCTGCAGGCGACGCTGCAGCACCCGCGCGGCATGCAGCAGGCCCGGGTAGACCAGCGGCTCGCACAGAATCGTGTCACCGGCGTCGGTGAGAGCCAGCAACAGGGCTGACAGCGCGGCCTGCGCGCCTTCCGTGACCACCAGTGCCTCGGCATCCACCTTCCCGAGCATCGGCTTGAGCCACTGCTGCGCCGCCAGTTGATCCGCGCGGCTGCCGCCGCCGACGTGATACGTCATCAGATTGCCCGCATCGCTGCGGGTCAGCACCGAGGACAGGCCACGTCGCAGCATGTCCGCGACCTGGCCGCCACCGGGGCTGGGTGGCAGATTCATGCTCAGGTCCACCAGCTGCGCCAGTTCCACCTTGGGGGGCGCGACGAACGACCCCAGCGGGCCGCGTGCATCGATCAACCCACGCGTACGCGCCTCGTTGAACGCGCGGGTCACCGTGGTGAGATCCACGCCCAGTTCGGTCGCCAGCGCGCGCTGTGCAGGCAGGCGTTGGCCGGGGCGCAGCGCACCCGACCAGACCGCACGCTCCAGCGCCTGCACGATGCGCAGGTAGACGGGCCCGTGGCCGTCGACGATGAGGGAGCTCCATTCCATGCGCGCATGGTACGCGCGCCGGGGAGAGCGGCTGCGACAGTGTGTCGCATCATGTATGGATCATGTCGTTGCCTAACGTACGCGGCTGCGGCGGGCACCCCCCATGCATATCGGTCATGCAGGGGGGTGTTCGCCACTTTTCATGATCCGGGCCGCCCGGCCCGGCACTGCGTTGGAAGGGCCGTCACGCATGAACCCCGCTACACACTCCGCTCGCCGCGCCACGCTGGCCGGTCGAGCCCGCGCCGGACGCTGGTTCGGCCTGGCAGCGCTGCTGCCGCTGCTCACAGGCTGCAGGAACCTGGAGCTGTTCAACCCCATGGGCAGCATCGCCGAGCAGGAAATGCAGCTGATCCTGGTCTGCACCGGCTTGATGCTGCTGGTGGTGATCCCGGTGATCATCCTCACGCTGTACTTCGCGTGGCACTACCGCGAGTCGAATAAAGAGGCCACCTACGCACCGACCTGGTCGCATTCCACCGCGATCGAAGTGGTGGTGTGGACGATTCCGTGCCTGATCGTGGTCGTCCTCGGCGTGTTGATCTGGAAGAGTACCCACGCACTGGACCCGTACCGCCCGATCGAATCGGACAAGGCGCCGCTGCGCGTGGAAGTGGTCTCGCTCAACTGGAAGTGGTTGTTCATCTATCCGGACCACAACGTGGCCACGGTCAACGAGCTGGTGATGCCGGTCGATACGCCGGTTGCGTTCAAGCTGACCTCCGAGTCGATGATGAACGCCTTTTTCGTGCCGCAGCTGGGCAGCATGGTGTACACCATGCCGGCCATGCAGAGTCGCCTGCATCTGATCGGGCACACGCCCGGCACCTATGCCGGCATGTCCTCGGCGTACAGCGGCGCGGGCTTCTCGGACATGAAGTTCGATGCGCGGGTGATGACCGAGGCGGACTTCGAGCAATGGCTGGCACAGTCGCGTGGCACTGCCCAGCACCTGGGCCAGGCACGCCTGGCTGAACTGGAGAAGCCGACCCATGGCGCACCGATGCAGCGTTTCGCCAGCGTGGACACCGGTTTGTTCGACAGCATCCTGCGCCGGTATGGCGGCATGCCCGACGACGAAATCTGCCTGCCCGGTGAAGAACCCGGCGCGAAAACCCAACTCGTGAGCCTGGCCGCACCTGCCAGCCGTACCGCGGAGAACTGATTGTGCTTGGAAAGTTGAACCTCGAAGCGATTCCCTACCACGACCCGATCATCATGTCGGCGCTGGCGGGCTCGCTGCTGCTGGGGGTGGCGATCATCGCGGCCATCACGTACTACAAGAAGTGGAGCTACCTCTGGACCGAGTGGATCACCTCGGTGGACCACAAGAAAATCGGCGTGATGTACATCATCCTGGCCCTGGTCATGCTGGTGCGTGGGTTCGCCGATGCGCTGATGATGCGTGCCCAACAGGCCATCGCCGCCAATGACAGCGCCGGCTACCTGCCGCCGGAGCACTACGACCAGATCTTCACCGCGCATGGCGTGATCATGATCTTCTTCGTGGCCACGCCGCTCATCGTGGGCCTGATGAACATCGTGGTGCCGCTGCAGATCGGCGCGCGCGACGTGGCATTCCCGTTCGTCAACTCGCTCAGCTTCTGGCTGTCGGCGGTGGGGGCGGTGCTGGTGATGCTGTCGATGTTCGTCGGTGATTTCGCCGCGACCGGCTGGGTGGCGTATCCGCCGCTGTCCGGCATCGAGTACAGCCCCACGGTGGGCGTGGACTACTACATCTGGTCACTGCAGGTCTCCGGCATCGGCACCACGCTGACCGGCCTGAACTTCATCGTCACCATCCTCAAGATGCGTGCGCCGGGCATGGACCTGATGAAGATGCCGGTGTTCACCTGGACCGCATTGATCACCAACATCCTGATCGTGGCGATCTTCCCGGTGCTGACCGCGACCTTGTTGCTGCTGAGCATGGACCGTTACTTCGGCATGCACTTCTTCACCAATGACGCCGGCGGCAACGCCATGATGTACGTCAACCTGATCTGGATCTGGGGCCACCCGGAAGTCTACGTCCTCATCCTGCCGTGCTTCGGTGCGTTCTCGGAGATCATCGCCACGTTCTCGGGCAAGCCGCTGTTCGGCTACCGCTCGATGGTCTATGCAACTTCGTCGATCGGCATCCTGTCGTTCTTCGTGTGGCTGCACCACTTCTTCACCATGGGCTCGGGTGCGAACGTCAATGCCTTCTTCGGCATCATGACCTCCATCATCTCGATCCCCACCGGGGTGAAGCTGTTCAACTGGCTGTTCACCATGTACCGCGGGCGGATCCGCTACCACTCCTCGACGTTGTGGACGATCGGCTTCATGGTCACCTTCGCGCTGGGCGGCATGACCGGTGTGATGCTGGCGATCCCGGGTGCGGATTTCGTGCTGCACAACAGCCTGTTCCTGATCGCGCACTTCCATAACGTGATCATCGGCGGCGTGGTGTTCGGCTGCCTGGCCGGCATCAGCTTCTGGTTCCCGAAGGCCTTTGGCTTCACCCTCAACGAGCGCTGGGGCAAGATCTCGTTCTGGTGCTGGCTGGTCGGCTTCTATCTGGCCTTCATGCCGCTGTACGTGCTGGGCTTCAAGGGCATGACCCGCCGCATGAACCACTACGGGGTGGAGGGCTACCAGCCGTGGCTGATCGTGGCGGCCATCGGTGCGCTGGTGATCGCCGCGGGTATCGCCGCGATGTTCATCCAGTTCTATGTCAGCGTGCGTGACCGCAAGGCCAACATGGATCTCACCGGCGACCCGTGGAATGCGCGCAGCCTGGAGTGGGCCACGTCCTCGCCGCCGCCGTTCTACAACTTCGCCACGCTGCCGGCGATCACCTCGCTGGAGCAGCATTGGGACGACAAGCAGCACGGCCGTGCCTGGCAGCGCCAGGACACCTACGAAGACATCCACATGCCGCGCAATACCGCGTCGGGTGTGGTGATCTCGGTGTTCAGCCTGGTGCTGTGCTTCGCCCTGGTCTGGCATATGTGGGTGCTGGCCGGCATTGGCCTGATCGGTGTGATCGCGACCTTCGTGCTGCGCTCGTATGACCGTGATGTGGACTACTACGTGCCCGCCGCTGAGGTGAAGCGCATCGAAGACGCGCACGTCGCGCAGATGGAAGGAGCCAAGGCATGAGCGGCGATACCCTGACCGCTGCCACGCAGCGCGGGCAGCTTGCGGCCGGTCATCACGACCACGCCCATGAGCACCACGACGACGGCAACAAGACCGTCGTCGGGTTCTGGATGTACCTGATGGGTGACTGCCTGATCTTCGCGGTGCTGTTCGCCACCTTCGGCGTGCTGCTCAACGGGACGGCCGATGGCCCCAGTGGCAAGGAACTGTTCAAGCTTGGCTTCGTGCTCTCCGAAACGGTGGTGCTGCTGCTCAGCAGCTTCACCTTTGGCCTGGCGATGCTTGGCATGCAGGCCGGCAAACGCAACCAGGTGGTGGGCTGGCTGGCCGTGACCGGCGTGCTCGGTGCGGTCTTCATCGGCATGGAGCTGTATGAGTTCGCCGAGCTGATCCATGAAGGCGCCACCCCGGACGTGAGTGCGTATCTGTCGGCGTACTTCACGCTGGTGGCCACCCACGGCCTGCACGTCACCTTCGGCCTGCTGTGGCTGGCGATCCTGATCCACCAGGTGCTCAAGTTCGGCCTGGACGGCATCGTGCGTCGCCGCCTGGCCTGCCTGAGCCTGTTCTGGCACTTCCTGGATCTGATCTGGATCTGTGTGTTCACCTTCGTCTACCTGCGGGAGTTCGTATGAGCGGCCACGCCACCCTCAAGGGCTACATCCTCGGCCTGCTGCTGTGCCTGGTGCTCACCGGTGCCTCGTTCGGCGTGGTCATGACCGATCTGGTCCCGCAGCCGCTGCGTCTGACCGCCATCGTGGTGCTGTGCGTGGTGCAGCTGGTCGCCCAGCTGGTGCTGTTCCTGCACATCGGGGCAGGGCGCAGCCAGCGCGAGAACACCGGCATCTTCCTGTGCACCGCGTTCCTGATCGCCATCGTGGTGGCCGGCTCGCTGTGGGTGATGCACAACGCCAACCTCAACATGATGCCGATGCAGATGTCGGCCGCGCCATGAGCTGGTCACGCTGCGGTGCCATGCTGATCGCACTGGTCCTGTCCGTTTCCGTGATGCCGGTGGTGGCCGCGGCCCCGCAGACCCGCACCGCGGCAACGGTGTCGGTCAGCAACCCGTGGATCCGTCTGCCACCGCCGGCCGCGAACGTGGCGGCCGGCTACATGCAACTGCATAACGGTGGTGGCGCCGACCGCCTGTTGTCGGCCACCTCTTCAGCCTTCGCCGAGGTGCAGGTCCATGCCATGCGCATGGACGGTGAAGTGATGCGCATGCAGGCGCTGCCTGAAGGGCTGGCCCTGCCGGAAGGCCGCACGGTCGCGCTGGAGCCGGGCGGGTATCACCTGATGCTGCTGACCCCGAAGCGGCCGCTGCCGGTGGGGCAGACGGTCCGGGTGACGCTCACGTTTGCCCGCGGCGCAGACCAGGTGGTGGACTTCACCGTGCGCGATGGCCTGATCGCGCATGGAGGGGCCAAATGAAGCGCTGGTTGGCGTCAAGCGTCGTGGCTGCGGCGCTGCTGGCCGGCTGCGCCGACGGCCAGGCACCGGTGATGGGCCAGGCGGCACTCGCTGCGGTCAAGCTGGAGAGCAGCGACGGGCGCACGCTTGCGATACGGGATCTGCAGGGCAAACCGACGCTGCTGTTCTTCGGCTTCACCCATTGCCCGGAAGTGTGTCCGCTGAGCCTGGTCAAGGCGGTGCAGATCAAGCGGTTGCTCGGGCCCGCCGCCGATGACCTGCAGGTCGCCTTTGTCACGGTGGATCCGCAGCGTGATACCCCGGCGCATCTGCGCGACTACCTGTCCGCCTTCGATACGACATTCCTGGGCCTGGCCGGCGACGAGGCGGGCACCCGTGCCATCGCCGAGAGCCTGGGCGTGAACTATCGCCGGGTCGGCGAAGGCGAGACGGCCACCTTCGAGCACACGGCATCGTGGTTCCTGCTCGGTGCCGACGGGCAACTGCAGGAGGTATACGGTTACGCGATGAGCGAGCAGGCGATTGTGGAGAAGCTGCGCATGCGGCTGCCATGATCGCCGGGGTGCCGGCCGTGGGCCGGTGCCCCTCCGCAACGGCTCACCACGCCCGCGCCCGCACCTCCCAGCAGGCTGCGGTGAAGGTCACTGCATCGCCCTCGATGAAAGGGGCGAACGCCGTCATGACCGCCTCCAGCACCTGCGTGCGGGTTGCTCCATCCAGATCCGTCCCCCTCAGCGCGCTTCCGACCGGCCCCAGCAACGCCACATACGTAGCCAGGTCCGCCCGGTCGATGCGGCAGATCACGTCCAGCGGCAGCACCTCGATATCTTCCCAGCCGCTGTCTTTCAGTATGCGCTCGACCCGCGCGCGATCGGCGAACGCAAACTGTCCTGGTGCCTCGGGCTGACGTGGCGGCAACGCCAACCACGGCGCGGCCGCGCGCTCGGCCGTGGTCATGAAGGGATTCTGGTCCGGCCCGCGCCAGGCCAGGACGTGCAGCACGCCGCCCCGTCTGGCGGCGCGCTGCAACTGCCCGAAGGCCTGCACCGGGTCATCGAAGAACATCACGCCGAAGCGCGACACGATCCGGTCAAGGCTGCCCGGCGGGAAGGCGTGGTGCTGCGCATCGGCGACGATGACGTCCACGGCCAGGCCGGCCTGCTGCGCGCGTGTTCGGGCCATCGTGACCATCGGCGCCGAGATGTCGACCCCGGTGACATGCCCCTGCGGACCCAGTTGCCCGGCGATGGCCAGCGCCACCGCGCCGGTCCCGCAGCCCACGTCCAGCACGTGCAGATCGTCGCCCGGTGGGATCGCCTCCAGCAGGTGGGTGGCGAGCGGTGCGAACATCTGATCGAGGATGCGCTGCGCCTCCACCCAGGCCTCACCGGCCGGGCCATTCCATAACGCATGCTGCGAGGTGTCGGTCATTGCAGGGCTCGGTCTGGCATTGCCAGTGGGATGAGGAGGCTGCACTGTGCCACCTCAACCAACGTTGAGGTCAAGTGGCCAGGCCTCAGCCCCGCCACACATCCACGAGCAGTTTCACGTTCAAGACGATGATCAGGCCGCCGATCAGCCACGACAGCACGATCAGCCAGCGCGGCGCCACCAGTGCCCCCATCTTGCCCTTGTCCGAGACGAACCGCACCAGCGGCACCACCGCGAACGGCAGCTGCATCGAGAGCAGCACCTGGCTCAACACCAGCAGGCGCGCGGTGCCTTGCTCGCCATAGATCGCGGTCACCACCACTACCGGGACGATCGCGATGCCGCGGGTGATCAGCCGCCGCGCCCATGGTGCGATCCGCAGGCGCAGGAAACCCTCCATCACGATCTGGCCGGCCAGCGTCGCCGTCACGGTGGAGTTGATGCCTGAGGCAAGCAGGGCGACCGCGAACAGGGTCGAGGCCAGCCCCACACCGAGCATCGGCGCCAGCAGCTCATACGCCTGCTCGATCTCCTGCACGTCGGTGCGGCCCTGCGCGTGGAACACGGCGGCGGCCAGGATCAGGATCGAGGCGTTGATGAACAGTGCGAGCATCAACGCAATGGTGCTGTCGGTCACCGCCCAGCGCAGTGCACTGCGGCGCCCGGCATCGGTGCGCGGATAGGCGCGGGTCTGCACGATGGAGGAGTGCAGGTACAGATTGTGCGGCATCACGGTGGCACCGATGATGCCGATCGCCAGGTACAGCGCCTTGGGATCGGTCACCACCTGCGCATGCGGAATGAACCCGGCCAGCACTGCCTGCAGCGGCGGCGCCGCGATGACCATCTGGATCGCAAAGCAACCGAAAATCACCAGCAGCAGCGCGATCACGAAGGCTTCCAGGGCGCGGAAACCGCGGTTCATGAGCAGCAGCACCAGCACCACGTCCACCGCGGTGATGATCGCGCCGGCCAGCAAGGGGATGCCGAACAGCAACTTCAATGCGATCGCGGTGCCGATCACCTCGGCCAGGTCGCAGGCGATGATCGCGATCTCGCACAGCAGCCACAGCCCGAGGTTCACCGGGCGCGAGTAGTGGGCGCGGCAGGCCTGCGCCAGATCGCGCCCGGTCGCGATGCCCAGGCGTGCCGAGAGTCCCTGCAGCACGATGGCCATCAGGTTGGAGAGCAGGATCACCGAGAGCAGCAGATAGCCGAACTGCGCGCCTCCGGCGATGTCCGTGGCCCAGTTGCCGGGGTCCATGTAGCCGACCGAGATCATGTAGCCCGGGCCGAGGAACGCCAGCAGGCGGAACCACCAGTGGCCGTCCGTAGGCACCGCGACGCTGGCGTTCATTTCGCCCAGGCTGGGGGTGTGCCCGGTCGATGAAGGCCAGGCGGGGGGATGCTCGGGGCGGCGCTGGATGTCCACGGCCGCAATATAGCAGAGGCTAAGTTACTAAGGCTTTGCAATCTGAGGCATCCCAACGCCTTAACCCTGAACCGCGTATCGTCACCGCTCTTTTCAGCTGGAGTGGGTGCATGCGTTGGATCGTGTTGTTGGCCGCCTTGGCCATGCCCGTGGTGGCGTGGTTCTCACAGACCGGCATGTTCGGCCCGACCAACGGTGCAATCTCCGACCAGTACCCGACGCTGCTGGTCGCGGCCGGGTACGCCTTCGCGATCTGGGGCGTGATCTTCCTGTGGGATGTGCTGTTCGGGTTCTGGCAGCTGCGCCTGCGCAAGCCGGACATCACCGGGGTGCGCCCGTGGGCCGCGGCGGGCTTCGCGCTGACCGCCGCCTGGATGCCGGTGTTCTCCAACCAATGGTTCCTGCCGGCGCTGGCCATCATCTGGGCCGCCCTGCTCTGCCTGATCGTAGCCGCTTACCGCGCCTCGCCGATCACCGCCCCGGGCGGGCAGCGTGCCTGGGCGGCGTACCCGCTCGGACTGCATGCCGGCTGGCTGTCCTTGGCGGCCTACCTCAATACCGCCCAGGTGATCGTCGCCTACCGCTGGCTGCCGACCGACAACATGCTTGGCTGGAGCCTGGTGCTGCTGGTCCTGGCTACCCTGCTGGTGCTGGTGGTCAACCAGCTGCTGCGCGGGCATTTCGCCTATCCAGCCGCCGTCATCTGGGCGCTGGCCGGCATGTACGTCAAACAGTCCGGCTGGGACCTGCCGGGCGCGGCCAACATCGCCACCCTGGCGCTGGTGTTGATCATCATCGTGGTGATCCAGACCGTGTGGCTGCGCGTTCGCGCGTACCGCCAGCCGCGCGCGATCGCCGCCGCCCACCGTCATCGTCGTTGATTTTTTCTGCAGGAGACCCCCCATGAACATCGTGATGAAGGAGCGCCACTGATGCGCGCTGCGATCCATACCACTTTTGGCGATCCCACCCAGGTCCTGCACGGCGGTGATGTGCCGCAGCCGGCCCCCGCTGCCGGTGAGGTGCGCATCCGCACCGTGCTCACCCCCATCCACAACCACGACCTGTGGACCGTGCGTGGCCAGTACGGCTACAAGCCCGAGCTTCCCGCTATCGGTGGCAGCGAAGGCACCGGCGTCATCGACGCGCTGGGCGAGGGCGTCGACGGCCTGAAGGTCGGCCAGCGGGTCAGCGCTGCCTCGGTGCATGGCACCTGGGCCGAATACTTCATCGCGCCGGCGCGGATGGTCATCCCCATGCCGGACAGCATCGACGACAACACCGCCGCGCAGCTGATCGCCATGCCGCTCAGTGCGCTGATGCTGCTGGAATTCCTGCAGGTGAAGGAAGGCCAGTGGATTCTCCAGAACGCCGCCAATGGCGCGGTCGGCAAGGCGTTGGCGATGCTGGCCAAGGCGCGTGGGGTGCACTGCATCAACCTGGTGCGGCGCGATGCCGGCGTGGCCGAGATGACCAACCTCGGCATCGACCACACCATCTCCACCGCGCAGTCTGACTGGATGGCCCAGGTGCAGGCCAAGGTCGGCAAGGCCTCGATCGCCGCCGCGGTGGATTCGGTTGGCGGACGCGCCAGCAGCGAGCTGATGACGTTGCTGGGCGACGGCGGCACGCTGGTCTCGTTCGGCTCGATGACCGGCGAGCCGATGCAGCTCAGCTCGGGCGATGTGATCTTCAAGCAGGCCACGGTGAAGGGCTTCTGGGGCAGCAAGGTCAGCCAGGCGATGGCGCCGGAAGACAAGCGTCGCCTCGTTGGCGAACTGCTGCAGCTCGCCGCACGCGGTGGATTGAGCCTGCCGGTGGACGGCGTGTTCGGGCTGGATGAGGTGGGCGATGCCGCCAAGGCCAGCCTGGAACCGGGCCGCAACGGCAAGGTGCTGCTGCGCCCCTGACCAACGGTCGGCGTTACCGGTCCGCGCGCAGTGCTTCGATAACGACCTTCATGGCGCTCGAGGATTGCCGGCGGCTGGGGTAGTAGGCGTAGTACCCATCGAAGGGATCGCACCAGTCCTCCATGACACGCCGCAACGCACCGGCGGCGATGTCATCAAGCACCATGTCCTCGGGCAAATAGGCCAGGCCCGCACCGGCCAGCGCCGCGCGATGGATCGCACTGCTGCCGTTGAAGGTCCATTGGCCATCCACGCGCACGTTCACTTCCTCGCCGTCCTTCTCCAGATCCCACACCATCAGCCCGCCGTGGGTAGGCAGGCGCAGGCCGATGCAGTTGTGCGCGGCCAGGTCGGCCGGCAGCTGCGGCGCGGTGTTCGTCGTGAAGTAGGCCGGGCTGGCCACGATGGCCATGCGCAGCGGCGGGCTGATCGGCACTGCGATCATGTCCTTGGCGACGCGGCCACCCAACCGGATGCCGATGTCGTAGCGCTGGGCGACGATGTCGGCCAGGCCATAGTCGATGGTCAGTTCCACATGCAGATCGGGGTAGGCGGGCAGCACGGCGGACAGCCGGGGCCACACGAGCGTGTTGGCGGCATGCTCGGCCGTGGTGATGCGGATCGTGCCAGCGGGCCGGTCACGGTACTCGCTGATCGCGGCGACCTCGGCCTCGATCTCCCGCATGCGCGGTGCGACGGTGTCGTACAGCCGTTCACCGGCCTCGGTCATGGAGACGCTGCGCGTGGTGCGGGTCAGCAGGCGCACGCCGAGGCGCTCTTCCAGCCCGCGCACGGTGTGGCTGAGCGCGGACTGCGAGACGCCCAGCTGCGCCGCGGCACGGGTGAAGCTGCGCTCGCGCGCGACGGTGACGAACACCTGCAGATCGTTGAAATTCTCGCGGGCCATGGGGCAGGGCCAAGAGCGCATGGCAGTCATGCGCGCCCATGATGAGCGCGGCCGACTGATGAACTCAAGCGGCTTTGTTTCGTGATTGATGAGCTTCAGTTATGGCTGCATGCCGATCGGGGCGGCTAGTGCCCGCGCGGGGGCAGGCCTACAGTGGGTGTCCCCGGCGGGCGCCGCCGTTCCTTCAGGAGAGGCCTCCATGGACCTGTTCACTGCCGCACTGTCGCTTTCGATGGCCGCCGTCGTGCCCGCCGAAACGGCACCGATCCGCATCACCAGCGCGGGCACCGCCCCTTCGGCCGCCGGCCCGGCGGACTATTTCACCGGTCGTGTGCGCATCGATGCGCCGTTCCAGACCGATGCCCCTGCACGCGTCGGCGGCGCTACCGTCACCTTCGAGCCCGGCGCACGCACCGCCTGGCATACCCATCCACTGGGTCAGACCCTGATCGTCACCGCAGGGCTGGGCAGCGTGCAGGAATGGGGCAAGCCCGCGCGCGATATCCGCCCGGGCGACGTCGTCTGGATCCCGCCGGGCGTCAAACATTGGCATGGTGCCAAGCCTGCCACCGCGATGACGCATATCGCGATCGCCGAAGCGGTCGATGGATCACCGGTGACGTGGATGGAGCAGGTCAGCGACGCGCAGTACAGCGGCAACTGAACCATGCTCCGCGATGGGGACGGTCGTGTCACATCCACCTGCGTACCCTCGTAGGCCGATCGAAACAGGAGAACCGTCTTGAGTACCGTTTTCATCGTCGGCGCGGCCGGCAAGGTCGGCCGTCACCTGGTCAAGCAGTTGGCCGACAAGCAGCATCGAGTGCTCGCGCTGCATCGCCGCGCCGAGCAGGCCGCTGAACTGGACGCACTCGGCGCTACGCCGGTCACCGGTGATCTCACCGCGACCGACGTGGGCACGCTGGTCGGCCAGATGCGCGGCAGTGACGTGGTTGTTTTCACGGCCGGTGCCGGTGGCGCAGGGGTGGAAGTGACCAACGCCATCGACGGCCGCGGCCTGGAGCTCGCGGTGGATGCCGCCCGGCAGGCGGGCGTGCGCCGCTTCCTGCTGGTCTCGGCATTCCCGGAAGCCGGCCGCAACAAGGGGATGGGCGAGGGTTTCGAGAATTACATGACGGTCAAGAAGCGCGCCGATGTGTATCTGGCCGCGACCGATCTGGACTGGGTGATCCTGCGCCCCGGCACCTTGAGCGATGCGCCGGGCACCGGCCGCGTCACGGCTGGCCCGGCGATCGCGTACGGCGATGTGCCACGCGCCGATGTGGCCGCCACGCTGGTGGCGCTGGTGGAGCAGCCGGGCGTCGCGCGGGTCATCATCGAGCTCACCGAGGGTGAGACGCCGGTCGATGAGGCGGTCCGGGCGCAGTCGCGCCACCAGGCCTGATCAGCGCAACGAGGCCATCAGTGCCTCGGCCCCCTTGTCCGCGCCGGTCAATGCGGCGCTCAAGCGGCCGCTGCTGGCCTTGATGTTCATGGCGTTTGGATATTGGGTCTCCACATACGCCGCCAGCAACTGGTTGTTCTGTGCATCGTAGATTTCCACCGCGTAGGCCAACCAGCCGGAGAGTGCGCCAGGGCGGCCGCGCGCGGACTGCACGGCGTTGTAGGGCGCGCCGGCCAGATCGAACTTCATCGCCGTGCTCAGGAATCGCGTGGTTGGCTTGGCGCCGGTCAGCACCAGTTGCACGCGCAAGGTGCATGGGCCTGGCTGCTGGGTCGGCTCGAAGCGCGTCGCGAGCGCCTCGCCAAAGGCGCGGAACATGTGGTCGCTGATCACACGTGTGTCGGCATCGCTGAGCTTCTCGAACTCTGCCTCGGGCTGCGGATAGATCTCCACGGGCTCCAGCACGAAGCGTTGGTAATCGCTCCAGCGGACATTGGACTGGTAGGCGTAGGGGCGGCGGTCCCCGCGGCTTCCCTCGTAGGCCTTGAGGTAGGTGGCAGAGGGCAGGCCGGGGTAAGCCACGCGCGGGGCGCTGGCACAGCCGGTGAGGGCGATGGCAACGACAAGGGCGTTGAACAAGGGGGCGATCGAGGGCATGGTCGGTATCCAGAGCGAAGAAAAAGGCATGGCGACACTAGTGGCCGGTGAGCAGCAGCAGCGGCAGCAGTGCCAGCAGGGCGAGCAGGCAGGCGCCAGCCATCAAGGTGAACATCCATCGCCGCGGGCAGCGCCGGGCGTGTGCCGGCCGGGGCAGGTCGGGCAGGTCCAACCACGCCGCGCGGCTCATTGCCGAAGCGCGGGAGCGGCGGTGTTGCACAGCACGGGAGGCAGTCATGGCGCGGTTCCACATCGGGGGGAAACGGACGCCGGCATCCCGGGTCCTGCAGCGCATGCTAGGCAGCAGATGTTCGGGAAATATTCGAGAAACGCATCAGTGCATCAGCGCTGCGGCATGATCGCGGGAAAGACCACGCGCACGCGCAGGCCACGCCCATCCATGCCGCTGTCGCACTCGATGCGTGCGCCATGCTGCGCGGCGATGGTGGCGACCAGCGACAGCCCGATCCCACTGCCCGGCTCGGTGGTGCCCGGCACGCGGTAGAAGCGCTCGAAGGCACGCGGGCGTTCGCTTTCGGCGATGCCCGGGCCGTCATCAAGCACTTCCAGATAGGGGTGCAGCGCGTCGCCGTCGCATTGATGGCCGCTGCTGACCTCGATGATGCTGCAGCGCCCGGCATAGCGGATGGCGTTGTCCACCAGGTTGCGCAGCAGAATGCCGATGGCATCGATATCGCAGCGGATGCGGCACGGCGCCAGTCGCTGGAACAGACTGATCATCTGCGCATCGGCCTGGATGCTGAACTCGCCGAGCAGATGCCGGACCAGCTCGGGCGCATCGGCCTCCACCCAGTTCGCCGGTTGCGGGCCCGATTCCAGCCGTGCCTGGTCCAGCAGCTGGTCCGCCAGCCGACTGGTGCGTGCGGCGGCATCGATCAGCCGTCGCAGCAACGCGTCCTTCTCGGCGATGTCATCGGTCAGCAGTGCGACCTCGGCATAGGTGTGCAGCGCCGACATCGGCGTCCGCAATTCGTGAGCGGCCTGCGCGATAAAGTAACGCTCGGACTGCATCGACGCCTCCACGCGCGCGAGCAGCGAGTTGAACGCCCCGATCAGCGGCGCGATTTCGCCGGGCACGCGGTCCTGCGCGATCGGCGTGGTGTCCGAGGGGGGGCGCTGGGCGACCTCCGCCGACAGCCGTTTCAACGGCCGCAGCGACAGAACGACCGAGCCGCCAAGCAGTACACCGACGGCGAGCAGCTGCAGGGTGTTTAGCGTCAACGCCGTCAGGATGTTGCCGGGTTCGCCGGTGTCATCCCGGACGGCGGGCAACGGCGACCGCACGGTGCTGGAGGATGCCGCCGCGGTCAGTGCGTTGGCGACGGGATCGGGGAGGGCCAACAGGAGCTGGTCGCCCAGGTGGGCCAGGCCCGCCTTCCAGGGGCTGTCGCTGCCATGCTGCCAGTACGCGGCCAGCATCGCGAAGAACACACACCAGATCAGCAAGGTGGCTGCCGCCAACGCAGTCCACAGGCGCTGCTTGATCGAGCTCATGCCGGCTGGCCTCCGATGCTGTAGCCATGCCCATGGACCGTGGTGATCAGGGTGTCGCCCAGTTTCCGGCGCAACTGGTGGACCAGCACGGTGATCGCACTGCGGCTGCCGTCGGCATCGACGCCGTAGACCACGGACTCGAGGTAGTCACGCCCGACCACGCGGCCACAGCGCTGGAGCAGGGCCACCAGCAGCGCGTACTCATGCGGGGTCAGCCCGATCACCTGCGTGCCGCGGGTCACCACGCGGGCGACCGGGTCCAGGCTCACCTCGCCATGCGTGAGCTTGGGCACCACCCAGCCCTGGCTGCGGCGTGCCACCGCCCGCACGCGCGCAATCAGCTCGTCCAGCTGGAACGGTTTGACCAGGTAGTCGTCCGCGCCCGCATCGAGCCCGCGGATGCGATCACTCAGTTGGCCGCGTGCAGTGAGCACGATGACAGGCGTGTCGTCGTAGCGCTCGCGCAGGAACTGGATGACCGTCAGGCCCGACGGCCCCGGCAGGCCGAGATCGAGCAGGACGGCGGCGAAGGCATGGTCGATCAGCGCGGCGCGGGCGGCCGGCGCACTGCCCGCACAGGCGACCTCCCACCCCTGCCGGCTCAGCCCCGCCTGGGTGGCGGCGGACAACATCGGATCGTCTTCAACGAGCAGCAGGCGCATGGGGCGGGGCATCGGCGGAGTCAGGGCGAGAAGATCGCAGCATGCCGCATGAATATTCGGAAAGTGTTGGCTGATAAAATCGGGGCTTTCCGCCACAGCCCGAGCACGCCATGACCAACGCCCCCTTCTATCCCATCGGCACCCCCGGCCAGCCCTGGGGCGCAGCGGAGAAGGCGCAGTGGCGCGCCCGTCAGGTGCCGCAGCGGCGTTACGCCGAAGACGTGCTGCCAGCGGTCGACGCGCTGCGCGATGCGTTCGAGGTGACCCAGTACGGCACGCTCGATTACGCGCCGGACCAATACCCGCTGTTTGCCGTGCGCAGCCGCGACTGGAATCCGGCGTTGCCGACGATGCTGGTCACCGGCGGTATCCACGGTTACGAAACCAGTGGCGTGCAGGGTGCGCTGCAGTTCCTGCAGACCCGTGCAGCGGACTACGCCGGGCGCGCCAACCTGCTGGTCGTGCCCTGCGTCAGCCCGTGGGGCTATGAGCGCATCCAGCGCTGGAACGCCGATGCGATCGATCCGAACCGCTCGTTCATCGCCAACAGCCCGGCGGCTGAATCGGCCGCGCTGATCGCGCTGGTCGCGCCCCTGCGCGGCAGCATCGTGATGCATATCGACCTGCACGAAACAACCGATACCGATGAAACCGAGTTCCGGCCGGCCTTGGCCGCGCGCGACGGCAAGTCGTTCGAGCCGGGCCTGATTCCGGATGGCTTCTACCTGGTCGATGACACCGAAAACCCGCAGCCGGCCTTCCAGACCGCAGTGAACGCAGCGGTCGAGCAGGTTACCCACATCGCCCCGGCGGACGAGAAGGGCGAGATCATCGGTTCCCCGGTGGTCGCCCCGGGGGTGATCGAGTACCCGCTGGAAAAACTGGGCCTGTGCGCCAGCGTCAGTGGTGCCAGGTACACCACTACCACCGAGGTGTATCCGGACAGCCCGCGCGCGACCCCGCAGCAGTGCAACGATGCCCAGGTGGCCGCGATCTGCGCGGCGATCGATTACGCGCTGGCCGCACCCAGGAACTGATCCAGCAACCACAGCGCCGCTGGCCCCAGCGGCGCGTCCCTGCGCCACACCGCGTCTGTAGAGACCAACCGTGGCCAGCCGGGCAGAGGCAATTCCACCAGCATGTCCCTGCCGTACCGAGCCACCAGGGCGCGCGGCAGTTCGGCCCAGCCGAAGCCATCCTCGGCCATCTCCAGCACCATCAGATAATCCGAGGCCGACCAGGTGCGTCCGCGCGCATGGCCCTCGCGCGCCGCATCGCCACTCAGGCAGATCTGGCGATGGCTGGCCAGGTCGGATTCCTCCGGTGCCTGCAGTGCGGCCAGCGGATGACCGGCAGCAACAAACACCGCCATCTCCGCGCGCAGGGGCAGGGCGCGCACCGCCAGTTCGGACGGGTAGGCTGGCTGATGCGGGATCAGCCCGAGATGGGCGCGCCCACGCTGCACAACGTCCAGTACATCGCTACCTTCGGCATCCAGCCACTCCAGTTCGATATCCGGAAAACGCTGCTCGAACCGCCGCAGCAGATGCTGGTCCGGATTGAGCTGGTAGATGTCCGAGAACACCAGGCTCAGGCGCGGCTCCACCTCGTCGGCGAGGCGGATGCTGAGCTGCTCCAGACGGTCGGCGGCGGCCAGGATTTCCTGTGCATGGCCGAGCACCTTGCGGCCGTCTTCGGTCAGGACCGGATAACGGCCACTGCGGTCGAACAGGGTCAGGCCCAGGTCCGCCTCCAGCGTGGCGATGGCCGTGCTGATGGTCGACTGCGTCTTTTTCAGGCGGCGAGCGGCAGCGGAGAACGAGCCGAGCGCGGCCGCTTCCACGAAGGCGTGCAGGGATTCGGGACCGTAGCGCATGGATGTATCGCCTTTAACGATGGATTCCATCTTTGGTCTGATGGAAACGACGATGATAATGGGCGCGTCGCCTGGGTGTCATGCCACGGCCGCAATCAAGGAGCTTTCCATGCACACACAGGTGCATTCCCAACCCCGTGCCCGTGGCGGTCTGATCGCCTGGGCCTGCCTGACCGTGGCGATCGTCGCTGAAGTGGTCGGCACCTCGTTCATGGCCGATGCCGCCCGTCATGGGGGCTATGTCGGCTATGTCGTCATGGCCGTGGCGTTGGCCATTTCGTATTACTTCCTGGCCCTGTCGGTGGGCGGCATCGCGGTGGGCGTGGCTTACGCCGTGTGGGAAGGCCTGGGCCTGACCCTGCTGACCCTGGTCGGCCTGTTCGTATTCAAGGACAGTCTCTCGGTGCAGCAGATGATCGGGCTGGTGATGGCGGCGGTCGGCATCGTCTGCGTCACCCTCGGCGAGGCGCACGCGTCATGAACCTCACCGCCTTCCTGTTCGTACTCTGCTCGGCACTGATCGACATCGCGGCCAACATGATGGTCGCCAAATCCGATGGCTTCCGTAAGCCGGCGTGGGGTTTCGCCGCGATCGTGCTGGTGTGGATCGCCTTCGCGCTGCTTGGCCAGGCGGTCAAGACCATGGACCTGGCCACCGCCTATGCGATGTGGGGCGCCATCGGCGTGATCGGCACCGCCGTCTGCGGGCGCGTGCTGTTCGGCAACCGCCTGCGCCCGATCGGCTGGGTGGGGATCGCGCTGGTCACGGGTGCGGTGGTGGTGCTGTCGAGCCACTGATTGCGATCAGCGGAACAACTGATTCAGCGCCGCCCCGGAGGCCGCATCGGCGAACCCATCGAAGCGGCCTTCGTCCATCAGCAACTGCGAGGCCCGCATCATGCCGCCCCATGCGGTGCGCGCCATCGCACCGCCCACGCTGACCCGCCGCACGCCCATGCCGGCAATGTCCTGCAGGCTGAAAGGCGATGCACTGCCGACCAGCAGGTTGACCGGTCGCGGCGCCACCGCGGCCACCACGGCCTCGATCTGCTCGCGGGTGGTGATCCCGGGTGCATAAAGACAGTCGGCACCGGCCTCGGCATAAGCGCGCAGGCGGGTGATCGCATCGTCCAGGTCGGGGCGACCAACGAAGAAGTTCTCGGCGCGGCCGATCAGCAGCACGTCCTCGCCGGATGCGTCGATCGCGCGGCGGGCGGCGCGCACCCGGGCCACCGCATCGTCCAGCGGGCGCAACGGATGCGCCGGATCCAGGCTGGCGTCTTCAATGGAGATACCGGCCACGCCGGTGGCGATGGCGCGGATGACGTTGCCGCCCACCGCGTCCAGCGTACCGAAGCCATCGCCGAAATCGGCATTCAGTGGCAATGGGGTGGCGGCCGCGAGGCTGCGCAGGTGGGCGAGGGTTTCGTCCAGCGTCAGCGTGCCATCGGCCTGGGCCTGGCTCCATGCATAACCGGAGCTGGTCGAGGCCAGCGCCTGGAAGCCCAGACTGTGCAGATATCGTGCACTGCCCGGATCCCACGGGTTGGGCAGCACGAAGCAGCCGTCGTCGTGCAGCGCACGGAAGGCGGCGCGGCGCGGGCGGGGATCGAAGGGCAGGGACGTCATGGTGCGCATCCGGTAAGCAGTGACCCGATGGTAACGCCATCGTTGCGCACGTCCGTCAGGCCCGTACCCAGCGTGCCGCCAAGCCGATGCAGACCAGTGTCACCGCCACCGCGCTGAACGCGAACACCAGGCTGCTGGCCTGGGCGACGAAGCCGATCAGCGCTGGGCCGGCCAATACGCCGGCATACCCGAGCGTGGTGATGGCCGGGATGGCCAGACTCTCGGGCATGACCTTCTGGTTGCCCGCCATCGAGAACAGCGCCGGCACGATGTTCGCGCAGCCCAGGCCCACCAGCGCATAGCCGCACAATGCCAACGGCAGCCAGGTGGCGAAGGTGGCCAGCGCGAAGCCGGCGGCGGCGATCAGGCTGCCGATCAGGATTGAACGATGCCGGCCCAGCCTGGCCACCACGCCATCGCCGACCAGGCGGGTCACGGTCATCGCGATGGCGAAGGCCAGATAGCCCAGCCCGGCGCGGGAAGGATCCACCTGCTGCACTTCATGCAGGAACACCGCACTCCAGTCGAGTACCGAGCCTTCGGCCAGGAACGCCACGAAACACAGCACGCCGATCGCCAGCACCACCCCGTGCGGCACCGCGAACAGCGGCGCATCACTGGACGCCTTGTCGGTACGCCAGTGCGGCAGCGCGATGGCCAGCAGGGCAGCGATCACCGCCGAGGCGAGCAGGCACACCAGCCACGGTGACAGGTGCAGGGCCAACAGTGCGGTCATCGCGCCTGCACCGACTGCGCCGCCGATACTGTAGAACGCGTGGAAGCCGGACATCATCGGTCGGCCGCTGTCGCGCTCGACCATGATCGCCTGCATATTCATCACGCAGTCGCACGCACCCACCCCAGCGCCGAACACGAACAAGGCCAACCCCAGCGTCCAGGGCGTGGGCGCGATGGCCAACAGGGGCAGGCTGGCGATCACCATCATGAGCGTGGCGATCATGACCGCGCGGCAACCATGGCGTGCGGCGAGCATCCCGGCGATCGGCATCGCCAGCAGGGAACCTGCACCCAGGCACAGCAGGACCAGGCCGAGCGAGCCCTCATCCAGGGCCGTGCGGAGTTTGGCGAAGGGGACCAGCGGTGCCCAGGCAGCGGTGGCGAAGCCGGGAAGGAAGAAGGCAGCACGGGTGGCGTGCTGCTGCGCGCGCGCGGTGCGCGTCGGAATGGAGGTCATGGGTCGTCGAGGTGGAAGGAAAAGGTCAGCGCCGTGGGGCGAGCTGGATATCCACGCCGCGCTGGGCGAACGCGTCGATCTGTGGCTGAGGGGTATCGGCCTCGAGCACCAGCACATCGATGTCCTCCACCGCGCCGATGCGATGGTTGGCCTGTGCGCCGAGCTTGTCGCGCGTGGCGACCACGATGCAACGACTGCTCGCGGCAAGCATCGCCCGTTTCAGCGCGGCTTCTTCGCCGTCCACCGCCCACAGGCCGTGCTGCGCATCCACCGCGCAGGTGCCCACGAAGAAGATATCGACGCGCAATCCGCTGACGGCTTCCAGCGCCTGTGCGCCAACGCTTGCACCGATACGCGGGTCGAGCCGGCCGCCGATCAGCGTCACTTCGATGCCGGCACGCCCCATCAAGGTCAACGCGATGTCCGGGACGTTGGTGATGACGCGGAGATTCTGGTGCTCCGGCAGGCAGGCGGCGATGGCGCTGTTGGTGGAGCCGGCGTCGAGCAGGATGCTGTCACCGGCGCGGACCTGCTCGGCGGCATGGCGGGCCAGTGCCTGTTTCTGCCGTTTCTGCACGGTTTGCCGCTCGGTCAGGGGCGGGAACGTCGGCGTGGCGGGCAGCGCACCGCCATAGACCTTCCGGCACAGGCCCTGCTGGGCGAGCTCGCGCAGATCGCGGCGGATCGAGTCTTCCGAGACTTGCATATCAACAGCCAGTTGGGCTGAGAGAACGCGGCCCTGTCGCTGAAGCAGCTCTAGGATCGCCTGCTGGCGCTCGCTGGGGAGGGTGTCAGGGGAGGGCGTCATGGCTGAAAGACACATCCGTCACGGTGCATGGTGGTGCCGAGTGTATGGAAGTGGGCAACATCGTGCAATAGGCCGGCTACGTGTGTGCGCGGCGGAGGTACCCCGAGATGGCCCCACGACGACGCCCGTTCCGGGCACGTTGCGGTGTCGGGTCGGCGTGCGTCACCGGTCGTGGTCCAGCTCGCGACGGACTACGCCAGCCACCCAGTCCATGAACGCCGCTACGCGTCGGGGCAGGTGGCGGCGTTGTGCGTACAGGAGCGTGACCGGCATCGGCTCGGCTTTCACGTCGGCCAGGATTTCCACCAGGGCTCCCGAGGCCAGCGCCTGGCGCACGCCGAGCAGCGGCACCTGGATGATGCCCAGCCCGGCCAAGGCTGCCGCGGTATAGCCTTCACCACTGTTGACCGTCACCGCGCCCGCCATCGGCAGGCTGCGATAGACCTGTCCATCGTGATACTCGAAACCGGGCGAACGCTGCCCCAGGGTGCCGACGTAGTGGACCAGCGCGTGACCGGCCAGATCGCCCAGCGTGGTCGGTGCGCCACGAGCGGCGAGATAGGCAGGACTGGCGCAGTTGACGATCGGCAGCTGTCCCAACGGGCGGGCCACCAGCGTGTTGTCATCCAGCGGCCCGACCCGCAGCACGCAGTCGAAGCCCTCGCGGATCAGGTCGACCCGGCGATCGGTACCGCTCACTTCCATCTCCACCCCGGGATGCTGGGCGAGGAAGGCGGGCAACTGCGGAATCACCAGTTGCCGGGCCAGTCCGCTGGACATGTCCACGCGCAGGCGCCCCTTGAGCTGAGAGGTATCGATCCGGAACATGCCCTGCAGATCGTCCATGTCATGCAGCAGATCGTGCGCCCGCGCCTGGAACTGGGCGCCGTCTGCGGTCAGCTGCACCCGGCGGGTGGTCCGGTGCAGCAATTGCACACCGACGTCTGCTTCCAACCGCTGCACGGCCAGCGACACGCTGGCTTTGGGCAGCCCCAGACTGTCGGCAGCGCCGGTGAACGAGCCAAGTTCAGCAACCCGGAGAAAGCACCGCAGGTGATCGAGGCGATCCATGGATTGTTCGCGATTCGTGGACAGTCAAATCAGCATCCGCCGATTTATCTGGCCGTGCAACACCAATAGGCTGGCAACCATTCCCAAACGCAGGTGCACTGACATGAGCAACGCAACCCGAGTCGTCCTGATCACCGGTGGCAGCCGTGGCCTCGGCCGCAACGCCGCCCTCGCGCTGGCGGCCGACGGTGCCGACATCGTGCTGACGTACCGCAGCCAGGCCGAGGCCGCCCAGGAGGTGGTCGCCCAGATCGAAGCGCTCGGTCGCCGTGCCGCGGCGATTCCACTGGACGTGGCCGACAGCGCGGGCTTTGGTGACTTCGCCGCCAAGGTCCGCACGGTGTTGGGCGGGTGGGGCGCAACGCAGTTGCAGGGCCTGCTCAACAACGCCGGCGAAGGCCTGCACGCAATGATCGCCGACACCACCGTCGACCAGTTCGATGCACTGGTCGCGGTGCATCTGAAGGGCCCGTACTTCCTGACCCAGGCATTGTTGCCACTCATCGCTGATGGCGGTCGCATCCTCAACGTGTCCAGCGGTCTGGCGCGTTTCTCGCTGCCGGGCAGTTCGGCCTACGCGATGATGAAGGGGGGCATCGAAGTGTTCACCCGCTACCTGGCCAAAGAACTGGGGGCACGTGGGATCAGTGCCAACACCCTGGCGCCGGGCGCGATCGAAACCGACTTCGGTGGTGGCCGCGTGCGCGACGATGCGCAGGTCAACGCGATGGTGTCCTCGGTCACCGCGATGGGGCGGCCGGGCAAGCCGGATGACATCGGTCCCGTCGCCGTGGCGCTGCTGTCGCCGCAGACCGCGTGGATCAACGCGCAGCGGGTGGAAGCATCGGGCGGCATGTTCGTCTGAGGCCGCCGCCAGTCAAGCGGTCATCGTGCAGCGCGTGCGGGCGTCATCGCTGGCGATGTATCGAGGGTAGGTCACGACCGTTGGTCGTGACGCTCTTGGATGCTCGTGTGAGAATGGTTCGCATCAAACGCCATCGCTGGCTATGATGCCGGTCCTTTCCCGTTACGACCCGAGCCCATCTTGAAGCGTGCCTTGCCAATCAGTCCCATGGGCCGCGTGTTCGCCACGGTCGCCTTCATCGAAGCCCTGACCTGGGCCGGCCTGTTGATCGGCATGTACCTCAAGTACCACGCGGCAGACCCGACGCCCGTCGGCGTCAAGATCTTCGGCCCGGTGCACGGTGTGGCCTTCATGGTCTACGTGGTTGTGTCGGTGCTCGCCGCCATCCGCCTGCGTTGGCCGTGGTGGGCCGCGCTGCTGGCATTGGCGGCTGCGGTGCCGCCGCTGGTGACGCTGCCGTTGGAGTGGTGGTTCAAGCGTCGTGGGCTGTTGTCGGCATCGGTGCGATAACGCACGCGCAATGAGGCCTCTGCCACTGCAGGGGCCTCCTTGGCTCAGGCGTCACCCAGCCCCCAACACCGCCAGAATCTGCTTCGGCGACTGGAACCCCGCCAGTCGCGCCGTTTCGTGACCGTCCCGCACCACCAGCAGCGTCGGCGTCTGCCGCAGCCCCAGTTCGCGGAACAGTCCCTCACCAACCGTTTCCAGCTTGACCTTCAGCAGCGTCATCCCCGCCTCCGCGATGGCGCCAGCGACACTGGCCAACGACATCTCCAGCATCCGGCACCCCGGGCAGTCGTCCTTATGGAAATCCACCAGCAGGGCCGGGTGCTCGCGCAGGGCGGCGTGGTAATCCTCAGCGGTCTGGGCGTACAGGGTCAGCATGTCGTAGGGCTCTCGGTATGGGCCAACACGGTGTCGGCCCAGTGGTGGATGGTGTGGGTGTCTTCGGCGCCGTGCGGCATCTGCTCGATCTCCAGCACTGGATACGAGGAGCCGAAGAACCGCGCCAGCCGGTGGGCGGCGCCGCAGTAGTACTCCTCGCCCCATTGGGTCTCGCCGGTACCGAATACCGCCACCGGGAACGGCAGTGGCAGCCCGAAGTGATCACGCAGCGCGGCCACGCAGTCCTTCATCTCCGCCGGGGTACGCCCGGCGTTGTCCGTCCAGGAACCGACCAGGCACAGGGCAGGCGGCTCTCCCGCCAGCGCCACGGCAACGTCGCCGGCATCCACGTCGACCCAGTCCACACGGTGCCCCAGAGCCTCGCAGCGCGCCCGGATCAGCGCAGCCAACTCACGGGTGTTGCCGCTCAGCGAGGCGAAGGCCAGCAGGATGTGCATTTGCACGCCTCCTTACAGGTCGTCAAACCCATTGTCCGCATTGGTCTTCTTGTAACTGGCGTTGCGCATTTCGAAGAAGTCGGTCTTGGTCTCGGTGAAGTTGTCGGCGTAGGCCTTGATCCACGGCATCACGTTGACATTGGTCTCGCTGTACAGCTTCTCGATGCCGAGCATGCCGGCCATCTTGTTGGCGCGGTACTTCACGTAGCGGATCATTTCGTCCACGTCGATGCCGTCGATGCCGTCCAGCACTTCGCCGGTCCAGCGCGTTTCCAGCTGGATGGCGTGCTCGAAGGCCTCATGCACGTAGGCGGTCAGCTGCTCGCCCTGCAGCGCTGGATTCTCGCCGATGATGGCGCGGATCAGTTCGCTGATGAACTTGGTGTGGGCCAGCTCGTCGCGGTTGATGAAGCTGATGATCTTGCCGGTGCCGGTCATCCGGTTCTGGCGGACCAGGTTGTAGAAGAACGCGAAGCCGGAGTAGAAGTTGATACCTTCCAGGATCGAGGACTGGATCAATGCGCGGATCAGTGTCTCGGCGGTCTTCTCGCGCATGAAGTCGTCGTAGGACTGCATGATCGGCGCGTTGCGGGCCAGGATGGTCGGGTGGGTGCGGGCGATCTCGAACACCCGGTTCTGGTCGGCCAGCCCGGCGATCGAGGCGAGCACGTAGCTGTAGCTTTCGTTGTGGATCACTTCCTGCTGGCCGATGATCGCCGCATTGGCATGGGCGGCGGGATCGGTGATGTACTCGGCAACGTTGTAGATGAAGCGCGTCTGCGGCGAGTCCAACGTGGCCAGCAAGCCGATGATCGAGTCGTAGGCGTTCTTCTCGCGCGCATTGAACTCGCCGTACTGGCGCGCGTCGCCCTTCATGTCGACTTCGTCCGGAATCCAGAAGTTGGTCGAGAGCTCCTTGTACGCCCGGTAGAAGGACGGGTAGGGAATGTCGTTCCAGTTGAGGATGCCGCTGGTGCGGCCGTTGATGATGCCGGTGGAGCGGTTGGGGTGGCGCGGTTCGAGGATCTTGATGCGTTCGAGGGGGATGGCCATCGGGGTGTGTCCTTGTTTCTCTTCGGGCAGTGCGAGTTGCCGGCCAGCGGCCGGCACTACCGGGGCATGTGTGGGGTTGCCGGCCAGCGGCCGGCACTACCGTTCAGTGCGCTGACGACCAACGGTCGTCAGCTAGCGGGCTGACGTGCGTCAGCTGCTGCACCATTCGCACTCGGCAATATCGATGTCGTTGGAGCGAACGTAGTAGGTCGTCTTGAGCCCTTCGCGCCAGGCACTCATGTGCAGCGCGAGCAGGGTGCTGGCGCGGATGGTGCTCGGCACGTACAGGTTGAAGCTGATCGACTGGTCCACGTGGCGCTGGCGGCGGGCGTTCTGGCGGATGCTGGCGAACTGGTCCACCCGGTAGGCGCCTTTTTCGTAGTAAGGGTAGGTCTCCAGCGAGAGCCCCGGTGCGGCGACCGGGCGGCGGAAGTCCTTCTTTTCTTCGTAGTAGAACGCGCCGTATACCGGGTCGATCGAGGCCGTGGAGCCGGCGATCTGCGCGGTGCTCATGTTGGGGGCGACCGCCATCAGCCAGCCGTTGCGCAGGCCGTTGACACCCACCTGCGCCGCCAGTTCCCGCCAGGCCGGGCTGTCATAGCCACGGGCGCGGAAGTACTCACCGTTCTGCCAGTCGCTGCCGACAAAGGCGCTATAGCGTCCCTTTTCCTTGGCCAGGGCCATGCTGGCCTGGATGGTCAGGTAGTTGATGCGCTCGTACAGGCTGTCGGCGTAGTCCTCGGCCTGGGCGGAGTTCCATTCGATCTGCTGCAGGGCCAGCAGGTGATGCCAGCCGAACGTGCCCAGTCCGATCGCGCGGTACTTGCGGTTGGTGATGGTGGCCTGCGGCACCGGCAGCTGGTTGAGGTCGATCACGTTGTCCAGCATCCGCACCTGGATCGGCACCAGCCGCTCCAGCACGTCGCTGCTCAGCAGGTCCGGGGCGGCTGTCACCGCGCGGCCCAGGTTGATCGAAGACAGGTTGCACACCACGAAATCGCCGGCCTGTTTGGTCGTCACGATCTGGTCGCCGCTGATCATTTCCTGGATCATGCGGGTGGGGCTCATGTTCTGCAGGATCTCCGTGCACAGGTTGCTGGAGTAGATGCTGCCGGCATGCTTGTTCGGGTTCATCCGGTTCACCTCGTCCCGGTAGAACATGAAGGGGTTGCCGGTCTCCAGCTGGCTGACCATGATCCGCTTGAACAGATCGATGGCCTTGATGGTGCGCCGGCTGATGCGCTCGTCGGCCACCACCTCCTCGTACTTCTCGCGGAAGCTGCCCTGGCCGCGCTGCTCATCGTGGAAGTCCTGCAGGTACCAGCCCTTGATCCGCTTCACCTCATACGGGTCGAACAGGTACCAGTCGCCGCGCCGTTCCACCGCTTCCATGAACAGGTCCGGCAGGCACACCGAGGTAAACACATCGTGCGCGCGCAGGCGCTGGTCGCCGTTGTTCAGGCGCAGATCGAGGAAGGCCTCGATGTCGCGGTGCCAGACATCCAGATACACCGCGATCGCGCCCTTGCGCTGGCCCAGCTGATCTACGCTGACGGCCGTGTTGTTGAGCTGTTTGATCCACGGCACCACGCCGCCGGAGGAATTGGCCACGCCGCGGATCGAGGAACCGGCCGAGCGGACATAGCCGAGATAGGCGCCCACGCCGCCGCCGTGCTTGGAGACCCGGGCTACGTCGGTGTTGGAGTCGTAGATGCCCTGCAGGCTGTCGTCCACCGTGTCGATGAAGCACGAGGACAGCTGGCCGCCGACCTTGCCGGCATTGGCAAGCGTCGGTGTTGCCACCGTCATGTACAGGTTGGACAGCGCCCAGTAGGCCTCGCGGACCAGCAGCATGCGCCGTCGGCGCGAGCGCTCGCCGTGCTCGTGTTCGTGCTGCATCAGGTACAGCGCGATGGTCAGCCAGCGCTCCTGCGGCAGCTCGTAGACGGCGCGCGAGTGATCGGTGGCGAGGTAGCGGGTGGCCAGCAGGTACAGGCCGTTGTAGGCGAACAAGGTGTCGCGCTCGGGCTCGATCATCTGCCCGGCTTCCTCCAGTTCGTCCTTGGAATAGGCCTTGAGGATGGCGATCGAATACACGTTGCGGTCGGCCAGGCTCTCCTGCAGACCTACATACGAGCCGTACTTCAGCGTGGCATCGTAGAACCGGTTCTTGCTGGCGCGCTTGTACAGTCGGCGCAGGTACAGGCGGGCGGCGAAGTGTTCCCAGTCCGGCGCGGTCAGGTCGATGCGCGATTCCGCTTCGCGGATCAGCAGGTCCACCATTTCATCGGCGCTGAGCTGCTGGCGACGTGCGATCTGCCCCAGCACGCTGCGCAGGTAGTTGGCCACGTCCAGCTGCGGGAACTCGCCATGCACGCTGTGCACGGTACGCGCCAGCCGCGCCTGGTCGAACGGCATGCGTCGGTTGCCGCCCTCCTTGGTGATCCACAGCGTGTCACTGCCGGTGGCCGCATCAACGGGGGTGTCAATGGACGGGGTGAGGGTGGAAGCGACGGTGTCGTCGGTGTTCATGCGTTCTCCATGCATGGCGCAGAGCCCAGCAGGCGGCGCGGCAGAGCCGTGCGGCAGCCGGACAGAAGGCGTGATTGGTGGGCAGGCCCTGCGTGTGCAGGAATACGTCGCCGCTGGCTCACATCGTTGGCGACGGGCCTTGCTTCCAGGCGCCGGTCAGGTGGGCGCAACGGGGCGTTTACAGCACGCGGCGTTGCGACGATGCACCGGACCTGGCGGAAGCGGGGAGCCGATGGGCACAACATAGTGGGGTGTGAGCGGATCGTCAACCGAATATGTAGTGCTTTTTTGTCGCAGGGTGGGCTCGCCTGCACACATGAACGTCCCATACACATGCACTATCAAACGCAAATGCGAGCCGTTATCATTTAATGGATCACAGGGCGGTGATGCGTTCGTAACCGGATGGCAGAACCGCGCGCGCGTCGGCGCACCGCGTGGTTCAACTTCTTATTGGCTGTGGTGTTCAATGTCTTCACGTCCCGTCGTTTCCGGTTTGCCCGCGCTCGTTTCCGCCGCGTTGCTCGGCACCATGGCGATGATGGCGTTCGTGTCCGTGATCGGTCCGGTGGTGCGGGTGTTGGGCCTGGCCGAGTGGCATGCCGGCCTCTCGGTCACCGCGGCGGGGGTGTTGTGGATGCTGTCGGCGCGCCGCTGGGGCGCACTCAGTGATCGCATCGGGCGCAAGCGCGTGCTGCTGATCGCACTGGCGGCCTACGCGGTGATCTACGTGGCGCTGGCGGTGTTCGTAGATGTGGCGCTGACCTCGCCGCCAGCGATCTGGCTCTCCGTGCTGGTCCTGGTCGGCACGCGTGCCCTGGTCGGGCTGTTCTACGCCGCCGTGCCGCCGACCGCCGCGGCCATCATCGCCGACCAGGCCGCCCCGGGGCAGCGCGGCAGCGTGATGGCCAAGCTTGGCACCGCCAATGCGCTGGGCATGGTGCTGGGCCCGGCCGCCGCCGGTTGGATCGCCTACCAGAATCTCTCGCTCACCCTGTATGTGGCCGCGTTGCTGCCGCTGTTGTCGCTGATGATGATCTGGTGGCGCCTGCCGAACACGCCGCCGGTCGCGCCGACGCACACCGGCCCCAAACCGACGCTCGGCCTGGGCGATGCGCGCCTGCGCCTGCCGTTGCTGGCGGTGTTCGTCGCGATGATCTCGGTCACCGTCGCGCAGGTGACGGTCGGCTTCTTCGCGATTGATCGCCTGCAGCTCTCCCCGGCAGACGGCGCACGCATGGCCGGGCTGGCCCTGACCGCCGTCGGTGTCGGCCTGATCTTCGCGCAGGGCTTGGTGATGAAGCTCAAGGACATCCGCCCGACGCGCTGGATCCTGGTGGGTGCGCTGATCTCCGGGCTGGGCTTTGCGTCGGTGGCGCTGGTCAGCGTGCCGTGGCAGCTGCTGGCTAGTTACGCGATCGCTGCGTTCGGCATGGGTTTCGTGTTTCCCAATTTCCAGGCGCTGGCGGCTGATTCGGTGGAGGCGCACGAGCAGGGCGCTGCCGCAGGTACGGTCGCGTCGGTGCAGGGCATGGGCATGGTGGTCGGGCCGATGATCGGCACACTGCTGTATCGGTGGTCGCCGAGCGCACCGTACCTGTTGGTAGGCGCGGTGCTGCTGGTCCTGGCAGTCTCTGCCGCCCTGCATCGCGCGCGGGGCGCGGCATGAACGAGATGCTCGCCACGGGTGTGACCGATGAGGTGACCGACACCGCCACCGTTGATGCGGCCGACGCCCCGTATTTCCTGCTGCGCAGCCCGCAGCAGGCGATGGAAGCGCACGGCGTCCGTGCGCGGCTGCCGTCCGGTGCCACCGCCACCTTGGCCGAGCGCGTCGCCGCGTTCTTCGCCGCGCCGCGCTCCGGCCCGCGCCTGTTGGTGGGGGCGGTGCCGTTTGATCCCCAGCAGGGCGATGCGCTCTATCAGCCGGATCAGGTGTCTGGCCAGCCCACGGTGGTCCGGGTGGAAACGCCGACGCTGGTCGGCGATGTGCTCGCCGAACCGTCTGCCGATGCGTATGCGCAGGCGGTGGCGGCCGCAGTCACGGAACTGCAGCGCACCGACAGCCCGCTGGAAAAAGTCGTGCTTGCGCGCAGCCTGCGGGTCACCACAGCGCAACCGCTGCATCCGCGCGTGCTGGCCGCGCGCCTGGGCAAAGACCCCAGCGTGGCGACCTACGTGGTGCCGGTACCTGCGGCACGCCCAAAGGACGCGGCCTGGCTGGTCGGCGCCACGCCGGAGCTGCTGGTCTCCAGGCGCGGTGACCGTGTGCTCTCGCATCCACTGGCCGGCTCAGCCCGTCGTTCGGCCGATCCGGCCGAGGATGCACGCGCCGCGGAGACGCTTCTGGCGTCGGCCAAGGACCATGACGAGCATCGCCATGTGGTCGAGGCCATCGTGGCCGCGCTGGCACCGCTGTGCCTTCACGTCGAGGCACAGCCGCGGCCGACACTGCACGCCACTGCCACCATGTGGCATCTCGGTACCCGCATCCACGGCACGCTGAAGGACGCCTCGGTGTCTTCTGCCGCCCTGGTCGCGCTGCTGCATCCCACCCCGGCGGTCTGCGGCACGCCGCGCCAGCCGGCACTTGAGCTGATCCGTCAGGCCGAACCGGTCGCACGGGGCTTCTATGCCGGCGCCGTTGGCTGGACCGATGCGCAAGGCGATGGCGACTGGTATGTGGCGATCCGCTGCGCTCGCGTGCAGGGCACCGAAGTGCGCCTGTATGCCGGGGCCGGCATCGTCGCCGAGTCCCAACCCGAACTCGAGGTGGCCGAAACGGCTGCCAAGTTCATGGCCCTGCTGACCGCGCTCGGCGTCCATGACGTTCGTCCTTTCTGATGTGCGGGAGCTGTCCATGAACGCATCCTTTTCTTCCTCCCGGGTGCCGCTGCGCCAGGTCTGGCCGCCGGCCCTGGTCGCGCGCTATCGCGCGGCCGGCCATTGGCGCGGCGAGACCTTTCCGGGCTTCCTGCGCGAGCGTGCCGAGCGCTTCGCGGGTGATATCGCGGTGGTCGGCGGTGATACGCGCCTGACCTACGCCCAGCTGTGGCAGGAGGCCGGCCGCATCGGCGCCGGCCTGCTCGCGCAAGGGCTGGTCCCGGGTGATCGCGTGGTAGTGCAGCTTGGCAACGTGCCGGAATTCGTGACCGTGGTCTGCGGGTTGTTTCGCGCGGGTTTGATCCCCGTGTATGCATTGCCTGCGCACCGCATCACCGAGGTTGCGCACTTCGCGCGCAAGGCCGAGGCCAATGCCTATATCACTGCGTCCAGCTACGAGGGGTTTGACTACCGCACCCTCGCGCACGCGCTGCAGGCGCAGGTGCCCGAGGTGCAGCACGTCATCATCGCCGGTGACGCGGCCGGGTTCACCGCGCTGGCATCGCTGGCAGGCGACCTTGATCAGCTGCCCGCCGATCCCGACCCGCAATCGGTTGCGTTCCTGCAGATCTCCGGGGGCAGCACGGGGCTGTCCAAGCTGATCCCGCGCACGCACGACGACTACCTGTATTCCTTCCGCGCCAGCAACGCGATCTGCGGCATCACCCAGGACAGCGTCTATCTGGTCGCGCTGCCGGCCGCGCACAACTTCCCGATGAGCTCGCCGGGGTTCTTCGGCACGCTCTACGCCGGTGGCCGTGTGGTGATGAGCCCTGGCGCGGGCCCGGAGACCGCGTTCGGCCTGATCGCGCGCGAGCGGGTGACCTGTGTCGGCCTGGTGCCGCCGCTGGCGCTGCTGTGGGCGCAGGCCGCCGCAACCACCACGCAGGACCTCTCCAGTCTTCAGGTGGTGCAGGTCGGCGGGGCCAAGCTGGTGCCGGAAGCCGCGCGGCGAGTGATCGCCGGGCTGGGCTGCACCCTGCAGCAGGTGTTTGGCATGGCCGAGGGCATGGTCAACTACACCCGCCTGCACGACAGCGAGGAGATCATCGTTTCCACCCAGGGCCGCCCGATCAGTGAAGACGACGAGGTGCTGGTGGTCGATGACCACGGCAACCCGGTTGCAGAAGGTGAGACCGGCCATCTGCTTACCCGCGGCCCGTACACCATCCGCGGCTATCACAACGATCCCGCCGCCAACGCACGCGCCTTCACCGAGGATGGCTTCTACCGCACCGGCGACAGGGTGCAGCGCCTGCCGGGTGGCTATCTGGTGGTGCAGGGCAGGGCCACTGACCACATCAACCGTGCCGGCGAGAAGATCTCCGCCGAAGAGATCGAAGACCACCTGCTGGCGCACCCGAGCGTGTTCGATGCGGCGGTGGTCTCCATTCCCGATGCCTACCTTGGTGAACGCAGCTGCGCCTTCATCATTGCCCAGGGCGAGCCGACCAAGGCCGCCAGCCTCAAGGCCTGGGTGCGCAGCCGCGGCCTGGCGGCGTTCAAAGTGCCGGACCAGATCGTGTTCGTCGATGCCTTCGGCACCACCGCGGTCGGAAAGATCAGCCGCCGCGAGCTGCGTGCCCAGCTGCGCGAACGTTTCATGCAACAGACAGGAGAACCGCGCTGATGGCGCTGCCCAAGATCCAACCGTACCCCCTGCCGACCCAGGCCGACCTGCCCACCCCGCGCGGCGCCTGGCAGCCGCAGACCGAGCGCCTGGCGCTGCTGGTGCATGACATGCAGCGCTACTTCCTGGCCGCCTTCGCGCCGGATGCCGCGCCGCTGGCACCGGCCGTGGCGAACATCGCGCGCCTGCTCACGCATTGCCGCGCGCGTGGCATTCCGGTGTTCTATACCGCCCAGCGTGGCAACCAGGACCGCCGCGATCGAGGCCTGCAGGCCGATCTGTGGGGACCCGGCATGTCGGCCACCGAAGAACACGAGGCCATCCTCGAGGCCGTGGCCCCGGCAGAGGGCGACCATGTGCTGGTCAAGCACCGCTACAGCGCCTTCCAGCGCAGCAATCTGGAGACGATGATGCGCGCCCGTGGCCGCGACCAGCTGCTGGTCACCGGCGTGTACGCACACATCGGCTGCACCGCCACCGTTGCCGAGGGCTTCCAGCGTGACATCGAGAGTTTCATCGCCGCCGATGCCGTCGCCGATTTCTCGCGTGCCGACCACGACCTCGCCCTGCATTGGATCGCGCGCACCTGCGGCGGACCAATGACCACCGATCACCTGCTGGAGACCCTCGCATGACCGCACTGACCCTGGAGCGCATGCGCGCCGATGTCGCCGAGATGCTGGGCGAAGCACCGGAGGACATCGGCAACGATGAGAACCTGATGGACCTCGGGTTGGATTCGATGCGGGTGCTCGGCCTGGTGCTGGCCTGGGGCAACACCGGCATCCCACTGGAGTTCGGCCATCTGGCCGAGCACGCCACCCTCCGCGGATGGTGGAGTGTGGTGCAGCGCCTGCAGAACCGGGGCGCAGCCGGCCCATGAATGCCGCTGCGCTGCCCGACGCGACGTGGCCGCAGGCGCGCGGCCTGACCGAGGCTCAGGCAGGGCTGTGGTACGCGCAGCGGCTTGCGCCGGACAATCCGGCCTTCAATACCGCTCATGCGGTCTGGATCGAAGGGATGCTGGATGTCGCCGCCTTCGGGCGCGCGGCTGACCGGGCTGCGCTGGAGGCGCACGCGCTGTCGCTGCGCATTGCCGAGGATGGGCAGGGTACGCCGGTGCAGTGGATCGACCCGCAGCACCGTCCGCTGCTGGACGTGGTCGACCTGTCCGCACATGAAGACCCCAGGCAGGCGGCGCAGACCGCGATGCGGCGCGACCACCTTACGCCGGTCGACCCCTCACGTGATCGACTGAGCCAGCAGCGGCTGTTCGTGCTCGGTCCTTCGCACTACGTCTGGTACCTGCGCGTGCATCACCTTGCCGCCGACGGCTATGGCATGGCGCTGTTCTCCGAACGGGTCTGCGCGCTGTATGCCGCGCAGCACGACGATGCCGCGCTGGCACCGCTGCTGCCGGTGCTGGAGGAGGACGCGCAGTATCGTGACGGCGAGCGCCGGGTGCGCGACGCCGCGTACTGGCTTGCAACCATGGCGGATGCACCGGCGGCCGCCGGCCTCGGCGCGGGCATCGCACCACCGGCAGCGCAGGCACTGCGTGTCGTGCAGTCCATTGGACCCGCCCTGCGCCAGCGCATCCTCGAGGCGGCCACACGCATCGGCCAGCCATGGCCGGACGTGTTGACCGCCTTGTCCGCCGAGTACTGCCGCCGCATCAGTGGCGAAGCCGAGGCCATCATCGGCGTGCCCTTCATGGGCCGCCTGGGCAGCGTCTCCGCCCGGGTGCCCGCAATGGTGATGAACGTGCTGCCGCTGCGTATGGGGCCCCCACAGGGCAGTGTCGATGAGCGGGTTCGTGACGTGGGACTAGGCTTGATGCGCAGCCGCCGCCACGGCCGCTACCGAGGCGAGCAGCTGCGCCGTGACCTCGGCCTGATCGGCGGTCACCGGCGCCTGCACGGCCCGCTGGTCAATGTGCAGCCGTTCTACCGGCCGCTGCAGCTGGAAGGTGTGGAGGCCACGCTGGAGGTGCTGTGCACCGGTCCGGTAGACGATGTGACGCTTGGCTTCCGGGGCGATGGCACAACCGTGCTGGATCTGGAGATCGAGGCCAACCCCACGCTGTACACGCAGGCCCGGATCGAGGCGCACGCCACGCGCCTGCTGCACTTCATCGCGGCCGCGCTGGAGGCACAGGCCGCTGGCGCCATGCTCGCCACCGTGCCACTGGCCACCCCGGCCGAGCAGCAGCGTTATCTCCATGACGTCAACGCTACCGATCATCCGGTCCCGGACGTCACTCTGGTCGAGCTGATCACCGCGCGCATGGCGCAGAGGCCGGACGCCATTGCCGTGGTGTTCGGCGCGGAATCGCTCACCTTTGCCCAGCTCGAACGCCGCAGCCGTGCGCTGGCAGTGCAACTGCGGGCGCAGGGCGTGGGCCGGGAGTCGCGCGTGGTCGTCGCGTTGCCCAGGTCGCTGGCGCTCATCGTCGCCCTGGTCGCCATCCAGCGTGCTGGCGGTGCCTACCTGCCGGTGGATCTGGCGCACCCCGATGCGCGCATCGCCCGCATCCTGCACTCGGCGCAGCCAGCCTGCGTACTGGCGCTGCCGGAAGACCGCCAGCGTTTCGCTCCGGTCCCCGTCCTGACTCCCTCGGAATGGGTGCCGGCGCCCGAGGCAACGCTGGACACTCTGCCGCAGCCAGCGGACGCGGCCTATGTGATCTACACCTCCGGCTCCACCGGCGAACCCAAGGGCGTGCTGATCGAGCACCGCGCCATCGTCAACCGGTTGGAATGGATGCGGGTGCACTACGGCATCCAACCGGACGATCGTATCCTGCAGAAGACGCCGGCCACCTTCGATGTGTCCGTCTGGGAGTTCTTCCTGCCGCTGATCAGCGGTGCCACCCTGGTGGTGGCGCCGCCGGAGGCACATCGCGACCCACTGGCGCTGGCCGGGCTGATCCGCGCGCATGGCGTTACCACCCTGCATTTCGTGCCGTCCATGCTGGAGGCCTTCCTCGCAGCACAGGCCTGCCATGGCCTGCAGTTGCGCCGCGTGTTCACCAGTGGCGAAGCGCTGGATGCCGATCTGCGCGACCGCTTCCACGCGACCGTCCACGCCGAGTTGCACAACCTGTATGGCCCCACCGAAGCCGCCGTGGATGTCAGTTTCTGGCCAGCCAGCGCCGAGGACGCATCTCGGCCGGTCCCGATCGGCTACCCGGTCTGGAATACGCGCTTGTACATCCTTGATGCGGGCATGCAGCCGTTGCCGCCGGGCGTGGCCGGTGACCTTTATCTGGGCGGCGTGCAGCTGGCGCGCGGCTACCTGGGGCGCGACGATCTCACCGCCGAGCGTTTTGTTCCCGATCCGTTCGTCACCGGCGGACGCCTGTACCGCACCGGCGATGTCGCCCGGTGGCGCGACGATGGCGCGGCGGAGTATCTGGGCCGCAGCGATCACCAGATCAAATTGCGTGGCCTGCGCATCGAGCTGGGCGACATCGATGTCGCGTTGCGCACCGCACCGGGCGTCACCCGCGGTGAGGTGCTGATGCGCGAAGACCGCCCCGGCGAGCGCCGGCTGGTGGCCTATGTATCGCCCGGTGCGCCCGATGCAGGGGTGCTGCGCGCGCACCTTGCCAGAATGCTGCCGGATTACATGGTGCCGTCCGCGTTCGTGGCCATCGATCACTGGCCGGTCACCGCCAACGGCAAGCTGGACCGTAACGCCCTGCCGGCGCCTGCGCAGACGAACAGTGCAGGGATAGCCGCCCGGACCGACACCGAGCATGACCTTGCTGCGTTGTTTGCGCAGACGCTCGGCATCCAGGGCCCCATCGGCATCGAGGCGGACTTCTTCACGCTTGGCGGCGATTCGCTGAGCGCGGTGCACCTGCTGCTGGCGATCCAGCAGCGCTGGCGGTGCGACCTCGGCCTGGGTGCGGTGTTTGCTGCACCGACCGTCGCCGGTCTGGCGGCGCGCATCGACGCGCCACCAGCAGCGACCGATCACGGTCTGGGGCCATTGATCCAGCTCGCCACCGGTGACGCCAGGCTGCCGCCGCTGTTCGTGATCCATCCTGCTGGCGGCATCGCCTGGAACTATCGCGACCTGGCCCGTGCGCTGGCACCGGCCCGCGACGTGCATGGGCTGCAATCGCCGGCGCTGGACGCGGAGCAGCCCATGCCAGCGACGATTGATGCGTTGGCCGCCCACTACGTGGCGCGGATCCTGGCCCTGAATACCCCGGGGCCGGTGCATCTGCTGGGCTGGTCGGTCGGTGGCATTCTGGCGCAGGCCATGGCAGTGCGCCTGCGCGAGCTCGGCCATGACGTCGGTTTGCTGGCCCTGCTGGATGCCTACCCCAGTGAATGCTGGCGGGCCGAGCCCGAGCCGGACCCGATCGCAGCGCTGCGGGCACTGCTCGCCATCGCCGGGCACGATCCCGATGCGCACCCGGCGCTGGACACCCGCGAGCGCATCCTCGCCTTCCTGCGGCGTGGCGACGGCGCACTGGGCAATCTGCCCGACGCGGTGCTCGATGGTGTGGTCCGCGCGGTCACCGGCACCAACCGGTTGATCCGTGCCCATCATCATCGCCGTTACGAGGGCCTACTGCTGCACGTTCGCGCTGGTCGCGATCACGCCGCGCGCCCGCAGCTCCAATCCCTGCTCTGGCAGCCCCATGCCGCTCAGGTGGACACGCTTGAGCTGCCGTTCCTGCATGCCGAACTGACCGGCCGCGACGCCGTCGCCCAGCTCATCCCTCACCTCAACACACGGCTCCAGCATTGGGACCGTCACCTCGGGACCCGCGCATGAAACTCACTGGCTTCAGCAACACCATCGCCTTGGTCACCGGCGCCGGCGGGGGCATAGGTGCAGCCTTGGTCACGCAATTGCGCGAGAGTGGCTGCACCGTGATCGCCACCGACGTGGCGGCACCGGCCATCGTTGACGGGGCAGGGCAGACGCCGGTCCACGCCAAGGCGCTCGATGTGACCGACCCGACCGCCGTGGATGCACTCGTGGCGTGGGTTGAAGCCGAGGTTGGCCCGATCGGCTTCGGCATCAACGTCGCCGGCGTACTGCAGACGGGTACCGTCTCGGAAACGGAGGATGCGCAATGGCGCAGGGTCTTCGCGGTGAATGCGGACGGCGTGTTCCATGTGTCCCGTGCGCTGGCACGGGTGATGTCACCGCGCCGGACGGGAGCCATTGTGACGGTCAGCTCCAACGCAGCCGGTGTCCCGCGCCACGGCATGGCCGCCTATGCTGCCTCCAAGGCGGCCGCCACGATGTTCACGCGCTGCCTTGGGCTGGAGCTGGCGCCGCTGGGCATCCGCTGCAACATCGTTGCACCTGGATCAACGGTGACGCCCATGCAGACCGCGATGTGGGTGGACGGGCAGGGCGCAGCACGTGTCATCGAGGGAAGTTTGGAGACCTATAAAGCAGGTATCCCCTTGCAGAAACTTGCCAGCCCTGAAGACGTTGCCAATGCCGTCATGTTCCTGCTCTCCGATCAGGCCGGGCACATCGCCATGAGCGATGTCTACGTGGATGGTGGTGCCACCCTGCGCGGGTGATCCTGCCCGGATTGAATGCAGGCGGCGCGCTGCGCCGTGATGCTCAGCGTGCCCCATCCCTCGGGTCACGCCAACTGCGATAGAGCACGCAAAAACCAATTTTATACAAGTTGGTTCATAGAGAACCGGCCGTCGCCTCGCTTATGGTGATCGATCGCCGAAATGACAGAAGAGGCACTGTTGCGAACCTCATGATTGACCAGCGTCAACACGCGTGCGGCGGCCGCCTGGCGGGCCGCGGCGCGCCGGGCCTTGCGGCACGCGCGCGAGATGCCCAGCAGGAAGGCCAGCATCACCAGGCAGAGCAGGATGATCGGGATGCGGTAGTAAGTGGCCACCGCGCGGACCGTCGGCGGGGCGCGATACACCGCATTGAGGGTGCGCTCGAGGATGTCCTTGTGGATGTCCAACGGCAGCGCCAGCAACGCCTGATGCGCCATGCTGACCTCGACCGCCCGCTCTGGCACGTAGGCAACGCGCAGCTCCACCGGGGGACCATCGTGCGCGGCATGCACCTCCAGGATGGCGTTGTGATCCCGCCGTGCCAGCGGTACCAGAATGCCATCGGCACCGAGTGCCGCATCGGCGGCACCGCTGTCCAGTGCGGCCAGCATGTCGGCGGGCGAGGCGAGGGGAAGGACGTTGATATCCGGAAAGTGCCGCGCCAGATACGCGCGATATTCGCCATTGTCGATCACTGCCACCCGCCGGCCGGCCAGGGATGCCAGCGAGCGGTAGGCCGATGTGCGGCGACTGACGAGGACCGAGCTGCCCGTGTAGAACGGCGCCGAGACAACCGCCGAGCCAGGCAGCATGGGGCGGGTCGACGGCAGCGAGAAGGCCACGCCATCCACGGCGCCCGAACTCAGCAGCGCGATGGCGCTCTCGATGGAAGAGGAGCGCCGCAGCTCCAGGCGCACCCCGGCGATGGCCTCCAGTGCTTCCATGTACGCGCGGGGGCCACCTTGCGCGGCCGAGCCGCCCAGGCCCTGCGAGATCGCCATCTGCGGCCCGATGGCGAGCCGGAACGTGGCATGCCGCTGCGGCGGGGACACCAGTGTCAGCAGGACCAGGCAGGCCACGGTGACGACGATACCGACAAGCAACAGGACTCTGCCGAGGGTAGTACGGGATGCAACGGTGTTCACATGGGTGTCTCAAGTAGGCCCGTGGCTGCCGCCGCAGCGGCGGGTGAGTCGCCTCGCCGCCACGCGCGGGCCGCGCCTCGGCACATTTCAGATGTTTGAAGAAAACATGCTCGATAGAGATACACGCGCCACCGCTGCGGCGGTATGCAACAAATACGAAAGCGCCGGCGAACCTCGAGAACTGAGGCATGGAGCAGCTTTGGACGCTGTGGCAGCGGGAGATGCACGCGCCGTGGCCGCCAAAACGACGGGCCACACCGACTGGCTCGCCTATACAATAGAGGCCGCCTATGGATAAAGTCGGATAGGACGAGGGCACCGTGCCGGTGAAACGCCGCAACGATGCGTGACTGCCTCCATCAGCTGGATAGGGAAGATGCCGGAGAGAGATGTGGTGACAGCAGCGAGGCAGGAGCTGGCCATCGCGCGTGAGCGCGTAGAGCGGGGGCAGGGTATGGAGGGGCGTTTCAGGTGTTTTCATCGGTTTGACACCGGTAGGTCGAATGCTGTGGTCTCCCGGGTCTGCGCGCACGCCTGCGCCCGTCCCAGCGCCTCCCATTGACACCGTTCCTGCTGGAGCTCGACGTTGCCACGACCCTCGATTGCCCACCGCTACCGCATTGCGCTGGAAGGACGAGCGCCCTTCGTCACCCTGACGGCGATCGCGGTGCTGGGCGTTACCCTGCTGAGCGCACAGGCGATGCTGGTGCAGCGCGACCGCGCGTTGCTGGATGCGTACGCCGACCGCCTCCTGCTCCAGGCCGAATCCGTGGCGGCCGCCTCCTCACTGACGTTGGAGCAGGCGGCCGCGCTGACGACCGCACCGTGCACGCGGGAGGATCTGTCCGAACTGCGGTTGCTGGCCTTCAAATCGCGCTATGTGCGTGATGTGGGCCGGCTGCATGAGGATCGGCTGATCTGCTCGGCGGCATGGGGAATCCTGGCCGCTCCGGCGCAGATGCCCGAACCGGACCGCCGCGTCCGCGGTTACCGGCTGTGGGGCGGCGTCTCGGGCATTGTCGATGCGCGGGTGGCCGCCGATATGTCAGCCAAGGGCGATGTCATCGTCACCACGTCGCCGAGTGCGTTCGATCGTGTGGACCAGGTGGGGCCGGGCATGGGCGCCTTGGTGCTTACGCGTGACGCGCGGCATATCTTCCAGCGCTTCGGCAATGTGACCGCGCTGGATCCGTTCCGCGAGGAAAGCTGGGTCGATCTTGGCAGCACACGGCATTCGCGCCGTTGCAGCCACACGTTCGATATCTGTGTGGCAGCGCGGGCGCAGCAGTCGAGCCTGTTCTCCGAGTCGCCGTGGATACTGATCGGCCTGTGCCTGCTGGGCGGGTTCGCCGGCAGTGGACTTGGGCTGCTGATCAGCGCTTACCAGCGTCACCGCCGCTCGTTGCCCAAGCAGTTGGAGCGGGCGATTCTGGGCGACGGCCTGACGCTGGTGTATCAGCCGCTTCGGGCACTGGCAGACCGGCGGCTGGTCGGCGTGGAAACGCTGTCGCGCTGGCGCAATGAGCAGGGCGAGCAGGTGCCGCCGGATACGTTCGTGCCGATGGCCGAACACCAGCGGCTGGGTGGTGCACTGGCGCGCCAGGTGGTGCGCAAGGCGCTGGCCGAGCTGGGCGACCGGCTGCGCGCGGACCCTGCGTTTTATGTCAGCTTCAACGTTTCGGCGACCGATGTGGTCGATGCGGGGTTCCGGGCCTACTTGAACGCTGCCACGGCGCAGAACCGGGTGGCGCGCGAACAGGTGGTACTGGAGATCACCGAGCGCTCGACAACGCGGCATAGCGATCTGGCCGATGGCATGGCGCGGCTTCGCGAGGACGGCTATCCGTTCTACATCGACGACTTCGGTACCGGCTACTCCAACTTCGCCTACCTGGCCGAGCTGCCGCTGGATGCGATCAAGATGGATCAGCGCTTCACCCGTGCGATCGGTACAGGGTCTGCCATCAGCCAGATCATCGAAGCGATCTGCGCGATGACGCGTACGCTGGAGATCGGCCTGGTGGTGGAAGGGGTGGAAACCGAAGAACAGGCGCAGGCGATGCTGGAGCTGATGCCCTCGGCGGTGGCGCAGGGCTGGCTGCTTGGCCGCCCGGTGGCGGCGGATGCGCTGCCGGTGGCGTGACGGACAGCGGTATGGCGCTCTCGCCATCGTCACGATGATTCCACGCAGCGCTGCCTGGCGAGAACCTAAGCTCGAGTCTCCTCAACACGATGTTCCCGCGACCATGACTACTGCACTGCATGATCTCGACGCGCTTGAACCCATCGACATCGATGGGCTGAAGGCACAGGGCGTGCCACCGGTCGCTCAATACCTGGTGGACCAGGACAAATTCGTACTGCTTGGTGGCAAGCGCGGCATCTACCGTCTGGCGGGTACGGAGACGGTTTGCTATTTCACCAGCCTGGACCAGCTTCGCCTGCACCTGCTGGGGCAATCGCTGACGCGGTTGACGGTGGAGTTGGTATAGGCGCAGCGTGCTTTCGCACGCTTAGATACCGCCCTGCCTGGGCAACGGCGCGGGCACGTTCAACTGCCCGCCAGCCGCAACATACGCAGCCAGCGCTTCACCCTGACTGAGCAGGTGACGATTCATCATCTGCTCGGCGGCTTCGGCATCGCGGTTGCGGATGCACTCCATCAGCGCGCGATGCTCGGCCAGGGACTGCGCCATGCGCCCGGGGGTCAACAGCTGACGCCCGCGATGCATCTTCAGGATGCGATGCAGATCGTGCGTGACCCGGATCAACCACGGATTACCGGCATGCGTCTGCAGGCTTTCGTGGATCAGATAATTGTTGCGATAATACTCGGCCAGATCGCCGGCCGCCGCGGCCACTTCCATCGCGTCATGCAGGGCCTGCAGCTGCACCACCCCTTCATCGTCGACGCGCTTGACCGCTTCATGCACGCAGCGACCTTCCAGCATGGCCATCACCGGGAACAGCTGGTTGAGATCTTCCAGCGTGAGCCGGGTGACGCGGCTGCCGCGGCCTGCATCCAGCTGCACCAGGCCTTCCGCCGCCAGCAGCTTCAGGCTCTCGCGCAGTGGCGTCCGGCTGATGCCGAGTTCTTCGGCGAGCATCGGCTCATCGATCCATTCACCCGGCGGCAGCTCGTAGTCATAGATCTTCTGGCGCAGGCGTTCGGCCACTTCTTCATAGAGCGGCACGCGTTTCTTCGACAGACGGGGACCAGGAGCCAGCGGCATGGCAGGAGTTCTTGTGCAGGTGTGCAGCATTCTAACGGGTCACGGCGGGCCTGCCTGAGCAGGCCCGCCGTGGGTTCACATCCAGCCAGGCACCACGAACAGCAGCCATGCCAGCAGCGGACCGAAGGCAACGACCAGACCGCTGTAGACCAGGAAGCGGCGGAACAGGGCTTCGCGCTCTTCCTTCGCCGCCGAGGCCACAACCAGCGCACCGTTGGTCGAGAACGGACTCACGTCCACCACGGTGGAGGAGATCGCCAGGGCGCAGATCACACCCGCAGCGCTCAGATGCCCCTGCATCAGGAACGGCACTGCCAGCGGAATCGTGGCGCCCAGCACGGCGGCCGAGGAAGCGAACGCCGACACGATGCCACCGACATAGCAGACCAGCAGCGCGCCCAGCAGCGGAATGCCGATCGCACCCACGCCGTGGCCGATGTAATCCACCGCGCCGGCCTGCTGCAGCACGGCCACGTAGGTGACCACGCCGCTGATCAGCAGCACGGTCGACCAGCTGATGCCATCCACCGCGCCCTTCTGCGAGTTGGGCGAGAGCAGGGCCAGCACCACCGCGACGGTGATCGAGACCAGGCCGACGTTGAGGTTGTAGACCAGTGCGGCGATCCCCAGGCCGAGCAGGCCGATCAGGGTGAACACACGCTCGCGGTTGATGCGCACGTCATCCAGCGCACCCGGATCGTTGGAGAGCGTGCCGCCACCGGCCGAGACCAGGGCGCCGTGACCTTCGATCGCGAACTGGCGCGAGGAGGCCTGGCTGCCGGCCACCAGCGGCTCGGTCGCGGTCGGCGCACGACGCATCAACGCCACGCCGCCGAAGGCGAAGAAACAGATGATGCCCATCAGCAGGTTGAAGCCCAGGCTGGTCAGGAACACGGCCATTTCCGTGACTTCCAGGCCGGCCTTCTGCACCACTTGGTTGGTGATGCCGCCATACACGCTGATCGGCGAGAAGCCACCGGCCTGCGCGCCATGGATCACCAGCAGGCCCATCATCAGCGGGTTGATCCTGTACTGCTTGGCAAAACGCAGTGCGACCGGACCGATGATGGCCACTGCGGCCGGGCCGAGCGCACCGAAGGCGGTCAGCACGGCGGTCACCACGAACATCACCCACGGAATGGCCACGATGTGTCCGCGCACGGCCTTGACCGCCCAATGCACGAGCAGGTCGATGGTGCCGTTCTTCTGCGCGATGGCAAACAGATATGTGATGCCGACCAAGGTCAGGAACAGGTCGCCCGGGAACCCGGCCAAGACCTCCTTGCCCTCCATTCCGACGAACAGGCCGCCGATGATGAAGGCCAGCGCGAAGGCGACTGCACCCATGTTGATGGGTAGCGCAGTGGCCACGATGAACATGATCACCAAGCCGATGATCGTTGCGATTTGCGGACTCATGCGCCCTCCCGAGACACTTGATACGCGTGCAGCATGATGGCGACCCGCCACCTGGGGTTTACGTGATGCAACTCTTACCGGCGAGCCCTCATGCGCGTGCGCATGCGCGGTCCACCCACTCCAGAACACCCTCCAGCGTCTGGAAATCCTCGACGGAACGGGCCTCGAGCTGCGGATGCAGCTCGCGGGCGCGACGACTCAACGCCGCCCCAGGGCCCAGTTCCAGAAACACGCGCCCACCGCGCTCGACCGCCTGCTGCAGCACGACGTGCCATTGCAGCGGCTGGGAAATCTGCGCCGACAGGGTCGCCACCACCCGTTCGACATCGCCGACCACACGACCATCGATGCCCGCCAGCAGCCGCAGCCCGGGCGGGCGCAGCGTGACCGAGTGCAGCGCATCTTCGAATCCCTGCGCGGCAACTGTCAGCAGCGGGGTGTGCGCCGGCACGCAGACCGGCAGGGGCACCACACGCGCACCGCTGGTGGCGGCCTCTGCCGATGCCGCGGTGAGCGCTGCGCGCGTGCCACCCAGCACGACATGGTCCGGTCCGTTGACGATGGCAAGGAAAATGCCGTGCGCCGCGCACAGGCGTGCGATCCGTACGTCATCCAGCCCGATCACCGCCAGCAGGCCGGCGTCGCCCGGCGTCGCTGCATCCATGAGACGTGCGCGTTTCAGTGCCAGGCGCAGACAGGTCGCCGTGTCGAAGCTGCCGGCGACCGCATGCGCCGCCAGTTCGCCTGCGCTGTACCCGGCAACGGCGGTAACAGGGGGCAGCGCGTCACGCAGCCCTTCCCAATGAGCAAGCGCGGCCGCGCACACCAGTGGCTGGGCGACGGCATTTCGGAAGCGCCCGTCTTCCGCGGCGATCTGCTCGATCGGCGTGCCGAGCAGCTCGCTGGCAAGATTGAGTACCGGCTGCGCTCTTGCGTTACCACCCACGCGCTCGAACATGCCAGGGTGCTGCCCGCCTTGGCCAGAACAGAGCAGGACCAGGCTCATGCAGCCTCCTGCTGGTGCAGGAACCAGGCACAGGCCAGCAGATCGGCACTGCCACCCGGGCTCAGGCGCTTGGCCTCGAAGGCATCGCACACCGGCCCGAGCCGTGCCCGCCAGCCGGGCTGCAGTGCGCCGCCCTCCGCGAGAAAACGTCGTGCGTGCTGCTGTGCGAAAGCCAATCCACGCTCGCCGCCGCGATGCAGCAGGTTGAGATCGGCAGTCACCGCGACGAGGGACATCAGGGTGTGGACCATGGCCGCCTGCCGATCTTCCGTGTCACGCAGTGCGGCCTGCAAGGCAGGCAGGGCGACCTCGCGCAGCAGCGGAAACCCCTGCGCCGCCTGCTCGCGGACACCGGCGACGCCATGGCGCTGGCGGGCACGTTGACCGGGGCTGTCGCTGTTCAACGGTGCAGTGAGCAGGGCGGACGCCCACTGCTCGCGGACGCCCAGACAGACCTCAACCCCCTGGGGGGGCCTTCCCCCGGTGTGGCGAAGTTGGGCGGATGCCGCGACCAGCAGCCCGAGGCTGAAGATGGCACCGCGGTGGGTATTGATGCCGCCAGTGGCGCGCAGCATGGCCGCCTCGGCGTCGATGCCATACGCGCGCAGGTGTTCAAAGGGCGTGCCATGCGCGCCAGCGGCAGCGACAGCCACGAAGTAGCCGCGCAGGGCGAACAGGCTGAGCAGGAAGGTGCCGGCGTCCATATCCTGGTGGCTGCCCCGGCTCCATGGCGTCACCAGGCCCGGTTTGGGGGCGCAGGCCAGCTCGGCGTGCAGGCTGGTAATGGCCAGCCGACCCAACCGATGCGCCGCCGCCGTGGGGGAGGGCGGTGGCGCCGGAACCGGGTGCAGGACCGCGTTCATGCAGCGGCCTGCAGCGAAAGCAGTGTGTCGCGCGATGACAGCCAGCAGGCGTCACCGGTTTTGACCATCACCCGCGCGGCGCCGCTGGCGTATTCCCGCCAGCTGACGGCACGCTCGCCCGGAAAGCGCAGTTCGCCGTCGATGCGCAGGCGGTGCTCACGCTCCCAGCGCTGCATGCGGGCGGCCTGTCGATCCGCGTGAGCGTGATCCTCCACCTCCCAGAGCAGGTCCAGATCCGAGCTGGCCCGCAGATAGAGAAGGCCGGTCAGGTGTTGCCAGGCGAAACTGCCGAACACGCGCGGGGGCACGTCCAGATCGCGGGTATCGGCCAACAGCAGGCCTACCTCGTCGCGCCAGGGCGCAGGGAGGCCTTCGGCGACCTCGGCCAAGGCCGGCGGCGGCGTAGTACGCAGTACATGGCCTGGTTCGATCCGCAGCGACAGCCGCCGGCGTTGTTCGGCCAAGGGCAAGGGCACACCCAGCCGCAGCTGATCGCCATCGGTGGCCGGATCGCGTCGCGCCACGACGAAGGGTAGGCGTGCTTCGGCCCACGCCCTCAGGCGCGCGTCCGCGCCCGGGGTCAGCACATGCCACGGTGCCTGCGGATCGAGCCAGACCAGGTCGTGACGGCGCATGGTTCAGGCCTCGCCTGCGGCCACGGCAGCGGCGACATCGCGCGCCAACAGGCGGCCACCGCGCTCGGCGCCCCGTTCGCGGCGTTGGTCGCCGGTGACCGGGGCGTTCAGTGCATCCACCAGCGCCTGCGCGAGGTCGCCCTCCCAGACGGCCTCCACGGCGCCCATGCGGACGTAGTTCGCCACGCCCGGCGCGAACACCGGCGAGCTCTGGCTCAGTGCCTGCAGTTTTTCCAGCGATTGCTTGGTGACGCGGGCCATCGCGCGCAGATCCATCACCCGCACCTGCGCTTCGGGCAGGGCGAAGATGCGATCGGCCATCAGCCCGAACGACAGGAAGCCGCCACTCACGGACTCGCCATACACCAGGCTGACCAGTGGCGCGCCGCGGCGACGGGCCAGATCCAGCGTGCGCGCCAGGTGCGCGAAGTAACTGTTGATGCCGAGCATTTCATCGCGGCGGGCCAGGCGCTGACCGGCGGTATCGACGAGCATCACGATCGGCCGCTGCGGATGTGCGCGGGTGCTGGCGAGCACGGTGGCGGCCAGCGTCAGTGCGTGATCGACACCCACCTCCAGCTTGTTGGCGGTGCCGATCACAGTGACCTCGCCTGCGGCGGTGGTGGCGGTACCGCCCAGCACAGCGTCCTCGCGGGTGACCGCATGGCCGAGCGGGAATAGGGCATCGAGCAGGGGCGTCAGTTCCATGGCAGGCTCCGGTCCTTGACGGCGTCAAGGAAGTCAGCGGTGTCCAGCAATGGCAGCTGCTCGGCATCGGCATTGCCCTGCAGACGCCAGACCTCCAGGCCATCGCGGCAGCCGCCATAGGCGTTGATCCGTGCACCCAGCTGGGCCTGCGCCTGTTCCAGCGCGTCCAGCGGATCCTGCGGCTCGGCATGCGCGGTCATCAGCGCCGTTGCGGCATCGGCAAAGGCCTCGATGCGATCCGGCACCAACTGCACGGCATCGCCGATCAGATAGCGGTGCTTGCCCCCGGTCACGCGCCAGACCAGGGCGCGGTCGCGCGAGTCGAACTCTTCCACGCCGCGCACGGTCTCGATCACTTCCGGGCCGGACAGCGACAGACGGCCTTCTTCGGACATCACCACCGCGGTGCAGCAGCGGGCGACGATGCCCATGCCACCGAAGGCGCCGTTGCCGCTGCCGATCAGCGCGAACACGGGAATGCCGGCGGCGCGCGTGGCCAGTACCGCACGCATGATTTCGGACATGGCGATCAGGCCCGCGTTGGCTTCATGCAGGCGCACGCCGCCACTGTCGAGCAGCAGCAGCACCGCCTCTGGACGCACCGCAACGGCACGCTCCAGCAGGCCGGTGAGCTTGGCGCCGTGCACTTCGCCCACGCCGCCGCCCATGAACTGGCCCTGCTGCGCGGCGATCAGCACGCTGCGACCGTTCAAACTGCCCGCGCCGACCACGATGCCGTCATCGAACGCGCCCGGTTGATCCAGCTGGGCCAGGTGTGGGCTGATGATGCGGCGGGCCGGGCCGACGAACTCGCTGAAGCTGCCGGCCTCGAGCAGGCCGTGGATACGCTCGCGGGCATCGGCCTCGTAAAAGCTGTGACTGCTCACGCGGCGTCTCCTTCCTGCAGGGTTTCCAGCGCCTGCTGCAACCGCAGGCTGACCACCGCCGGCGTGGCACCGGCGTCGTTGATCGACAAGCGCACGTTGCGCAGCGGGTGGCGGGCAGCAAAATCGGCCAGTACCGCCTGCCAGATGGTGTCGAAGCCGGTGGCAGAGGTAATAACCTCGATCTCCATTGCGCCGTCCAGCGGGGTGGGTTCGATCAGCACTTCGAGGTTGCCCGAGGCGACCACGCCGACCAGCGCGTGGCGATCGCGCTCGCTGAGATCGTGCTGCCCGGGGAAGCGATAACGCACTGTTTCCATGGCGTGCCCCTTACCAGTTGCGGAAGCGTTTGGGCGGGTTGTACAACCCACCGGACCAGCGCACGAGATCCTTGACCGAGCGCGCGGCGAGCAGGTCGCGGCTGGCATCACGGGTGCGGATGCCGAGGTCTTCCGGGCGCCGGATGATGCCGCGGTCGCGCAGGTTCTCGACCATCGCGCGGTCACGTCCCAGGCCGACCGCGGTGTAGCCGGCCACGCCGCGGATCGCCTGCTCGCGTTCCTCCGGGCTGCGGCACAGCAGCAGATTCGCGATGCCTTCTTCAGTCAGTACGTGAGTGACGTCGTCGCCGTAGATCATCACCGGCGGCAGCGGCATCTTTGCGCGTTCGGCCAGCTCCCAGGCATCCAGACGGTCGACGAAGGCCGGCGCCATGTGCTCGCGGAAGGTTTCCACCATCTGCACCACCAGCTTGCGCCCGCGCGGCATCTGCCCGGGCAGCGCCGCTTCCTGCCCAGCCTTCAGCCAGGCCGGGCTGGCATGGCGGCGACCGCGGGCATCCGAGCCCATGTTGGGCGCGCCGCCGAAGCCGGCGATGCGGTCGCGGGTGGCGGTGGAACTGTTGCCCTGCAGATCGATCTGCAGGGTGGAACCGATGAACATGTCGCAGGCGTACAGACCGGCGGTCTGCGAGAAGGCGCGGTTGGAGCGCATGCTGCCGTCGCTGCCGGTGAAGAACACATCCGCGCGCGCTTCGATGTAGCGCTCCATGCCCAGCTCCGAGCCGAACGAATGCACGGACTGCACGAAGCCTGATTCAATCGCCGGGATCAGTGCCGGATGCGGATTGAGTGCCCAGTGCGTGCCTATCTTGCCCTTCAGCCCCAGTGATTCGGCATACGTGGGCAGCAGCAGCTCAATCGCCGCGGTATCGAAACCGATGCCGTGGTTGAGGCGCTGCACGCCGTACTCGGCGTAGATGCCCTTGATGGCCATCATCGCCATCAGCACCTGGATCTCGGAGATCTGCGCCGGGTCGCGGGTGAACAGCGGCTCGATGTAATTGGGGCGCGGCGCCTCGGTGACGAAGTTGACCCAATCGGCCGGGATATCGACGCGGGGGAGGGTGTCGACGATTTCGTTGACCTGCGCGATCACGATGCCGCCCCGGAACGCGGTGGACTCGACGATCACGGGGGTGTCTTCGGTATTCGGGCCGGTATAAAGGTTGCCGTGGCGGTCGGCGGCCTGGGCAGCGATCAGCGCGACCTGCGGGGTGAGATCGATGAAGTAGCGGCCAAACAGCTCGAGGTAGGTATGGATGGCCCCGATCTCGATCCGGCCTTCGGCGACCAGCGTGGCCAGCCGTCCGCTCTGCGGGCCGGAGAAGGAGAAGTCCAGGCGCTGGGCGATGCCGCGCTCGAAGACATCCAGATGCGAGGGGAGCGACAGCACGGACTGGACCATGTGCAGGCCGTGGACCTGCGCGGGATCGAGCTGGGCCAGGCACTCGGCCAGGAAATCGGCCTGCTTCTGGTTGTTGCCCTCCAGGCAGACCCGGTCGCCGGGTTCCAGCACGGTGTGCAGGAGCTGGGTGATCCCGGCGTGAGGCACCAGGCGCCCAAGGCCGGCATCGGTGGCCCGCTGCAGCCTTGCCTGGCGGCGATCCGCAAGCGTGTTCCAGTCTCGAGCCATCTGCTGCCTCTTCATAATTACGCTGTAATTACCAAACTACCACCGCGATTTGGCGGGGACAAGAGGGGCGGGGGGGGGGCAAGGCTGGGGAAGCGCATTCAGGTAGAGTGGCCCTAGAACGGAGTGAAGGGGAGTTTCAATCCATGTGGCGACAACTTGGGGCGTTGCTTCTGTTGCTGGCATTGGTATTCGGGGCCGCGTATTTCCTGGGCATCTCAGTAGTGGCTCGAAGTAATTTTGCATTCGACACAAGCGACGTGCTGTCCTCGGCTGCCGGCATGTGGTTCGCGCTGTTTGGCGGGCTTATCGCAAGGCAGTACCGGTTCGCGATCATCGTCGGCGTGCTGTACGTCTGTCTCTGGGGAATGGCGACTTACTTCGTCAACGCGGGAACCCAGGCAGGCTTCCTGCCAATCTTCCGCATCAATGCGCCGAACGTCGTGGTGTCCGTCCTGAGTGGCATGGCGGGCGCATGCGTTGGCGTGTTTGTTCGAAGCGGGCCACGGCGCGCCGAAGAGGAGGTCCATTCTGAACCATGACATTTGACGAGGCAGTGCCCGCTCCTAAGCCTGCGCCGCGATCATGAACCCAAGGAGTGAAGTCTGATGGACCATTTTTCGGATGAGTGGTTTCGGTCCGAATGGAGAAAGCTCCGCTTCTACTATGAGGTCGACCATGCCGCCAAGCAGTGGACAATCACGGGGGAAGTGGGCGGGCTGGAGGCCTTCGTTGCCGCTGTTCGCCTCTATGCTTCCGATCCAGGCAATGATTGGATTTCATGCCACTGCAATCTGGGTCCGTATGACTATCTTGAGATTGGCACATGGACGTCACCAGTCATCGATAGCCATTGGATCGCAGGCCCCCTGAGCGAGCTGGCGAGTCTCGCCGACCATATTCAGGCGTGGCTGGAGGGCGCGCAGTCGGGCGAGTCAATCCTTGCGAGAGAGTTCTTCAGTCCCTCGTCGCCCTATGACCTGTGCCTGCACTTGATCGGCGCTGGTTTTGATCCCTCATCCCTGGATTCTGCGCTCACAGGTTAATGAGAAACCTCAGTTTGCTGCCTTGCCCGCACGCGGCCGCCGCGGCTTCGCCCCTCGCGGCACAACCTTCGGCGTCGCCACCAGCACGCCCCACTGATGCAGGTGCTCCATGCCCGACAGCGCATCCAGGTACGCCATGAAATGCGTCAGGTAGCCGGGCGAGGTCTCTTTCATCAGCGTCAGGGCGCGATGGACCAGTACACCGGAGTTCAACGGCCCACCATTGGTGGGCATCTGGGCCAGTGATTCCTTGAGTTGGCTGGCATTGCGAAGCCTGGCCCACGTCGCCCGGACCTCGCCCAGCACCGGCAATTCCGGATACGCAGCACTGTGCTGCACGGTTAATTCCGTGACCAGCGCCTGCAGGCCGATGCGACCCGATAACAGGCCCGGCGCGGTCACTACCGATGCCGACGCATCGGCAACCCGCTCAGCGTAACCCGCGACCAACGCGTCCAGCTTCCGTTGCAACAGCGCCCGCACCTCACCGTCATGCATCTGTGCGCGGGCATGCAACGCTTCAATCATGGCAAAGCGCGTGCGGTCGAGCTGGTCGAGCTTGTCCGCTCGCCAACGCTGGAGAAGCTCAGCGGTTGCGACAGGATTACGTGGCATCCGCGGCCTTGCTCGCCTTGGGTTTCGGGATCGGGGCGATTTCGACGCGGCGGTTCTTGGCGCGGCCATCCTCGTCGGCGTTGGAACTCACCGGCTGCTCCGAGCCAAACGCCGCGGCAAACACCGCATCCGACGGCACGCCCTCGGCGATCAGGGTGCGGGTGACGGTCAACGCACGCTCGGCGGAGAGTTCCCAGTTGTCGGCGAAGCGCCAGTTGCCATCGCGCACCTGCTGGTCGTCGGTGAAGCCGCTGACCATGAGGATCTCCTCGCGCGAGGCCAGGTAACCCTTCAGCGGCCCGGCCAGGCTCTTGAGGACGTCGGCACCTTCCGGTTGCAGCTGATCCGAGTTCAACGCGAACAGCACATTGCCGCGGATGCCGATGCGGCCATCCACCAGCGTCACGCGCCCGGCCGCGAGCGGACCGGCAAGGGCCTGCTCCAAGGTCTGGCGGCGCTGCACTTCGGCCTGGCGCTGCTTGACCTCTTCATCCAGCCGGTGGGTCAGCTCCAGCTGCAGCGCGACCACGCCGACCAGAATCAGGACGAACGCACCGAGCAGCACCGACATCAGGTCGCCGAAGGCGGCCCAGATCGGCGCACCTCCGTCGGCCTCGACTTCGATCTCGTCGCTCATGCCGAGGCGACCCCGGCCTTGCTGCTGCGGCGGCCGGCCAGCTGCTGCAGCTCATCGATGATCTGCTTCTGCGAGAGCACGCTGAGGTCGATCACCTCACGCGCCTGGGCAACGTAGTAGGCGAGCTGCTCGTCGCTGCGCGCCAGCGAGCCGTCCAGCGAGGCGGCGATCTGGGCCAGCCGCTCGTTGAGACCGTCGCTGGCCGTCCCGAAGGACTGCACGGCGCTGCCGAGCGCATCGGCCAGGCTCGCGACTTCCACCGCGCTGCCGGTGACCTGCGCGGCCACGCTGCCCAGCTTGCCGGTCTCGGCTTCGATGTGATCGGTGAAGCGGGTGCCGACCCGGTCCAACAGCTCGGCCGAGGTCGATACCAGTGCATCGACGGCGACGCGCTGTTCGTTGGCGGCGTGGTTGACCGCATCCAGCAGGGTCTCCACGGTCGCCAGCAGACGGCTGCGTTCTTCCAGCGTAGCGGTGTCGCGGACTAGGCTGTCGGAGAGTTTGCTGCGCAGTTCGGCGACGACATCGGCCGCGGCCTTGGGCGCTTCCGAGGCGGCTTGGACAAGGCGCGAGATCTCGCTGATCGTCTCGCTGGCGTGCGCCTGGGCCTGCTGGGTGATGTCGTTGGCGGTGCGGGCGAGGGTGTCGCAGATCTCCTGCTGATGGCTGGCGACGCTGGCGCCGGTCTGCTCCCAGCGTTCGCCGAGGCTGGCGCTCATGCCGGTGAAGGCATCGGTCCACACGCTCAGGCGCTGTTGATCGCGTGCTTCCAGTGCGTCCTGCAGCTGGCTATGCGAGTGCTGCATCGCCTCGCCGAGCGAGAGCGCCTGCGCCTGCAGCGTCGCGGCGGCGGCATCCAGCGCGTGCTGGTGACGCTCGCTCACTGCAGTCGCGGCGGCATCCTGGCGGCCGAGCGCCTGCTGCCATGCCTCGGCGATCTGCGCGGTCGTGGCGTCCATGCGGCTGCCGACCGCGTCGATCAGGCCGGTGGCCCGGGCGTCATGTGTTTCGGTGAAGCTGGCCAGCGCCGTGCGCAGGTCGCCGGTGAGCGCAGCATGGGTCTGCTGCTGCGCAGCCTGAGCCTCCTGCCAGCGCTGCGCGGTCGCGCTGAGCTCGGTCGAGACTGCCTCAAGCAACGCGCTGGAGCGCTCGCCATGCTGTTCGGCGAACTGGGTCAGTGCACTGCGCAGCTCAGCCGCCATGGCTTCATTCGTCTGCTGCTGTGCGGACTGGGCCGCCTGCCAACCATCAGCGGTGCTGACCAGCTTCGTGGAAACGGCATCGAGCAGGCCAAGCGCGCGTTGATCGTGCTGCGCGGCGAACCCATCCAGCGCGGCGCGCAGGTCCGTGGTCAGTGCCGTGTTGGTCCGCTGCTGGCTGTCCAGCGCGGCCTGCCAGGACGCGGCAGTGGCGACACGGCTGGCGTCGAAACCCTCGGTCAAGCCGGCCAGCTGGCGCTGCACTGCATCGGTCACCGTCTCGTGCATGGTGGCGTTGGCGCGGGCGATGCCGGCGAGTGTGGTATCCATCACCGGCTGCAAGGCCGCACCGACCGCGCGTGCGCTTTCGGCGACGCTGTCCTTGAGCGACTGCTCGATCGCGGCGGTCAGGCGGGCATATTCCTCGTCGGCCTTGGCATGGAAGCTCTGCTGGTTCGCCAGCATCCGCTCGCCCGAGACGTTGCTCTGCTGCTCGATCGCGGTGGTCATGGCCTGCAGCCGTTCCACCAGCGCCGGCATCAGTTCGGCCTGCTGCTGCAGCAACCGGAAAGCTTCATTGCGCTGCCAGGACTGCGAATGCGTGTGCAGGGTGGTCGCGATCTCCACGTCCAGTTGCTGCACCGCTTCCAGGCGCTCACGCCGGCACAGGGCCGAGAGCAGGCCCAGCATCGCGGAGGTGGCGACACCGGCGATCGAGGTGCCGAACGCGACCGCAAGGCCTTCCACCGGCGCACCCAGTGAGCCGCGGATCGCCTGCAGGTCGGTCGCGCTTTCCAGCGCCAGTCCGGTCCCGCGCAACGTCGCCATCATGCCGAGCAGGGTGCCGAGCATGCCCAGCAGCACCAGCAGCCCGACCAGGTACGGCGTCAGGACCGGACCGGGCAGGGCAACGCGCTCGCCTTCCACGCGCAGACGCACAGCATTGCGCAGGCTGGGATGCAGCTGGCCCAGCCAGGTGGCGAGCCCGGCGCTGGCGGTGCCAGCACTGGCGCTGGCCGCCGTGAGCGAGGCGGTGGCCTGTCGGTAGCGATACAGCTCGAGGCCACCGGCGAGGTAGCAGACGGCGATCAGCAGGGCGACAGCGAAACCGACCGGATTGGTGCTGGCATAGCCCGCCCCGATCCAGCACACCGCAACAAGGCCAAGCAGGAAAACAACGGAGTGAAGACTGGTTCTGAACATGACGTCCCGGTTAGTGGGTGCGAAGCGCTGCAAGCAGGCCTTCGATCGGTTGAAAACGGATATCCAGCTCGGCCAGCAGCAGGCTCTGCATGTCACGGCGGAACACCTCGAGCCAGCCATCATCGCTGCCGGCATCGCGCAGGCGCTCGAAATGCACCCCGAGCAGCACCGGCACCTTGGCCAGCAGGCTGTACTCCCGCGCGCTCAGGGTCTGCTCCATCAGTGCGTCGACTTCGGCGAGCCTGGCCATCTCAGGCGAGGTGCGGGTCAACATGTCGCGCAGGCGACCGCGCAGACGGCTGGTGGCACTGAGCATGGCGCGCTGCTGGGTCAGGTAGCGCTCGCGGAACACGGTGTACTCGACAGGGGCGTCGCCACCGTCGGCCGCCACGACCCGGCGAGGGTGCCTGGCGCCCTGAGGTTCCTGAACAATGGTCGCCTCCAGCGCAGCGCGTATCCGCTGGCACTCGGCGTCCTCGTCGGCATCGAAATCCGGGCCCTCCACGGCGGGTGGGAGCCGGCCATCGAGCGCCTTGGACAGGGTGACCGCCCGCGTCCAGTCCACCCACTCGCTGAGCCGGTCTGACAGGGCAGGGCCCGTCGAAGACAGGTTGCTTTCAGCGAGGCGGGCGAGCAGCCGGATGAAGGCCGGGCCCGGGACAGGCGTCCGTTGCGCGGTTTTGGCCATTGTTCCGGTTAAAACGACGAATTTTACACCGTAATGACCACGGGCCGCCGGGCGCTGGGGTTCAGCCTCGCCGGCCACTTACTTCGCCAGCGGGAGCCGGTCGCTGACCAGTTGCCTTCGCTGGCGGGCACTCGGCTCTCCAGCCAGCGTGCCACGTGTCCCGCGTCGCGCAGGCAACGACTATTCTGTGATTCGATTTCGGATGGGGAGTGCAGCAGATGGATTGGACCCGGGCGTTCGCGCTCATGGCGCTGTTGGCGGCCTTCAGCGTCAACGTCATGGCAGCCACGCCCGCGCCCTCGCAGGCGGACGGTGTGCGGAGGGTGCCGGCGTTCGCGCTGCCGCTGTCCCGGTATCTGAGCCCCGAAGCACAGGCCGCGATGCGCAGCGCCGTCGTCAACGGCGACCCGGTCGCGAAGATGGACAACGCCACCGTGCTCAAGGAGCTGGCGACGATCCGCAAGGGTGCCGATGACTGGGCCTACGGCGAGATCAAGGCGCTGCGCCAGCGCTATGCGGTGGTGCTGCACCACGAAACCTGGAATGGCGTGCCGGTGGTCCGTGTCGAGCCACGCAGTGCGCCAGCCGATCCGGCGCAGCGGCGTCTGTTGATCGAACTGCATGGCGGCGCGTTCGTGTTCGGGCGTGCAGACAGCCTCGGTCTGCTTGAGGCGATCCCGGTCGCGGCGATGACCGGGGCCACCGTCGTAGCGGTGGAGTACCGGCAAGGCCCGGAGCATCAGTTCCCGGCTGCGAGTGAGGATGTGGCGGCGGTCTACCGTGCGGCGCTGGAGAAGATGCCGGCACGTCACATCGGTCTGTTCGGCTGCTCGGCCGGCGGCGTGCTGACGGGCGAATCGCTGGCGTGGTTCGCCAAGGAGAAGCTGCCGATGCCGGCCGCAGCCGGCCTGTTCTGCGCCGGCGGCGATGCACGCTATGGCGGCGACTCCCGTTATGTGGCCGCGGCCGTGACCGATGCACTGCTGCCGCATGCCGATGGCACGCTGCCGATCATGGAAGATCTGTACTACGGGAAGGTGGATTTCCATGATCCGCTGGTGTCGCCGGTGTTCTCCGATGCGGTCCTCGCACAGTTCCCGCCGACCCTGTTCATCACTGCCACCCGTGCGGCGGAGCTGAGCAACGTGTCCTTTACGCATTCCCGCCTGGTGGACCTGGGCCGCGAGTCGGATCTGCACGTCTGGGACGGCCTGGGCCACGCGTTTCACCTGGATGCCCGGCTGCCGGAGAGCCAGCAGGCTTACCGGGTGATGGCCCGGTTCTTCAGCCGCCACCTGGACATGCCGCTACCGCCAGCGCCTGTGGAGTAGGGCGCACAGGCGCTGCATACGGAATGCATACATCCGTATGCACGGTGCTTACATGAGGTTGCCTACGGTGGAACCCGAGTGCACCCGCGCTCGGTTTTCCCCATAAGGAGTAGATGATGAGCCAGCAGATTCCCGAAGGTACCCTCGTTGTTGTCGCCGATGGCGGCTCGGCCCGCGTGTTCACCAACGTTGGCACCGCGCACAAGCTTCAGCTCAAGCAGGAGGGGGAACTTCAGCTGCAGGCCGTTAGTGAGACCGGCGCCTCGGGGCAGGGCCCGTCCGGCTCGGTGCCACAGGACATGACGATCTCCCAGCTCAACGAAGCCACGTTTGCCAAGCAGGTCGCCGCGCAGTTGAACGAAGATGCGCTGAAGAACCGCTATGCGCACCTGATCCTGATCGCCGATCCGCAGACGCTGGGCCGCATCCGGCCGTTGCTGCACAAGGAAACCCAGGAGCGGCTGATCAAGGATCTTGCGAAGGACTACACCAACGCACCGCTGGAGGACATCCAGCGCGCACTGTCCTGAGCACCGCCCGTGACCTTCGTTCGTGAGTACAGCCCCTCCGACATCACCCGTGCCGACATCGATGCGGGCAGCGGATGGGTGCTGCTGGAATTCGGAACGGGTTGGTGCGGCCATTGCAGTGCCGCCCAGCCCCTGCTGCAGAAGTTTCTGGGTGGCTACGACGCGACGCACCTGAAGGTCGAGGATGGCAAGGGGCGGCCGCTGGGCCGTTCCTTTGCGGTGAAACTGTGGCCGACCGTCATCCTGTTGCGCGACGGCCAGGAGATCGCGCGTGCGGTGCGGCCACACGAGCGCGACGATCTCGCGCCGCTTATCGATGCGCTCGAGCGCGGACAGTAACGCGCCGCCCGCTCTCGAGCGACATTGCCTGCGTGATCGTCGTCAGCGCAACACATTTACCGCATTCCCACCGCTCCCCGAGTGTGTGTGCATCGCGTGAAAAGGAATCAAAACAGCCTGAAACATGCTGTTCCACGCTGCCGACCGGAGCAGTACGGGCCTCGCGCTTGACAAATGTAGTAACATGGCTCGCTTGATCACCCCCGGGCCATTGCCCGCTTCCTGGTCATCCATCCCGCAGCGTCGCTGAGTCCACGCGGCCGTCCGGGATCGTCTGTTGCAACCCCTCTTCGCGCATCGCGCTGTGTCATCAGAGGCGGTATTTCCTGTGCCGTGCGCGGGACCTCGGGCGCCGCGATGGCCTGCTTCCAGGAGAAAGCAGATGCAGGACCTGCCTGCCGCACACGCTCATTTCGGCTGGTTCAAACGCCGCCGCCAGATGCATGTCGACGAAGTCACCGTCGTTGATCGCCCCATGTTGAAGAAGGCCGTTGGCGCTGCGGCGCTCGGCAACGCGATGGAGTGGTTCGATTTCGGCGTCTACGGCTACCTCGCCGTCACCCTCGGCCACGTGTTCTTCCCCGACAGCAGCCCGACCGCGCAGCTGATCGCCACCTTCGCCACCTTTACCGTCGCCTTCCTGGTGCGCCCGCTGGGCGGCCTGGTGTTCGGTCCGCTGGGCGACAAGTACGGGCGGCAGAAGGTGCTCGCGGCCACCATGATCCTGATGGCCGCCGGTACCTTCAGCATCGGCCTGATTCCCTCGTACGACCGTATCGGCATCTGGGCGCCGGCGCTGCTGCTGCTTGCCCGCATCGTGCAGGGATTCTCCACCGGCGGTGAGTACGGCGGCGCGGCGACGTTCATCGCCGAGTATTCGACCGACCGCAACCGCGGCCTGATGGGCAGCTGGCTGGAGTTCGGTACGCTGGGCGGCTACATCGCCGGTGCCGGCACGGTCACCGCACTGCACATGGCCCTGAGCAGCGCGCAGATGCTGGACTGGGGCTGGCGCATTCCGTTCCTTGTGGCCGGCCCGCTGGGTCTGCTTGGCCTGTACATGCGCATGAAGCTGGAAGAGACGCCGGCCTTCCGCGCGTATGCCGAGGAGGCCGAGAAGCGCGATCACGAGCGCCCGGGTCTGGGCGCGCTGTTCCGCGTGCATTGGGCACAGCTGCTGATCTGCGTCGGCCTGGTGCTGGTGTTCAACGTCACCGATTACATGCTGCTGACCTACATGCCCAGCTACCTCAGCGTCACGATGGGCTATGCCGAAAGCAAAGGCCTGCTGCTGATCATCATCGTGATGCTGGTGATGATGCCGCTGAATGTGGTGGGTGGATTGTTCAGCGATCGCCTGGGCCGTCGCCCGATGATCATCGGTGCCTGCATCGCGCTGTTCCTGCTGGCGATCCCGTGCCTGAAACTGGTGGGCAGCGGCAATGACTGGCTGATCTTCCTGGGGCTGATGCTGCTCGGGCTGGCGCTGGTGTGCTTCACCAGCTCGATGCCGTCCACGCTCCCGGCGCTGTTCTACACGCCGGTGCGCTACAGCGCGCTGTCGATCGCCTTCAACGTATCGGTCTCGCTGTTCGGTGGCACCACGCCGCTGGTGACCGCTTGGCTGGTGGAGCGCACCGGTGATCCGCTGGTACCCGCCTATTACCTGATGGGCGCGGCGGTGATCGGCGTGATCACCATGCTGTTCGTCCGCGAGACCGCCGGCATGCCACTGCGCGGCTCTCCGCCGGCGGTGGCGAGCGAAGCCGAAGCGCGTGCCCTGATGCGCAGTGATGAGCCGGTCACGGTGGATGCGACCCAGCCCATGCTGCCCGAGGCGGCGGTGCCGGACTCGGCACGCCCGGCGTAAACCGGGCCCTGGTACGCCCTGCCTGCGATGGACTACGGACGGGCGACCAAGCGGTAATGGTCGTCCAGTTCCGGGCCGCCGCCGCGATTGCCGCTGCCGGCGACGACATGCAGCGCCCCGTCCAGTACGGCTGCCTGCATGCCGTGCCGCCCCACCGGCAGCGCCGGCAGCGCTTCCCAGTGTTGTGTTGCTGGGCTCCAGGCCTCGACTTCCGCGTGTGCGATGGTGTGCGCATCGCTTTCGCCACCGATCACGACCAGCCTGTCATTCCAGGCGACCGCGGCAGTGCCTGAGCGCGGCGTAGGCAGGGGCGAGGGCAGTGTGGACCAGCGGCCCGAGGCAATGTCGAACACGTCCACCGCCGCCACCGACTGCATTCCCGATGCGCCGCTGCCATGGGCGCTGACCCGGCCACCGGCGGCGTAGAGCGCCCCGTCCAGCACCGCGGCGTGGAAGTGATCACGGGCATGCGGTGCATCCGGCAGCGCCGTCCACCTTGCCGTCGCGGGATCGAAGACATCCAGCCAAGGCACCACGCCACCCGTGTGTCCACGCGTGACGCCACCGACCAGGTAGATCCGTCCTGCGTGCAACGCAACGCCGCTGGCTCCGCGTGCGCGGCCTGCAGGCAGCGGTGGCCCTTGTTGCCACGCATCCGCTGAGGGGTCGTAGACCCAGAGGGTGGGCACCGCGGGCTCGGCCGGGAAATCGCCGGTCAACGCCCCCAGCACCCAGATGCGGCCGTCGTAGGCCAGCGCCTGCGCGTGGTGGAGCTGATCCAGTGGCGGTCGTGCACCGCGCGTCCAGCGTCCGCTCGAGGGATCGAAGATCTCCAGGGGGCGCTCACCGCGTCCCCCCAGGAGGTAGAGCTTGCCGTCGAGCGCGACCAACGCACTTTCGTGGCGCGCAGTGGGTGGATGCCCGCCTTCGTGCGCCTTCCATGTCAGCGCGGCCGCCGGTGATTCGGAGGCACCGGCTGTTGTCGTCAGGCCGCTGGGCGCGGTGCGTCCCGCACAGGCGGCGAGCAGGGCAGCGGTGATGAGGGGGATTGTCAGCAGGCGGGTGAGGCGGCGCAACACCATGCAGGTCTTCCCGGAAACGAACCGGACGCCAGCGTAGCAAGCCGCGTCCCTCGGTGTCGTCAGCCGCACCGCAACATGCCCCTCCGTCACGCCGGTGCTAGGATCAACCTCACCTGAATCGATCTAAATTCAACGCCATGACAAAAACGGGGATGGTGCGGTGGTTGGGGCTCGCAGTAGGGGCGATGTTGGTGGCCGGCACAGCCACAGCGGCGCCAACGAAACTTGGCGAGCGCGCCTACGCGGCGGTAGATCCGTTCATCGGTACGGCCGGGGAGGGGCACACCTATCCCGGCGCCACGGTCCCGTTCGGCATGGTCCAGCTCAGTCCGGACACCCGTATCCAGCCGCGCGAGAAGGCGTATGGCTGGGCGGCAGGCTACCGGCATGACGACACGAGCATCGTCGGCTTCTCGCACACGCATTTCTCCGGTAGCGGCCATTCCGATCTGGGCGATGTGCTGCTGATGCCGGTGCGCACCGATGCCAGCCTGGAGCGTGGCGATCCGGACAAGCCCGGCAGCGGCTATACCTCGCGCTTCCGCCACGATGACGAGCGCGCCGAGCCGGGCTACTACGCCGTCACCCTGGATGATCCCAAGGTGCGCGCGGAGCTGACCACCAGCACCCGCGTGGGCGTGCACCGTTACACCTATCCGGCCAACCAGCCGGCGCGCGTGCTGCTCGACCTGCGTACCAGCCTCTACGATTACCCGGGCAAGATCATGTGGTCACGCCTGCGCGCCCGCGAGGACGGCACCGTCACCGGTTTTCGCGAGACCCGCGGCTGGGCGCCAGGTCGCCAGCTGTATTTCGCGATGCGTTTCTCGCGTCCGCTGACCGGTCACGCGTTCCACAACACCGAGACCGACATCGCCTACAAAGGCTTCCCGCCGCCGGGGCACCAGAGCCCGGCCCAGCGTGCGCAGATCGAAGGCCGCCAGCTCGTGGGTACCTTCGATTTCGGCACGCTCGACACGCCCTTGGTGGTGACGGTGGCGATCTCGTCGGTCAGCGAGGCCGGGGCCATCGCCAACCTGGAGAGCGAAGTGCCGGGCTTCGATTTCGACCGCGTCCGTGCCGAGGCGAAAGCGCAGTGGACGCAGGCGCTGTCGGTGCTGGATATCGACGGCCCCGAGCATGACCGTCGCAGCGCGTACACCGCGCTGTACCACAGCCTGCTGGGGCCGACCGTTTTCATGGACAGCGATGGCCAGTACCGTGGCTCGGACAATGCCGTGCATCGCGCCGAGGGTTATACCAACTACTCGACGTTCTCGCTGTGGGACACCTACCGCGCCCTGCATCCACTGCTCACCCTGGTGCAGCCGGAGAAACGCAATAGCGATTTCATCAATTCGCTGCTCGCGCACCAGCACAACAGCGCCTACGGGATGCTGCCGGTGTGGGCGTTCCACGGCCAGGAAACCTGGTGCATGATCGGCTACCACGCCGTGCCGGTGATCGCCGATGCCTACCTCAAGGGCATCCGTGGCTTCGATGAAAACAAGGCGCTCGCCGCCATGGTGGCCACCGCCGATTACGGCCCGTACGATGGCATCGCGCAGTACCGCGAGCTGGGCTGGGTGCCGATCGATGAGGAAGGTGAAGCGGCTAGCAAGACGCTGGAGTACGCCTTCGACGACTGGACCATCGCGCGCATGGCCAAGGCCATGGGCAACACGAAGGTCGCCGGTGAGTTCGAGAAGCGCGCCACCAACTGGCGCAACGCGTACGACAAGGACACCGGCTTCATGCGCGCGCGCAAGCGCGATGGCAGCTTCCGCACGCCGTTCGACCCGAGCGCCAGCGGCTACGGCACGGATTACACCGAAGGCAACGCCTGGCAGTACTCGTGGTATGTGCCGCACGATGTGGCCGGCCTGGCCGCCGCGCACGGGGGCAGCGACAGACTGCTGGCCCGGCTGGACGAGGTGTTCGAGGCCAAGGTCGACCCTTCGATCTTCGAACACATGGAAGACATCACTGGCCTGATCGGCTGGTACGCGCACGGCAACGAGCCCAGCCACCACGTGGCCTACCTGTATGCCCATGCCGGACAGCCGTGGCGCACCCAGGCGCGCCTGAAGCAGATCATGGACACCCAGTACGCCGACCGTCCCGACGGCCTGGCTGGCAATGACGACCTTGGCCAGATGTCGGCCTGGTACGTGTTCACCGCGCTGGGCTTCTACCCGGTGGCGCCGGGCAGCGGCGAGTACATCATTGGCCGTCCGTTCCTGCCCAAGGCAGCGCTGCATCTGCCCAACGGCAGGACCTTCACCATCGTCACCGACGGGCTGGGCAAGGGCCACGACTATGTCGGTTCGGTGACCCTCAATGGCCAGCCGCTGCAGCGCACCTTCCTGCGCCACGACGAGATCCTGGCCGGCGGAGAGCTGCGCTTCACCCTGCAGGCCGAGCCGAACAAGGCCTGGCCGGGGCAGGGCGCCGAGCAGCCGTATTCGATGTCCCACTGACCGGGAGCCCGCATCTCCTTTCTGGCCAAAATGGGATTTATGTCCAATTTGGCCAGAAAGGGTATAGTGGGCACATCCCGTCCTGGAGCGTGCTATGACCCTGCCACTGGATCTGCCCGGCCTTGAGAAGGCCACGGCCTCGTCGGTGAAAACCCGCGGCTGGCCCAGCCTGATGCGCACGGTGCGCGAGAAGCAGGCGCTGGTGATCACCAATCACAATCACCCCGAAGCGGTGATCGTGGACATCAAAACCTACCAGGAACTGTTGGCCAAGGCCGCCGGCGGCGATACCGACGAGCGGTTGGGCGAGCTGGAGCGCCTGCGCGCCGCCTTCGATACCACGCTGGCCAGTCTTGGCCGCGATGGCGGGTTGGGCAAGGTACTGGGGCAGCCGATCCGCCGCGGCCGCAAGGTCGCGCTCGGCAGCCCGCTCTGACCGATGGGACGCATTCTGGTGCTGGCCGGCGTCAATGGTGCCGGCAAGAGTTCGCTGCTGGGCATGTGGCTGGAAGAAGAAGGCCTGACCTGGTTCAACCCGGATACGTTCACCCGGCGCCTGGTGGAGACTGGCTGGTCGCTGGGCGAGGCCAATGCTGCGGCCTGGAACGAGGGCGCGCGTCGGCTGCGGCAGGCGATCGACGAGGGCACCGACTTCGCGTTTGAAACCACCTTGGGCGGCAATACGATTCCGCGCCTGCTACGCGAAGCCTGCGGCCGGCACGACGTGGCGATCTGGTTCTGCGGCCTGCAGAGCGTGGAACTTCATATGGAACGTGTCGCAGCACGGGTCAGCCGCGGCGGACATGACATTCCCGCCGACAAGATCCGTGCCCGCTACGATTCGTCCCGTGAGAACCTCTTGGCGCTGTTGCCGCATCTGGCCGAGCTGCATGTCTACGACAACAGTGCGCCGGCCGACGCCGATGGCGCCGAGCCGTTGCCGGTGCTGCAATTGGACCGCACCGGACTGCACTATCCGGCCTCGGCGATCGAGCTGCTGCAGACGCCTGACTGGGCCAAGCCGATCGTGATGCGCGCCATGGAGCTGCATGGCATCCGGTGAGGCAACACCTCGCGGCTGCGCCTGAAGGCGGCCTCAGCCCACCGGCTCGTGGATTGGACACCCATTGAACCGCGAGCGGAATTGACGTGAGGCAGCCATCACCACGCGGCGCGCGCGGTTCAACCCGCCGAGCGGACGATGCTCGGCCAACGCATGCCATGGTGCGAACGCCAGTGCATCCTCGATGCCGGGAGAGGTGTCAGGCTGCCACGCCTTCTGCTGCGCCACGCTCAGGCGTGCGACCGGCAGGAACGGGCTGTCCGCCTCGGGCCACACTACCGATGCGTCCTCGATCGGCATCTGCTCCACGTCGCGGCACAACTGCACGCGCAGTTCCCATTCCACTGGATTGGGAAGATCGGTGAAGAAGGTGACCACCGCCTCGCGTTGCGCGTCGGCGTCCGAGCCGATCTTGTCCCCGGTCAGCGCGAGCAGCTCGGGTGAGATCGGGGCCAGCGAGAACTTGGCCATGTACGGGCCGTAGAGGAACGGTACCTGACTGAAGAAGGTCTCGCCCAATGGATGATGCTGCGGCTCGCCGCCCATGCCCTTCAACGTGGCGCTTTGCCCGCCGACTGCCTCCAGCGCCGCTTCGGCGCCACGCAGCGTGGTCGAAATCATCCGCTTGGTGCGCGGCATCCGCTCGGTGGTGGCGGCCAGTAGCTTGGCTGAGCGCAGGAAGCCGGCCACGCCCGGCGTGTTGAACGCTGGTCCATTGACCATCAGGAAATCCTGCGTGTGTTCTTCCTGGGCGCCTTCCGCGCGGGGCCCGTCCACGCCAATGACTTTGAGCGCCATCGCCCGCGGGGTGGAGACCGAATCCGGAAGCTGCTCAGCGGGCGGCGACGACAGGCGAACCAGCGCGTCGTAGCTGCCAGGCCGCGCAAAAAGACCGTGGCGCAGCTCTGCAGGCAACCCATCCAACACCCGCAGCCGCCCCTTCAGCAGGCCCTGGCCTTTGGCATGCACCGCGCGGTGCGCATGACCTTCCTGCTCGGCAACGGTCAGCGCCATCCGCGCGAATACCTCGGCCAGCTCATGGATGTGCGTCGTTTCCTCCGCGTCTGCATGTTCGAGGGAGGCGTGGTAGAGAACGGGTGGGCGCAGCGACATTGGGGCTCCTGTGGGGTCAAGTGCAATAACGAACACCGCGCTGCGCGGGGAGTCCGGCTCCCCGGCAGCGGCTTCCATCGAAATCAGGCTGCAGCAGCCTTTGCATTGCCACCACCGGCCAGGGCCAGCAGGGTCAGCTTTTCGTCGGTGGCCTTCTCTTCCTCCAACGTTTCCAGCAGCAACGGTACAGCCGCCTTGTAACCCAGTTGCTTGGCCATCGCGGCGATGGTGCCGTAGGAGGCGATTTCGTAGTGCTCCACTTTCTGCGCACCACCGATCAGCGCGGCATCGCGCACCGGGCCTTCCTCAATGCTGTCGATGGCCTCCTTGCCTTCTTCGACCAGGCCCTCCATCGCGGCACATTTGATCCGCTTGAGCCGAATGCCCAGCAGTTCGACCACCTGATCGATGCGCTCGATCTGGCCCTGGGTTTCTTCCAGGTGCAGGGTGAAGGCGGCAGCGAGGTCTGGATTGGACGCAGCGCGTGCGAGCTTCGGCAGCGCCTTGGTAAGCTGCTTTTCTGCGCTGTAGATATCCGAGAGCTCGTGGATGAACAGATCTTCTGCGGTCTTGATCGCCATGGAGGTACTGCCGGTAGGTGGTGAGTCACCGACGCTAGGCGCATCGGTGTTAGTCCAGCGCGCGTTGTTGTGAAGGGGGCCTGCACGCCGTCAGGGCGCATCCCGCCATGCCTTCAGGAGCGGCAGCGGATCGTAGGCGCCGTCGGTACCGTAGATACCCCAATGCAGATGCGGCGGCGTGCCCTTGGCATTGCCGGTGTCGCCGACATAGCCCAGCACCGTGCCTTGCTCGATGACCTGACCTCGTTCCAATCCTTCATGCCAGTCGTCCAGGTGGGCGTAGTAGTAGCGCTCGCGCGCCGGGCCCATCACCCACACCTGACGCCCACCCAGGCCACCCTCGCGAATATCCGTGACGATGCCCGGTGTGGCGCTGCGCACCTCGGTGCCGCGTTTGGCGAAGATGTCGACACCGGCATGCGTGCGGTCACGGCCACGGGGAGCGCCGAACGTATCGGCGACCTGGCGAGCCGAAACCCCGGCCACGGGAACGGGCAGGGCGGTGGGTGCTCGCATCTGCGACAGGCGCCAGAGCGCCCGGGGCGATTCGGCGATGGGGCTGTTCCACAGCACGCCTGCCACCACAATGCAGGCGACAAGAATGAACACGCGCACGAGCCAGCGTCGTACGCGGCGGGCCGGAGAGGTGGCCGATAGCGGGGATTTCACGATAGGGTCCCGCCCGTCTTCTTCGCCCCGGTGCGTCCCGACACGTGCAGGTGCGCCGGCACGTGCCAGCGCCACGGAAAGTCGATTGCCTTGGTGATGCCGATCCGTGGCCCGACCCCCGGGGCCTCCGGTGGCGCCATGCCATCGGACACGAGGCGGATGCCACGGTCATTGCGCACCAGATCCGCGCCATCCAAGGCCTTGGTGATGCCCATCGCCTGCGACAACCGCCCCGGCCCGCTGGCCAGATCACGCTCACGCTTGATTGCCGGGCGCGCCTCGCGGATCAGCTCCAGCCCGGCGACCGGCTCCAGAGCGCGCAGCAGTACGCCCCAGCCCTGGCCGACGTCACCACACACTGCGTTCGAGCCCCAATGTATGCCGTAGCTGAAATACACGTACAGATGCCCGGCTTCACCGAACATCGTGGCGGTGCGCGCGGTCATGCCGCGATAGGAATGCGCGGCCGGATCCTGCTCACCTGCATACGCTTCAACCTCCACGATGCGGCCTGCGCGACCGTCATCGCGCACCAGCAGCTTGTTGAGCAGCTCGGGCGCCACCTCGGCTGGGTGGCGCTGGTAAAAGCGCCGCGGCAGCACCTTCCAGGTTTTCATGATCCTCCGCGCAATGGATGCACCGTACCGGTCCGAAACGAGGGCTTACTGTGACGCGGATAGGGTCAATGCACGATCAACGCGCCGCCATCGTCACGCCATGCTCGCCCGGCACTCGCGCCAGGTTGATTGATGCAGGGCAATCCTCAACCTCTTTGACCGCCGCGATGAAGCGCGCCATGCCCAACAGAAAGCGCCTGAAAATCGTGACCTTCAATGTCAACGGCGTGCTGACGCGGCTGCCGCATCTGCTCGCATGGCTGGCGCGCGAACAACCGGACATCGTAGCGTTGCAGGAACTCAAGGCGACGCAGGAAGCCTTTCCGGAAGCGGCCATCCGCGACGCTGGATACGGCTGCATCTGGCAGGGGCAGCGCTCGTGGAACGGCGTTGCGCTGCTGGCCCGCGGGCAGGACCCGATCGAAAGCCGGCGCGGGTTGCCCGGGGACCCCAAAGATCATCAGAGTCGTTATCTGGAAGCGGCAGCGCATGGTGTGATCGTGGGCGGTCTGTACCTACCCAACGGCAATCCGCGGCCGGGGCCCAAGTTCGATTACAAGCTGACGTGGATGCAACGCCTGCATCGGCACGCGAAAAGCCTGGTCGCGCTGCCGCACCCGGTCGCGTTGATCGGCGATTTCAACGTCGTGCCCACGGATGTGGATATCTACGACCCCAAATCGTGGCGCAAGGACGCGCTGCTGCAGCCCGAGGTCCGCGAGGCCTACCAGGCGCTGCTCGACCAGGGCTGGACCGACAGCCTGCGCGCGGTGCATGGCGATGCCCAGATCTTCACCTTCTGGGACTACTTCCGTGAGCACTTCGCCCGCGACCGCGGGCTACGCATCGATCATCTGCTGCTCAATCCGGTGCTTGCGCCTCGCCTCAAGGACGCAGGCGTTGACGGTTGGGTGCGGGCGCTGGAAAAGCCAAGCGATCACGCGCCGACCTGGATCGAGGTACTGGCGCCGCCGAAGCCCCGATAGCCGTAGCGGACCGATATCGAAAACACCCCTGACGCGGTAGAGTCGTCTGGCAGGCCGTTTGCGAGGGTATTGCCATGCCATATCGGAAAAGAGACATCGCCGCGGGTGTCGGCGAAGGCAAGCGGCTGCCTGCCGGTCCAGAGACCCCCGTGTTCTGCCGAGCGCGTGAGTATCCCGCCGGAACGATCATCGCCTTGCATCATCATCCAGACCGCCATCAGCTGGTCTATGCCGAAACCGGCGTGCTGGTGGTCCAGGCCGGGACAGGGCGCTGGGTCGGCCCGAGCACGCGCGCGGTCTGGATCCCGGCCGGCATGGGGCACAAAGTCAGCTGCATCGGCACGGTCGGCATGCGCAGCCTGTACATCCTGCCGCAGGCGATTGCCCAGCCTCCGGCCGGTGCGTCGACGGTCTCGGTCACGCCTTTGCTGGCGGCCCTGATCCACGCGGCGATGGATGTCGCCGCACCGTACCAGGCCGATTCGCGCGATGGCAGGCTGATGCAATTGATCCTGGATGAGCTGCAGCTACTGCCGGTACTGCCACTGCACCTGCCTCAGCCCACCGACCCACGCCTGCAGCTCATCGGTCAGCAGCTGGAATCCACGCCTGACGACCCATCGACGCTTCAGGACTGGGCCCGGCGTGTGGGCGTGGACGTCAAAACCATCCAGCGCCTGTGCGCACGCGAGCTGGGCATGACCTTCGGGCAATGGCGCCAACAGGCGCGGCTGCTGCGCGCTTTGGAACAGTTGGCGCACGGTGAGAAGGTGATCGACGTGGCGCTCGCGCTGGGCTATGCCAGTCCGAGCGCCTTTACCGCGATGTTCAAGAAGCGCTTCGGCCAGCTCCCCAGTCAGTTCTTCCACTAAGGCCCGAGCTGCACGTCCCTTGTTCAGTTTTCACGCCAACGAGGCGACCGGGACGTTCGTGCAAGGCAGGGCCAACGGAGTGGCACTGCTAAGACGGGTCGCGTTACGCCGCCCTCGTTGCTATCCGACAATCGGCTTGATCTTATGAGCCAGGTCGGTCAAGGCATCCTCGACTCCAACCTCGGGAGCGACGACCTTGTGCAGCTGGTTAGTGAGTACGTTCAGGCCTTCTTCGCCGTAGACAGAGTAATACAGGCGCGCTACGCGACGCAGCTCTTCTAGGGCGACAGCGGCAGTGTCCAACGATGCGGTTAGGCCGGAGTGGGGCTTGCCTTCGCTTCTGCCTACTGGCAGAAGGAGGCCTGCGCCTGCTTGCGTCAGTACTACTATGAGGCCCGCTGCACGATTGGAGAGTTCCAGTAGCCCAAGAGCTTGCGCACGGGAAAGCACTTCCATCGCATAGTCCGATGGGTATGGCCAACGCTGAAGCAGCTCATCCATCGAGACCTCGCCCCCAGCCTGGGATGCGTAGTTACGAAATACCTCGCCGATGGAGACCAGCCCCTGGGCTTGAGTAGGGCGGCGCCTGATTTCTGGTAGATCAGCGCTATGTGTTTCGAAGTCCATTGTCATTGACTCGGTCGATCTGCGATTAAGAACTAGAGGTTCCCTATCACTTGCGATGCTTAGGGGGCCTCAACGCGGGGCACATTACCCGTCGGAGCCTGACTTTCCCAGTCCGATAGATGTCAGAGCGTTGTGGACCCTCTGAAAGATCTTGTTGACGCCTTATAGCTAAGGGGCGTGGCCTGGGGACGTCGGATAGCGTGACGCTCATTGACGTGTCGCCTATGGCCCTGCGCCTACGCTGGTCCGCGAAGCTGATCGAGACTTCTGCGCTGTAACCAACGAACCAAGTCGAAACCAGCGCGCGTTTTCAGCAGTAGCGAGCATGTGGTCAAACCCGACATGCACTGACGGGATTATCCGCCTGCCGCGACCCAGCCTGGCAAATTTCCCGGTTCGGAACCAACTTCCGGAAACGGAACCAACTTGCGGCCAAAAGTTCACGCTGTTGAGGTCGCACTCTATCACTGGCTAACGCACCTCAAGTGGTTGAGGTAGGTGAAAGATCCAGCGTGCGGGCCTACCGTGGTCACCCCTTCCACGCTGAGACGAATGCAGCACAACGGAGCGCCTCTGAATCCCGAGCCTCCATAATCAATCACCTGGGAGCAGACGGCCCTCGGGAATCCCAGTCACTTATGTCAACAGCATGCAACAAACGCGCTACCCATGTCGCCGCATGACCTCCAGGGCAGCGAGCGATCCCTTCCGTCTTGGGAATGACAGCTCCATCGCACGAAGTCCCAGTACAGGGTTCTTAACCGACCGAAGGTGTGAGTTCAGCCTCATGGGCCACATCGGCGTGCACTAACTATTGTCGCTTTAGGCCAGCTTAAAGCCAGGCGTGCAAAAGCTCTGGAAGGGAGTTCCTTTCCGGATTCTATATCTTAGTTCAGTCAACTTCCGCTTGGCGGCCAAACTAACGGCTCTTCATTCGGAGCATATTGCAGTGTCCTGCTGCGTTGGAGACGTAATGCTCAAGAAACGCGAAAACTTCACCGATCAATGGACCGATAGGATGGTTGAGCATCAAGAGGAGCGAATTGTCCTCGATTTGCCGGTTGACTACCCAAAGGAAATTGTTCGGGTGGATGAGGCCATGCGCGCCTTGGTAAAGTCCAAGGGTGATCTGTTTAAGCTGAAGCGGTTCGGGTCGCATAGCTCTGTGGAGATTGACCCGGTAGCAGTGGCTGTGCGGCGCTGCGCCACCGTTGATTTTTTCGCTATAAAATCCTTCTTCAATAAGCAAAAGCTCAGTCCGTACTTCGAACTCCTGGCCAGAGAGTTCGAGTCCTTCAAAGCCACCGCGATTACATTCGGCTCCGCCGACATCGGCGTGGCGAATGCATGGGTGGATAGAATTCGCGAAGAAGCCAAAGGTTGCGCGTTTTCGAGTCTTCTCAGTGGCCAGGAGCGAAGTTCGAGAAAGAACGCTCGCGCCGCGACGTGCTACATCACGGAACTTTTTGCGAGAAATTCGCGGCTTTGCGTGGCTCGCTTTGATCTTGCTTACAGCAGTGAGTACCGAAACACCCTTCCGGGAGGTGACGTTGACTCTGCTCGGATCAAGCGGGACCTGGCGATCTTCCTCCGCGGAATGCGGGACAGGCATCCGACGCTTGTCGGCTACATCTGGAAGTTGGAGTACGGTCAACTCAAGTCATACCACATCCACGTGGTTGCCTTCTTCAATGGGAACGAAACATGCCAGGACGTTGCGATCGCTAGATCCCTCGGTGAGTACTGGCGTGACGAGGTCACGCGGGGCGAGGGGGGGTACTGGAACAGCAACGCCAAGAAGGCATTCTACGAGCGCTTTAAAGGGGTTGGGATCGGCATGGTTGCCTACGACGATCTTGAGAAGCGCGAACGGCTCGAGCATGCCGTCCTCTACCTCACCAAGGTGGACTACTACGTCAAGCTCAACGAGCCGGAGATCGGCCGTACGTTCGGAAAGGGGCAACTGGCCGCTTACGGTGAGCCGAGGAAGGGGCGCCCTAGGCGGCGGGCCGCCTAGCTGTCGTCGCTGCGGGCCTGTCCTCGCCTAGCAGTAAACGGGCGCAGCTGGATGCGCGTTGCCAGCCAGCCACTGTGAAAGCAGGCGCCAAGTGGTCACTGCCGCAGGTTGCGATCGCCAGAACGAAGTGGCCCATCTCCGCCTATAGCAACCAACAGGTGACGGCGCCGGGCCGCTTTGTGACCTTGGCCGCCGACTTCTATTTCGCGCGAGATGCCCGAGTGTTTAGGTCTCCTGCGACCACGCGGACCAGCTCGCGACGGATGTCGGCATCACCGTTCGTCCAACGCCTGATCAACTGCGCTGGGTTGTAGCTCTTGCCGTGACTACTCTTCCCTGGCTTGCCGCGTCTATCGAACGTATCCCTGTAGATATCTATCGGGTCGCGTCCCCAGCGCTTCACCTGCATTTGCTGTTTGATCTCCTTTTCGTTGGCTGGAGTGAAAGACTCCATTTCTGGTAGTAGGATCTCCCACACATCCTGCTTCTTCGGATAGGCATCAGTCTGCATGCTCCTGAGTTTTTCCAGCACCATGTTCTTTAGCTGGAGTGTTCGTTGTGCAGAATGCCTGCCCCCTCTGGCTGCGCGCTCACGCTTTGTTTCATGGGCACTGCACATGCCCAAGTAATAGTTGCAGCGAACCAGAGCCGCCCAAGCGCGCTGGGGGTCATGATTGTCGAAAGAGAGCTTGGCTTCTAGCCACAGGACAATTGGCACACGAATCAGCGCGAAGACCTCCGGTAGTGCGCCATACACACGCAGAATTTCCGCAGTTTCGTCCCACTCGGTTGCTGTTTCTCCATCGGCAAACATGCGCTCGCAGAGCGTATTCCAATCATTCGTGAACGATGCTTTGGGATCAAGGAGCTTGGCCCGTACCTCGTACTGGTCCTCGATCTCCTTCCTTGCGCGCTTGAGGCAATCAGCGAGCGGCGGGGTCATTTCCGATGTCCGGTAAGCGCCGTAGCCGTACATGGTCTTTCCTGGATGGCTGTAATGCGGCGAGCTTGTCCCACTTCAACCAAGTTGCCTAGGGATCTGAGATCCACGCGCGGTAGAAACCTTGTCGCACATGACGATTTGCGACTGAATAGCGTGTCGCAAGAGGCCTCTGTTTTGTCGACGATCGGGTGTTCCCCCTCGATCTAGCTCCTAGCCATGCCTTGAGCTCCAACTTGTAATGAAACACCTCGCTCGTTGCGTCGCTCTGGGCCGAAAAGTCGATTCAAAGGATTTTGAGATCCGTACTACACGGATGAACCTGGTCGACGCGAGCGAAGCATACGTCCGTGGTGATGGAGCGAACGCAGACTGGATTCAAATGCTTTTCAAACCCGTACTACTCGCATGACGCTCGTGGTAGCGGGTTTTGCATATGGCACTAACGGACATGACGAGAGAGGAGTTTCATGGTGATGAAGCACAAGGTCGAGCTGATCTATTGCGTGATGGTGGTAGCGACAGCGGTGATGGCTGGGATTGTCAAATGTGCCACAACAGTTATCTGTCCCCGTTGTAGTGATCCCCTCGACTACTGAACTTCCATTCGAACGATTTACAAGGCCCGGCTTGTCCGGGCCTTGTGCGTTTTGTACCCATTCAAGAGGTATTGACAATGCACTTGGTTGAAACGACGGCCTATACAGGCCAAACGCCGTGGCATGGATTGGGCAATAAGCTGAGCAAGCAGCAATCCATCGAGGTCTGGAAGCGTAGCGCTGGCATGGACTGGAGCATCGAAGAGTCAGAAGTCCAGTTTGCAACAGAAGAGTCTGGACTCCATAGTTTCCCCGAGAACAAGGTCCTGTTCCGCTCTGACACAAGGGCCCCGTTGGCGGTTGTGTCCAAGCGGTTTCAGGTTGTCCAGCCGGGCGAAATCCTGGAGTTCTACCGTGATCTGACGCAGGAGAGCGGCTTTGAGCTTGAGACCGCCGGCGTACTTCGCCAGGGGCGCAAATTTTGGGCTTTGGCGCGTACCGGTCAGTCGGTCGCACTCAGGGGGCGTGATCGAGTGAATGGCTATCTGCTGCTTGCGACCGCGTGCGATGGGACCTTGGCTACCACAGCTCAGCTCACCTCTATTCGGGTCGTGTGCAACAACACCCTCGCCATTTCCTTGCGCCATGGAGAGGGGGCAATCAAGGTGCCGCATCGGAGTCAATTCGACCCCGCAGTGGTGAAGCGCCAACTCGGCATCACGGTCTCTGCTTGGGGAGAGTTCTCGAACCGTATCAAGGTCCTGTCCGAGTGCCGGGTAGATCCGGACTCGGCTGAAGGTCTGTTGCGGCGGGTGCTGACCTACACCTCTCAAGGTGCAAACCCCGTGGTCAACGAGAGGGCGGTCTCGAACGTGAGGTCCTTGTTTCAGGGAGCAGGGCGTGGCGCCCAATTTGACTCCAGCCAAGGGACGGCCTGGGGACTTCTCAACGGGATCACCGAGTACGTGGATCACCATCGCCGTGCCTACAGCAGAGACCATCGCATGGACGCGGCGTGGTTTGGACAGGGCGCGAGGCTCAAGGAGCGAGCCTGGAAGGAGGTGTGGGGGTTGGTGGCATGACTGGCCTCGGCACGATTGATCCGCTACCCCCTGGGCGCTGTATCCGTATGAAGGATGATGAGTCCCGAGCAGAGGAGGACAAGATCGTTTCTCGGGCTCTCCGGATTGTCGAGGGGCGTGCCAGAGTCCCAGGCCGCCCAATGGGCGATCCGGAATCCTGTGGCGCTTACTTCCGACTTCGCCTTGGCAACGAGGAGAGGGAGCATTTCGAAGCGGCATTTTTGGACTCCCGCAATCGCCTCATCGCTACCGAGAGACTGTTCTCGGGCACGATTGACGGTACGCAGGTCTCACCGAGGATCGTTGCTCAGCGCGCTTTGGCGCTGAATGCGACAGCGGTTGTCTTGGCTCATAACCACCCAAGCGGTCACCCGGAGCCGTCCTCAGCTGATCGGGCGATCACGGCTCACCTGAAGGACATCCTGCAGATGCTGGATGTGAGGCTGCTCGACCACTTCGTGGTTACCGCAGATCAGGCAGTTTCGTTGGCTGTTCGAGGTCTGCTGTAGGGATCGAGCCGATCGTCGCTCTGATGACTAGCCTTGTCTCGATCGGAGATGCCTCACAAAGAGCCTAAGTAGGCTGGCTTCTGGGGAAGCTATTTCCGGACCTTGGCCCTTAGCTCTGCGGCCAACTTCCGCTGCTCAGCCGCAGGCATGTTGGCTGCTGAAAGAATGATGTCTGCAAGGATGTCGCTGTCGGCGAGTAAGTAAGCCAGGGGAACACCAAGCTCCTTGGCTAGTCGGCCTGCCGTTGCAAAGTCTGGCTCAGAGGTACCCAGTTCGTATCTAGTCACCCTACTGGACACAACATCCTCCGACAGTCCGATCCGACGCCCAAGCTCGCGTTGAGAGATGCCTAGCGCCAATCGCGCCTCTTTCAGGCGTTTGGTGAACGTGCTGCTTAGTTTGGGAGGCGCCATGAGCTCTGTCGAAGCCATCCTTTGATGGCGTACAGGATGGCGCCCCCGACGCAGCCCGTATGCTACATTATCTGTAGCACCGGTCAGCAACGAGATCCGAGAAATGGGTGGACAGGGGCGCGGCGTTTACTCGATCGCTTTCTCCAGCTCCGAGGGTAGGACTCTCGCAAAGAAGAGTCGCCTTGCGCCCTATTTTTCCAGGCGCATCCAATTTACAAGTCGGTGTTCCACAAAAGAGCTGTCAACCATAAGAAGCATTCCCATTAAAGGAGCAACGCCATGGGCGTCATGATCTACAACTTCGCACTCATCCTCTTCATCATTCCGGTTTCGATCAGGGCGTACCTGAGCCTGAAGAAAGGGCGCTTCCCACTTCCATACTTCCAGAACAATGTCGTAATTAACCGGATCAAGCTACGCAAAGCAATTGGAGTGCTCTCTCCGACGCTTTTCTGGGTTTTCCATGGGCTGTGGCTAGTGTTGAACGTATCAATTGATGCATGGCTAGGTGCGCTTGCCACCGTCGCATACATGGTCGTCAGCACCATGTTGTCCGAGCAGATCAAGGACAAGCAGGTCGGCGTGATCCCGGAGCAGGCCGGGATAGATAGTTCAGAGCAAGGTTGAGCGGTTCCAGTAGCGAGCCACAAGAGCTCCTTCCCGCAGCCTGAAGGTGCGGGATGGGAATGAATGCACTCCAGACTCCGGAGTAAAGGAATGAAAAAAAAGTGCAGATCAGCGCAGGGCGGCCTGGGCGAGTAGCAAGGCTGCAGAACTATGGAGGCGCGTCGATGACTTGTGCGCCGTCACTGGTGGGAACTGGCAGGCTCGTGCACGCCGGCGGCACGCAGTCGATCGTCTGATCAGTCAAGCTGCACTCTATGAGCGTGTGGCCGCATCAGTGGACGTCCAAGACACTTTGGAAGAAGAGCTGCCATTCTAGGTCACAGGCAAGAGCACTGTATGTTTTGTCTGGAGTAGCAGGGACTAGTCCCTGCTGCTTTTTTTTTTGAACGACGGGCTGATCCGACAGCATTGCCGAGTGCTCGCCAATATTGCGCTTTCCTGACAAGCGAGCAGCGATCCACTCAGTGCATGTTCGTCTTCGGCAGGAACGCCGTCGCCAGCCCGAGCAGCGGCAGGTACGAGGTGAAGTGGTAGACCCACACGATCCCATGCACGTCCGCCAGGTTGCCCAGCCCCGACGCGCCGATACCACCGATGCCGAACATCAGGCCCGAGACCATGCCCACGCGCCCCGGCACCACTTCCTGCGCATACACCACGAGCGCAGCGAACGCCGAGGACATCACCAGCCCGATCACCACCGCCAGCACCGCCTTGCCCATCAGTCTGGCATAGGGCAGGGCGATCGCGAATGGGGCCACCCCCAGGGAGGAAGTCAAGATCACCTCTTCGCGCCCGATGCGGCCCCTGACCGGACCCCCGATGAAGGTGCCGAGCGCGACCGAGGCCAGGAAGACGAAGAGGTAGATATGGCTCCGCTGCACGCTCAGGCCGAAACTCTCCATCAGGTAAAAGGCGAAGTAGTTGGTGAACGAGGCGATGTAAACGAACTTGGCGAACATCAGCACCGCGATCACCTGGATCACCTAGATCACCTGAGCGCAACTCAACCCGATGCCGTGGCATCCAGCCCGTGAGGCCGTCGCGAGCAGCGGGCCGATCGCCAACCCGCTGGGCTATGCCGGTCCGAGCGCGTTCGCCGCGATGTTCAAGAAGCGCTTCGGGCAGCTGCCGAGTCAGTTTTTTCACTGAAGGCGGCCGCAGGAATCCTCTCCAGGAACAGCTGGAGACCTTGCTGGAAGGGGGCGGGCTCCATCGCCTCGGACCGCTTCGGAATCCAGCAGGCCTTGCCGCGGCGATGCAGCGCGGCGCAGGCGATGCGATGGAAGTGCTCGGTTTCGGCCGCGTGCACGAGCTCGGTCCAGGCCAACGTCACCGGGTTCTGAGGGTCGCGGCCCAGGCGGAAGCCGTGGTCATCGAAGCGGAGCACGTAGTTGCCTTCCTGCGACGCCAGTCGTGTGCGCAGGGTGATCTCGGCCAATCGCAGGCTGAGCGCACCCAGACGGCCGGCGCGCCTGCCTGCACGCATCTCGATGCGCCGGTGGAGGGGCGCGAGGAGGCGATCGGCAAGACGCCACAGCGGCAGCGTGAGCAGTGCAAGCACGACCGCGGTGACCATCGTGGTGGATGTCGCATCGCGTTGCAGCAGCAGATACGCGCTGGCCACAGGAAACGGCAGCAACAGCACAAGCTTGAGTGCACCCGGCTGGCCGCGCGCCACCGCATCCAGCAACGCCGCGTCCTTTCGGGCCTCGTGCGCCAAGGCCTCGGCCACGCGCAGCCGGGTCATCGCCGGGGTGAGGGTGTAGTGCAGTTCGACAGGGGTCACGGCAGTCTGGTCTTCGGCAGGAACGCGGTCGCCAGTCCAAGCAGTGGCAGGTACGAGGTGAAGTGGTAGACCCACACCAGACCGTGCACGTCGGCCAGATTGCCTAAACCGGCCGCACCGATACCGCCGATGCCGAACATCAGGCCGAACATCAGCCCCGAAACCATGCCCACGCGCCCGGGCACCGCTTCCTGCGCATACACCACGAGCGCAGCGAACGCCGAGGACATCACCAGCCCGATCACCACCGCCAGCACGGCCGTGCCCATCAGGTTGGCATAGGGCAGGGCGATCGCGAACGGGGCCACGCCCAGGAAGGAAATCCAGATCACCGCTTTGCGCCCGATCCGGTCCCCGACCGGACCCCCGATGAAGGTGCCGAGCGCGACCGAGGCCAGGAAGATGAAGAGGTAAATCTGGCTCTGCTGCACGCTCAGACCGAAGCGCTCGATCAGGTAGAAGGTGAAGTAGTTGGTGAACGAGGCGATGTAGACGAACTTGGCGAACATCAGCACCGCGATGACCGCGATCGCCTGGATGACCTTGCCGCGACTCAAGCCGATGCCGTGGCTTTTGGCCAGGCCCTTCATCTTGGCCTGGCCGTGCTGGATGGTCCAACCCGTGAGGCGGAACAGCACGGTGATGGCCAGCGCGGCGGCGAGCATGAACCAGGCGATCGCCCGCTGCCCGTGCGGAATCACGATGGCCGCCGCCAGCAGCGGGCCGATCGCCGAGCCGGTGTTGCCACCCACCTGGAAGGTGGACTGCGCCGTACCGAAGCGACCGCCCGAGGCCATCCGCGCCACGCGCGAGGCCTCCGGATGGAAGGTGGCCGAACCGATGCCGACCACGGCTGCGGCGACAAGCAGCATTTCGTAACGGGTCGCCGTGGCCATCAGGGCGATGCCGACGAAGGTCGCGATCATGCCGGACGGCAGCAGATAGGGCAGCGGCCGTTTGTCGGTGTACATGCCCACCCAGGGCTGCAGCAGCGAGGCGGTGACCTGGTACACCAGGCCGATGATGCCGATCTGCCCGAAGGTGAGCGAGAACTGGCTCTTGAACATCGGATAGACCGCCGGCAGCACCGCCTGGATCATGTCGTTGAGCAGGTGGGCGAAGGCCGCCGCGCCGACGATGCGCACCGCGAAGCCCTGGTTCGGGGCGGGGCTGAGGGGTTCGGCGGGAATTACGGGCGGGGCAGCGGTTTCAGGGGGCATGAGGGCACGATCAGGAACGGGGGAGCCAAGGCGCGCTGGCTACGCTGCAGCTGCGAGGGGAGGCAGGACGCGTAGCGTAGGCCCGAGTCCGGGTCCCGTCTCTCGCGAATTGGGCATCCGTCGTCGCGTTCAGGACATCGATGCGGCTGTGGATTTACAACTAATTGCATATCCGCAGCAAGGCAGCGCACCTAAAGTCGCCGGCTACATAGAGACCGGCTATTCCTGCATGACCTCTCGCGCCCCCCGCCCCCTGAACCGTCTGCGCCCCCTTTCGCTCGCCATCGCGGTGGCCTGTACGTGCAGCGCGCCCGTCCTGGCGCAGAGTCTGGGGCCGGTGGTCGCCGATGGTCACCAGCTCGACGTCATCGCCGGCAGCTATGCGTCGACCGATGACGGCGTCGCCGGACATGTCTTCCACGCCCTCAACGGGGGCAGCATCGGCTCCGGCGGGCCCGTATCGCTCAACGCCATCGGTGCCAACACGGCCGCGGCCCGCGCCGAAAGTGCAGGCACGCTCGTCTTCGCTGCGGGTGACATCACCACCTCGGGGGCCAGTGCGGTTGGGCTTTCTGTCGCCACGGGCGGCCGCATTGAGCTGCAGGCAGACGCCGCCGGGCAGGGCACGACGGTAACCACCCGCGGCCTGCGCAGCACCGCGGCCCAGATCAATGCGGGCACCCTGGTCATGCGCAATGCGACGCTGGAGACCACCGGTGACGGATCGCACGGGCTGCTGGCCACTGGCAACGCGCAGGTGGACATGGTGGGGGGGCGCATCCAGACCAGCGGCAGCCAATCTCACGCGGTGATGGCGGACAACGGCACGGTGACACTGCGGGATGCGCAGATCCAGACCGGCTCCTTCGGATCCGATGCTCTGTATACGCTGAATGGTGGGCGCATCGAGGGCGACAATCTGGACGTCAGCACCGTGGGCTATGGCAGCGCGGCGGCCCGGGTCCACGTTGGTTCCGTCCTGTCGCTGATCAACAGCCGCATCCACACCCAAGGCGATGACGCCGCGGGAGTTGCCGGCGGCGGTGCCGTCACGCTGATCGATTCCGACATCCATGTCTCCGGGAGCCAGTCCCGCGCTGTTGTGCTCAGCGGTGGCACGTTGCGCATCGAGAACAGCAAACTGCGCTCGGACCACGAGCGCAGCACGGGCGTATTCCTGTGGGCCAACAACCAGGTCGACATCATCGGGACGACGATCACCGCGGGCACCTACGGCATCAACGTCAACGGCGATGGCAGCGATGTACGGCTGAGCGACGTGGATATCACCACGGACGGCTTCATCGGTACGGGCATCTGGTTGCCCAGTGAATCCACGTTGACCATGCAGGGTGGCAGCATCACCACCGGCAGCAATGCCGGCGTGGGCATCGACAGCCGCGAAGGCCTTGCGACGCTGGATGGTCTGACGATGCGCACCGGTGGCGCCTCGGCACACGGTCTTTATGCCTCCCAGGACACTGGCGGGCGGCGGCCGATCTTTGAGGCCGATCGTGTGGACGTCACCACCACCGGCGCAGGCAGCATCGGCGCGATTGCACGCCTTGGTGGTGCCGTGCAATTGCGCGACAGCAGCATCTTGACCACCGGCATCAAGGGGTACGGCGTGCTCAGCGGTGGCCCGGGAGAGTTGACACTTCACAATACCCACGTGCGCACACAGGGTCTGGATGCCTATGCAGGCGTGGTCAATGCCAACGGCCGGCTGGTCATCGATGGCGGCTCGCTGATCAGTGAACGGCATGCCGCGTTGTGGGTGCGTACCGCACGCGAGGTAGCGGTACGCAACGGCGCCCGACTGATCGGCGGCAATGGCACGCTGATGGCGGTGGATGCTGCGTTTGCCAGCCCGTTCGAGCTCAGCCTGGATCAGGATGTCCATGCACAGGGCGATATCGTGATCACCCCGGAGGACATCGCCGCTGGCGTACCCGTCGTGGCCGACATCCGCGTGCGCCTCAACGGCCGCTCGCACTGGGTGGGCGCCAGTTCGGTAGTCAACCAGGTGGCACTGTCCGACGACAGCCGCTGGACCCTGACCGGTGACGCCAGCGTAGGCCAGCTGAGCCTGCAGGACAGCACCCTGGCCTTGTCGGCAGGGGCCAGCACGACATTCAACCGACTCACCGTGTCCGGCAACGTCGAGACAAGCAACGCGCTGCTGATCTTCAATGGAGCACTGGGTGATGACACCTCCCGGATCGACTTCCTGCACGTGCGTGGCGATACCCGTGGCAGCGCCGGCATCCAGGTGAACAATGTGCACGGTCTGGGCGCGCAGACGACCAACGGCATCCAGTTGATCCAGGTCGATGGCCAGTCCGATGCGGTCTACACATTGAACGGACGCGCCGTGGCGGGCAGCTATGACTACTTCCTGCACAAGGGCGGTGCCACCACGCCCGGCGATGGGGGTTGGTACCTGCGCTCTGCGCTGTCGCCGACTCCGCCGGACCCCTGCGATCTTGACCCCGGTGGCCCAGGCTGCGCCGAGCCACCGCCACCGCCACCGCCGCCGGAGCCGTGTGACCTGGACCCGGCCGGCCCCGGCTGCGTTGGACCGGTGCCAGAACCGTGTGAGGCGGACCCCAGCGGCCCCGGCTGTGGCATCGTGCCGCCGGATCCCTGCGAAGCCGCGGAAGGCGATGCCAACTGCAATCGCCCGCAACCGCCGCAGATCGTGCGACCTGAAGCGGGTGCCTACCTGGCCAACCAGGCGGGCGCTGTGTTCCTGTTCCAGCACCGGCTGCAGGACCGCGACGGCGCTGACGCCATGGCCGGAGCACGCGGTGACGGTTGGCTGCGGGTCAACAGCAGCCACACGCGGCAGGACGTCGCCGGTCAGCTGGCGCTGACGGGGCGTGCGTCGGTGCTGATGGGAGGCATGGATGTGTTGCACTGGGGCGGCGCCAGCCGAGGCCGCGCCGGTGTACTGCTGGCCGCCGGGCAGTCCTCGGCCGATGTGCAGTCGCAGCTGAGTGGCTACACCGCGACGGGCACGGTAAAGGGCGCCGCGCTGGGGATCTACGCAACATGGCTGCAGCGTCCGGACGAAGGAACGGGGGCCTACGCCGATGGCTGGGTCCAGCACGGACGCTACCGCAACACCGTGCAGGGGATGGGTCTGGCGAAGGAGCGCCAGGATGCCCAGACGCAGGCCGCCTCGCTTGAGACGGGCTACACGTGGGCCCTGCGCACGCGCAGCGGGGCCCACCTGATGGTGCAGCCGCAACTGCAGGTCATCCATACCGACTACCGCGCCGACCGTCTTACCGAGCTTAACGGCACCCAGGTGGTCACCGCTGCCGCCGGTGGGCTTTCCTCGCGGGTGGGGATACGCCTGAGTGGTGATGTGCGCAGCGAGGATCGCCGCGTGCAGCCGTTCATTGCTGCGCATTGGCTGCACGACGGCGGCGGCAACCGCATCTGGATGGACGATGCTCTGATCGTGGGCGCGGTGTCGAAGAACCGCTACGAAGTGCGTGGCGGCGCGATGCTGCAGCTTGGGAAGCGCTGGTCGGCGTGGGGCGATCTTGGCCTGCAGCGTGGTGATGGCGGCTACCGCAGTGCGAGCGCACAGCTGGGGCTGAAAGCGAGTTGGTAAGCAACGGCAGTACGCCAAGGACAGGGATCATGAGCAGCGTCTGGATGGGGCTGGCTGCCGTGCTGGGCGGGTGGATGCTCGTCGCGGTGGGGTTGGAACCGTTGCTTGCCCGATGGATGCACATGCAGCGCGGATGAGGCGCCCGCATGCATAATCCACCCCACTGACGGGCGGCAGCTCAGTGGACGGGAGAACAGGATGTTGTTGATCAGAATGCTCACCTTTGCGCTGCTGTTCTTCAGCGCCACCGCCTGGGCCGCTACACCGGCGGCTCCGGTGTCGGCCAAACAGATCTTCAATCGTTGGCTTACCGCCTATAACGCCGGCGATACAAACGCACTGCAGACCGTGCTGTCGGCCGCCGGGATCGACCACACCGCGCAGCGATACCTGGACATCCGCGAGACCTTCGGCCCGTTCGAGGTGCTGACCACCACCGTGGACACACCCGATACCGTCGCGAGCATCGTGCGCGGCACATCGAGCGACCGCGGGGTGCTGATCACCGTGGCCATCGATCCTGCCAACAGGCCGCGGCTCAAGACGTTGCAACTGGAAGGCGTGGCGATACCCGACGCGTTCAAGCCCGCGCGGCTTGAGTTGCCCGCGCTCATCGCGCAGAGCCGTGCGCGTCTGGACACGCTGGCGGCACAGGACAAGCTCTCCGGCAGCTTTCTGCTGGCGCAGGACGGCAAGGTGCTGATGGCGTGGCATGGCGGGCGGGCTGACCGGGAGCAGGGTATTGCGGTCGATAGCACCACGACGTTCCGGCTCGCCTCGTTGAACAAGATGTTCACCGCGGTGGCGATCCTGCAGTTGGCCGAGGCTGGCAAGCTGACACTGGACGATAGGATTGCCCAGCATCTGAAGCATTACCCCAACCTGGCCGTCGCCACCGGTGTCACGATCCGGCAGCTGCTCAACCACACCAGTGGCCTGGGAGAGATCTTCGACGAGGCGTTCGAGGCGCGGAAGGCATCGCTCAAGACGCTGGCCGACTATTGGCCCATCTATGGCGCCGCGGCACCGGCCTTCAAACCCGGCACCCAGGACCAGTATTCCAACTACGGCTACATTCTGCTTGGCTCGATCATCGAGGCGGCGTCGGGACAGTCGTACGACGCCTACGTCGAACAGCACATCTTTGCGCCGGCGGGCATGACTTCCACGGGAGCGGCGCCCGAGGCGACCCTGGTGCCAGGCCGCGCGGTGCCCTACATGCTGAGCGAGGGCCATTGGGTGCGCGAGACCAAGAGCCTGCCGTTGCGCGGTACGTCGGCGGGCGGCGGTTACAGCACCGCCCAGGATCTGCTGCGGTTCGCCGAGGCGTTGCGCAGTGGCCGGCTGATCCCGGCCGCGGCATTGGACGCGGCCACCTCACCGCAGAATACCAAGGGCTGGTACGGCTACGGCTTCATGGTGAGCGGTGAGGGAGAGCAGCGCCAGTATGGCCACGAGGGTGGGGCGCCCGGTGCGAATGCCGCGCTCGTCGCGCTGCCGAGCAACGGCTACGTAGTGATCGGGCTGAGCAATGTCGATCCCGATGCGATGGAGAACGTGGTCAACTTCGTCGGCAACCGTCTGCCGCTGTCGCAGCGCGGCCTCAGCGCCAGCCCAGCAGCGCCGGCAATGACGAGGCCAGCAGCGCTATCCCGGACACGGTGAGCAGGCTGAGCACGATCTGCCGGAACCGCAGGTCGCTGATGCCGATGTAGAGGCGGGTGCCGAGCAGGGTCGGGATCAACATGGCTGGCGCGACGATGGCGAACATCGGCAGCATCTCGCGGGTGACGATGCCGGTGCCGACATAGGTGCCCATGGTCACCAGCAGCATGGACAGGTTGAAGTTCTGGACCACGGAGCGCTGCACGTCACGCTCGTAACCGCGCAGCGTGCACCACAGCGTCGGCAGGGTGCCGGTGAATCCTCCAAGACCGCCCATGATGCCGCCGGCAAATCCCACCACACCATCGGCCGCGCGCCCACCCGCCGTGACACGCGGCAGCTGACGTGACAGCAGCATCGCCGGGCACCACAGCACCAGCAAGGTGCCCAGGATCGCCTTGAGCCAGTTCATGTCGAGCAGGGGCAGCAGGTAGACGCCCAGCGGAATCCCGGCCAACCCGCCCAGCACAAAAGGCAGCAGGATCTTCAGATTGAAGCCGCGGCGCACGGTGAAGGCCGCCAGCAGCTGGCCGGTCAGGGCACCGAACACGGAGAGGGTGGCCGCCAGCTTGGGATCCAGCACCCACGCCCAGAAGGAGAGCGCCACCAGCCCGAACGCGAAGCCCGACAGGCCCTGCACAAAGCCCGCCACGATGGCGCCCAACGCCACCACCAGGTAGATCGAATCCATGATGATTCCTTACTGCGCGTCCGCGAAGGCATCCGTCGCGCGCACCAAAGCATCGGCGGTCGCCGGCTCGGTTGCGCTGTGACCGGACACCACCATCTGCAGCGAGGCCTCGGGCCAGGCACAGGCCAGGTCCCACGCGCTGCGCGCCGGGCAGATGATGTCGTAGCGGCCCTGCACGATCACGCCCGGCAGATGCCGGATGCGGTCGATATCGCGCAGCAGCTGCGCATGATCGAGGAAGGCATGGTTGCGGAAGTAGTGCGCTTCGATGCGCGCCTTGGCCAGGGTGTGCAGCGGATCGTCACCGGACACCGCGTCGACGTCGTGTTCCAGCGTGGCCGCGTGATCCTCCCACCCCAGCCAGGCCTGCGCGGCGGCGATGCGGGTCGCTTCGTCCGGGCTGTCCAGACGACGCCAGTATGCGGCGATCATGTCGCCGCGTTCGTCTTCAGGGATATGCGCCTCGTAGGCCGCCCAGCGCTCCGGGAACACCCAGCGCGCACCGCCGTCGGCCTCGGCGAACCAGCGGTTCTCCTCGGCGCGACCGAGATAGACGCCGCGCACGATGATGCCGGTGGCACGTTCTGGATGTGCCTGCGCGTACGCCAATGCCAGGGTCGAACCCCAGGAACCGCCAAACACCAGCCAGCGCTCGATGCCGAGCAGTTTGCGGATGGTGTCCACGTCGGTGACCAGGTGCTGCGTCGTGTTGTCACGCAGCTCGCCGAACGGGGTGGAGCGGCCGCTGCCGCGCTGGTCGATCAGGACGATGCGATAACGTGACGGGTCAAAGAAGCGCCGGTGGGTGGGTGATACGCCGGCACCCGGCCCGCCATGCAGGAACACCACCGGGATGCCGTCAGGCGTGCCGCACTCCTCGACGAACAAGGTGTGCAGGTCATCGACCGCCACCTGATGGGTGCGGAAGGGTGTGATCGCCGGATAGAGCGTGCGCATGGGGGCGTCCTACGGAAAACTGACCCCACATGATACCGCCCGGGTTCGTCGAGCCGCCTCCGTGACGCGTCACAATGGCGGCGGACTGTCCCTGTCGCGCTGAACGCGTGTCCGGTACGCGCGCACGTTGTCGCCACGGATGCGCCGTTCCTGCGTACCCGTGATGGTATCGACCTTGCAATCCGCGCCGGTCACCGGTTTGGCATCGATGGTCGTTTCGTGCTCGAAGGCATGTGATTTATCGGTATTGCGGTAGTACCGGTACAACGCCCAGTACAACGCCGTTGCACCGGCGGGGCCGGCGGCGAGCAACCAGAGTCCACTGTCATCGCTCATGCGGCAGCTACCAGGAAGAAGAGAACGAGGGCTTCAATGATCGTGCCGGTGGTGAGCGCGGCCAGCAGCAGCTTCCACTGCTGCACCGGCACGCTGCCCATGGTTTCACCGGTGCGGCCATTCACCGCGATGTAGTGCAGCATGCCGCCGTTGCGGCCCGGCTGGTGATACGAGTACAGCCACACCGGCAGGTACATGGAGACCCAGCGGGTGCCGTGCACATCCACCCGCTCGCGCTCCCAGCGCACACCACGGTCGTAGCGGCGTACCGAGCCTTCCACCTGCGCGCGGGCGATCGACAGCAGCTGATCCTCCAGGCGCGGGCGCAGCGTCTCGACGTCCACGTTGCGCTTTTCCGAGGTGAAGCCGGCCAGATAGGAGGCGTTCCACTTCAGGGCGTTCTTGGTGTCGAACGGCAGGATCGCGTTGATGATGTTGTTGGTGTTGGTCTGCGTATCGAGGTTGCCACGCTCGGCCGAGGATTCCATGGTGAGATCGTCCACGGTGAAATCCACCTGGCGATCCACCTGGTAGATATCGGCGTCGTAGTACGTTTTCTTGTTCTTCTCGGTGCCGCGGGTGTACTGCCGCGTCTGGATCTCGCCCTTGCCGGACACGCTGGCGCTGATATTGCTGTCCACGATCATGTAGGGCAGATAGACGCCGGTGACGTTCTCCGGTGTGAACTGGTCCTTGAACGCCTTGAGCGCGAACAGGCGGCGCTTGTCCACGAACTGGCGGATCCGCGCGACCGCATCGTCCTTGCTGATATGGAACGGCAGTACCGCGTCGGGCGCCGCGCCGTTGGAGATCTGCTCGTTGACCCCGAACACATGGCGGCACCAGTGGCAGCGTGCGGTCATCGTACTTTCGGTGTTGATGGTGACTTCGGCGCCGCAACCGGTGCACTTGAAGCTCATCAGGCTGGCGGTATCGGCGTCGATGTCGCGTGCACCGGACGCAATGACCGTACCGCGCAGCTGATCGATCCCTTCGCCAAACCCGAAGGCCTCCTCAACGCGGTCGCCGTGCCATTCGTGACGGCAGAACTGGCAGATCAGCAGATCGCTGCCGAGCTTGAGCCGGATATCGCTGGAGCCGCATTTCGGGCAGCGGTTGAGGCCATCCCTGAGTTCTGCCGCCGAGGTGTCCAGGGCCACCGGGTCCGGCGCCTGCACCTCATCACGGATGGGCTGGGGCAGGGTGGCTGGATCGACCGGGAAACTGCCCGGCAGTGGTGGCACATCCCGGGGCGAGCCCGGGCCGGTGACCGGCGCCGCAGGAGAGGGCGGCAACGGCGGCGGGACCGCCGGGATCGGCGGGGGCATCTTGGGGTCGGACATGGTGTCGGTGCGCTCGGTGTCTTACAGCCCCAGCGCCTTGGCCTTGAGCTTGTCGTAGTCGTCCTGGGTGATCAGGCCGAGGTCCAGCATCTCTTTGGCCTTCTTCAGCTTGGCGACCGGATCATCCGCCGCCGGGGCGACCGGCTGCTGCATGCCGCCGACCCCGAGCATGCCCGAGGCCATGCCCACGCCGACCAGGCCGGCCGCGCCGCCGTTCTCGCCCGCCGACTGGATGCCTTGGGCAACACTGGCCTGCAGGTTGGAATTGCCACGCGAGCCGGCCAGCGCATCGGCGCGCTGCACGGTCTTGAGCAGCTCGCGGGTGTTGGCGTCGTACTCGATCGAGACAATGGCGGTCTTGACGATGGCCAGGCCACGGTCGGACTTCCACTGGTAACCCTGCTCGACGGCAGCGGACAGGCTCTGTGCAAAGCCGAGCGAATCCTGCTGCAGCTTGGTGATGCGGTTGCCCTTGCCCGGATCGTTCGTATACAGGCTGAAGGCTGGCGCGAGCGAGCCCACCACTTCATTGAACAGCTGGCTGGCGGCGGCGTTGTCCAGATCGGTGAAATCGAACACCTGGCCGGGCTGCAGGTAGCTGGCCGGCACAAAATTCTTCACGAACAGGATCGGATCGACGATCTTCAGCGTGTACGAGCCGCGTGTGACCGCGCCGACCTGCGTGCCGAGGAAACCATCGTCCCAGTAGATTTCGGACTGCGTGCCGAAGCGGTTGTCCGGCAGTTCCTTCAGGGAGACGAAGAACGCCGCCTGCTGCGACCCCGGCTGGCCACCGAACTTGAAGCGTTCCCAGCTCTGCTTGATCAGCGGGCTGACGAAACCGTCGCCGGCGAAGATCGACTGCGAGTTCAGATCATCCGAGCGCCATTCATAGCCACCCGGTTCGGCGACAAAGCCGGTGATCGCGCCGTCCTGGAACAGCAGCAGGCCATACCCTTCGGGCACGACGATCTTCGACCCGTTGGTGATGATGTTGGAGGAGGCGCTGGTGTTGGAGCCGCGCCAGCCATTGGTGCCACGCGGCACCGCCGCGAACAGCGCTGCCGTCGAGGGCAGGCCCGTCGGCACAGTGTAGAAATCCTTCCACTGGTCGGCCAGAACACCACCGACTGCCCCTGCCACTGCCTGACGAAGACCCATGACCCACTCCCTGCGATTCGTGGACGGGCACCGTGCCCATCGTGCTCACCGCACTATATCAGCAGCCAGTGCGCCGGTAGTGACCCAGCGCGGGCCAGGGCAGCATGTGCGGCCGCCCGGGGCCGATCAGCCGGGCAGGTCGCACTTCAGCTTGCCGTCAACGTAGTACGGCTTGGGCACATCCGGGTTCTCGCTGGTCTTCTCGAAGACCACTTCGAACGAGCCCATATCCGGCGTGCCTTTGCGGTCGGTGCACGCATCCTGCAGTTTCTTCTTCACCGCCGCGATACCTGCATCGCGATTGGCGCCGTCGGCGCTGTTGGTGAGGTTGGCCACGTCGGCAAACGCCACCGGACTGGCGGCGAGCAGGCAGCTTGCGAACAGCGCGGCACACAGCGTCTTCATCAGCACTCCTTTCTATGATCGCGACCCATGACCGGTCGGGGATGGTCAGCATAAAGAGCGTGGGTTAAGACCATGTCGCGTGGTGGATGTGCAGGCCATCGCGACGGCCTGCACGGTGTCTCTGCCCGATTCAGGCGCTGGTGTGTGTGTGGTAGATCTTGCTGACGACCGTCCAGCGACCCTCCACTTTCAGCAGATTGAAGAAATCCGTGAAGTGGAAGCCGGAGATGTCGTCGGTATCGACCCTGGCACTTGCCGCCGTGCCGACGATGTCGATGCGCGCGATCGCCGCGCGTGCCTCCGGCGAGGGACGAAATGCCGTGTCGATCGTGTCGAACAGACCCTGGATGGGGCCGCCGACGAGTGCATTGTCTGCATCAACGCCGAAGATCGTGGCCTGCTCGCTGAAGGCAGGTTTCATGATGCTGCTCTTGGCCTGCTTGCCGCCCTCGTTGTACTGATTCAGTACGTCGACGATGGCGTTGTAGTCCTGCACGTAGGTCGGGTTGCTCATGGTGAATCCTCTGGGGGTTGGGATGAGGCGTGGGGGAGGGGGCGAAGCATCATTCGGTTGCAGTGGGCCAGTCGGTGTAGCCCTTGGCGCCGCCGCCGTAATAGGACTCACGCGGTGCGATGGTCAGCTGCGTACCGCGGCGAAGGCGTTCGACGAGGTCCGGGTTCGAGATGAACAGCCGACCGAACGCGACCGCATCGATGCGGCCCTCGGCACGCCGCGAGATGGCCATCTCCAGGTCGTAGTTGTTGTTGCCGATGAAGGCGCCGTTGAACGTGGCACTCAAGGCGTCCAGGTCAACCCCCTCGGGAACGCTGCGCGTGGTTGCGGTCGCGCCCTCGACAAAATGCAGATAGGCCAGGTTGAAGCGGTTCAACTGCGTGATGAGGTAGCCGTAGGTCGCCATGACGTTGCTGTCCGGCGGCGTGTTGCCCGCGTCCGGGGTGACGGGTGACAGGCGGATACCGACGCGGTCACTGCCCCAGAGGTTCACGACCGCCTCGGTCACCTCCAGCGTCAGCCTGGCGCGGTTCTTGATCGAGCCACCGTAGCCATCGGTGCGATGGTTGGTGGAATCACGCAGGAACTGGTCCAGCAGATAGCTGTTGGCCGCATGGACTTCCACACCATCGAAGCCGGCGCGCTGTGCATTGCGGGCAGCCAGCTCGAACTGGGCAACGATCCCGGGGATCTCATCGGTCTCCAAGGCGCGCGGCATCGAAACCGGCACGAAGCCATCGGCGGTGTAGGTGTCGCCTTCGGCCTTGATCGCCGACGGCGCGACCGGGGCCTGGCCGCCAGGTTGCAAGGCCACGCTCGAGAACCGCCCGACGTGCCAGAGCTGGCTGACGATCTTTCCGCCGGCGGCATGCACTGCATCGGTGACCTGTTTCCAGCCGGCTACCTGCGCATCGCTCCAGAGGCCGGGTGTGGCGGCATACCCGCGCCCTTGGGGCGAGATGTTGGTCGCCTCGGCGACGATCAACCCGGCACTGGCGCGCTGGGCGTAATACGTGGCGTGGAGCGCATTGGGAACACCGTCTTCGCCGTAGCGGCTGCGGGTGATCGGCGCCATCACGATACGGTTGGCCAGCTGGAGTGCACCCATGTGGGTGGGTGCGAAGAGGTCGGTACGAAACGTGGTGTCCTTCATCAGAATGAGCCTTTTATATGTGACCGGTCGTCTAGTAACCGGGTAAAACCAGGTCACGACAGCAGGGTGCGTGACGCGGCCAGTGCGGTGTCGAACGGGGCCGTGGAGTCGTTGAGCTTGGCCAGCAGCGAGGCGCCCAGCCAGAGTTGATACAGCGATTCGGCCAGCTCCGGGGCCGGGACGGCCGGGGAGATGGAACCATCGGTCTGACCGCGTGCGGCGCAACGGGTGATGCGCTGGATGATCGCGTCGGTGCCCTTTCTGAGTACCGTGCGCATGTCCTCGGACAGATCGCACATCTCCGGGCCGAGTTTGACCACCAGACACTTGTCGTCGGGGAAATCCGAGCCCTGCGTCTCTTTCCAATACTGGAAGTACGCCATCAGGCGCTCCGCGCCGGCGCCCTCTGCGGCCAACAACCGATCGACCGTGGCCAGGTATGCGGAGAAGTATTCGTCCAGCAGGGCCAGGCCGAACTCTTCCTTGGATTTGAAGTAATAGTAGAACGAGCCCTTCGGCACTCCGGCAGCCGCGACGACCTCGGCCAGGCCTACGGCCGTATACCCCTTGCGGGTCATCAGCGCCCGGGTGACGTCGAGAATGTGCTGACGGGTTTCGTGGGCGGGCTTCTTCATGGCCCTGACGATACGCTGCATCTGACCGGTCGTCTAGTATCGTGAGTGACCCGGGCGGGCAAGCATTCAGCCCCGCCCAGCCGCCTTCCTGACCTCGGCGGCGACCCGTGCCTTGATCCGGTCCACCTCTGGGCTGTTCGGGCGGGTGTAATCGAAAGCCTGGATCAGAAACACGGTCTGATCGCCTGCGGTCACGCAATACGCGACCAGTGAGCGGCCGTCACCCGGCGGGGCGGAGACATGCACCACCAGGGTCTTCTGGTCCTGATCCACCCGGGTGGTGTAGCCCACGGCGGTCGCACCACGCGACAGGGCGCTGCGGCAGGCCTGCAGGCTGAGCGCCTTGGCCGGGAAGCGGTCGACGTCGTAGCCCAGACTGAAGTCCTGGGCGCCCGCCGGCGAGATCCCTGCCACCGAGGCCATGATGGCAAGTGCAGCGACTGCTGTTTTTCTCATGCGTATCTCCTGTGCAGCCGGGTTGATGAAGGGGCGAAGTGCTTTACGTGCGTACGAATATCTCCACCCGGCGATTCATCTGACGTCCGGCGGGGTTGTCCTTGCCGTCCAACTGGTTGGGGGCGACCGGCTCGGATTCACCGAACCCCGTGGCCGTGGCGTCCTGGGCCGCGCCGCGCTGCCTGAGCGCGTTCACCACCGACGACGCACGGCGCTCGGACAGCGCCTGGTTGTACGCGTCATCGCCCTTGGCATCGGTGTGACCGCGGACGTCCATCCGTTTCGCACCCACCCCGGTCAAGGCAGTGGCGAGCGTATCCAGCAGGTGGCTGGCATCGGGCCGGATGTCGTCCTTGTCGAAATCGAACAGCACGCGGTCGTTGAGCGTGATCAGGTAGCCGCACGGCGCGCCCGGCGGTGCGAATTTCTTCAGCGGCGGGAACCGACCGGCAGGCTGCAGTCGCGGCATCGGCGGCATCTTTACTGCCCGTGCGGGCGGGCCGATGGTGCCGGTGCCGTCGCCATGATTGGTGATCAGGCCCGCCTCGCCATTCCACGTGCCCGAACCGTCCGCATTGATGCGCAGCAGGCCCTGCGGGCCATTCCAGGTGCCGCTGCCGTCGCCATTGTTGGTGATCAGGCCGCTGTCGCCGTTCCAGGTCCCTGCGCCTTTGCCATCCAGGCTGATCAGGCCGGCAGGGCCGTTGTAGGTGCCCGAACCATCGGCCTGCACACGGATGATGGCGCCCGAGCCATCGCCGCTGCCGCCCGCCGTGCCGTTGATGGTGCCGCTGCCATCGGCATTGACGCGGACCAGACCACCTTCGAAATTGGCGGTGCCGCTGCCGTCGGCATTGATGATGAAGATGCCCTCATCACCGTTGCGCATCAGCTGCCCCGACTCGTCCACGCGGGTGATGCCCCCGTCATTGATGAGCGCGCCACCGCTGCCACAGCGGGCAGGGGAGACCGTTATGCCGGCGACCGGGTCCAGGATCGACTGCATCGAGGTTTCCAGCGCTCGCTGGGCCGGCGTCACCCCGATGATGTCCGGGACGACGATGTTCGGGACCACGGGAAAGGCGGGCACGTCGCTGGGCGCGTCTTCGTCAGCGACCGCGGATGATGCCGTGACTGCGCTGGAAGGGCCGTCGGGCGGGACGGCGGCAGCCCCATCGGGCGCCTGCGGGGCCTTGGAGCAGCCTGCCATGCAGAGCAGCAGGAGGGGAATGATCGGGAAGGGCAGTTCAGCGTTCGATGGGCTCATGAATCCGGGAGGTCCGCGATGATGACTGGCAGCGAGTCTTGTCCAGCCGGCCTTGGGATCGCGTGAAGCCGCAGCGCCCACCCGTGGCGCCCGCACGGCGCGCAGGGGTTGCATCCAAACCGCGCGGCCGTCCGTACACACGTCCATGAAGCCCATGTCCCCGATCTGCCGGAACTCGCCTACGATGGACACCGACCCGTCCACCGCCAGGATGACGCCCTTCGAGGCAGCCCGGATGATTGCCGTTCCCGCTCAACCCGGCCCGGAGCTGAAAACCTGGGCGGCCGACATGGCCGGCGTCGCCACGTCGCGCGATCGAGAGTGCTTCATGCGCATCTACGATCACTTCATGCCGCGCCTGTGCCGCTACCTGAGTGGGCTGGGGGCGCCCGATGGCGTGGCCGAGGATCTGGCCCAGGAAGTGCTGCTGAAACTGTGGAACCGGGCCGAGCTCTATGATCCGGCGCGCAGCAGCCTGGGCACGTGGCTCTACCGGGTGGCGCGCAATCTGCATATCGACCGGGTACGTCGCGAACATATCTGGGTGCATGCCCATGAGGTGGTCGAGCAGGCGGCGGAGGAAGAGGACGGCGGTGGCTCTCTGGCCGAACGGCATACAGAGCACGTCAGGCTCAAGCAGCGGCTGGACGAACTCTCCGCAACGCAGGCCCGATTGATCCGGATGTCCTACTTCGAAGCTAAAACCCACGCCGAGATCGCCAACGAGCTGCATATGCCACTGGGCACCGTGAAATCCCATATCCGACGTGCGTTTCTTCAGCTGCAGTCCTTGATGGGAGAGCGGCAGTGAACCCTCGTCACCATCTGGATCCGACCACCGTCCTGGGCTTTGCCACCGGGACCTTGGCCGCGGAAATGTCCGTGGTCGCCGCCGCGCATCTGGAAGCCTGCGCCCACTGCCGGCAGCACCTGCGCTCGGCCGAACGGGTGGGCGGGCTGCTGCTGGAGCAGCAATTGTCGCCGCCTTCGGCAGAGGATCGCCAGGCCGCACTGCGGCAGACCATGCTGGAGCGCCTGGATACTGCCGCGCCTGCGGGTGGCGTGCATGACGACACGGTGGCCCGCAGCGCCGCTGGTCACGATCCGGATCAACTGCCGGCCGCGCTGGCACCACATTTCGGGACGTCCTACCGCTCGCTGAAATGGCGCTGGATGGCGCCGGGTGTCCACTGCATCCGTGCACCGGCGCACCCGTCGTTGATCATGCTCAAGATCGCCCCCGGCAAATGCCTGCCCATGCACAGCCATGGCAACAGCGAGCTGACCCAGATTCTCCGCGGCGCCTATGACGATTCACTGGGGCATTTCGCCCCCGGCGATGTGGCCGATCTGGACAGCGACGTCGAGCATCAGCCCGTGACCACCCCCGGTGTGGCGTGCATCTGTGTGTCAGCGCTGGATGCGCCGCTGGTCTTCAGCGGGTGGTTCGCGCGCAAGCTGCAGCAGGTGTTCAAACTTTGACGGGGCGCGGTGTGATCGCGGCCTGTTCGAACACCTGCATCACCGCCGCCGGCGCCATGGGTCGGGCAAGCAGGTAGCCCTGGACTTGGTCGATCCCCATGTCTGCCAGCACGTCCATCTGCGCCTCCTGCTCAACCCCTTCGGCCACGGTCAGATAGCCCAGCTCGTGCGCAAGATGATGGATGGCAGAGACCTTGGCGCGGGCACGCGAGCTGCTGGCGATGCCATCGATCAGTGACTTGTCCAGCTTGACGGTGTGGATGGGAAGGTCGGACAGGTAGCTGAAATTGCTGTAGCCACTGCCGAAGTCATCAATCGCCACCGTGATGCCGGCCTGTGCCATCGCCGCAATGTGGCCGATGGCCGGCGACCCCGGACGCAGCCATTCGCCTTCGGTGATCTCCAGTTCGATCATCGAGAACGGCAGCGCCCTGTGCTCAAGCTTGCTGCGGATGTCATGCCAGGCCGAGGCATTGGACAGATAACTGCTGGACAGGTTGATCGAGACCGGAATGTCCTGCCCTTGGGCGCGCCACGCCCGGACCTGATCCAGCGCCGTGTCCAGCACCCAGTTGGTCACCTCATCGATCAGTGCGGTCCGCTCGAAGACCGGAATGAACTCGCCCGGGCTTATCGGCCCCAGGGTGGGGTGGTTCCATCGGATCAACGCTTCGGCCGAGACCGGGCGCCGACCGTCAAGGGTGAAGCGCGGCTGGTAGTCCAGATGGAAGTCGCCGTTCTGCAGGCCGCGTTCGGCATCCGAGGCCAGGCGGTAGGCGCGGTGCATCTTTTCGTCGCGCTGTGCGGAATACCAGCAGAATGGCTGCCGCGCGTCGAACGCGCCATGCATGCTCACCAGCAGCCGCCGCAGCAGGTCGTGGCTGTCTTCTTCATCCGGATCGACCGCACAGATGCCGGCATGGAAACGGGGGGACATCGGGACCGCGGCGGCCATCAGCGGACGCAACATGCGCGTTCTCAGCTCCAGCACCAGGCTCTCGACGTGGCCTGCGGTCGGCATCTCGACCACGAAGGCGAACCGGGTCACCCCGACGTGGTACACGGTCGCGACGTCCTCCAGCGCGGTGCGCAGCCGGACGCCGGCACGCCGGATCAGGGCTTCCAGCGGGCGCAGGCCCAGCACCTGGCCCACCTGGTTGGCCCGCGGAATGTCGAGGATGTCCACCGCAATGGCATACGCCGTTCCTTCGGCGCATCGCGCGAGGATGCCGGGCAGATCCGCATGGAACTGGTGCCGGCTTGGCAGGCCACTGGTCGGGTCGAGGTTACCGGAAAGGTTGCGTAGTTCCAGTTGCGCGATCACCAGCTCGGCCAGAGTGGCCAACTGCTCCTGATCCCGCTCGTCAAAGGTGCGCGGGCGGGTGTCCATGACGCACAGCGCACCGATGGCCACACCATTTTTAGCCACCAGCGGCGCGCCCGCATAGAAACGCAGGTGGGGACTGTGCGTCACCAGCGGGTTGTCGCGGAAACGCGGATCCTGCTCGAGGTCCGGGACGACCAGAACGCCGCCGGAGGTGACGGCGTGGGCGCAGATCGACGAGCGCATGTCGGTCTGCGCCATGGGTAGCCCGATCAGGGAAATGAACCGCTGCTTCACATCCCCCAGGACCGAGACGAAGGCCACCGGCGCGTTGAACGTGTAGCCGGCAAGCGCGGTGATCCGGTCCAGCGCGGGCAGCGACGCCACGCCGTCGACCTGCATGGCGCAAAGCACCGCGCGTCGTTCATCCAGGGGGGAGGGTGTGGGGCTCATTTCGTATCGACTGGGGGCGGGGCGCGAGCGGCCGTCTGTCCACTCTATACGCACCGAACGTGGTTCCGGATGCAGTTACCAGTCGGTCGGCGCGTAGTCCTTCAGGAACTGACCCCAGACGTGTTCGCCGGTGTTGAACCCGTGGATGATCGGATCAACGATGCGCGCGGCGCCGTCGACGATATCCAGCGGCGGATGGAAGCGCTCTTCCTTCACTTTCTTGGCCGCGATGTCCGCCGGATCCTCGTCGGTCACCCAGCCGGTGTCGACACTGTTCATGTGGATGCCGTCGTTCTGGTAATCGGCCGCCGAGGTGCGCGTCATCATGTTCAGCGCGGCCTTGGCCATGTTGGTGTGCGGGTGGCGTGTGGTCTTGAAGTTGCGGTAGAACTGCCCCTCCATCGCCGAGACGTTCACGATGTGCTTGTCACGCTCAGGCGTGCGCAGCATCAGCGGCTTCAGGCGCGCATTGATGATGAATGGCGCGATGGCGTTGACCAGCTGGGTTTCCAGCAGCTCCACCGACGGCACTTCGGCCATCAGCATGCGCCAGGAGTTGCGGCCGCGCAGATCCACCTGCTGCAGGTCCTGATCCAGCCGACCATCCGGGAACAGATGCTGCTGGGCGACCAGCTCGTCCTCCAGCAGCGGCACCTGCGACAGCTCGGCGGCACGGGTCAGGCCATTGGCGGCGTTGAAATCACGCCCCTGGACCACCGGCAGCGCGGCCGAGGCGGTGGTGCCGAGCAGTTCGGCACTGCGCAGGCCCTCGTAATCGCCGATCAGCTTGCGCAGCGTCTCGGGTACCTCATGCAGCGCGGCGGTTTCGCCGGCCATCATGTGCGCATAGAACTGCGGCGGGCGGCGCACGGTCTGGCAGGCGTTGTTGATGATGAAATCCAGGCGCGAACGGGTGGCCAGCAGCTCGTTGCAGAAGGCCTCCACGCTCGGGGTATGGCGCAGGTCCAGGCCGTACACCTGCAGGCGATGGCCCCACACGCCGAAGTCCGGCTCTTCGGCGTAACGCGCGGCCGAATCCCGCGGGAAGCGCGTGGTCACGATCAGCTCGGCACCGGCCCGCAGCAGCTTCAGGCCCGCCTGGTAGCCGATCTTGACCCGGCCGCCGGTCAGCAGCGCGACGCGACCGGTGAGGTCCGCCGTCTCGGTGCGCTTGACGAAGTTCAGCTCGGCGCAGGCCGGGCACATCTGGTCATAGAAGTGGTGCAGCTGGGTGAACTTCTGCTTGCACACGTAGCAGTGGCGCAGTTCCGGGGAATGCACCGGTTCCGGCGTGGCCGTCGCATTCTCGCCATTGGAGGCGTCATGCAGGCCGGGCGCATGCGGCGGGAAGTAGTTCGGGGTGCTGAACACCGGCTTGCGACGCAGGGCGCGGATACCGGTCTGGGCCAGCAGCGCCTCGGACTTGGCCACCTTTTCCTGATGCCGCGCCTTGGCCTGCTGCTTCAGCTTGGCCCGGCGGGCCTTGGGCTCGGGGTGATACACCTTGGCCACCACCTGGTGCAGGCGGACGCGATCAGCCTCGGGCAGCGTATCGAGCACGCTGCGGTCGGCTTCGATGGCCTCCAGCAGGTCCAGCGCGGTGCGCAGGCGGTCGGTCAGGGGCAGGTCGTCGTCGGCAAGGGGCAGGGCGGTGGTATTCAATTCGGATCCGGAAAGCAGCAGGAAGACAGGCATGGGGCGCTGCTCGACGGCCCCTGATGGGGGCATCCGCCAGCAGCCCGCGGCATACGGTGGGCCGCCATTGTCACTGATCCTGCGTCCGCTTGCTTTCCCGTTGCCATCAACCTGAATGGAGAAAGCGTGTGCGGGCCGATTTCAGGGTCACACCGTCCCGCTTGCCCTTGGGCACCAGCTTCAGTCCTTCAGGATCGATGGTGAGCGTATAGGCTTCATCCTCGATCAGGACTTCCCGGCGCAGGGGTTTATCGAGTGGCGTCATGACGGCCTACCGCTTCGGTGGCGAATCGCGCGTGGGCTCTGCCGGGGCTTCCGTGCCATGCCCGGAATCCTGCGTTTCGGAGGCCGCCGTCCCACTGCCACCGCCGGGCACGTTGCGCGAGGACGCGTTGCCCGCCGGTGCAGGTGCAGGCTGCTCGATGGTATCGGCGTGCTTGCCCTGATCGGTGGGCTCGGCCTTGTTGCAGCCCGCCAACGCCATCGCCGCAAGGGCACTGAACAACACGGTTCGCATGGCGATTCTCCGGAAGTGAGACGAGCCCGGTTTGTAACGCCGATGCCGTGCGCGGTGCGTGAGTCATCACTTATCACTCCGTGATGACAGACAGGGGGAGTAGCCTTGTCGCCGTCGAAGCTTAGCCGTTCCGTGGTCTACGGGCGGGGAGCCGGCGTGTTACGGAGCAGAGTTCACATCATGAGTATTCCCGAGGGATTGGACGAGCATCGTCGGGGGCAAGGCCTCACACGACGAGGCTTCCTTCTTGCGGTCGGTTCGGTTTCGCTGCTCGCGGCCTGCCGTGACAAAGCGCCTGCGGTGGCAGCGCCGGCTGCAACGGCGCCTGCGGCCAAGACCGGCACCGCCTTCCTCGACCTCTCTCACGCGTTGACCGGCAAGACCGATCTGAACCCGGCCACGGCCGACCGGATCGAGCAGGCGTTCGCCCATCTTCAGCCCGAGCTGCATGCGCAGTTCCCCACCCTGGTCACTCTGGCAGGGCAGGTGACTGGCGCACAGGCGCTGATCGCGGCGGCGGGCGACGCGAAACCCGCCGCGTTGGCCATCATCACCGCGTGGTACACGGGCACCGTTGGCAAGGGCGTGCACGCCGTGACCGTGTCCTACCGCGATGCGCTGATGCAGCGTTGCGTGGATGACGGTCTTTCACCACCGACCTACGCCCAAGGCGGCCCCGCCTGGTGGACCGCTGAGCCGCCGGCCCCGATTCGAGCACGCGCCTAAGTCCGCGCGGCCCTCTCTCTTCTGTTCCAGATCTGGATTCCTCTCATGAAAGCTCCGGTTTTCCGTGATGGCGACGCCGATGCCGACGTCGTGATCGTCGGCTCTGGCGTGGTCGGTGCCTTGATCGCCCACCAGTTGGTGCGTGCTGGCAAATCCGTGCTTGTGCTCGAAGCCGGGCCGCGCCTGAATCGCGCCGACGTGGTCGAAAACTGGCGCAACGTTAGCTTCGAGCGGCGCATCGGCAGCGATTTCCAAGGGCCGTTCCCGCAATCGAAATTCGCGACGGCGCCACTGTACTTCCCGGCCAACGATTACGTCGGCCTGACCGGCCCCGATGCCAGCAGCTTCCATCAGGGCTTCATCAAGGCGGTCGGTGGCACGACCTGGCACTGGGCTGCCTCCTGCTGGCGGCATCTGCCGGTCGACTTCAAGATGCAGTCCGCCTACGGGGTCGGACGCGATTGGCCGATCAGCTACGAGGACATCGAGCCGTACTACTGCCGCGCTGAAGAGGCCATGGGCGTCTCCGGCCCGAATGATCCCGCGCAGCAGAGCCCCTCGCAGCGCTCCAAGCCGTACCTGGCCGACATGATTCCGTGGGGCAACGGCGACAAGGTGTTTGCCGAGGTGGTCAATCCACACGGCTACAACCTGGTGCCGATTCCGCAGGGGCGCATGATCAAGCCCTGGAATGATCGCCCCGCGTGCTGTGGCAACAACAACTGCCAGCCGATCTGCCCGATCGGGGCCATGTACAACGGCGTCCACACCGTGCAGGCCGCCGAAGCGCTGGGCGCCAAGGTGCTGGCTGAAGCGGTGGCCTACAAGATCGACACCGATGCGCAGAACCGGGTGACCGCCATTCACTGGTATGACAGCGACAAGGTCAGCCACAAGGCCACCGGGCGCAGTTTCGTGATCGCCTGCAACGCGCTGGAGACGCCGCGTCTGCTGCTGCTGGCCGCCAACGCACAGAACCCGAACGGCATCGCCAATTCGTCCGACCAGGTCGGGCGCAACATGCTGGACCACTCCGGCTTCCACTGCTCCTTCATCGCGGACCGCCCGATCTGGCTCGGGCGTGGCCCGGCGCAGTCCAGCTGCATGGTCGGGCCGCGTGATGGTGCGTTCCGGTCGGAGTATTCGGCGACCAAGATCATCCTCAACAACATCAGTCGGGTGGCGATCGCCACCGACCAGGCATTGAAGATGGGGCTGGCCGGTGAGGCGCTGGACGCGGAAATCCGACGCCGCGCGATCTACGGGGTGGACCTGTCGATCAGCCTGGAGCCGCTGCCCGACCCGAGCAACCGGCTGACGCTGTCCAAGACCCGCGTCGATGGCCATGGCCTGGCCTGCCCGGACATCCATTACTCGCTGGGCGATTACGCGCGCAAGGGCTACGACAAATCCTGCGAGCAGCTGCGGCACATCGGCACGCTGTTCAACGCCGAAGAATTCGTGATCACCACGGCGCTCAATGCCAACAACCACATCATGGGCTCGACCATCATGGGTGCGGATCCGCGCGATTCCGTGGTCGATGGCGATTGTCGCGCGCATGATCATCCGAACCTGTGGCTGCCGGGCGGCAGCGCGATGGTCTCGGCCAGCGTCGTCAACAGCACCTTGACCATGGCTGCGTTGGCCCTGCGCGCGGCCGATGCCATCGAGCGTGCCGCATGAAGACCGTCGTGCTCATCGCATTGGGCCTGTTGGCCGGCGTCAGCCACACTGCGCGCGCCGATGACACCGTCGAACGTGGGCGCTACCTGTCCGTGGCCGCGGACTGCGTGGCGTGCCACACCAGCCCGAAGCAGGGCAGGCCTTACGCCGGCGGCTACGCGATCGCCTCGCCGCTGGGCGAGATCTGGGCGAGCAATATCACCCCGTCCAAGTCCCACGGCATTGGCAACTACACGGAGGCCGATTTCGCCAAGGCGGTCCGTGAGGGCGTGCGCAAGGATGGTGCCCATCTGTATCCGGCGATGCCGTACACCTCTTACGCCAAGCTGACCGACGAGGATATCCACGCGCTGTACGTCTACTTCATGCAGGCGGTCGCACCGGTCGATGAGGAGGCACGTACCACCGAGCTGCCATTCCCCTTCAGCGTGCGCTCGTCCATGGCTGTGTGGAATCTGCTGTTCCTGGACAAGACCCCGTTCAAACCTGATACGGCGCAGAGTGCCCAATGGAATCGGGGTGCCTACCTGGTGGAAGGGTTGGCGCACTGCTCCAGCTGCCACAGTCCACGCGGCCTGATGATGCAGGAAGTGGGCGGCAAAGCCTTTGCCGGTGGTTCGCTGGGCGATTGGTACGCGCCCAACATCACGTCGCATCCGATCAGCGGGATCGGCGGATGGACCGATGACGAACTGGCCGAGTACCTGAAGACCGGCCGGGTTGAGGGCAAAGGTCAGGCCGGTGGCGGTATGGCCGAGGCGGTCACGAACAGCCTTTCCAAACTGCGCGACGACGACATCAGCGCGATCGTGACCTATCTGCGGACGGTGCCGGCCGTGGCTGACAAGGATGCCACCCGTGCTGCGTTCGCCTGGGGCGATGCCGCCACGGCACCGGGCGAGCCCGCGATTCGCGGCACGGACGCGCCCATCGCCTCCGGTGCCGTGCTGTATTCCGGCCTCTGCGCCAGCTGCCATGGCTCCCGGGGCGAGGGCAGCAACGACGGCTACTACCCGTCGCTGGTGCACAACAGCACCGTCGGCATGGTCCGGCCACAGAACCTGGTGGCGACCATCATCGGCGGCATCGACCGCGAGGTGGACGGTAAGCACGTAGTGATGCCGCACTTTTCGGAAGGTTCCTACGTACAGGCGCTGAGCGATGCCGACATCGCCGCGGTCGCCAGCTACGTGCGGACCACCTTCGGCCCTGGCGACCAGGTCACCGCTGCCCAGGTCGCGCTGATCCGCGATGGTGGCGAGAAACCGCTGCTGGCCAAGATCGCGCGCCTTTGGCTGCCGTTGCTCATCCTGGCGCTTGCGGCTTTCGTGGTGGTGATCCTGCTGGTGCGACGCGCGTGGACCAGACGCAAGCAGCGGAGGGCTTCGGCATGAAGCGCACCTCCTTCGTTGTAAGCCTCGGGCTGATGGCCTCCGCGGCCGTCTTGCCGGCATGGGCGGCTGAACCAGAGGTCCCCAAACCCAAGGCCGTGGACACCATTGCCCAGACACCGCTCAGTGCGGACTGGGTGGCCCGCATCTGGCTGCAGGATCGTGGCGTGACCCCGAGCGCACGCATCGTGATCGCCACCGGCGTCAACAGCGATGGCTACAAGGGTTCCGGCTGGTCCACGGCCGAGCACGTTGATTTCGGTGCCATGATCGATACCGGCAAGGCCTTCGGTTTCGACGGCACGATGCGGGTGGTGTTCTCCGACCGCTTCGGCAATGCGGTCAATGACCGCTCGACCGGTTCCTACGTGCAGAACCAGGCGTTCTATGGCCAAGGGCAGAACCTGCGCTTCAACGAGCTCTCCTACGAGCGCTGGCTGCTGGACAAGCGGTTGAGCCTGAAGGGCGGCTTCTACTCGATGGGCAACGACTTCGGCGGTTTGCCGTACACCTGCAACTTCAACAACAACGGCCAGTGCGGCCATCCGCTGGGCCCGATCTACAGCTCCGGTTGGCTGGACAATCCGACCGGCCAGTGGGGCCTGCGGGTGAAGTGGGCTGATCCCTCGGGCTGGTACGCACAGACCGGCATTTACGATGTCGTGCCGATGCGCAAGCAGGAGGGCAGTGGCTTCCGCGTGTCCGACCGTGGCAAGACCGGCCTGTTCCTGCCCGTGGAAGTGGGCTACAGCCACGGCAACACCGGCGAGCATTATGGTGGCACCTACAAGGTCGGCTATTACCTGGACACGTCCAACGCGGACGACATCGGCAATCCGGCCGCACCGCGCGCGTCGCATCGCAGCGGTTCGTACATCCAGCTGGCGCAGCGCGTGCTGAAGCCCGAAGGCGACACCGTGCGCGGTCTGTCGGTATTCGGCGTGGCCACGCGTGCGGATGCCAAGACCGGCCTCATGCGGTATTCGTGGGAAGCCGGCCTGAGTTGGCGCGGTGTGGTGGCATCCCGCGAGGATGATGTGCTGAGCCTGGCATGGACCCGGCTGGACATCTCCGACCGCCTTGCCCAGTACCAGCGCATCACCGGCAAGGACGTGCAGCGCAACGAGCAGTTCGTGGAGCTCAATTACGGTGTGCAGGTCACTCCGTGGCTGATCCTGCGGCCTGCGGTGCAGTATGTGGCCCGCCCCGGGGCGTATGAGAGCCGCCCGGACAGCTGGGTGTTCACGCTGCAGGCGCAGGCCACGCTGTGATCACGCGGCACGGTCGTCCAGTGCACGTACGCTCCACATGTGGATGCCTAAAGTGATGCCCTCACCATCGAGGCTGGCACGCGTGAACCTGCAGACGACCGTTTCCCCACCGTTTCCCCGCCGTGCGATGCCCGACAGCTGCCACTTCGACCTGCTGGATGTGAGCGCGCTGCAGGACCCCTGCAGCGGTCGCATCGTTCACCTGTATTCGATGGTGGCGCGCTGCCTGTCGTGTGAGGTGATCTTCAAGGCGCAGGAAGGCGCTGGCTTTGTCAGCAACGCGGCGTCACGGGTACTGCGTTGCCCGACCGGCTGCGGCGAGCAGTCGCTCAAAGCCGCCACGCTGCGCCAGTGGACCCCTAAAGCCGCCTGAGCGTGTCGGCGTCACGGCATTGCCGCGACGCCACGCGATCATCAGAGCAGCAGCAACGCCGCGATCAATGCCGGTGGCATCACGAGCATGCCCAGCTTGAAGAACTGCAGCGCGCTGACGTTCTCGCCCTCCCGACGCAGCGCGACCAGCCACAGCATTGTGGCCAGCGACCCGGTCACCGAGAGGTTCGGCCCCAGATCGACGCCGATGAGCAGCGCCGCGCGGGTGTGCACCGGCAGGTCCGCCATCTGCCCCAGCGAGCCGGCCACCAGCCCGATGGGCAGGTTGTTGGCCAGATTGCTCGCCACCGCTGCCGCGATCCCTGCCACCCAGCTGGCTTCCGAAGGCGAGGTCCGTGCCAGCGCATCCAATGCGTGCGCCGCCGTGCGGATCACCCCGGTCTGGGCAACGGCTTCGACCAGCACGAACAGGCCAGCCACCAGGGGCAGCACCCCCCAGGCGACGTGACGCAGTATCGGCAGCGGGCTGCGACGCTGGCGCAGGCGAACCGCCGCCAAGGTGAGCGCACCTGCGCAGAAGGTCGTCACGCCTAGCGGGCCGTTCATCGCCGAGGTCACCAGCAGCACGATGCCGGTGAGCCCGACACCGATGGCGCACAGGCGACCGCCGTCGGACAGGGCGCGGTGCTCGATCCGCTCCGCCAGCGGGTGGGCGATCTGTCGGCGTTGAGCCAGGCGCAGCACCAGATACGTCATCAGGATCGCGGCCAGCGACGGCAGGCTGAACTGCCGCAGCCATTCTGGCAGCGAGGGCATGTGGCTGCCGAACACCACAAGGTTGGCGGGATTGGAGATGGGCAGCACGAAGCTGGCTGCGTTGGCAATGAACGCGCAGACGAACAGGTAGGGCAGTGGATTGGCGCGGGCCGCTTTGCAGGCCGCGTAAACCGCCGGTGTGAGCACCACGGCGGTGGCGTCGTTGGACAGGAAAATGGTCACCAGCGTGCCAACCAGGAAGACCAGATCAAACAGGCGCCGCCCGGATCCCTTGGCGTGCTGGACGGCATACATGGCCAGCCAGTCGAACAGCCCCTCGTGACGCGCCAGCTCGGCCAGCACCATCATGCCGATCAGGAACAGGTAGACGTCGCCGCCTTCGGCCACCGCCGCGATGGCCGTGGGGATGGGCACCAGGCCTGTCGCCACCAGCACCACGGCAGCGCCCAGTGCCCAGACATACTCGGGGATCCGCCAAGGACGAAAGATGACACCGCTGGTGGCAACGGCGGTCACCATCCAGATGATCAGGGAGGTTGTGGGGACGTGCATGCATGGCTCAGGAAAAACGCAGTGGCTGGCGTCAGGTCGCGTCCGTCGGTGCTGCCACCGTGGAAGCGCGGCCTGTGTGAGGTCGGGTCTCCGGCATGGCCATTGCCAGCACGAAGGCCAGGGCTGCAATCGCCGCCAGGGTCAGGAACGCGACATCATACCCAGCGAACTGCACGATCACCCCGGCCAAGCCCGGACTGAGCGCAGCACCCAGCCCGAAGACCGTCGAGACTGCACCGAGCGTGACGTTGAATCGGCCGGTTCCCTGGGTCAGATCACTGACCATGACGGGGAGCAGCGCCCCGAAGATACCCGCACCGATGCCATCCAGCAGTTGCACACCCAGCAGCCATGCCGGCGCATCGGACAGTGGATAAAGTACGCCACGGATCGGCAGGATCAGAAAGCCGGCCAACAGCAGTGGCTTGCGTCCCCACACATCGGCCCGTGTTCCGACCAGCATCGCGGCCGGCACCATGACCAGTTGTGCCGCGACGATGCACGCCGCCGTCAAGGTGGTGGCCAACGCAGGGTTGGTCTGGGAGAGTTTCTGACCGACCAGGGGCAGCATCGCCGCGTTGGCCAGGTGGAACAGCGCACAGCACGCTGCCAGCGTGAGCAGGGTACGGTCGCGCAGGAGCATGCCAAAGGAGGATGGCCCCGGCTGTCGCTCCGGTGCGGCCGGCGATCCGCGCGCCTGCTCATGGTCGATGGCCTTGGCCGGCACCATCAGCACCGCGGCCACGCTGGCCAGGGTGAGTGCGGCCATCAGGTAGAACACCACGACCGGGCCTCCGATGTACGCCAGCCCCCCGGCCAGGACCGCCGCAACGGCGTTCCCTGCGTGATTGAACGTCTCATTGCGACCCATGCGCCGCGCGAACGCCCGTGGCCCGACGATGCCCAGCGAGATGGCCGCGATGGCCGGGGCAAAGACGGTACCCGCGACGGCGCTGACAGCCTGGGTCGCGGCCACCAGCGTGAACGAGGTGATCCACGGCAGCACGACGCAACTGCCGGTGACCAGAAGGGCAGCGATGACGACCGTGGCCCGCTTGGCGTTGACCCGATCCATCAGCGCGCCTGCCGGCGTCTGCGCCAGCAGGGCAGCGAGTCCCCCCACCGTCATCACCAGGCCGATGCTGGCTGGGTCCCATTTGTGCACGGCCAACAGGTAGATCGCAAGATATGGCCCCAATCCATCGCGGACATCGGCCAGGAAAAAGTTCACCGCGTCGAGCGAGCGATCAGCCGAGCGCACGGGCAAGGGGGCAGGGGGAGGTGGGTTCACGTGCGTTGGCTCGATGCTCGCTGGGTCAGCCCCGATACCGGTGGGGGGCGCATGTTATGCGCGTCCGCCTGTGAGGGTCGTGTGGCGCCACACGCAGAAGAGCCCCGGAATCTCCAGGGCTCTGGGTACCATGTGCTTCAGACCGACCGGGTTTTACAGCCCCCACTTCTCCGGGTCGGCGTGCTTCTCTTTGTAGATCACACCCGAGAAGTCCACATGGAGCTCGGTCCACTCGCCACCCTTACGGCGTGCGAGCACTTCGAAGTGCTTGGGCTTGCGCGCGGGCTCGCCGGTTGGCGTCCAGCCATCCTTCTTCACTGCGGCCACGGCGACACGAGGATCCGCCGGCCCCTCCGGGTGACGATGCTTGGGGCCGTGATGCGGCTTCTTGTGCTCCACCTCTACAAAGCTGCCGCCCTTCCTGGCGATACGGGCCACTTTGATTTCCGACGGACGCTGTTCCCCTTCCAGCCTGACGGCAACGCCTTCCTTGAGCGCAAACGCCTCTGCCCCTTTGGGGCCGAGGTCTGCCAGATACGCCTGATCGTTGCAGATCAGGGTGAAGCGGTGCGCGAACACGTGTTCGATGACGCCAGCGAGGGCGACCTTTTCATGGTGCGGCATGCATTTCTCCTGAGAGCGCCCAACCGCGGGCGCTCTGGTTCAATGCGTCTGTCCGCCACTGATTCAAGCGGCGCGCCCGCGGCGTTCAGGTGGCCGCAAGCCGGCCCACCGACCCTGTCGGCGTGAACACTGCGCCAACGCGTTAAAATGGCACACCGCCGACGCCGTTCCAGGGCCCATCGCAATGCCATACACCACCCGCGACGCGATCCAGCGGCTGCGCGAGCAGATCCCGACCTTCCGCTGCATCGTGGGGTGTACGGACTGTTGTGGCCCGGTCACCGCCTCAAGTGAGGAAGTGGCGCGGCTGCCGGTCAAGAGCGATGCCGAGCACGCTGCCGCGCTGGCGGACCTGAGCTGTCCCTATCTCGGCAAGCAGGGCTGTGAGGTGTACGAAGAACGCCCCTTGATCTGCCGCATGTTCGGGACGACCCCCAGCCTGCGCTGCCCCAACGGCCAGCGGCCGGTCTACATGCTGGATGAATCGGTGGAGAAGGAGATCCATCAGTTTCTTCGCAGCACCCGGCAGGTGCTCATCTAGCAGCGCTGGGCCACCAGCGAGGCTCAAGGTCAGTTCGGCCTGCGTGCGCCCAGCCGCCATATCGCCAGACCACCGTAAAGCGCCAGCAGCGCGAGCAGGGTCCAGAGCTCGTGGCTGACTTCACCCAGGCTGGCATCCATCTGATTCAACCGCACCATCAGGTTGATGCCGGGCGTGGTCGGCAGCAGGTGGGCCAAGGCCACCAGCACGGGCGGGGAGGTGACCGCCGGCCAGGACAGGTTGGCCAGGAAGAACAGCGGGATGGAGCAGGCGACGACCACCTGGAAGGCACGTTCGCGGGTCGCGAAAAAGCTGCCGATGAACAGCCCGAACGCCACCGTGGCGGCGATGAACAACGTGCCGCCCAGCAACTGCCCGAGTGGATTGCCACCACGCGGGTAGTCCTGCACCCACGCGGTGAAACCGGCGTAATACAGCAGCCCGAGCAGGCCGATGGCACCGAAGCCAATCGCCATGCCGGCCAGTGTCGGCATGTCAAAGCGCAGGCGCCGGCCCAACGCCAACCGTCGCGCGCCGAGCAGTACGCCGATGCCCATCAGCAGCGTCTGATGCACGATCAGCTCCGCCACGCCGGGCACGATGGCGCTGCCGTACCCTTCCTGCGTATTGAACAGCGGGCGCTGCACCAACGTGATCGGCGGTGCCTGCGGCGCCCCCATGAACGCCGCCTGGGACACGGCCGCCTCGCGCGCGAAGGCGGTCAGGGCCTCGGCCACGCCGCCGAGCACCCAACTGGCGCGGCCGAGGTAGGCACCGTTGCCCATCAACACCAGATAGCCGTGGCTGCCGCGCAGAATGTCGCGTTCAAGGTTGGCCGGGATCAGCAGAATGCCTTCGGCCTTGCCGGTTTCCAGCACATGGCGTGCCTGGTCGATGCTGGCCGGCTGATCAACAATGCGTACCGTGTGCAGCGCGTCCACCCGCCGCAGCAATTCTCGACTGGTGGCACTCTGGTCGTGGTCGACCACCACGATGGGCAGGTTGCTGGCCACCTGGTGGCGGTACGCAGCAGGGTAGAAGAACGAGTAAAGCACCACCGCGCCGACCATCAGCACGACCGCATACCGATCGGTGAGCACGGTGCGCAGGGTCAGGCGCAGGCTGTCGACGAAGCGGTTCATGCGCGGGTCTCGCGTGGTGTACCCGGCACCACCGGATCGGCGCTGCGCGCGGCAGCAATCAATCGCCAGCCACCGATGCCACCGGCCACCACCACCATCAGCAGCAGCGTCCCCAGTGGCCACAGCGAGACACTCCACGGCGCGCCCACGAACTGCTGCTGGGTCTGCAGCTTCACGTAAGCGGTCAGTGGCAGCAGGAGATTCCAGACCCGGGTGAACAGCGGCGCATCGACCACCGGGAAGGTGGCGCCGGAGAACGCCAGCGCGGTGCCGATGCTCAGGCCGATCGCCGACAGTGACGTGCCCATGTCCCGGGTGAGCCCGACAAACAGCAGGGCCACCGCCGCGCAGGCCAGGTAGAACACCGGTTGCCCCAGCATCAGCAGCAGGGCACTGCCGGCGATGCCATCGCCACGCAGCAGGGCAAGGTAAAGCACCCCGAGTGCACCGTAGACCGAGAACAGCAGCACGTACGGCACGACCTTGCCGGCGATCGCCGACCATGGGGTGTCGCCCAGCCAGTCGCGCAGGTGTCCATCGCGGACCTCACGGCCTAGGCTGGCTGCAACCGCCAGTGCCAGCCCCAGGGAGAGGATCGCCGGAAACAGCAAAGGCAGCAGGAACAGCTCATAGCTGCGCGCGGGGTTGTGCAGAATGTCCGATTGCACGGCGATCGGCGGCGCGCGCAGCTTGGCCGGTCCCACCTGCTTGCCGATGCGTTCGCCCAGCAGCCGCGCGTTCCAGGCGCTGACCGCTTCGGCGATATCGCGCACGGCGGATTGGCCGGTGGTGAGGTAGGTGGCGTTGTAGTACGCGAACACCGTGCCCTGTTCGCCGCGCAGTGCCTGTCGCGTGGCATCGCGCGGCACCAGTACGATCGCAAAGACGTCCAACCGGCGCAGCTGCGATTGCGCCTCGGCCAGGCTGGACGGCTGGCTGGCCACGCTCACGCCGGGGCTGGCATCGAGCATGCGGGCCAGCTGGCGGCTTTCAGCGCTGCGGTCCAGGTCGACCATGGCGATGGGGATGTCGCGCATCACCGAGGAGGCGAACAACCATGCCATCAGCCCCAGCATCACCGCAGGCAGCAGCGTGATCAGCAGCAGATCGGCACGATCGCGGCGCAGGTGCTGAACCTCGCGCTGGAACGAGGCCGCAGCGCTCGCCCACACCGGCCGGCTCATCCCTGCGGCCACCCGAACAACACGCTCATCCCGGGGCGGAAGCCTTCGATCGGGGCGACCGGGCGCAGCCGGATCTCGAAGCTGCGCACGTCATAGCCGGAGGATTGTCGGGTGGCACGCCACGTGGCGTAGTCACCGGCGGGATTGATGAAATACACCTCGAATTCGGCGTCACGATCCAGTGCGGGCACGTTGCCGCGCAGGCGGGTACCGACCTTCAGGCCCCGCATCTGCGATTCGCGCAGGTTCACCGACACCCACATGCGGTCGATGTCGACCAGGGTGAAGACCGGGTAGCCGGCCGGCACCAGTTCGCCGATATCCGACATGCGTTTGTTGATCTCGCCAGCCATGGGCGCGCGGCCATTGACCTCGTCGCGGGCCGCATCCACCTCGGCCACCGCACCCTGCGCCTGGCGGACCTGGCCCTGCGCGGCGCGCTTGTCCTGATCGCGCGCGCCGGCCAGCGCCTGGTCGTACTGCGCCCGTGCGGCATTGGACAGCTCGCGCGAACTGCGCGCCTGGGCCAATGCCTCGTCACGTTTCTGGCGGGTCATCACGCCTTCGTTGAAGAGGTTCTGCACGCGCTGATAGGTGGCATCGGCCAGGGTGGCACCGGCCTCGGCGCGTTTCCAGTTGGCCTGCGCAGCACGGATGTCCTCGCTGCGTGCCCCTTCGTCGGCCTTGTCGGCCACCGCCCGCGCTGCCTCCAGCGCGCCTTGGGCCTGTTGCTCCTTGGCCGCCACTTCGGGGCTGTCCAGCACGAACAGCACCTGGCCGGCGGTGACCCGGTCGCCCTCGCGCACCTTCAGCTCGGCCAGCCGCGCGGTGATCTTGGCGGCCACGTTGATCGTGTCGGCGTCGGCCATGCCCTGCAGCTGTTCGGCCGGGGTGCGCCAGGCCAGCCACAGGCCGACTACGACCACGATCGACAGCACCAGCGCGATGACGATCCCGAGCCTGCGCTTCTTCGGCGGCGGCGCGTCGGCCGGTGCCTGCAATGTGTCATTCATGGGTGATCACCTCGTCGCCGCGGCGGCGGAACTCTTCATATCGATCCATCTGTCCACTGATCTCCAGCAGTTGTGCCAGCGCCACGTCATAGTGGTAGGCCGCCTGGGCACGCTCGACCTGCGCGCCACCCAGACCCAGGCGCGCATCGATCACGTCCAGCGAGGTGGCTTGGCCCTCACGGAAGGCAAGCTCCTGCAGCCGCAGGTTCTCGCGGTTCTGTTCGATGCTGCTGTCCAGCAGCAGGAACTGCTGGCGGGCGGTGTCCAGTTCGTACCAGGCCTTGCGCACGCCCAGCGTCACCTGGTTCTCGGCTTCGCGCAGGCCGGCTTCGGCCTGATCCTGCTGCGCGCGGGCGGCGCTGATCTGGGCGGGGCGCGAGGTGGGCGAGAGGAACGTGTACTTGAGGCCGATGCCGAACGCCCAGTCCGGGTCGGTCAACATTTCGTCGCGACGGCGGAAATCGTACTGGCCAAACAGGAACACGGTGGGTTTCAGCTTGGCCTGCTGCACGCGCACGCCTTGCTCGGCCTGGGCCACCAGGGCGCGCAGCCGGGCAATCTGGGGCTGCCGGGCCTGTGCATCGCGTTCGAAGGTGGGCAGGGCACCGATCGGCGCGCGATGCACAAACAAGGGTGACAGCGGGCGGACGTCGCCACCGCTGCGGAGCAGGGTGGCCAATGCGGCCTTCAGCGTCTCCAGATCATTCAGGGATTTCTGGTACTCGCGCTCGGCCTTGTCGCGGGCGACGTTGGCCTGCAGGCGCTGGGCGCGGGTGGCAAAGCCTTCGCGTTCCAGTTTCTGGGCATCGTCGAGGTGTTGCTGCAGCCCATCGCGCACCTCGCGGCGCACGTCCACGGCCTGCTCGGCGAGACGCTGGCCGAAGTAGGCCTGGACCAGCTGCACGCTCAGCGACTGACGCTGCGACTCGCGCTCGGCGCTGGCCTGGTCGGTCGCGCCTGCTGCGGCCTGTTGGGCCGCCGGGATCAAGCCACCGGTGTACAGCGGCAACACCGCCGTGACCACCGGGCGGGTGCGCCAATCGCGCTCGGTGAACTGCAACGGCGAGTCGATGCCGAACGCCTCAGCGACCGGCGTCAAGGAGCCCAGGGGCAGGGTGAGGGTCTTCTGGAACTGCAGCCGGCGCACTTCACCGGTGATCTCTGGAAGACGCAGCAGACGCGTGGCGTCCTGCAGGTCCTGCTTGTTGCGCACCGACGCATCCGCCGCGGCCAGGGCATCGGACACCTGCTCCAGCCGCTGCTGGGACTGCTGCCAATCCAAGGCGGGGACCGCGGCGCCGTCCGGTGCGGGCTGGGCGATGGCCGCGCCACTCAATAGAATCAGGGAAAAACAGGTAAGTCCTTTTAACGCGCGCGTTGGCGGCCAATGCCGGCTCACGAGGGGCAGCTCCATGGGGTGTGACGGCAAGAGAGTAGTGTGCGCCGCGTGAAGTGTGGGTCTTCACGTCTGGCGCCAGCCACGGGTGGCGAGGTAATCCAGAACACCCACGACCAACAGCGACAGGCCCACCAGCGGGAACACCACGCCACCGATGCACAGCAGCACGAAGACACCCGCCACGCTTCGCCCGTGCTTCGGCAGTGGCGGCACGCCGATCCCACCGATGGGCCGCCGCTTCCACCACATCACCGCACCGCTGAGGCAGAGCAGGAGGATCGCTGCGCACGCGACGATCAGCACCACACGGTTGACCGTGCCGTACTCGTTGCCGAGATGGACGTTGATGCCCCATTCCAGTCCACGCCCAAGTGCACCGTAATCGGCGTAGCCCATGTCCAGCAGAACCCGGCCGCTGTACTGGTCCAGATGCACCACCCGCTGGCGCGAAAGATCCTCCGGATAGACCGAGGCGGTGTAAACCCCCATCGGCCCACGCGGCAGCGCGATGCTGTAACCCGGCGCAAGGCCGAGTGCGTTGAACCGGCGCATGGCCCCGTCGATGCCGAGCGCGCCGGGCTGCGGCGACAGGTCCCCGAGTGGGCCGCCACCATGTGCGGCATGCCCGTCATCGGCAGCGGCGTGCTGGACATGCGGCACCGCCGAGACCGGCAGCTGTGCCTGCTCCATCGACCACGCTGGCGTGGTGGTGTCGGCTAGCCGATGCGCGGACATCGGCACGTCCACACGCACCCCGGCCGGGTAACCATAGTCGTGACCGTTCGCCCAGGCATTGACCTGGTTGCCCCAGACCACCGACCACGGCATGCCGGTCACGGCCAGGAACACGAGCACACCGCCCACCCAGACGCCGGTCACCGCATGCAGGTCGCGCCAGAACAGCCGCTGTCGCGGCTGCCCGCGAACCGTGGTGATCCCACCGTTCTGTCCGCGCGGCCACCACAGGTACACGCCGGTCGCCACCAGAAGGATGGCCCAGCCGGCGGCGATCTCGATCAGGGCACTGGCGTAATCACCGAGCAGATCGAGGCTATGCAGCTGCCGCACCACGCCCGAGAACGTTCCCTTGTCCGGCAGGTGCCCGAGCACCTGCGCGGTGCCCGGTTCGACGTAGTAGACCTGCCGTCGACCGTCGGCCTCTTGTACGCCGATCTCGATGCTGCCGTCGGCGTACTCCGGGGTGGTGTAACGGAAGATCTCCCCGTGACTGACGGCGTTGACGCCCGCCAGCTGGGCGCTGGCAGGCGAGGGTGGCACCGCTGCGTTCTGCACTACCTTCAGATCGTGATGGATCCAGCGATCGATCGGCTTCTGGTAGACGTATACCGCGCCGGTCAGCGCCAGCCAGGCGATGAAGGGCAGCACGAACAGGCCGGCATAGAAGTGCCACCGCCACACCGCGCGGTAGAAACGCCAGCGATCCGATGCACGCGGGGTAGCAGGGGTTGGCATGTCAGAGCTCCCGGGTCCAGCTCAGGTACAGCGCCCGGCCGTCACCGGGTGAGTAACCCGAGGAACCGCTGTCGTACCAGGCATACACGTAGAAACGATCTGTCGCATTTTTCAACTGCAGGGCCAGGCTGTTGCGCGCGTCCAGCCGATACGTGGCGCTCAGGTTCAACAGTGCATAGCCGCCGTAGCGTCCCAGCGTGTTGGTCCTTTCCACGAAGTAGTCGCCCTGGCCATTGCCCCAGGCGCTGAAGGCCCAGTCGGCCGTCGGGGCGTAGTCCACACCCGCGCTGGCCAGCCAGTTCGGCACGTTCTCGATCTGCCGCCCGCGGGTCTGCGGCGCACTGGGGTCGGGCACCTCGATCACCGCCTTCTGCCGCGAGTACGCGGCCCAGGCGCGCCACTGTGCGCTGGCCTGCCACGTCAGCTGGGCGTCCCAACCGCGGCGCAGCGTCTGGCCCACGTTGCCGACCTCATTGGCCCCGACCACGCCATTGACGCCCAGGACGGTGGCGACCTCATCGCTGGCCCGCTGCTCCCAGTACGCGATGCGGGTCTGCAGCCCCTGCACGGGCGCCCATTTCATCCCGGCCTCCCAGCCTTCGTTGAGGGACGGAGCAAGATCGTTCAGCTGCGTTCGATACGCGCCATTGCCGCTGCCGATCTGGAACGTTCGCCCCCAGTTGGCGTACGCAACCGTGGTCGGGCTGAGATCGTAGGACACACTCAGCTTGGGTTGTTTGATCAGGCCATAGTCGTACACCGGTGCGCGCAGGCCGGTCGCCCCATTGTGGAAGTCGCCATACATGCGATCGACCCGGTAGGCGGGCACGATCTTCAGCGCGTCCATCGGCCTGATCACCGCCTGCACGTAGGCACCCCGGGTATCGAGGGTGTAGTCCCAATCGCGCAGGGTCGCCTGGCGCTCGCGCGCGACGGTCCTGTAGCGGCGGGCCGTGTTGTCCTGCCACTGCCCATCCACGCCGGCATCGAGGACGAACTCGGCCAGCCGCGAGTCCGGGCGCCAGGTGGTGTTCAAGAGCAGGCCGCGATGGGTCTCATCGTTGAAACGTTCCTGTTGAGCGCCCCCCGCGGTGAACGTCACCCAGCGTTGGTTGCGATAGTCGTTCTGGTAGGCCTTGGCGTTCCAGCTCCAGTCGCTGCCCAGTGCGCCATCGATGTGCACGGCGGTCTGGACCGTCTCGCGCTCACTGCGGTCATCGCGTGCGTAGGCCGGCGATTGCGTCGGATTGGCCTGCACCTCCGGATAGCTGAGGTAGCCGGCTTCCAGTGCGGCGTTCTTGTAGTAGCGGCTGGTCAGCCCTGCGCGCCACCGGCCGTCAGGGTCGGTGTAGAACCACTTGCCGGCGAAGCTGCGCTGCGTGCCATCGGCATGGTCGCGCTCGCCGTCGGACGTGCGCCAGCCGACGAAATAGTTCTGTGACCAGGCGCCGCTTTCGAACCCTTTGGCCAATTGCATATCCTGCGTGCCAAAGCTGCCGGCGGTGATGCTCAGCTGGCCGTCATTGCCACCCTGGCGGGTCAACACATTCACGTCACCGGCAATCGCATGCAGCCCGTAGCGGGCATCGTTGGTGCCGCGCACGATCTCGAGCGCGGCGATGTCCAGCGGAAACACCGCATCCAGGTAGGGCATGCCGCCCGAATTGTCATTGCTCGGAATACCGTCGATCAGCAGCTTGACCGCGTTGATACGGCCCTCGCCGTTGAAACCCCGGAAGGAAAAGCGGCCGGCGTCGGTGCCCATCTTGAACTGGGTGACCTGCACGCCCGGGGCATTCATCAGCAGCTCCCAGCTATGGTCGACCTTCTGCGGTTGAAGGACATCGCCGCCGATGAGATCCACCGAGGTGAATACCGAGCGGGCCGACAGCTCGCGCTCGGCGGCCGAACGCGCCTGCACGGTGCCCAGGGTCAGCACGGTACCGTTCTGGGCAGCGACGGTGGCGGGAAGAAGAAGGGCAGCGGCAAGCACGGCCGTGATGGCCTTGGCCAAAGGTCGATACGAAAAAGAAGGTGTCATGGTCCACAGCATTCGATGCCGCGGTCAGCGTGACCGGGGCAGGGACAAGGTCCGGCCGACGGGCCGGATGGCGCAGAGCGTTGGGCACGAGCCGGCAGGGCGCAGCAAGGCTGCACCGGATCCGTGCCGGATCAGCAGACCAGAACAGGTGGGCCGCGGGCGCCGAGGGTGCCGTGAGCGGGAGCGCGACGACGCTCGACCAGACCTGACAGCGATCGAAACACGGCCGGCCACTGCGTCAGCAGCAGGAGCAGCGCCACGAGCAGGCTGATGAGACGGGCCGCGATCAGGCAGTACTCGCAGTCCACGCCCATGTCATGGTTGGCGTGCGGATCGGCAGGCGCTTCGGCAGCGGGGCGGGCCTCGCCCTGATCCTTATCGTGATGCGCGTGATGGCCCGCGTGCGCGTCGGCATCCGTCATGGCGTGATGCGCCGCATGGGAATGGGGTGCAGGCGAGGCTTCAATGACGGGCGCGGTCACCGGCGCCAATGCCCGGCTGACCATGGGCGCGACGATCACCAGCGCAATCGCCAGGAAGGCCCAGGCATGAAGCCAGCGGTGGAGGAGGGACGTATGCACCGGCCCGATGGTAAGGCATGGTCGTCGGATTCCCGGCGAAAATGCCCGTTTTGTGCTCAATTGCGACGGTTTGTCGCAGTCTGGCGCTGGGCGGCGTGCACTCTGGAGCGGCTCACGGACCGGCCTCGTGCCCGCACTGCACATTGACAATTCTCCAAATAGGACGCTTATATCCTATGTGGGCCTGAATCCATCCCCATCGTTTGCGTTGGCAGGGCAGCCAGGTCACAGGATTCTCAACCGCTTGCGTCCCAACGCAGGCTTCAGCACGCCATTCAAGAGAGCACGACATGACAGCAGTGAAGGGTTGGCGGCCGTTTCGTCGGTGGGTGAAGTGGATCGTGCTCGGTCTGCTGGCGGTCGTGGTCCTGCTCACCCTCATCGGGGTGGTCTACGAGGCTTTGGCGCGCCGGAGCGCGGCGACCGATCATCCACTGCGCGGCCAGATGGTTGATGTCGGCGGACGCCAGATGCATATCGAGTGTCGCGGCAGTGGCACCCCGACCGTGATCTTCGAGTCCGGCCTCGGCACGGGCGGCACGATGGACTGGACCCGGGTGCACGACCGGATCGCCCGCTTCACCCGCGCCTGTGCCTACGACCGCGCCGGCATCATGCGCAGCGATGCCAAGGACACCCCGCAGCGTGCGTCAGCCGTGGCCGATGACCTGCACGCCCTGTTGAAAGGTGCGGGCATCACCGATCCGCTGGTGCTGGTCGGCCATTCCATCGGCGGGCCGTATACCCGCACCTATGTGGGGCGCTACGGCGAGCAGGTTGCCGGGCTGGTGATGGTCGACCCCTCGCATCCGGATCAGATCGCCCGGCTCGGCAGCGTGGTGAGCATCGATGTCCACCCGAAGAAGGTGTCGCTGTTGATGCATACCGCCACGGCACTGTCCCGGACCGGCCTGGTGCGCTTCCTGTTCTCGCGCGCCGATCATGGTCCACGCCCGAAGGATGAGGCCGCGGAGATCACCGCCTTCTCCAGTGCCTCGGTCACGGGCGCGACCGCTGAGCTCGACGGCTTCGACAGCACCATGGACGATGCCCGGGCGGTCACCTCGTTTGGCGACCGCCCGGTGATCGTGCTGACCGCGTTGAAGCCGTTCAAGCCCGACGAGCTGAAAAAGATGGGGCTGACGGCAGAGGAGGGCGCCCGGTTCAAGCAGGAATGGCGCACCTTGCATGCCGAACAGGCCGCCCTGTCCAGCCGCGGGCGGCAACAGATCGTGAGCGATTCCGGTCACTACATCCAGATCGATCAGCCTGATCGCGTGGTGGATGCGGTTCGCGAGGTCGTGGATGACGTGCGTGCGCAGGCGCGCACCAACAAGGAGATGCAATGATGAAGCGCACCCTGCTGTGGGCGGGCGTATCGATGCTGTTCGCCGCCAACGCGGCCGCCGCCGACTATGACCTGGTGATCCGCGGTGGACGCGTGCTCGACGGTGCCGGCAATCCGTGGGTCCGTGCCGATGTGGCCGTCAAGGAGGGGCGCGTGGTCCAGGTGGGCCAAGTCCCCGGGCAGGGCACCCGCGAGATCGACGCGACGGGGCGCTATGTGTCGCCGGGCTTCATCGACATGATGGATCAGTCCGGCGCGGCGCTGCTCAAGGACGGCGCGGCCGAGAACAAATTGCGGATGGGCGTGACCACACTGATCGGCGGCGAGGGCGGACCGCCGGTGCCTGCGGCGGGGATGCCGGGCTACTTCAAGCAGCTTGAAACGCAGGGCATCGCGGTCAACTTCGGCACGTACTACTCCTCCACCCAGGCGCGCGTGCATGTCATGGGCGATGCCGCCGGTGCGCCGACGCGCAAGCAGCTGGAGGCCATGGGCGAGCAGGTGAAGATGGCGATGGAGGCCGGCGCGTTCGGCATCTCCAGCGCCCTCATCTATGCACCCAGCAGCTTCCAGAGCACCTCGGATCTGATCTCGCTGGCCAAAGTGGCCGCGCAATGCGACGGCTTCTACGCTACGCATATGCGTGACGAGAGCGAGGGCGTGGTCAAGGCCATCGAGGAGGCCATCGAGATCGGCGAGAAGGGCGGCGTCAAGGTGGAGATCTTCCACCTCAAGGCAGCCTATGCACCGGAGTGGGGCAAGCTGATGCCGCAGGCGCTGGCGACGATCAATGCCGCGCGCGACCGCGGGGTCGATGTAGCCGCCGATCTGTATCCGTACACCGCAGGCGGCACCGGGCTGGAAATCATCGCGCCGAGCTGGGTCTGGGCCGATGGGCTCGAGAAGGGCATCGAGCGCGTGCGCGATCCCAAGGTGCGCGAGCGCATGAAGAAGGAGGTCGCCGCCGGTTCGATGCCGGGCTGGTCGAACCTGGTACACGCGTCGGGTGGTTTCCAGAACGTGCGTCTGGCCAATAGTTTCAGTGAGAAGTACCGGCGCTTCCACGGCAAGACGCTGGCCGAGATCGGTGCCGAGCTGAATCTGGATCCGGCCGATGCCGCCTGGGATATTGCGCTGGAAGGGTTGCCCAATCGCGCGGTGGCGCTGTATTTCATGATCAGCGAAGCGGATGTGCAGCTCGCGCTGCGCCAGCCCTGGGTCAGCATCGGCAGTGATGCCGCCGCGGCGGTGAACTACGGCAGCGACGGCGCCATCGGCCTGCCGCACCCGCGCGCGTACGGCACGTTCCCGCGCATCCTCGCCGAGTATGTGAAGCGACGCCAGGTACTGACGCTGGAAGACGCGGTCCGCAAGATGACGAGCTGGCCCGCACAGCGGATGGGATTGAGCGATCGCGGGCTGATCCGCGAGGGGATGCGCGCCGATATCGTGCTGTTCGATCTGGACACACTGGACGATGTGGCGAGCTGGGACGCGCCCGCCGGCGCGCCGACCGGCATCGAGACCGTGATCGTCAACGGTGTGGTGAGCTTCGAGGGCGGCAAGCACACCGGCGCCCGGGCCGGCTCGGCGCTGCGCCACCCCTGCCGCACGCGCTGATCCACGTGCGCGCCCCAACTACCACAGGACACAATTCATGATCCGATATTCCACCGGCGGCAGCCTTCTTGCCCTCGCGCTCGCCGCGTCCGCGCCGGCACTCGCGGCCGCACCACCGATCACCAGCGCGGACGATCTCGGCACGGCGGTCTCCGCACAGATCGCCTGCGCTGGCATTTTCGTGGCCAACCGTGCCGAGGCTGACGTACTGCGCGACGACATCCACGCGCTGGCGCCATTTACCAAGGCGGTGGCGCTGTCGGTTGATCGCAAGGCCGGGACGGTCACCGCTTCAGCGCCTGGCGCGGCCACGCGTACCGCGCTGCATCGACCGGCCGTCGGCTGTACGTTGACCACCGGCGATGTGCCGCTGAAGACGCTCGATGCCCAGGCCGCACGGCTCTCACCGCTGCGGCAGCTGTCGGCACGACCCTGGCCGCAGGGTGACCTGCCGGCTCCGGCGCTGCAGGCGGCCGCCGAGACGAAGCTCGACCGCGCCGCACTGGATGCGGCCGTGAGTGCGGCGTTCGCGGAGCAGAACGTGGGCGGCTACCCGGACACCCGGGCGATCGTGGTGGTGCAGGGTGGGGCGATCGTCGCCGAGCGCTATGCGCCGGGGTTCAATCAGGACACCCGCATGCTCGGCTGGTCAGCCACCAAGAGCATCATGGGTACGCTGGTCGGCCTGCTGGTCGATGACGGCGTGCTTAAGCTGGATGACCCGGCACCGGTTCCCGAGTGGCAGGGCAAGGGCGACCCGCGGGGCGCCATCACGCTGCGCCAGTTGCTGACGATGTCGAGCGGGCTCACCTTCGTGGAGAGTTACAAGCCAGGCAACGAGTCGATCAAGATGCTGTTCGAGGCGGGCGACATGGCCGCGCTGGCCGCCGCAATGCCGCTTGAACACGCCCCCGGCACGCACTGGAGCTATTCCTCGGGCACCACCAACATCCTCTCGCGCATTGTCTTCGACGCAACCGGCGGCACGCTGGAAGGCATGACCCGGTTTGCGCAGACCCGTCTGTTCGAGCCGGCGGGCATGCGCAGCGCGCTGATCGAGCCGGACGAATCGGGCGTGCTGGTCGGCAGTTCCTATGGCTACGCCACGGCTCGCGATTGGGCGCGCTACGGGCTGCTGCATCTCAACCACGGCGAAGCGGGTGGCAAGCGCCTGCTGTCGAAACAATGGCTGGCGTTCGCCCTGACCCCCACCCCCGCATCACCGCGCCCCTCGTACGGCGCGCAGCTCTGGTTGAACCGGGCGGCGCCAGATGAAGAAGGGCGCAAGGTGCTGCAGGACGTTCCACCCGATGCCTTCATGGCGATGGGCCACAACCACCAGATCGTGGCCGTGATCCCGTCGCAGGATGCGGTGATCGTGCGGCTGGGCTGGACGCCGGAAGGTCAGAAGTTCGACTGGAACAAGCATGTCTCGCGGATCGCAGCCGCGCTCGCTCCGGCCGCTGCGCCGTCGAGTGAGGTTGCCCTGATGCGCAGGCAGGGCGCCGACCGCGGCGCCCATTGACAGTTCTCTTTATGGAGAACTACTGTCTCAATGTGAGAAATGCTCACCTTGAGGCAGGGAAACCAGATGTGCTCGATCACGCTATTGGCAACGCCCCCATTGAGTCGTGACCCCGCTGCAACCGGGGTCAACGCCTGATGGCCCCCCTGAAACTCGGCATCGCGGTGGATGCGCTTCGTCTGGCCGCCCCCTTCCGCATTGCCAGTCACGTGTTCGACAGCCGGCTGGCCATCCTCGTCACCCTGGATGACGGCGTGCATATCGGTCGGGGCGAGGCCACCGGCGTTTACTACCTTGGCGAAGACCTCGACAGCATGCGCGCCCAGATTGAAGCGGCGCGCGATGCGATCCAGGCACACCCCACGCGCGAGGAACTGCGTTCGATCCTGCCGGCAGGGGGTGCCCGCAATGCTGTCGACGCCGCCCTGTGGGAGCTGGAATCAAAGCAGTCGGGCAGGCCCGTCTGGGCGCTTGCCGGACTCGCGGCGCCGCGACCGCTGCCGACGACCTTCACCGTGGGCGCCGATGCGCCATCGGCCATGGCGGCCGCTGCGCTGGCATATCGGCAGGCGCGCTCGATCAAGGTCAAATTGACCGGCGATCTGGATCTGGACATTGCCCGCGTCGAGGCCATCCGCGCAGTGCGTCCGGACGTGTGGCTCGGTGTGGATGCCAATCAGGGCTACCAGATCGCCGATCTCGACCGTCTGGTGACCGCCATGCTCGCCGCTGACGTATCCCTCATCGAGCAGCCGCTGGCGCGCGGGCGCGAGTCCGATCTGGACGGGTTTGCATCGCCCATTCCCTTGGCCGCAGACGAAAGCGCGCTGACGCTGGCGGACGTCGAGGGACTCAAGGGTCGCTTCAACGTGTTCAACATCAAGTTGGACAAATGCGGCGGTCTCACCGAGGCGCTGCTGATCGCCGCCGCGGCGCGGGAAGCTGGGCTGGGCGTGATGGTCGGCTGCATGGTGTGCAGCAGCCTGGGCGCCGCGCCCGGCTTCGTGGTCGGCCAACTGTGCGACCTGGTCGATCTGGATGGCCCGACCTTCCTCAAGCAGGACCGCACGCCCGGCGTGGTGTATCGGGACGGCACGATCTGGTGCGACGAGGCCGTCTGGGGCAGCTGACCGTGGGAGTGGGAGCCGTCCTGGCACACAGTTTCATGTCGATGTTGCGACGCGGGATTGACAGTTCTCTGAACAGGATTATTGTGTCCTACATGGGCTTATAAGCATCCATCATTTCCCAGGAGCGTCACTGCCAGGCCGGCATGCCCCTGAACCCCGGGGCGCCCTGACTGCCGCACTTCGTGCCCATTGCCGTGGGCTTCCTGCTCGCTACCGAGGTCTCATCACATGAGTCACTGTTCGCCCCGAATCAACGCGTTGTCGCTGGCCTGCGCTGCAGGCATCCTCGCCCTGGGCTGCAGCGCCCCGGTCATGGCGCAGGTGGCCGCTGAAAAAACCAATCGTGACGACGTGCATACCCTGGGCACGGTCACCGCCACCGCACAGAAACGCGTGGAAGTGGTGACCGATATCCCGATGTCGATCAGCGTCATCAGCGAAGAACAGCTGGACCGTCTGCAGGTCAACAACATGAACGACCTCGCCGGACTGGTGCCGGGCCTGCAGGTCACCAGCCTGGGCGCGCCGGGCCGCTCGACGATCTCCATCCGCGGCATTACCCCGATGGGCAACACCGCCGCCACGTCGATCTATGTGGACGACGTGCCGCTGACCGCCAATGGCTCGCTGTCCGGCGCCACCTCGGGCATGTTCGATCTGCTGCCCTACGACGTACAGAACGTGGAAGTGCTGCGTGGCCCGCAGGGCACGCTGTACGGCGCGAGTGCGCTGGGCGGCGTGGTCAAATACGTGACCAAGCGGCCGGACCTGGAGTACTTCGCTGGCCGTGCAGGCGCCACCATGCGCGTGGTGGACGACGGCGGTCGGGTCGGGCACTCCGAGCGCGCGGCGGTCAATGTGCCGCTGGTGAAGGGCACCCTGGCCCTGCGCGCCAGCTACGCCGAGCAGACCAGCCCCGGCTGGATCGACAACACCGTCCTGCATCGTCGCGACACCAACGATGTGCACCAGAATGCCGGTCGCGTCTCGCTGCTGTGGAAAGCCTCGGACACCGTGGACGTCCTGCTGACCGCGATGCGCCAGGAGAACAAGGGCGACAATTTCGCAACCGTGGCACTGGATCCTGTCACCTTCAAGCCGAAGCTGCCGGGTTACGCCAACGAGTATCTGTTCCTGCAGCCGAGCACGATCAAGTACGACGTCTACGGGCTGACGGTGGACTGGGATCTGGGTTGGGCGGATTTCACCTCTGCCAGCAGCTGGATGAAATCCAACTCGTGGCGCCTGCAGGACCAGTCCGTCGAGTACATTCCGCTGCTGGGCCAGCGCCCCGGCGTGGGCCCGGTGATGGCGTACGCCGCGCTCGACACCGACATCGAACTCAAGAAGTGGACCCAGGAACTGCGCCTGACCTCCAAGGGCGACAGCCGCCTGCAGTGGCAGGTCGGCGCGTTCTACACCGATGAGGACGCGGCCTATATCGAAGATGGCAGCGCACTGAGCCCGGCGTTCGCCCCGGTGCTCAATCTGTTCAAGGCCTCCGTGCTGACCAGCTATAAAGAGAAGGCGCTGTTCGGCAACACCACCTGGAAGTTCACCGATCGCTTCGATCTGGCCTTGGGCGTGCGCCATGCGCGCAACGATCAGGTCTTCCGCCAGACGCTGGGCGGCCCGCTGGGCGGCGACGGCGTGCAGCGCGTCACCGAGTCGTCGGAAAGCGTGACCACCTGGAGCGCCAGCCCGCGGCTGTTCCTGGGCGAGGACACCATGGCCTACCTGCGTGTGGCCACCGGCTACCGTGCCGGCAGCCCGAACCCCATCCTGCCGGCCGCGCCGGATGTGCCTTCGCAGGTCAAGTCCGATACCTTGATCAACTACGAAGCCGGCGTGAAAAGTCACTTCTGGGATCGTCGTGCGCTGATCGAAGTGGCTGCGTTCCGGATCGACTGGGATGACATCCGCCTGAACCTGCTCACCCCGCAGGGCATTTCCTATGGCGTCAACGGCGGCAGCGCACGCAGCCAGGGCGTGGAATTCACCGGCGCGCTGATGCCCGTCGACGGCCTGCGCCTGAGTGCCAGCCTGGCCTATACCGATGCCCAGCTGACTTCGCCGATTCCGCCGGCGCGTCCGGGCGGCGCCAATCAGGCCGAATCCGGTGCGCAGCTGCCGCAGGTACCGGAGTGGGCAGGCAGCCTGCAGGCCGACTACCAGTTCCCCACCAGTGGCGACTGGGGCTGGAGTGTCGGCGGCGCGCTGCGTTATTACGGCGAGCGCGAGGCCTCGGTGGCGTCTGCGCAGTCCTTCGAGCTGCCCAGCTACACCACGGTCGATCTGACCGCCGAAGTGAGCAGCCAGAACACGACCGTGCGGTTCTTCATCACCAACCTCACCAACAAGGACATCTACGTCGCCGCCGGCAGGACCATTCCCGCTGGCACGGCGCAGAACTACCGCCGCTGGAACGCGGTGATGATGCAGCCGCGTACGGTGGGCGTGTCGCTGGACTACAGCTTCTGATCGGCGCCTGATGAAACGCGCGGCACCTTCGGGTGCCGCGCAGGGCGGGTTACTTGGAGAACTCCGCCGGCAGGAAGCCCAGCCACAGCAGCAGCAACACCAGCCAGAGCCATCGCCAACGGCCCATGCCACGCCACGCGGCACGCCAGGGACCGGGTGTCTTCCGCTGGCTCATACCGCCGCCTTTCGCGCACGCGCACGCAAGGCATCGGCGGTGCGCAGGCCGTAGATGTACACGCCGGTGAAACACAGCGAGGTGAGCAGGGCACCGGCCACGAACCACAGCAGGCGAATCGGCCAGCCGCCGAAACTGCCGAAATGGAGCGGGTCGGCCATTTCCGCGATGCGTTGGTGCACGCCCAGATCGCCGCCGTCATGGCGGCCCAGCACAGTGCCGTCCTGCAGATCCAGCGCGATGTTGTTGGCCCGTTCGCGCACCAGCCAGGCAGTGGCCTCACCCATCAGGACCAGCCCGCGACCATCGCGACTCACGAGCGCGCCGGTGGGCGTGAACGCTGGCCATTGCTCCGATACGTGACGCACGGCGGCATCCACCGCCGCAGGGTCCACGGGGCGCGGTGGCGCGTCGCCATCGGCCAGGCGCGTGACCGGGGCCGCCGGCGCATCGCCACCCAGGGATTCGACCAGATACCACGCCCCGGTGATGCCGATCAGCAGCAGGAACCACATCGACCACACGCCGGCCAAGCGATGCAGATCACCCCAGAGGCGGCGCGGGCGCGCGGTATCGGGACGCTTGAAGAAGCCGCGCCACCATTTCTTGTAGATGTACAGACTGCCCAGCCAGGACAGCAGCAACGGCACCGAGAGTGCCGTCACCAACGGCACCCCATAGATGACCGGCAGCATCAGATGGCGATGGGTGTTGCGCAGCAGGCGCTGCACATTGAACCAGCCGGTGTCGCCGGTGACCTGCGCGGTGTAGGGGTTGATCCACACAAAGCGCCTGCGGCCATCGGGCAGGCGCATCTGCGCGCGGGCCGCGAACAAGCGGGTGTGCCCGGCGCTGATCCCCTCCAGCTCCCAAGCCGGCCGAGCGCGCTGCGCAGCCGAAATGATGCGTCCCCAACTGGCGGTGTCACCACCGTCGGCCACCCGCATCGGCTTGTGCAGCAGCCAGTCGATCTCCTGCGAAAACACCGCGAGCGTGCCGGTCAGGCAGACGAAGCCCATGAACAGACACAGTTTCAGCCCGATCCAGCTGTGCAGCTCGAACCAGCGCCGACGCCCGCCACCGGTTGCGGGCAGGGCGGGCAGGGGCGCTGGCGAAGGCTGGCGCGTGGCGTTCATCAGAAGGTATAGGCCGCTTGGACATACACACGACGCGGTTCGCCCGGGAAATGGCCCGTGCGCCCGGTGAAGCCGCTGGCCGCGTAGACCTTGTCGAACACGTTCTTGATGTTGGCCTGGAACTGCCACTGCTGCCACTGCGTTTTCCAGCTGACATCGAACGTGGTGTATGGCTTCACCGTCTGCCCATCCAGGCTGATGCGCTCGTCCACATGGTCGGCACCGAAGCCCACGGCCGACTGGATCGCCGGGAAGTCATAGCGGGTCCACAGACCCAGCTTGTTGCGTGGTGCGTTGGCAAAGCGATCGCCCGACGCATTGGTGATGCCACCGGTGCCGGCATCCTTCACCACAGCATCGTTGTAGGCGTAGGTGAGATTGACCACCCAGCGGTCGGTCACGTCGGCCAGCAGGTCCAGTTCCATGCCCTCGCTGCGCACCAGCCCCAGCGTCGACAGCTGGTTCACGCCATCGATCACCGCGCCGGTGGCCTGCACGATGTTGCTGCGCTCGATACGGTACGCGGCCAGGTTCAGGGTGATGCGCTCGGCCAGCAGGCTCTTCATGCCCACTTCCCACTGCCGGCTGCGCTCGGGATCGAACGGCCCACCGGCGGCGGCATTCTGGTTGGCTGCCGATTGCGGCACGAAGCCGCTGGCCACGTTGGCATACAGGTTTACCCCGTCGCGGACCACGAACGTGCTGCCCAGGCGCCAGCTGATGTCATCGCCATCCACGCTGCTGCCGGCGATGCGATCGTCATCCTTGAAGCCATCCCAGCGCAGCCCGGCCAGGATGTGCCAGCGCGGGGTCAGGGTGATCTCGTCCTGCAGGTAGCCGCCATACCGCTTGCTGCGGGTGCTGGTCGCACGCCAGGGCAGGGCGGCCAGGTTGTAGTCGTGATAGGAGGTCACGCCATACACCGGGTTGAACAGGTCGATGCCCGGGACAGGGCCGGCACCGCGAGCGAGGTCCGCGCTGTTCGCGGTCTGGGCGTTGAAGTCCGCGTCCATCTGGTACACGTCGGCGCCGAACAGCACCTTGTGGTCCACGCCTCCGGTGCTGAGCCGCCAGACGGCGTTGGCGTTGGCGGCGAAGGCGTCATTGGCGCGGATCTGGTTGCGCAGCTGGCGTGTCATCCACTCGGCGGTGCCATCACGATCGCGGTCGATCAGGCCCATCGGCTCGTGGTACATCTGGTGTTCGTTGTTCTCGAACCAGCGCGCCGCGACGTCCAGATCCAGGCTGGAGGTGGGCGAGAAACGGTACTGGGCCAGCACCACCTTGGCATCCATATCGAGGAAGTCGGTGGCCTCGTTGTGGTTCCAGCGGCGATCGGTCAGGAAGGTGCCTGCATCGTTCACCGGCACGCCGCGCAGGCGATTGCCCCCCAGCTTCTGCGTGATGTCGGTGTACTGCAGCACCAGCTCGCCGGTCTCGCCCACGTCGAACGCAATCGACGCATCACCGATCACGCTTTCGCTGTCGGTATTCCAGCGCACGCCGTCTTCGGTGTCGCTGTAGAGGCCAGCGCGGTAGCGCACGCTGCCGGTGGTGTTCAGTGCACCGGTGGCTTCGACGGAGGCGGCGCGGAAATCGTTGTTGCCGACCTGCACCTCCACCCGGCGCTCGGCCTTGGCCGACGGCTTGCGGGTCACATAGTTGATGACGCCGCCCGCATCACCGCCACCGTACAGCGCGCCGGCCGGACCCTTCAGCACTTCGACGCGCTCGATGTTGAACAGCTGCGGCACCGAGAAGCCCGCGTAGGGATCACCACGCAGCCCGTCATACAGCACATTCTCCTGGCGGAAGCCGCGCAGGGTGACACCGGCATAGCTGAAGAAGCTGATGCCACTGATGCTGCGATACAGATCGGTGACCTGGCGCGCGGCCTGATCGTCGATCAGCTCGCGGGGCAACACCTGGATGGACTGTGGCACCAGGTCCAGCGGGGTATCCGTTCGGGTGCCCACCGCCGCGTCATTCACGCGATACAGGGTCTGCGCCCGCCCCAGCACCTGGACCTTGTCCAGTTCCTTCACCTCCGGCGGGGTGTCGACCTCGGCTGCGTGAAGGGCAGTACTGCCGGAGAGCGCGATGGCGAGGGAAAGAACGTTGCGGGCAAAGAGGGGCATCGGGGGAGGGGGGAATCGAAGGTGGGAATGAGACATATTACCATTTGACGCACTTTGATACATGCGCCGCTGCAGCCTGCCCGGATGGGGTGATATCGGTGAGCGCGCGTGCGGCGCGGGGTTGCCTGGGCATCGGACACCGGTAACAGTAAAGCGTGACCCGTCGATCCAAAGGACTGTGATGACCCGAATTGCATTGGCCCTGCTTGCCCTGCTCGCCGTGGCGCCCACCGCGCTGGCGGTACCTTCGTGGGGCGCGAAGACGTCCCGTCCGGCCGATACCGTGCCGGCGGCATTGCACCCTGGCGAGTGGGTCTGGGGCGGCGACGCGAAGGCGATGGGGCCGATGGCCGTGGTCGTGAGTCTCACCGAGCAGCGGGCCTACGTGTACCGCAACGGGCTGCTGGTCGCGGTCTCGACGGTGAGCACCGGCAAACCCGGGCATGAGACGCCCACCGGGGTGTTCACCATCCTGCAGAAGGACAAGGACCACCGGTCGAGCAAGTACAACGACGCGCCCATGCCTTACCAGGAGCGGCTCACCTGGGATGGCGTGGCCCTGCACGCCGGCGGGTTGCCCGGCTACCCCGTATCGCATGGCTGCGTGCACCTGCCCACCGAATTCGCGCGCCTTCTGTTCGGTGCGACCAACATGGGGATGGTGGTGGTGATCGCCAAAGAGGGCGTGTCGCCATCAGAGCTGGTCCATCCACGTGTGGCCAGTCCGATCGATCCCGGTACCGGCAAGGAAGTTCTGGCCGCCCCCTTGGGCGTGCAGGAGCAGTTCCGCTGGCAGCCGGAACGTGCGCCGACCGGCGTGTTGTCGCTACTGCTGAGCACCTCGGACGGCAGGCTGTTTGCGTATCGTGATGGCAAGGAGATCGGGCGGGCGAGGGTGGGCTTCCGCGACGGGGCGGCGCCAGCGGGAACGCGGGCTTTCATGGTCGCCGATGGCGTTGCACCGGCAACGGCTCCGTCATGGGTGGAGATCGGTATCCCCGGACAGGAAGCGGCCAGCGGAACGGTGGTTGCCCGGGCAGAGGAGGATAAGATCCTGCTGCCACCGGGTTTCCGTTCCCAACTGCAGCCACTGCTGCGCCCGGGCGTGGTGCTGCTGGTCACTGACAAACACGTGCTCGCCGACACCACCGGCGCGTCCCTGCAGGTCCTCAACGCGGATCCGCCGGAGCTGTAACGGCACTCCTTCTCAACCGCTATGCTTGTACGGATACCACCCTCCACCCGTACAGGCACGGCAGGCCGCATCACGATGAACGTGAAAACAAGCACCGCAATGCGTTCTACCGTGCTGCTGCTGTCAGCGGCCTTGCTTGCCAGTGGCTGCACGCGAACCAAGCGTGAAACGGTGCTCTCGTCGGACACGCTGAAAGTCGTGGCGGTCACCGAAAGCAGGCTGGATATCAACGTCAGCAAGTACCAGCACTACACGACGTTCGAGCTGTATGTCGATGGCGGAAAGCTCTCCGACAGGGCTTTCGCAGCACTCCTTAAAGATCCTGGCGCCGCTGACGATCGCTTCGTCCATACCGATGCGGTCGTCCTCGACGACCACGCGGTGCTGCTCGCGTCACACAACCGGGACAGCCTGCGCTGCTGGACAACACGCCTGTCCACCAGCGGCGGAACGCCGAGGGTGGAGGAACTCATGACCGGTACGGTCGACTGCTCCATCCGCCCGGCACCCGCTGGATGGAAAACGCTTTACGAAGAACCCGGCGACCTGATCCTGATCCGGGAGCACCCCTTCCAGCGCCATCCGATTGCAGGCTACTGGTACGTGCTCTGGATCGAGGGAGACGTCGCAGCGCTGTATCAGAAAGACCGGGAGCATGAGCGGCTTGTTGTCAGGCTTGCCCGGATTTCCTCGGACACGTCCCTCGCAGAGCAGGCGCTGCCCATGCAGCAGTACGCAGAGCCTGACCTGCTGTACGCCTCGCCGGAGGCGCGCAGGCAATGGCTGTTTGATAACTTCAGGGTCTCCATGGGGCACACGCCCTCGATCCAGCTGCGTGCAGACAATCGGCTGGAAACCATCACGCCGGAGGTCTGGGCGCAGTACCAGGCGATTGATCGGGAGAACCGGGAGCTGGATGCCCGCGCGCGCGCCGAAGGAGAGGCCTGGAACGACGCACAGCGCAAGGCGCTGGACGCCGGAACGTCGGAGCAATCGCCTGCCCGATAGCACCTCCTCCCGGAAGAACGCTGTCGGCTGCATCGACCCGCCTGCCGCTGGTATCGTCAGCATCCAGGGCCCCACATCACATGGTCAGGACTCACATGGACGTCGTTGCACACTCTGTCTGCCCTGATCTGGGCGACCGCATCATCAAGGTCAATCATGCTGGGGAGCATGGTGCCATTGCGATTTACACCGGACAGATTCTGTTGGCCCGGCTGACCGCACCCGCACTGGTGGATGAGCTACGTGAGTTCCGTTCGCACGAGGAACGACATCGCGCCGTCTTCGGCGCGGAGCTGCAGCGACGCGGTCGTCCTCGGTGCCGAAGCTACTGGCTCTGCGGCGTGGGTGGTTTTGTCCTCGGCGTCGCGACCGGCCTGCTGGGGCGAGGGGCTATTTCCGCAACCACGACAGCCGTAGAGCGTGTGGTGCTGCGCCACCTCCAGCACCAGATTGTGGTGCTGGAAGGGCATGACCCTGCCGCAGTGCTGGCCATCTCATCCATCATTGCGGACGAGCAACAGCATCACGATCAAGCCCTGGCGCATAGCCAGGCAGGCGCGTTCTGGCCCAAGGTGCTCGGCCCTGTCGTGTCCGGCGCGACGGAAGCCGTCATCTGGCTGGGCATGCGGTTGTAAATCAGGCCCGCACCGGGTAGTCGGTGTAGCCGCGCGCTTCGCCCTGGTAGAACGTCGCCGGATCCGGCGCCGTCCACGGATTCCCGTGGCGGATGCGCTCGACCAGGTCGGGATTGGCGATGAAGGGGGTGCCGAAGGCGATCATGTCTGCCTCCCCAGCGATCAGCGCCGCTTCAGCCCGATCGGCCGTATAGCCGCCGTTGGCGATGTAGGTGCCACCAAAGCGCTGTTTCAGTTCGGCGAAATCGAACGGGACGCTCGCCGCCTGGATCACATGCAGGTAGGCAAGCCCGTACTGGCTCAGCACGTCGGCTGCATGTCCAAACGTGGCCTGCGGATCGCTGTCGCTCATCGAGAAGACGTTCAGCGCCGGGGACAGCCGTACTCCAACGCGATCCGCGCCGAACACCGGGATCACGGCCTCCACCACCTCGCGCAGCAAGCGGACACGGTTCTCTGCAGAACCGCCGTAGCCATCGGTCCGGAGGTTGGCGCCATCACGAAGGAACTGGTCGATCAGGTAACCATTAGCGCCATGCAGTTCAACGCCATCGAATCCTGCCAGCCTGGCGTTCTCGGCGCCCACGCGGAACTGATCGACCACCCCGGCAATTTCATCGCTGGCCAGTGCGCGCGGTGCCTCGTACGGCTTCAGTCCTTCGGACGTGTAGAGCTCCCCGTCGGGCGCCAGCGCTGACGGTGCGACCGGCCGTTCGCCGTTGGCCTGGACCAGCGGATGCGAGAGCCGGCCGACGTGCCACAACTGCAGGAACATCCGGCCACCCTGCGCATGGACGGCATCGGTGACGGCCTTCCAGCCCGCGATCTGGGCCGCAGAGAAGATACCGGGTGTGCGGGGATAGCCCTTGCCCTGTGGCGAGACCTGCGAACCCTCGGTGACGATCAGCCCGGCACTGGCACGTTGGCGGTAATACTCGACGACCAGGGGCGTAGGAACATCACCGTCGCCGGCGCGGCTGCGCGTCATCGGCGCCATGACGATGCGGTTGGGAAGGGCAAGATGGCCGATGACGGCAGGGGAGAGCAGGTGGTTGGACGGTTGCATGGGGTGATCTCGTTGTTGATGGGGAGAGAGGTTCAGCCGACGTCGCCGTCGCGCCGAAGCTCGCGGCCAATGCGACGGATTTCCGCTTCGCCTTGGGCAAGGGCCTGTGCACTGGTATGCACGGAGTACGTGCCGGTGATCAGATCGTGTGGGTGGCTGACCGCAGAACCCAGCACGAAGGTGGTGTCGTGGATGGCGTCGACGTCGATGGCCTGTTCACTCGCTTCGAACACCACCAGTTCGCCGGCGTGGATCGGCTCGGGTGCCGCCAGCTGCCCAGTGCTCAACGCCAGCCACGCAACGGTATGGCCCGACGGCGGGGAATAGCGCCAGCGTTCACCGGCCTTCAATGTCACGGCCAGGTAGGTCATGTTCGAGGGCGGCTCGATCACGCTGTCCGCGGCACCGAACTGGCCCAGCAGCACCCGTGCCGGGCCTTTCAGGTCGATCTGCGACGGCGCGATGTACTGGCTCTGGGCCGGGGCGTTTTCACTTTCGGCAGGCAGTGCGATCCAGAGCTGGAATCCGAGTGCATTCGCGTGACCGAGGGCCGCGCCGGTATGCCAGACACCGTTGCCCGCCCGCATCCACTCCACACCCCCGGCGGGCAGTACGCCCTGTTGGCCGGTCGAGTCTTCGTACGCGATTTCGCCGTTGATGAGATAGGTCAGGGTGGCAATGCCGGAATGCGGATGCATGCCGAAGGCTGGGGCATCCTCGCTCGCATCGAGGCGGAACAGGTCCAGGAAGACGAACGGTTTGAGCAGGCGGCCGAGGTCGCCAGGGCTGAACAGCCGCGTGATCGGGCCGTGGGTCCTACCGCGCGTACGGAACACGATGGGGCGCGGCTCACCCGCCCGCAGGGGTTCGGGGGCGGGTTCTGCGAAGGCCAGGACCTGAGCGGGGTGGCGAAGGGCGTTCATCGGTGACTCCAGAGCGGGACAGGGCGGGCAGCGGTACCTGCGTTAGCAGGTGCGCACCGTTGCCGAGCGTCCAACAATAGGCGCCGTCGAATGCTTTGATTAGACGACGCAATGGGATTGCAGTCGTCCATTTGAGGTGGTAATAAGGCGCATGTTTGATTTCAACGACATCGCGCTCTTCGTGGAAGTGGTCCGCTGCGGAAGCTTCGCCGAGGCAGGGCGCAGGATGGGAATGGCGCCCAACACCCTGAGCCGGCGTATCCAGGGCCTGGAACAGGCGCTGGGCACGCGCCTGCTGCAACGCTCCACCCGCAAGCTGGTGCTCACCGCCGCCGGGGAGCAGTTCCATGCGCGCTGCGTGGAGGCAGTGGACACGCTGGGCAGCGCAGGCGTGGATCTGTCGATGGGAAGTCAGGAGATCGCGGGGCTCGTGCGCATCGCGGCCCCTGCGGATTTCTTCCACTTCTTCGAGATGGAGTGGGTGGCCGAGTTCCTCGAACAGCATCCGAAACTGCGGCTTGATTTCATTCTGAGCGATGCCAAGGCCGATCTCATTGGCGACCGGATCGACGTGGCCTTCCGTGGCGGACAGCCGCAGGACTCCGCCTATGTGGGACGGCAGATCCTGCCGTCCGGATACGGCGGTCTGTTCGCCAGCCCGGCCTACCTGGCCGCACGGGGCACCCCCGAGACCCTGCAGCAGTTGGGCCAGCACGAAGGTGTCTGTTTTTCCCAGCAGGGCGGAAGCGTCAGCTGGTCGCTGGCGGGGCCAGACGGCGTGGATGTGCGGGTGGAGGTCGCCACGCGATTCAGTGGCAACACCATTCAAGCCTTGCGCCGGGCTGCACTGGCGGGCTTGGGAATTGCACTGCTGCCCAGCGCGATCGCGCGCCACGATCTGGCGACGGGTGCGCTGCTCCCAGTCCTGCCCATGTATCGGCGTCCGGGCCGCGGTATGCATGTGCTCTACCCAAGCCGCCGACACCTGCCTCTGGCCGCCGCTGCGGTGATCGATCTGGTCACGGAGCGATTGAACGCCGCATTGCAGCGCCACGACGAATCACCACCATGACGTCGGCTCAGTGCAACCCGGCCGCCTTGCACGCGTCAACGAATGCCGCGCCCTTTTTGTCCATCAGCGTTCTCACCAATTGATTGGCTTTCATCAGCGTGGCGCTGGGCTTGGCCCATTGCGTCTCGGGTAACGGCTGCGACCACGCCGTCACCTGCTCCGGCATCGCGGGCCGCCCCCTGCGATGGGTCCATTCCGCAAGAACATAGGGCAGCTTCCAGAAGGTCAGCACACGCCACAGATACCAGCGACGAAGCGGCCACCAGGAGCGCTTGTCGTAGCCGTAATGCGCCCGCTGCTCAGGCGTCAGGTCGTCACCGCCATCATCCAGGGAGCCCATCGCGCGCGCATCTTCGCGCTCGATCTCAAACGTGTGCATGCCCTCATAGGGCTTCAGCCGATCCTCGGTCGGGACCAGGCCCAATGCTTGGAACCAGGGATTGGGCGCGTTGAACAACTGCCCGTCCTCCATGTAGTTCCGGATCGACGCCCACAGGCCCAGCGAGTGCGAATCACTGGGCTGTGGCAGCAGGACAAACTGCACGGTGTCCCGCTCCTCATCCTCCAGGCCCATGCCGAAGGTGTACTGGCGCGTCGCGCCGTACGGGGTGACGCCCTGTGCATTGGACACCCAGGCAACGACACTCTCCCAGGGCACGATCAGGGCGCGACCGCTGTTGCGGTCGATGTAGCACACCTCGCGACGCTGGCGGTTGAAGCGCACCGGGTAGGGCTTTGCGCCTTTGAACTCGTCGCCGAACATTCCGTAAGCGAATGCTCCCAACGGAAGGAGGCCGAGCAGCGCGCCAGCGGAGAAGACCTGGATGAACATCTTCAACTCCGCCAGCGGCGCCGGGAAGTTCCCCGGGTAGGCGAGCACGAGGTAGAGCATGATGAGCGCTGGCACGATGAACGCCAACACCAGCAGGCCGACGATGCCACGGGCCAGCATCTTGACGCCCTCTACCGTTCCCCAGTTGCTTCCGCCCAGATCCAGGAACACCTCATTGATGTCCGAGAACTGTCGACGGGAGCCCTGGACCTGACCGGTGTACACCGGCAAGGGAGACAGGAACAGCGTTTCGGTCACGCCTTCCACGCGGATCTCTCCCGCAGAAGGGCGTTTACTCCGCACGTCGAGCGCAGCGGTCGCCGCCGCCTTCGTACTGTTTTTCTTGAAGAATCGCTTGAACACACACGCTCGCCGCACGGCCAACGTTGCATGATTTCACAGGGGGAATTGGCTGTCACCAAACCCTGAAATCCCCCCGGGTATAGTGATCCATCCTCACCAAAAGGATCGACGCTATGCAGAAGGGCTCGGATCTACTGGTCAAGGCGCTGGAGAACGAAGGCGTAGACCGCATCTTTGGCGTGCCGGGCGAGGAGAACCTGGACTTCCTGGAGTCGCTGCGGACCTCGCACATCGAGCTGGTGCTTACCCGCCACGAGCAGGCCGCCGCGTTCATGGCCGCCACCCATGGCCGGCTCACGGGCAGGCCGGGCGTCTGCCTGGCCACGCTCGGCCCCGGCGCGCTGAATTTCTCCACTGGCGCGGCCTATGCCCACCTCGGCGCGTGGCCGATGATTCTCATCACAGGGCAGAAGCCGGTGATGAGCGCCAAGCAGGCACGGTTCCAGATCGTGGATATCGTGGCCTCGATGAAGCCGCTCACGAAAATGACGCGTCAGATCGTCAGCCCGGCCGCGATTCCGGCCACCGTGCGCGATGCCTTCCGCGTGGCCATGGAAGAGCGGCCCGGGCCAGTGCATCTGGAGCTTCCAGAGGATGTCGCCGGCGAGGAGGTGGAGGATATCCCCGTCATCCCAGTCCATCCGCTGGAGCGTCCGATCGCACCGTCTGCCGCGCTCGACCGCGCAGAGGCAGCCATCCTGGCCGCCAAACGACCGCTGGTGATGATCGGCGCGGCCGGAAGCCGCCCGTGGCTCACCGAAGCGCTTTCCGCGTTCGTCGCGCGGACCCGCCTGCCGTTTTTCAACACGCAGATGGGCAAGGGCGCCGTCACCGGCGGCTCCAACCTGTACATGGGAACGGCCGCGCTCTCCGAAGGCGACTATGTCCACGAAGCCGTCGCCCGCACGGACCTGATCATCGCCATCGGCCATGACACCGTCGAAAAGCCGCCCTTCCTGATGAAGAGCAGTGGTGGGCCCAAGGTCATCCATATCAGCTTCCAGTCCGCCACTGTCGAGCAGGTCTACCATCCGGATATCGAAGTGCTGGGCGACATCGGCGCCTCGGTGGATGCCCTGGCCGAGCGGCTGGACGGCCGCCTGACGGCGGACGAAGGCATGGTCGCGCTGCGCCAGAAGATCCTCGCCCGTCTCAACGACCGCGCCGAGGAGGACCGCTTCCCGATCACGCCGCAACGGGTCGTGCATGACGTGCGCGAGGCCATGCCGGAGGATGGCATCGTCTGTCTCGACAACGGCATGTACAAGATCTGGTTCGCCCGTAACTACCGCACGCATGTCGCCAATACACTGCTGCTCGACAACGCACTCGCCACGATGGGGGCCGGCCTGCCGTCGGCCATGATGGCGGCGATGCTGTACCCGAAACGCCGCGTCATGGCCGTGTGCGGTGACGGCGGCTTCATGATGAACTCGCAGGAGATGGAAACCGCCGTGCGGCTGGGACTCAACCTGGTCGTGGTGATCCTCAACGACAGCGCCTACGGCATGATCCGCTGGAAGCAGGCGGTGGATGGCTTCGAGGATTTCGGGATGCGCTTTGGCAATCCGGATTTCGTGAAGTATGCCGAGGCCTATGGCGCAAAAGGGAGCCGGGTGACCGCGGTAAGCGACCTGGTGCCCATGATCGAAGCCGCCTTCGCTGGCGGCGGCGTCCACGTTCTGGATGTGCCGATCGACTATGCCGAAAACACCCGCGTGCTGGTGGATGAGCTGCGCAACCGCACGCCGGATGTGGGCTGCGCATGATCGCCACTGCTGATCCTTCCGAGAGGAGCTCAAGATGTTGACCGTCGTACAGGCCTTTGACCGCGCGCCCATCGCCGAGATCGGGTTCGACACTGCCACAGCGCTGGAGCGCAAGCTCGACGCCGCCGAGCGGGTCTTCAAGAACCGCGACGGCTGGCTCCATCCGCACCAGCGCATTGCCATCCTGCGCAGACTTGCCGCCTTGATGGACGCCAAGCGCGACCATCTGGCCCTGCAGATTGCACGCGAGGGTGGCAAGCCGTTGCCGGATGCCATCGTTGAAACCACGCGCGCCATCGATGGCGTCCACAACGCCGCCGACGAACTGCGCAACTTCGCCGGCCGCGAAATCCCGATGGGGCTGTCGGCCGCGTCGGAAGCGCGCTGGGCCTTCACCACGCGCGAACCCATCGGCGTCGTTGCGGCGATCTCGGCGTTCAATCACCCACTGAATCTGATCGTCCACCAGTTGGCCCCGGCCATCGCAGTGGGTTGCCCGGTCATCATCAAGCCCGCGTCCGCGACGCCACTGTCCTGCCTCGAATTCGTGGCGATGGTGCATGAGGCCGGACTGCCCGAGGCGTGGTGCCAGAGTTTCCTGCCGGAGGGCAATGACCTGGCCGAAGCGTTGGCCACCGACAAGCGCATTGCCTTCCTCAGCTTCATCGGCTCGGCGAGGGTAGGGTGGTCGCTGCACGCCAAGCTGGCACACGGCGCACGCTCGGCGCTCGAACACGGCGGGGTGGCACCGGCCATCGTCGACCGCAGTGCGGACCTGGGCAGAATCATCGAGCCGATCGTCAAGGGCGGCTACTACCACGCCGGCCAGGTATGCGTGTCCACGCAGCGCATCTTCGTCCACCACGACATTGCCGACGACTTCACCGAGGCCCTCATCGCGCGCGTCGAACGGCTGCGAACCGGCGACCCGACCCTGAAGGACACCGAGGTGGGCCCGCTGATCCAGCCGCGCGAGGCGGACCGCGTCGCCGAATGGATCGAGGAGGCCGTGCGCGGCGGCGCGCAGCTCGCCACGGGCGGCAAGCGACTTTCCGAGACCACACTGCAGCCCACCGTGCTGCTCGATCCGGCCAGCGACGCGCGGGTGACCACGCAGGAAGTCTTCGGCCCGGTGGTGGCCGTCTATCGCTACACCGACCTCGACGAGGCGATCGCGCGCGCCAACTCCCTGCCTACCGCATTCCAGGCCAGCGTGTTCGCGCAGGATATCGACATCGCCCTGCGCGCCGCCAACCGGCTGGATGCCTCGGCCGTGATGATCAACGACCCCACCGCGTTCCGCACCGACTGGATGCCGTTCGCCGGCCGCCGCGAGTCTGGCTACGGCACCGGGGGCATTCCGTACACGATGCGGGACATGTCGCAGGAGAAGATGATCCTGATGCGGCGGGGCTGAGCCGCCCTGTACTCCCAGATGCCTGACAGCTGTCACTTGTGATGGGTGGGTGCAACGCGAGAATGTTGCCACTCCCGCACGGCACTCCATGGCCGGCACCCCTCTACATCAAGGACGTCCTGTGAGCATGCTGCAGCAACTCGTGTCGAATACCCCCGTGTGGGTCTGGGCGATCCTGATCTTCCTGGTCACCCGTGGCGTCGCGGCCATGAAGCCCGGTGAAACCTCGCTTGCCAAACTGGCCATCGTGCCGGCGCTGTTCACCGCGTGGGGCCTCTGGTCGCTGGCCCATCGCTTCGGCGCGTCCTGGGAGGCCTGGGGCGAGTGGCTGGTGGGCATCGCGGTGGGCATGGGTCTGGGGTGGTTGCTGCTGCGGCGGGCAACGCTGACGCTCAATGCGGCGTCGGGGACGCTGTGGCGCAGTGCGGATTACAGCCTGCTGCCGTTGCTGCTGGTCACCTTTGCGGTGAAGTACGGCTTCGAGGTCGCGCTGTCCGTGTCCCCATCGCTCAACGTCGATGCTGGTTTCCGTGCCGCTTACCTGCTGCTGTCAGGTGGGTTCACCGGCATCTTCATCGGGAAGTACCTGCGATACCTGCGTGCCTCGCGCCAGGTGCCAGCTGCCGTGATCCCGACCGTGTAGGACGGGCGACGGACGCCCGCGTGACCAGCTGGTGCGCAAGGACCTGATTGATGGTGCCCTGCACCGAGGAGGCGGGGCGTCGGATCTCCCGCAGGAGGATGTCGATGGCGGTGTCGGCCATCTCCGCCACGGGCTGATGGATCGTGGTCAGTTCCGGCCACACCATCGTGGAGGCGGAGGTGTCATCGAAGCCCACCACCGACAGATCACGCGGCACATCGAGGCCGCGACGATGCGCGACGGAAACCACGGCCGACGCCATGTCATCGTTGCTGGCAAAGATCGCGCTGGGCGGCAGATGAAGGGCCAACAGCCGTTCGGCCGCCTCCAGCCCCGAGCGATACGTGAAGTAACCGGGCTGGATGAGTGCGTCGTCGTAGCCGATCCCTGCATCGGCGAGCGCATCGCGGTAGCCCTGCCAGCGGTGCGCACTGGCCGTCTGGTTCGGATCGCCGGTGATGTAGCCGATGCGGGTATGCCCGTGCGCGATCAGATGCGACACCATCTCGTGGCTGGCGCGACGATCATCGATGCGCACGCAGGACAGCCTGTCGCTGAAATGGCTGGAGGCGATGGAGACGACGGGAATACCCGCGGTCACGAATTCGTCGACGAGGTCGTTCGATTCGCACAGGGGCGGAGGAAGAATCACGCCCGCCACGCTGCTGGCAAGTTGCCGCGCGGCGTCGCGACGCGCCTGGGCGCCCAGCTCATCCCAGGTAGCGATCACCAGCTGCGCCGCGGCCCGGGTGGAGCCGCGCAGCGCGCCGACCAGCAGTTCGCGCAGGTAGCTGGCGCTGGGGTTGGTGTAGATCAACGCGATGCAGGTGTGTTGCGCTGCCGCCAGCGTGCTGGCCGCCAGATTGGGCCGGTAGTCCAGTTCGCGCACGCTGCGCATGACGCGCGCGCGGTTGCCTTCGCGCACGCCGGCATGGCCGTTGATCACACGCGACACCGTCATGGCCGAGACGCCTGCATGCGCGGCAACATCATCGATGGTGAGGGCGCTTGCCTTGCGGCGGGCCGCTTTGGGGCTGTGCTTCACGACGTGGACTCCTTTGCTGCGCTGCATGATGACAAGCGCGACCGCGGGTGATTAGTCTGCGCCCGTGACGTGATGGTAGCGCTACCACTGTGCCGGGGTAAGGCCAGCGGGTACCCCCCCCTTTACCACGCGGCTGTTCTGGCAAGCCTGAAAGCGAGTGTGAGTCGCAGCACGCGCACAAAGCGCGCTGCGATGTTCGGTGTGGAAGACGGGCATCGCCCGTACGTGCCCCCAGGAGGGGCGGTACATCCATTCGATCGTTATGTCAGAGGGGAGAGTCATGAGCGCTTCTACGTTCCGTCGTACCCAAGGCCGGGGGGCTCGTTCATGAGCCGCACGCTGGCGAAGTTCACCTCCAGGGCCATGTTTACGTTTGTCGGTGGCGTCCTGGTCATCAATCCCGCATTTGCCCAGGACACGCCAACGCCCGCACCGGTGGCCCAGTCGCAGGGCCAGCCCAGCCCGACACAGCTGGACACCGTGCAGGTCACCGGCATCCGCAACAGCCTCAGCCAGGCGATGGACATCAAGCGCGACTCGGCCGGCGTGGTGGATGCCATCAGTGCCGAGGACATCGGCAAGTTCCCGGACACCAACCTGGCCGAGTCGCTGCAGCGCATCACCGGTATCTCCATCGAACGCCGTGATGGTGAAGGTGCACAGGTCACTGCGCGTGGCTTTGGTCCACAGTTCAACATGGTCACGCTCAACGGGCGGCAGATGCCGGGCGCGGATGCGTTCGGCGCGTCCGGGCAGGTCGCCATCGGCGGTGTGGACGGAGGTACCCGTGCCTTCAACTTCGCCCAGCTGGCCGCCGAATCCATCAATGGCATCGAGGTGTACAAGACCAGCCAGGCCAATGTCCCCAGCGGCGGTATCGGCGCCACCATCAACATCCTGACCGGACGCCCGTTCGATCATGACGGCACCGTCGCCAGTGCCGGTGCCAAGGTCGTCTCCGACCAGAGCCAGCCGTTCGACAGCGACCTGACGCCCGAATTGTCCGGCATCTTCAGCTACAGCAACCCGGACAAGACCTTCGGCGTTGGCGTGAGTGCGAGCTACCAGAAGCGCAAGGGTGGCTCGGTGCAGGCTACCAACAACTACTGGAACATCCAGCCGTGGACCGGCACGATGCCCGGCAACCCGACCGTGGTCAATGCACCGGCGGTGGGCGCGCTGTACGGGCGTCCGAACGACCTCCGCTATGCGTTCTCCGAGTTCGAACGTGAGCGCATCAATGGCCAGGCGGTGCTGCAGTTCGCACCGACCGATGCGGTGACCCTGACCTTGGACTACACCTATTCGACGAATGAGATCACCGAGAATCGTGGCGAACAGGGCATGTGGCTGCAGAACAGCAACTACACCGATGTCACGTTCGACACCAGCGGTGCGGTCGCAACCCCGGTCTATATCCGTGAAATCGCCGGGATCAAGGATTTCGGGCTTGAACAGCAGCGCAGCATGCAGAAGTACAAGCTGGGATCGCTCGGCTTCAATGCACTGTGGAACGTCACCGACCGGTTCAAGCTGACCTTCGACGCGCACAATTCAAAGAACGAAAGTCGGCCGAACGATCCGCTCACCGGGGGCGGCTCCATCTTCAGCAGCATCGCCGGCACCAACAACTGCACCAGCGGGCCGCACTGCGGTGGATCTTGGGTGCAGGAAATGAACTTCAACAACGGCTTGCCCGTGGGCACCCAGGTCTGGTACCCGAGCACGGCCGATGCCATCGCCAAAACCAACGGCGTGGTCAACCCCGGCTTCGTGCCGGGCGAGATTGGTTCGCAGGTGCTGCGCATCAATTCGCAGACCCAGGTCAGCGAGATCAAGCAGGGACGCGTCGACGGTGAATGGAGCTTCGACCGGGGGCGCTTCCAGTTTGGCGTCGACTCCAGCAAGCAGACCACCCACCGGATCCAGGCCGCGGAGAATTACAACACCCTGGGCGACTGGGGCGTGGCCAACGTTGACGGGGATGTGGCCAACGGGCTGATGGACCTGTTGCAGCCGGTCAACATTGTCGGGTTGTTCAACGACTTCAATGTCAACAGCTTCACCGCCTGGCGCGGCGATGCGGGCCGCCTGGCGCAATGGGCGGCGGACAACTATGGCGCCAGTCTCGGCGTGAGCCCGCAGCGCGCCGCCGACAACCTGGTGGAGGAGAAGACCAAGTCGGCTTATTTCCAGGTCGAGCTGGACGGCGAGCTGGGCGGCCTGCGCACCAATACCCGCCTGGGCGTGCGCTACGAAACCACCGATGTGGTGTCAACGTCCGTCATCGCCATCCCGGAGGCCATCGAATGGCAGTCCAACAACGACTTCCGCGTGGTGTTGTCCGATGAGCAACAGCCGTTCACCGAAAAGAACAGCTACAGCTACATCCTGCCCAACCTCGACTTCAGCATCGACCTCATGGACGATCTGAAGGCCCGCGTCTCGTTCGGCAAGAGCATCGCGCGCGCGCCGATCGGCAACCTCTACGCAGGCCCGACCGCACAGCAACCGTTTGGCTCGGTGCTGATCGATCCGTCTTCGCGGGCCAGCGGGACCGCACAGAACCCGCAGCTGAAGCCGCTGGAGTCGGACAATCTCGACCTGGCACTGGAGTGGTACTTCGCCGACGCCAGCTACGTGTCGTTGACGTACTGGAACAAGTCCGTCAACAACTTCATCGGCAACACCATCGTGCAGGAGAATCTGTATGGGCTGAGGGATCCCACCGCCGGTCCGGATGCGCAGGCCGCATTGGCGTTCCTCAACAGCGGCGCCTGTATCACCCAGGTCGGTGCGGCCAATGCGGCGGCCTGCTCGGCCAACGATACGGCCCTGTTCACCGCGCTGGCGTTGCTGCGCAACAATCCGGCCGGACTGGGCGCCTATAACGGCACCGACGCGCAGGTTCTGGCGACCGAGGCGGCCTATGACCTGTACGGGGAGGGCGATGATCCGCTCTACCAGTTCAGCGTCAACCGTCCCATCAACCAGAACCAGGCAAAACTGCACGGTTGGGAGCTCGGTGGCCAGTACTTCTTCGGCGATACCGGCTTCGGCGTCCTCGCCAACTACACCCTGGTGGATGGCGATGTCGGCTACAACAACGGGGGCGATCCGCTCATCGACCAGTTCGCGCTGACCGGCCTCAGTGACACCGCAAACGCCGTGCTAATGTACGAAAAATATGGTTGGTCGGTACGTTTGGCGTGGAACTGGCGTGACCAGTACCTGATCCTCGCCAACCAGGGAACCAGTCGCAATCCGTACTACGTGGAAGCGTACGAACAGTGGGATCTCAGTGTGAACTACACCCTGGATGATCACTGGTCGTTCGGTCTTGAGGCGATCAACCTGACCGGTGAGGACGTCCGTTGGCGCTCGCGCACCTCGCAGATGATCGTGAAGCTGGCGGACCAGAGCCCACGTTACATGCTCGGCGTTCGTTACAGGTTCTGAACGGTGGGTGCCGCTGCAGAGGCAGCGGCACCTGTTCACGGCTCCTGATGGGATTGGACAACACCATGCCGCGTTACGAAATGCTCAACAACATCGCCCATCGCGACCTCCGAGTGACCACCGGTTTCGGACCTGAATTCGGCGATGCGGTGGGCATGGTGCCGGCCTACCCGAGTGAGTTCGCCGAGCTGCAGCGCGAATATCCGCTCTTCCTCCGCAAGGACACCACGACCGGTGACTGGCAGTCGGTGGCCCTGCTGGGGTTCGAGCAGCACGAGAATCTTTTCCTGCAGGACGGGCGCTGGAATGCGTCCTATCTGCCCGGGGCTGCGGCCAAGGGGCCGTTCCTCATCGGTTTCCAGGAGAACCGGATCGACGGCGAGCTTACCCAGGAAGCCGTGCTGCACGTAGACCTGGACCATCCGCGCGTCAACGCGATGCAGGGTGAGCCGGTGTTCCTGCCGCAGGGGGGCAACACGCCCTATCTGGACCACATCGCAGGCGTGCTGCGTGGCATTCACGATGGCCATGCCTTTGGTGCGCAGATGTTTGCCACGCTCGATGCACACGGGCTGATTCAACCGATCACGCTCGACGTGCAGCTCGATCCGCAGCACCGGATCGGTGTCAACGGCCTGCACGCGATCGACCGTGACCGCCTGGCCCTGCTGGACGGTCCCGCGCTGGCCGAACTCAACCGCGCCGGCTATCTGGAAGGCACTTACCTGATCCTGTCATCGCTGCACAACATGCGACGCCTGATCGCCGAAAAGCAGCGCCGCCTGCGCATGTCCGATAGTGCTGCCGCCGCGGGCAGGAACTGACCGGTGCTCGACGCCGTTGCCATGCAGACACTGGAAGACCTGGAGCCCGGCGCGCTTCCGCTGGAGGCGCTGGTGGCCGCCGGGGAACCGGTGGTGCTGCGCGGGATCGCCCGCGACTGGGCGCTGGTACAGGCCGGGCTGCACTCCACGCAGCAGGCGATGGCCTACCTGCGCGGCTTCGAGGCCGGCGTGCCGGTGCCGTACTCCTTCGGCGGGCCGGAGATCGACGGACGTCCGTTCTACACCGCGGATTTCACGCAGTTGAATGTCGAGGTCCGGCGCGGCCTGCTGACGCAGGTGCTGGACGAGATTGCCGCGACCCTCGATGCGCCACGGCCGCCTACCTACTATGTCGCCTCGCTGCTGATCGATCGGGCACTGCCCGGGTTCGCGCAGTACAACGATGCCGGCCTGGCCGGGCAGGGCATCGACGCCTCGGCGAGCATCTGGATCGGCAACCGCGTGACCGCATCCTGCCATTTCGACACGCCCGACAACCTGGCGTGCTGCGCCGTCGGCCGGCGCCGGTTCACCCTGTTTCCGCCGGAGCAGATCGACAATCTGTACCCGGGCCCGCTGGACCCCACGCCGGGGGGACAGGTGGTCAGCGTGGTGGATGTCGATCGTCCGGATTTCACGCGCCATCCCCGGTTCCGTGATGCCCTCGCCAGCGCCCGGACCGCCGTGCTTGAGCCCGGTGATGCGATCTTCATTCCGAGCATGTGGTGGCATCACGTACGCAGCCTCGAGCCGTTCAACGTGCTGGTGAACTACTGGTGGCGCAGCTCGCCAAGTTTCCTTCCCTCACCGCTGCCGGCGCTCCAGCATGCGATGTGGGCGCTGCGCGATCTGCCGGTACGCGAGAAACAGGCGTGGGCAGCGATCTTCGATTACTACGTGTTCGGCCCGGGCGAGCGCGCAGGGCAGCACCTGCCCGACGCTGCCCGGGGTGAACTGGCACCGTTCGACGAGACGCAGGCGCGCCGCACGCGCGCGCAGTTGCTGGCTCGACTCAACCGCTGATGGGAGCATCGCATTGAACGTGGCGAACGCATCGCAAGGACGCATCCGCAAGGTCGTCATCGCCGGAGGCGGCACCGCAGGCTGGCTGGCCGGCTGTGCGCTGTCCCATCAGTTCCGCGACCAGCTGGACATCACCCTGGTGGAGTCCGAGCAGATCGGGACCGTGGGTGTCGGCGAATCCACCGTGCCGCCGATCCGGGCGTTCCATCGCTTCCTGCAGATCGATGAGCAGGAATTCCTGCAGGCTGTGGCCGGAACGTTCAAGCTGTCGATCTCGTTCGAGAACTGGCGTCGCCCCGGGGATCGCTTCATCCATCCGTTCGGTACGATCGGGCAGGGGACCTGGGCCACGCCCTTCCATCATTTCTGGCTGGACAGCCTGCGCCGTGGCATGCCCTCGGACCTGGGCGACTTCTGCCTGGAAAGCGTCGCCTCGCGTGCAGACCGGTTCTCGCTGCAGACCCAGCCACAGGTCAATTACGCGTATCACTTCGACGCCGGGCTCTATGCGAAATTCCTGCGGCGCAAGGCCGAAGCCCACGGGCTGCGCAGGGTGGAAGGCAAGATCCGCGAGGTCCGGCAACATGCCCATGACGGCGCCGTGGCGGCGCTGGTGCTGGAAGACGGACAGGTCATCGAAGGCGATCTGTTCATCGACTGCACCGGGTTCCGCGGTCTGTTGACCGAGCAGACCCTGCATACCGGCTACGAAGACTGGAATGAATGGCTGCCCAGTGATCGCGCCGTTGCGGTGCAGACCGAATCGGTCGGGCCGCCGGTTCCGTACACCCGGGCGATCGCGCACGAAGCCGGCTGGCGCTGGCATATCGCGCTCCAGCATCGGGTCGGCTGCGGGCTTGTCTTCTCCAGCCGCCACATGTCCGATGACGAGGCACAGGCCAAGCTGCTGCGCGATGTTGACGGCCCGCCCCTGCGGGACCCCTGGCTGGTGCCGTTCCGCAGTGGACGCCGGTTGAAGGCCTGGAACAAGAACGTGGTGGCACTCGGGCTTGCCAGTGGTTTCATCGAGCCGTTGGAATCGACCAGCATCCACTTGACCATCAGCGCGGTGGTGCGCCTGATCCAGCTGTTCCCGTCCGACGGCATCAGCCCGACGCTGGTGGACCTGTACAACGAGGTCAGCCGCCAGGAGATGGAACATGTGCGCGATTTCATCATCCTGCACTACCACGCCAACCAACGCGACGAGCCGATGTGGAAGGCGTGTCGCGAAATGGCGCTGCCCGAGTCTCTCGCGGTCCGGCTGAGCGCATGGCGCGAACGTGCACACGCCTGGCAGGACCCGGGTGAGCTGTTCCGCGTGGACTCGTGGACCAGCGTGTTGATGGGGCAGGGCATCCAGCCGGGAGCGCCGCATCCCCTGGCCGCTGCCATCAACGACGCGGACCTGCGCACGCTGCTGACGCGGCTCCGGCAGCCGATCGAGCAGGCGGTCGCGACGATGCCGTCGCAGGCCGCGTTCATCGAACAGTACTGCAAGGCGGCGCAGCAGGTGTGGTCACGGGGCCCGGTTGTGGCGTAACGGAACACCACGCTGTCGCACAGAAATGGTAGCGCTACCTTTTTAACAAACGGAGTGCAGGACATGGATCTGGTGGCCGGAATCGATGCAGGTACGCAGAGCCTCAAGGTCGTGGTGTACGACCCTGCCCGGCGCGGCCTGGTGGCCAGCACCAGCGCGCCGCTGAGCCTGACCTCCGCCGCCGATGGCAGCCGCGAACAGCAGCCGGCGGACTGGGTCGCGGCACTGCACGCGTGCTTCCATGCCATTGATCCATCGGTGCGATCGCAGATCACTGCGTTGGCCGTCTCGGGCCAGCAACACGGCTTCGTCCCGCTGGATGCGGCAGGGGAGGTCCTCGCGCCGGCCAAACTATGGTGCGACACCAGCACCTCCGCCGAGTGCACGCAGATCATGGAGGCGGCGGGCGGCGTGGCGCGCACCATCGCACTGGCCGGCAACCCTGTCCTGACCGGTTACACGGCCTCCAAGCTGCCCTGGACGAAAACGCACCGCCCCGACGCCTACGCGCGGCTGGCCACCATCCTGCTGCCGCACGATTACCTCAACTTCGTACTGACCGGCCAGCGCTTCTGCGAGTACGGGGATGCTTCGGGCACCGGCTGGCTGGATGTACGCACCCGCACCTGGTCGACCGAGCTGCTGCGCGCCACCGATCCGGCGCGCGCCCTGACCGCCTGCCTGCCGCGCATTGCCGCACCCGATGAGGTGTACGACATCGACCCTGCCGCCGCGGCCGAACTGGGGCTGCCCAGCGCCGTCAAGGTCGCGGTCGGGGGCGGCGACAACATGATGGCGGCCATCGGCACCGGCTGCGTCGAGCCCGGTCGCCTGGCGATGAGCCTGGGCACCTCGGGCACCCTGTTTGCCTACGCCGATACGCCGGTGGTCGATCCGGACGGCGCCTGGGCCGCATTCTGCTCCTCGACCGGCGGCTGGCTGCCGCTGATCTGCACGATGAACTGCACCGTAGCAACCGAGCAGGTCGCCGCGGCATTCGGCTTCAGCACCCGCGACGGCGATGCCCACCTGCGGGCCACGCCGCCCGGGGCCGACGGACTGGTGATGCTGCCGTTCCTCAATGGTGAGCGCACGCCGGACCTGCCGCTGGGCAAGGGTGTGCTGGCCGGTCTGGACACGACCAACATGACGCCGGCGCATATCTACCGTGCCGCCATGGAAGGGGCGACCTACAGCCTGAAGTACGGCTTTGACGCGTTCGTTCGCGCCGGCATGACGTTCGAGCGCATCGTGCTCACCGGCGGTGGCAGCAACAGCGCGCAGTGGCGGCAACTGGTCGCCGATGTGTTCGGCCTGCCAGTGGACGTCCCCATGCAAGCCGAGGGCGCGGCGTTCGGTGCCGCGTTGCAGGCGTTGTGGGCCGTGGGCCGTGCACGCGGCGATACCGCCTCGATCACCGACATCGCTGACCGGCATGTCGCGCTCGCCCCCCAGCTTTCCGCGCGCCCGGATCCGGCACGCACCCAGGCCTACGCCATGGCGTACGCCCGTTTTCTGCGCCATCTCGACGCCCTCACGCCGCTGTATCGCGGCTGATTCTTCTACGCCACCCCTCGCACAACGACAGGACACCGCACCATGAGCATGCAGCCCTTCATCGGCGCCAAGGAATACTTCCCCGGCATCGGCCGGATCCCCTTCGAAGGCCGGGGCTCGGACAACCCGCTCGCCTTCAAGGTCTACGACGCGGGCAAGATCATCGGTGGCAAGACCATGGAGGAGCATCTGCGCTTCGCGGTCTGCTACTGGCACACCTTCTGCAACGCCGGACATGATCCGTTCGGTCCGGGCACGCGCCATTTCCCCTGGGAGGTCGGCGCGCCGCTGGCATCGGCCGAGGCGAAGGTGGATGCCGCGTTTGAGTTCTTCACCAAACTGGGCGTGCCGTACTGGTGCTTCCACGATATCGACCTGGCCCCGGACGCCGAGGATGTGGGCCAGTACGAGAAGAACCTGAAACACATGGTAGGCCTGGCCAAGGCGCGCCAGGAAGCGACCGGCATGAAGCTGCTGTGGGGCACGGCCAATCTGTTCTCGCATCCGCGTTACATGAACGGTGCATCGACCAATCCCGATTTCGCGGTCGTCGCGCGTGCCGCGGTACAGGTGAAGGCGGCGCTCGAGGCGACCGTTGAACTGGGCGGCGAACATTACGTGTTCTGGGGCGGCCGGGAAGGCTATGCCTCGCTGGTGAACACCCAGATGAAGCGCGAAGTCGACCATTTCGCGCGGTTCCTGACGATGGCGCGCGACTACGGCCGCAGCATCGGCCTGAAGGGCAATTTCCTGATCGAGCCCAAGCCGATGGAGCCGATGAAGCACCAGTACGATTTCGACAGCGCGACGGTGACCGGCTTCCTGAAGGAGCATGGTCTGGACAAGGACTTCAAGCTCAACATCGAGGCCAACCACGCAACGCTTTCCGGCCACACCTTCGAACACGATCTGCAGGTGGCCTCGGACCATGGCCTGCTGGGCAGCATCGACGCCAACCGCGGCAACGCACAGAACGGCTGGGATACCGACCAGTTCCCGACCGATCTGTATGACGCGGTGGGCGCGATGCTGGTGGTCTTGCGCCAAGGGGGCCTGGAAGGCGGCTTGAACTTCGATGCCAAGGTGCGGCGTGAGTCGACTGATCTGGACGACCTGTTCATTGCCCATATCGGTGGCATGGATGCCTTCGCCCGGGGGCTGGAAGTCGCCCATGGGCTGCTCAACGACTCGCCCTGGGAGCAGTGGCGCGCCGAGCGCTATGCCAGCTTCGACAGCGGTGCCGGCAAGGAGTTTGCCCGCGGCGCGCTCAGCCTCACGGATCTGGCCGCTCTGGGTGCCAAGGGCGGCGAGCCTCGCCAGATCAGCGGCAGGCAGGAGCGCTACGAGAACCTGATCAACCAGTACCTGCTGCGCTGAGCGCCGCGGCTAGGAAGAGCGCCATGACCCACCACCCCATCACGTTCCGAGCGCGGTGTCTGATGGCGGCAAGCGTGGGCCTCGCGCGTTCAACGCTTGGAGGGGCGAGCGACCGAATCGCGCATCACCAGCCGGTGGGGCACGACATGGTCCGTCAGCACGCGCGCCTCGTCGGACCTGCGGCGGATGGTGCGCAGCAGGATATCGATGGCGGCATCGGCCATCGAGGCGATGGGCTGATGAAGGGTCGTGAGCTCCGGCCAGACGGTCGTGGCGGCCGAGGTGTCATCGAAGCCCACCACCGACAGGTCGCGGGGCACCTCCAGGCCGCGCCGGTGCGCGACGGAGATCGCCGCAGCGCCCATGTCGTCGTTGCTGGCGAAGATCGCGGTCGGCGGCCGGCGATGGGACAGCAGCGTCTCGGCCGCGGCAAGACCCGAGCGGTAGGTGTAATCGCCCGGCTGGACCAGGTCGGGGTCGACCTCCAGCCCGGCGTCATGCAGGGCGCTGACAAACCCATCGTAGCGTCGCCCACTCGCGCTGAGGTCGTTGCGGCCGCGGATGAAGCCGATCCGGCGGTGACCATGCTGGATCAGATGTTCAGCCATCTCCTTGCCCGCGTGGAAGTCGTCGATGCGGACGCAGGAGATATCGTCCCTCAGGTGCCCCGATGCGATGGCCACCACCGGGATGCCGGCCATGACCAGCTCGTTCACGGCGACCTGCGATTCGCACAGCGGGGGCGGCAGAATGACCCCGTCCACCCGGCCGGCCAAGGCACGCGCGGCCTTGCGTTCGGCGTCGGGATCGAAGTTGTCCCAGTAGTGGATCACCAGCTGGATGGCGGCGTTGGCGGCAACCCGCAGCAGGCCGACCAGCAGCTCGCGCAGGTAGGCACCGCTGGGATTGGTGTAGATCAGCGCGATGCGGGTGTGTTGCGCGGCGGCCAGCGAACTGGCGGCCAGGTTGGGCGTATAGCCCAGTTCGCGCACCGCGCGCAGGACGCGGTCGCGCGTGACATCCCGCACTTTTCCGTGGTTGATCGCGCGCGACACCGTCATCGGCGATACCCCGGCCAGCGCCGCCACCTCGTCGATCGTCACGCCACTGGTTTTGCGGCGGACCGATTTCTTCGGCTTGTCCAATCCGTCTTGCCTTTGTTCTTCGTCACGCTGCCGCGAGGCGGGCACGGCCTGAGCTTACAAGGTTTAGGGGCGACGCCACTGCACCGTTGGAATGTCGAGCGGTGTCACTGGATGCTGGTTGCTGCCGCGGTATTGCTGGCGTTCACGGCCAACGTTCGCGCGGAGGACGGCTACGGCCTCTGGATGCGCTATGCCCCGCTGGCACCTGCACTCGCGGCGGACTACCGCACGCAGCTAGGGGAGGTCGTGGCCCCTGATCAGACGCCGACGCAGCGTGCCGCACGCGAGGAGCTGCTGCGCGGCCTCAGCGGCCTGCTGGGTCGCGCGCCCCGGATGAACACAGTGGCGATCACTACCCCGACCGTGGTGCTGGGTACGCCGCAGTCGTCGGTAGTGATCGCGTCGCTGCGCACGGAGATGGACGCGCTGGGTGACGAGGGCTACCTGCTCAGGCATGCGCAGATCGACGGGCACGATGTGCTGCTGGTGGCCGCACCCCACGATATCGGCGTGCTGTACGGCGTGTTCCATCTGCTGCGACTGCTGCAGACCGGCGCCTCATTGGATGCGCTTGATGTGCGCGAATCGCCACGGCTCCGTCTGCGCCTACTCAACCACTGGGACAACCTGGACGGGTATGTAGAACGCGGCTATGCGGGTCGCTCGCTGTGGGACTGGCAGACCCTGCCGGAATGGCGCGATCCTCGTTACACGGACTACGCGCGCGCAAACGCCTCGCTGGGCATCAACGGCACGGTGCTGAACAATGTGAATGCCAGCGCGCAGAGCCTGGCGCCGGGCTATCTCGCCAAAGCAGCGGCGCTGGCCGACATCTTCCGGCCCTACGGCATCCGCGTGTACCTGAGCGCGCGCTTCAGCGCACCGATCGAGCTGGGTGGGCTGACCACCGCCGATCCGCTCGACCCGGCCGTGCAGCGTTGGTGGCGCGACAAGGCCGACGAAATCTACACGCGCATTCCGGATTTCGGCGGCTTTCTGGTGAAGGCCAACTCGGAAGGGCAACCCGGCCCGCAGGACTATGGTCGTTCGCATGCGGACGGTGCCAACCTGCTGGCCGCCGCGCTGGCACCGCACGGCGGCGTCGTGATGTGGCGGGCCTTCGTCTACGCGCACGACGTGCCGGCGGACCGCGCCACGCAGGCGTACACCGAGTTTGTTGGCCTGGACGGTGCATTCCTCCCCAACGTGATCGTGCAGGTGAAGAACGGGCCCATCGATTTCCAGCCGCGGGAGCCGTTCCATCCGTTGTTCGGCGCCATGCCACGCACGCCGCTGATGATGGAGGTCCAGATCACCAAGGAGTATCTCGGCTTCGCCACGCACCTGGTGTATCTGGGGCCTTTGTACGAGGAGGTGCTGCAAGCCGACACCCGCGCCCGCGGTGAGGGGACGACCGTGGCGCAGGTCCTGACCGGCATCGCCGGCGTGGCCAACATCGGCAATGACCGGACCTGGACGGGCTCGCACTTCGATCAGGCCAACTGGTACGCCTTTGGTCGGCTCGCGTGGAATCCGCAGCACCCAAGCCGTGACATCGCAGCGGAGTGGGCCGCCATGACGTTCGCGCCGGATCCCGAGGTGGTACAGCCCATCGTCGAGATGATGATGGACTCGCGCGAGGCGGCGGTGAACTACATGACGCCACTGGGTCTGCACCACCTGATGGCGCGCGGGCACCACTACGGGCCGGGCCCCTGGGTGGACGGCGGTCCCCGCGCGGACTGGACGTCGGTCTATTACCACCGCGCCGATCGTGATGGCATCGGCTTCGATAGGACCGCTGGTGGCAGCAATGCGGTGGGCCAGTACGCACCGGAGGTAGCCGCGGAGTATGGGGATCTGGCGCGCGTGCCGGAGCCGCTGCTGCTGTGGTTCCACCATGTGCCGTGGGATCACCGCATGGCCTCCGGACGGCCGTTGTGGGATGAACTGGTCGGGCACTACACGCAGGGCATACGCCAGGTGCAGGGCATGCAGGCGACCTGGGCCGGCCTGCAGGGCAGGGTGGATGCGCAACGACATGCGCAGGTCGCCGCCTTTCTCAGCCTCCAGCGCCGCGAAGCGCAGTGGTGGCGCGATGCCAGCGTGGCGTACTTCCAGTCGGTGAGCGGCAGGCCGTTGCCTGACGGCGAAACCGCACCGCCGCACCCGCTGGCCTGGTATGAGGCCCTGCAGTTTCCTTCCGCACCGGGAGATGGACGATGAGTCAACCACGCTGGAGTGACTGGCTTTCCCACGACCGACATCGACGCGCACCCGCGCTGCGCCTGCTGTTGGCTGCGGCACTTCTGCTGCTGTCCGCAGCGCCGGCGCTGGCCGCCACGCCTGCGCCACCGGTGTACTTCGATTGGTTCGAGTATGCCGGTCACGATGCGGCCTTTGAGGCGCCGCTGCCCGCCGGTTACTACCGCAACCCGATCCTGGCCGGCTTCCATGCGGACCCGAGCATCGTCCGCGCCAACGATCGGTTCTATCTGGTCAATTCCAGCTTCACCTACTTCCCGGGCATTCCAGTATTCGAAAGCGTCGATCTGGTGCACTGGAAGCAGATCGGCAACGTGATCGATCGCCCCACGCAGCTGGACTTCGATGGCCTGAACGTCTCCCGTGGCATCTTCGCGCCGGCCATCGAGTACCACGACGGCGTGTTCTATGTGGTCACCACGGCGGTCGACAGCGGCGGCAACTTCATCGCGACCGCGCGCGATCCCGCCGGCCCCTGGTCTGATCCGCACTGGCTGCCCAGCATCGATGGCATCGACCCGTCGCTGTTCTTCGACGACGACGGTGCCGTCTACCTGGTGAACAATGATGTTCCGCCCGGTCCGCCACGCTACGAGGGTCACCGCGCGATCTGGATGCAGCAGATCGATCTGGCCGCGTTCACACCGGTCGGGCCGCGCAGGGTGTTGATCGACGGCGGGGTGGAGCCGGCGAAGAATCCGATCTGGATCGAGGGGCCGCACGTCTACAAGCACGACGGCTGGTACTACCTCTCCGACGCGGAGGGCGGTACCGGCCCGCAGCATTCCCAGGTGGTTCTGCGCAGCCGCCAGGTGTGGGGGCCGTACCTCCCGTATGCGGGCAATCCGATTCTCACCCAGCGCGACCTGCCCGACGACCGGCCGCTGCCGATCACCAATGCCGGGCACGCCGACCTCGTGGAAGGTCCGGACGGCACCTGGTGGGCCGTGTTCCTGGCCAGCCGCAACTACCAGACGCGGCACTACAACACGGGGCGGGAGACGTATCTGCTTCCCGTGCAATGGCGTGACGGCTGGCCGGTGATCCTGCCGGCAGAGCAGGCCATTCCGTATGCGGCCAAGGCACCGTCATGGATGCAGGGCGATGCCTCGCAGGCACCGTCGACCGGCAATTTCGTCGATCGCGACGGCTTCGATGCACCCACGCTTGGCACCGGATGGGTGCAGGTACGCGTCCCCAAACAGGCCTGGGCAGACCTCAGCCTGCGTCCGGGCACGCTGGCCGTGCATCCGCTGCCGGAGAACCTGGACACGCTGCGCAATCCCGCCTTCCTCGGGCGTCGCCAGCAGCACCTGCGCTTCGAGGCCAGCACCGACATGACGCGGCCTGCCGCGGGTGTGGCGGCAGGCCTTGCCGCCTTCCAGAACGAGGCGTACTGGTACTTCCTTGGCGTGCGCAGCCTCGGCGGGGACCGCGTGGCGATCTTCCTTGAAGCGCGCGACGGCAGCGGCGTGACCCGCACGTTGGCCACGCGCGAGGTGACCGCATCCACATCGCTGCGCTTGCAGATCGCCGGTGACGAGGGGCGCTATGCCTTCGCGTTCGATACGGACGACGGGCGTGGCTGGCAGACCCTCGCGGGCGATGTGGACGGAACGGTATTGAGTACGGATCGCGCAGGCGGCTTTGTCGGCGCCCTGCTGGGACCATTCGCGCGCGACGAGCGCGCTTTGAGGAGCAAATGATGACGCGTACGTCTTCCCTCCACAGCGGCCGTCGCGGCCCCATCTTCCGCACGTTGGCGCTGTGCGCTGCCATGACAGTGGCGAGCACCGGTCACGCCGCCGACGCCCAGTCGTGGCTGGATACATCGGCCAGCTTTGAAACCCGCGCCGCCGCGCTGGTGGGGCAGATGACCCTGGAGGAAAAGGCCGCCCAGATGCAGAACGCCGCGCCCGCCATCGAGCGCCTGGGCGTTCCGGCCTACGACTGGTGGAACGAAGGCCTGCATGGCGTGGCACGGGCAGGGCAGGCGACAGTGTTCCCGCAGGCCATCGGGCTGGCCGCCACGTTCGACGTGCCCTTGATGAGGCAGGTGGCCACCACCATCAGCGACGAGGCGCGGGCCAAGCATCACCAGTTCGTCCGTGAAGGCTTGCATGGCCGCTATCAGGGACTGACCTACTGGTCGCCCAACATCAACATCTTCCGCGACCCGCGCTGGGGGCGGGGCCAGGAGACCTATGGCGAGGACCCGTACCTCACCGCGCGCATGGGCGTCGCCTTCGTGCAGGGCCTGCAGGGCGACGACCCGGTGTACCGCAAGCTGGACGCCACGGCCAAGCACCTGGCCGTGCACAGCGGCCCCGAGGCCGACCGCCACCACTTCGATGCCCGCCCCAGCAAGCGCGATCTGTACGACACCTACCTGCCGGCCTTCGAGGCGCTGGTGAAGGAGGGCCAGGTGGATGCGGTGATGGGGGCCTACAACCGGGTATACGGCGAATCCGCCAGCGCCAGCCAGTTCCTGCTGCGCGACGTGCTGCGCCGCGACTGGGGATTCAAGGGCTACGTGGTGTCGGACTGCTGGGCCATCGTGGATATCTGGAAGCATCACAACATCGTCCCCACCCGCGAAGCTGCGGCGGCGCTGGCCGTCAAGAACGGCACCGAGCTGGAGTGCGGCCAGGAGTACGCCACGCTGCCGGCCGCGGTGCGCCAGGGTCTGATCAGCGAAGCCGAGATCGACGACGCGGTGACGCGCCTGTTCACCGCGCGGATGCGGCTGGGCATGTTCGATCCGCCCGAGCGCGTGCGCTGGGCGCAGATTCCGGCCTCGGTGAACCAGGCCCCGGCGCACGATGCGCTGGCCCTGAAGGCCGCGCAGGCATCACTGGTGCTGCTGAAGAACGATGGCGTGCTGCCGCTGCCGCGCAACCTCAAGCGCATCGCTGTGGTCGGCCCGACCGCCGATGACACCATGGCATTGCTCGGCAATTACTTCGGCACACCGGCGGCGCCGGTGACGATCCTGCAGGGCATCCGCGATGCGGCGAAGGGCATCGAGGTGCGCTATGCGCGTGGCGTGGACCTGGTCGAAGGGCGCGACGATCCCAGCGCGACGCCACTGATCGAGGCGGCGTATCTGCGGCCCTCGGCCGACTCCCCGGAACGCGGCCTGCGTGGTGAGTACTTCCGTACGCCGGATCTGTCAGGGTCGCCGGCGCTGGTGCGTACCGATGCCCAGATCGGGTTCCGCTGGGACCGCGGCTCGCCGACCGACAACCTGCTGGCCCGCGGCGAAGCGGCGCCGGGGCAGGGCATTCCCAAGGATGGCTTCAGCATCCGCTGGCGTGGCCAGCTGCTGCCGCCGGTATCGGGCCGCTACCGGATCGAGGCGGCGGCCGACGACGGCTTCCGCCTCTACGTGGATGGCAAGCGGGTGCTGGACCACTGGGCCAACAGTGATCGCCTGCGCAGCGACGGTGTCGATCTGGACCTGCAGGCGGGACGTGCCTATGAGCTGACGCTGGAGTACTACGATGCCGAGCGCGACGCCGGCGTGCGGCTGGGCTGGCGCATGCCCGGGGCGAAGCCGCCGTTCGAAGAAGCCGTCGATGCCGCCCGGAGTGCGGACGTGGTGGTGTTCGTCGGCGGCCTGACCGGCGATGTCGAGGGCGAAGAGATGACGGTCAACTATCCGGGCTTCGCCGGCGGCGATCGCACCGACCTGCGTCTGCCCGCTACCCAGCGCGCCCTGCTGGAAGCACTGCACGCCACGGGCAAGCCGGTGGTGATGGTGCTGACCGGAGGGTCGGCGCTGGCGGTGGAGTGGGCCCAGGCGAATCTGTCCGCGATCCTGATGAGCTGGTATCCCGGGCAACGCGGCGGCACCGCCGTGGGCGAGGCGCTGTTTGGCGACGTCAATCCGGCCGGCCGGCTGCCGGTAACGTTCTACCGCGCAGACCAGGCAATGCCCGCGTTCGATGATTACGCGATGGAAGGCCGCACCTACCGCTATTTCCACGGCACCCCGCTGTATCCCTTCGGTTACGGGCTCTCCTATACCCGGTTCGACTACGGCAAGCCAAGCCTCGACGCGCCCCGCATCGCAGACCACGGCACGCTCAAGGTGCAGGTGGAGGTGGCGAACGCCGGCAAACGCGCGGGCGATGAAGTGGTGCAGCTGTACGTGCGGCGGCTGGCGGCTGGAGCAGGCGATGCACAGCAGACGCTGCGCGGCTTCCAACGTGTTCACTTGGCTGCGGGCGAGCGGCGCACCGTGACCTTCGATCTGGACGCGCAACAGGCACTGCGCGAGTACGACGACGCGCGGGGCGCCTATGTCGTGCGGCCCGGGGCATACGAAGTGAGGATAGGCGGCTCAAGCGCCGATGCCCGGGTGCGGAGCCGTTTCACCGTGGAGGCGAGTCGTGATTGATGCCCTCCACAGCGATACCCCCGAGCACACGCTGTCGGTCCGGGAGAAGCTGGGCTACAGCCTGGGCGACCTCGCCGCCAACCTGATCTTCCAGACGCTGATCACCTACCTGGCGTTCTTCTATACCGACGTATACCGGTTGCCGCCCGCCACGGCGGCCACGATCATCTTCGTGATCGGCCTGCTGGGTGCCTTCGTGTTCACCCCGCTGATCGGCATTGCCGCCGACCGCACCGTCAGCCGGTGGGGAAAGTTCCGGCCCTGGATCCTGTGGACGGCGATCCCGTTCGGTGTGCTGTCGCTGCTCGCCTTCAGCACGCCGGACCTGGGCGCGCAGGGCAAGGTTATCTATGCCCTGGTGACCTATGGCCTGCTGATGTTCGTGTACGCGGCCAACAACCTGCCGTACTCCGCGCTCAGCGGCGTGCTCACCGGCAGCATGGCCCAGCGCAACAGCCTCTCTGCCTACCGCTTCGTGGCGGTGATGATCGCGCAGTTCATCATCCAGGTCCTGCTGTTGCCGCTGGTGCTGATCCTGGGCGACGGGGATCGGGTGCAGGGCTTCGAGCGGGTGATGACCGTGTTCGCGGTGGTGGGCACGCTGTTCTTCCTGATCACCTTCGCCACCACCCGCGAGCGCATCGTGCCGGCCAAGGAGCAGACCGGCGGCGTGATGCAGGACCTCACCGACCTGCTGCACAACCGGCCGTGGAAGGTGATGCTGGCGCTGACCGTGTTGGTCTTCATCAACCTGGCCCTGAAGGGCGGCACGTACATCTACTACTTCCAGTACTACATGAGCGAGGCCGCGCTGGCGGGCTTCCTCGACACCTCCGGCTTCAACCGCTTCATCGGCGGATTGAACGCCACGCTCAACGGGTGGGGACTGTCCGGCTTCACCTGGCCGGAGGATCCGGCGACCTCGGCGTTCAGCCTGTTCAACGCCTGCGGCATCCTGTGCATGATCCTGGGCATCGGGGTCTCCCGGCGCGTGGCCGACCGCTTCGGCAAGCGTGATGTGTTTGGTGGCGCGCTGCTGGTCTCGACCGTGTTCCTGCTGGTGTTCTACCTGTTTCCGCCTACAGCGGTGGGGGTGGCCTTTGGCGCCTTCATGCTGCACGGGTTCTGCTACGGCATCACCATCCCGCTGCTGTGGGCGATGATCGCGGACGTTGCCGACTACTCGGAATGGAAGAACCATCGCCGCGCCACCGCGATCATCTTCTCCGCGATGCTGTGCGGGCTGAAGATCGGGCTCAGCATCGGCGGTGCGCTGGTCGCCGGCATTCTTGCACACCACGGCTATCAGGCCGGCGCGGAGCAACAGCCCCAGGCCGTGGTGGACGGCATCCGCCTGACCGTGAGTATTTACTGCTCCCTCCCGTTCCTGGTCGCTGTCGCGCTGCTCTTCTTCTACAAGATCGACAAGCGCATGGAGACGCGCATCGAGCAGGACCTGCATCTGCGTCGGCAGGGAAACACCCTTGATCAGCTCGCGGCGCATGCCATCTCCCCGCCGATCGTGACCCACCTCTATACGGCCGATCCCTCGGCCCATGTATTCGAGGGGCGCCTGTACATCTATCCATCGCACGATATCGACGGCGGCGCATCCTTCGATGATGAGGGCGGGCACTTCCGCATGGAGGACTACCACGTGCTGCGGATGGACTCGCCCGAAGGTGAGGCCACCGACTGCGGCGTGGCGCTGCATGTGAACGACGTGCCCTGGGCCGCCCAGCAGATGTGGGCGCCGGATGCGGCCCACCGCGACGGACGCTACTACCTCTATTTCCCGGCCAAGGACGGGCAGGGCATGTTCCGCATCGGCGTCGCCGTGGCGGATCGTCCCGAGGGCCCGTTCACCGCCGAGCCCGAGCCGATCGAGGGCACGTACTCAATCGATCCGGCCGTGTACGAGGACGACGACGGCACGCATTACCTCTACTTCGGCGGCATCTGGGGCGGCCAGCTGCAGAAGTACCGTGACAACCGATTTGATGCGGCATATGAGGAGCCCACCGGCGACTCACCGGCACTGGGCCCGCGTGTCGGCCGGCTGGACACGGGCATGACCCGACTGGCGGAGCCTACGCGGGAGATCGTCATCCTGGACGAGCACGGACAGCCGCTGCGGGCCGATGACCACGCGCGCCGGTTCTTCGAGGGACCATGGCTGCACAAGTACGATGGGCGGTACTACCTGTCGTACTCCACGGGCGATACGCATCTGCTGTGCTACGCCGTCGGCGACAGCCCGTACGGACCGTTCACCTATGGTGGCGTGATCCTGAAGCCCGTGGTGGGCTGGACCACGCATCACTCCATCTGCGCGTTCGGGGGGCAATGGTATCTCTTCTACCACGACGCCTTGCTATCCGGCGGCGTCACCCATCTGCGCTCGGTCAAGTGCACGCCGCTGCACATGGAGCCGGACGGCAGCATCCGGACGATCGATCCGTATGGCGCTTGAAGCGGCGTCACCCGAGGATGATGCGCAGGCGCCGCTGCCAGGGGGGCGCCTGTACTGGTTGCGGGCCGGCGCGTTGGAGGTGGCATTGGCGCCTGAAGCCGGTGGGCGCATCGCCCAGATGCGGTACGACGGTGTGGACTGGCTGGTGGGTGAGGACGAGGGTGGGGCGGCCGCCATTGGATGGGGGTGCTATCCGATGGTGCCTTGGGCGGGGAGGATCCGGCGCGGGCGCTTTGTGTTTGATGGCAAGGCGTTTGAGCTCCCGCAGAACCTTGGGGCGCATGCCATCCATGGGGTAGCGTTCTCGCGGCCGTGGCGAATTGAAAACCTTGGCGCGGATACCGCGACGCTGTCACTGGCGCTTCCTGAGGATGGGTATTGGCCTTTCGGGGGGCGTGCGACGCAGGCGATCCAGGTGCTGCCCGACCGTCTGAAGCTGAGGCTGGCCGTGCAAGCCGGCGACAAGGCGATGCCGGCGGTGCTTGGCTGGCACCCGTGGTTTCGAAAGCCCGATCAGCTGCTGTTCTCGCCCAGTGCGATGTATCCACGGGACGGGGAGGGCATCGCTACATTGCCCCGTCTTACTCCCGCGCCCGCGACCGGGCCTTGGGATGACTGCTTCATCAACCAGGCGGAGGTGGTGCTGGTGTCTGGGGCGCAGCGGCTGGAGTTGCGGGCGGACTCGGAGCACTGGGTGGTGTATGACCGTGCCTCGCACGCCACCTGCGTGGAGCCGCAGACCGGCCCGCCCGACGGATTTACCCTGGCGCCGAACCACCTGCATCCAGGGCAGCGGCTGGAGCTGACGTTCGAGCTGCGGTGGGGAATCGACACTGGCGATGCTCCGGCGCCAGGGGATCGGTAGCCCGGGCACTAATCGCCTTGTTTCGCCGCTGCTCCGCCGTCGGTCGTTTTGACCACGGCGGGTGTGGCCCAGCGGCCCTCCAGCAGCGCCGGCTGCGGGCGGTAGTAGCGCATGAACATCACGAACGGTCCGTTGGGCGCGGGCAACCAGTTGGCCTGCCTCTCCTTGCCTGGCGAATCGGCCTGGATGTAGATCGTCAGCCCACCGTCGGGATCCTTCTTCAATCCAGCCAGCATCGGCGAATTGATCAGGTAGCGGTTGATCGGATTCTTGACCAGCAGCTGCTGCGGCAGTCCGTACATGGTGACCGACCAGAAGGCGTCCACGGGCGGCAGCTGGTCCTTGGCAAAGCGCAGGGTGTAGGCGCCTTTGCTGCCGTCCAGGGGCTGGCCTTCGGAATCCTTGTCCAGGATGGGGTACATCGCCTCTTCGCGGGAGTTCGCACCGATGCCCACCTGGGTCCCGGTGGCACGGGCGACGTAGTCGTTCTTCAGGAAGTCCCGGCTGCCGAACAGGGCATCCGTCTTGCCGCCCAGCGACGCACGCTTGTCATCGATCTGCTTCTGGCCTTCGGCCATACCCTCCTTGAGCGCGGCCTGCATCGGCGGCGGCAGGCGGTTCGCATCAAAGGGCTTGCCCGGCTCGATACCCAGCGTGGCGAAGCGTTGGCGCAGGGCAGCCTCACTCGGGTGGGGCGGCTGCGCGAACTGCAGCAGGAACGCCAGCTGGTTGAAGAACTCCAGCGACGTTCGATCCTGCGCCGGCGGCGTGGGCGTGATCCATGCGATTGCAGGCGCCGGCGGCGGTGCTGGCGTCCCGGCGAACGCTGACAACGGCTGCACCTTGTAGCCGGCCTGGATCTTCTTCACGTTCTCCAGGTCCGCCGCGTTGAAGAGCTGGGTGCGGCCAACCACGCTGACCAGGTCGGTCTCCGAGCGGATCACCTTGGTGATGCCCTTGGGCGCTTCACCCTTCCAGCCCGGCCCGGCGATCAGGAAGCTGCCGCCGTCATTGCCGGTCGTGCGGCTGCCGATGTAGTCGAAATTGAAGGTGTAGAGATCCATCAACTGGAAGACGAAGTAACGATCTTTCGCCATCCTGGGCACGGTGATCACCACCGGCTCTGCCCGCAGATCCAGCATGGCAAAGGAGTAGGGCGTGTCCGAATTCGGCGTCACGAATGCAGTGTCGTCCGGGGTGAACACGCGGGCGATGTTCAGGACGGCATTGAACGGCCCCTTGTACTGCGGATTGGAGGTGTCGACGTTGAACGCATAGACCGTCTTGTACGTGTCCACCATGGGAACACCGTAGACGTAGGCGTCGCGCGCGATCGTCCTGGCTTCTTCCAGCGCGGCAGTGTCTGCCGATAGCTCCTTCTCATTGTCGGACGATCGCTCGCCGCAGGCGCTGAGCATCATGCCGCTGGCCAGGGCAAGCAGCATCCCGATTCCCGTAGCCGATCGAATTCGATGGTGGTACATGCATCTCTCCTTGAATCAGGGGGTCGGGGTCGGCACCGGCTGCAGGGGAGGCAGGTTCCAGTTGCCTTCGATGGCGGCGCGGCTCGGGCCGTAAACACGCCCGACAGCGCTGTAGGGGCCGTCCGGCGCCGGCAACCAGTTGCTCTCCTCCTCCTTCCCGGGGGAGGCGTGGCCGATATACAGCGTCAGCCCGCCGTCGGCGTCGTACTTGAGTCCGGGGGTACGGTCACCGATGGAGTAGCGTTTCAGGTTGTTGGCGTACAGGAAACGGTCCGGCAGCGCGTACAGCGTGACCGACCAGAAGAACTTCGCCGGGGGCAGGGCATCCTTGCTGAAGTGGATCATCGACAGCGCGTTGCCGTCGCCGACATACCCGCCATACCAGGCCTCCTCGATCGAGTTTCCATACAACCCCTTCTCGGCCCCGATGGCACGGGTGAGGTAGTCGTTCTTGAGGAACGCGCGCGAGCCGAACAGGCCATTCGACGAGAGGGTCGCCTTGGCCTTTTCTGCCATCGCCGCCTTGGCATCGGCGACGCCGGCATCGATTGCGGCCAGACGGGCCGGGCTCAGCGCAGTGGCATCGAAGGGCTGCCCGGGACCGATACCGATCTTGGCGAAACGCGCCATCAGCCCGGCTTCGTCCGGATTCGTCGGCTGGGTGAATTGCAGCAGGAAATTCAGATAGCGGATGAAGTCGTGCGAATGCGCCTTTTCAGCGTCATACGGGGGGAACTGGATCTGCGGCGCCGCCGGAGGCGCCGGGGTCTTCAGGTAGCTGCTCAAAGGCTGCAGCTTCATCCCCTCCTGGATCTTCTTGACGTTGGCGATGTCCCCTGGGCTGTTCAACGCGGTGCGCGTGAGCGTGAGGACCAGCGAGGTTTCGGATGGAAACACCTCCTTGATGCCCGCCGGCTTGTCGCCTTTCCAGCCCGGCCCGGCAATCAGATAGCTGCCCGCCACGTTGCCGGTCGCGCGCGAACCGATGTAGGCAAAGTTGTAGGTGAACAGGTCCACCCACTGCTGCACGTAGTAACGCCCCTCGGGCACCTTGGGCACGGTCACGACCCAGGGCTCCGCACGCAGATCCAGCCAGGCCCAGGAGTAGGGCGTGTCGTTGTTGGGCGTCACCACATCGTGGTTGTCCGGCGTGTACAGCTCGGAATAGTGCCGGAACCTGCCGAAGCCGCCGACGTACTCCGGGGCCTCGGGCGTGGCCACCTGCTTGTAGAGCGTGTTGTAATTCTCGATCATCGCAAACGCATAGATGTAGGCCTCCTTCGCGATCGCGCGCGCCTCTGCCTGATCCTGGTCGTCGGCTGTCGCGGGTCGGGTCTCCGGTGACGGCGCTGGCGCTGCTTCCGACCGGGCAGGCGGGTTCTCCTGGCGCTGACAGGCGGGAAGCAGGAGGATCGACATCAGCGAAAGCGAGGACACGCAAGGCATCAGGCGCATGGCAATGGGCTCGTAAGGTTCCATGACCACTGTCGTCTGCAGCCGCACAGCGACAAGCGCGTATCCACTGTCCTGCGGTCAGTATTTTTACTGAGATGCCAAGCAGCGATGCGAAACACATGTGATGCTTCCGTCCCGAGCGCGCACTGAAGCAACGAGAGCCAGTGAACTTCCAGTGATGCACGTCGCTGAAGAATTCACGGCAGAGGAACTGCTCGAAAGCGACCCTTTACGGACCGCCTTTTGAAGTGAAGAGTCTCTTTCCATGCCCAACAAGCAACTCACCACGATCAATCCGCTGACCGAGGAAGTGGTAGCCACCTATTCCTACATGTCCGACGCCGAAGCCGCCGCCGTCGTGAAGGCAAGCCATGAAGCGTTTCTGCAATGGCGTCTGCGAAGCCTGGATGAGCGCGCAACCGTAATCGCTGGCATCGCAAAAGCACTCCGCGAGCGTAAGGAAGAGTTCGCACAGTTGATGACCGACGAGGTCGGCAAGCTCATTGAAGACAGCCGCACCGAGATCGAGCTGTGTGCCGGTATCTGTGACTACACCGCCAAGCAGGGGCCGGTCGTTCTTGCCGATGAGGAGCGCGCTGTGGAAGGTGCCACAGGCATCGTGACCCACGCGCCCATCGGCGTGGTCTACGGCATTCAGCCATGGAACTTCCCGGCCTACCAGGCGATCCGCTATTCCATTGCCAGCTTGATGGCAGGCAATGGCGTGCTGCTCAAGCATGCCGAGAGCTGCACCGGCAGCGGGCTGCTGCTGCGTGATATCTACGAAAGCGCCGGGCTACCCAAGGGGCTGTTCGGGGTGCTGTTGATCAGCCACGACCAATCCAATGACATCGTGGAAAACGACCTGGTGCGCGCGGTGACACTGACCGGCAGCGAGGCAGCCGGGCGCACCGTGGCAGCCAAGGCTGGCGCGGCCCTCAAGAAGACCGTGCTTGAGCTGGGCTCCAACGACGCCTATCTGGTGCTGGACGACGCCGACCTGGACCTGGCCGTAGCGACCTGCGTCAAGGGCCGCCTGTTCAACAACGGGCAGACCTGCGTCAACGCCAAGCGTTTCATCGTGACAAAGAAGAACTATGACGCCTTCGTCAGCGACTATGCAAAGGCGTTCGAAGCGATCCGGATGGGCGATCCGAACGCCGACGACACCCAGCTCGGCCCCATGGTCTCCAAGGCGCAGCGCGACAAGCTGCACGAACAGGTGACCAAGAGTGTCTCGCAGGGGGCGCGTCTGCTGGTGGGCGGCGAAGTGCCGGACCGCACCGGCTGGTTCTATCCGGCCACAGTGCTGGCGGATGTGGCGCCGGGGCAGGTGGCCTACGAAGATGAGCTGTTCGGTCCTGCAGCGGCCATCATCCGCGCCGAGAACGATGAGGATGCGCTGCGCATCGCCAACGACAGCCGCTATGGCCTGGGCGGCGGCATCTTCAGCCGTGACGTACAGCGTGCGCGGGAGCTGGCCAGCAAGTACTTCGACACCGGCATGGTCTTCATCAACACGTTCGACGTGGCGTCACCAGCGCTTCCGTTCGGTGGGGTGAAGGCGTCGGGGTATGGTCGCGAGCACGGCCCGGAAGGTCTGAAGGAGTTTGTGAACGTCAAGTCGATCAAGATTGCGGCGGAAACGTCGGGTTGATCTGAGCACCGATGCCTGGCCACCTGGCAAGGCTGTCCGGCGGCGAGAGCATGCCAGCATGAACACCGCCGTCGCCGTGCAGACGCCGGTGCATGAATCGATGGAGCACGCGCAGTAGATTGGCCAATCGCCACAGCAGGCAGCCCTGCTGCGGAGGGAGGAGCCTGCCCCTGCCGATGCAGGGGTCAGGCGATGGGTGGATGCCGTTCCAGTGCCTGCACCAGCTGGGTCGTCATCAGCTCGATATCGGCGAAGTAGTCGTCCCAACCTGCGTTGGGTTGCTTGCTCAGATACAGGTCGATGGTCGGGTAGACCGCCTCGCCGTCATGCACGCGGTTCAGCATCAGGGCCACCTCCACTGCCGGGGAAGCGGGCGCCGCGTTGATGGACCGTCCTACTTGCTCGAACACCGCAATGGCGCGCTTACCCTCTTCGCCATTGCGTGGAATAACGCCCACGTGCCGTTCGTCCGGCAGCCGGCCATCCGGGCGGTAGTCGTGCCCTTCGCAGCTGGTGTAGGTCACCAGGTTGTGGTCCACTGCGATCGCTACCAGGAAATCGCGCACGCCCGGTTCCACCACGGCAAGGAAGTCCGGATGGAACCGTGATGCCAGGCAGCTGCTGGCTGGGTAAGGTGCGCCATCATTGTTCATGTTGCCGAAGACAGAGCGCTTTTGTGAAATCGGTGCGCGCTGGCCGATGTGCTGCATCTGTGCATCGTCCAGTGGCAGGTCCCACAGGCGCATGAACAGCTCGACCTGATCGGACCGGTTGTGCGCGCGGGGTGGGATGCGGCGTAGACCCATGGAACAGCTCCTTGTCTAACGGATGGCGCAGGTAAGAGGGGAAGGCGCTGCAGCCTGGGGGCGCAGGCGTACGGTGCCTGCTTCCACGTGATAGACGCGGTTGGCACGGCGAATGGTCTCTGGTCGGTGGGCAATGGATACGCAGGTGATGCCGAGGCCGTCCAGGTTGTCCAGCAACCGGCGCTCCAGCGCTTCGTCCAGGTTGGCGGTGCCCTCGTCCAGGAGCAGGATACGTGGCTCGTGGTACAGCGCACGCGCCAGCAGGATCCGCTGTTTTTGTCCGCCGGAAAGGGTGGAGCCAAGATCGCCGATGCGACTATTGAACCTCATTGGCATCGCTTCGATGTCATCCAGGATCAGCGCAGCGTCCGCACATTGGCGCGCGCGTGTTTCATCAGGACTGGAGGCGAAAAAAGCGATGTTATCCAGGATGCTGCCGGACAGCAGCATGTCTTCCTGCATCACCACACCGAACAGGCGACGGTACTGCTGCAGGTCATAGCCCTGGATATCCTCGCCATTGATGCGAATCTGCCCGGATTCCAACTCCAGCAGGCCCAGCAGCGCCTTGAACAGGGTGGTCTTTCCGCTGCCGGACGGTCCCGTCAGTGCGATGAAGTCGCCCTGCTGGACCTTCAGCGAAACATTCCGCAGCACTGGCTTCTCCTGTGGTGCGAAGCGTGCGCTGATATCAACCAGTTCTATGGTGAAGTCCTGCTTCATCCGCTCCGGTACACCGCGGCTGTCAGCAGGATCCTGTTCTATCGGTGAAACGGCGATTTCCGAAAGGCGGTCCATGTGCAGGCCGACCAGCCGCAGTTCCATCGCTTGTTCCGTCAGCGCCATCGCTTTGGTGGCAAAGTGCGCCTTGTAGACGAATAGCGCGAACAACAGGCCAAGGCTGATGCTGCCCGCTGCGACCTGGGTGGCACCCACGTAGACGCTGGCCGCCATGTCCAGCCCGAGCAGCGTGACCTTGCTGGCGCCTTGCAACGAGGCCATCAGGCCCGCGCGGATGTCGGCGTTTACCAGCCTGCTGTAATGGTTGCTCCATGCGCCGAGCCGCTCGTGTTCCTTGGCGAAGATCTTGATCGGCTGCATGCCGCGCAGGGTTTCGATGACATGTGAGTTCTCTTCCGAGCGAGCCTTCACGGCTTCTTCGGTGAGCTGTCGCATGCGCTTGAACAAGCAAAGGCGGACCGCCAAGTACAGGACGAACGTTCCCAGGGCGATGCCTGCAAGCGCCGGCGACATGGCAAAGATGATGCCCAGCGCCACCAGCGCGATCAGGCCGTCCAACAGCACCCGCGGCAGAGCACCCGTGAGGATCTGGCGGACGGCGTTGGTGGATTGGTAGCGATCCACCAGGTCGCCGATGGATCGTTTCGCGTAGAAGCCGAGCGGCAGACGCATCATCCGCTGGATGAGCATTCCCATGAACTGCGCGTTGAAGCTGGAGCCAAAGTGCAGCAGCACGTAGTCACGGGCCAGCGCAACGGCGCCGTGCAGCAGCGCCACGCCGGCAAAGCCGGCAGTGATCGCAGCGATGAAGCCCATGTCCTGGCGGGCAACACCGGTGTCGATGACGGTCTTCAGCAGCAGCGGGCTGAGCAGGGCGAACAGTTCAAGGAACAGGGTGATCCACAGGACCTGGCCAGCGTAGCCGAATACGCCGCGGCTGTGCCGCAGCAGAGCGGCCAGGGTGAAGCGCTTGTCCACCCGCTGCACCTTGAACGCGGGCCGTGGCGCCAGCTCCACCGCGATACCGGTGAAATGGTGCGACACATCGGCCAGCCGCAGCCGCAGTACGCCGTGCGCTGGGTCATGGATGGTCGCGATGTCGCCGCGCGCCGCCACCAGCACGACGAAGTGCTCGAAGTCCCAGTGCAGCAGGGCGGGCAGCTGCAGGCGTGGCAGGTCGCTCATTTCGCAGCGCACTGAGCGTGCGTCGAGCTCCATCTTGTCGGCAAGCTCCACCACGTCGCGCAGGGTGGAGCCCTTCAACGAAATGGGGAAGCGTTCGCGTAGTTCCAGTAGCGGGATATCCATGCCGTGGCGTGCGCCGACCATGGCCAGGCAGGCCAGGGCGCACTCGCTGCTTTCGGCCTGGTAGATCATCGGAACAGAGCGCTTGCGCAACTTCATGACGATAGGCCTGGATCAGGGCAGCAGGAAGCGACGCGGCGCGCCGCGCACACTGGTCGGTGGCGTTGCCGCTTGCGCGCCGTGCGGGTTCCAACGCGCGATGATGCGCAGGCACGATGCCTTCGAGATAGCGCCGGGACGCGGCGGGCATGCCGCCGGTGCGGTGTCTTCGATGTGCGCCGTGCCTTGCAGCGCGGTGCCCTGCATCAGCTGGATGTCGTCTCCGGGACGGAAGTAGCGTTGGTTGCCGGGCGCAAGCAGCAGCTGCAAGGCATTGCCGCTGACCACCGCCGTGGCTTGCAGGTCTGCATGCGGCGCAATCTGCAGCGTCGCTGCACCCGCGCCTGCCAGCGCAACAGCCACGAGCGGTACAAGCGCCAGCAGTCGCAGCGGCAGGGGCCGGAACAGGGCAATCGAACCCAGGTGCCGGAAGCGTCGGAACTGTTCTGCCTCGGGGCGGAAAAATGGTCGGGTCGGCAACGGGTCAGGGCGCATGGAAGGCTCTCAGGAGGGGGGCGCTCATGCGCGTTCCAGCACCGCAACGCCGGTGTCGGCGGGCGCGTTCATTCCGACCGGCTCGCGGAATTCCAGTGCTGCGAGCCTTGCGCGCAGCGGGTGGAACAACGCCTGTCCCAGTTCGCTCAGCTCGGCCCCGTCCTGCAGCGGAACGGAGAGCTCGCGCAGGTAGCCGGCAACGGTCTCCCAGCGGATCCGTATCTGCTCCTGCAACCCGCTTGCCGCCATGCGGTCGAAGACCATCATCGCGTTGCCGAAGGCGTGATAGCCCAGCAGGATGCGGTCCAGCGGACGGTTGCAGTGCTTGAGCGGCGAATAGTACGAGCCGGCGCCGGGCACCACGGTCGGACCGAGCCAGCTGGCCATGTGGTAGTACTGGTGGGTGCACTCGTGCACCAGCATTTCGGCGGTTTCCAGCGCATTTGCCGGCACCGCCAGGTCGATGCCGCCCATGCGCAGGGCGGACGAATTGCTCGCGATGGTGTTGGCCGCCGGCCGCCGCAGCGGCGTGATTTCCTTGAGCAGGCAGCACACCCATGCCGCATGATCCGGCGCGATGTCCTGCAGCAGATCCAGCGCCGCCTCTATCTGCGGCGCCATGTCCGCGCTGGGCGCCTGAACGCGGAAGGTGTCCTGGATCCATGGGCTTGCGTGCCATCCTTCACCAACCAGGCGGATGGCGGGGCGGCCATCGCTCATGACGAAGCTGTCCGGCGCCTGCTCGTCGTTCCACACCGGTGTGCCATCGCGTTCGGCGATCCTGCACCAGTGGGTACGGGTACCATCGGCCTCGCAGACCACGATCCGCTGACCATCGGCCTGCAAGGACAGTCTGCCGCTGAGGGCGCGGCCGCAGAGCAGCAGAGGCTGGTCGACGTCCAGCGCCAGTTCCACGTCATCCAGCAGGCCCAGCGCGACGCCGCTGAGCAGGGCCTGGGCGCGGAGCCAGTCGTCGCTGGCGATGTGCCCGGGCGATGCACCCGGGGGCTTGATGCCTGCAAAGATGATACTGGCTTCCGGGGTCCAGCAGCCCAGCGATGGGGGCCGACTGCTGACCTTTTCCAGCAGCTGGGACAATGGCTCGCGGTGGTGGCCGCCTCCATCGCGGTCGGCCACGCGCTGACAGAAGGCCGCGTAATGCAGGGTGGCCAGTTCGGCGGCAAGCCAGCGATAGTTCCCTTCAAGCGGCGTTGACAGGGTGCGGAATACTTCCATCGACTCTCTCCGGACGCTTAGGCGGTGGCCACAGGGTTGAGGAAATCGCGGGCTGCATGGCGGGGAGCCGAAGCCAGGATCCCGGCCATCGTTTCCAACGCCCCTTCGCGCTGGGATACGATGCTGGCCATCGCGGTGTGGATGGAATCCAGGGTTTCGCAGAACACCGAGGCCTGGTCAAAGTGCGTGCCCGGCGCGTAGCGATTGAACAGGTCACCGGAGCGGCACGTACGATACCAGTCGCAGCTCGCGCACTTGGTGGGCGGCGTGTCGATGCTCTTGACCAGCGTTTGCCAGATGGGGCTGCCGAAGAACTGGGCCAGCGTGGTGTTGCGCACGGTGACGTCGGTGAGGCAGAACGCTTTGTCTAGGGCCATGATGTTGTCATCGGGCCCGAGGAATCCCTCGGCTGACACGGTAACGATGCCATGGCGGTTGGCGCGTTGGTAATCCAGGCCTTCAGCGTATTCTTCGGACATCAGCGCCAGCACGATCTCGGTGAGCAGGTAGATGCGCACCGGATTGCTGCCACGGGTCTGCAGCCAGTAGTCGATGACTTCGTTGAAGTACCGGATCCATTTGTCCTGCGATTGCAGGTAGGTACTGTTGTGGCCTTCGCGCGGCAACAGCAGGTTGAGGCTATGCACATCCAGCTCTTCGACGAAGTGGCGGATCACATCGCCGCCGTGCAGGTCCGGGTTGGCCACGCACAACACGCCGGTGGCCGGGATGCGGCGTTCCTTTGCGGCTTGCTGCAGCAGCTTCAGGCCGCGCACGCTGTTGTCATAGCTGCCGCGACCGCGCCGGTCCGGGCGCTGGCGATCATGCACGTCCTTGGGGCCGTCGATGCTCACGCCCACCATTACGTTGTGCTTGGCAAACAAGTCGATCCATTCGGCATCCACCAGCGTGCCATTGGTCTGCATGCCGATGTGCAGCTGGGTGCAGTCAGCCAGCTCTTCGCGGAAGATGGTGCACATGCGGTCGAAACGCTTTTTCGGCAACAGCGTCGGTTCGCCGCCGTGCAGGCCCAGGAAGATGTTCTTGATGCCCATCTCCTGCGCGCCTTGGCGAAGGAAACGGGCCGTGTCGATCACGGTCTGCTCCGGAATCAATGCACGGCTGAGCTCGGAGATGTTGTTCTCCTGCTCGAAGTAATAGCAGTAGGGACAGGCCAGGTTGCAGCGCTCGGCCAGCTTGAGTACCACGTCGAGGCGGTTGCCCCTGAAGAGTTCGGTCATCGGCGCACTTCCTGTGACTGCGCAATGGAACAGGCCATCCATACTGGCCTGTCATGGGCGCGCTGCGGTTGAGAGGGTACCGGCGAAAAGCGCCGGTACCCAAGCGTCAGGCCAGCCAATCAGGACTCTGGCCGGATCTCCACTTCACCACCACCAGCAGAGGCGTGGCCGGACTTGTGTCCGGACGTGTGGCCCGAGCCATGTGCTGCGCTTACCAGGTCCAGGTGCGCATCAACCAGATCAGTCATGTCGCTGGCACCAACCAAGGGAGTTGCAGAGCCTTCGATCCTCGACTTCAGGCGATCGGCCAACCCTTTGAGCTTGCTATCCATGAAACCTCCGTTGTCTTGACGTTGATTGGAACTTCTAATTCCCTCTGCTTCCTTTGTGGCCGGCAACGAGCCCGCCGGCCTCCTGCAGGGACAAGGCGAGATGCCTTCTCCGTGCGCGTTGTCGCCGCGAACCGTATGCACGGAACGGACGGAATGGTTGATCAGGCACTGCGCGTGGCCGTGGCCGGTTCCACGCGGCTCGCCTTCAGGGCGGGCTGGAGGATGGCCAACTGCCCAAGGGGAACCAGCACGGCCAGGCCAAGCAGCAGGTAGGCTGCGGGCAGGCGAGGCACCTCGTAGAACTGCATGAGCAACAGGTTCAGGGCCACCGCAAGCAGTGCGCCCAACAGTGATCCGCCCAGGGTCAGCAGGAGGTTCTCGGTCTGGAAATAGCGCAGGATCTGCACCCGCGTGGCGCCCAGTGCGCGGCGGATACCGATGGCGCGCGTGCGCTGCTGCACCCAGAAGCTGGCCAGGCCGACGATGCCGGCGACAGTGATGACCAGCAGAGACACGCAGATCAGCGCGAGCAGCCACGCCATCGCCTTGTCGTTGCGATAATAGCGGTCGCGCAGCGATTCAATGGACCCATTGTTGAGGCCGAAGATTCGTGGTGGACCGCTCTCGCGCAGTGCGGCGGTCGCCTGTTCCAGCACGTTGTCGCGCTGTCCGGGCTGCGTACGTACCAGGAAGTTGGCACCGGAGGTGTAGGGCACACTGACCGGGAAGATCATCGAGTACTCCATGCTGCTGGGGTCATCGGTCTCGCTTGGCCGCGTAAGCCGCTCCACCACGCCCACTACCTGGGTGGGCTGGCTGCCCCAGCTGTAGAACTGCCTGCCGACCGCGTTGCCCTGCGGGAACAGGCGGTCTGCCGTCGCCTGGGTGATGATGGCGGTGGGAATGTTGATCTCGCCCGGCGCGGTACCGGGTTGCCAGTCGATGTAGTCCTGCGCACTGAAATCACGCCCGGCGACAAGACTGAGTCCCAGCGTGGGCAGCGCCTCCGGACTGGCCAGGTACACCGATGCATCCAGCGTAGGGGCGTCCTGGTCCTGCCGCAGGTTGACGCCACTGTTGGACGAGGAATCGCCGTAAGGTATCTGGCTGACCACCGTTGCAGACTGCACGCCGGGGATGGCGCGCAGCGCGGCCAGATCGGTACGTGTCTGTGCGAGCGCGTCCTGATCGCCGCGCTTGGCGGCACTGAGCTGCAGGCGCAGGAGGCTGTCTTCGGCCAATCCGGACGGTCGCTGCACGCGTTCGATGCGCTCGGCGATGAGGAAGCCGGCGTTGCAGATCACCGCGCAGGTGAATGCGATCTCGAGCACGACCAGGCTGGCGATGATCTTGTGGCGCCGCAGCGCGGCGAGAACCAGAGAGATATCCATGAGTGGCCTTAGAGACTCTTCAGTTGGCTGGCGGGAGCCACCAGGCAGGCTCGCCAGGCAGGGAACGCCGCCGCCGCCAAGCTGGCAACCAGGGCAAGCAAGAATGTGCCGAACAGCGTGCCCGCCTCCATCCCGGCAAGCGCGGCGTAACCCACCGCCTGCTGGCGAACCAGCCACAGGCCGCACCACGCCAGTAGCAGGCCGAAGGCGCCGCCCGCGATGCCGATCAGGCCGGCTTCGACCAGGCATTGCTGGAACACAGCGCTGCGCGGTGCGCCAAGCGCCCGCCGCAGGCCGATTTCCGGCGCGCGTCGCAGGAACTTCGCCAGCAGCAGGCCCGTCGTGTTGAGCAGGCAGATGAACAGGAATCCGAACGCCAGCCAGGTCTGCAGGCGGACGTCACTGGGCACTACGCGCTTGTAATCCAGCCATTGTGGAATATTGTCCAGACGCACATTGACGGGACGCTGGTAGCGGCCGTTCTGTCGCTGCTGGCTGGAATGGTTTTCCAGGTAAGCCCGGAAGTCCGCTGCGTCCTGTGCGCTGGCCATCTCCACCCAGTACTGCACCCACGCACACGAAGAATTCAGCCCAAGCTGACCTTCTTCCTTGTCCACCTCGCCCCAGCAATCGAGGTTTCCCGCAAAGCCCATGCGCAGCGCCCGCGATGTGGAGAAGGGAAGGAACAACTGGTCCGCCTCGGCGAAGCCACCTTCACGGTTGAGGTCGTAGAAGGTCGGCTGCGGGTGCCACGGTGCAGCGACACCGATGACGCGGAACTGCTCGCCATTGATGCGGAGCAGTTTGCCCACGCTGTTGCCGCCGTTGAACACGCGCTGGTTCAGATCGGCGCCAATGACCACCACGCGTGCACGCGCCTCGTCGTCGGCTGCCGACCAGGGTTGGCCGTGCTGCAAAGGCACGCCGAACATCGGGAAGAAGTCGGACGAGGTGTAGCGGATGCGCTGGCGGAACGGCATGTCGTCGCCCTGGTCAAGCTCGATGACGCTAAAGCCGGCGTACATCATGGCCTGGCGGACGCCGCGCTTTTCTCGCAATAGCTGCTCTGCGTCGAGCCGGGTCAGCAGATCATGTGGCTCGCCGCCGGGGGCATAGCCAGACATGTCCTGTGAATCCAGTCGTGGATGGAAAACGCGCTCGCTGCGGTCCGGAAGTGGATCATTGGTGAGCACCATGAACACGGTGAGCGTGGTCATGGCCGCACCGATGCCCACGCCGATGGCAACCACCATCAGGCTGGTCAGCAGCAGGTTGCGTCGCAGGCTGGCAAGAGCCATGCGCAGGTAGTAGCCAAACAGAAGCGTGTGGGTCATGGGGGACCTCATGCCAGCGCCGACGCGTTGAGTGTCAGGGTATCGCTGACTACGGCGTCGATCTCGGAAGCAATACCGTCCAGCATCCTTATCTGCCGATGCGCCCGGGCCGCCAATGCCGTGTCATGGGTGATCAGCACCACGGTAGTGCCGGCCTGGTTGACCCCCTCCAGCATCGCCATGATCTCTTCTGCCATATGCGTATCCAGATTGCCGGTGGGCTCATCGGCAAGCAGCACGCGCGGCGAACCTGCGAGTGCGCGCGCGATGGCGACGCGCTGTTGCTGGCCACCGGATAGCTGCGTTGGAAAGTGCCGTGCGCGCGAAGCGAGACCGACACGCTCCAGCGCGGATTCAATCCGCGTGCGGCGCTCGGTTCCACCCATGCCGCGATAACGCAACGGTATGTCGCAGTTGTCGAAAATAGTGAGATCCCGCACAAGGTTGAACCCTTGGAAGACGAACCCAATCTTCTCGTTACGCAGGCGCGATCGCTCGAAATCGGACAACGTGTGGGACAGCGCGCCGTCGATCAGGTACTCGCCGGCGCTGGGCGCCTCCAGCAGGCCAAGTAGATTGAGCAGCGTCGACTTCCCGGAACCGGAAGGACCGGTGACGCTGACGAACTCACCCGGCTTCACATGAAGATCGAGGGAACGTAGCGCCGTCGTTTCCACACTTCCGGTCCGATAGATCTTGCTGACGTTGCGAAGATCGAGCATACGAGAAAAATCCCCAACAATTGGCGTTCACGACTTTAGAAACGGCAAGGGACAGCAACCCCGCGATCAATAAAATCGCGTAGGGAGCGCAAAAAAGTGGGGGAAGAGGCGGCGGCCTGCAGCGAGGCAAGCGGGTAATGCGTTCATCCTTGAACTCATTTACGTTTCCGATCCATCGGTTGTGAGTGCCTATAATTAATACAACATGAAGTCAGTACTTTGCAACGCTCATTCGAGATGTGTGTCACAAAGTTTGTGATGCGTGTGATTGCCGTGGGCTAGATGCCCCGTTCGTCAACCCTGTAGCGTTACAACACGCTGTTCCCGTCCAGCGGAAAACCTGGTGACGTGGATGACGCACGCGTTTGCTCCATGTAGAGGCGCCGGACCGCGGCTTCGATCTCGTTTTCGTTACGCAGTGGCCGAGCAAGATTCATCATCAGGCTCAGCGCCTGTATTCTCGCTATCGCAGCGCGGCGCTGCACACGGCCAGCCATGAGTTCAAGGTGCCTAGGCGCGTTCTTCAGGGCCTGTCCGTTTACATAACGGTGATCATCTTCTTGTGGTTGCGCTGGCTCTACCTTTCCAAGCCGCGCGCCGCCAAAGTGGAGCAGGGGGCCGGTGCTTCGCTGGCGGCAAGTGCCCTGGCGCCCTTGGGAGCGGCCCTCCACTCGGGATAGATCTATGGCATCTGGAACCACCGACAAGGACACGACCTGCACGTGCCTGACAGAGCAGGGCACAAAGGCCAAAGTTAGGTTGCCAGTCTGTGTCGCAATCGCTCGCGATGGCTCGGCCTACAACCCCTGCAACCAGCCAGGACAGTCCGATGAAGACATTCCCAATCGAACTTGGCGCAATGGGCGGCGCAAGGTGCTGGGCGACAAGCGGAGTCAAGCATGGGAGCCGTTCCACACGCCCTAATTACTGCTGGGGAGAGGCCTATGATCACTTTCCCCGGATGCCCCTGGTGCAACGATGAAATGAGCAACTTATCCGCGGCAGACACGTGTTGGGTTCCCAAGACGGGTGTCAGTTTTTTTCTATCGTGTCCGCTGCTAAGTAGCTGATCTCACGCTTGAACTTCAGCAGACGGGGCCAAGTAATCTAGGTCCTGCCGCCTGGAGACACGATTCAAAGAAAAAGCACTAACTAGGGACTAGATCCTGCAAACATCCCGTGCAGCAGCAGTGATCGCCGTCTGCAAAAATTCTCAAGATAAGGCGCAGGGTGTCGAAGCAAAAGTAGTCTATAGACTATAAACTGCTTACAGTTCAATGCCTTGCGATTGCGCGAAGCATCCTCGCATGCTAATTCTGCCGTGCCGCACTGTGCGGCGACTTTGATCGGCGGAGACGAGAACTATGGCCTGAAGTAACGGGATGCCTGTGGCTAGAACGACGAAAGGCCAGGGCGGCAACCCTGACCTTTCTGAACAACCGGATAATCCGCCGATTGGGGCTAGCCTTTCATGCTTCACCTTCCTTGTCAATGGGGAGGCGGGTGCCTGTTGCCTCGGGTCCTGAGGACCCATCTATGTGCCCCACAATTAGAGCCGCTCGCCCTATCAAAGACCTGGCTGTAATACCGGGTGAGCTAGTCATGTGCCACGGAAAACTGTCTCGCGTCCTAAACTGCGTCGCACCCGACAAGATTCATATCCAGGCCGAGGGAACTTCCGAGTACCAATGGGTAGGAATCGGTGATCTGTCGTCCTACAACCGGAATGCTGCCGGGAAGATCCGACACGTCACTGACGTCGACGCCGCGCAAGAAGCAGCGGCGCGACAATGGGCCCGAGCGTTAGGTTCCGCTCTGAGAAAACACGGACCACGGCTGTCGAAGCAGACGTGTGATGAACTAGCCGGTCATTTTAGCGTTTCATCTAAGACCGTAAGACGCCGCTGGCGTTTGTATCTCGATAACCCGCTGCCCGCAGCTCAGCTTCCGAGCATGCCCGGTCCGTCGCCTAAAGCGCGACTTTTGCCCGCCATCGTTGAGAGCCTGATTGCCTCAGCTATAGATGAGGTCTACATGGTCCGGGAGCCCAGCACCGTTGCAGCTGTAGTTCGTAGGTGTGCGCAACTTGCATGCGAGGCGAAAACCTCAGCTCCAAGCTACGCAGCCGTCAGAGCGCGCATCAAAGCAAGAGATCCGATGCACGTGGCGTTGAAGCGCCTCGGGAGCAACGAGGCTCACGCCACGCAGGCACCTTCCGTTCGCGGCGTGGAAGCGACGTATCCACTTGAGATCGTGCAAATAGATCACGCAATCATCGACCTAATGGTGGTCAGCGCACTGACTCGGCAAGTTATTGGCCGACCATGGATAACGCTCGCTATCGACGTTTTTTCTCGTTGCGTTGTCGGCTACTACATGAGTTTCGATCCACCAGACCAGACTTCGGTGGCACTCACGCTGGAGCACAGCTGCCTGCCTAAGGAAAAGTGGCTGCGATCAATTAACCTCGACGGCAAGGTCAAGTACCCGATATTCGGGAAGATGGCACGAATCGCGTGGGACAACGCTAAAACGTTTAAAACCGCGTCTATTCTCGCGCAGTGCGAACGATATGGAATTGAGGTCCGACCCAGGCCGGTCCGCAGGCCCCACTATGGCGCCTATATTGAGCGCTACATCGGAACGATGATGGGCGCTGTACATCTGCTCCCTGGGACAACGTTCTCGAATTCGAAGCGACGAGGTGACTACCCCTCGGAAAAGAAAGCCATGCTCAGCCTAGCGGAACTTGAGCAGTGGCTTGCACTGGAGATTGCCGGCGTCTATCACAATTCTCCCCATCGGGGGATTGGTGAAAAGACGCCTGCTCAGGTGTGGGCGGAGTACTGGATCAACGGACAGGGAGCACTCCGATTTCCACCCATGATTGGTGATCCCCGCGACTTTACACTTGGCTTCCTGCCTGTCGCCGATCGAAGGATAGGTCGCGCGGGAATTCAGCTGCACTCAATGCACTATTGGGATCCTGCACTCACTCCCTTCATCAATGACGGGATCGAACACAGAATTCATTTCAGCCAGCGGGACCTCACTAAGGTGTACTTGTACGCTGCAGGAGACTACATCGATGTGCCGCTGTTAGACCGATCCAGGGCTCCATTCTCGTTGTGGGAACTCCGCGACATCCGCAGCCACATGAGAGAGCAGGGGAGGAAAGCGGCTTCAGAGAGCGAGCTGTTTGATGCCTTGGAGCTTCAGCGAGGGTTACTGCTTGAAGCTGCGAAGACTTCCAAACATGCGCGACGAAAAGCTGCAAGGTTGCCGCCGACATTGCCAAAGAATGTCTTGACTGAAGTTGACTATACCTTGCCTGCCCATCCGATTCCGACTAGCCATGGGGTCGTCGAATGAACATCCGCCAGGAGACCTCATCTCAAGCACCCGATCTAACGGGAGACCTTCCTTTCGTGTTGAGCTCTCACTCCGTCCGGATTCTCAAGGTGCTAAGCCAGCTGCGCAACAACGAGTACCGACGCAGTCGCCCTGTTTGCCTTCATATCGCAGCCGCGGCAGGAAGCGGTAAAAGCAGGCTCCTGAGTCACTATATGTCTCAAGTGTCTGAAGCCAGAGAGACAACTGGCTCCCGCTACCGTGAGGCGATCCTGATTGAGGCGCCGTATGACGGAAATTGCACGAAGATGTGCCGGTCAATAATAAATTCATGCTTGCCTGGATTCCCTGTGCGTAAGACACAGAACATCCACGAACAGGTCTCTGATGTTCTACAGGCGTCAGGCGTAAAGCAACTTTTAATTGATGAGGCTGGACACATCCTCAATGCTGGTAGATCAGGTCAGCAATACACCCTTGCGCTAATCAAATCCATTTGCAATCTAGGCATCACGGTATGCATCGCCACCACGAAAAATATGGTGAACGTGCTTGCCGCCGACGAACAGCTTGCATCCCGCTTCAAAAGAGTGGAGCTGCCGATTTGGTCTGAATCTAACGATTTCCGCCAGTTCTTGGCTGGGATCGAGGTTGAGCTTGGCTTTTCCGAGAGGTCCCACCTCGACAGCAAGACGATGATCCGCTGGCTGACAGCCCATGACTGTTGCGTCACGTTTCGACTGTTGGAAATTGTCCTTGCCGCAGCTCGGCTTGCGCACTGTCGTGGGCTACGGCATATCACGATCGAGTTGCTCGATGAATGCTGGAAGTCCGGACTCAGTATCGAGGAGAAGAGTCTTGAGAACTGAAGACCTCCCAGTAGCAGCTACCCCTTATCCCGGTGAGAGCATCTATTCTTGGCTTGATGCCACTCGGAAGATGCTGAGGCTTGGTGTATCCGAGTGGAGTCAATGGTGTGCGTTCTCGGACGAAGAGCCGGAGCGACGAGTCGGTGGGCAGGACTGGGGGGCTCTTCCACCTGAGCTTGATCGTATCGAAGGCATCCCAGCCTCGTGGCGAATTCGCGCAGATTGGCGGGCGATGGCTTGCTCCGAGTGCTTCGTCCGGACCGCCGGTGGTCGGCGCTACCCGGTTTTGGTGAGTTGGCTGGACGCACGTGCAATTGCCTGTGTACAGCACCGTCTTTTACTCACTTACCAACCAGCCACGGAAGCCACTCCGGTTGACGCCAATGGAGAGATTCTTGCTCTTTGGGAATGGCTTGAGCGTTGGCGTGCCGGTCACCTGGCGGGGCGGGACGCCAAGCTTTGTCGGGATCTAGTCCTGGCGTCAGGGCGGAACTGGGGGATCGGGTTTGGTGGAATTGCAAGCATGCACCTCGTATGGTCAATAGAGGGCGCAGGCTGGCGGATGCCCGAACCTCAAAGGCGCTATCAACCGCTGGGGCCAGCTCGAGTCGGCGACCTTGGCCCTGCGGATCGGGCTGCAGCATTGCTGGGAGCATATAGGGCCTGGAAAGCTCTGAATGATCCTGTAGCTTCGCCGCTTCCGTCGTGGCCCCCCCCAGGCTTGGGAGTGGCTCGCTCGCCGCTGGCGATCGGGATGCGACGAGCGGCTAGGAGCTATGCTCGCAGGGATCGCGGCCGCAAGCCGGGTTGGAAGACGCTAACCCATGTCACAAGGCAGGTGGATTCCTGAATGCGTGGCTGGCGCGTGCAATCTCTAACGCCTTTTTGGCCAACGAACCCACCCGCCGGGGGAGTGGTCCTGCCCGCTGAGATGCGCATTCACCCCGAAATACAGGCGTTAGAGATTACACGCGCCGGTCAGAAGCAGCTTTCAGCCGTCGCTTTCCTCCGCTCTCTGCTGAGTTGGCTGCGATTGAATTTCGATTAGGGATCGTTATCAGGGGTAGGGCAGAGGGCCGCCTCTAACCGAGAGCGGACATGCGGCCATCGTCGGCGATTAGGGCGCGTTTTAAGGGATAAGGCAGAGTCTTTTGTACGGGGATCGTGCGCTATTGGCCTGAAGCCGGCCTGGCTACTAAATACAGGGAAAATGATGCGCACTTCGTGGATCGGCGCGCTATCGCTGGAAGGGGCGAATGCCAACCAAGATCCAGAACGTCGACGCCTCTGAGTCTGTGTGTCTAACGCGGGGCACCTGCTTGCGCGCCTCGCTTGGCCAACGCCACATTAAGTTGCCTGCTCCGCGCGTATTGAGTGTGAGTGGAAGCAAACACTAGGATTGTGTCGAAGCATGTAACAAAGTCGACACAGGTATCAGATTGCGGCCAGCGATTCGAACCACAGGCCAATCGCATACGTGCTTCCCATCGCAATTGCGCCCCAGATCATCACGCGCACGGTCCCGCGCAACTGGGATGCGCCGCCGAGCTTGGCTGCAATGGCGCCCAAGGTTCCTAAGATGACCAGCGTGATGGTCACGACCGCTGCTGCCAAGCCGCTTTGGTTCAGAAATGCGACCAACAGAACGGGTGGCAGCGCGCCAAGCACGAACGACGTTGCAGAGGCGGCCGCGGCCTGTAACGGTCTGGCCTTGGTGAGTTCGTGTATCCCAAGTTCGTCCCGGAGGTGAGCGGACAGGGGATCATGCGCAGTGAGCTCCCGAGCCACCTCCTTGGCCAGTGGGCGGCTCAGTCCTCGCTTTTCGTAGATGGTTGTCAGTTCAAGTAACTCTGCATCCGGCTGGTTGGCGAGCTCGCCACGCTCTTTCTCCGTATCGGCGTTCTCCGCGTCTGCTTGGGAGCTGACTGAAACGTATTCGCCGGCAGCCATTGAAAGTGCGCCGGCAAGAAGCCCGGATAGACCCGTGATGAGCACGGTGTGCGTTGCCGCGCCAGCACCGACCATTGCGATTATTAGACTGCTGGTCGAAAGAAGCCCATCATTCGCACCCAAAACCCCTGCGCGCAACCAGCCCCCGCGCTGGCTTCGATGAAACTCTCTATGGATCATGACTTATCCGGTGATCAGTGGCGGGCAGTCCAGCATAGTCCCAATCTCCTTTGGATGGATGTCCAAGGGAGAAGGGCCAGGAGGCAGGGGATACCGATACCAGCTTCGAGCGCGAGGAGAGCATCCCCGCTCTTAGGTCGAATCCAACCGAATCTCTTCACGCGTTGACACGCCGTTGTCGTAAATGTGCGGAAGCGCACAGATTGTTGGAAAATTCGGACGCAACGTCCAAAAGTGCCAGAGTGCGGAGCATCGCTCTATCAATGGAGCTTTATATGACCCTGCATCTGAAACCAGCTACTCGCTTCGCCAATCAGGCAGGAGTGGTGTCTCACCCGAGCCGCAGTAGACGCGTCCCATCCGTAGGTCTAGAAGGAACTACAGAGCCTGTTGTTGATGTCTACACCCTTCTGCTGCCCTCACTCCCGCGCACAAAAGCAATTCTGCTGGGTGGAGCATTCGACGGACAGGATCTGCTGGTGTCGGTGCACGAGCTCCACTGCGGCGTCCTGATCCGTTCGGGCTATGTCTACATCCGAGATGAGGCATACATTCGTCTTCGCTATGGACGACTCGATCTGGGGGGCTAAACGGTTCAGGGGCGTTGGTGCCTCGGGCCGCGCAAAGCATGGTGAGCCCGAGTCGATGCACCTGCGGCGTATGGCAGGGATTTGAATTGCTCCCAGATCAGCCAGACGCTCACGTCCGCCGTCAACCTAATTCATCGACGACGTTGGTTGCTAGCTTGGTTGCTGCCCTCTGGATGGTAATTTAACCGTCACCTTCAACCCGTTAAGGCACTGGGAAGTGCCGAGAGTGATCCCGCCGTCATGCGCGTCCAATGTCTCTTGGACGATTGATAGGCCTAGCCCGCTGCCCTCCGCGCCGCTTCCGATCACCCTGTAGAAACGGTCGAAGACGCGGTCCTGCAGGTCCTTGGGAATGCCGGGTCCACAGTCTTCCACCGTAAGAACGCATTGCTCGCCCGTCTGTTCTGTAGACACCACCACGACCCCATGCTCGGGGGTATACCGGATGGCATTCTCGACGAGGTTGCGAACCAGCAAGCCCAGCGAGAACTCGTCGCCGAAGACGTCCGCTGTGTCGAGAACGAGGTTCATTACCTGACTCTTGGAAGCTGCCAAGGCCCTGAGCTCTTCTACCTCGTTGCTCACCAGGGCGTCCAAGCTCAGCTTGCGAAATGCATCCTTGCCGATGCTGCGCTCGGTTCGGCTCAGCGACAGCAGCTGTGATACCAAACGCTCAACCCGTTCGACCCCTCGGGCAAGCAAACGCTGTGACTCTTGGCGCTCTTCATCAAACGTGGCCAGGCGCGCGTTGTCTGCATGAACCTTCACCGCGCTGATCGGCGTGCGCAGCTCGTGCGCAGCATCTGCGATGAAGCGGCGTTCGCGTGCCAATGCAAGATCAAGCCGCTGCAGCAGCTCGTTTACCGCGCGGACCAGGCCGTGGACCTCCTCTGGGAGCTTCGTGTCATCCAACGGTGTCATTCGGTCGAGGTCACGCTCACCGATGTCGGTGGAGACTTTCCGCAACGAGCGCGTCGCCCAGGCGACCGTCAGCCAGATGACCAAGGCCATCACCGGAAGCGCAAGCAACAGCGGCAGCAGTGTGCCGACGGCAATGTCCTCGGCCAGCTCTTGGCGGATGTCCGAGCGCTCGGCGGACTGAAACCATCGACCCTGTGGCGAGCGCAGCGTGAAGGTTCGCCACTGCGCCCCGTCTATGTCGACATCCGCGTAGCCCGGCGACAAGCTCGCCATTGGCGCAGTGGGCGCACTGTCCGATCGGAGCAGCATGCGACCGTCAGGCGCCCATATCTGAAACGCCAGCTTGTTTTCGTATGCGTGCCCGTCTTTGAAGGCCAATGCCTCGCCAACGCCGTCGGCGCGCCCGTGCCACCCGCGCAGGACGATGGGGTCGCCGGGGAACGCGCTCAGATCGCTGAGCGGCTCGTCGACCAGGCTCAACAGCACCCGCGAGGACTGCACCAGCCGAGCGTCGAACATTTCCCCGGCCTCCTGCAGCCCGGCACGGTAGCTCAGACCGGCCGCCAGGAGCATGAGCAGGGAGAGCACCCCCAGCAACACGACCAGCAGGCGGCGACGGATGGACGTCATGCAGCTGCATCCGAGGGGTCGCCCAAGGCGTAGCCGATTCCCCGGACGGTGCGGATGATGCCGGGATCCAGCTTCCTGCGCAGTTGGTGGACATGCACATCGACGGCGTTGCTGGCCACGTCCTCATCCCAGCCATACAGGTGCTGCTGGATGGTCTCGCGCCCAAGCGGCCTGCCTTGTTGTTCCATGAGCAGTCTGAGCAGGGCGAACTCCCTGCGGGTCAGGTCCAGTGTGTGCCCCTTCCAGATGGCGGTCAGACGAGCAGGGTCCAGGCTCAGCGCGCCGGCCTCCAGTGTCGGTGTTGCACGCCCAACGCTCCGGCGGAGCAGGGCGCGGACGCGCGCAAGCAGCTCGGGCGTGTCGAACGGCTTACCCAGATAGTCGTCGGCACCCACGTCCAGCCCAAGGGTGCGGTCAGAGGCGCGCTCGCGGGCGCTGAGGACCAGGATGGGCACGTTTCCGCCCGCTGCGCGCACCTTGCGAATGACGTCGATCCCGTCCATTCGGGGCAGACCCAGGTCCAGCACGACCAGGTCGATATCGCCATCGCCGATGGCGGTCAGCGCGGAGGCACCGTCCTGCACCCAGTCCACGGCGTATGCCGCTCGGCGCAGGGCGGTCCGGATGCCTTCCCCGAGTGATGCATCGTCTTCGGCGAGCAGGATGCGCATGCAGTCAGTCTCGTTGTCCCGCGCTTACTTGGCAAGGTGGCCCCGGACCTCGTTTAGTTTGGCGGTCGCTTCGGCACGCCGGCCGGCATCGGCGACTTCCCGGCCGGGGCGGGCAGGCGCAGCCAGGGCCTTCTCGAACGCTGTCTGGGCACCCTGCCAGCTCTTCTGGTCGCGCAGGAAATCGCCGTAGAAGTAGTTGGCATCGATCCCGTTCGGGTCCACGGCCAAACCCTTCTTCAGCATCGCCGCCGCGGTTTCGTCATTGCCGAAGCCCAACGGCCAGCCCGGAACCTGATAGTAAAGGGCGCCCAGGCTGGTGTAGGCCGCACCCTGCAGTGCGTTGGGATCTATCTTCAGGGCGGCCTCGAAGTCCGCACGTGCCTGTTTCACCAGGCTGAGCGCCTCCATGCCGCCCTTCTCGCCGGCGAGGCTGGAGAGGACGATGCCCTCCCAGATCAGTGCGCCGGCATCACGTGGCCCGGTCTGGCGGGTCTTCGCTGCCTGGCTGGCCAAGGCCTCGAACGCGGTTTGTCTCTGCGCCTTACTGGTCTGGTAGTTGATCTGGGCCCAGCGGTCGCGCAACTGGGCCACCGTCATGGGCGTTCCCGGTTCGGCAGCACAGGCAATGCCGACCAACATGACCAACGCGCTGATGAGCAGGATGAACATGGTTTTACCGTGACGTTGCTTCATGGGAGGAGTCCTCTTGGATGGGCTGCGCTTTAGAGGCGTGGCGCCTGATGATGGGAAGCTGGGCACGCAGGCTGCGGTCGACCAGCGCGGGGAACATGCCGTTGATGCGGGCGAACAGCTTTTCCGGCCAGCCAAGCTGGCGGCGCCGATCGCCTTGTGCGATGGCGTGGACAAGCGCACTGGCCACGGCCTCCGGGGCATCGCTGCCCACCTTGAGCTCGGCGTTGAGCGCATCGACGGCAGGCGTATTGAAGGCGGTGCGCGTGGCGCGCGGAGAGAGATACTGGAAGCTCAGGCCGGTGCCGTCGTGTTCACGGGAGAGCGCCTCCATCAGGCCGCGCAAGCCGAACTTGCTGGCGCTGTAGGTGGCAAAGCCGGCGAAGCCGATGCTGCCGAAGGTGGAGCCGATGGCAACCACGCTGGCCTGTTCGTGGCGGCGCAGCATCGGCAACAGGGCGTGGATGAGCAGGGCAGAGCCGACCAGGTTGGTCTGCAGCAGGTTTTCCAGCTCATCGGGGTGCTGGTCCTCAAACAGACCGAACGCGCTTTGGGCGTGGCCCAGCACCAGCACTGAAGGGGACACGTTGGCCTGTCGGATCGCGGCGATCAGGTGCGAGCGGCCCAGTGACGTGGACAGGTCGGCGACCACGGTGTGCACGCGCCCGGCCGGTAGCGCCGCGGCAAGTGTGGTGAGCCGGCTGCGGTTGCGCCCGACGGCCATTATCGAGGCGCCCGCCTGGACCAACGCGTGGCACAGCGCCACACCGATGCCGCCACTCGCGCCGGTGACGATGACGGTCCTCCCGGCGAGACTCATCACGCGGCCTCCGCCCAGCGCACGCCGTCCTGGCGAAGCGTGCGGAAGATGTCCCCGTACAGCACGTAGAACCGCCGGGCGGCATGGATGACGGCCTGCTGGTCGGCGGGGTCGTCCAGGCGGTCCATCAGCCCTTCGAAGAAGCTGACATGCTCGATGTCCAGGTCGCCGTGGGACAGCAGGTAGCTGAAAGCGTTGCGCGGCAGGCCGAGAGAGGTCTGGATGGTGTTGGCCGCACGGGTTGCCAGCGCCACGCTGGTTCCTTCCAGCACCAAGACCATGCCGAAGAAGCCGACCGGGTTGCCGCGGTGGATGGTGTCGTAGGCGTAGCTGACCATCAGTTCAGTCGCCAGTGAGGGGAGGCTGCTGGCGGCTTGGGCGCGGTCTGCACCGCAGGCAGCAAGGTCGTCCAGAACCCACTCCTGGTGGCCCATTTCTTCCTCGATGTATTCACCGATGGCGGTGCGCAGCCATTCAAGCCGAGCCGGCAGACGTGCCCCGCAGGCCATCAATAACGGTACGGTGTGCCTGACATGGTGGTAGGCCTGCCCCAGAAAGGCGACGTAGTCTTCGCGGGCGATCTGGCCCCCCAGCGCGGACTGGATGATCGGCACGGAGATCAGGGTGGCTCGCTCCTGCTGGGTCTGGGCGAGCAGTTCGGAATGGAAACTCATGCGGATACTCCCGTGGAAGGAATGGAGGCGGGACGGCGATAGCTCGCATCGACCTCGGCTTGAAAGTGGGACAGGATGGCGTCGCGACGTGGGCGGCCGTTGGCGGTGAGCAGCCCGGTGCTGACAGAGAACGGCGCCGATGCGCGCACGATGCGCGAGACGCGGGCGTAGTCGGGCAGGCCGGCGTTGACCTCGGCTACGGCGCGGGCGAGGGCGGCATCGTCCAGGTCGGCGCGACGCGGAACCAACACGGCGACGTTGTCGGCCTGTGCTTCGCCCCATACCACTGCCTGGGCCAGGTCCGAATGGGACAGCAGCTCGCTCTCCACCCATTCCGGCGAGACATTACGACCGAACGCGGTGATGAAGACATTCTTGCGGCGGCCGGTGACGTGGACGAATCCGTCAGCGTCGACGTGGCCCAGGTCGCCCGTGCGGATGGGACCGCCGGGAAGCGGTTCGGCACCGAGGTAGCCCAGTGCGCGTGCCCCATCGACCTGGATTTCATTGTCGACAATGGCGATACGAGCGTGTGGAAGCGCTTTGCCGACGCTGCCATCCAGGCTCGCACCGGGTTGATTGAGGCAGACCACCGAGGCACACTCGGTCAGCCCATAGCCTTCGAAGACCGGCAGCCCCAGGGCGCGCGCCCGGGCAAGCAACCCCGGCCCTACGCGCCCACCGCCGACGGCGATATAGCGCAGCGAGGCGGGCAGCAGAGTACCGCTTTCGGCGGCCATCACCACCGCCAGCAACAGCTGAGGCACGAGGATGACGCTCTCCGGTTGATAGCGGTGCAGGCATCGCAGCAGCGTCGGTACGTCCAGGCCCGAGGCGCCGGTGTAACCGATCTCCGCCAGTGATGGGAGCGCGATCTGGGCGTCCGAGAGCAGCGTTGCATACAACCCAGCGACGTTCTCCAATAGCGTCGAGAGCGGCATCAGGCACAGGTGGCGGCGCGGCGCAATCGCCGACGATCCTTGCACCAGTGAACTGGCGACCGTAAGCAGCGTGTCGGCCGACAGGCATACGCCTTTGGGGCGGCCGGTCGTGCCGGAGGTGTAGGTCACGCATGCGGTGCCGGTGGGAAGGTCGACCGACGTCGCCGGACAGGTCCGCCACAGGGCGAGCGTCCCGCCATCCAAAGTCCCCAGTGTGCCCATGCTGCCCGTTGGCGCAGGCGCGCCCCGGGCGGTGACCACGCATTGGGCACCGCTGGACTCCAGGGCATGAGCGATCTGCTCGGGAGAGAAGAACGTCGGCAGCGGCACATGCACGCCGCCAAGCTCGCGCACGGCAAGATCCAAGACCAGCCAGTGAATACCGTTGTCCAGCTGGCTTGCGACGCGGTCGATGCCTTGCAGGTCCAGCCGACTAGCCAATCGCAATGCGCGTTGCCGGATCTGCTCATCGCCAATTTCCGCGCTGGAAGTGAGCACGCGTGCCTTGCGCGCGCCGAGACCGGCGATCAGGGGAGAGGTCAGCGCGTTCATTGCGCCCTCACCATGGCTTGCAGAGACGAATCAGGATCCGTCTTGGCGCGCGCATCGTGTTTTCGTGTTTGATGCAAGAACGCACGTCCGGCGGCGACATTCCCGCAGACCACCTTCGGCCGGGCCTGGTAGTAGCTGCCCCATTGGGATGCATCGCCGGTGAGTCGCTCTGGGCTTGCTTCGCCAAGTTCCACCGTCACCAGATGCAGTCGGTCGAGGGTGTTGCGCAGCTGTTGGGTGGCGGCGAACAGCACCCAGCGCACGCGTGCGGCATGCAGCATCTCGGTCAACCGGACAATCAGCTCACGGGCTACGCCGGGGGTGGTGGCGGCAAAGTTGCCGATCTCAGCGATGCGGTCGCGGCCCACGTTGGCGATTTCCCGATGCGAAAGGATGGCCTGCACCGGTTCATCGAGATATTGCTCGACAAACAACGGGCCTTCGCTGCCCACGCGCATGCCGACCGCCGCCACCAGGTGCCCCTGGCCATCCCGGAACGCAAGCAGATGGGGCAGAAACGCGTGTAGGGTGGCACCGTAGCGTTCGCGGTATACGTGGGCGATGAACTGCTCCACCTCGCTGCGGCTTGGGTCTTGCGGGCCCACCACCTGCGACTGCGGCAGGATCGATGGGAACGTGACAGCGAGAGAGGTGGGGATCCAGGACATGGCGAGCATGCTGGCCGGCTTGGATTAAGGACGAATTAGCCGTTAGTTAAGCAGTCATTAGCTTTTGGGAAGACTTTCGTTGCGTTCGACCAGCCATTTTTCATATCCCCAGGCGCTCAGGAGCAAGTGCGCATCCTCGACGGGCATTCGATCAATCGCCGGCAGTACGGAGGATTAGGGATGTTTATCAGGGGTAGGGCGGATGTCCGTTTCTGGCTGAAAGCGGACGAAGGTCAAGGCTCGAGTTGAACTGCCAATCGGGCTGTCGCTGGCGCATTGCGCGCGGCGAGCAATCCCCAGCCTGTCCGCGACCAAGCATCGCGACATCTGCCGTCTGAACACGATCTCCGCAATGGGCAGTAGGTAGTTGACCCTGCCGACGTGATCCGTAAAATTGACTTACGGCGTGTGCTGCGTGCGCCCGGGGGTAGGTCCCGATTACGGAGAACGACCTGTCGTTTTCCGAGTCTACGCATGCTGATACTCCAAAGTTCCGACCATCTCGATGTCTCACAGCTCTCACAGCTCTCACAGGCTTGGGCTAGATGGCATCTTCCACACCTCGATCAACCATGAGCTGACGAACCCTTCAGGTGCGTCGAGTCTGGTCGTGCCTATCCGGTTTGTTCGCTCCTTGCTTTAAGGGAGCACGATGACAACCATAGACCGACCGCGCAGCATCTTTGCGCGCATGCTCGCTAACGAGGCATCTGCGGGTGTCGCACTAATGATGGCGTCGATGGTCGCCATCTTGCTGGCCAACAGTCCAGCAGCGGGCAGCTATTTTGCATTTCTGCATGCTTATGCCGGCCCGGTTCTCAGTGAGAAACTCGGGCCAATGACGCCGCATCTTTGGATCAACGACGGGTTGATGGCGATCTTCTTTCTTCTTGTGGGCTTGGAGATCAAGCGCGAGCTTATCAGTGGGCGGTTGTCCTCCTGGCAGCAGCGCAGACTACCGGCTGTGCCTGCGCTGCTCGGCATGGCACTTCCTGCTCTGATCTTCCTGACCGCTTCTAGGCACGAGTCCTCTTTGTCCAACGGCTGGGCCATTCCTGCGGCCACAGATATTGCCTTTGCGGTAGGGGTGCTGGCGCTCCTGGGGCGGCACGCGCCTGCCAGCTTGAAGCTCTTGCTGCTGTCGGTGGCCATCATCGACGACATGGGGGCAGTGGCAATCATTGCCTTGTTTTACACCTCGTCCCTCGACATCGGAGCTTTGGCGGCTGCAATTGGCGCGGGGCTTGCCATGTATGCGCTAAAGATAAACGGTGTGAAGCGGCTCTGGCCATACTTGGTTCTGCTCTTGGCCATGTGGTATGCCACGCTTCTTTCAGGTGTCCACGCCACGATTGCAGGAGTTGTCGGTGCATTTCTGATCCCCTACGGCGCCAGTGCTAAGTCGCCACTGGTTCGCTTGGAGCACGGCATTGCGCCTTGGGTTGGCTTCGTAATCGTGCCGATCTTTGGCTTTGCCAATGCCGGTGTGGATCTGTCCGGAATTTCGATGAGCGCCATTTTGGCACCGCTGCCGTTGGGAATCGCTGCTGGGCTCTTCGTCGGCAAGCAAATTGGCGTGTTCGGCGGCGTTGCCCTTGCGGTCAAGACCGGGCTTGCTGAAAAGCCAGCGGGCGCATCGTGGCTACAAATCTACGGCGTGAGTTTGCTCTGCGGCATTGGTTTCACGATGAGCCTCTTCATCAGCTCGCTCGCGTTCCCATTGGACCCTGCGTTCGTTGAGGATGCCAAGGTCGGTATCTTGCTTGGGTCGCTGCTTTCCGCGCTGCTGGGAGCGGTCGTCTTGAGGTTTGCACCCCGAACCTAGAACAGGCTGCCGATTTGTATCTAAGGCTTCTTGCCCAAGTCCCGGCCAACCGAATCCGGTTGGCCGGGGCATTGATCAGCGAACGTGATCCAGGAACTGGCGGTGGCGCTCGTATTGGTCCAGCACATCGTGGATCAACTGCACCTTTGGCCAGCCCATAACGTCGTAGTCCTGCCCGCCTTCGCGCAGGTAGACCTCAGCCCGATAGTGGCGGGTGCCGTCGCTCACCGGGCGACGCGGGTCCTGCAACGCGAAGGTGGGCGGCTCGTAAGGCTGGGGACGCACCGAGTAGAAGAAGTCCATTTCCTCGCCATGGCCTACGCGAAGCCAGGCGCGCCCATCATCACCTTGGGTGACTTCAACCGGAAGATCCTGCTTGCGCAGCTCCACCGCGACCTCTTGGAGAGCGGGCAGCACCTGATCCTTGATGAAGCCGACGACCTCGATCTTGACAGGGTTATGCGCGAGCAGCTTAAGCCTGGCGCGCCAGTCATCGCTGGTGCCCGGAAGCAATCGTGCATCACGAGAAATCGAGCGCTTGGTTGCGTCCAGATGCATGGCTTTGAGAAGCCCCCAACACATCAAGATCATGACGATCGTAAAGGGGAGGGCGCTGGCAATAGTCGCAGCTTGGAGTGATTCAAGGCCACCTGCAATGAGCAGGGCAACAGCGATGCCGCCAACCAGTAGCGCCCAGAAGATGCGCTGCCAAACCGGAGACTCTTCCTCGCCCTTGGAGGTCAGCATGTCTATGACCAGCGCGCCGGAGTCAGCGGATGTGACAAAGAACAGCGCGACGAGGACAACGGCAAGCGAGGAGGTGATCATCGTCAGCGGAAGGTGGCGCAGGAACTCAAACAACGCCATTGAGCTGTCATTTGACACCGCCGTGACGAGCTCTTGAACACCTTCGGAGCGGACCATGAACAAGGCCGAGTTGCCGTAGATGGTCATCCAAAGGAACGTGAAGCCCAGCGGCACCAGTAAGACGCCAACCACGAATTCACGCACCGTGCGGCCTCGCGAAATACGGGCGATGAACATGCCAACGAAGGGCGACCACGCAATCCACCAACCCCAGTAGAACAATGTCCAGCCGCCAAGCCAGCCACTTGGCTCGTAGGCATACAGGTTGAAGGTCATTGAAAAGAGCTGGGAGGCATACATGCCGGTGTTCTGGACAAATGCCTGCATCAGGTGGACCGTGGGACCGCAGACAAGCACAAACGCAAGCAGTGCCACGGCCATGATCATGTTGATCTCAGACAGGCGACGGACACCACTATCGAGCCCCGCGACGACAGAACCTGTGGCCACCAGGATGATGATGCCGATCAAGGACACCTGCACGAGGGTGCTCACTTCCAGGCCGAACAGGTAGTTCAGTCCTGAGTTTATCTGCATCACTCCAAGACCAAGCGACGTGGCCAGGCCAAAGATGGTGCCAAGGGCTGCAAACGTATCGACCGCGTGGCCGATGGGGCCGTGGATGCGTTCTCCAATCAGTGGATAGAGAGCCGATCGCACCCGCAGGGGCAGGTTGTGGCGATAGGCAAAGTAGGCCAGTGCCAACGCAACAACAGCGTAGATGGCCCAGGCATGCACACCCCAATGGAAGAAGGTGATACGCATCGCCTGGCGAGCTGCCTCGGCAGACTCGGCCGTGCCTGTCGGCGGGGTGGCGTAGTGCATGATCGGCTCAGCCACACCGAAGAACATCAGGCCAATGCCCATGCCTGCGGCAAAGAGCATGGCAAACCACGAGGCATAGCTGTAATCAGGGCGACTGTGGTCTGGGCCGAGCTTGATGCGCCCGTAACCACTGATCGCGACACCGACCACAAAGACCAGGAAGCCTGCGACCGATAGGATGGTGAACCAGCCCGCGTCATTGGCGGTCCAGTTCTTGGCCGCTGTGAACCAAGTCGTTGCTTTTTCTGGAACGAAGATGGATAGCGCCAGCAGTAAAAGCACGATGGCCGCAGTGGGAATGAACACCTGCGGCAAGATGCGCTGGCGAACAGGAGTGGATGGCGGAGCGGGGCTCTGCATAAATTCCTCCGGTTGATGATCGTTCAAGCTGGAATGCGGCTTGAGCTTAGAAGTAGAACCCGATGTTGAGGTTGAGTCGGCTCTGCCAGCGGGAAGGGCCGCCGTCATCGATTCCGATGCCGTCGCCGCCTGCAAACCACATGTTCTTGCCAGCAATCCAGTCCACGTAAGTCAACATGATCCCTTTTTGCAGGCTGCATCCGGTGACGTTCTGCCATGACTCCCTCACGCCTTGGCTGCGTCCCACCGGGCGCGTCATGCTGAGGTTGTTGTAGCAGGTGATGTCATCGAGCCAACGCTTCTCACCGAAGGAGTAGGCCACGTTTGCACTGGGGACATCGGCTTCCGACGCAATCTCAAACGGGGCAAGGAACGCTGACATCGCAATTCGGTTGCCTGGCACGCTGTAACGGTAGCGCGCCCATTGCAGCTGAGTCGTCCAGCCATCCCGTTTCCACTGGGCATGCAGCGCTGCACCCTGGTGGCCATAGTGACGGCGGGTGGTGGTGTTCTGAACCTGACCGCTGAATGCAGAAGCCCCGAGCAGCAGCTCACCGTCATGCAAGGAGCTGGTGTGTTCGTATCTGAAATGCATGCGCTCCCGCTCCTTGTAGGGCAGGTCAGCGGTCTGGGCCACGTCAAAGGAGTATCGGTCGTAGCGGGAGCCACTTCCGTATTCATCCCCCGAGAACCAGCCGGCTATCCAGTGATGGTCGCCACTTCGATGGCTAATCGTCACACCCGGATCGTAATCGTCTTCAATGCCAAGGTAGTAGCCTGAGCCAAACCAAAAGCTCTGGGAAACGGTAGGCAGAAGTCCGAAGGGGACCTGCTGGATGCCCGCTTTGAGCTGCGTTGCGTCGGTGAAATTCCATCCGGCGTAGGCATGGTGGACGGCATCGAAGCCGTCATACCAGCGGTATTGGGCCGAAAAGAAAAGGGGACCAGCGCCGGCTTTGACGTCTGCGCGAAGCAGTTCAAGTTGCAAACGGCTTGTGGGGCCGTAGTCCAGCCAGCCATAATTGAACCGGACGGCGCCACCCACATCGACAAACGGTTCTGCCTGAGTGTCCGGCGCTTCTTGAGCATGAATGGTGTCTGTGGCCGTTGCCGCAGCACACAAAAAAATCAGGGGAAATACCTTCACGATAGTGTCCCGTGGCCTCCATTTTGCGAATGAAAGCGTCCAAGTCTAGCGCGTTAGCGCGAGCCACCCAAGCGAGGGAAACCTTCCGCATGGTGCGCGCGGCATGATCAGGCAGCAACTGGGACGCATTGGGGCGGTATAGAACCATGATGCCCGTGAAAACGAGGGGATGGCGTGGCAGGCGACTTTCGGAAGTAGTGATACGTCGCGCGTGCGGCCAATTGAAGGAGAGCAATGTGCCTAATCGAGTGCGGTTTTACGATCGTGACGGAAATGGAATACGGTTGCCTGAGGGGTGGTGGTTGGATCTAGATAGAGAGATCCCGTCGCTGGTGAGTGTCGCGAAAAAAATTGATCTTCCCATTTCCATTCGAAGCGATCAGCCCAATCTCAGCGCTGCGTTTCTTCTCGACATCCTGGCCCAAGTTCCAGGTACGGTCAGGATTGAGTGACGCCACTTGGACCCGACTGGTGGCCATCGATATCAGTTCGGTCCCGCTACGGTCTGAGGGACGACGGCCCGTTTCGCCCTTTTGTGCTCTACGGAAGCGATTGCTCGAAGCTTGTCGCGATCCTGAGAGAAGCGAAGGGTCTGCAAGGCGCGCTCCAGAGACAGATCGGCGTAGCGCCGCGCCGCCTGGCGCGTGGTGGATGAGCAGCCAGCAGACAGTGCGGCGAAAGCTTTTTGGAGCCTGATGTTGACTTCAAGCGACCCTGCTGCATCAGTCGATATGGGCGCGAACACATCTTCAAACAGGTCATCCACATCAAGCTGAGCCATGTGCACGAACGGATATTGAACGTCCTTGGCCTCGGATCCGGATGACAAAGCGTCCCATTTGAGCAGCAGGCGCACACAGCTACCGATGACCGTAATGCACGTCCCTGGATCATTGACGGCCGGCGACAGCGCTCGCACACCAATCTCAGCAAGGACGACCAAGCCGTAACGCGGATCGTTCTCTATTCGACGAGAGCCGCCGATGGTGAAAGCTGCGAGCAGTTGCGTTTTCTGGTCATGGTGAAGGGTGCCCCAGACACTGAGCAGCGCACGGTTTGGGGTTGCAAAGGTGCCGGGCTGACAGTTCACATAGACGATGAGCTGGTGTTGTTCTGCAACCGTGTTGAGGCGCTGCACATCAATGTGTTCAACATGGCCTACATCCGCAGCGAAGACATCGACCGTGCTGCTCGGAGCGACGCCGGAGTAGGGCGTAGCGCCAAGGAAGGGCTCTTCTGCACGCTGCTTCATGGATTTCAAGGTGGCTTGCTCGACAAGATCGACCGTTTCGCCGAGTCGTCCAAAGCGGGAAAATTGCTCGATGGCGCGGAGAAGCGTGACGGTGATGACGATGATGACCGCAATGGTCGCGCCAAAGAGAACAAGTCTGCCGCTGTCCCCGTAGATGCCGGTGCTCAGCGCAATGAGCCCGACGATGGAGAACAAGAACGCACCGATAAATGTGGCCAGCGTGCCTTGCGCTCGCGTATCTTCAATCAGGAGCCGGGACGCGCGCGGCGTGGCATTGGTCGACGCCGAGCCGTAGGCAGCGACCATGGTGGATAGGGCAAAGGTGGTCACTGTCAGCATTGAGGCGGCAAGGATGCCAAGGATGTTGCCAACTGAGTCGGCACCAATCTGCGTTGCCAGCCCCTCCGGCAGCACGAATTTAGCGCCCGCACCGGCCAATGCAGTAGCCACGCCTAGAACGCCGTAGAGCGTGGATCGGAACCACATCCTCCTGCTAATCCTGAATAGGGCCAGCCGCCACTTTGTCATCATCGGACGCTTGCTCGTTATCTGTGTTGACAGTATCCCAGCCGCCCAGGCCTGTGTGCGTCAATACGAGGTGAGCAGGCTGCAATCCAGCGGCCATGGCGCCCAACTCCGTTGGGGTGACACTCCCTGCCCGGGGCCTATAAAATCGAACTCCTTAGACCGGTTCGGAGCTTGGGTTTTTGACATTGGCATCTGTCCTGTCAGCCCTCTATCCATGAAGATTATTGTGTGTGGCGCGGGCCAGGTGGGGATGACGATTGCGCGCCAGTTGGCCTCGGAAGGTGTGGCGATTACGATCATTGACACCGATGCCGAGCTGATCAGGCGGGCGGATGAAAGCCACGACATTCGCGGGGTCGTCGGACATGCCTCTTACCCGGATACGCTTCGGGAAGCTGGCGCGATGGATGCTGACATGCTGATCGCTGTGACGCGTTCGGATGAAGTCAATATGGTCGCCTGCCAAGTCGCCTACTCGCTTTTTAAAGTAAAGCGCCGAATCGCCCGTCTTCGCCATGTGGGATACACCGCGCGCGATGCAAACGGACTGTTTGCGGCTGAGCATCTGCCCATTGATGTGATCATTTCCCCGGAGGCTGAGGTTGCCGAGGGAATTACCAGGCGGCTTCGCACGCCAGGTGCCTTTACGATCCTCCCCTTGGCTCGCGGACAGTTGGAAGTGATCGGACTCGGTGTGGCGGATCCAGATTGTCCGGCGATGGGTGAGCGCATCTGTGACCTTGAGTCCAACGGCAAGTTTGAGCACATCAGGGTCCTTGCCATAACCCGCAAGGGCATTACGTTCATTCCCACACAGCAGGATCGGGCTGAGCTGGCTGACGAACTTTACATACTCGCGCGGTCAGAGCGGCGCAAGGCGACGATGGCGCTTTTCGGGCACCGCGAGCGCCCCGTCGCCGAACTTGTGATCGCAGGTGCTGGCAATGTGGGCATGCACCTGGTTCGAAACATTCGGGCCTTGCTTCCAAGGGCGCGCATGACGGTCATTGAGCGGGATCGGGATCGGGCACGCTACGCGGCGGAAACACTTGGCGGCGATGTTGTTGTGCTCCATGGCGATGCCCTGGATCGGTCAGTGCTTGAAGAGGCTCGGGTCGATCAAAAGGAAACTCTGGTTGCCGTAACCAACGACGATGAGTCCAACATCTTCTGCTCGCTCTTGGCGCGAAAATTGGGCTGCCGCCAAGCCGTGACGCTAGTCAACAAGAGCACCTACGCCACACTTCTTCCCGGAATGGGCATCAACGCTGTCGTCAGTCCAAGCGCGGTGACGGTCTCAACCGTGCTGCGGCACGTCCGTCGAGGGGCCATTGTCGGTTTGCAGACGTTGCGCGAGGACTTTGGTGAAGTTATTGAAGCCACGATTGGTGCCGGAAGTTCGCCACTTTTAACGCACACCATCGGTACGCTTGGTCTGCCGGAAGGAATTAAAGTCGGTGCCGTCATTCGAGAAGACCACCCACTTGATATGACAGCCGAGACCCGGATCAATGCGGGTGACAGGGTCGTGCTGGTCGTGGCATATGGCGAGATCGATGTTGCAGAGAAGCTTCTTGGCGGAGCGGGCGGGCGGTCGTTTTGAAGGCCAACAGTAGCGGTATCCGTTGGGCACCAGGTCAGACGCCAATACCGCACAATGGCTTTCGTCTGGTGGCGGCGATCGTTGGGCAAGTCCTGTTGGCAGCAGCTGCCTTCATGCTGCTGCCCATGGCTGCGGATCTCTATTACGACAACCGGGATTGGTTGGCGTTTGGGACGGCCTCTTTGGTTTCAGCCACCTGTGGCAGTGCGCTGAGCTGGGGCTATTGGCGCTCTCGCGGGAAGTGGGGCAAGTCGGGCCTGACATTGAGGCAGGCCTTCGCCCTGACGCCATTGAGCTGGGCTGCCGTGTCCGCCGTGAGTGCGCTGCCGTTTCTCTTCTCGGAACACCCGCAGCTTCGCGGACATCTTGCCAACGCATTTTTTGAAGCGATGTCCGGCATTACAACGACCGGCGCCACGGTCATGACGGGTCTTGATACCGCGCCCCCAGGCTTGTTGCTCTGGCGAGGGCTGCTTCAATGGATGGGTGGCATCGGCATTATCGCGACTGCCATTGCCATCTTACCAGCGCTCGGCGTGGGCGGCATGCAGCTGTTTCGCACGGAGTCCTCAGATCGCTCGCAAAAGGCCATGCCCCGGGTTCGGCAGATCGCCTCGACGATCGGGTATGCCTACATTGGTCTGACGGTTGTGGCCGGTCTGGCCTATTGGCTGGCAGGCATGAACCCCTTTGATGCCATCGTGCATGCGCTCACCTCGATTGCGACGGGCGGATATTCGACCTCAGATCAATCGTTTGGTCGATGGCAAGGCAACGGGATCCAGTGGCTTGCCACGCTCTTCATGCTGTCAGGGACCTTGCCCTTCGTCTTGTATGTGCGGTTCTTGGCGGGGGACCGGAGGGCGTTCTTTGATCGCCAGGTCAAATCTCTGCTGGGGCTTCTGGCAGTGTCGGTGGGTGGGATTGGAACGTGGTTGGCTGCATCCGGCCAATATGGGTTTGAGCAGGCTTATCGCTACGCTGCTTTCAGTGTGGTTTCCGTGGTCACCACCACAGGCTATGCTGTAACGGACTATGGCCAGTGGGGAGCGGCCGTCGTAGGGGTGTTTTTCTTGTTGACGTTTGTTGGCGGGTGCACAGGCTCCACGAGCGGGGGCATCAAGATCTTTCGCTTCGAGGTCATGGCAGTGATGCTTCGAGTCCACTTCCTACGCCTGCTTTATCCCAATGGGGTCTTTCCTCGGTCCTACGACGGCAAGCCGCTCTCCGACGAGGTGATCGGCTCAGTGGTAGCGTTTTTGACGGTGTTTTTGGTTTGCTATGTAGTCATTACGGTGGTGCTGCTTGGGCTCGGGTTGGACTTCCTAACCAGCGCCAGCGGCGCGGCCACCGCGCTGTCGAACGTAGGGCCGGGCTTAGGGGAGACCATTGGGCCAGCAGGGACGTTCGCCTCGCTGCCAAGCGCAGCCAAATGGGTGCTGTCGTTCGCGATGCTGCTGGGGAGACTCGAGCTCTTCACGGTGTTGATCATCTTCCTGCCTCGCTTCTGGCGGGGATGACGTATAGTTCGTGCATGTTCGGATGCTTAATTTCCCCGTGCCGAAAGACCCTTTTTCCCACACGCAGCTCGACCAATGCCGCACTCGTATTTGATCTGCACGAGCCTTGTCGCGCCGGGGCTAGAAAGCAAGAACTTTCCCGAGCTTTGGAAAGAGGCGGAGCGGGCAAATGCAGGGTGGGGTGTGACGGGCACCGTGGTCTTTGATGGTGCAATTTTCTTGCAGTATCTGGAAGGTCCGAAGTCAGGCTTGGACGTAATCTATCGAAGACTGGTTAGAGCAAGCTCCCATCGAGATACCACGATTATTGACCGTGGTCATACGTTTTATCGCCGTTTTCCTGAGCCCCGCCTCGTTTGCTTGACTGTAACGCGAGAAGTCATGGCTCAGGCCCTGGAGCTGCGCGGCGTTCTTTTCCGGAAAAGAGACCGAGCTGCAAGAGCGCTCCATCTTCTTGAGCAAACCGTGACGTCCTATTCCTCTCCGCGCTGGGCGGCCAAGTCAAAGCTCTGAGCCACTCGGGGTCGCCCTCGTTACCCCGTATTTTTGGGCAAGCGATCGTCGGATGACCGCGTTGGCCATTCTGGCTAGTCTCAAGACCAGTGCGAGGGCATCTACTGGCTTTCTTCTACGATGGCGATGTACGCTTCTCGCAGTCAGCGTACATCGGAGGGGAGGGGATTAGGAAGATTTATCGTGGGTAGGGAAGGGCAACTTCCGACCCAAAGCGGACGTAGAGACGGATGACACCGACAAAGATCTTGCAGAGCTTCAGGGATCACGTGGGTTTGCAGCGATCCATCTAAGTTCAGGCAATTGGCACTCCGGGCATGCTGCGCAAGTACCGAGATTCAGGCCAGCATACTGAGCGGGACGAAGTGCAATCCCTGTAGCGCGGGATTGCTGACCACCGCAAAGTCCCGCCACACGATCAGATCACCAGGACAGCTGCGTCCTTCGCCCAGATAGACGGAGGCCTTGGGCTCTAGGGATTCGCGATCTAAGCTGACCAGTTCGCGGTTGTTGCGGCTCACGCTGAGCAACAACGAGCCAGCAATCACTTGGCGCAGCGGGTCCACCCAGGGAAATGGCGTTGTGTTGTTCGAGGTGCGTTCAAACCTCACATCCCGGCGCCACGCGCCCGTGTCCGGATCCAAGACACAGATCCCACGACGCGACTGGAACATGCCTACGTACACCCGTTCGTAGACGGCGTCGTAGGTCAGGCACGCTGGTGTCGCGTCGTCGGTCTGGCCATTGGTGACCTCGGCCAGTTGCACCGTACTAATGTAGTCCCGTCGCGCGAGGTCGTATGTCGCGACGTAGCAGTTCGCATGAGGGTAGGCTCGCCCCGCGATGCGTCCACCGCGCGATATGCCGATGTAGAGCAGGGGTTTGGTTGGATGCCGCAGTAGGGACATACAGCCGCGCCCGCCCTGTGGGTAGGGCACCGCCTCGAACGCGTAGGTGGCACTGTCGATAATGAAAAATTGGCTGGTCTTGTTGCTGGCGAAGTAGACCGTCTTCTGGTCTGGCGAGACTGCCATCTCGCCTTCGCCCCCACCGGGCACCGGGATGCGCTTGATGATCGCTTGGGTAGCGAGATCAATAACAACCACGACCTCGGAGAACACTTGGCCAAGGAAGAGGCGGCCGTCCGCGAGTACCAAGTTGCCGGGTGGATGCGTTCGAATCACGCGAGTGCCGTCACGCGGCGAAAACGCCTCGTACTTGTCGAGCTCAAAGGTACGCGCAATGACTTTTCTCGCAGGGTCGACCAGTGAAATGCTGCCGTCTCGCCAGTTGGCCGTAATTAGAATGTCTTCAACCAGGAGCAGTTCGTGTGGCGAGTGCTGTGGAAACCGGTAGAGCGGAATTGGATCGGAGGCGCTAACCAGCGCCAGCGGGGCCTCGGACGTGGCCGCCAACGCGGTGCGCTCGAACTCTTGCAAGGAGGTCACCAAGGTGATGTTCGTACCGCGGGCAGCATCCTGCGCCCCGGACTGGAAGCCCATTTCGCTAACGATGATGCCGCGGTCCGCGCCAACGTCCTCGAGGATGCTCTTGAGGGCGAGCACCTTTTCCTTGGTCACTCGTGACTTCCATAACTTGCACTCGATGATCCATGTGCAAAGGATGCCTGCACGGAGAAAGGTGGCGTGGACGTCGACCGCGTGAGTCGCCCGCAGGCCCGCAACCCGCAGATCCTCTTGCGCGTTGCAACCCAGCCGACGGAATACGTCGGCCGTGGCGTGCTGGTAACGCTTCCACTCCGGCTCGCTCATCAAGCGGACACTCTCGAGACACTGGTTGCAGTGTATCTTGGTTGGCCAAGGTTACCGAGCCGGCGGGCCGAGACCTCTACGGGCACACCTACCAGTGGAAAGCACGCCAACAGGCGTCGCAGACATAGACAGCCTGATCAGGATAGGATTGGAAGCAAGTTGGTTGTCCAGTGCTTTCCTGACAAGCAAGGCGCGGTGACGTTTCAGGGGGGGCTAGATGTCAGTAGTCCGACAGGACTCGGCTAGCCGGTGAAGACGGTATCCGGCTGGGACAGCCGCCGGGCAGCGGAGCGGCGACGATGGGTGCGGTGCACGACGAGTATTTGCGATACATGCAGTGGCTGGGGGCAACGGACGAATCTGCTGACGCCAAGCGGATTGCGCGGATCGTCCAGGAAAACCTAGATGCCCTGATCCCTACGGTGAACAACGGGGGGCAGCGGGCGACTGTGCTGACGCCCTTGCTGCGTCGGGACCTAGACAACACCCCCGACGTGATCGAGCCGGCACAGGCCAATGCGGCCGCCGCCCAACTCCCCTGGACACGGTTGAAGAAGCTGACGATCGGACCATTCCGTGGATTCCGGCGTGAGGAAGAATTCGACCTGTCGCAAAACATCGTGCTGTTCCAAGGGCCCAATGGCAGCGGCAAGAGCAGCCTGTGCGAGGCTCTGGAGTTTGCACTGCTGGGCTATGTCGAAGAGGCATCAGCGAAGCGCATCGAAGATCTCGGGCAGTATTTCAACAACATCCACGAAGGCAGGTATGTCGCGCCGCAGCTGCTGGCAGCCAGTGGCGCCAATGGTGTCCCCGTCGCACCCAATGCCGAATTGCTACGCTTTGCCATCGTGGAAAAGAACCGCATCGAAGGCTTCGCGCGGTTGGCTGCACGCACCCCGGCACAAGCCGGCGCCCTCATTGCCACTTTGTTTGGCATGGATGGCTTCAACAACTTCGTTGGCAACTTCACCGCCAGCTTGGACAGCCAGCTACGGCTGGGCACGCCCAAGAAAGACGGCTTGGCGCTCAAGCAAGCGACTCTAGTAGCCGCACGGCAAAAGGTCGATGGCAATGCCGAAGCACAGGTGGCCTTCGATACTGAGCAGGCCCAGCTTGCCAATGGGTTTGAAGAGGAGCTGACCTACGAGCTGCTGTTGCGACGCCTTGGCATGGACGAGCAGGAGGGGCGGCTGCAAGAGGTCAATGCCATCCTTCAAGAGCAGATCCCAGCGCAATCGGGGCTGACGGTTGCCTCATTTGCTGCCTTGCGCAGGAGCATGAGAAAGAAGCTTGCCGAGATGGCCAGGACGCAAGCGAATCTGGACGCCCGGGCCGGCGAGGTCTCGTTTCTCGCACTGTATCGAGCGGTGGCGCCGCTAGCGACAGAAAGCCCCGGCAAATGCCCCGCCTGTGACACCCCATTGGCCAACGTGATGCGGAATCCATTCGTTCGCGCGCGTGACGGGCTTGAACTCCTGGCAGACCTTGCTGCGCTTGAGGCATCGAGGACGCGCTTGGCTCAGGAATGCCACCAGCTGTCCTCGCAGTTGCATGGAAAGGTGGCGGCAGCGCACGCCTATGCTCCCTTGGATGGTGGAGATCTTGAGCCATTGGTGCAGTGGGTGGTGCAAGACCAACCCATCGAGGCTTGGTCAGAGGGCTTGCTGACCAAGACCACTTGGAAAGCAGTGTTGGCGAAATTGCGGGCACTTGAGGAAGGCGACGCGGCTATTCGTGCAAGGCAAGCTCAGCGTGCCCCGCTCAGGGAAGAGCAGCAGGCGCTGGAAGCGATCAAGGAACAGGTTGATGCACTTCGACTTCGCCGTTCGATGTACGATCAGCAGGTCGTGGCAGAGCAAGCCAAGATCGACGGCTTCGATGAAGCCAACGCGGCGTTGATTGTTGAAGCAGCGGATGAAGCAGCTGCCGTGGTCTTTGAGAAGCGGATTCAGGACGGATATGCGTCTTTCCTCGACAGTCTGAAACGGTATCGCGACGGGCTGCCTGAAGGCCTGTTGGCCGACTTGAACGAGACGGCCCGGGATCTCTACAACCTATTCAATGTGGACGACCACGATCATGACAAGCTGGCCAAGCTCGATCTTCCGCTTCGTGGGGGTGAGCGGATCCGGGTTGCCTTTGTGGGAAGTCAAGGCCAACTACACGATGCGCTGCGCGTATTGAGCGAGGGGCATCTGCGATGCCTGGGGTTGGCTATCCTGCTGGCCAAGAACATCAAACTGGGCTTGCCGTTGCTTGTGTTTGACGATGCCGTCAATGCCATCGACCACGACCACCGCAAGGGGATACGCGACACGTTGTTTGGCGATGCAAGGCTTAACGGCAAGCAGATCGTGATTACCTGCCATAGCCCGGAGTTCATCACCCAAGTGCAAAACGGCCTGGGGCAGGGAGCTTCGAAGCTCTACATCCTCAAGCATCATGGCGGCGACCATCAGCCAATCATTAAAAACGGCAGCGATCGCCACTACCTTCGTCGCGCCCAAGAAAGACTTGACGAGGCTGATCAGCGCCAGGCACTGGCGTCCTGCCGTCAGGCACTGGAGAACCTGACGACCCGGGTCTGGAAGGCGCTGGGCAATGCCGACGATTCACTAGGACGGGTATCGCTGGTTTTGCGCAGGCCTGATGGAGATCCCGAGCTGCGCAACCTCGTGGAGGTCCTGTCCAGGGCCGTCAATAGCGGAGTTGATCAAGGGCGGTTGGCGACAGCTGCCTGGACGCAACGCAAGGAGGCGTTCCAGGAACTACTGGCTGTGCCTGAGGCCGCTCTGGCGTGGAAGTATCTGAACAAGGGCACGCATGATGGGGATGGGGAAGACTTCGAAATTGGCATCGTCCAGCAGATCCTGGCGGCACTGAAGAAGCTGAGTGCTTCCTTTGGAGACTAGCTTCATGCCTTGGAAGCGCCGTCTTACCCCATAAATGTTTTCAAGACACTACCAAGATGCCGAGCTCGAAAAATCTGCTAAGGAGTTTTCTATGTGCAAGGAATGCAAGGATTGCCCGGAGCTGTCTCAAGGTCTTCGCGCCCACATCGAAGCTCTTGGTAAAGGATCCGTAGTCACCGAAGCAGGTATCCGAGAAGCAGGAGAGGACAGCTTTGTATGCCATCTGCGGGGACTGGCCCGGAGGGTTACAAATGGCTTTAAAAATGCACAGACAGCTCTGGTGCGCGTCCATTTGACTGAAGGAACCGGGAAGGCTAACGCGTTCGCGTACGCCAAAATTGAGGGTAGACCCAATCGGCATCTTGTGCTGGTGACACGTGAACTCCTCAATCGTGTTAGGACGCTGGCCGGGCAAACTCCAAGCATAGCCAAGTTGATCAGCGAGCGTGCAGCTCCGTCAGATGTACTCCGTACGCTATGGGGTGATCTGCCCAATGATGAAGATCACTATGAGGCTTTCGGAGCGCTTCTCGCAAATGTCGCCCTTGGGTTCCTGATCAACCATGAAATGGCGCACATCGCCTTCCAGCACGTCACAATCCTTGGTGAAGAATCATGCTCATCCTTTGAGATAGACGAGGTTGCCAGCATCTTAGGGCAGGGGGCTGCCACGAACCACAGTCACTGCAAAGAGTTGCGGAGCCAAACGATCGAGCTAGATGCTGATGTCCACGGCCTCAATTGGACGCGTATCTATCTAGAGGAGTTGGCAGAACGAATATTGAGAACATCTGTGATCCATGACCCCACAGCGGAGGCGGTGTGGAGGAACTTCGTCGGAACCGAGGCGGGACGACGATTCCTGCTTGTTTCGTCCTCTTGGCTTTTGCTTCTCTCATTCCCGCCTTCAGGCTTCAAATTGAAAGACATGGAAAAGGGAACGCACCCAGCCTTGTCGATCAGATTGTGCACACTGCTTCACGCGGAAGCGGAAATTGCTAAGCAGAAAAACAATTGCAAGCAACAGGATCGGCAGGTGGCGGCCTCAATTTTCGCGCTTTTGGCATATGCCGGGGCGCAAGCGGCAGAAAACGCTATCGAAAAATTCTCGCAAGGATCGTCCATCGACACTCCTTCCCAGGAATACTCCCTCCAGAAAGCTGCGCGAGACTGGGGTATATACCAAACACTCGGCCAGGAGGGGGCTGTTCAAGCCCACTTGCAAAGGCTTGCTAGTGAGCGACGGAGTATGGAGAAGAAAATAGGCAGTGGGAAGATATGTTCGGACGACGCAGTCCTACGGTGGTTCATGGAGGAGAGGCCCATGGGAAGTGGTGTTGAGGTCTCCACGACTGAAAGCGTGATGGCCCCGGTGGTGGCTAGCCGGTGACGCGTACTGCCTGCCGTCGGGCTATGGCCGTCCCAAATTTCCAAAGGACATCCTGTCAGGGGTCGAGAATGTCATCAAGTTCACAACAATCGCCTTTCACCGATGAGCATCAGGTGCAGGAAATAGGCGAGTTAGAAGGGCTCGCCATGACGTTGCATGGGTTGACTGTGAGGCAACCTCCAGCCTAGCAGACGGTGCGTCAGCCTGCCCTGGCTCTGCTTGCGATCTGATCGATGTCTCGGAAGAAGGAGAGCACTCGCGCGGCGGCAGTAGTTGCAAACACCTATCGACGAGGAGTCGACCAGCATGGGCAAGAATTCCGGCAAGCGGCGCGCAGTCAAACTGAAGAAGGACGCGCTCAAACAGAAGGCCAAGCAAAAAGAGCAAGCCAGATTCTCCGGCAATGATGCGGTCGTCATCCTTGGCTTGCGGCAATGGCTTGCGCGGCGACACCCGCTCGATGTACTGATGGCCTTGCTTGCCTCAGATCTGTGGCTGCCCAACATCGGTGCGCAGGTCAAGCACGGCTTTGTCTACAGCGTTTTCATGATCATGCCGGAGGACGAGTTTGATGGCAGCCAGCGCATTCAATCGCACGAAGACCTCAGGTTCTTCTTAAAAGGCGTGTTTTCCCGCGTGCCCAGTTTCCCGGTGTTGGAAGACTACGTGCCGGAGCTGGACTGGGGGTTTGTCAAAACCCCCTGTGGCGACGACCTTGTACGGATGTTCTATTCAGGGTATCTGGAAAGAATTCCCGACCAGGTGGAGGCATACCGGATCAAGTATGAAGGGTGCGATGAGCCTCTCTATGACATGGAAGTGGTCTTGCGCGCTCAAGACTATCTGCTGAACCACTTGGGCCAAGTACACCCCGATGCGGTCACCCACGCAGCGCCTGGATATCGGGAAATACCGCCGACAATTTTTTGGGAATGTGCCAAGACCGTGTTCGCCGGCTTTGCCGAAGCCGTCCCATCCTGGACACCGCGGGCGGAGTTGATCTGTCTCCTGGGCTCCGGCACGACGGTATCGAGCCTGCGGGGCTTTGGCGACATGCTGATGGAGGGCCAGTTGATGCCCGCGCCATTTGTGCGCATCGGCGCCCGCGTGATGCCACTGTTTCCGCGCAATACCGCTGGCTGGGTCATCGATCACTGGGGTGAGAAGGAGGGTTACGTCAATCGGCCAACCGATGCGGTGGCCCACGGCGTGGCGGCATTCCTGCGAGCGCGCTTCCGGTCTCTGCAACTAAGCGCTGGCCCGTATCAGATTGTTCGTAGGGATGGGGTAGCGCTACCTTTTTCGGTGGCGGGCTACTTCGTCGATGACCCCCTCCTCACGTTGATTGTCGTGGCCAATGACGATCAACTCGAACAACTGCCCCAGTGGTATGTGGTCATAGAGAGGACGGTGACTTCCGAGGTGGAGTGGGGGTTTCGGGGGACGGACGGGAAGATCTTCTCGATTCAGTTCCGCGATGGACGCGCCATTTCCTCGGTCAAGCTCACCGTCCTAGTGGTCGTGCCCAAGGTTACTACCGCGTCGGTCCGTCTGCGGATTCGTCCGAGTCCAGCGAAGCTGATTTATCTTTCGGACTTTGTTGCGATCTTCGATGCGGTGCGTGATGTGGAGGAACTTCAGCAGTTCTGGCGGTTCCAGGAGAGAGAGAGCCAGGTCTTGGGGGCACCCATGTTCGGTGCGACCGACATGTTTGGGGCATTCCGCCAATCGCATGGGACAATCCTGCCGGGTGCGCGCGAGTACAGCATGGTCATGCTGGATCCGCATACAGGCTCGGGCTGGCGCTTTGAGGAGCTGAAGCGCTTCTGGGAATCTGCCCCGCCCAATTTCCCGGATGACTCACCCCGTTCGTGGATGTTGGAGGAAGATCGTTCCGTTACCTGGAAAATGAACGACAAGCGTCACTTCGTGGCCGCCAGCAGCGCGCTCATCGCAACCTCTTGCCTGCACGTCATCGTTGCCTTTCCAAAGGGCATGCCCGCATTAGAAGCGCGTGTGCTGAATCTATTCGCCCAGTGCTTGGCTGATGCGCTGGCGACCCGGGAAGCGCTGGTGCAAGGGCTCGCAATTTTTGCCAACCCACGTATCGTGACCTATCTCTCGCCTGCGCCGGACGGGCCAGCAGCGAAGGCCGAGCCCGGAAACGGTTTGTTGTCGGGCTGGCAGGTGAAGCGTAACGCATCTAAGCTTATAGAGCTGCACGCAGAGCTGGATGTCATGGGGGCGCTGGATGCATTCAAGGAAGCGACAGATGCCAAGGTGGAAGTGGCGACTGGGATAGAGTGGCTTCTGGGCGCGTCGCACGAACTGGGATTGTCGGTCGACATGTCCGTACTCAGCGCGCTTCGACGGACGGACACGCGTCCTGCCAGATTCACGCTAAGCATGGAAGAGCGGGCGATCGATGTGCCGGACGGTCAACGGCCTGACTATCCTGAGCCGATACACTTCAAACGCGCACGCCAGCAGCTTGCCCACGCGCTTGCGCGGGAGGACGTGGTGCCGGGGCGATATGAGCTGGCCGAGGCCAAAGCGATCATTGCCCCTGTGTTGACGGCATTCCGCGATGACGTCCACCACTGCCTGTTGAGCTATGGGCGGGACGATCTGCTCACTTATGCAGTGCAACAGTTCGATGCCTTGCTGGCCGACAACAACAATCGGATGCGTCGCGTCCAACTAAGCCAAGCCCATGAGGTGGACTACGATCGCAGTCGCCACATCATGGATATGCATACCGAGTTCATCCGGCGTACCAACACATACCGGTACCTGATCGAGGCCACACTCAGCGTCCATGCGTCCAGCGCCTTGCCTACATCGGATAGGCCAGTACTGACTCGCACATCGGCGCTTGAATTACTGGCCGTGATTGATTGGCTGCTGGTTCTCTATGATGCCAATACCGCATTGCACTACGGCATACAGCCTGGGGGGATAGAGATCGATCAGGACTGGGTTCCCCAGGTGTTCTACACCTCCTCCATAAATGAAGAGGCCATTCAGGAAGAACAGGCCATCGAGGTGTTGGGGCAGGGCTTGAACCGCGAGGATGAACCTGACCGGCTATCGGAATCAGAGAGGCTCGCGCTTGATGCAGCCTTTGTCGAGGACGCCGGGTTCTCGCTCACCACGTTGATGACGGTGCTACGGCTGCTGCGACAATGGCAACGACTCAATGAGCGCGAACAGCTGCAGCTGTCCTACGCGGCATCGACAGACGAGATCCTTCAGTCGGCTATCGACGTGTTTTTTGATCTGGACCAGGCCCAGTTCAAGGACGCACTTTCCTTTCTAACGATAGATCCGGACGGCATCCGCCGATTGACCGGGGTAACGGCGCCTGCCGCCGATGTGCCTTTCTGGGAGCACCGAAAACGGGCGCAGCGGATCTCGATACGCCCCATCATCGCGCGCACAGATGGCGTACTTATGTGGGGTGCCGCCTGCGTAGACCGGACATATCGGATCTGGTCAGGCACTTTTGGCGATGGGTATCCGCCGGCGGACTTTTCCTGGCCGAACGTGGAAGGGGTTGCTGAGCAGGTCAAGAAGCGGATCGAACGAGAGATCGAGGATCGGGCTTACGCGGTGATGACCCGGTTTACCCCATATGTGGCCAAGAACGTTGACCTGCGTCGTCGTTTTCCCGGAGAAGGCTTCGAGGAGATCGGCGACTACGACGTGCTGGCGTATCTGCCGTCGGGCAAGATCTGGGTATGCGTGGAAGCCAAATACAACAAACCGCCTTTCACGGTCAAGGATAGCCGGCGCCTGCGTGACGATATATTCGGCCCAAAAGGGCACGTATTCAAAAGCTCACGCCGGGCAGCCTATCTTGAAACCCATGCAACCAGGATTGCTGCCCTGCTGAAGTGGCCGACAAGCCAGGATGGCGATGACCAGGTCATGAATCTCTACGTCTGTCCCCGCATCATGTACTGGATGCGAAACCCACCTGCCGCGGTCAAGACTGAGTTCGTCAGGCTCAGTGCGATGGAGAGCTGGTTCATCGAGCGGGGGTTCGCGTCTGGAGCGCCTTGAGTGCCTGCGAACAGGGCCGTCGGCTGGCCTGGTTCATGCCCGGCTGTTCTGCTCTATTTTGAGCCAGGGTGGTCAAGTGATTATCCGAGTAGAGCACTAGGGCAGCCTCTGGTGCCCTCGGCGATCTCGACGAAGCTTTGCCTCTAGATGCAGTGACGCATAGGTCGAAGCATCTCTTCGGCATCTAGTCTTCAAGTAGCCGAGCGGCGGGATTTGCGGACGCGCCTCCAGTCTGGAAGTACCCAATCACACTCGACACCGATCGGTGTTCCGTCAATTGCATGATCGCCGGCAGCGCCACGCCTTGGCGACTTGCCTCCGTCACGAACCCCGACCTGAGACTGTGGCCACCAAAATCCCCCTCCAGCGCGGCAAGGCGCGCCCGCCGCTGCACGATATCGCCGACGGCGGCCGGCGACAGGGCCGGGCCCACTCGCTGCTTCCACAGGCGTCGGAAGATCGCCCCCTCGGTGATCCCGGACGCCTCCAACCACTCCTGCAGGGCGAGGGCGGCCCGATCCAGCACCGGCTTGTCCGGCGTCGAGGTGGCGGTAACGCCGGATTGCTGGGTCTTACTGTGCTCGAGCCGGTAGATATAGCCCGCCTCGCCGATCCGGCGCAGGTCACGTAGATCGGCCGCAGCGATCTCGCTACGCCGGCGCCCCCCACTGGCAAACCCGAAGCAGAGCAGGGCGCGGTCACGAATCCCTTCCAAACTATTGTCGCAGGTGGCAAGCATCGCCTCCAGTACGGGCAGGGTGATGGCGGTCTTCTTGCGTGGCCGTTCGCCGCGCTTGACCGCGGCCCGCGCGGCGCGGCTGAGCACGGTCCGAATAGCGGGCTGCTCGCAGGGGTTGGCCACTTGCTTGAGCCGGTGCGCCGTGGACAGCACGGCAACGCGATGGCGCACGGTGGCCAAGGTCCACGGGCCGAGCTTGGCCTTGAGGCCAGCGGCCACCAAGGCCCGGTCGACGGCCGGCGGCAGTTCCCAGACCAATTCGCCGTCGGTTGAGCGGCGCTGCACATGGTCGACCACGAACTGCAGCACGGTGGCTTCGGGCACCGGCACCGCCAGCTCGATACCGTAGCGCGCCGCATGCCAGCCGGCCCAGTAGCGCAGGGCACTGGTGTAGCTGCGGGTGGTGTTCTCGGCGGCGGCTTCGGCCAGCAGCTCGCGCACCGCATCGGCGGCCCGCTGGGCCAGCTGTTCCGGAAGCACCAGGCTGGCGGCCGTCGCGGCGAGGACGGGGATCGTAGAATTATCTTTCATACTATGTAATGTATACTACGAAATTGACCTTATACCCGTGATAATCATCACTTATCGCCAGTACGGAATCAACGGGGCAGGGTGCCCTTATGGGAGGTAATTCTATGGCTCGCGGCATCACCGAATCCGACGTTCACACAGCTGCTGACGAACTGGTCGCCAGCGGCGAGCGACCAACGGTAGAGCGCATCCGCGGCCACCTTGGTACGGGGTCACCCAACACGGTGACGCGCTGGCTGGAGACTTGGTGGAAGAATCTAGGCACTCGATTGCAGCCGGAGCGACCAGATCTGAAGGACGCTCCTGCCGTTCTTGCAGAACTCGCCGGGCAGTGGTGGGCGCTGGCGTCGAAACATGCCCGTGAGTCTGTTTTGGAAGAGGTTGAAGACGCCAGGCGGTCGCTTGCGGCTGAGTATGACGAGCTGCGGGTGCAACAGCAGAACTTCGCGGACGAAGCAACTGAGCTTCAAGCCACCGTGTCGGCCTCGAGCCAATCAGAGCGCGTCGCGCTGACCCAGGTGGCAGAACTTCGTCAACTCGTGGATCAGCTGCAGTCCCAACTGGCAGCATCAGTTCAACAGCGTTCTAAGACAGAACTACGGCTTGAGCAAATGGAGGTCGCCAGACAAGCTCTTGATGCCCGTTTACATGAGCTGCAGGAATTGGCCAGATCTGAGCGCGAAAGTCTCATAGAACACGCCAGATCTGTTGAAGACCGTGCGCTGCGGGAAATCGACCAAATCCGCCAGGACGCGAAGGACCTGAAAGCCAAGCTGGCATCCTCTGAAAAGCTCCACCTAGCCACAGAGAAGTCGCTTACCGCTGCTTTGAAAGCTGCGCAGAAGGCAGCTGCTGACGGATCAAAGGAAGCGGACAAGCAACGTGCAAGATCTGATGTCCTGGAGGAACAGCTAACCAAAATGCCCGCGGCGATCGAAGCAGCTCTTCGGAGGAAGCGGAAGCCTGCAATCTCTAGAGAGAAGAAACCAAAGAGGTAGCGGTTACTTAGGATCGTGTCCATGAGCGGTGGAGAATACCCAACGAAATCAATGAGGGGCGCGATCCTACGCAAAAGGACACGGACTAAAAGAACTGACAACGGGGGGAAAGACTTGATCCACAACCAGAACAGCTTAAGACTGCCAAACTGCATTTCGCATAATGTATATTATGTTAAACGTCGGCCGGTACTACGCAGGCCTGATCCGCCTCCTACTGGCATCGCTCTTGCCTCTCCGTGGTTCCAAGGACAAAGCGAGCATTGATGCATGTGCCAGTACCTGACCGGCCCCTTCGCGGGCTGGAGCGTCAGAGGCAACTACCTAGTCAGCCCTGACGGTGACCGCATGACCCCCGAACGCATTGCAGGGCTTGCGTGGCGTGATCAGATGGAACTCAGGGTCGCCGGGTTCGCCTCCCGGCGCAAGGCCGAGGCCGGACAGAAAAAAGCCGGTCAGCGCCAGATGGTCAAGGTCGTCGTTGTAGACCTGGGCGACTTCCGGGACCGGCACTTCGGGCGGTCTGCGGGTTGACGGCGTATCCGTAGGGGCGCAGCCCCTACACCCCGGCTAGAATGCGCGCAGGACGCAATCTAGGGGGATTCATGGACAGAGAACGGCAAGAGCCGACGTTCAGCACACCAGACCTAACCGAAGTTCACTTCGGTAGCAGCCGCATCCGCGAGACGGCCCGCCGCACCGATGGGCCGCCCTGGGGATACATCGCGGCAGGAGTTGCCGTTGCGATCCTCATCGCCATGGGCCTCATCGAGTGGAACGCGCGGAGGCAGGCAGCAGCGATAACGGCAGAACTTACGCGCCCAATGACCAAGGTCGAGCAGGCCAAGTTCGACGCAGAAATGGCAAGGCAGGCGAAAGAGGACGAGGCGAACATCCGTGAACTAAGGCGATACATGGAGAAGCCGATCACGGTCATGCCTGCCCAGCAGCACGTGGAGCCTACCTCGTTGCGCGATGGTCAGCGCTGCATTGGCGGCAAGCGTCTTGAGCGAATTCCGGGCGGGTGGCGCGACCTACCCCACGAACCCTGCTAATTGGAGCGCACCGCAGAGCAGCGATAGGTGCCCGACGTAGTAGCCGTAGAAAGCCCAGCGGGTGCGAGGGAATCTGACCGGGGCGTACCCCAGCGCCATGGCAGGAAGCGCCAGGAGCGCCCAGCCATTTCCGTTGAAGTGACACAGGAGGCCCATCGCGAGCAACTTAAGGCAGACCGCTTCCGGAGCCCCATCGAGCCGACGCACCGCGTATCCAGCGACCACCACCGCGATGCCAGCCCACTGGTAGTCCACCAACAGCGGCAACGGCCCTGCAAGGATCGCCAAGATCCACCAGCGACGTTCCCTGATGGCCCAGACCACAGAGGCTGCAAGCGCGAAGGAAGCAAGCACGTTGAGCGGCAGGAGCAGCCCAAACGCCAGCACATGTACCGGCTGTGCGATGACAGCCCATATCGCAAGGCGGCGAACAGACTTGCCAATGTCGGCACAAGGCTCGGCCAAGTTGTACGCCATCACCAAGGCGAACACAGGAAAAGCTACGCGGCCCAGCTCGGAGACCACCGGCACGTACCCGAGCTCGAAAACCTTGATGACGTGATCGCCGGTCATCAGTACGACGGCCAGCCACTTGAGCAGTTCACGGCCACCGCTGGTCATAGCTTTGCGTCCCGCAATTTGGTGTCGCCGCCGCCGTAGACAGGGGATTCAGGGAAAGACCCCATCGGACGCTGTGTCTGTGCCAGCGAAACGCCTTGCTGCTCACGTGCCGCTATCTCTCCCCTGCCCCGCTCGATCTGCGTAGGACCGTCAACGTAGCGATCATTCCGTTCGTCGCGATACGGCTCGTACTGACCGTGCCGCGCAATGAATCGACAGGTGGCATCGTCCAGGTCATAGAGCGTGCCTTGCTCAGTGACACAGGTGCAGGAAGGCTTGTCGTGTCCACCCTGAGCATTTGAACCTCCACGAGACGACATGCAGAACAGGCGCGGGGCTTCAGACGGCAGGGTCAGCGCGTCGTCATAAGCAGGTGCGCTCCATGGTTCGGAGGGGATTCGCGGCAGGAATCTCATAGCATATTCCGCAGGTGTGACCGATGACGCCGCCGTCGCTCCGCCCGCCGTCGCTAGCGCTCCGTCGCGCGGTGCAACAGCAGCTACCGTGCGATCAGCTGCGGGCAAATCAGCGTGGCCACCCAGCCGATCACCCATCCTTCCAAAGGTGAAGTACATGAGGAAGAGGCCGAGCACGACAGCAATCGGGAGAGCGATGTAGTACCAGGGAACTCTTCGCTCGGTGGTATCAAGCTCAGTCGACTTGTACGTGCCCATGGGTCGGGTCGGGAGCTTCTTGCGACGTGTCACAAGAGGCGTTGCCTTCTCGGCCTGCGCTTCGAATCGGTCGAACTCGCGAAGGTTGACGAACTTGGTGCCAAACCTGCGGCGCACGTGGACGTGGCGTTCGATCAGATCATGAACGAACTGATCGCACTGCTTGTCCGGCGACTGGCTGACGAAGATGAAATCCAAGCCGCGATGACGATGCTTTGCCAGCTGCTCGACATGATGCGGAACCTTGGCGCCGGGAGCGCGCTTGGGGAGCATCTGATGCTCATAAGCCTCATCCACCAGAGCGACTGCGCCGTCAGGAAGGAAGGCGGGCCAGTCACGAAATTGCTCCGGCGTCATCTCTAGAACGCCGGTTTTTGCGTAGTCGAACTCGCGGATGTTACACGCGAAGACCATGCGCCCCTGATCCTTGAACTCAAGCAGGCGCTCAATGGCGTGCAGGGTCTTCCCATGACCAGGCTGACCGGTATACCAATAGATCATGACCCTGCCCCCAGCTGATCAGCGACGCTCTTGGGAACGATGAACACTTTCCAGGTAAGCCGGACAGTGAGGGCAGAAAGGATCATCGACATCGCTGTACCGACCTGGAGATACCCGAGAAAAGCCATGGCAGGGCCATCAAGCCCACTGATGTTCTGCAGGACGAAAGCCTTGAGGTTGGGAAGGATTGCTTGGAAGGTGACAGTGGTGAGGCCGAACGTGGCAAGCACCTTTCCAACGATGCCGGCCGCCGCATTCTTAAGGCTACCAATGAGGTGAAAAATGCCCTTGAGTATCCAATTCCAAACCATCATCCGAAGAACCCCCGTCCCATTAGGATTTGCACTGCTGTGAAAGCACCAAAAACAAGAATGAGACCGCGCATGATCGCGGCGAAGCGGCAGAAGTAAGGGAAATCAGAACCGCTGATCGTTGAACCCATCATGGTGAAAGACGGAGGCTCAGGACACGACCCACCACCAAACATGTTGTCGGTGTCGAGCAAGCTGGTAGATACACCGATACCCCACTTCTTGGCGCTGGCAACGTCCTCATTGCCGTCACCTGGACCAGTGGCGTCCCCGATCCCTTCCAGGGCGTCAGCAACACCGTTGCCGTTGGCGTCCGTGGTGCTGGCACCAGGAGAAGTACCGTCCTTCGCTAGCTGCTTCTCAGCGGCACACGCCGAACGCCACTGCATGAGCAGCTGCGTGTATTCCATAGCGTTGCACTTCTCGCCGGTGCACGTCGGCGTACCGGCCTGAGTGCACTGCCCGCCTGAGATGTTGTTGTTGCGTCGGGTGTTGCAGTCAATGCGCCACTGAATTCGAGCCTGCCCGCACATGATCGGCGAGCCGCTACACGACGGCGGTGTCTTGCAGTCATCACCGCCAGAGAATTCATCCTTGGGCCCATCTTCACCCTCCCCTCCCTCTTCGCCCTCATCGGGCTCGCCGTCGCCGTCCTTATCCTTCTTGCACGTGCCGTCCTTGCCCCGGACCTCGCCTGCGGCGCACTGGCCGTCACCGGGAATGCAGTTGCCCAGGGGCGAACGGATCAAGCCTGCGGGACACTCTTCATCCTTCTTCTTGCAAGAGCCATTGACCAGCGCCATGCCGTCGGGGCAAGGCTTTTCGTCAGTGCATGCATTGCCGACAAGCACCTGACCTTCGCTGCATTCGGGCTCAACGGGCTGACACACGCGGAGCGCGCCATTCCAGACCATGTTCTTACCCTGGGCTGCGCAGTCCGGCTTATCAGCGCAGGTCTTGCCATTGGGGCTGTAGGTGCTGGTTTCGTCGGCGTTCTGGCGAAACACAGACTCGCAGCCGGTCATGCAGCGAACGGAACCGGAAGGAGGGAAAAATGGAGTAACGCCGCTGCTGCGTTTGGCGCACGTGTTGGCGGTTGGATATGCGGAACTGATAGAGGTATTGCCCCTGCACGGGTTCAACACGCCAGCCGAGTACCCCTTGTAGCTACACCTAAAGGTACGAATGGTGCTGCCTTGGGTTCCAGGAGTGCAGGCCTCGCCGAGGGAGCCGCCAGGATTGGCGCTAAGCCACGCGCGGGTATCTGCCAGCGCGGCAGAGCACTCTGCAAAGGCCATGCCCTCGTCGCACTGAGCATAGCCGCCAGCGGGATACGCACACTGCTGCGCCGCTTGTGCAGCAGGCGTTGCCACACCAAGGCCGGACCAGCTAACGAGGGTCAGCGCGAGCAGCACGATCAACCGGAACACGCTCACATGCCCTCAAATGCGAGCCAGCAGGCCCCGCAGATGCCAATGATGACGAAGTACCCCATACCCCCTCCTCTTGCTCATAAAAAAGGGGGCGAACGTTTCCGCGCGCCCCCTGCCCTGGACGGAGTTCGCTTAGCGAACCTTGCGCACGTAGCTCCACAGGATGATCGCGCCCAGGATCACGGCGCAGGCCGCGACAACGAGCATCACGTCACCCTTGCCGTCACCCAGCTCGCCAGCGATGGCGGCGCCCGGCGAGCCTGCACCACCGGCAGCGAAGGCAGCGCCGGAAGCGACCAGGGCGGTGGCGCCGGCAGCGACCTTGCCCGGCAGGGAAGAAACAGCGGCGGAAATCTTCTTCATTTTCATGCGGTTTGCTCTCTCTCAGTAGGACCCTATGCGCGCCGCGCGGAATACGAGACGCGCCTTCAACCCTATTGCCCACAAGCTCACAATCGCGAAGGCAACAACGGTTCCATCGGCCAGAGTCAGGGGTGGAAGCACTGGCTGGTGGTACGGCATCCACACCGGCACCGAGCACGTCCCGTCCTGCTGGATGTTCTCAGCAGCACAGCCGACGACGTACAGCGGCGCGGTGTCGGACATTTCTTATGCCTGCGGCTTGCCGGGGGTCGGCGACGGAGTCAACAGGCGGATGCGGCGGCCGAACTCCAGACCGCCGAATTTGTTGTTCTGCAACGAGGTCGGGCACAGGTCATACGTGCCGATCTTGTAGGGCTGCTGGTCTTCATCCAGACCAACGGTGAACGGCAGCGGGAAATCGCCCGGGCGGACGATGGCTGCTTTCTGCTCGCGGAAGACCGTTGCGGCCTTACCTTCGCGTGCGGGGAACGAACGAACGGCGATGTTCTCGCTGATGATTTCAACTTTCATAGTGGGATTACCTTCCAAGCGATAGTCCGGCCGAATGCGAATGTCACTCGCCACGGGGACGACCAGAACTCCCCGGTGAGCTTGTCGAAATAACCGCCCTGGCACTTGCGGATGTCGGCTTCTCCGCCGAGCGCTTCGCGTGCAGAGATGGGCGCTTTCCACCACCGCAGTTCGCGGCGGGATTCTTCGTTGAGTCCACCGCACCCGTGCGTGCGGAACCCCTTGGGAAATGCAGCAGCCATGACGCTGCTGAACTTCGATGCGTACTTTGCGAGATACCCGACAGCGTTGCGGGCCTCTTCGAACTTGCTGGATCCGTGCGGCCACCACTGCCTGTGATCAACGCGGCCAAACCACATGCCCTGCGGAACCCAAATCAGGAGGTGGTAGTGCGGCCATCCGCGCTGGGTGAGTTCGCCCACCCACAGGTAACGGAACACTTGACCCGTGAGCCGTCGGAGCCGAGCGACAGTTCGATTGAAGTGGCCGCGCATGCGTTTAAGTAGCTCGCTAACGTCACGAGGGCCGCTACGGCTTCCGTCTCGGTAGGTGAGCGTGAGCATGTACCACTTGCCCCGCCTCGATCCCTTCTTCGCTTCTTGGTCATGGAGTCGTGCACTCGTGATTACGGACTTGCGCAGCCGCTGCGCCCGCTGCTGTAGCGGATCGATTTCGATGGATAGACGACCGGTCTTCGACGCGGTGTCACTTGTTTTGTAATGGACAAGCCCAAGGGCCAGCGCTTCGCGCTGGCCCTCCGGGGTCAACGCGATCGGAGCCGCTGCGAGGTACGATTTGAGCGAAGCACCCGATGCGCGCTTATTGCGCTGCATGGCCTCTGAGGCCATCTCGGTGCGGCGTGCAGAGGCGTGCATCACGCTGATGGCGTCATCGAACGCGGCAAGCTCAGGACGCGGCGCAGGCGTCATCCCTTCGAGCTTGATTCGGGCGTTCTTGCCGGTGCAGGCAGCACAAAGACCGCCTGCGAAGAAGTAGACGGTGGGATCGCCGCAGAAGTTGCATTGGCCGCTCATTCGAGCGGGCCTTTGCGCGTGTTATTCAGCCAATGGATGAGCGCGACGAGCAGCACAGGGATAAGGAAGATCACTGGCCGACCTCGGCGCGTGCCTGGGCCACAAATGCGGCGTCACGGATTGCCTTGGTGCCCTGCTCTTCCCTGCGGTCGATTACCCACGCACCGAGACGAGCGATTCCAACGATGACGGCGAGCGCTCCCAGCAGCCCGCAGACCAACATGATTCCGTCCATGCCCCTACCCCCTCCCCTAGCCCCTAGATTCCCCGCCACGGCCTAGGGGGGCCGGGACGGGGTGGTGTCAAGCATTCCTCGACACCGGGGCGAACTGTAAAGTACCCCTATACACCCCTGTCAAGTAGGTATCGACAATGAGCGCCAGCTACGACCTTTTCTGCCGGTGGAAGCACGTGCAGAAAATCCAGAGTGACAACGCTGGAGCTATCGCATTGGGTGTGTCGCGCGCGACGGTTTCCCTCTGGAAACAAGGGAAAAACGCAGAAATCCACTACGTCGAACGCATGGCCGTTGACATCGGCGACAGTCCGGAAATGTGGTCGGCCGTGGTGATGGCCGAGCGCAGCAACTCAGCAGACGAAAAGGCGGCTTGGAGTCGAATTGCGCAAAAGCTGGCGAGTGTGGCCATGCTGGTGCTGATGGCCGTAGGATTCGGCGCAACGCCTACTGCTGCAACGGCTTCGCCGGGATCGGCCAAGTCCGGAATGTATATTATGTACAAACGCTAGCTGCAGTAGTGAGGCACCATTTGGGCCTGCTCAAGCTCCTACTGGCATCGATCTTGCCTCATCGCGGCTCCACGGGAAAACGAGCTTTGATGCACGGGCCACTACCTGACCGGCCCCACCTTGCTTGATCGCCATAGGCGTCGTCCCTACACGCCGTTACTTGCAGGCGGCGTAAACCTTGTCGTCCATCTGCCGACTAAGCTCAAACGAACGCTTGATGCCAGCTGCACGGTAGACCGCGTCCCGATGATCTTTGGCTGCTTGGCAGCGATCAGGCTCTTTGTACTGGCTGACCACGACACCCCTGACACCACCACCAGACGATGCCTGGTAAGACTGCCGTTGATCACGCTGACGCATGTCCTGCCGTATACGCTCCAGCCGCAGCTGGTTTTCGTATGTGTCGTATTGCGGCGTGGCATCCCACGTCTTTTGGGGCGCGCTGTTGGCGCACGGTGCAGATTGGTAACTGGTCTTCCCGCCTTCAACGCACTCATGCACCTGCTGTGCAGATGCCGGGCCCGCAGCCATAGCGGCCAGCAACAGAATAGCTCTCACGTCCATGTAGCCCCCTATAGCTGAGGGCATCATAGCTCCCGCGGCCGTGACCGGTCACATCGAACCGAGCGGCAAGGCTGCTGCCAAGCGCTTCACAGGACGCAAGCGGTTCAAGGGCGATGATGAGTATCAGCGTGATTACATGCGTCGACTCGACCGGATCAGCCTCAACGTGCTTCAGAACCTGCTTCATTTCGCCCCACTGATAACCGCAGCCATGACCTGCGTGACGGCGTTGATCTGGGTCGTCTATCTGAATTTCTTCCTGCGCAGCTACCGCCGCCAGCAGCGTCCTTCCATCCTGATCACGTCGGGCGCGGGCAAAGACCTGGATGCGCACTGCTTCGTGACCAATCTGGGGCTTGAACCGGTCTACCTGCTCGATGTGGTCATCGACCTGATTGAGCCTACTGGGAAGGTGGTCCGCGCGATCATTCCCGAACGCACAGAGCGTTGGAGCCAAGCGATTCCCGGCGACGACGACGATGTCCGCCGTGCGACCAACGTGGGTGCGCTCAGCAGCGGCGGCGAACGAGACCTGGGGCGATTCCGGACCTTGATCGAGCGCGCCAGCATGGAGAACCCCGACATCGCCGCCGAGAACGCCTTCACCAGTCTGGAAGTCACCGTGGTGACAGTCACGGCGAGCCAGGCAGAGCTGTGTGGCGCTTCGCGCTGCTACCGGATCGAGCAACGCGCCGGTGGCAGCGCTCGACTGAGAGCAAGAACCATCAAAGCACGCCAGCTGCAGGGGTACTTTGCGCGCCGTAGCCTGACTCGCCTGTTGACTGACCAGTTGAAGTCCTTGGATACAGCGTAAATCCCATTCACGCCCCTCGTTGTGGTGGGTAGTCGGCACTGCCCTGCCCTCGAACCTACAGGCCGCTGACGATTGCCGGCTGCACTGTACCGACGGCCTGAGGTTTCGCCACGGCCACCCGGGCCGCTCGACCTCTCCCCGCCTTCACAGTTACCACGCCACCCCGAATGCAACTATGCAAGGACGCGACCTGCCCCCCTCGGTAACCTATGCCCCACTTTCGCCGTCTTTTTGGTCGTTGGCTCCGCCTGCGTCGTCTTGTCCGTTGGCGCTGGCGTGAGCGCCAGGCCTCGGTCCCGGCCATCGAAGCCACCGAGGTCCCCCTGCGCGCCGCGCTGTACAGCGTTGAACAGATGGAGGTGTACGGCCGCGCCCTGGCGCGCCAGCATCGGGTGCGGATGCGACCAGGCGCAGAGCGCCTGCTCGATCGCCTGCAGGCCAACGAGCGTGTCCTGGAAGATGCCAACACCCTGCTCAGCAACGTAGTGCGCGAACAGCGGCCGGTGACCCCGGCCGGGGAATGGCTGCTCGACAACTACTACCTGATCGAAGAACAGATCCAGACCGCGCGACGCCACTTGCCGCGCGGCTACAGCCGGCAGTTGCCTTCGCTGGTCGCCGGCCCCTCGGCCGGGTTGCCGCGCGTGTATGAGCTGTCGATGCAAGCGATCGCGCACGGCGATGGCCGCATTGATGCCGATACGCTTGGCCGCTTCATCGCCTCGTACCAGTCGCTCGCGCCGCTGAGCCTGGGCGAACTGTGGGCCGTTCCGATCATGCTGCGCCTGGCGCTGTTGGAGAACCTGCGGCGGATGGCGGCGCGGGTGATGCGCGACGGGACGGACCGTGGCCTGGCTGCCCAATGGGCGGACAGCCTCAATCGCGCGGCGTCGGACACTCCGACCGATGTCGTCCTCGTGGTGGCCGACATGGCACGCTCCGAGCCGCCCTTGACCGGCGCGTTCATCGCCGAGCTGACCCGCTCGCTGCAGGGGCGCGGCGGCGCGTGGGCCATGCCCATCGCCTGGCTGGAACAGTGGGCCGCCGCGGCTGGGCAGCGCATCGACGAACTGGTCGCCGCCGAGGGGCAGCAGCAGGCGGCCGACCAGGTCTCCATCGGCAACAGCATCGGCAGCCTGCGCTTTCTGTCCACCATGGATTGGCGCACCTTTGTCGAAGACATGAGTGTGGTCGAGCAGCGGCTGCGGGAAGACCCGATGGCCGTCTATCCGCAGATGGATTTCGGCACCCGCGATGCCTATCGCCATGTCGTAGAGAAGATCGCGCGCGGTAGCCGCGTCGCGGAAGAACGCGTTGCAACCATCGCGCTGGATCTGGCGCGGGCGGCCGCGCCGCTCGATGGGCCACGTACGCACGTGGGCTATTGGCTCGTGGGCGAAGGCGTGAACGCCACTGTCGACGCCGTGGCCGAGGCGGCACCGCGCCGCCGCAAGGCACGGCGACTGGCGCATCGCGTGCCCCTTGCCCTGTACCTGCTGCCGATCGCCCTGCTGGCGGTGGTGGCCACCGCTGGCCTGCTGGCCTCGGGCAGTGGCTCGGTGCCCGTCTGGCTGGCCGCGCTGTTCGGGCTGCTGGTGTTCAGCGAGCTGGGCATCGTCCTGGTGAACTGGACGGCAACGGTACTGGTCACCCCCAGGCCGCTTCCCAAACTCGATTTCAGCGAAGGTATCCCTGCCGCCTGCTCCACCGTGGTCGCGGTCCCCTCGATGTTGTCCAGCATCGACGGCATCGATGTCCTGACCGAAGCACTGGAGGTCCGCTTCCTGGCCAACCGCGACCCTCAGCTGCGCTTTGTGCTGCTGACGGACTTTCTCGATGCCGCGGCAGCCGAGACGCCGACGGACGACACGCTGCTCGCGCACGCCGTGGAGCGCATCGAGGAATTGAACAGTCGCTATGCGGCCGAGCGCGGCGATCGCTTCTACCTGCTGCACCGCCCCAGGCAATGGAACCCGGGCGAAGGGGTGTGGATGGGGCACGAGCGCAAGCGCGGCAAGCTGGCAGCCCTCAATGCCCTGCTCCGCCAGGGCGATGCGGCCGCGTTCATGCGCACCGTCGGTGACACGGCGGCCCTGATCGGCGTCCGCTACGTCATCACCCTGGATTCGGACACGCAGCTCCCGCGGGATGCCGCACGCGCCTTCGTCGCCACCCTCGCGCACCCGCTCAACCGCCCGCGCTTCGATCCGGCGCTGCAACGCGTGGTGGAGGGCTACGGCATTCTGCAGCCCAGCGTCGGCACCAGTCTGGGCACGCGCCGCACCTCGCGGTTTGCCAGGATGTTCGGCAGCGAGCCCGGCATCGATCCGTACTCGCGCATGGTCTCGGATGTCTACCAGGACCTGTTCGACGAAGGTTCGTTCGTGGGCAAGGGCATTTATGACGTCGAAGCGTTCGAGCATGCGCTCGAGGGCCGCCTGCCCGAGAACCGCATCCTCAGCCACGACCTGCTGGAAGGCTGCTATGCACGCGCCGGCCTGGTCAGCGATGTGCGCCTGTACGAGGACTATCCCGAGCGCTACGCCGCCGATGCCAAGCGCCGTGCGCGCTGGATCCGCGGCGACTGGCAGCTGTTGCCCTGGTTGATGCCGTGGACACCGCGCCCGGGATCGGGATGGGAACGCAACCGGCTCAGCCTGCTGTCGCGCGGCAAGTTGCTGGACAACCTGCGCCGGAGCCTGGTGCCGATCGCTGCCTTGGCCCTGCTGGTGGCGGGTTGGCTGTATGCCGAACGCCCGGCTGCGTGGACGGCATGGGTGCTGGCACTGTGGTTCGCACCGCCGCTGATCGGCATGCTGCGCGATGCGCTGAGCGTTCCGGACGACACCCCGCTGGAAGCGCACTACATCATGGTCGGGCGCGGCACGCTGCAGTCGTTGCTGCGCGCGGCCACCCAGGTCGCGTGTCTGCCCTACGAAGCGTTGCTGGCCGGTGGCGCGGTGCTGCGCACGCTCTGGCGCATGACCGTCACCCGCCGCCACCTGCTGCAATGGAACCCCTCCAGCGAAGTCGAGCGCCGCCTCGGCAGCGACCGCGGCGCGGAATGGCGGGTGATGGCGCCGGCATCGTTGCTGGCAGTTGCGCTGGCGGCAGTGGTGGTCAGCCTGGCTCCGCAGGCGCTGCCTGTCGCCCTGCCCCTGCTGCTGGCGTGGGTCTTCGCACCCGCCTTGATGGCGTGGCTCGGCCGGCCGCCGGCCGCAAGCGTGGCCGAACTGTCCGTGACACAGCGGGCTTTCCTGGGCCGGCTGGCGCGACGCACCTGGTCGTTCTTCCAGGCGTGGGTGCGCGAGCAGGATCATTGGCTGCCGCCGGATAACATCCAGGAGCATCCAACGCTGGTGGTGGCGCGGCGCACCTCGCCGACCAACATCGGCCTGTCGCTGCTGGCCAATCTCTCTGCGTGGGATTTCGGCTGGCTCCAGCTGGGCGCGGTCGCGGAACGTACCGCGCTCACGTTCGATACGCTGGACCAGCTGCCGCGACACCGCGGCCACTTCCTCAACTGGTACGACACCGAAACCCTGGCGCCGCTGCAGCCGCGTTACGTCTCCACCGTGGACAGTGGCAACCTGGCCGGCCACCTGCTGACGCTGCGCCAAGGCCTGCTCGCGCTGGTGGATGCGCCGGTGCTGGCACCGCACACGTTCGACGGCCTGGCCGATACGCTCGGCGTGCTGGAAGAAGAACGGCAGCGCCATCGCCCTGCTGACGCGCCCCTGGGCGAGGCACTCAACCACCTTCGCCAGCGCCTGGCCTCTACGCGCACCGACCAACCCCGTGGGACGGCACAGCTGCTCGCCCGGTTGCAGGAGCTGGCCGGTCTGGCCGACGCCGTACTGGCGCAGTGGCCGGCACCACCAGCGCCCGAGGAAGGTGAGCTGCACTGGCCGGCCCTGTTCGCTGCCGAATGCCATGCCGCCCACGCGACACTCGCCGACCTCCCTGCCGATGCCGGCGCGGACGTCGAGGCGCCAGTACCGAGCCTGCGGCAGCTGGCCACCCTGCCCGGCTCCGCCGGTGCGGACGCGCGCGCGCGCATCGAGCAACTGCAGGCGCTGGCGCACCGCGCCGGACAGTTCTCGCTGATGGAGTACGGGTTCCTGTTCTACCGTACCCGCAACCTGCTCTCGATCGGCTACAACGTCGACGACCATCGCCTCGACAACAGCTTCTACGACCTGCTGGCTTCCGAAGCGCGGCTGTGCGCCTTCGTCGCCATCGCCCAGGGCCAGTTGTCGCAGGAAAGCTGGTTTGCGCTCGGGCGGATGCTCACCGAGGTCAACGGCACACCGACGCTGTTGTCGTGGAGTGGCTCGATGTTCGAGTACCTCATGCCGCAGCTGGTGATGCCCAGCTATCCGGACACGCTGCTCGACCAGACCGCGCGGCATGCGGTCGAGGCGCAGATCGTGTACGGCCGCACCTTGAACCTGCCGTGGGGCGTGTCCGAGTCCGGCTATAACGCGGTCGATGCCCGCCTGAACTACCAGTACCGCGCGTTCGGCGTGCCCGGGTTGGGGCTCAAGCGCGGCCTCGGCCAGGATCGGGTCATTGCGCCCTATGCCAGCATGATGGCGCTGATGGTGGCACCGGAGGCGGCGTGCCAGAACCTCCAGGCACTTGAAGGTCTCGGGTTCTCCGGCCGCTTCGGCATGTACGAAGCGATCGACTACACCCCCGCCCGGGTACCGCCGGGGCAGGATCACGTTCTGCTGCGTTCGTTCATGGCCCACCACCAGGGCATGGGTCTGCTGTCGCTGGACTACCTGTTGCGCGACCAGCCGATGCAGCGCCGTTTCGTTGCCGATACCGAGTTCCAGGCCACCTTGCTGCTGCTGCAGGAACGTATTCCGCGCATCGGCGTGTTCCATCCGCATGAGGTCGAATCCCTCGGCGAGCACTCCGCCATGGCCGAGCACGAGACCTCCCTGCGCGTCCTGCGCGACCCTGCTGGCCCTCGCCCGGAAGTGCAGTTGCTCTCCAATGGGCGCTACCACGGCATGCTGACCCATGCCGGCGGCGGCTACAGCCGCCACGGCGACCTGTCACTCACCCGCTGGCGCGAAGACGGCACCACCGATGCCTGGGGCACGTTCTGCTACCTGCGCGACGTGGACAGCGGCGAGTTCTGGTCTGCCGCCTACCAGCCTACCTGCGTGACGCTGGACCATTACGAGGCGATCTTCTCCGACGCCAAGGCAGAGTTCCGCGGTGCCCGCCGCGGCTGCGAGAGCCATCTGCAGGTCGCCATCTCCGCTGAGGACGACATCGAGCTCAGGCGCCTACGCCTGACCAACCGCGGCCGTCGCCAGCGCACGGTGGAGATCACCACCTATGCCGAAGTGGTGCTGGCGCCCGCAGCATCGGACGACGCGCATCCGGCCTTCAGCAACCTCTTCGTGCAGAGCGAGATCCTGGACGCCAAGCAGGCCGTGCTATGCACGCGCCGGCCGCGTTCGCACGACGAGATACCGCCGTGGATGTTCCATCTGGTCGCGGTGCATGATGCGGAGGTGGTGTCGATCTCCTACGAAACCGACCGTTCGCGCTTCCTGGGGCGTGGCAACACGCCGCGCACGCCGCAGGCGTTGACCACCGATACCGACCTCTCCGGTACGGACGGCTCGGTGCTCGACCCGATCGTGGCCATCCGCGTCCGCGTGGTGCTGGAGCCCGAGCAGACCGTGCAGCTGGACATGGTGTATGGCATTGGCGCGGACCGCTCCGGGTGCGAGGCGATGGTCGACAAATACCGTGACCGTCGCCTGGCCGACCGTGTCTTCGACCTGTCCTGGACACACAGCCAGGTGGTGCGCCGGCAGATCAACGCCAGCCAGGCCGAGGCGTCGCTGTACGAGCGCCTGGCCAGCCACGTGCTGTATGCCAATCCGCTGCTGCGCGCGGGCGACGCGGTCCTGCAGCAGAACCAGCGCGGACAATCCGGGCTATGGGGCCATGCCATCTCGGGCGACCTGCCCATCGTCCTGCTCAAAGTCACCGACGCGGAGAACATAGAACTGGTCAGGCAGCTGGTGCAGGCGCATGCGTATTGGCGCCAGAAGGGACTCAACACCGACCTCGTCATCTGGAACGACAGCAAGGCCGGCTATCGGCAGGAACTGCAGGACCAGATTCTGGGGATGGTCGCCGCCAGTTCCGAGACGGGCCTGCTCGATCGCCCCGGCGGGATTTTCGTGCGGCCGGTGCAGAACATGAGCCACGAGGACCGCATCCTGTTGCAGGCGGTGGCGAGGGTGGTGCTCAGCGACGAGGACGGCACGCTGGCTGCTCAGGTGGGGCGCCAGCCCCTGCCCGTGCGACGCATTCCGGCCCTGGTGCCGCAGGCGGAGCAACCGGAGCTGGCACTGGCGATGGAACAGACGCCAGGCCTGCCCGTCGTCGCCGACCCCGGGCCCGAACCCGGACTGCCGCCGGGCGCCGAGCACGACGAAGAGGTGGACGACCCGTGGCCGTTCCTTCCGTACCGCGGCGCCGGCCGATTCGACAACGGCACCGGCAGCTTCAGCGAGGACGGCCGCGAATACGTGGTGGTGGTGCGCGAAGGCGCCCCGACCCCGGCGCCTTGGGCGAACGTGATCGCGAACGCCCGCCTGGGCACGGTCGTCAGCGAGAGTGCACCGGGCTATACGTGGTTCGAAAATGCACACGAATTCCGCTTGACGCCTTGGCTCAACGATCCGGTGTCTGATACCGGCGGCGAAGCCTTCTACGTGCGCGACGAGGACACCGGCCGTGTCTGGTCGCCGATGCCGCTGCCGTGCAGAGGCACCGGGGCGTACCGGACGCGCCATGGATTCGGCTACACCGTGTACGAGCACATCGAGGACGGCATCGTCAGCGAGTTGTGGGTCTTCGTCGATGTCACGGCCGCGCTGAAGTTCTCGGTCCTGCGGTTGCACAACCTGTCGGGCCGGCCACGGCGGCTGTCGGCCATCGGCTACGTGGAGTGGGTCATGGGTGACCTGCGCCCGAAGTCGCGCATGCATGTGGTCACCGAACGCGACCCGCAGACCGGGGCGCTGATGGCGCGCAACAGTTACAGCACCGAGTTCGGCGGCCGGATGGCCTTCTTCGACACCGATGCCGAGGGCTGCGGCTGGACCTGCGACCGCCTGGAGTTCATCGGCCGCAACGGCGGCCTGCACGCACCGGCCGCCTTGCGTCGCGAACGTCTGGATGCACGGGCAGGTGCGGGCCTGGATCCCTGCGCGGCGATCCAGGTGCCGCTGGAGCTGGCGCCGGGCGACCGCAGTGAAACCACGTTCCGCCTTGGCGCGGGGCGCGACCGCGAGGAAACCCTGGCGTTGGCACGAAGCCGCCAGGGCAATCAGGAAGCGATTGATGCACTGGACGCCGTGCGCATCCACTGGCGCAACGTGCTGGCCACGGTGCAGGTACGCACGCCGGACCCGGCATTCGACGCACTCGCCAATGGCTGGCTGGTCTACCAGACCTTGGGCTGTCGCTACCTCGCGCGCAGTGGCTACTATCAGTCAGGCGGCGCGTTCGGCTTCCGCGACCAGCTGCAGGATGCACTCGCGCTGGTACACACGCGCCCGGACCTGACCCGCGAACACCTGCTGCTCTGCGCGGCACACCAGTTCACCGAAGGCGATGTGATGCACTGGTGGCACCCGCCGCAAGGTCGCGGCGTGCGCACCCGCTGCTCAGACGATTATCTGTGGTTGCCCCAGGGCGCATCCCGCTACCTGGAGGTTACCGGCGACGCCAGCGTGCTGGACGAAGTGGTTGGCTACATCGAGGGTCGCGCGGTGACCCCGGAGGAGGAAGGCTACTACGACATGCCCACCCTTTCGGCGCAGCGCGGCACCCTGTATGCGCACTGTGTCGTTGCGCTGGAGCGCGGGTGCCGGTTGCTCGGCGAACGTGGGCTTCCGTTGATGGGCAGCGGCGATTGGAACGATGGCATGAATCGCGTCGGCGACCAGCAGCGCGGCGAAAGTGTGTGGCTCGGGTTCTTCCTGCACGACACGCTTCGCCGCTTCATCGGGCTGGCCAACGCCCGAGGCGATGCCTCCCTTGCACAATGGTGCGAAGAGCAGGCCGAACGCCTGCGTCAGAACCTGGAACACCATGCGTGGGATGGGGCGTGGTATCGCCGCGCCTGGTTCGACAACGGCGCCATGTTGGGCTCGTCACAAAACCAGGAGTGCCGCATCGATTCGATCTCCCAGAGCTGGTCGGTGCTGTCCGGCGTTGCCGCGCCTGAGCGCGCCACGCAGGCCCTGGACTCGCTGTACACGCATCTGGTGCGGAAGGACGCCAAGCTGATCCAGCTTCTGGACCCGCCCTTCGACCAGACCACGGAGGACCCCGGTTACATTCGGGGTTACGTCCCGGGCGTGCGCGAGAACGGTGGCCAGTACACCCACGCGGCCGTGTGGGCGGCCATGGCATTCGCACAACAGGGAGATGCGGTGCGTGCCTGGGAGCTGGCCGGGATGATCAACCCCCTCAACCACGCGCTGGACCCGGAAGCAGTCCAGACTTACCGCGTCGAACCGTATGTGCTGGCAGCCGATGTCTACGCCGTGTCGCCGCACGTCGGCCGAGGCGGCTGGACGTGGTACACCGGCTCGGCCGGCTGGATGTATCGCCTGCTGGTCGAATCCCTGCTCGGCATCCGTCGCGACGGCGATCGTCTGTCACTTGAACCGTGCCTGCCCGATCACTGGCCGTCATTCGAACTGAGCTACCGCTTCGGGCGCAGCCTGTACGAGTTCGTGGTGACCCGCACGGCGCAGGGTCAGCCGACACTGCGTGTGGATGACGTCCTGCAGCCGGACCTCAGCGTCCTGCTCCGCGACGACGGCCATTACTACAAGGTCGCCCTTGACCTGGACGCACCCCCGGGATGAACGTTCGTCCCGAGATACAGGGTCAGCTCGATGCGCTGGCCGGGATGCTGGTCCACTGGATGGCGCAGGTGCGCCATCCAGCGCAGTTCTGGCCCCAGTTCGAAATGCTCGCTGGAGAAATTCTGGATCAATGCGCGCAGGCGGAGAGAGACCACGCGTGCACGTGCATTCAAGCCATGCTCAAAGAGCATGCCCTGGAGATTCCGGCGTGGCACGAGCGTGATGACAGCGTGCCGCCGAGAGAGCCAGGTGCGTGATGACCATTGCTATCGAAAGTGGCCAGCAGCAACATCATTGCATGACTGCGGCATCTACTGCTGCCAGATGAATCCGACGATAAGAATGATCAGCACCTGGGCAAGCAGGACCATGGCGACAGGGTGTTTGCGTACGAGTGCCGCTGCGATCACACCCGCCACAACGGCGCAGGCCGCGCCGACAAGCAAAAGTAGAAGAAGCGAGCTTGATTCCCACATCGATAGCGGTTGCGCCGCCAACGTGTAGAGCACAAGAATCAGGAAAGCGCCGAATGCGGCAAGCGCAGAGCGCTTCAAGTAGTCCATCAACGCCTTCGTGGTTCTACCTGCTCCAGCAGCAGGCCATACCAATTGATGCGAGCCTTCACCCAGGTTACCGCCAACATGCTGCCGAGTTGTACAGCGTACTATTGGCGCCGATTCCGACGCCACGTCTACGATGTGGTTACCACAGTGCACTGCGTAGTGCTTGAACGGTCCTGGGTACTCGTCGTCAGCGAAGGTACCAGCCGCGACAAAGTCCAAAAATGTTGATTTGGAGTAGATTCGCAGTTGCTCGCCCTGCCATTCCTCTGTGTCATCCCAGCCGCAGTAAGATTCATCTCGAACCGCGTAGCTTACGTAGGTTCCCCAGATCAACTCGAAACGACGAGAATCCGTGGTCACCTCGATCGGCCGGATACCGCTGAGCGAGACGCCGTTGATTTCAATTGACTCCGTCCGATCCAGCACGAGCGCTTCATCAACTACGATGCGAAGCGCATTCTCTTCGGGCTCTCCGATCTCGGCTAGAATGAGGTGTTCGCAGGTATCCAACTGCTGAGCTGAGGTCATATCGTTCATCAGGTTAGGGAACTCAGTCTAGTACGGCCACATTGCCTGTCCAAACCCCCACGCCAACTGCGCAAGGGGTTCTTGTTACTTGCCGGGAGCGCGTTCGCCCTGAAGGGCCGACTCAAGCAGATTGACGTAAGTGTCTACTCGGGTGCGCAACCCGATCAGCAGCCAGCCCGCCGCATACAGAAGCACCATCATCCAGATGAGCAGGCCAGCCACTATGTTCACATCGAACGCCGACGCCCAATCGCCCCATTTCCAGTTGCGGAACTGAAGATAGAGCGCGACCAGCACCGGGAAAATACCCAGGCGCTGAAAGCCGCCGTAAACAAGGCCCATCCGCTCATTCATGCGATCGCGCAATGCGCTGGCGAATCTCAGCATCTCCTCCCTCTGCGCACGCGGAAACCCACTCAGCTCTGCAACGAGCTCGCGCCAGTACGCAAAATCGAAGTCCATCTCGGCAGCATGCGCCAATCGCGGCTTGAGCAGCTGAGGCAGTTCACGCTTTGCCATGAGAATCAGGTGGGTCGCGAACCCGGCAAGCTCCAGCGCCAGACAGGCGGACAAAACCCCTGCCGCCAGCTGTGGGGCAATGACACGCGGCGACAGAGCGGCAACGAGCAACCCCACGCCAGCGGCACCTACCCCGACCCAGACCGACGCACGCTCCACGCGGGATGGCTTCGGATAGCGACTATGAGCAACGTACGCTGCCACTTTATCGTGCAGCCAGGAAAAACTCAGCGCGAGCCCAGCATCCCGCTGTCCAGATGTTCGTGATTCCGCCGTGGCATCCATTCCTTATCCTTGAGGTCTCCATGCCAAGACCAGATCATAGCGCCAGAGTCGAGCGCAGGAAGAACGCCCCTCATTCCACCCAGTACACCGTCTTCAACGCCTCCGCCAATCGCGATGCCGCCTCCTCCTGCGCGAACGGCGGCGTGGGCGGCGGATCGTAGACCTCCGGGCGCGTTCCCGCCACGACCAGATCGATCGCGTAGCAGCCGCCGCCATGGACCGCGCGGTAGCTCTCCGCGTTGACGTAATGACTCATCGCGGCATCGCCGACGGTGAAGTGGGTGAACGGCACGCCGCCGATATCGACCGTGGCCGCCACCGCAGGACCGGTCGCTTCGGCAGGCATCTCCAGGCAGGTCTTGATTGCTGCGGCATTATCGCTTCGCCCGATCCGGAGCTCACCGGCGGTCAACCGATCCGAGCCGTCCAGTACCAACGCTACCAGCGGTGTGCCCACGCTGTCCGGCGGTGCGAACAGCTTCCACGCCGGCGAGGCAAGGTAGTCGCGCTGGAAATCGTGCGCCACCCGCGTCCCCGCGACCGGACCTACCGCAACGCCCGAAGCGCCCTCCTGATAGACCGGTGCTGGCCGCCCGGCCGTGCTCACGGCACCCCCGGGATCAGCCGCCTTCGCTGCCCCCGGGTCCGCGCCGCTGGGCGACACGATCGGGGCGGCATCACCCTGACCCTGCGGCGAACAGGCGCAGAGCAGCATCGTCAAACCGACCGCGGCCAACCCTGCCTTGATTCGGATCTGGTTCTGCATGAAGGGCTCCACTGTCAATGGCCCCAGACTGCATCGCCCACCGTTAACGGCGCGCCACGTTCTCCGTGAAAGGTGCCCGCGCCATCGCAAGAGGCAGGGGTTCCCTCCCCCGCCCTACTCTCCTCCGTCAGTAGTCGTAGCTCACGCTGACCCGCAGCGATCGCGGCGCCTGCCGGATGGTTGCCGCGCCATACAGCGGATCGGGCTGGCCCGGATCCAGCTCGGAGTACGGCGACTTCCACAGCGCCACCTGACTGTTGAACACGTTGAAGACGTCCAGATTGAAGCCCAGCCGCCCCTCGGCCACCGCGGGGCGGTAGGACACCCCCAGGTCCAGCTGCTTCAGCCACGGCAGGCGCCCCTGGCTGCCCGGAGGCGCCGGCTGCCCGTTGTAGAAGTGATACGCGATGCCATAGCCGGAAGGGTCTTCGAAGTCCGGCCCATACGAGCCCAGCGCACTGAACGGCGAGCCGGAGAGCACCTTGAGATTGGCCGAGACCAGCCATTCCGGCGTCAGCTGGTAATAGCCGTGCAGCTTGAACTGATGGGTGTGATCGTTGCTCTGCGGTCCGTTGGTGTGCTCCATCAGCTGGGCGTAATCCCACGCCTGGGTCGTGGACACGGCGGTCTGGCCGATGCCGGAGAGCAGCTGCCCTTCGGTGGTGCCGTAGCTGCGCGACCAGGTGTAGTCGCCGCGGGCATACCAGCGACCGTCAAACGGATGCTCCAGCGAGAGGTTCACCGCGTAGTAGTTGCGCTTGAACTGCGGGAAGCCCATTTCCGCGTTGCTCAGCGGGACGGTCACGTAATTGCCGCCGGTGTCGACCAGATTGAAGGTGTTGGCGCGCCCGGGGTTGATCAGCCAGCAGCTGACCGGGTTGCTGTCCTTGGTCACGTTGTAGCCCAGGCTGCTGGCCTTGCCGAGCACCGCATCGATATCGCAGTAGTCGTCCACACCGCTGCGCAGCACGCGGTAGGTCGCCTTGGCCCCGTACACCCAGTTCTGGCCCAGTGCCTTGCTGAAGCCCAGGATGAACTCGTCCTGGTAGGACGGCTCGATGCCGGAGGTGGCCACCGTCTTCGCATCCGGCAGCAGGCCGTAGTTGTTGTTGGCCGACACCGCGTCGGAGAACTGGGTGAGATCGGTCGGGTAGCCGTTGCTGTCGATGCCGCCGTAGGTGTAGTACGTCGAGGTGGCAAGCGTCGCACCCGCTGCGTTGAACGCCGGGTTAAGCGGCAGCGCGAGGTAGTAGCGCCCTACGTTGCCGAACACCTTGAAGCGGCCATCGCCATCGACGTCCCAGCTGAAGCCAAGACGTGGCGCCCACTGACCGCTGGTCTGCTTGATGTAGGCATCGCCATCGCGGTTGAAGTTGGTGAACTGATCCAGGCGCAGGCCGAGGTTGAGCAACAGGCGATCGGTCACCTGCCAATTGTCTTCGATGTACTGCGCCCGCTGCGACGCACGCACCGAGGCCAGCGCACTGTAGATGTACTGGCGCACGTAGTAGCCGTCTTCGCCATTGCGGATGCCGCCGGTGGCCGGCACGCCCAGGCCGGTATTGATCGGCACGTTGGGGTTGGACTGCCCGTAGATCCAGTAGTAGCCATCGGCCGACGCGACCGAGCCTCGATTCAGCGCACGCGCGTTCTGGTTGTCGATGCCGACGGTGATGCTGTGGTCGCCCCACACGTAGTTGGCATCGAGGCGCAGGTTGTTGCTGCGGTTGCCCCGGTCCGGATTGACCAGCAGCGAGGTGGTCTGCGCATTGGTGATCGGCGCACCACCGGTCAATGCCGGATTCTGCAGCGTGGGGCTGTTGATGTAGGTCAGGCTGCCGTCGTAGGCCGGGTTGCCGATGTAGTCATCCGTGCGCATTTCGCCGTACTGCGCGCTCACGGTGAGCCGGTCGGTGAGGTAGCCGGTGTATTTGGCCGTCCACAGGTCGCCACCGGTTTTGGTGGTGTCTTCCTTGCCGCGCTGGGCGCCACGGGTGAGCGTGTCATAGTCGTAGGCGAAGATGTCGCCCCGGAAGACGTTGCGACTGGAGGCGCCGGTCAGTTCGAGCAGGTGGTTGTCGGTGATGTTCCAATCCACCTTGGCGTACCAGCGGGGGCGCTCGTACTCGTACTTGGAATACGCATTGGTGGCCTCGACATTCTTGACGTCGGTGCCCTCACGTCGCTCCAGCTCATAGGAGCCAAAGAAGAACAGCCGGTCTTCGATCAGCGGGCCGCCGGCGTAGATGCTCTGCGTGCTGACCCACTCGCGGTCCTTGCTCTCGGGCGCATACAGCGCACCGTCACCCGGATACCGCACGTCATCTTTGTCAGAGCGCGCTGACGCGGGTTCCCAGGTCGCCTGGCCACCGAAATGCCATTCGTTCGTGCCACGCTTGCCGACCGCATTGATCACGCCGCCGTCGGAGCGGCCGTACTTGGCGCTGTAGCCGCCGGTATAGATTTCCTGCTGGTCGATGCTGCCATAGGGCAGCGTCAGGCCGCCCAGGCCGCGCAGTGGGTCGGTGCTGTTGAAGCCGTTGATGTAGTACGCGTTCTCTGCGGCAGACGAACCGCCAAAGCTCACCAACTGCGCGCCAGTCGGTCCGGCATACGTGCCGTTGCCGCTGTTGCCGATCACGCCGGGCGCGAGCTGGGCAATGGCCTCGGCCGAGCGGCCCAGCGGCAGCCGCTGCAGCTGCTCGGCCGTGATCACGGTGCGCGAATCCACGCTGCTGACATCGATGGCGGCCGCGGCGCGGTCGGCGCTGACCTGCACGCCATCCAGCCGGGTGACCTCGGCGAAGGAGACGTCGGTGCTGGTACCGACGGTGAGCGCGACGTTCTGCCGGGTCTGCAGCACGTTGCCGTCGGCATCACGCGCTTCGACCGAGTAGCGGCCCAGGGGCAGCTGGCCGACGGTGTAACGACCGCGCGCATCGACCGTTACTTCCCGGGTAAGACCGGTGTCGCTGCGGACGAAAATGCGCTGCGCCGATGGTGGCGCCTGACCGGCGATCGCGCCGGTGGTGGACTGTGCATGTACCAAGGGAGATGCGGTGGCAAGCAACACCGCCAACGCCAGCAGGTGCGGGCGCAGGGAAGAACGAGCTGTCGTCATCGTGGGGCAATCGCTGGTGGGGGAAACGATTTCATTAACCCTGCTCATGGCCCGATCGAGAAATGCGCAGGGGTTATGTCGTGTTCGCCGATGGCGATATCGCGCGCGACCGAAACATGACATTCGTCACCGCGCGGGCTGCATCAGGACGCTACGCGGGCGAAGCGCTCAAGCGCCCCGCACGCGCCTTATCACGCCAGCGCCTGCCGTCATGAGCAATCCGCATCAGGATCATGCAGTCGCGGCGTCCCGCGCTTCCTACAATCAAGCACGCCTCCTGCCCTGCGTCCCTATCTGGATTCCTCAATGCGCTTTGCTCTGTCCCTTGGTCTGCTGGGTGTGGTCGCCCTGCTGCCGGCCTGCACGCCTGCCCCCTCCCCCGCTGCCACCGCCACGCCTGCTGCGACCGAGCAGGCGCCTGCGGAAATCGCCTGGCGCCACGGCGACGTGGACGACGCCTTTGCCGAGGCACGCGACAGCGGCAAGCCGGTGCTGCTGTACTGGGGCGCGGTGTGGTGCCCGCCCTGCAACCAGCTCAAGGCGACCTTGTTCAAGGACCCGGCCTTCATCGCGCTGACGCGCCAGTACGTGCCCGTTTACCTGGATGGCGATGAGGAAGGCGCCCAGGCCTGGGGCGAACGCTTCGGGGTGCGCGGCTACCCGACCCTGATCGTGCTCGATCCCCAGCGCAATGAGCTCACCCGCCTGGCCGGCGGCAATGACAGCGAAGCACTGACCCGCGCCCTGACCCTCGCCGTCAGCCGGCGCACCGCGGTCAGCGAGGTCCTGCAGCACGCGTTGACGGCACCACAGGACGTCAGCACGGAGGACTGGCGCGTGCTGGGCGACTACGGCTGGGAGGTGGATGCCAATCGCCTGGCCGGCGAGCGTGATGCGGCCTCACTGCTTCAGCAGTTGGCCAAGGCGGCGCCCGAACCGGCCCTGCAGCGTCGCTTCACCTTGCTGGCGCTGGGTGCAGGCACGCCGGATGCGACCGCAACGCCGGCGCAGCGCGACGCCACCCGCAGCGTGCTGGAGGCAGTGCTTGCCGCCCCCGCGGAAGTCCGTGCCAACCGCGAGCTGCTCGGGTATCAAGGGCCGGCACTGGTGAAGCAGGCCAGCGCCACCCCTGCGCAGGCCCAGCAACTGGGCACGCAGCTTCTGTCCGCGCTGGATGCCGCCGACCACGCCTTGGGCGACAAAGCGGACGCGCGGCTGGGCACCGTGATCACCGCGCTGGCGCTGCAGCGCCAGCTGCATCCCGACCAGGCCATTCCGGCGGCACTGAAGACCAAGGCGCAGCAGCGCGTCGCCGCTGCCGATGCTGCCGCGACCACCCCGCACGAACGCCAGGCCACGATCAGCACCGCTGTGTATGTGCTGCGCCAGATCAAGGACGACGCAGCCGCCGAGAAACTGCTGCTGGCCGAACTCGACCGCAGCCAGACGCCGTACTACTACATGCCTGAACTGGCCGACCTTGCCGAGGAACGCGGCGACAAGGCCACTGCCCTCTCGTGGCTGCACAAGGCCTACCAGGGCGCGCAGGGCCCCGCCACGCGCGTGCAGTGGGGCGTGCTGTACGTCGAAGGCCTGCTTCGCCTGGCACCGGACGATGCGCCAGCCATCGAGCAGGCCACTGGCGAGGTGATTGCCGATCTGGCAGCGCAGCCGGCGGGCTACCACCAGCGCACGCGCCAGCGCTTTGAACGGCTGGGCGGCGCGCTGCAGGCGTGGAGCCGCACGCATCACGGCGCAGAGAGCTTGACCCGACTGCAGGCGCAGATGACCGCGACCTGCACCAAGGCCGCCTCCTCTGCCGAGGGCACAGCGGGCTGCGAGCGGTGGCTGAAAAGCTGACGGCGAAAGAACACGGCCGCCGCGCAACCACAGCGCGGTTGCGCTGTGCGGCGCGTCTCTGATCAGCCCTGCGGATGCTTCAACGCGAAGTCCAGCCCCGCACACACCGAGGTGACCTGCGCCGCATTGCACTCCTGCGGCGAGGTGCGCGGGCTGTCCGGGTATACCTCGGTGGTGGTGGCATACAACGCCTCGGTGAAGCCGGCACACGCACCAATCGAGCGTGACTCGCCCCAGACTACCCCCGGGGACTGCAGCGGCATGCCGATCAGCTCGCCCTTTGCATCTGCCGGCGCGATGTGGGTGACCTTCTCCACTGCCGCGATCAACGCCCGCTGGAACGCCGGCTGCGGGTCTTCGCTGTTGCCGATCACATAGAAGCCATCGGGAATGATGTCCGGCACCAGTGCGATGCCATCGCGTGCGCAGCGTGCCGGATCGAATTCATGCAGATCGCTGTCGGTGGTTTCGTGCAGGTCCATGTGGACCAGCAGCGTATCGCCGCGCGCCGCGATCCATCGCATCAGCGCCGCCGCCTCCTCGATCAGGCCTTCGCCGCGGAAACTGCGGTTGGGATCGATCGCATCCGGATTCCAGCGCTGGATGCGCTCATAGCCCCACGGGCTGATGCAGGGCGCCACGATCAGGTTGATGCGGCCTGCGTAGGCTTCCGCCTGTCCGTCCAGGAACTGCAGGGCGCCATGCACGCCACTGGTTTCGTAGCCGTGCACGCCACCGGTAACCAGCGCGGTCGGCAAGGAGGCGTCCCACTCACGGTTCACCACCGCAAACAACGGGTAATGATCCGGCGCGTAGTCGAGCTGACCGTACTGCACCACCTCGAAGCGGTCCTCCAGGCGCTCCAGTGCAGCCACCACATCGTCGTGATAGCTGCGCTGGCGCTGCTGATTGGCTCGCCACTGGGCGCGTTCCGCGTCGCCCCAGGGCTGACCGGGGGTGCCAATCGGATAGAAATGCGTGCTGGTCATTGCCGTACTCCAAGGAGAAATCCGGTCGCTGCGGCAGTCGGGCTGCCAGCGACATGCGGTGCATAGTCTAGCTGCGGCGGGCCTTGGGAGCTGTGCGGACTGCCAACGCTGGCACAAAAAAGGGAGCCGGTTGCCCGGCTCCCTCGCCATTCCTCTTCCACGATCAGGCCGTCTGCGCCGCCTCATACCCGTTCAAGCGCATGTCGCTAAACGCGCGCCCCTGGGTCAGCGAACGCAGCGAGGTGGTGTAGCCACCCAGTCGCGACAGCGGTGCATAGCCGAGCACTTCGGCCTGCCCATCCTGGTCCTCGATCGAGGCCACCCGTCCGCTGCGGCGGTTGAGGTCGCCGACCACATCGCCGACATTGCCCGACGGCGCGTGGATGGCGATCTCCATCACCGGCTCCAGCAGCTGCGTGCCCGCCTGGGCCAGCGCCGCTTTCACCGCCTCGCTGCCGGCGCGATGGAAGGCCATGTCCGAGGAGTCCTTGACGTGGGTCTGACCGTCGACCAGCGTCACCTCGATACCGACCACCGGATGGCCCAGCGGGCCTTCGCCGAGTGCAGCGCGAACGCCCTTCTCCACCGCGTTGACGAACCCGCGCGGGATCGCACCGCCGACGGTGCGGTCGACGAAGGTCACCTCGCCATCCTCGCGCGGCGTCACATCGATCAGCACCTGGGCGAACTGGCCCTGGCCGCCGGTCTGCTTGGCGACCTTGCCTTCCACCCGCTGCACCGCACGCTTCGGCGTTTCCTGATAGGCCACGCGCGGCTCGCCGGTACGGATGGTGACGCCCCACTCCGTGCGCAGGCGCTCGACCATCACCTCCAGATGCAGCTCGCCCATGCCCCAGATCAGGGTTTCACCGCTGTCCGCATCGGTCTCGACACGGAACGACGGATCCTCCTGCGCCAGACTGGCCAATCCTTGGCTGATGCGGATCAGGTCCGAGGCCTTCTCCGCCGTCAACCGCCATGCCAGCACCGCATGCTGCGCCTGGATCGTATCGAGCAGCAGCGGGCGCGATGGTGCACTCAGCGTTTCACCGCTGACCGCATCCTTCCAGCCCAGCACCGCGACGATGTCACCGGCCACGGCCTGCTTGATGTCGTGGGTCTGGTCGGCCTGCACCCGGACCAGGCGACTGACCCGTCGCCCCTGCGGATGCTGCGAACTGGCCAGCGCGTCGCCCACCTTCAGCGTGCCCGAATACACCCGCACGAAGCTCAGCGCACCGTGGTTCTGGTGTGTGATCTTGAACAGCAGCGCCGCAAGCGGGCCCTCCGGGTCCGGTGGCAGCAGCACGTCGTTGCCGTTCTCGGCGGCGACCACCGCCGGCCGATCCAGTGGCGAGGGCAGATAGTCGACCACCGCATCCAGCAGCGTCTCCACGCCCTTGCTCTTGAACGCGGAGCCGGCCAGCACCGGGACGCCCGCACCGGCCAGGGTGCCGCGACGGATCGCCGCGCGCAGCTGTGCGTTGTCGATCACCGTGCCTTCCAGCCACGCCTGTGCCAGCACGTCGTCGGCATCGGCCACGGCCTCGATCAGCGCCTCGCGCTGCGGCAGCCACTGCGCCGCCTCATCGGTCGTCCAGGCATGACGCAGGGCGTTGCCCTTGTCATCCCAATGCACGGTGCTGCGGTCGACCAGGTCCACCCAGCCGTTGAACTGGCTTTCGGTCCCGATCGGCACGCCCAGCGCCCACGGCGTCGCACGCAGTTTCTCGCGCAGCTGGGTCAGCACGCGTTCGAAGGACGCACCGGTGCGGTCCATCTTGTTGGCGAAGGCGATCAGCGGCACCCCGTGGCGACGCGCCTGACGCCAGACCGATTCGGACTGGGGCTGCACGCCGTCCACCGCGGAGAACACGGCGACCGCACCATCCAGCACGCGCAGGGACCGCTCCACTTCGATCGCGAAATCGATATGGCCGGGGGTGTCGATCAGGGTCAGGTGATGGATCGGCTGGTCGCGCGGTGCCCAATGGGCCTGCACGGCGGCTGCGCCGATGGTGATGCCACGCTCGCGCTCGATCGCCGAGAAATCGGTGGTCGCCGCGCCGTCATGCACCTCACCGACGCGATGGATCTCGCCGGTTTTCCACAACAGTCGCTCGGTGAGCGTGGTCTTGCCGGCGTCGATGTGGGCAATGATGCCGAGGTTGCGCCGGAGGGTAAGGGTCTGGGTATGGGTGTTCATGGGATAGGTCTCGCTGCCAACATCGGGGAGCCGCACGCCGCCGTTGGCTAACGGGCGTGCGGCCAGGTTTGGGGCTCGGCGATCTGGTGCATGGCACGTTCTCCTTCAGACAGTTCTGCTGCGTGGAAACGAAAAGAGCGCCCGGTGGGCGCTCTGCGTGGGGTCCAGGGTGACCGGTGTTCCGGTCAGCAGCCTCGCACTCCGATTGGCAGGCGCGCCCGTGCCGCGACATAGCGGATCAGGGTAAAAAACGTCAGAAGCGGCATCGAAGTCATGAGGGTCACCTGGGGTGTAGCCGGCATTGTAGACCTCTGATCACCGGCTACAAGCCTTTATTCGCATCACCAGCGCAACACTGATCCTCACGAGTAAACTTACGACCTGTAGCTGGCACAATCAAATCCGGCCATTTGCGGACATGCGAATGTGTCGCAATTGCGTATACGTCGGAAATCCTTAAAATGGCGGCCTATGCGTCGCCTACGGCGACCCCCGCAAGGCGGATGCCGTACGACCACGGGACGGCACGCCAGCGCCCCTTCCTCCGCGTTCTCGAGTTGTTGCCCATGCCCTGCTCCCTGCTCCTGCATCCGCGCCGGTTGCGCCCCAACCTGCTGGCCCTGGCCTGCCTGGCCACCGCATTCGTTCCCGCCGCCTACGCCCAGACCGCCACCGATCTGGACGCGGTGCGCGTCAATGCCTACCGCGCTGCCAATAGCATCAGCGGCGCAACCAAAACCAACACCACGCTGGCCGAGACCACGCAATCGGTATCGGTGATCGAGCGGGCGGAACTGGATGCGCGCGGTGTGCAGTCGCTCAACGATGCGATGCGCTATGTCGCCGGTGTCAGCCTGGAGAGCTCGGGCATCGACAACCGCGTGGATGACTTCCGCATCCGTGGCTTCGATGCCGGCAGCTGGGCCAACAACGTCACCTTGGACGGCATGCGCGCGCCGCAGGGCACGCAGTGGAACCGCAGCATGTTCGACAGCTGGAACCTGGAGCGGGTGGAAGTGCTCAAGGGCCCGTCGGCGGTAATGTACGGTCAGGTCGCCCCGGGCGGCATGGTCAACCAGGTGAGCAAGACGCCGACACCGGATCAGGAGCAGCAGCTGCGCGTGGGTGTGGATGCCAATGGCCAGTACAACGCGGCGTTCGACGTCGGCGCCGGCACGGCCGACAACGACCACCTGTTCCGCCTGGTCGGCCTGTATCGCGACGGCGACACCCAGATCAAGCACACCGCACAGCAGCACTGGTTCCTCGCTCCCAGCTATACCTGGCAGATGGCCGAGCGCACCCGCATCACTCTGCTCGGCCTGTACCAGAAGGATGATGGCGGTTCGACATACCAGTTCCTGCCGATGGCCGGCACGCTCAACGCCACGCCGTATGGCCACATGAAGAACACCACCTTCATCGGCGAGCCGAGCTGGAACACGTTCGACCGCACGATGTGGACCGCAGGCTGGCTGTTCGAGCACCAGTTCAATGATCACCTCACCCTGAGCCAGAGCGCGCGACGCACGCACGTGGATTCGCTGTACCGCGGCGTGGTCACCGATGGTGCGCTCAACGCCGATGGCCGCACCCAGAAGCGCCGCGCCACCTACGGCACCGGCGATTCCGATGGCGATACGCTGGACACGCGGTTGCAGGCACGCTTCGCCACCGGCGCGGTCGACCACACCCTGCTGCTGGGCTGGGATTGGCAGAAGGCCGATTGGGAAGGCGTGCGCGGTGCGATGAGCAACCCGGCACCGATCGACATCTTCAACCCGGTGTACAGCGGTTACACGCCGCGCGTCACCTCGCTGAGCCCCACCGAAGGCATCAACCGCCAGAGCGGGCTGTACCTGCAGGACCAGTTGGCCCTTGGCCAATGGCGCCTGACCCTTGGCGGCCGGTATGACTGGACCAAGGACGATTCCTCCAGCACCACCCGCAACCTGGTGACGGGCGCGACGGTGCTGCAGCCGCGCAGTGTGATCAAGAGCGAGGCGTTCTCAGGCAATGCCGGCCTGCTGTACGTGTTCGACAGCGGGTTCACGCCCTATGTCAGCTACGCCGAATCCTTCCAGCCCTCCACCGCGAGCGCGCTGCAGAGTTTTGATCGGCGCGCGTTCGATCCGGTGTATGGCAAGCAGTGGGAGGCCGGCGTCAAGTACCAGCCGGCCAGCATCGACGGCCTGATCGCCCTCGCCGCCTACGACCTGCGCCAGGAAAACCTGGTCACCCAGGATCCCGACCTGAGCCACATGAGCTGCGGCAATACCGGCAACGCGCGGTGCTCGATCCAGGACGGCGAAGGCCGCATCCGCGGCGTTGAGCTGGAAGGCCGCGTCACTCCCACGCAGGGCTTCAGCCTGATCGGCGCAGCCACCTGGATGGATTCGGAGATGACCCGCAGCGATCAGTACAAGGGCAAGGAACTGATCATGGTGCCCGACTACAGCGCCTCGTTCTGGGCGGATTACACCTTCCAGGGCGGCGCTCTGCAGGGCCTGAGCCTGGCCGCCGGTGCGCGCTACAACGGCAAGAGCTACGGCGACAGCGCCAACCTGTATCTCATCCCGTCGTACACCTTGTTCGATGCCGCGATCCGATACGACCTCGGCCAGTTCGGCAGTACCCGCGTGCAGCTGGCCTTGAACGCCAGCAACCTGGCCGACAAGCGTTTCGTATCGACCTGCACCGGCGTGTCGTCGTGCTACTACGGCAGCGGCCGCACCGTGATGGCGACGGCGCGCTTCGGCTGGTAACGGGTGGCGGCGCCGGGGTAACTCCCGGCGCTAGGCGTCGGTCACCACCACCAACGGGACATCGCGCTGCGGATGCCGCAGCACCAGCACCGGCTGCTGGTAGACGCGCTCGATGTGCTCCCGCGTCAGGACCTCGGTCGGCGTGCCATCGGCCGCCACGCGGCCCTGCTCCAGCAACACGATCCGGTCCGCATACGCAGCGGCCAGATTCAGATCATGCAACACCACGATCACACAGGCACCGGCATCGGCCAGGTCGCGGACCGCGCGCAGGGTGCGCTCCTGATGACGCAGATCCAATGCCGCCGTCGGTTCATCCAGCAACAACAACGGCGTGTCCTGGGTCAGCACGCGGGCGAAGGTCGTGCGCGCCGCCTCGCCACCGGACAGATGTTCCACTTCCTGCTCGATCAACGCATGCAGGTCCGCCCGCGCCAGCGCATCGGCGATGCAGGCCGCATCTTTGACCGGATCCGGCGGATGCGGCAGCCGCCCCATCGCCACTACTTCATGCACACGGAAGGCGAACCGCACCGCGTGCTCCTGCGGCATGACCGCGCGCTCACGTGCCAGCGGCTTGGCTTTCCAGTCCGCCAGCGCCTGTCCACGCAGCAGCACCTTGCCCTGCTCCGCGTCCAGATCGCCTGCGGCCACCGCCAGCAACGTTGACTTGCCCGCGCCGTTCGGCCCAACCAGCGCCGTCACCGTGCCGGGCACGAAATCCAGCGTGATGTCATCCAGAATGCGCCGCGCGCCGCGACTCAACTGCACCGACTGCAACTGCAGCAGCGGGCTCATGCGCCGCTCCGGTGGCGCTGACGCATCACCAGCCACAGGAAGAACGGCGCACCCAGCGCGGCCGAGAACAGGCCGAGCGGAATCTCCGACGGCGGATCCAGCGTGCGTGCGGCGGTGTCGGCGACCACGATCAGCAGCGCACCGGCGACGGCCGAGACCGGCAGCAGCCAGCGATGGCCGGGGCCGACCAGCAGACGCACGACGTGCGGCACGACCAGACCCACGAAACCGATCGAGCCGGCAAAGGCGACGGCGGCACCGACCAGCAGCGCGCTGAAGGCAATCAACTTGAGCCGCGTGCGCTTCACATCCAGCCCCAGGTGCTGGGCCTGGCGCTCACCGAGCGCGAGCATGTCCAAGGGTGTAGCCAGACGCAGCAACGCGATCGTGCCGAGCACGAACACCGGCGCCACCGCGATCACGTCCATCCAGTCGGCCTGGGCCAACGAACCCATCTGCCAGAACACCAGCGATTGCAGCTCGCTCTCGCTGGCGATGTAGGTCAGGAACCCGATCATCGCCGAGCAGAACGCCGCGATCGCAATGCCGACCAGCAGCAATGTCGCCGTGCCGGTGCCCTGCCCCGGTCGCGCCAGCAGGTACGTCAATGTGATCGCGCCACCGGCACCGGCGAACGCCGCCAGCGGTAGCGTCCACGCACCGAAGGCGCCGGCACCCAGCACGATCGCCGAGACCGCGCCCAAGGCAGCGCCCTGGGTCACGCCGACAATGCCGGGGTCGGCCAAGGGATTGCCAAACAACCCCTGCAGGCTCGCGCCGGCCATCGCCAGTGCGGCGCCCACCATCGCGCCCAACAAGGCACGCGGAATCCGCAGCTGCCATACCACGGCCAGGTCGCGGGTACTGACGCTGGCCGGATCGGCCAGCCCCAGCTTTACGCCGATCGCCTGCAGCACCTCCATCGGCGGCAACCGCAACGGGCCCACCGCGAACGAGGCAATGACTGCGATCAGCAGCCCCACCGCGGCCCAGATCAACACGGTCGCGCCGCGGCGACGCGCAGGACTCAACACCGCCATGCCTCAGGCACTCACGGGCGCGGAACGGTTGCAAATGCCGCGGCCAGTGCCACCGCACCACTGCCCGAGGCGACGCTGGCGGACTTCAACTCCACATCCGGCATCACCCACACGCGGTTGGCCGCACCGGCCGGCGTCTGCCGAAGCGTCGGATAGGCGCGCCACAGCCCGGCCTGGCCACCAAACAGGGCCAGATCGTTCTCGGTCACCAGGATCACGTCAGGCGCAGCGGCCACCACGCCTTCATTGCTGAGGGCCGAGTAGTTGGCCACACCGGCTTCGTCGCCGATGTTGATGCCGCCGGCGAGCGTGATCAGCTTGCCCGAGGCGCTGTCCGAGCCCGCCACGGTCGGCGCGCCGCCGGCACCGGTCGCGGACACGTGGATCACGCGCGGGTGCCATGCCAATGCGGCACCACCGGCCTTGGCCGCATCCAGCTGCGACTGCACTTTCGTGGCCAATGCTTCACCCTGCTCGGCCATGCCGACGGCGGCGGCGACCTTGCGCACCTTGTCCGCGGCCGGCTGCAGATCGTCGACGATCACCGCCGCCTCGCCTGCGCCGCGCAGCTTGGCAGCGAGATCGGAATGGCGGCGCAGGCTGTTGCCCAGGAACAGGGTGCCCTGCAGGCTCAACACGCCTTCCACGCCGGTGGTGCGGTTGAACAGAAATTGTTTGGGAGCCTTGCGGCCGGACGCGGTGGCCGAGCGCAGCGGCGCGGCGTAGACCTGGTCGTCCAGACCAAGCGCTTCGAGCACGGCGATGATGTCATCGCCACCGGCAATGATCCTGGAGGTATCGGTCACCGTCGTGGCCACACCATCATCGGAGGTGACCTGTGCCGGCAACTGCTGGGTGGCGCCGTCGATATCCGGCACGTCCACGCCCACCACGCGCTGCCAGCCCTCCGGCAGCGCTTCGGCGCCCTGCACGCCCGGTGCCGCGGCGGTATCGGCAGCCGGCGCGGCAGGCTCTTTCGAGCACCCGGCGATCACGGCAACCAGAGACAGCGCCAGCAGGCTGCGGCGGACAACAATCGACTTCATGGCAGTTCCTCTTCCATCAGAACGGCGGGGCTGTTCGCCCCGCCGCCAGTGCAACGCACTGCGCGAACCTCAGTTCGCGCGGGTGCTGATGCGGGTGATGCGGTCGCCCTTGGGATCCTGGGCATCACGCGACTTGTTGACGGCAAACACGTTGCCCTTGCCATCTTCACGCACATGGTTCGGGAAGGTGCCGCCATCCAGGTTGCCCACCACCTTGCCGTTGCCATCGACCACGGTCACCGTGCCGGCACCGCGATTGGTCACATAGGCCAGCTTGGACACCGGCTCGAAGGCGACGTTCAGCGCACCCGCGCCGACCGGCACGTCGTGCAGCACCTTGCCGCTGGCGACATCGACGATCAGCAGGTTGTCAGTGCCCTGCGAGGCCACGTACAGGCGACCTGCCGAAGCGTCATAGGCCACGCCGGAGGCGCTGATCGAGTTGCCCAGATCGATGACCTTCTCCACCTTGCCGGTGGTGGTGTCGATCACGGCCGCTTCGGGCGTGCCGATGCTGACGGTGAACAGCTTGCCGGCCGCTTCATCCAGCACCAGGCTCATCGGGACGAACTTCTTGTCGTCCACGCCCGAGGCCAGGGTGATCGGCTCCAGCGGCTGCAGGGTGCGGGCATCGAACACCGAGAGATGATCCTCACCGGCTGCCGAAGCGAATACCTTGCCATGACGGCCATCGACCACGACGTCGCGGGCATGCGGCACAGTGCCGACATCGAACTGGCGCACCAGCGACAGATCCTTCTGGCGATACACGGCCACGGTGTCCTGGCGGGTATTGGTGACCCACACGTTGCCATTGGCATCATCCACGCCCACGCCATAGACCGCGAACACCGCACCGCCCTTACCGCCCGGCACTTCCGCCGGAGTGATCTTGGCGGTGACCTTAAGGGTCTTCGGGTCCAGCTTGAGCAGCTGCGACTGGGTGACCGGCGGGCGACCGACAGCAGCGGTGACGAAGACCGCGTTGCTGGCCGCGCTGTACGCGGACTGGTACAGGCCCTGGACCAGTTTGGCCGAGGTCTGGTTGAAGTTCTGCTGCCCGCTCAGCGGCAGGTTCGGCGAAACGCGCAACGACAGCACGGCGGCGGCGGACGGCTGGCTGGCACGCACGATCACCGGCTGCTGGCCGGGCACGGCATCGGCCGGAATCGCGACCTTGCCCTTGAAGTTGCCCTCGGCATCGACCACGTACGGGGTGGCGTTGAGCACCGTTTCACCGCGCAGCAGGGTCACCTGCTGGCCCGGGACGAACTGGCGGCCGATCACCTCGGCGTCGCTGCCCGGCACCACGTTCTGGCCGCGGCTGACCACTTCACCGCGGAAGCCGTTGGCCGGCGCATCGAACACCGGCTGGGCGAACACGGTCGGGCTGGCCAGCGACAGCGCAAGGGCCAGGGTGGCGACGCGCGGGAGGGTTTTCAGGGTGTACATCAGCAGACTCCTTCTGTTGGGGGCGCGCCGGTTGGCGCGTTGTCACAGTGCTTGCCTTGGCGTGGCCGCGGTCCGTTGCGGCGGTGGCACACGGCCACGGAACTGCCTGGGTAACGAAAAATCAGGGGGCCGGCGCGGGCGTGCCGCTGCGATCGGCGATGCCATACAACTGGCTCAGCGTTGCCTTGAGCGATGCCGGCAGCATCGGCCCATGGCCAAGGCCGGGGAATTCGCGGTACTGCACGGTCAGGCCCGGCACCTTGGCCAGGCGGGTGGCCAGCTGCTGCGCGGCATCGGGGGTGGCGCCACCAATGCGGCGCAGATGCGCGACTACGCGCGGATTGGTCATGTCTCGCACGCCGCGGTTGCCGGTGCGCTCGTCGCCACCGAGCATCACCGTGACCTGTGCCGGCTGGCCTTGGGCGTTGGCGATGAACTGGCGCTCCATGTCGCCCAGCGGGGCGCCCTGGCTCCACCACAGTGACGGGCTGGCGGACACGTAATGCTGGAACGCGGCCGGGCGGGTATACAGCGTGCTGACCACGAACAGGCCGCCGAGCGAATGGCCCCATAGTGACTGCTGCTGCAGATCGATGCTGGCGCGGCGCTGCACTTCCGGCTTGATCCGGCGCTCGATCAGATCCAGGAACGCATACGCACCACCACCGCTGGACTGCGACGTGCCGTTCTCGTCGTCAGCGGTATCGATCCACGCGGTGTAGTCGCGGGTACGCGCCGGCGAATCGATGCGCAGATCGTTGTCGTAGCCGATGAACACCAGCACCGGCGCGGCATGTGCGGCCAGATCGGTAAGCATCGCCTGGTCGAGCACCATCGCCGCGGCATTGCCATCCAGCATGTACAGCACCGGTGCCGGCGTCGCCGAGGCCTTGGCCGGCACGCCGACATTCACCCGCCAGCGGCGGGCCTTGTCGGGGCTGTCGAGCACGAAATGCTCGAAACGATAGCTCTGCGCCGGCTGATCCAGCACCGTCTCACCGACCTTCTGCTCGGGATTGCGCTGCTGCGCCGAGGCGGGCGACAACGCCGCCATGCCGATGGCGGTCGCCACGCCCAGCGTGCGCAACCACGGCGATACGGAAGAGATCAGCGACGACGAAACAATCATGACTACCCGGAGCGAGGGACGGTGCTATCGCGCCAGTGTAACTCAAATGAGAATGGGTATCACTGACGTTGCGCCACCCGGTTCAGCGCGCGCAATCGCCCGAGGCCTTGCGCGCGGCACCCACCGTTGCACCGCCCTTGCCACTGGCCGACATCCAGCCCTTCAAGGACATGCCGTCCGGCACGGACGCTCCCATCGGCGCTGCGGAGATCACCAGCTCGCGCGCGGTGCCGACCGGCTCAAGCTCGGCCAGGCGCGCCGCCTTGTCACCGTCGGTGCTGACGATGTCATCCGGCCCCGACGATGGGGTGCTCGTGGTGTTTCCCGTCTTGGCCACCCTGATCCGCAGCTCCCCGTCGGCCCCGTTACTTACCGTCACCGCGTACTGCTCCTTGCCATAGGCCCACGGAGTCTCGCGCTGCACCGTGGAGGCCTGCCCTTCGGCCGGCAGCTCCAGCGTGTCGCCCGCAATGCTCTGCGCCATCGCCATGCCGCCCATCACCGCCATGTACAGGCCATACGCACGCATCTGCTTCTCTTCCTGCGTCTTCGCCGCAGGCGCGCCGGGCCAGCTCGCGTCGAGATTCATATGCGCCTTGCCATTGCACAGCGTCAGCACCAGCGGCTCACCTTCACCCTCGCCGACCCGGATCAAGCTGTCGCCGTTCTGGAACTGCTGCACGCGGCCAAGCAGTGACGCGCCACTCGGCGGCACCTGGTTCACCTGGACAGTCGATGCATTCTTGAGGCGCTCACTCAACGACAGTGCTGCAGCGCTGGTGGGCACTGCCGCAGCGATAGCAGCAGTAAGTACTGCAACGGTGACAAAAGCGCGCATGGCATCCAGTCCAGAAGGGCGGGACATCATACGCGCCCGATCACGCCCGCTTCGCGGCCAGCGCATCGCAGCCGTGCCGCACTTCATGCCAGCCTGCGCAGCACTCAACCACGCATGACCATCGCCTCGATCGTCGCGGCAAGCTCCTGCTCGGCCTGTGCGGGCGTGATGTCACCGGCAGTCGCCGCAGAACAGAGCCCTTCGGCGGCACCCAGCATGCCCCACAGCCCGGCCTGACCCAGAGTACTTTCGGGCGCGAACGGAGACAGCAGCGCGCGACACTGATCGAGAAACACGACGTCATACTCGCGCTTGATACGCGCCAGCTCCGGTGAGCCGGCCAGCGCAGCAATCACGCCGGGAATCTCGCGCCCCTGCTTCATCACGCAGGCCACGTAGGCCTCGGCGATGACCTGCGCTTTCTCCGCGAGTGTCGGGCCGCTGCTGGCAAACAGCGTCTCCATCACCACGCCCTGCCGTGCGTCGAAATCACGATACAGCGCGGCCAACAGACCCGCCCGCGTACCGAAATGGTCATACACCACCGGCTTGGTGACCCCGGCCTGCTCGGCCAGCCGCCCCAGCGTCAGGGCGTCGGTGCCCTCTTCGCGTATCAGCCGCCACGCCGTCTCCAGCAACTGGCGAAGGCGGTCGTCGCGCGTCATCCGGCGCCGGGTCGGCACCGAGGCAGCAGGATCAGATGGGCTTGACATAGCTATATACCAATCGTAACTTACGAAGTGTAACTTACCGAAAGTATACAGCCTCCCCTATCCCCTTGGACTCCGATGCACACCCTGATCGTCACCGCTCACCCCCATCCCGACGCACTGACCCACACCGTGGCCCGCCACATCGCCGAGGGCATCACCTCGACAGCTGCCGGCGCCACGGTCGAACTGGCCGACCTGAGTGCCGAGGGCTTCGACCCGCGCTTCAATCAGGACGACATGCAGGGCCATCAACGCCTGGCGCCCTTTCCCGCTGATGTACTGGCCGAACAGGCCCGACTGGACCGCGCCACTGCATTGGTGCTGGTCTTCCCTGTGTATTGGTGGAGCATGCCGGCCCTCATGAAGGGCTGGATCGACCGCGTGTTTTCCAATGGGTGGGCTTATGACGACAGCAGTGGCCAGGGGGTGCTCAAGAAACTGGGGCATCTGTCCATTCACCTGGTCAGCCTCGGCGGTGCTGACGAACGCACGTGGCAGAAGCGTGGCTATACCGACGCGATGAAGACCCAGATCGAGACCGGCATCTTCGACTACTGCGGCGCGCCGGTGCTGTCGTCCACGCTGCTGCTGGAAACGGACTCGGGCGACGTGCAGGCCCACCTGCAGACTGCATTCGCACTGGGCGAATACATGGCAACCGCGTCCATGGATGCCAACGCATCTCACATTTCATGATTCACAGCAGCGCCATGCGCGCAACTGTGACGTACAGCCGACGCGAGCGCCGTCACGCGCTTTAGGCTTCGGCAACTGATCGGCACTACATGCCACATTCGCCAAGGTTCTGCATGAAGTACTTATCCGTTCTGTTGCTGCTGCTCTCCGCAACGCAGGCGCAAGCGCTGACGTTGACCAACGCGCACTGGCGCGTCCATATCGATCCCGCAACGCTGGCGGCCTCCATCACCGCTGCCGACGGCACCACGACCCAGGTTTCCTCCGCGGGCGATGTCGGCACGGTGTCAGCGCTGGTGCAGACCCGCGACACCGGCCATTGGCAATGGGGTGAGACAACCGAAGTGCGCGCTGCACTGGCGGGCGATACGCTGCAGATGACGTTCCAGCGAAGCACCATCGGCAGCATCCACTGGCCACGACTGCCAGCGGGCCCACACGCCTTGCTGCTGCCACTGCACGAGGGCTACTACCTTCCCGCCGACGACACCGTCTGGCGCGATGAGCTCATCGACGCTTACGGCGAGATCAACACCACCGAAGACCTCACCCTGCCCGTGATCGGCTTGGCGTGGCAGGATCGCGTGCTGTCGATCCTGTTCGCCACACCGTTCAACAACACCGTGCGCTTCAGCCCGGACGGGCCGGGTGTCGCAGTGGCCGCCGAGCACCACGTCAATGCCCTCAACCAGGCCGACCCGTATACCGTCATCGTCAGCCTGGATGCGCCGGATTGGCTGGCCCCGGCCAAACGCTACCGGCACTGGCTGCAGGCGCAGGGCGGCTTCGTACCACTGAAGGACAAACTCGCCCAGCTGCCCGACGGTCACAAGCTGATCGGTGCCAGTCACCTTTATCTGTGGGGCGATCGGCTGCTGGTCGAACAGGACGTGCGTGACTGGGCCGCTCTGAAATCACTGCTGCCGCGGGCATGGATCACCAAGGACGCCGAAGCGCTGCAGGCGCTCACCGCCGAATACAGCGGCCCGTATGTACAGCAGGTGTTGGTGGCCGCCATCAATGCCGCGCTGGCGGAACAGTTTCCCGGTGACACGGCCGAGTCCCTGCAGCAGCGCAGGCAACAGTTGGACGTAACGCTGGGCAAGGCGCTAAAGCCCGACGCGCTTCGGGGCGACAGCGCATCGCCGCGGATGATCCATGCCCTGCAGGCTGCCGGCCTGCCACGCCTCTGGCTCGGGCTGCCGGACTGGACCGCCGGTTGGGCGAGCCCTGACGCCGTGGACGCCGCCGCGAAGGCCGGGTATCTGGTGGCACCTTACGACTCCTATGACACCGCCCTGCCCGACGGCAACGACAATCCTTCCTGGCTCTCAGCACAGCTGGGGCAGGACGCATTCGAGCGCTGCGGGATCATGAAACCCGACGGCGAGCGCATCAAAGGCTTCCAGGGCAACGGGGTGTACACCAACGCGGCCTGCATCCGCCCGCTGATGGAACGGCGCGTGCGCACCCTTCGCGCCGACGCGCCCTACAACAGCTGGTTCCTGGATGTGGCCGCGACCGGCATGTTGTTCGATGACGTGGATCCAGCCAAACCGACCTCACAGGCCCAGGACGCCGGCAACCGGAACGCAGCACTGGCCTGGCTGGCCGATACCCAGAAATTGGTGGTCGGCTCTGAAGTGGGCTCGGCCGTCGTCAACCGCCATATCGCGTTCGCCCACGGCGCACAGACCTCCGGCTTCGGCTGGGCCGATCCGCAGATGCGCCGGGAGCGCGCCTCCCCCTACTACCTCGGCGCCTGGGCGCCAGAGCACCAGCCCGCCTTCTTCTTCAGACAGAGCCAGCTCAAACCGCGGTACCAGCAGCTCTATTTCAACCCGGCCCGTCGCCTGCCATTGCTGCAGGCTGCCTTCCACGACAGCGTGGTCAGCACCCATCACTGGACCCTGGACAGCCTCAAGTTCCGCGAGAGCCGCAGTACCACCGAGCTGCTGCAGCAGCTGTACAACGTGCCACCGCTGCTCAACCTCAGCGTCGCGACCGCCGCATCACGGATCGCCTACCTGCGCCATCTGGACGCCTTCTTCCGGCCGCTGCATCAGGCCCTGTTCGATCAGGCACTGGTCGACTTCCGCTGGCGCGATACCGCCGGCCAGGTGCAGCAGACTACGTTCACCGACGGCAGCGTGATCGTGGCCAACTTCTCCGATCAACCGCAGCAGGTCGATACGCACACCCTACCCCCGCGCAGCGCGACCGCGCGGCTTGCAGATGGCCGAACGTTCACCTTCACCTCGCCGACATCGCCGTAGACCGGCTCACTGTCCAGCCCCGTGCGCGCCCACCACACCGGTGAGCGCGCCCGAATCCATTACTCTTTCGTTTCTTCCGCCTTCCACGCCGCGACCTTCGCCTTGGTCTGCTCCAGCAGCGCATCGAGCGCTTTGCGGTCATACCCCTGGCCGCGCAGGACCACGTACTGGATGTCACGCGTGGCCTCGATGTCCTCCAGCGGATTGCGCTCCAGCAATACCAGATCGGCGGCCTTGCCTGGCGCGACCGCACCGTATCGGTCCAGCGTACCGAACCAGGCCGGGCCCGCGCGCGTCGCCGCCGAGAGCGCCTGCGCCGGGCTCAGCCCTTCCTTGACGAACAGTGACAGTTCGTCATGCAGGCCGATGCCCGGATAGTTGAACGAGTTGAGGAAGCCCGCATCGGTGCCGGCCATGATCGTGACCCCGGCCTGCTGCAGCATCGGCAGTACCGCAGCGACCTGGTGGTACTCCTGATGCCGGGCCTGGATCTGTGCCGGCGTCGCCTTGGCCGCACGCTCGACGCGCCAAGCGTAGGTGGCCTGCAGCTTCGGACCGATGTAGGCCAGATAGGGATCGTCGTGATGGTCGTCCTGGTCCAGGAAGTCCAGGATGCGTCCGCCGTTGAGTGTCGGCGTCACGAATACGCCCTTGGTCGCGAAACCGCGATAGGCGGCCATGGCAGTGTCACGGTCGAAACCCGCATCCAGTCGTGCGTTGGCCTGGGCACGATCAATCCGCTTGGCCGCGAAGTCCGCGGCAATGGCCGCCTCATCCTTGACCCCGGCCTTGTAGGCGTAGTCCAGGTGCTCGATCGAGCTGATACCGGCATCGACGGCCTGCTGCACGGTCAACGCCATCGGGATGTGGCCGGAGGCACGCAGCCCATTGGCGCGCGCGCCGCGCACGGCAGCCAGGAACAGCTCCGGGGTCAGGGTGCTGTCGGTGATTTTGACGAAATCGACGCGGTCGCGTTTGAGGCGCACGAACGCCGCATCCAGATCGGCCTGCGAGCCCACTTCAATGGTGCCCTTCCAGACCGGCTTGACGCCTTCGATCTTTGCCCCGGAGGTGAACAGCTGCGGGCCAGCCAGTTGGCCGCTGGCGATCTCACCGCGCCACTGCAGTACCTGCTCGGGCAGATCTCCAGAAGCATCACGGATGGTGGTGATGCCATGGGCGATGTACAGCGGGAGCAGCGCCTTGTTCTCGTCGATGAGCGCCGGGCCGCCGCCGAAATGCACGTGCATGTCCCACAGCCCGGGAATCAGATAGCGCCCCTTGCCATCGACGTCCTGCCTGGCTCGCCACGCTTTGCGCATCGCCCGGTCATTGCCGACCGCGACGATGTCCTGGCCACGTACCACGACCGTCTGATCGGCCACCGTCGTGGCGCGCTCGACGTCGACCACGGTGGCATGGCGGATCATCAGATCGGCCTGCTCGGCTGCGAACGCGGAAGGGGCCAGTGCAAGCAGCACCGGGATCGCAAGACGGAAGGACATGGAGATCGCACCGGAAAAAAGAGAACCGGGCCACCTTACGGTCAGGCCCGGCACATTCACCAGTTAAATTTCAGCATGATGCGCATGCACAATTGCAATGGAGCCTGTTGCAATACGCAGCAGCCTCAGTTCTCGCCCTGCATGGCCGGGCGGGCCTGCACCTGCTGCAGCCAGGCTGCAACCGCCGGATGCGCATCCACCACCGCCCCCAGATGGGTGCCGTAGCCCACCACCTGGCCAACCACCAGATCCACCAACGAGTATGCCTCGCCAACCATCCACGGCTGCTGCGACAGGCGCGCCTCCAACAGATCCAGCAGTTCGTTGGCGGCACGGATGCCCGCCGCCGCATGCTCCACGCTGCGCAGCGCATCGTCCACGGTCGCCAGCCATACCCGCCCCAGCACCGCTGCGTAGGTAACGTACGCCCACGTGCACCAGGACATCGCCTCCAGTCGAGCCGGGGTCCCCGCCGCCGGCCACAGGCCCTGGCCCACCCCGTACTGCTCGCCCAACCACAGGTGGATGGCCAGACCTTCATACAGGGGCGTGCCGTCCACCACCAGGCACGGGACCTTGCCGTTCGGATTGATCGCCAGATACGCAGGCGTGCGCTGCTCGCCGTTGCGGATGTCGATCTTGACCCGGTCGTGCGGGACGGACAGCTCGGCCAGAGCGCACGCGACCGGGGTGGCGCTGGACATGGGGTGCCAATAGAAAACCAGTGACATTGAAGAACTCCTTGAAAGGGGCGGAAAGGTCCGGCGGAACAGGTGCTGCACCGTGCCCTCAAGACTAGGCAGCATTGCGGACAGAATCGGCCCGCAATGGCTGTTACGCTGGCGCGCATGCTGACCGCCTCCGCCCGCCTGCTGAGCCTGCTTTCGTTGCTGCAATCCCGCCCGCACTGGGCCGGCGGCGAGCTGGCCGAGCGCATGGCCATCCACCCGCGCACGCTGCGGCGGGACATTGATCGCCTGCGCCAGCTTGGCTACCCCATCCACGCCAGCACCGGCATCGCCGGCGGCTATGCGTTCCGTCCGGGGCGCGCATTACCGCCACTGCTGCTGGATGACGAGGAAGCACTGGCGGCCGCTGTCGCGCTGCGCACGGCCGTGACCGGCACGATCAGCGGCATCGAGCAGACCGCGATCACGGCGCTGGTGAAAATCGAACAGGCCATGCCGCCGCGACTGCGCCCCCGGCTGGCCGCGCTGCGCTCGACGCTTCTCCCCGCCAGCCCGATCGGTCCGCAGGTCGATGCGGGGCGGCTGACCACCCTCGCCTGCGCCTGTCGCGACCAGGTGCAACTCCGCTTCGACTACACCGACCGCGAGGGTGTCTCCAGCGCCCGCCAGGTCGAGCCCCAAGGCGTGGTGCATACCGATCGCCGGTGGTACCTGGTCGCCTGGGACACCGGGCGCAATGACTGGCGCACCTTCCGCATCGACCGGATCGCCAGCGCACCGCTGGTGGGCGCGCACTTTGCACCCCGCGCAGGCCCAGGCGACGGTGACCTGCGCCAATGGGTCGCCCGCTCGCTCTCACTGGGCCAGTACCACGACGAGGCCCGGATCATCCTGCATGCGCCGCTGTCGGTCATGCGCCAGCAGATACCGGCATCGGCCGGGGAGCTGGAAGCGGTCGATGATCTGCGCTGCCTGCTGCGCTGCGCCGCCAACCCCTTGGGAACGGTGGTGTACTGGCTGTTGGCGCTGGGTCTGGACTTCGAGGTGCTGGGACCCCCTGCGCTGCATCAGGCCATGCGCGAGGCGCGCGAGCGGATCACTCGCAGCCTGGCCCGTAGCGAACCGTCGGACGCCTAGGCAGGCACCAACAGCACCTGACCGCATGCGCGTCGACATTGGCGCCGACAGCCATTGCGATTCAGAATGACGGCATGACCGCAAGTGAAAAACCGAATCGCACCCTGTTCGACCTGGACCTGCTGCGCGCCATGGTGATGGTGGCCGACTGCGCAAGCTTCACCACGGCGGCGGCGCGTCTGCACTCCACCCAATCCACCATCAGCCAGAAGATCCGTCGGCTGGAGGAGATGGCGGGCCATCCACTGCTGGTGCGCGGCAACCGCGACGTGCATCCCACCGATGCCGGGCAGCTCGTGCTTGGCCATGCCCGCCAACTGCTGGCGCTCAATGACCAACTGCTCGAAGCGCTTGCCGGCACCACGGTGGCCGTCACCGTCCGGCTGGGTGTGCCGGAAGACTTCGTCAGCGCCGCGACCACCCAGCTGCTCGGCGCCTTCAACCGCGAGCACCCCCAGGTCAAGCTGGAAGTCACCAGCGGCCTCAGCCGCGACCTGGCCAATGGCTACGATCACGGCGAACTCGATCTGATCCTGGTCAAGCAGCGCCGCAACAGCCGCGCCGCCATGGCCTGCTGGCCGGAGACCATGGTCTGGATCGACAGTGCCCGCAATGGCTGCATCGGCCTGGATCCGGTGCCATTGGTCACCTTCCCGCCGCGCGGGCTGTATCGCGACGACATCATCGATGCCATCGAAGCACTCGGCCGCCGCTGGCGGATCAGCTTCACCAGTTCCAGCCTGAGCGGCATCCAGGGCGCCGTCGCCGATGGCATGGGCATCAGCCTGCTGCCGGCGCGCGCCCTGAGTCGCGAGCACACCGTGCTGGGTCCGGAACAAGGGTTGCCGCCCATCGACACGTTCGAGATCGCGCTGCTTCACCGCACCACAGCCGACCCGCTGGTCAAAGCCCTGGCCGTGCGCCTGACGGGCCTGCTCGATCAGGAACGGGCGGGTGCGCTTACTTGAGCTGCAGCGGGTAGCGCTGCCAGAGCACGTGTACCAGGAAGCCGGTCAGTTCCGGGTCCTTGCTGGTGATCGAGGCGCGGATCTTGTCCAGCAGCACCATGTCGCTGCAGTTGCGCACATCGGCATGCCCGGCCTGCCCGGCGCGGCGCGCACGGTAACGGGCCGCACGCTGTGCATCGGTCATCGCGTAGCCGAACGTGGGCGGACGGCCGCGCTTGCGCGGCAGCGTCAGTTCCAGTGTTCCGGGGTCTTGTTCATCGCGCATGACGGACGAGGATGCAAACGGGGGCGCGCACGATATCGTGAGACATCACTTTAATCCAGCGTTTTGCGTGGATTTCTGCGATGGCAGCGTGTGAACCTCAGCGCCACGCCTCGGCCACACGCGCGCCAGCCCACACCAGCAGCATGCCACCGAGCAGACTGATGCCCAGATACAGCGGCACCATCAGGCTTCGATCCGCGCGGGTAAACACCAGCGACTCCAGCATCATCGACGAAAACGTGGTCAACCCGCCCACGATTCCCACGATCAGAAAGGCGCGCCAGTACACCGCGGCCGTGCCACGACTCTGCAGCCAGATCATCACGTAACCCGCCACGAACGCGCCGACCAGGTTCACCGTCAGCGTGCCCCACGGGAAGCCAGTACCGAACTGGCGCAGCATCGCATCGCCGATCATGAAACGCAGCGCCGCGCCCAGTGCGCCGCCGGCCATCACCAGCCCGAGCTGCTGCCACCACAGGCCAATGCCGTCCATCAGTCCGCGCCCTTCTCCGCACGCGCCTGTTCCCGGGCGGCACGCAAGCGGTCCAGCTTCTCTTTCAGCTTGATCTCAAGCCCGCGCGGCACCGGCTCGTAATACACCCGCTCGCCCATCGCATCGGGGAAACCGGTCTGGTCCAGCGCGATGCCGCCGTCGGCATCGTGATCGTACTGATAGGTCTTGCCGTAGCCCAGCTCCTTCATCAGCTTGGTCGGCGCATTGCGAAGGTGCAGCGGCACCTCCTGGGTACCGGTCTCGCGCACTTCCTGCTTGGCCTTGTTGAAGGCGGCATAGCCGGCGTTCGACTTGGCGGTACTGGCCAGATACAGCACCAGCTGCGCGAACGCGAGCTCGCCTTCCGGGCTGCCCAGCCGCTCGTAGATGTCCCAGGCTTCCAGCGCCATCGACTGCGCGCGCGGATCGGCCAACCCGATATCCTCGATCGCCATCCGGGTCAGGCGACGTGCCAGATACGACGGATCACAGCCACCATCGAGCATGCGCGTCAGCCAGTACAGCGCGGCATCCGGGTTGGAGCTGCGCACGGATTTGTGCAGCGCCGAGATCTGGTCGTAGAACTGCTCGCCGCCCTTGTCGAAGCGACGCGTGCGGTCTGCCAGCACCTGCACCAGCATCTCCGGACTGATCCGCCCGCCGTCGCCACTGGCCAGCTCGGCCGCGATCTCCAGCAGGGTCAGGCCGCGTCGCACATCGCCATCGGCGGCGGTGGCGATCTCCAGCAACGCCTCCGGCGCCACCTGCAGCTGCTCCGCGCCCAGGCCACGCTCGGTGTCCTGCAGCGCACGCTCCAGCGCCTCCACGATGTCCGCCGGAGACACCGACTCCAGCACGTGCACGCGGCACCGCGACAGCAGCGCCGAGTTCAGTTCGAACGAAGGGTTTTCGGTGGTGGCGCCCACGAACACGATGGTGCCGCGTTCGATATGCGGCAGGAACGCATCCTGCTGGGCTTTGTTGAAACGGTGCACTTCGTCCACGAACAGCACCGTGCGACGCCCTTCGGCGAAGCGCTGCGCGGCTTCGGCCAGCACCTGGCGCACCTCGGGCAGACCGGACAGCACGGCCGAGATCGCACGGAACTCGGCATCGGCGTAATGCGCCAGCAGCAGCGAGAGTGTGGTCTTGCCGCAGCCTGGCGGGCCCCACAGGATCATCGAGTGCACATGGCCGGACTCGACGGCCCGGCGCAGCGCGCTGCCCGGTGCGAGCAGGCGCTTCTGGCCCACCATTTCATCCAGCGTCTGCGGGCGCATCCGCTCGGCGAGCGGACGCATGTTGTCCCGATCCACGGTCAGCAGATCGGGCCCATTGAATGTCGTTCGGTTTCTGGCCACGTCTGTATTCTATCGCGGCCGAACGCCCGCGGCCGTTACTCGCCGATGACGTCCACACCCTTGGCCGGGGTGAAGCTGAAGGTGCCGGCAGCAAAGCTCGGGTTGCGCTTCCACCCGGTGAAGTTGATCACCGTGCGCTGACCCACCGCGTCCACCACTTCCATGCGGGCCAGACCCTGGCCGTTGAAGCCCAACGCGGCGTACTGGAAGGCGGTGTCGGTCTCACGCTTCGGGCTCAGCGACAGCCACTGCAGGCCATCGCGCACGGCGGCCTCTTCGCTGACGTCGTATTGTTTGTCCAGCAGCGCCGGATTGATCAATGCGGTCAGCGGGCTGTTCTGCTCTTCCTGGCCCTGCGGGCGCACGCTGGCCTGCTCCAGGTCCGGCTCATACACCCAGACCTTCTTGCCATCGGCCACGATCAGCTGTTCGTGCGGCTTGATGTACTCCCAACGGAACAGGCGCGGCGCGGACAACGCAACGCGGCCGCTGGTGTTTTCCTTGACCTTGCCCTTGCTGTCGAACACCTGCTGGCTGAACTGTCCGTCCAGGCCCTTCAGGCCCTGGGTGAAGCGGTTGAGTTCATCACGGGCGCCTGCCCAGGCCGAAGCCGAGCCGACACTGGCCACGACCAGGGTGGCGGCAAGCAGGGAGCGGCGGAAGGTGGTGTGCATGCGAGGTATCCAGGCGAATGGGAAGGATGGGAGGCAGTGTGCCCATTCAATCCTGAATGGGCGATCAGGGCCACATTATGCGCTGGAACCCGCTTGCCGAACGCGGTTTACGGCCCGGCCTGCACCGTCTTGAGGTCCCCATACACCACCTGCCCGCGGAAGCCGCGACGGACCTGCTGGTACAGCTCGCGGAAGGCGGCGTAATCCTGCGGCTGGCACAGTGCATCCGCCCCGCGTACGGCCCGCTGGTGCAGCCGATGGTGCGCGGTGATCAGCTGCCCCTCGCGCGTCCAGTCCACCTGATACTCACCCGCCGCATTGGCGAAGTGCTGGCTGCGCGGGATCGCTACGATCGGCACGTTCGCCGGGAAGGTCAGCTGGTAGCGCTCATCGCGCAGACTGTCGTTGCAGTAGAACGGCGTGGCGTTTTCCGGCGCCGACGTGCTGGCATACAGGTCACGGAACGATTGGCTGCCCGGTGCGTCAGGCAGCACCATCCCTCCGACCACGCCAAAATCGACGTAATCGCTGGCCAGGAAGTCATAGCGGAAGTTGAACGGCCGGGTCAGATCCTGCGGGTCACCCAGCAGCGTCAGTGCGCCACTGCCGTCGAAGCCGGACGCGGCCATCATCGATTCTTCGGCACGCGCCCGGTTCTGCGCGTTGAGCCGTGCGAAGGCGCCGCGCATGCCAATTTCGGTCACGCCGCTCGGTTGGAGCACGGTCCGGCCAGACAGATTGCCCGCCGCATCGAACCGGAACGTTGCCTCGATCCCGGTGCCGTTGCGCGACGCATCGTTGGCCGGGGTGCGCGCCACGACGGCCTGGCGGGTGTGCAGCACCGGCGCGCCAAGATCCCCCTCGGGCAACTGGCCAACACGCGCATAGGGCGCGGTCGAGTCCAGGTACAGGTCGAACTCGGGGATGTAGGTGATGGCGTGGTCGAAACGGCCCAGCAGCGGAATCGCCGGCAGCGTCGGCCCACCGCCGGCACCGATCAGCACCGGCGTGCTCTGGATGCCACGCGCAGCCAACAACGCCTCCAGGATCACGACATGGTCTTTGCAGTCGCCGTAATGGTTGTCGAGGATGCTCTGCGCCGGGTTGGGTTCCAGCCCGCCATTGCCCAGGTAAACCGCCACGTAGCGGATGTTCTGCGCCACCCAGCGATACAGCACGGCGGCCTGCTCGCGACGGTCGGCAATGCCCCGGGTGAGCTCGTCGGCCAGCGCCTGGATCTGCGGCGTGACAGCGGCGGCCTCGCCGCCCTTGAGCTGGTAGGCCTGCGCCACCTGCGACCAGTCACGGTACGTACTGGCCATGATGGTGGGGCTGTACTCCCACGCGGCGGCGGACCAGTTCTGCGCCTTCAGCGGATCCGTGCGCCGGTACGTCCACTCCCAGCGCGCCATGCCATTGCGCACACGCGGCGTCTGGCTGCCCTGCACGCCCCGCTGTTCCACCTGCATGGGCAGATCGGCAGGCGCGCTCAGGGTCACGCGGGCATCGTCGTACTGGGTGAACACGCTGAAGGTTTCCCATAGGCCGAAGTAGCCCGGGAAGTACGGCGTGTTCTGGGTGCGGCGGGTCTGGTAAACCACGCGCGTGCCGGGCGCCAGATTCGGGAAGACCACCACGCGCACCTTGCGGTCAGCGTACATCGCCGCTGCCGCGCTGGAATAGCTTTCCTGCGTGTAGATGCGGTCGGCCGGCACGTCCCGACGCTGGCCGTCCGCCGTCAACGTGTAGGCCTGCAGCACCTCCAGCGTTTCCATCTTCTCGCTGTAGCTCAGCCGCACCTGGCTGAACTGCTCGACCGCCGATTTGGTCTTGAGCAGGATCTCGTACTCTTCGGTCTGCGTATTGCCCGCATCCGGGCGTACCACGTAGTCGGCGCGATAGCGCACGAAGCTGAAGTTGTTGTTGGCCTGCGCTTCAGCGCCCGCGGCCGGGCCGCTCTGCCCGCCCGGGCTGGGCGGTGCCACGGGTGTCACGGGTGCCGGCACGGGCTGGGCATCGGCCCACGCCACTACCGGCGCGAGCGTCATGGCGCCCAGCATCGTCCAGATCATCGGCTTCATTGCAGGTTCCTTGTGCTCGGCAACACCCGGGCCGCGCCCGGGTTCTACGCAGCCAGGCCGGGCCCGGCGTTACTTGGGCGGGGGCGGCGCCAGCACGCTGCGGTCGCCGTTGTGCTCGGGCGGGCTGACCACGCCAGCCGCCTCCATCGCTTCGATCAGGCGCGCGGCACGGTTGTAGCCGATCTTCAGACGACGCTGCACGCCGGAGATGGAGGCACGACGGGTTTCGGTGACGATGCGCAGGGCCTCGTCGTACAGCGGATCGGACTCATCGCCGCCACCGCCGCCCGCCTCGGGCAGGCCACCGGGGCCGACCACGACGCCATCGCCCATCATCTGCACTTCGTCCAGCACGCCGGTGATGTAATCGGTCGGGCCGCTGGCCTTGAGGTGCTCGACCACGCGGTGAACTTCTTCATCGGAGACGAAGGCGCCATGCACACGGTCCGGCAACGCGGTGCCCGGCGGCAGATACAGCATGTCGCCGTGGCCCAGCAGCGTTTCCGCGCCGGACTGATCGAGGATGGTGCGCGAATCGATCTTCGAGCTGACCTGGAAGCCGATACGGGTCGGGATGTTGGCCTTGATCAAGCCGGTGATCACGTCCACCGAGGGGCGCTGGGTGGCCAGGATCAGATGGATGCCGGCCGCACGCGCCTTCTGCGCCAGGCGCGCGATCAGCTCTTCCACCTTCTTGCCGACGATCATCATCATGTCCGCAAATTCGTCGATGAAGATGACGATGAAGGGCAGCGTCTCCAGCGGACGCGGGGCCTCGCCGAGTTCCGGGTTGGGCTTGAACAGCGGGTCCATCATCGGCTGCCCGGCGTCCTGGGCATCCTTGACCTTCTTGTTGAAGCCGGCCAGGTTGCGCACGCCCACCGCGCTCATCAGCTTGTAGCGCCGCTCCATTTCGGCCACGCACCAGCGCAGGCCGTTGGCGGCCTCCTTCATGTCGGTGACCACCGGCGCCAGCAGATGCGGGATGCCCTGGTAGACGCTCAGCTCGAGCATCTTCGGGTCGATCATCAGCATGCGCAGGTCTTTCGGCGAGGCCTTGTACAGCAGGCTCAGCACCATCGCGTTGACCGCCACGGACTTGCCCGAGCCGGTGGTGCCGGCCACCAGCAGATGCGGCATGCGCGCCAGGTCGGCCACGGTCGGGCGGCCGGCGATGTCCTTGCCCAGCGCCAGGGTCAGCACGCTGGCGGACTTGTCATATTCCTTGGAGCGCAGCAGCTCGGAGAGATAGATCATCTCGCGGGTGACGTTGGGGATCTCCAGACCCACCACCGACTTGCCCGGGATCACATCGACCACGCGCACCGATTTCACCGACAGACCGCGTGCGATGTCCTTGTCCAGCGAGCTGATCTGGCTGACCTTGATGCCCGGGGCCGGCTCGATCTCGAAACGGGTGATCACCGGGCCGGGATAGGCACCGACCACCTGCGCATCGATGCGGAAATCCTTGAGCTTGAACTCGATCTGGCGCGAGAGCGTCTCCAGCGTGCCCTCGTCGTAACCCTTGGGCTGCGGCTTGGGATCGTCCAGCAGTGCCAGTGGCGGCACGTCCGAGCCATCGCCGTTGACCCCACGGAACATCGGAATCTGGGTCTCGCGCTTGGCGCGATCACTCTTCTCCAGCACCGGCTCCGGCCGCGGCTCGATCTTGACCGGCTCGCGCTTGGCGCGGACTTCGGCGTCGACCTTGCGCACTTCCTGGCGCTCCTCGCGCATCGCGCGGGTCTGCTGCCACTCGGTGGCCTGCTCTTTCTTCTTGTTGAACAGCGGCGGCAGTGCCAGCACCCAGTTACCAATCTTCTCCATCACCACGAACCAGGAGATGCCCGTGGCCAGGGTGATCGAGGCCAGCAGCAGGACCAGCACGAAGAGGTTGGCGCCCAATGCGCCGAAACCGACGCTGAGCGAGCTGCCTACCAGCTTGCCGAGGATGCCGCCGGCATGGGCCACATCGGCCACGAACAGGCGCAGATGCAGGAAGCCGGTGCCGGCGATCAGGAAGCCGACCAGGCCGACCAGGCGCAGTGCCGGATCCAGGTCATGCTCACCCTTGGCCTCGCGCTTCAGCCCGAACATCGCGATCCAGGCCAGTGCGCCCAGCACGATCGGCAGCACGAAGGCCATGTAGCCGAACAGCTGCAGCAGGACGTCGGCGATCCAGGCACCGGCGCGACCGCCCATGTTGTGCACCGGCGCGACCACGCTGCCGGTATGCGACCAGCCGGGGTCGGTGGCCGAGTAGGTGAACAGACTGGCGACCAGATACAGCAATGCCGGGGCGACCGCGATCAACCCCAGATCGCGCCACAGGCGCTGCCGGCGCGGATTGTCCTCGCCGGCCGGTTTGCGCGGCGCTGCCTTGCTGTCGGACGCCTTGGCTCGTTCCGGGACCTGTTTCGCCACCTTAGACCACACCTTGGGAATGCACTGTTAGTGCTTGATAATAAACGACTGGACCCCACCCCGGTAGGTGCCGGCCGCTGGCCGGCATGGTCAGCGTCAAAACTCCGGCACCGGAATGGGCGTCGTGCTTCGCGGGTCGCCGCGTTCCACTGCGCGCCTTGAATCGCCCCGCCCCTGCCGCCACTCTATGACTTCGCTCGGACGCCGCGCAATCACCCTGCCAGCGTCCCGCCCTACCTTCTATTGCGAGCTTACATGAGCAACTCCAAGCACTCCCGCCTGTTGATCCTTGGTTCCGGCCCGGCCGGCTGGACCGCCGCCGTCTACGCCGCGCGCGCCAACCTCAAGCCCGTCGTGATCACCGGCCTGCAGCAGGGCGGCCAGCTGATGACCACCACCGAGGTGGACAACTGGCCTGGAGATGCACACGGCTTGATGGGCCCGGACCTGATGACCCGCATGCAGGCGCACGCCGAGCGCTTCGAGACCGAGGTCATCTTCGATCACATCCACACCGCCGATGTCTCCCAGCGCCCGTTCAAGCTGATCGGTGACAGCGCCGAGTACACCTGCGACGCCCTGATCATCGCCACCGGCGCCACCGCCAAGTACCTGGGCATTCCCAGCGAAGAGGCGTTCAAGGGCCGCGGCGTGTCTGCCTGCGCCACCTGCGATGGCTTCTTCTACCGTGACCAGGACGTGGTCGTGGTCGGCGGCGGCAACACCGCCGTGGAAGAGGCCCTGTACCTGTCCAACATCGCCCGCAAGGTCTACCTGGTCCACCGCCGCGACACGCTCAAGGCGGAAAAGATCATGCAGGACAAGCTGTTCGCCAAGGTCGAAGCCGGCAAGATCGAGACCGTGTGGCACCACCAGGTGGACGAAGTGCTGGGCAACGAGGCCGGCGTGACCGGCGTGCGCGTGAAGTCCACGCTGGACGGCAGCACTCGTGATATCGAGGCCCATGGCTTCTTCGTGGCGATCGGCCACCACCCCAACACCAGCCTGTTCGATGGCCAGCTGACCATGAACAACGGGTACCTGGACATCCGTTCGGGCCTGGGCGGCAACGCCACCCAGACCTCGGTGGAAGGCGTGTTCGCCGCCGGCGACGTGGCCGACCAGCACTATCGCCAGGCGATCACCTCGGCCGGCTTCGGCTGCATGGCCGCGCTGGATGCCGAGCGCTATCTGGATGCGAAGGGCAAGCTGGACTGAGGCAGGCTGGACCTGGGAAGTGAAAAAAGGGCCGGCGAGGTTTCGCTGGCCCTTTTTTCGTCGGGCGGTCGCGCGGATGCCCATCATCAGCATGCGCACAAGCGGCTACGCGGGCAGCCTACCCGGCAACAGCAGCTCCCTCCGGGATGGATTCGCCCGAAACGGCCCGCCCGGCATTGCGGATGCACACAACAGAATGCCGAACGGGTGGCGATTTCACCCCATCCGCATCGACCACCGAGGTGTGCCAGACGACGGGGGCGGTGCCGACGTTCTCGCACCGAATGGTGATCCTGTGCGGCTGGTCGCCCGGTGCCTGGATGCGGACCAGACCGTCCCGGCACGTCCACGTTGGCGGGCACGCGATGTTGGTGGTGACCAGCTCGATCGGGTATTGCGGATAGCCCTCAAACGGGACATCCACCTCTTCGGACATACCTTGAGGTAACTGGAGGCCCCTTATCGGCCCCGCCTTGAGCGGTGCGCAATCCTTGCCCTCGCGATGGAGGCGATAACCCTTCTCCACCCCTTTCATCGCGGCGGTGCGAAACACGGGATCCTGCAGCGCGATCGCGTCCGACGGATTGGTGTGAAAGCCGGCCTCCACAATGACCGAAGGCATCTGGGCGAGCCGGTTTTCGCCATGGCTTCCCGCCTCCGGTGCCGCAGGCACCACGTAGGAAGCATACCCATCCTGGGCTGTAATCAGCTCCTTCATGTAGCACAGAATGCTACGACCGAGCCTCTCATCCTCCCCCCGCCCGCGCTCAAAGAAGACCCTGGCTCCTGTCGCCGATGGCCCCGCAGCGTTTGTATGCAGATGAAGCAGCGCTGCGGCGTTGATGTCATTGGCGTAAAGGGGGCGACTGCGGATGTCCTCGTCACGCTCTCGAAGCGCGTGTGTAGACCCAGGAAGCGAATTCCATATCTGCGGCTGCCCCGGAAAGGACGCTTGGAATCGATAGCGCGCCGCCATGCGCCACCATGCCTGGAGGCTGCCCTCATGGCTGTCAGCAGCCCTGGACCTTGCCGTACGCACATCCACCGAACTCCGGGTCATTAGCCAGTGCCGCAACTCGTCGGCATACCCAGGTGTAATCTCATCTTCGATTATTCCGTCCGATGGATCACGCTGCGCCCGCCAATCCCGGAACCGGTGATGAAAGTACCAGCCATGCCCTGCCGACACCACGACAGGGCCTGGCAGGGAAAGGCGTCGTAGCGAGAGAGGAGCGCCTGCCCCCTCTTCCGGATAGTGCTCTTCGAGACGTTTACCGTTGTAACGGAACTCGACGCCAGAAGCGGGATGGATGAGGCGGGCCTGATCAAGAACTTCATTCATCAGCTCGCCCTGAATGTCTTCCAGCTCGGCCCCTCCAGTTTCCGGCAACCACCCCCGAAGATCGACCGTGACGCTTCCAGTCGACACGTCAAACCGGGCAACGGCCTGATTGGGGGCCTGAAGGCCTGCTTTCACCCTGTACTGGTCGAGCGCCCGCTGAGCAGCTCTTGATAACAAAGCATCAAAAGCCACCTCTGCTTCGCTTTCGAGAGATCCTGACGAGGGTAGCCCACGCCCATCCGACGCAGCGGGTGCAAAAAGAAACAGAGCGTAAACGCCCCATGCCCACGGGCTTGTCCACTTCATGCCTTCTCCTCGGATGGGTGCTGATGCCGCCACCATTGGCGACACCACCAAGCTTCCTCATCCGAGAGAGATCGTTCCAAGCATCACGTCTCAGTGCGTCATTGAACCCAAAACGTAGTTCCGATCTCACCTTGAACCCCGATAGACGGCATCTGGAGCGCGCACGCGCCGGAGATCCTGACCTATCCTTACGACATGCCAACGAGCCGCTTCCTTCACAATCTGCAGGCAATCCCTCCCGGCGCTTGGGACGCCCTGCACGACGGCCGCAACCCCTTTCTGTCGCATGCCTTCGTGGCCGGCCTGGAAGAACACGGCTGCCTGCGCCCGGAGTGGGGCTGGCGCCCGCGCCACTTCACCCTGTGGGACGCGGACACATTGGTCGCGGCGATCCCGGGTTATCTCAAGGACAACTCGCACGGCGAGTTCGTGTTCGACCATGCGTGGGCGCATGCCTACGCCCAGCACGGGCTGGACTACTTCCCCAAGTGGCTGGGCGCGGTGCCGTATTCGCCGGTAACCGGCCCGCGCTTGCTCGCCGGCACCACGCAAGATCGTGGCGCACTGCTGGCATCGCTGGCGGCCGAAGTGGCACGCATGGGCTGGTCCTCGGCCCACATCAACTTCCATCCCGCCGATGAAGACCCCGCCTTCAGCCCGGACTGGCTGCTGCGCGAGGACATCCAGTTCCAGTGGCACAACCCCGGTGGCTGGCAGACCTTCGACGACTTCCTCGGCGCGATGGACCACAAGCACCGCAAGAACATCCGCCAGGAACGCGCCAAGCTCGCGCGCAGTGGTGTCACGTATCGCATCGTGCATGGCGATGAGGCGACCGAGGCCGACCTGCGCGCCATGCATGGCTTCTACCTGCAGACCTTCGCCGAATACGGCAACTCGCCCGCGCTCACGCTCCCGTTCCTGCAGCATCTGGCCCGCACGATGCCGCGCGCGCTGGTGATCTTCCTGGCCGTACTCGACGGCGTGCCGGTCGCCGGCGCGCTGTGCCTGCGTGGCACGGACACGCTCTACGGGCGCTACTGGGGCGGCGCCACCCTGCCCGGCCTGCACTTCGAGACCTGCTATTACCAGGGCATCGCGTACTGCCTGCGCGAGGGACTGGCCCGCTTCGAGCCCGGCGCCCAGGGTGAGCACAAGTTGGCCCGCGGCTTCCTGCCGCACCCGGTGCGCAGCCGCCACTGGATCGCAGAACCGGCCTTTGCCGAAGCCTTGGTGGCGTGGTGCGCGCAGGAACGCGCCGAGGTCGCCCACTATGCGCGGGTGCTGGCGGCGCACAGCCCGTTCAAGGTCGACAAGGTCGACCCGGCGTGACCCGCCACCTGCCCTGGCGCCTGGATGACGCGCCCGATGCCCCGTTCCCGCCCGCCGAGGCCGCGTTGCGCGATCCCGACGGCCTGCTGGCGCTCGGCGGCGACCTCTCGCCGGTGCGGCTGCTCAATGCCTATGCGGGCGGCATCTTCCCGTGGTTCTCCGAGGGCCAGCCGCTGCTGTGGTGGTCGCCGGACCCGCGCATGGTGTTCCGCACCGATGGTGTGCACCTGTCCAGCCGCTTTCGCCGCTCGCTCCGGCAGAGCACCTGGACGCTGGGGGCAGACACCTGTTTCGAGCAGGTGATCGATGCCTGCGCGGCCAGCCCGCGCCCCGGCCAGGACGGCACCTGGATCACGCGTGACATGCGCGATGCGTATGTCGACCTGCACCGGCTCGGCTTCGCGCACTCGGTGGAGGTATTCGATGGCGATGCCTTGGTCGGTGGCATCTACGGGGTGGCGATCGGACGGATGTTCTTTGGGGAAAGCATGTTCAGTGCGGCATCGGGCGGCTCCAAGGTCGCCCTGGCCGGGCTGGCCCATCGGCTGGCCAGTTGGGGGTGGCCACTGATCGATGCGCAGGTCGAAAATGACCATCTGCTGCGCATGGGCGCTGAGCACTGGCCGCGGCAGCGCTTTCTCGCGCTGGTCCGTGAACAGGTCCAACAGCCAGTCGCCGCAGGCGATTGGGTGGATTTGTTCGGCACGCTGTCGGCCGCCGAAATCGCTGATCCGGACCGGTCTTAACCAAAACTTTGCATCAAACGCCCGACGCGCGTAAAATGCCCGCTCTTCAGGCCAGCTCGGCCGGTTACAGAACTGCACAGGACTACATGTCGAAAGACGACTCCATCGAGTTCGAAGGCACCGTCAGCGAGACGCTGCCGAACACCACTTTCCGCGTACGACTGGAAAATGGGCATGAAATCATCGCCCACATCTCCGGCCGCATGCGCAAGAACTACATCCGCATCCTGACGGGCGACCGCGTCAAGGTCGAAATGACCCCGTACGACCTGACCAAGGGTCGCATCACCTACCGCATGAAATAAGCGGTCCGGGGGTTGTTCCCGCCAGAAGGCCAGCCAGGTGCTGGCCTTTTCGCGTGGGCGGCATTCAGCCGGCGGCGTCCTTACCCTGCCAAGCGACACCCTGACCCAGTGCACCCTGACGTCGGTCAGGATGCCTTGATGCAGATTCGCCCTTGCGCGCAACGGTCCACGATGTCTCTCGATCCAATCCGGATCCTGCCCGATGGCCCCCGCCATGAAGCGCTTGTTCTCCCTGCTCCTGCTCGCCTCCTGCGTCGCCACCGCTGCGTCGGCCCAGGCCGCCGAGCCCGCCGCACCCACGGACTGCATCACCCTGTCCTCCGACCAGCAAGTGGTGCGCAACCGCGCCGATCGCGATGTGCTGCTGCGCAATGGCGATCAGCATTACCTCGTGCGCTTTGAACGCTCCTGCACCAGCGCCGCGATGTCCCCGAAGCTGACGTTCGCCACCCCCGGCCAGGATGGGCAGCTGTGCGGCGCCGGGGTGACCAAGCTCCAGACCAGTTCACAGAGCTGCGCCGTGGCTGCGGTGGAGCCCCTGAGCGCCGAAGAATTCGCCCGCAAGGCACGCATGCGCCGTTGAGCAAGCCGCGGGTCCGCGCACAAAAAAGCCCCCTTGCGGGGGCTTTTTCGATTTCATCACCGCGGTCGAGGCCGGCGTTACACCGTGGCCGGCAGCAGACGCTCCGGCTCGGCCTCGGTCTCCACGAACAACTGGTCGTCGCGGACGTCGATGCTGACCTTACCACCGTTGACCAGCTTGCCGAACAGCAGCTCGTCGGCCAGCGGACGCTTGATCTTGTCCTGGATCACGCGAGCCATCGGGCGCGCACCCATCAGCGGGTCGAAGCCATGGTGGGCCAGCCAGTCGCGCGCGGTCGGGGTGGCCGACAGGCTGACGTGCTTTTCCTGCAGCAGCATTTCCAGCTCGATCAGGAACTTGTCCACCACGCGCAGGATGTGCTCGAAGCCCAGCGCCTGGAACTGCACGATCGCATCCAGACGGTTGCGGAACTCCGGCGTGAAGCTCTTGCGGATGACTTCCATCGCGTCGGTGGCATGGTCCTGGCGGGTGAAGCCGATCGAACGCCGCGAGGCCTGGGCCGCGCCGGCATTGGTGGTCATCACCAGCACCACGTTCTTGAAGTTCGCCTCACGGCCGTTGGTGTCGGTCAGCACACCGCGGTCCATGACCTGCAGCAGGATGTTGAAGATGTCCGGATGGGCTTTTTCCACCTCGTCCAGCAGCAGCACGCAGTGCGGGGTCTTGACGATCTTCTCGGTCAGCAGGCCGCCCTGGTCGAACCCGACATAGCCCGGAGGAGCACCGATCAGACGGCTGATCGAATGCGACTCCATGTACTCGCTCATGTCGAAGCGGACCAGCTCGATGCCCAGTTGCAGCGCGAGCTGCTTGGTCACCTCGGTCTTGCCCACGCCGGTCGGGCCGGAGAACAGGAAGTTGCCGATCGGCTTTTCCGGATTGGCCAAGCCCGAGCGGGCCAGCTTGATCGCCGAGGACAGTGTCTCGATGGCCGGGTCCTGGCCGAAGATCACCATCTTCAGGTTGCGCTCCAGATGCTGGAGCACGTCCTTGTCGGTCGCGCTGACCTGCTTGGCCGGGATCCGAGCCATCTTGGCGACGATGGTCTCGATCTCCTCGATGTCGATCAATTCCTTGCGCTCACCGTCCGGCAGCAGCCGCTGGCGGGCACCGGCCTCGTCGATCACATCGATCGCCTTGTCCGGCAGCAGCCGGTCATTGATGTGCTTGACCGACAGATCCACCGCGGCCTGAAGCGCGTCATCGGCGTAGGTCACGCCGTGGTGGGCTTCGTACTTGGGCTTGAGGCCCTGCAGGATTTCGTAGGTTTCGCCCACGGTCGGCTCGACGATGTCGATCTTCTGGAAGCGGCGGGCCAGGGCCCGGTCCTTCTCGAAGATGCCGCGGTATTCTTGGAACGTGGTCGAGCCGATGCAGCGCAGCTCGCCCGAGGCCAGGGCCGGCTTGATCAGGTTGGAGGCATCCATGGTGCCGCCCGAGGCGGAACCGGCACCGATGATGGTGTGGATCTCATCGATGAACAGCACTGCGTTGGGCAGCTTCTTCATCGCGGTCAGCACGCCCTTCAGGCGCTTCTCGAAATCGCCGCGGTACTTGGTCCCGGCCACCAGGGCGCCCAGGTCCAGCGAGTAGATCACCGCATCGGCGAGCACGTCCGGCACCGAGCCTTCCACGATGCGCTTGGCCAAGCCTTCAGCGATGGCGGTCTTGCCCACGCCGGCCTCACCCACGTAGAGCGGGTTGTTCTTGCGGCGGCGGCACAGGACCTGGATGGTGCGCTCGATCTCATCGGCACGGCCGACCAGCGGGTCGATCTTGCCGTTGCGGGCCTGATCGTTGAGGTTGCTGGCGAACTCGGCCAGGGCATCGCCCTTGCCTTCGCCCTCGGCCCCCTCCGCACGCCCTTCGCCATCGGCGGCAGGCGGCACTTCGCCCTCCTCGCCCAGCTTGGCGATGCCATGGGAGAGGTAATTGACGATATCCAGCCGGGTGACGTCCTGCTGGTTGAGGTAGTACACGGCGTGCGAGTCTTTCTCGCCGAAGATCGCGACCAGCACATTGGCGCCGGTGACTTCCTTCTTGCCCGAGGACTGCACGTGGTACACCGCGCGCTGCAGCACGCGCTGGAAGCCCAGCGTCGGCTGGGTATCGCGCCCATCATCTTCGGCCAAGCGCGAGACCGAGGCCTCGATGGCCTGCTCCAGTTCCTGGCGCAGGCGGTCGGCATCCGCGCCGCAGGCCTTGAGGACGGCTTGGGCGGACGGGTTGTCGAGCAGTGCCAGCAGCAGGTGTTCCACCGTCATGAATTCATGCCGGGCCTCACGGGCGCGCTTGTAGCACTGTCCGATGGTGTGTTCGAGGTCTTTACTGAACATGATTAACTCCGGCGGCAGTTAGGAACAATATGCGGCCAACCTTCACGATTTCCATCACCCTAGCGGATCGGTGCGTTCAGATGGCGTTAGCACTTGCCTGATCGCTCCGTCCATTCGACGAGCCTCCATCATGCACGATCTTCCGGCCACGAAATGGCAGCTTGGCCGTGATGGCACTGTCACGGTCAGCCGAGGATGTGGCGGCGGACGGGCGCTCGCGCGGAGAAGGGCGTGGCGCGGCTGCCATGGCCGGACCGCCAGGATGGGCTTCGCAGCAGGTACGGCGCAGGGACACGCCGGCCGCTGAGGGCCGGATGTCATTGTGGGTGGAACAGTGCGGATCGCGGGCGCACGCAGTGCTGGCCCGCGCCAACGGTCAGCCGCTGGTCTTTTCCATCGTGCACAGCAGCGGGTGCTGGTTCATGCGCGAGAATTCATTGACCTGGGCGACCTTGGATTCGGCGACCTCGCGGGTGAACACCCCGCACACGCCGCGGCCGCGGGTATGCACGTGGAGCATCACCTGGGTGGCCTTGTCCAGATCCATCGAGAAGAAGTGCTGCAGAACCGTCACCACGAAATCCATCGGAGTGTAGTCGTCGTTCAACAGCATCACCTGGTACATCGGCGGTGGCGCGACCTCGGGGCGTGCAGGCTCAAGCAGCACGCCGTGGTCGTGATGAGTTTCGTGGGAAGTCTCGCGGGGCATCCCCACATTATAGGGCCCTGCTCCGCCGGATTGGACGTTGCCCCCCACCGCCCTTCACAATCTGCACTCTCCAACCAGACTTTCACAGGGATTTCATGAAAAGGATTGCTGCCGCACTGCTGCTGGCCATCACTGCCACCAGCGCCCATGCGGCCGAAGCGGACAAGGCTGTCGGGCGTGCTCTGGACACGCTGGAGTACACCTACGAGGTGGACGAAGACGGCGACTACAAAATGGTCTTCGACATGGATGATGGCCGCAGCCAGCTGGCTTTCGTGCGCTCCACCGTCGAGGAATTCGGCAAGCACAAGATCCGCGAGATCTGGTCGCCGGCCTACAACTCGCCGGGCAAGCAGTTCCCGGCCGCCGTGGCCAACCGCCTGCTCGAAGACTCCCAGGATGCCAAGATGGGCGCCTGGGTGAAGCAGGATCAGCTGGCGATGTTCGTGGTCAAGGTTGACGCCAATGCCACCCCCGAGGCACTCAGCGACGCCATCGATGCGGCCATCCGCACCGCCGATGCGATGGAGCTGGAGCTGACCGAGCAGGACGAATACTGAGGTGAATGACGTGCAGGAACCGCGCTGGGCGCCCCATGTCACCGTGGCCACGGTTGTGGTCCGCGACGGGCGGCTGTTGCTGGTCGAGGAAGCCATCGACGGCCGCCAAGTGCTGAACCAGCCGGCTGGGCACCTGGAGCCGAACGAGACCCTGGCCGCCGCCGCGGTCCGTGAAACGCTGGAGGAAACCGGCTGGACGGTGCGCCTGAGCGCCTTCATCGGCACCTACCAGTGGACCGCACCGGATGGCACGCCGTTCCTGCGCTTTGCCTATGCGGCCGAGCCGCAGTCGCACGATCCCGACCGTCCGCTGGACGACGGGATCCTGCGCGCTCTGTGGCTGACACCCGCCGAACTGAGGGCCGACCCTACCCGCCTGCGCAGCCCGCTGGTGTGGGAGGTGGTGGCCGACTATCTGGCCGGCCAGCGCCACCCGCTGTCGATCGTGCGGGAGGCCCGATGAGCACCCCGCGCGTGATGGTAGGCGTCTCCGGGGGCGTGGATTCCTCAGTGGCCGCCTGGCGGCTGGTCCAGCAGGGCGAGCCGGTCGCCGGCCTGTTCATGCAGAACTGGGCCGATGACGGCAGCGGCGACTGCCGCGCCGAGGACGACCGCCGCGATGCCGTGGCGGTCTGCGGCCTGCTGGGCATTCCGTTCCACTTCCGCGATTTCTCCGGCGAGTACTGGCAGGGCGTGTTTGAACACTTCCTGGCCGAGTACGCCGCCGGGCGCACGCCCAACCCGGACGTGCTGTGCAACCGCGAAGTGAAGTTCAAGCATTTTCTCGACGCCGCGCGCGAGCTTGGCGCCGAGCGCATCGCGACCGGGCACTACGCCCGCATCGCGCAGATCGACGGACGCTGGGCCCTGCTGCGCGGCGCCGACCGCAGCAAGGACCAGAGCTATTTCCTGCACCAGCTGGGCCAGCAACAGCTGGCCGCGACCCTGTTCCCGATCGGCGACCTGCAGAAGAGCGATCTGCGCCGGATCGCCCGGGATGCGCGCCTGCCGACCCATGCCAAGAAGGATTCCACCGGCATCTGCTTCATTGGCGAACGCGACTTCCGCGAGTTCCTCGGCCGTTACCTGCCAGCCAAAAGCGGCGAGATCCGCGATCCGGATGGCGCCCTGATCGCCGAACATCCCGGCGTGTTCTATTTCACATTGGGCCAGCGCGAAGGCCTGAACATCGGCGGCGTGCGTGGCCGGCCGGCGGCGCCGTGGTACGTGGTCGGCAAGGATGTCGCCAGCAATGTGCTGTATGTCGACCAGGATCGAGAGAGTCCGTGGCTGCAGTCGACCCGGCTGCATTCCGAGACCGCCCACTGGATCGCCGGCGCACCGCCCGCGCGCCAGTTCGACTGCACCGCCCAGACCCGTTACCGCCAGCCCGACGAGCCGTGCACCGTCACCGTGCACGACGACGGCACCCTGGCGGTGCGCTTCGCCCGACCGCAGCGTGCCGTCACCCCCGGTCAATCGCTGGTGTTGTATGACGATGAGGTCTGCCTGGGTGGCGCCGTCATCGCCGCCACCGACGCTCCGCTGGAACAGCGCCTGCGCGCCACCCCTTCTCCTTTCGAGGTATCTGCTGCATGAGTTTTTCCGTCGACGACCGTGTTCTTGCTCTGGCCGGCATCGCCCAGGCCCTGCAGCAGGTGCGCCGCATCGCCGAAACCGGCCACTCCGAAGCCGCCGTGGTCCGTACCGCGGTGGACAGCGTGTTCCGCATTGACGCTGCCACCCCGCAGGAGATCTACGGCAGCGCCAGCCATGTCGCCCCCGGGCTGCGCCTGCTGCACAACTACCTGAGCAGCCAGGGCCAGGACGAGCACCTGCCGCGGCTGGCGCTGTCGGTCCTGCAGCTGGAGCGGCGCTTCGTGCGCGAGCACGAGATCGTGGCCAAGGTCAGCACCGGTATCGAGCGCGCCCAGTCCCAGGCCACCGAGCTGGGCGACAGCGCCCATCCGGACGTGCTCGCCAGCTTGGGCGGCCTGTACGCCGACACCATCAGCAATCTCAAGCCGCGCGTGATGGTCCAGGGCAACCCGCATTACCTCGGCCAGGCCGGTGTGGTGGCCGAGATCCGCGCGCTGCTGCTTTCGGCGGTCCGCTCGGCCGTGTTGTGGCGCCAGACCGGCGGCCAGTACTGGGACTTCCTGTTCTCGCGCAAGGCGATGCTCGAAGCGGTTGCCCGCCAGCTGCGCTGAGGCCAACGGCCTGGAATTCCGGTCGCCAGGCCCGTACGCGGGCCGGCGCCGGGGCGTGCGGAGGGTTACGGGCGGACCACCGTGATGCATCAAAATTCAGCGGACGGCTAAAGCAAACCGGGGTACGGCCGATACAGCATCCGTGCACCTCCCCGAGAACGTCCATGTACTCACGCCTCTTCATCCGCTTGGCCGCCCCACTGGTCCTGACCCTTCTGCTCCCCGTTGCCATCGGCTTCGAGTGGCCAGCCGCCCTTCGCTGGGCGATCCTGACCACGATGACGCTCAGCTGGCTGGGCTTCGCCTGGTGGACGGCTCGCGCCCAGAACCAGCGGTCGCCCGAGCAGGCCCGCATCCTGCGTGAGCAGGACCAGTTGCTGAGCGAGCTGCGCTCGTTCGTCGGCAACGAAATCGAAGGCTCCCGCGGCGAAGTCGAACGCGCCCGTGACCTGATCCGCCACGCCGTCAGCGGCCTGGGTGGCAGCTTCGATGCCATGAACCGCAAGTCCCGCCAGCAGAGCCAGGCCTTGGCCCGCATCGTCGACCGCGCCGGTGAAGACGGTGGCGCCGGCGTCGACGTGGCCCGCTTCGCCCAGCACGCCAGCCACCGCATGGAACAGCTGGTAGAAGCGCTGGAACAGGTCAGCGGCCAGAGCAGCAACACCGTGCAGCACATCGATCAGATGGCGCAGCACCTGGATGGCATCTTCGCGCTGCTGGAAGACGTCAAGTCGATTGCCGACCAGACCAACCTGCTGGCCTTGAACGCCGCCATCGAAGCTGCCCGTGCCGGTGAAGCCGGTCGTGGGTTCGCGGTGGTCGCCGACGAAGTCCGCAACCTGTCCGAGCGCTCGACCACCTTCAACGAGCAGATCCGCAAGCTGGCCCACAGCTCCAAGGATGCCATCGCCAAGGTCCGCGAGACGGTCTCGCACATGGCTTCCCGCGATATGGACCGGTCCCGCGAAGCGCGCCAGGAAGCGGCGGCGATGCTCGACAACGTGGCCCAGATCAATGCCTCGCTGGGCGATGGCATGCGCGAGATTTCCGAGTGCGGCCGGGCGATCGACAGCAGCGTGGCCGAAGCGGTCCGCGCCCTGCAGTTCGAGGACATCGCCACCCAGGCCCTGGGCGGCGTGCATACCCACCTGGACCGCCTGACCGCGATCAACCGCGAAGCGGTGGCCCTGCAGGAACTGCTGCAGCGCAATGGCGGCGTGATCGACGAAGAGATCGTCACTGCCCTGCAGCGCACCGGCAACCGCCTGCGCGACATGCGCAGCGAATGGGAGCGTCCGCCGCACAAGGCCGTCGCCCAGCAGAGCATGGCCGCCGGCGCGGTCGAACTGTTCTGATCCAGCGGTACCGTGCCGCCCCCGGCACACCCTGCGGCCCCGGCTCACCCCGGGGCCGTTGCGCTTGCACTACCCGCCTCGCCTGCAGATGATCGACCCATGTTGAATGCGTCCATGTTGTCCGTTGCATCCGTAGCACCCACCAACCTGGAGCCCGTGGCGCAGATTGCCGACGGCGCCCTCCAGGCAGCCATCAAAGACCACACTCCCCTGCAGGGCCGCGCCCTGATCGCGCATCTGGAGCAGCTTGCTCGGCAGGAGCTGGCGAAACTGGCCAACCAACCCATTGATCCGGGCACCACGCCCATCGATCCGGCCCTCGCCGGCCTGGCGTGGGACCTGGGCCTCAGTGGTGATGATCTGGGCGCTGCTGCGCGCTGAGCGTGGGCCGGTGGTCCGGCCAACCCGGGTATTCTTCAGCGTCACACAAGGTGAGTACGCATGAAGGAATGCCTGAAACAGGTGGCATTGCATGCCCAGGGGATGGGTTCGGCCCCGCTGTTCAACGCAGGGGCCGATGGAGCCCTTAATGCCATCTCTCACCTCGGCTACGTCCAGATCGACACGCTGTCGGTCATCGAGCGCGCACATCACCACGTGCTGTGGAATCGTGTCCCGGAATACGACCCGGCGTGCTTGAACCATCTCGTCAGCGAAAAAAAGCTCTTCGAGTACTGGTTCCACGCCGCTGCCTACCTGCCGATGCGCGACTATCGCTTCGCGCTGCCCCGAATGTCGTCGATACGCACAGGGGAAAGCCGCTACTTCTGCAACGGCGATCCCTGCCTGATGAAGGTCGCAGAGCGCTGCCTGCCGGATGGTCTGGACCTGGGCATCCCGGATGATCACGAGTACGCCGTCCATCTTTTCGAGACCACGCTCAGGGCACACGGCGTCTTCACCGCGACCCAGCTGCTGCATCTCCGGAGCGGGAAGGCGCTCCGCACCGCCATGCGTGAGGTTGTCCACGATCGGATCACTGCTGGCAGCATCCAACTGGTCATCCACCGTGATCGCCTCAGCGCGCTGTTCGGCTTCGCCCTGAGGCAGCGCGCAGGTCGGTCGAGGTTGCCTCAACAGGGCTGGCGGCGCCCTTGACACCGTCTCCGCCTGGCCGTCAGTGCCATGCCAGGTGCACGGTCGCTCAGAAGGCTACGTAGGCCGTCCTCAGACGCTTTGCGTCACCGCGACATAGCTCTCCCGCGGCGGCGTCTGCAGGCCCTGCTTCAACCACAGCGCCAGATCCCGCGGGGCCAGCGGACGCGAGTACAGGTAACCTTGGATCTCGTCGCAGCCCTGGCGGCGCAGCATGGCCTCTTCCTGTTCGGTCTCCACACCCTCGGCCACGACCTTCATGCCCAGCGCATGGCCCAGATGCACGATTGCCTGGGTCACTTCGGCGGTACCGGCGTCGTGCAGCATGCCCTGGACGAAACTGCGGTCGATCTTCAGCCGCCCGACCGGGAACCGGTTGAGGTAATGCAGGTTCGAGAAGCCGGTGCCGAAGTCATCCACCGCGAGCGGAACGCCGTGACGCTCCAGCACATCGAAGCAGTGGCGCAGCACGTCGGTGTCACGGATCAGCGCCGACTCGGTCAGCTCCAGCTCCAGCCGCTGCGGCGGCCAGCCGTGCGCATGGCAGATGTCGATCACGCGTTCGGCAAAGCCGCGGTCACGCAGCTGCACGGCCGAGACATTCACGGCCACACGGTCGAACTCCAGCCCCGCTGCATCCCAGGCGGCGGCCTGGCGGCAGGCCTCGGCCAGCACCCAGTCGCCGATCCGCACGATCTCGCCGCACTTCTCGGCGATCGGGATGAACTCGGCCGGGCTGCAGTAGCCGATCCCGGGCCGATGCCAGCGCAGCAGCGCCTCGATGGCCGGCGGCTGGTCGTTCTCGGCATGCATCAGGGGCTGGTAGGCCAGGGTGAACTCTTCGCGTTCGATCGCACCGAGCAGTGCGTGTTCGATCTCCAGCTTGCGCTGGATCTTGGCCAGCGCGTCCTGGCTGTAGTACTGGTAGGTATTGCGTCCGGCTTCCTTGGCCGCGTACATCGCCGCATCGGCGGCGCGCAGCAGCGATTCGAAATCCTGACGGCTCTCATCCAGCATCGCAATGCCGACACTGGCGCCGACCTTGAGCGTGGTTTCACCGCGGTGCAGGGGTTCGGCCAGCGAGGCGATCAGCTTGCGTGCCACATGCCCGGCGTCTTCCGGTGCGGCCAGGTCGCGCAGCACGACGATGAATTCGTCGCCACTGAAACGGCCGAACAGGTCGTTGTTGCGCAGGCTCTGGTGCAGGCGCGAGGCAGCCGCCTTGAGCAGCGCATCGCCGGTGGCGTGGCCGAAGGTGTCGTTGATGGTTTTGAAGCCGTCCAGATCGATGAACAGCATCGCCAGCGGGCTGCCGCGATCGCGTGCTTCCTCGATCGCATCGGCGGTCTGCTCGCGCAACAACATCCGGTTGGGCAGGCCGGTGAGCAGATCGTAATGGGCCAGCAGCTCGATGCGCTCGTTGGCTTCGCGCTCGCGGGTGATGTCACGGAACAGCACTACGAAGCGTGTCGGCAGACCATCGCGACGGTCCAGCTCGATCAGCACCTGCACCCAGATGCGCAGACCGGACTGCCGGTAGAAGCACAGGTCCAGCTGCTCGGGCAGCCCCCCCTCGGCGATCCGGACCAGCGCCGCCTCAAACGCGTCGCGCGAGTCCTGGGTGTACAGGCTCAGCGCCTGGTCCAGCGTGATCGGCTCCTTGCGCAGGCCGTGGATGCGGTAGCACTCCTCGGTCCACTGCATGAGCCGGGTCGCCACCTCGATCTCGCAGCCGCCAATGCGGCCGAGCGCGGAGACGCGGTTGAGCAGCTCGGTGCGCCAGCGGATCAGCGCATCGGTCTGGTGCTGCTCGGTGATGTTCTGCACCTGACCGAGCAGGCGCTGGATGCGCCCGTCGGGGCCGACCAGCGGCTGCATCCACACCCGCAGGTACAGTGCAGCGCCTTTGCTGCGGATCAGCTCCAGTTCCAGGGTCGCTGCAGCGCCATCGCGCCACATGCGGCGCCACGCGCGACGCAGGCGCCCACGCGATTGCGGCTCCATCTGGCGCAGCCAGTGGCGGCGACCGTGCATGGGGTCATCGCCGGTCTCCAGCAGGGCCCGGAACTCGGGCGACCACCAGAACTGGCGCGCCTCCGGGTCCCACGACCAGCTGCCCATGCTGGCGATCCGCTGCGCCTCACGCAGGTGGACCTGCTGCTCAAGCAGCAGCGACTCCATCTGCTTCTGGGCCTGGATGTCGGTATGGGTACCCACCATGCGCAGCGGCTGGCCGTCGGCGGTGCGGGTGACCACGCGGCCGCGGTCCAGCACCCAGCGCCACTCGCCATCGGGGTGGCGGGCGCGGAACTGGGCGGTGTAGGCCGCACTCTCGCCACGCAGGTGCGCGTCCAGAGCGGCACGAACGGCCGCCTGGTCATCAGTGTGAACGTATTCCAGCAGCGCGCTCACGCCGGCACGGGCGTGCGACTCCTCGATCGGCTGGCCATCCCAGCGCCGCGAGCGGCGCACACTGTCACTGGGCAGGTCCCAGTCCCACAGCCCGTGGCCCGCGTGATCCAGCGCCACTTCCCAGCGGCTGCCGGCGACGCTGGCGACCGGCTCGGGCACGCTCACGGTAAAGGCCAGCAGGTGGCCATCCGGATCGTGCACGGCGCGCATCCAGCCATCGAGTCGCCCGGCCGGGCCGCCCGGCAGCTGGCAGGGAATCAGGCCGCCATCCGCGGCGAGCAGGCGCAGGTCCTCCAACATCTCGCCGTACGCGGCGATCGTCGCCGGCAGGCCGTGTTCACGCGCGGCCGGATTGGCCGCGAGCGGGCGACCAGCACGGTCGAGGATGACCAGCGCCGACGCCAGCGGGTGCTGCAGCAGACTCGCGATAATCCCTTGATCCACGCCTGTAACTCCGATAACGCACCCGACAGCCGGGAACGCAATCGTTAGCGGCGGGTTTTGCGGATTATTGAGCGTTCCGGCCACCTGCATCCCCACCGCGGACAGGTAAGATGACGCTCGCCTTTCCCGATCGGCCCGCCCTGCCCCATGCCCACCGACCTGCCAGGCCACCCCGAACCCGCCGCCGCGACCTCGCTGGCCCGCGATCTGCGCCGTGACCGCTGGCGTGTGGTGGTGGCTTACCTGGTGCTGGCGCTGGTCTGGATCCTGTGCAGCGATGCCGCAGTCAAAGTGGTCGCCGGCGATATGCAGACCGCCGCCCAATGGCAGACCATCAAGGGCACCTTCTTCGTGCTCTCCAGTGCCGCCCTGATCTATCTGCTGCTGCGCCCGCTGGCCCAGCACGTCCTGAGCACCCATGCCCGCCTGGAGTCCTCGGAGACCCGCCACCGCCAGATGTTCGAAGGCAACCCCGGGCCGATCCTGGTCTATGACCTGGACTCGCTGGCGATCCTGGACGTCAATCCCGCCGCTGCCAGTTTCTTCGGCTACAGCCGTGACGCCTTCACTGCGATGCCGATCAATGCGCTGTGGCCGCCTGGCGATGTCCCCGCGCTGGAGGTCAAGCTGGCGCAGATCCGCGAGAATCCCGACCAGCTGTGCGTGATCACCGCCGATCTGTGCCTGAGCGATGGCAGTACCCGGCGCATGGAGATGCGCAGCAACCTCATCAGTTATGGCGGCCGCCGTTCGCGACTGCTGATCGCGATCGACCGCACGCGCGAAGACCAGGCCCTGCAACGTCGCGATCAGGCGCTCGCCCGCGTCGAGGAAGCGCACGAGATGGCGCGGATCGGCGCCTGGGAAATCGATCCCGCCACCGGGCTGGGCCGTTACGCCAACCAGGTCTATCGGCTGCTTGGCCGGCGCCCGCCCGAAGCGCGTCGCTGGCATCGCTTCGATGAGCTGCTGGTACCGGCCGACCCGGCCACCGCCGCACTCAGCGAGCAGCTGCTGCAGGACATGACCTCCGGCGAGCCGGTGCAGATCGATGTCCTGCTCCCGCTGCTGGCGATGGATGGTCGTGCATTGATGGTGCACCTGCGCGCCGAGAGCGGCCAGGACGATGCCGGCCGGCCACGCGTGCTCGGCACCCTGCAGGACGTCACCGAACGCGAGCAGTCGCGGCGCCTGCTGCGTGAACGTGAGGAACAGTTCCGCGAACTGGTGCGGGTGCTGCCCGATGGCGTGGTGATCCTCTCCGAAGAACATGTGCTGTACGCCAATGCCTGCGCCGCGGCGCAGTTCGGCTACGGCCAGCACACGCTGCTGGGCGAACCGCTGGCGGCCCTGGTCGCCACCGACGACCTGCCGCGGGTCCGCGGCCAGCTGTTCGCCCAGGTGCCGCAGCAGAGCGTCAGCGCCGGTGAGGTGATCGGCATGCGGCGGCTCAATGGCGAGCGTTTCCAGGCCGGGCTGGCCGTCGGTGACGTGCGGTATGGCGGGCGCAACTGCAAGCTGCTGATCGTGCGCGACCTCAGCGAGCCCGAGCGCATCCGCGAGGCACTGGAAACCAGCAACCGCGAGCTGCAGGCCATGGCCGGGCGCCTGTTCTCGCTGCAGGAAGACGAACGGCGGGCGATCTCGCGCGACCTGCACGACGATATCGGTCAGGCCATCACCGCGATGAAGTTGTCGGCCTATGCGGCGCAGGACGAGCAGGACGCCGCGCGCCGTGACGAGGACCTGGCCCAGATCATCCAGCTGGCCGACGCCACCGTGGGCAAGCTGCGCGACATCTCCACCCTGCTGCGCCCGCCACAGCTCGATGCACTGGGCCTGGAAGCGGCGCTGCGCTGGCAGGCCGGCGTGCTGTTCCGCTCGGCGGCGATCGACCTGCTGCCGGACATCCAGTCACTGCCACGGCGGCCGGCCGGTGATATCGAGCAGGCCTGTTTCCGCATCGCGCAGGAAAGCCTCACCAATGTGCTGCGCCATGCCCGCGCCAGCCAGGTCAATCTGCACCTGCGCGATGTCGACGACCACGGCCTGCACCTGCAGGTCCGCGATGACGGCGAAGGCTTCGACCCGGAAGGCCCACGCGGCCTCGGCCTGATCGTGATGCGCGAGCGCGCGCAGAGCGTGGGTGGCACCCTGCGCATTGAATCGGCGCACGGCGCCGGTACCCTGATCGACCTTTACCTGCCGTATCGCGCCTCGGGCGCGACGGCTCACGACTCTCTGGAACACTGAGCCCATGTGGAACCCTTCCCTGCCCCTGGTCAGCATCGAGGACGCGCCGCCCCGCCTGGGCGCCGGCAACCCTGAGCTGCAGGCCATGGTGACCGAGGCTGCCTCCGGCGGCACGCCGCTGATGCTGATGCACGTGGACATCGACCACTTCGCCTCGGTCAACGAGAACATGAGCGCCGAAGTGGGCGATCAGGCCCTGGTACTGGTCGCCCAGCGCCTGCAGCACCACCTGCGCGGGCGCGGCAAGCTGTGGCGCCACGGCAGCGATGAGTTCCTGCTGGCCGTCCCGCGCACGGCCGAGATGCCGCTGCCCGAAGACCTGGCCGAGGAAATCCGCCAGCAGCTGGAGCTGCCGCTGTCGGTGCTGCCGTACACGCTGTTCATGACCGGCAAGCTGGGCGTGAGCCTGTGCCCGGAACACGCCACCGGCGTCTCGCGCCTGCTCGATCACGCCGAAGACGCGCTGTACCAGGCCGCCCGCGAAGGCGGCAATGCGGTGCGCATCCATGCGGTGGATACGCCCTCCAGCGCGCACAGCGAGAGCATCATCGCGCGCCAGATTGTCGACGCGATCCCCAATGGCGAGCTCAAGCTGCGTTACCAGCCGCTGGTCAGCGCCCGCGATGGCCACGTGGTCGGCATGGAGGCGCTGCTGCGCTGGCAGTCGCCCACGCTGGGCATGCTGGTGCCGGAGCGCTTCATGCGCACCGCCGAGCGGCTGGGCATCATCGTGCAGATCGGCACGTGGGTGCTGGAAGGCGCCTTGAAGCAGGCCAAGCTGTGGCGCGACCAGGGCTTCGACGATTTCACCATCGCGGTCAACGTCTCCACACTGCAGCTGCTGCGCCCGAACTTCTTCGCCGAGGTGATGTCGCTGCTGCAGGCCGCTGGCGTGCCGGCGCACATGCTCACGCTGGAGATCAACGAAAGCGCGCTGACCAACAACGTCAACTTCGTCCACGAGACGCTGGTCAACCTGCGTAACGAAGGCATCAGCCTGAGCCTGGACAACTTCGGCACCGGTGATTCCAGCCTCAGCGCGCTGGTCCGCTACCCGGTGGACAAGCTGAAGATCGACCGCAGCTTCATCAAGAGCGCACCGGCCGGCAACCGCGAGGCCGCGATCGCGCGCGCGATCATCGCCATGGGCCACCAGCTGGGCATGACGGTGATCGCCAACGGCGTGGAGTCGCAGGCACAGCTGGGCTTCCTGCGCCGCAACGACTGCGATGTGTTCCAGGGCTATCTGTTCGGTGAGCCGATGTCGGCCGATGCCGCCGGCATGACCCTGCGCCGTCGCTACCTGCGCCCGGAAGCATTCGCCGAGACCCGCCCGGATCGCACGCTGTTGCTGCTGGACGACGAGGAGAACGTACTGCGCTCACTGGTGCGTCTGTTCCGCCGCGACGGTTACCGCATCCTGGCGGCCGGCAACGTGCGCGATGCGTTCGATCTGCTGGCCATCAACGACGTACAGGTGATCCTGTCCGATCAGCGCATGAGCGACATGAGCGGCACCGAGTTCCTGGGCCGGGTGAAGATGCTCTACCCGGACACGATCCGGCTGGTGCTGTCCGGCTACACGGACCTCAACACGGTGACCGACGCGATCAACCGCGGCGCGATCTACCGGTTCCTGACCAAGCCGTGGAACGACGATGAGCTGCGCAAGCACATCCACCAGGCGTTCCGCACGCACGAGGAACAGCGCCGGGCCAACACCGCGCCTGCGGTGGCTGCCCCGGCAGACGACTGATCAGCGCGGCTGCTTGATCGGCAGCACCACGCGGAATTTCGACCCCACGCCCGGCGTGCTGTCCAGGTCGATGCGGCCGTGGTGCTTGTTGATGATGCTGTAGGAGATCGACAGGCCCAGGCCGGTGCCGCTGCCCACGGGCTTGGTGGTGAAGAACGGATCGAAGATGCGCTGGCGCAGATCCGGCGAGATGCCCCCGCCGGTATCCTCGAACTCCACCCAGACCGTGTCGCCGTCCACGCCGGTACGCACGTTGATCGTGCCGCGGTCGGCGATGGCATGGCCGGCGTTGAGCAGCAGGTTCATGTAGACCTGGTTCAACTCCGACGGCAGGCACTCCACCAGCGGCAGCTGGCCGAACTCGCGGTGCAGGGTCACCTTGTACTTGAGCTCGTTCCAGATGATGTTGATCGTGGATTCCAGACCGGCATGCAGGTCGACCAGCTTCCACGACTCATCGCGGCCGGAATACGAGAAGTCCTTCAGATCGCGCACGATGCGCGTCACCCGCTCGATGCCCTCGCGCGATTCGGCCATCAGCTGCGGCAGATCGCGGCTGATGAAATCGATGTCGAAGCGCTGACGGATGTCGTCGATCTCCGGGATCAGCGCCTTCGGATCGGGCGCACGCAGCGCACGCTCGTACGCTTCGATCACGGTGAACAGACTGCGCAGGTATTCCTGCAGGCTGCCCAGGTTGGAGTGCACGTAGCCGATCGGGTTGTTGATCTCGTGCGCCACACCGGCCGCCAGCTGGCCGATGGAGGCCATTTTCTCGGACTGCAGCAGTTTTTCCTGGGTGCCGTTGAGGCGCAGGTACGCCTGGCGCAGCTCGGCATGACGCTGCTGCAGCTCGCGCTCGTAGTCTTCCTGGCCTTCGATACGGCGGAACAGCGCCAGATAGTGCCGCTGGCCACCATCGTCGTGGTGGTAGACGTGGGCGATGACCATGCGCTCACCGACCGGCAAGCTGCCATTCCAATGGCCGTTGAGGCGTGCCTGCTCCAGCGCATCGGGCGGTAGCAGCTGGCGCAGCCATTGCGCGGGGGTCAGCTCGGCATCGCGTTCGGCCTGGCCGAGAATCTCACTGACCGCGGTGTTGGCCAGCGCGACGCTGCCGTCCTCACGAAACAGCAGGACCCCTTCCTTGATCCGCTCGAACAGGGCAAGCAGAACCGGATGCGGGGGCAACGGGGCGGTGACAAGGGAGGACGTTACGGTCACGGTCACATCGGGCGGCTGGAAAACAGGCGCCCAATATACGCGGTGACGTCATCGTCGGCAGCCTGGGGCCGCCGGATCGGGCTGCTCAGGCGACCGCGAGCGGCCGCCGGGTGTGCAGCGTGTGCGACTGGCCCTTGGCGTCGTACGCCGAGGAATCCTCGCTGCGGCCGAGTTGGCGCAGCGCCCAGTTGACCTCGCGGCGGCGCCGCGACAGCAGCACGCCGTTGGCGCGATTGCGCTCGGCCAGCTCCTGCACGCGCTCGGCCTGGCCGAGCGGCAATGCGGCCTCGAGGGCCCGCAACGCCTCCAGCTTGGCACCGGTCGCGCGGATCAGGGCCTGCACGTCATGCTCGACCAATGCCTGGCGTTCGACGTCCAAGGCATCGCTGAGGCGCTGCAGCGGCTCGCTCATCGCCAGCTTCATCCCTGCAGCTGCTGGTCCAGCTCAAGCATGCGCGAGGCGATCGCGTCGGGATTGATCTTGTAGGTGCCGTTCTGCAGCGAATCACGCACGGCCTGGACGCGGTTGGCATCGATTGCCGGAGCCGTGGACAGTTCACGCTGCATGGCCTGCAGGCTGGTGGCTTCGCCAGTCAGGCGCAGGCTGTCGGCAGCCTCCACCGGGCGCGCCGGGGCATCGGTGCTGACGCTGGGCTTGTTGCCGAGCGCAACACTGCGCATATGGGCGGTGGCCTGCAGGTTGCCGTCGATTTTCTGGCTCATGGATTTGTCCTGGAAGTACGGTTCACAAGGGATAACGGCCAGTCAGCCGCCATCTTTAGGGGAATATTGCAGGTTTTGCGGTAAAAGTGGCCCGTATTCACAATTCTGGTCAGCGCGCCACTAAAACGTCACCGCTGGCCGCGACGGTGCCCTGCACGATCTTGCGCGAAGAGAGGTTCTCGACCGAGACCCGCTCATTCTCGCCCGCGTCGGCCATGGCGCGCCCGGCAACCCGGACCTCCACCCCGCCGCGCCGGGACACCAGGGCGACACTGTCGCCGCGCCGCACCAGCCGCTGAGCGACCAGATCGTTGGCCGACAGCAAGCTGCCGGCACTCAGGGTCCTGCGCGCCACCCGGCCAACCGCCGCCGCCGGATCGGCCAGCGCAGCACCGGCGATCCGTGCCGCATCACGCTGGCCAGTGGTGATATCGGCCGCGGCCAGGGTTTCTCCAGCGGCCACCCCTCTATTGAGAATGAGCACGGTCTGGTTGCGCCGCACCTTTACCGGTACGAACAAACGCCAGCCGCCCGCGTCGGGGCAGCTCACCTCCACTGTACTGGTCCCGGTGGGCTGGGCGGCCAGCGGTTGACCACACGCCGGCAGGCGCAGTGCCGAGTCCAGGGTGGTGTCACCTTCGCTGCCGGGCGGCAACGTACCCAGCGCCGCCTGGCGGATGCTGTCCACGGGTTGCCAGCCCCCCGCGGCCCAGGCGGGCGCGGCCAGCAACAGTGCGGCAAAGAGAACAGAACGCATGGGCACTCCACGGGCAAGGATCATGCGCAGCTCGATGCAAGGGTCATGCCGAACTCCTGCGCGCGGGGCGCTCAAGTCGCCGCCGGTGCCGCCGATACCAAGTCCATGTCCCATGACCTGCTCAACCGCATCGACCAGCGTACGCGACTGGCCGGCCACAATCGTCTGGCCCTGCTGCTGTTCCGGCTGGGTGGACGTCAGCTTTTTGGCGTGAATGTCTTCAAGGTTCAGGAAGTGCTGCGGCGCCCGGATCTGTTCCAGGTGCCAGGGCTGCCCAGCCAGTTCGCCGGTGTGGCCGATGTCCGTGGCCGCTCGGTGCCGGTGCTGGACCTGGGCCTGGCGATCGGCCACCCCGAGCGTGAGCCCGATGCCGACAAGGCGCCGGGTTACCTGGTGGTGACCGAGTTCAACCGCTCCATCCAGGGCTTCCTGGTCAGCGGTGTGGAACGCATCGTCAACATTGCCGTCGAAGACATCCATCCGCCGCCGGAACTGGGCGCCGAGTCCAGCTATCTGACCGCAGTCACCCGTTTCCAGGGCGAACTCATCCAGGTGATCGACGTGGAAAGCGTGCTGGCCGACATCGCCGAAGTCCGCGGTGAGGCCGTGCTGGATCCCTCGATGGCCCTGCCCGCCGACGCCCCGCCGATGCAGGTCCTGGTGGTGGACGACTCGCGCGTGGCCCGCCAGCAGATCCGCAGCGTGCTGGACCAGCTGGGGGTCGGGGCGACCCTGCTCTCGGACGGCAAGCAGGCGCTGGACCACCTGCTGCAGATCCACGCCTCCGGGGAGAACCCCGCCGAGCGCTACGCGATGGTGATCTCCGATATCGAGATGCCGGCGATGGACGGCTACACCCTGACGACGGAAATCCGGCGTCACCCGGGCCTGGCCGGCCTGTACGTGCTGCTGCACACCTCCCTGTCGGGCGTGTTCAACAACGCGATGGTCGAGCGGGTCGGCGCGAATGCGTTCGTGGCCAAGTACTCGCCGCATGAGCTGGCGGACTTCCTGCTGGACCGCCTGAAGAAGGTCGCGATGGCGGCGTAAGGGGCGGCCGGCCCTGGCGCCGGCGTCCTTCCCCCGGTGGGTTTACGGCATCCGTGCGTCGCGTGGATGCACACCCGGGGTATGGCTTGCTCATCCACGCATGGCGTGGATCTACCTTGGGGCTTGGCCCTTTTATCCACGGATGGCGTGGATCTACCCCGGGGGTATGGCCCCCTTACCTTGGCGTGGTGAATTCCCTGGCGTGAACATGCCGCCGGGCACCGACGCGCCCTGCCCTCTGGCACGCCGCTTGCACTGCCCCTGGCATCGTCCCGTGGGAGTGCGCCATGCCCAATCTGATTTCCAACTATCTGGGTGTCCATGCCCAGGCCATGCCGTTGCGCGAGCAGCGGATGAAGCTGATCGCCAGCAACCTGAGCAACGCCGATACCCCCGGCTACAAGGCCCAGGACCTGGATTTCGATGCCGCGTTGCGTAATGCCCAGGGCCTGGATGCAAACGGCCTGATGAAAACCACCAACGAACAGCATTATGAGATCGGCGGCGGGCTGAACCCGTTCCAGATCGCCAAAGAAGGCGTGCAGCCCAGCATCGACGGCAACACCGTCGACCCGGATGCCGAACGTGCCGCCTACGGCCGCGCCGCGCTGGAGTACCGCGCCTCGCTGAGCTTCGTCGAATCCAAGGTGCGCTCGATGCTCACCGCGATCACGGGGCAATAAGCCATGAGCAACCTGCCCATCTTCGATATCGCCGGTTCCGCGCTGCAGGCGCAGTCCGTGCGCATGAGCACCATCGCCTCCAACCTCTCCAACGCCGACACCGTCGCCGGTTCGGCCGATGCGGTCTACAAGCCGCTGGAGCCGATCTTCCAGTCGGTTACCAGCCGCACCGACCCGAACATCACCACGGTGCAGGTCAAGGAGATCAGCCAGAGCAACGCCGCGCCGATCCAGCGCTACGAGCCGGGCCACCCGCTGGCCGATGCCGATGGCTACATCTACCAGCCCGACGTGGACCCGGTCGCGCAGATGGTCAACCTGATCTCGACCTCGCGCAATTACCAGGCCGGCGTGGAGATGCTGACCACCGCCAAGGAACTGGCGCTGGCCACGCTGACCATGGGTCGCTGACCCTCACTCCCCAGGAATCGACCCCCATGAGCACCACCAACGGCGTTGGCCAGAACAGCAGCGACATCTACACCGCGCTGGGCCTGAACGCACCCAACAGCGACACCAGCAAGAAGAAAAGCACCTTGGACCAGGCCGACTTCATGCGCCTGATGACCGAGCAGCTGCGTCACCAGGATCCGCTCAAGCCGATGGACAACACCCAGATGGTCGCGCAGATGGCGCAGCTGTCGCAGGTCCAGGGCATCACCGACCTCAACAACACGGTCAAGGGCTTCCAGGATTCGATGTCCAGCGACCAGATCCTGCGCGGCGCGGCCCTGGTGGGTCACGAAGTGCTGGTGCCCTCGGAGAAGCTCGCGCTGGAGAAGGACGGCGACGTCACCGGCATGGTCGCCGCGCCCGGCGCCGGCTTCGTGACGGTGGACATCACCGATGCCAACGGCGTGAAGGTCAACCAGATCAGCGTGGAAGCCAAGGCATCCGGCGAAGTCACCTTCGATTGGGACGGCAAGGATGCCAACGGCAACCGCATGGCCGAAGGCACCTACACCATCGTCGCTTCGCATACCGACACCGCTGGCGCCAAGACCAAGCTCAACACCTATGTGCAGGCCCCGGTAGAGAGCGTCACGGTCGGCACGGATGGCCTGTACCTCAACCTCAAGGGTCTGGGCACGGCCCCGATCGACTACGTGCTCCGCATCAGCTGAGCCGCACCACCCGAATCCACAGGAGCAACCCATGGGCTTCAACGTCTCGTTGTCCGGCATCAACGCAGCCAATGCCGATCTGAACGTCACGGCGAACAACATCGCCAACGTCAACACCACCGGCTTCAAGCAGTCGCGCGCCGAATTCGCCGATCTGTTCTCGGCCACCAGCTACGGCCTGTCCAAGAACGCGGTCGGCTCGGGCGTACGCCTGACCAACGTCGCCCAGCAGTTCTCGCAGGGCAACAACGAACAGACCGGGCGCAGCCTGGACATGGCCATTTCCGGTGAGGGCTTCTTCACCATGACCATGAACGGTGCGCGTGTGTATTCGCGCGCCGGCAACTTCCAGACCGACCAGGCCGGCTACGTGATCAACCCGCAGGGTGCACGCCTGCAGGTGTTCGCACCCAACGCCGACGGCACCAACTTCGATGCCGGCCGCCTGACCGACCTGCAGCTGCTGACCACCGACAGCCCGCCCAAGCAGACCACCGGCGTCAACATCAGCTTCACCCTGCCGGCCAACGCCAAGACACCGACGGTCACCGACTTTGATCCGGCCGATTCGAACAGCTACAACCATTCGACCGGTGGCATCACCGTGTACGACTCGCTGGGCGTCAGCCACACCCAGACCTCGTACTTCGTCAAGACCGCAACCACCAACCAGTGGCAGGTCTACAACTTCGTCGACGGCCAGCAGGTTGGCGCCGCAACGCCGATGGCCTTCAACGAATCCGGTGCACTGACCAACCCGGCCAACGGCAAGATCGCGTTCACCGCGTTCAGCCCGACCACCGGCGCCGGCGATCTGTCGCTGACCCTGGATATCAGCGGCTCGACCCAGTACGGCGAGAAGTTCGCCCTGCGCAACACCCAGCAGGACGGCTACGCGGCCGGCAAGCTCAACGAAATCACCGTGTCTGAAGAAGGCGTCGTCTACGCGCGCTACTCCAACGGCGATGACCGCCCGCTGGGCCAGGTCGCGCTGACCACCTTCAACAACGCGCAGGGCCTGGAAGCCAAGGGCAACAACCTGTGGGTGGAAACCTTCAACTCCGGCACCCCGCGTACCGGCGCGCCGGACAGCTCCAACCTGGGCAAGGTCCAGGCCGGTTCGCTGGAAGCCTCCACGGTCGACCTGACCGAGCAGCTGGTCAACATGATCACCGCCCAGCGCAACTTCCAGGCGAACTCGCAGATGGTCTCCACGCAGGACCAGATCACCCAGACCATCATCAACCTGCGTTGATGAGCCACTGACCGCAACACGGGACTACACCACCGATGGACAAGGCACTCTACGTCGCGATGACCGGTGCACGCGCCTCCCTGCAGGCGCAGGGCACGCTGTCGCACAACCTGGCCAACACCGATACCCCCGGCTTCAAGGAGGCGCTCGCCAATACCGAGGCCTACCCGGTGAAGGGGACCGGCTACGCCTCGCGTGTGGATGCGATGCACGTCGACGCCGGCTTCAACCGCCGGATGGGCGCACAGCAGCTCACCGGCAACCCGTTGGATCTGTCCCTGCAGGCCGGCAACTGGCTGGCCGTGCAGGCGCCCGGTGCCGACGGTGGCGAGGCGTACACCCGTGGTGCGGCACTGTCGATCACGCCCAATGGCCAGCTGGTCACCGCCGGCGGCCATCCGGTGCTTGATGAGAACGGCAATCCGCTGGCGGTGCCGCCGCACCAGGCCATGGATATCGGCAACGACGGCACGATCTCGATCATCCCGCTGGGCGAAGGCCCGCAGACCATGGCCAACATCGGCCGCATCCGCGTGGTGCAGGCCGAGGACGCCCGGCTGGAGCGCGGGCTGGACGGGCTGATGCGCAACACCGATCCGCAGCAGCCGTTCGTGCAGGCCCAGGGCAAATCGCTGGAAAGCGGGCAGCTGGAAGGCAGCAACGTCGATGCCGCCGGCGCACTGGTGCAGATGATCCAGCTGCAGCGCCAGTACGAAATGCAGGTGAAGGTGATCAAGCACGGCGACGACAACGCCCGCAGTGCCAACAGCCTGCTGCGCCTGGGCGGCTGATCACCGCCCGTGACGTAATCCCGGCGCAGTTGTGGCACGCGCCATGCATTGCCCTTCACAAGGGCCGCACCACGCGGCCATCCGCTACAACACAGGAATCACGCCATGAACCAGGCATTGTGGATCGCCAAAACCGGACTGGATGCGCAGCAGACGCGCATGTCGGTGGTTTCCAACAACCTCGCCAACACCAACACCACCGGTTTCAAGCAGGACCGTGCCAGCTTCGAAGACCTGCTGTACCAGCAGGTCCGTCAGCCGGGTGGCGCGTCCTCCGCCCAGACGCAGCTGCCCTCGGGCCTGCAGCTGGGTACCGGTGTGCGCGTGGTCGCCACCGCCAAGAATTTCGAGCAGGGCAGCCAGCAGCAGACCGGCCGCGCGCTGGACGTGATGGTCAACGGCCGCGGCTTCTTTGAAGTGCAGATGCCGGACGGCTCCTCGGCCTACACCCGCGATGGCTCGTTCCAGCGCAACCAGGATGGCGAGCTGGTCACCAACAGCGGTTACCCGGTGCAGCCGGGCATCCAGATTCCGGAAGGCGCGCAGTCGCTGACCATCGGTACCGACGGCACCATCAGCGTGAAGATGGCCGACGACGCCGCCACCGTGGAAATCGGCGCGCTGACCCTGACCGACTTCGTCAATCCGGCCGGCCTGCAGGCCCGCGGTGAAAACCTCTTCCTGGAAACCACCGCCTCCGGCCCCGCGCAGAACGGCAATCCCGGCCTCAACGGCCTGGGCACCGTGGTCCAGGGTGCGCTGGAAGGCAGCAACGTCAACGTGGTGGAAGAGCTGGTCTCGATGATCGAAACCCAGCGCGCCTACGAAATGAATGCCAAGGCGATCTCCACCACCGACGCCATGCTCGGCTACCTCAACCAGAACGTCTGATCGGTCGAACCGGGAACCTGCCATGTCGCGTCTTGCCCCTACCCTCCGCCTGCTCGCCGCCGCCGTCCTCGTCGCCACGCTGAGTGGCTGCGTGATCGCCGGCGATGTCCGGCCGTACCCGGCCATGGCGCCGGTCATGCCGGTCATGCCGCCGTCCGCCGAAGCCACCGCCGGGGCGATCTACGCCGCCGGCCCCGGGCTGCAGCTGTACTCGGATCGCCGGGCACGCGATGTGGGCGACCTGCTCACGATCACCCTGACCGAGAACACCACCGCGCAGACCACTGCCAACACCTCCACCTCGAAAGAGTCGGAACTGAGCATCGGCACGCCGACGATCTTCGGCGCGCCGGTCACGCTGGGCGGCAAGGACATCCTCAGCGCCAGCGCGGCCGGGTCGCGCGACTTCACCGGCAAGGGCACCAGCGCGCAGAGCAACCGCCTGCAGGGCAACGTGACCGTCACCGTGATCCAGCGCCTGCCCAACGGCAACCTGGTGGTACAGGGCGCCAAGAACCTGCGCCTGAACCGCGGCGATGAGCTGGTGCAGGTGCAGGGCATCGTGCGCGCGGCGGACATCTTCCCGGACAACACCATTCCCTCCAGCCGTGTGGCCGATGCCCGCATCGTCTACGGCGGCCGTGGCCCGATCGCCCAGTCCAACGCGATGGGCTGGTTGAGCCGCTTCTTCAACTCGGCGCTGTCGCCGTACTGAGCCTGACATGACCTTCTTCCTTTCCCTGTTCGGGCAGCGACGCATCGCGTCGCTCTACACGTCGAAGCAACGAGGCGTGGTGTCGCACGGCGCGGCGCGCGCGCTGCTGGCGCTGCTGGCCGTGTTCGCGCTGGTTGCACCCGCCTCCGCCGAGCGCATCAAGGATCTGGCGCAGGTTGGCGGCGTGCGTGGCAACGCGCTGGTCGGGTACGGCCTGGTGGTCGGCCTGGATGGCAGCGGCGACCGCACCAGCCAGGCCCCCTTCACCGTGCAGAGCCTGAAGAACCTGCTCGGCGAGCTGGGCGTCAACGTGCCAGCCAACGTCAACCCGCAGCTGAAGAACGTGGCGGCCGTGGCGATCCACGCCGAGCTGCCGCCGTTCGCCAAGCCGGGCCAGCCGATCGACATCACCGTCTCCTCGGTGGGCAACGCGGTCTCGCTGCGCGGCGGCTCGCTGCTGATGGCGCCGCTGCGCGGTGCCGATGGGCAGGTCTACGCGATCGCCCAAGGCAACCTGATCGTCGGCGGCTTCGGCGTGCAGGGCAAGGATGGCTCGCGCGTCTCGGTCAACGTGCCCAGCGTCGGCCGCATTCCCAACGGCGCCACTGTCGAACGTGCTCTGCCGGACGTGTTCAGCGGCGGTGGCGACATCACCTTGAACCTGCACAAGAACGACTTCACCACGGTCTCGCGGATGGTGGCGGCGTTGAACAACGCCTTTGGCGAAGGCGCTGCCCGTGCCATCGATGGCGTCACCGTCTCGGTGCAGTCGCCGTCCGATCCGGGCGCACGCATCGGTCTGTTGGCGCGTATCGAGAACCTGGAACTCACCCCCGGCAGCGCGCCGGCCAAGGTGGTGGTCAACTCGCGTACCGGCACCGTGGTGATCGGCTCCCAGGTCCGTGTGGGCGCGGCGGCGATCTCGCATGGCTCGCTCACCGTGACCATCAAGGAGAACCTCAACGTCAGCCAGCCGGGCGCCTTCAGTGGCGGCCAGACGGCGGTCACGCCCCAGTCGACGATCACCGCGACCGCCGATGGCAGCCGCATGTTCAAGTTCAATGGCGGGACCACCCTGGATGAAATCGTGCACGCGGTGAACGCCGTCGGCGCGGCCCCTGGCGACCTGATCGCCATCCTGGAAGCCCTCAAGCAGGCCGGCGCACTGAGTGCCGAGCTGGAGGTGATCTGACATGCGCATTCAACCTGCGCTGGAACTCAACCCCGCCCAGCCCAACAGCCCGGCCAAGGTCGACAAGGTCGCCCGCCAGCTGGAGGGCCAGTTCGCCCAGATGCTGATCAAGAGCATGCGTGAGGCCAGCTTCGGCGATTCGCTGTTCCCCGGCGAAAACACCATGTTCCGCGAGATGTACGACCAGAAGATCGCCGACGCGATGACCCGCGGCCGCGGGCTGGGCCTGTCCAGCATGATCGCGCGCCAGCTCGGTGGCGGCGAAGGCGAGACCGCCAAGCCGGTGGATACCTCGCTCAACCCGGCCGCCGCACTGCGCGCCTATCGCCTCAATGCCCCGGCCGCCGCTGGCCTGCCGATGCCTGCGGCGACGGCGCCGGCGGTGCCCAGTGAAGTGGATCTGCTGCAGCAGCTGGGCGGCAGCGAGCCGTCGGCCGTCCTGCAGCCGATGGAGCGTGCGCTGGACCTCATCGCCGGGCGCGAGAGCAGCCAGATGCACGAGGCGATCGGCAGTCGTGATCCCTACGCCGCCGCTGCCGAGGCCGATCCAGCCAGCGCCAACTGGGCGATGGCCGACGACCGTTGGCAGGACGTCAACCGCACGGCCGCCACCGGCCCCAGCGCGGTCGACAACCTGGCCGCCTCCACCGCGGCTGCGGAACTGGGCCCGCACACGCCGGCCGGCTTCGTCGCCAGCATCTGGGGCCATGCCCAGCAGGCCGCCCGCGAACTGGGCGTGGACGCCAAGGCGCTGGTCGCCCAGGCTGCTCTGGAGACCGGCTGGGGCCGCAAGCTGGTGCGCCGCAGTGGCGGCGACAGCTCGCACAATCTGTTCGGGATCAAGGCCAACGGTTGGCAGGGCGAGCGCGCCACCAGTGGCACCCACGAGTACGTCAATGGCGTACGCCGTAACGAAACCGCCAGCTTCCGCGCCTACAACTCGGTGGGCGAGAGCTTCGCCGACTACGTGCGCCTGCTGAAGACCAGCCCGCGTTACCAGAACGCCCTCCAGGCCGGCAGCGACGTCCGCAGCTTCGCGCAGGGCCTGCAGCGCGCCGGCTATGCCACCGACCCCACCTATGCCGCCAAGATCGCCGCCATTGCCGGCGGCCCGACCATCGAACGCGCCGTCGCGGCCGTGACCGATGCCGGCCAGCGCCTGGGTCGCACTTTTGCCAGCACCGCCAGCCCGACCGGGCTGGGTGTCATCCGTCGTTGAGGTAATCCATGTCCAGCGTTCTCTCCACCGGCACCAGCGCCCTGCTCGCTTTCCAGCGCGCCCTGGCGACCACCAGCCATAACGTCGCCAACATCAAGACGCCGGGCTACAGCCGGCAGAAGGTGGATTTCGCCACCGCCAACCCGCAGAACTACGGGTATGGCGACGTCGGCAACGGCACCCGCATCACCGATGTGCGCCGTGTCGCCGACCAGCTGGCGATCTCGCGCCTGCTCGACGGCAGCGGTGAACTGGCGCGCCTGAAGCAGCTGTCCACCATGGCCGACCGCGTGGACGCCATGTTCTCCGACACCGCCACCAACGTCGCCGGTGTGTGGTCGAACTTCTTCGACTCCGTCAGCGGCCTGTCCTCCAATGCCTCCGGCAGCGCCGACCGCCAGAACGTGCTGGATGCCGGCAAGACCCTGTCCGGCCGCTTCCAGCAGCTCAACACCCAGCTCAACAACCTCAACGGCGAGGTCAACAACGGCCTGATCGCCGGCGCCACCGAGATCAACCGGCTGGCCAAGGAAATCGCCCAGCTCAATGGTGCGATCGGTGGCAATGCCGCCACGGCGGCGCCGGATCTGCTGGACCGCCGTGACGAACTGATCGCCAACCTGGTCGGCTACACCGGCGGCAACGCGGTGATGCAGGACGGCGGGCTGATGAACGTCTACACCGCCGGCGGTCAGGCGCTGGTGGTGGGAACCACGGCCTCCAAGGTCACCACCGTCACCGACCCCTACCAGCCCGAGCGCCTGCAGTTGGCGCTGGAAAGCCAGGGCCAGAAGATCACCATCGAGCCCAAGACGCTCGGCGGCCAGATCGGCGGCCTGCTGGAGTTCCGCGACACGGTGCTGACACCGGCCCAGGCCGAACTCGGCAAGCTGGCGATCGGCATGGCCAGCAGCTTCAACGACGTGCACCGCCAGGGTGCCGATCTTTACGGCCAGATGGGCGGCGACTTCTTCAACATCGGCAACCCGCGCATCACCGCCAACAGCAATAATGCGGGCACCGCCCAGATGACCGCGCGCTTCGGCGATCTGGCCAAGCTGGACGGCCAGAACATCGTGATGAAGTTCGACGGCACCCAGTGGCTGGCCTCGCGGGCGGACACCGGCGCGAGCATCCCGATGACCGGCACCGGCACCGCTGCCGACCCGCTGGTGCTCAACGGCGTCGAGCTGGTCATGACCGGCACCCCGTCCACCGACGACCGCTTCCTGCTGCAGCCCACCGCGGGCGTGGCCGGCAGCATGGCAGTGGCGATCACCGACACCTCCCGCCTGGCCGCTGCCGCCCCGATCAAGGGCACCGCCGCGATGGCCAATACCGGCACCGGCAAGCTGACCGGGGTCAAAGTGACCGACGCGGACAACGCCGCGCTGCGCACGCCGGCGGCGATCGTGTTCATCAGCGCCACCGAATACACCATCGATGGCGGAGCACCCAACACCTATACCGCTGGCCAGACCATCACCGCCAACGGCTGGAGCTTCGTCCTCGACGGCGCGCCCAAGACGGGCGACACGTTCAACATCGGACCGACTCCGGCCGGCTCCTCGGACAACAGCAACGCGCTGCTGCTGGCCAAGGTCGAGCAGGCCAAGGCGTTCAACGAAGGCACGGTCACCCTCAGTGGCGCGCTTGGTGGCCTGACCACCCAGGTCGGTGCGGCCGCGCGTTCGGCGGAATACTCTCTGATGGCCCAGCAGGTGATCACGGACCAGGCGCAGGCCGCCCGCGACTCGATCTCCGGGGTCAACCTGGATGAAGAAGCCTCGGACATGCTCCGCCTGCAGCAGGCCTACCAGGCTGCCTCGCAGCTGATCTCCACCGCCGACACCATGTTCCAGACGATCCTCGGAGCCGTACGCTCATGAACAATCGTATTTCCACCGGCATGATGTTCAATCAGTCGGTGTCGCTGATGCTCGCTTCACAGGCCAAGATGAACCACCTGGAGCGGCAGATCGCCACCGGCAGCAAGATCGTGTCCGCCAAGGACGACCCCGTCTCGGCCGGCAGCGCGGTCGGCCTGGACCGTACCTTGGCCTCGCTGGACCGCATGCAGCTCAACGCCGGCAACGTGCAGAACCGGCTGGGCATCCAGGAAAACGCCCTGGCCCAGGTCGGCGACATGATGGGCCGCATCACCGAACTGACCATCTATGCCAACAACCCGGCGCTGGCCGCGGCTGACAAGCAATCCATGGTCACGGAAATCGAGGCGATCCGCGGCAATCTGCTGGCGGTGGCCAACAGTACCGACGGCACCGGCCGCTATGTATTCGGTGGCACCGACGACGGCAGCCCGCCCTTCAGCCAGATCGATGGCCGGATCGTCTACAACGGCGACCAGAACCAGCGCCAGGTCGAGGTCGGCCCGGACACCTACGTGCTCGACGCCCTGCCCGGCAGCGAAATCTTCATGCGCATCGTCACCGGCGATGGGCATGTGGATGCCGCGGCGGCCGCCGGCAACACCGGCACCGGCGTGCTCACCAACGTCACCCGCAACGGCGATGGCAGCTGGAATGGCGAGGGCTTCAGCGTGCGCTTCACCGCCGCCGATGCCTACGAACTGGTCGATGCCGGCGGCACCGTGGTGTCCGCAGGGAGCCTGAAGACCGGGGACGACATTGTGGTCAACGGCGTGCGCCTGCATATCGACGGCGTTCCAGCGGCAGGTGACACCTTCGAGGTGAGCCCGTCCTCCAGCCGCGACATCTTCGGCACCCTGGATTCGCTGATCGGCGCACTGAAGATGGACACCGGCACCCCTGCCCAGCAGGCAGCCCAGCAGAACCTGCTGCAAAGCGGCCTGCGCGACGTGGCGCGCGCCTCGGAGCGGATGATCGACTCCCGCGCCTCCGGCGGTGCCCAGCTGAAAATGCTGGACAACGCCGCGGACATGCGCGAGGCGAATGTCGTGACCCTCAAGAGCACGCTCTCGCAGATGCGTGACCTGGACTACGCCGATGCGTTGAGCCAGTACCAGCTGGAAAAGACCGCCCTGCAGGCGGCACAGACGTTGTTCTCGCAGATGCAGTCGATGTCGCTGTTCAACACGATCCGCTGACCGCCCCTACAACCTGGGTTGGCCTGAAGGCCGCGATGCTTTGAGCATCGCGGCCTTTTCGTTTTGGGCCCTGTTATAGGCATCGACGCCGGGGACGGCTCTGGCGCCCGCGCGCGTTTCCACGGCGCCTTTACTGCCCGCAGCCCCCCCTCCTGTCACCCTCTGCCCGGGCAAAAGCCATATGGGCCCGTGAATTCCGCCCTATCGGGGCTCCCCGGCAATTCCAGCCACATCTCCGCCTAAAGGTTGTTGACAAAGCGCCGTTATTGATTTGGCAACAGCGAAGCACACAGCCAAAAACAAAAAAACGGCGGCGCTTCGTTCCTTTCACCACCGGGATTCCAATAAGGGAGACGACCCATGGCACAGGTAATCAACACCAATACGATGTCGCTCAACGCTCAGCGCAACCTGAGCACCAGCGGCAGCTCGCTCGCTACCACCATCCAGCGCCTGTCGTCGGGTCTGCGCATCAACAGCGCAAAAGACGACGCCGCTGGCCTGGCGATCTCCGAGCGCTTCGGCACCCAGATCCGCGGCACCGACGTCGCCATCCGCAATGCCAATGACGGCATTTCGCTGGCCCAGGTCGCCGAAGGTTCGCTGACCGAAGTCGGCAACAACCTGCAGCGTATCCGCGAACTGGCCGTGCAGGCCTCCAACGCGACCAACTCCGCCAGCGACCGCAAGGCGCTGCAGGCCGAAGTCGAGCAGCTGGTCAGCGAAATCGATCGCGTCGCCAAGCAGTCCGACTTCAACGGCACCAAGCTGCTGGACGGCAGCTTCACCAGCCAGCTGTTCCAGGTCGGCGCCAACGCCGGCCAGTCGATCGCCATCAACAACGTCGTCGATGCCAAGGCCGATGCGCTGGGCAACGCCAAGTTTGCTGCCGCCTCCACCGGCGCCACCATCACCGTCGCTGAAGCGGCCGCTGGGCTGAGCGGTGTCGTCATCAACGGTGCAGCCATCGGTGACATCGCGGCAAAGGACAACACTGCGGACTTCTCGGCCGCTGCCGCCGCCGCGATCAACAGCAAGATCGGCGAGACCGGTGTGTATGCCGAGGTGGTCACCACCGCCGGCACCCCGGACACCCACGCCCTGAAGCTGACCTCGGTCGAAGCGGATCGCGACCTGGTGATCACCGGCACCCCGGCGCCGGGCTTCACGCTCTCCACCGTTGCCGCCCCGACCGCTGCGGCCGCCGCCGCCACCGGCCAGTTCGTCAAGGACCTGAATGTCTCGTCCTACGTCGGCGCACAGCAGGCCTTGGAGATCGTCGACAAGGCGCTGGAATCGGTCAACAGCGTCCGTGCCGACCTCGGCGCCATCCAGAACCGCTTCACCTCGGTGGTCGCCAACCTGCAGACCTCCTCGGAAAACCTGTCGGCCTCCCGCAGCCGCATCCGCGACACCGATTTTGCCAAGGAGACGGCCGAGTTGACCCGTACCCAGATCCTGCAGCAGGCCGGCACGGCAATGCTGGCCCAGGCCAACCAGGTGCCCCAGAACGTGCTCAGCCTGTTGCAGCGCTGACATGAGCCGCTCCTGAAGCACGTCAGGGGCGTCTAACCCAACTCTCGTGCAACTGCTCAAGGACCTCTCCTCATGGCACAAGTCATCAACACCAACACGATGTCGCTCAATGCTCAGCGCAACCTGAGCAGCAGCGGCGCCTCGCTGGCCACCACCATCCAGCGCCTGTCGTCGGGCTCGCGCATCAACAGCGCCAAGGACGATGCGGCCGGCCTGGCCATCTCAGAGCGTTTCGGCACGCAGATCCGCGGTACCGACGTTGCCATCCGCAACGCCAACGACGGCATCTCGCTGGCCCAGGTCGCCGAAGGTTCGCTGACCGAAATCGGCAACAACCTGCAGCGTATCCGTGAGCTGGCCGTGCAGTCGTCGAATGCCACCAACTCGGCCAGCGACCGCAAGGCGCTGCAGGCCGAAGTAACGCAGCTCAAGAGCGAAATCGACCGCGTTGCCAAGCAGTCCGAGTTCAACGGCACCAAGCTGCTGGACGGTTCGTTCTCCAGCCAGCTCTTCCAGGTCGGCGCCAACGCAGGTCAGGCGATCGCCATCGATAAGGTTGTCGATGCAAAAGCCAATGCGTTGGGAAATGCTGCGTTTGATGACCGCGCATTGAGCATCACGGCGACGGGCATTGTCGCGGCTGACAAGGGCAAGGCAATCTCCTACGACGGCTTGACCATTGGTGGCGGCAGCTTGGCCGCAGGCATCAAGATCGACAAGGTCGAGATCACTTCGACCGGCGTCATTGCCGACGATCAGAAAGCTCTCGTCGCGGCGGTAACTACCGCTATCAATGCAAAGATCGGCGAAACCGGTGTCTACGCTGAAGTGGGTGAAACGGCGGGAGAAATCACGCTGACCTCTGTCAAGGAAAGCATCGACAGCGATGGCGTTTTTAGCGGCATGACAGTGACCGCCGGTACCGGCACGATGGCTGCCCCGACCGGCACCGTCGCAGTAGGCAGTGTTGCACTCACCGCTGGCGCTGCCAAGGACGGCAAGATGCTGTCGGAAGTGAATGTCGATAGCGTCAAGGGCGCACAGCAGGCGCTGGAGATCGTCGACAAGGCACTGGGCGCCATCAATAGCACCCGTGCTGACCTCGGCGCCGTGCAGAACCGCTTCACCTCGGTGGTGGCGAATCTGCAGACCTCGTCGGAAAACCTGGCCTCTTCGCGCAGCCGTATCCGCGATACCGATTTCGCCAAGGAAACCGCGGAACTGACCCGCACCCAGATCCTGCAGCAGGCCGGTACGGCCATGCTGGCCCAGGCCAACCAGGTGCCGCAGAACGTGATGAGCCTGCTGCGCTAAGCAGCGATCTCCATGCCTGTGCCCACTTGAACGGCGCAGGTTACCACGGCAAAAACTGACGTATCGAAAGAGGAAAACACCATGGCACAAGTCATCAATACCAACACGATGTCGCTCAATGCTCAGCGCAACCTGAGCAGCAGCGGCGCCTCGCTGGCCACCACCATCCAGCGCCTGTCGTCGGGCTCGCGCATCAACAGCGCCAAGGACGATGCGGCCGGTCTGGCCATCTCCGAGCGTTTCGGCACCCAGATCCGCGGTACCGACGTTGCCATCCGCAACGCCAACGACGGCATCTCGCTGGCCCAGGTCGCCGAAGGTTCGCTGACCGAAATCGGCAACAACCTGCAGCGTATCCGTGAGCTGGCCGTGCAGTCGTCGAATGCCACCAACTCCGCCAGCGACCGCAAGGCGCTGCAGGCCGAAGTAACGCAGCTCAAGAGCGAAATCGACCGCGTTGCCAAGCAGTCCGAGTTCAACGGTACCAAGCTGCTCGATGGTTCGTTCTCCAGCCAGTTGTTCCAGGTTGGTGCAAACGCCGGCCAGGCCATCGCAATCGATAAGGTTGTGGATGCCAAGACCAGCTCGCTGGGTACTGCAAACTTCGCCAATGTCTACACTGGCACCCGCCTCTACACCGAGGCAACCGCCGGCCCGCCGGCCACCGACGCGGTTGACACGGATAAAGCCACTGCCGACATGAATGTGTCCAAGTTGACCATCAAAGTCACGGACGCGGACAACAAGGTCACGGATGTCGTGTTGGACGCATTCACGGTGAAAGCCGGTGAATCAATCACCAAGGCAACTGCTGCTGCGATCAACGCAAAGATCGGCGAGACCGGTGTCCAGGCCAGCGTCGACGATCGCACCATCAGCCTGACGTCGGTGCGAGCCGGCCAGACGTTTGCCCTGAGCGCCGCCACCGCAGGTGATATTGGTGCGACTGGCCTGACAGAGACCAGCGATGACGGCGGCACCATGGTGGATGTCACCTCCAGCAAGCTCGCAGATGTGGACGTCTCGAGTGTCTCGGGTGCCCAGCAGGCGTTGGAGATCGTTGACAAGGCCCTGAATTCGATCAATAGCACCCGTGCTGACCTCGGCGCCGTGCAGAACCGCTTCACCTCGGTGGTGGCGAATCTGCAGACCTCGTCGGAAAACCTGGCCTCTTCGCGCAGCCGTATCCGCGATACCGATTTCGCCAAGGAAACTGCCGAACTGACCCGCACCCAGATCCTGCAGCAGGCCGGTACGGCCATGCTGGCCCAGGCCAACCAGGTGCCGCAGAACGTGATGAGCCTCCTGCGCTGATCCAGCTGAGCACGCGGCGCCGGATATGACCGGCGCCGCACCCCACACGTTACGTCTTATTACTGCCTGAGGGAATATCCATGGCACAAGTCATCAACACCAACACGATGTCGCTCAATGCTCAGCGCAACCTGAGCAGCAGCGGCGCCTCGCTGGCCACCACCATCCAGCGACTGTCGTCCGGCTCGCGCATCAACAGCGCCAAGGACGATGCGGCTGGCCTGGCCATCTCCGAGCGTTTCGGCACGCAGATCCGCGGTACCGACGTTGCCATCCGCAACGCCAACGACGGCATCTCGCTGGCCCAGGTCGCCGAAGGCTCGCTGACCGAAATCGGCAACAATCTTCAGCGTATCCGTGAGCTGTCTGTCCAGTCGTCCAACGCCACCAACTCTGCCAGCGACCGTAAGGCCCTGCAGTCCGAAGTGACCCAGCTGGTCAGCGAAATCGACCGCGTTGCCAAGCAGTCCGAGTTCAACGGCACCAAGCTGCTGGACGGCTCGTTCTCCAGCCAGTTGTTCCAGGTGGGCGCCAATGCTGGCCAGGCCATCGCAATCGACAAGGTTGTAGACGCGAAGTCCGACGCGCTGGGCAATGCACTGTTCGACAAGCAGACCATAACCATCGCAGCCGGCACGGATGCGGCCGCGGATAAAGGCAAGACCATCAAGTTCTCCGGCCTGGAGATCAGTGGTGGCAGTCTGACGCAGGGCATCAAGATTGATGACGTGGAGGTGACGGCTACTGGTGTCGCTGCCGATGACCGTCAGGCCTTGGTCACTGCTGTCACCACCGCCATCAACGCCAAGATCGGTGAAACGGGCGTGTATGCAAAGGCGGGCACCGCCGGTGCCATCGAACTTACCTCCGTGAAAGAAAGCGTCGACAAGGACGGGGATTGGAGTGCGATGAAGGTCACTGCTGGCCTCACGAGCGGTGTTGTCGGCTACACGACCGGTGCCGTTGCCGGTACCGCCACTGCTCCGGCAAAGGGCGAAATGCTGAAAGACGTCAACATCGAGGACGTGGCGGGCGCCCAGCAGGCCCTGGAAATCGTCGACAAGGCACTGAACGCCATCAACAGCACCCGTGCTGACCTCGGTGCCGTGCAGAACCGCTTCACCTCGGTGGTCGCGAACCTGCAGACCTCGTCGGAAAACCTGGCCTCCTCGCGCAGCCGTATCCGCGATACCGATTTCGCCAAGGAAACCGCCGAACTGACCCGCACCCAGATCCTGCAGCAGGCCGGTACGGCCATGCTGGCCCAGGCCAACCAGGTGCCGCAGAACGTGATGAGCCTCCTGCGCTGATCCAAAGAAGTACCGCTCCCGCCGCCGGCTTCAGCCGGTGGCGGGAGCATCCCGAAGCATCGCAATCGTCACGCAGGAACGGGCCATGGCCATGAGCCGGACTCTCTCCCGGTCGCCACATCTTCGTGGCCATGGCCCGCCCCTGCGGCAGAACTGTTATCAGCGCTGGTTGTTTGACTGAACACCTCGGGTGGCTTCGTCTCCCCCCGTTTTTCAGTAGCCTGACCCCTCCTCTGCATTGGAGGAGGGTTTTTTACAGACCCTCTGGCATGAGCGCACATCGCCGCCCTGCCCCGAGCTACCTGCAACCGCCGTGCCAAATCCGGCGCCAGGTTGCTGGCACAACTCCTGCATCAACGAGAGTTCTAAAGACCCGGCGGCTACGGCCGCTAATTTCGTTGATGGCATCGCCCTGCACCATGTGGCAGTGGCAACACACAGGAGATACAACGTGGCGGACTTCGGTTACGGCGGCATCGGTTCAGGACTCGATATTTCCGGCATGGTCAGCAGCCTGGTGGCTGCCGATCGCAAGCCGGCGGACAATGCACTGAACCTGCAGCAGTCCAAGGCCAAGATGCAGCTTTCGGCGATCGGCACGGTCAAATCCGCGTTCGACACGCTCAATACGGCGCTCAAAGCGCTGAAGGCCGAGACCGCGTTCGATGCGCGCACCGTGAGCGCCAGCAAATCCGGTACCGACGAAATCTTGACAGCGACCGGTACCAACCTGGCCGCCGCCGGTACGCACACCATCCATGTGGAACAGCTGGCGACGGCGCACAAGTGGATCGCCGACACCTCCCTGCCCAAGACGGATACGTTCGGCGCCGGAACCCTGACGCTCACCGTCGGCGTCGGCGACAAGCAGAAGACGCTCAACATCGACGTCGCAGCCGATGACACGCTCAGCTCGATCCGGACCAAGATCGAGAAGGCCGGTCGTGCCTCGGGCGTGCAGGCCACCCTGATCACCTCCGGCGACAATCAGTTCCTGTCGATCTCCCAGGGCAAGTCCGGCACGGCCAATGCGATCAAGCTGACCGCCGACCCGTCCAACGCCAAGTTGACGGCACTGGCCGACAGCCTGAGCGAGCGCACCCCGGCGACCGATGCCAAGCTGACCATCGACGGCGTGGCCGTGGTCAGCAGCGAAAACACCGTGACCGATGTGGTGCCGGGCCTGACCCTGAACCTGAAGAAGGAAGGCGACAGCACCGTCACCATCACCACCGATGCCGCCGCAGCGCGCAAGGTGATGCAGGACTTCGTGACCGCCTACAACGGCGCGATCGCCGCGATCAACACCGCGACCAAGTACGACATCGAGAACAAGTCCCCGTCTTCGCTGACCGGCGATGCGCAGATGCGCGGTGCCTCGAGCCAGTTGCGCGGCCTGATGGGCGGCATTCTCAAGGACCTGGCCGCCAACGGGCTGGACCCGAAGACGCTCGGCCTGCAGACCCGCGGCTATCCCAATGCCGACGGCAGCCTGGTCCTGGATGCCGCCAAGTTCGACGCGGCCCTGGTCAACCAGGGCGGTGCAGTCCGTGAGGCGCTGACCGGCGACGATGGCGCGGCGGCCAAGCTGTTTGCCGTGGTGGATGGCTACGTCAGCACCGCCGTGGGCAAGGAAGGCGCGTTCGTGTCGCGCACCAAGAGCATCAACAGCACGCTGACCGATATCGACAAGCGTCGCAAGGCGCTGGACGTGCGCATGGAAGGCGTGTCGGAACGCTACAAGAAGCAGTTTCTGGCGCTGGATTCGCTGATGAGCAAGATGAGCCAGACGATGTCCAGCCTGACCACCCAGCTCTCGCAGCTCAACGGCTGATCGATCACGGCAGCGGACTCAAGTTGAACCGGTCCGCTGCCGATACCACACGCAGGACACCCCGCAGGCTCCACCCGGTGCCGACGATGTCGCGAACCTCGCGGCCCCGAACGAAGGAGACATGATTGATGTACGGTTCCAACCGTCAATTCACCGAGCAGTACCGCCAGGTCGGCGTACAGAGCGCCATCACCGATGCCGACCCGCACAAGCTGGTCGCGCTGCTGCTCGCCGGTGCCTGCGAACGACTTCGACTCGCCCTGGCCTGCCTGGAACGCGGCGACCAGGCGCGCAAGGGCAAGGCGATCGGCGAGGTCTGTGCGATCGTCGGTCACCTCAACGGCTCGCTGGACCATGAAGCGGGTGGCGAGATCGCCGGCAATCTGTCCTCGCTGTACGACTACGTGATGCAGCGCCTGACCGAAGCCAATCTGCACAACGATCCGGCCGCGCTGACCGAGGCGCTGGAACTGCTGGGCGAGATCGATGCGGCCTGGAATGCCATCCCGCACCAGCAGCGCCACGCTGAGCAGGCCACCCCATGACGTCGCTGGGCTCGCTCAACGCCCGTCTGGACGCCCTGGAGACGGCGCTGCAGGAAGAGAACTTCGATGAGGCCGGCCTGCAGCTGGATGCCCTCGATGCCGCCCAGACCACCTACCTGGCCGGCCCGTCGGCATTGTTCGACGTCCCGGGCCTGTCTTCCCTGCAGGCACGCCAGCAGCGCATCATGCTGTTCATGATGCGTCAGCGCGAAGAAGCCAGCCGGCATCTCCACAACGGCCGCCAGTCACTTCGCGCCGCGCATGCGTACCTGACCGCAGAATCCTTGTCATGACCGACCTTCGCGCCAGCGAGATCCATCACCCCGCCGAAAGCGAGCTGTTCGATGAGACGCTGAGCTGCGAACTGGCGCTGCCGGCCGAGTTCCGCATCGGCAGCGCGGTGATCCGCCCGGGCACCGCCGAAACCCTGCTGCGCAGCGTGGCCCTGGTGGAAGATGCCCGCAGCGATGACGGGCACGATGACCGCAGCGACGCCACGCTGCAGGTGCAGCGCCTGGAAGCCAAGCTGGACCTGGTGATGGTGCTGCTGGGCCGACTGGTCCGCCAGAGCGCCCAGGATCTGCCACTGCGTCCGCTGCGCTGGTCCCGCCGGGGTATCCGGATTGAACAGGGCATGCGTACCGGCGCCGCGGCTGGCAGCCAGGGCGTGATCCGGCTGCAGCCCTGCGATTGGCTGCCCGACCATATCGATCTGCCCGTGGTGATCGTGGCCGAGACCGCCAATGGCGCCGGCGCGCATTATCTGTGGCTGCGCTTCGAGGGCCTGAGCGACGCGCTGGAAATGGCACTGGAGCGGCATTTGTTCCGCCTGCATCGCCGCCAGATTGCCGAAGCGCGGCGTCTGCGCTGACCATACGGTACCGACTGTGACCCAGTCGGCTTGGCGCTGGCCCGCCACTCCGTTAAGGTTACCGCCTCCCCGCTCCCCTAGTAGCCTGTGCGCGTACTCATTGTCGACGATCACACCCTGGTCCGTGCCGGCCTCAGCCGCCTCCTGCAGGGCTTCACCGACGTGGACGTCGTCGCCGAGGCGAGCAATGCCGAGCAGGCCCTGCAGCTGAGCGTGCAGCATGCGCCGGACGTGGTGCTGATGGACCTCTCCCTGCCCGGCCGTACCGGGCTGGAAGCGCTGAGCGACATTCTGCTGCGTACCCCCGGCTCACGCGTGGTGATGATGACCATGCACGATGACGCCGTGCATGTGCGCGATGCACTCGACCGTGGCGCCGTCGGCTTCGTGGTCAAGGATGCCGCCCCCCAGGAACTGGAACTGGCCCTGCGCGCCGCCCATGCCGGCCAGGTGTTCCTGAGCCCGCAGATCTCGGCAAAGATGCTGGCGCCGATGCTCGGCAAGGAGAAGCCGGTGGGTGTGGCGGCCCTGTCGCCGCGTCAGCGCGAGATCCTGCGCCAGATCGGGAAAGGCGAGAGCAACAAGGAAATCGCCGCCGACCTGGGCATCAGCGTCAAGACGGTGGAGACCCACCGTGCCCGCATGATGGAGTCGCTGGGCTGCCGCCGCGCCACCGATCTGGTGCTGCTCGCCGCGCGCCACCAGCACGAGCTGGAATGATCGGCGACGGTTCGGTGGCGCTTTTCGGCCACGGACTGGCTCCCACGTCAGGATTCTGATGCGGCACACGGCCGCCAGGCCGCTGCCATGGGGGGCTGCACCAGCAAATGCGTCAAAATGACGTGTCGGTGTAGTGGTTTTCCCTACATGGTGTCGGGGATTTGACGACCCCGCTCAGGAACCCCCTGATTCCGGTGCCACCGGAACAGAAGCAAGATGTGTTCCATAACGCGCCGGGGACTCGGCGTGATCGGGGAAACGCCTTGAAAGCCTCCATGTCGACCCAGATGGGTCAGCAGCTTCACCTCACGCCGCAACTGCTGCAGTCGATCCGTCTGTTGCAGCTCGATGGCATGCAGCTGGAGCTGGAAATCCGCCGCGCATTGGAAACAAACCCGCTGCTGGAGATCGAAGAGGCCCCCGAGCCCGTCGCTGCCGACACCGCCGAGGCCGTCACGGCCCAGGACGTGGCCGCCTTCGACGAGCTGCCCGAGAGCACCATGTGGGACGTGGCCGGTGCCGGTTGGCAGGACGGCGATGATGACCGCATGCAGCGCGTCGCCGCCGGCGAATCCACCGACCCGCAGCTGCGCGTCCTGCAGCGCCTGGCGATGGAACTGGACGATCGCGAACTGGCCGTCGCCGGTTTCTGGCTGGAACACTGCGATGACACCGGTTATCTGGATGCCCCGCTGGCGCAGCTGACCCTGCTCGCCAGCGCGCATTGCGACGTGGATGCCGCCGGCGTGGAAGCAGTCCGGCAGCGCATTCTGCACGGCGACCCGGCTGGCCTGGCCGCCCAGAACCTGCACGAATGCCTGAGCGTGCAGCTGCGCACCCTGCCCGGTCGCGTGCCGGCCCGGCACTTGGCCCAGCGCGTGCTCGACGATGGGCTGGCCGCGCTGGCCACGCATGACTACGCCGCGCTCGCCCAGCAGCTGGACGCCGAAGTCGCCGACATCCACGAAGCCGTCCGCCTGATCCTGTCGCTACAGCCGCGCCCGGGTGAGAGCCTGCTGCCCGATTCCAATGGTGTGGTGATCCCCGACGTGGTCGCCTGGCATGCCGATGGCCAGTGGCGCGTCGCGCTGAACCCGGCCACCAGCCGTCGCCTGAGCATCAACCCGCATTACGAACAGGCCCTGGCCGAGACCAGCGAAGCGGCGCAGCCACTGCGCGACATGCTGCAGGAAGCCCGCTGGCTGACCCGTGGCCTGTCGATGCGCTATGACACCCTGCTGCGCACCGCGCGGGTGATCATCGAACGGCAGTCCGGCTTCCTGACCCGTGGCGAGGAGGCGATGGCGCCACTCACCCTGAAGGAAGTGGCCGATGAGATCGGCATGCACGAGTCGACCGTCTCGCGCATCACCACCGGCAAATATCTGCAGACGCCGCGCGGCACGCTGGAACTGAAGCACTTCTTCGCCGTGCGCCTGGAAGGTGCGAGCGTCTCCGGCCAGGCCGTCAAAGCCATGGTGCGTCGCCTGATCGAGTCCGAGCCGGCGGCCCGCCCGCTGGCCGATGAGGCCATCGCCGGCCTGCTTTCGCGCCAGGGGGTGAACATTGCCCGCCGGACCGTTGCAAAATACCGCGAACAACTGGACATCGCTCCGGCGCGCGAACGCCGCCGCAGCCATGCCAGCACCCCGCAATTGGCCCGGGTGGGCTGAAGGAAATGGACGACATGAACAAGCTCACCGTGCTGCTGGTCGACGACCACGAGGGTTTCATCAACGCTGCGATGCGCCACTTCCGCAAGGTCGATTGGCTCGATGTCATCGGCAGCGCTGCCAACGGCCTGGAAGCAATCGAACGTTCCGAGTCGCTGCGCCCGCAGGTGGTGCTGATGGATCTGGCCATGCCGGAAATGGGCGGCCTGCAGGCGACGCGCCTGATCAAATCGCAGGATGACGCGCCGTACATCGTGATCGCCAGCCATTTCGATGATGCTGAACACCGCGAACACGCCCTGCGCGCCGGGGCGGACAACTTCGTCAGCAAGCTCTCCTACATCCAGGAAGTGATGCCGATCCTGGAAGGCCTGAAGGAACCAGGCCATGAGTGAATCGCGCATCCTGGTGGTGGACAACGACGCGGTCCGGGCTGAGCGCACCGTCGCGCTGCTGGAGTTCATGGACTTCAACCCGCGCTGGGTGGCCGATGCCAACGATTTCGACGTCACCCGCCACCGCCCCAATGACTGGATGGCTGCCATCATCGGCAGCCTGGACAATTCCGACCGCAGCGATGCGTTGTTCGCGTGGCTGGGCAAGGGCGCCCTGCCCCCGCCGGTGATGTTGATCGACGGCGATACCACCGCGTTCGCACAGCAGCACGGTCTGCACGAAGCCAACGTCTGGCCGCTGGAGGCGCCGCTGCGCCACGCCCAGATGGAAGGCCTGCTGCGCCGCGCCAGCCTCAAGCGCCTGGATGCCGAACACCAGGCCGGTGCCGTGCAGGACCAGGGCCCGACCGGCGAAGGCGTTGCGGTCACCCAGCTGCGCCGCATGATCGAGCAGGTCGCCGCCTTCGACACCACCGTGCTGGTGCTGGGCGAATCGGGCACCGGCAAGGAAGTCGTCTCGCGCTCGATCCACCAGCGCTCCCCGCGTCGTGATGGGCCCTTCGTGGCGATCAACTGCGGCGCGATCCCGCCGGACCTGCTGGAAAGCGAATTGTTCGGTCACGAAAAAGGCGCTTTCACCGGTGCACTGAGCGCACGCAAGGGCCGTTTCGAAATGGCCGAAGGCGGCACCCTGCTGCTGGATGAGATCGGCGACATGAGCCTGCCGATGCAGGTCAAGCTGCTGCGCGTGCTGCAGGAGCGCAGCTTCGAGCGCGTCGGCGGCAACCAGACCATCCGCTGCAACGTGCGCGTGATCGCCGCGACCCACCGCGATCTGGAAACGCGCATCGCCGACGGCAAGTTCCGCGAGGATCTGTTCTATCGCCTCAACGTATTCCCCATCGATGTGCCGGCCCTGCGTGAGCGTAGCGAAGACCTGCCGGCGCTGGTGACCACCATTGCCGGCCAGCTGGCCCGCACCGGCCGCGGCGAAGTGCGCTTCACCGCCGAAGCAATGCAGGCGCTGGCCAGTTACGAATGGCCGGGCAACGTGCGCGAGCTGACCAATCTGGTCGAACGCCTGGCCGTGCTGCACCCCAGTGGCAACGTGCGCGTGCAGGATCTTCCGGCCCGCTACCGCGGTGATTTCGCCATCACTGCACCGGTGGCCGCCGCAGCACCGGCGCCGCTGGCCGATGAACGCCTGGACCTGCGCAGCTTTTCGTTCCACACCCCGGGCAGCCAAGGCACCACCTCGGCGGAGAACGGCGGCGCTCCGGCCAACCGCGCTGCGGCCCTGCCCGACGACGGCCTGGACCTGCGCAACCACATGGCCAACATCGAGCTGACCTTGATCAACGAAGCGCTGGAGCGCACCCAGGGCGTCGTCGCGCATGCGGCCCAGCTGCTCGGCCTGCGCCGCACCACGTTGGTGGAAAAACTGCGCAAGTACGGCATCGAACGCGACCAGACCGAACTGACTGGCTGAGCAGAACGCCACAAGGAAACCAGAAGCCCGGGCATGTCCCGGGCTTTTTTGTGGATCTGACGGGTGGCCGCCAGCAGCCTCGACACGGTGGGTCGCGATGCCCTTGTGGGCGAAATAAAGGAGGAGGGGTCGGCCGCAGGCCGGCGCCGGGGGACATTCGCCGGCAAGGGCATCGTGGCCCACCGCCCGACCGACCCGCCGGTTTTCCGGCGTCGACTCTCCGGCACGTCAGCGCGTCAAACCGTCACTGGGTCAGGCAGCCGCACCTCACGTACACCACGGCCACCCCCGCCGGAGACGCTGACCCCGCAAACCCCCGCCACCGTTACGAAACTGAATCACTCATCACTTTCGGCACGGCACTTGCAACGTATTCACTCGAAACCCATCCCCTGCTTCGGAACGTTCCAGATGTCGCACTCCGTCACCTCGATCCTTTCTCAGATCCGCACCTTCCAGACCCAGATTGGGCAGCCTGCCGTCAGCCCGCTGACGGAGGTGCCGCGCAGCAATGCCATCCAGGGCCTGGTATCCCCCCAGGAGATCCAGGGCCCCAGCTTCACCGAAACCCTGCGTGGCGCCATCGCCGGCGTCAACGATGCGCAACAGAAATCCGGCGCCCTGGCCAAGTCCTTCGAACTGGGTGAGCCCGGTGCGGACCTGGCCAAGGTCATGGTCGCCTCGCAGCAGTCCCAGATCGCCTTCCGCGCCACCGTGGAAGTCCGTAACCGTCTCGTCCAGGCTTATCAGGACGTGATGAACATGCCGCTGTAAGGATAGAAACGCATGGCCCTGTCGCTCTCCAAAGAATCGCTGAACACCGAAAAGGCTGGGCAGTGGTTCGACCGGCTGCAAAGCCTGCAGATCACCCGTCGGCTCGGCCTGATGGCGATGATCGCCGTGGCTGTGGCGGCAGGCCTGTTTGTGTTCTTCTGGTCGCAGAAGCCCGGCATGGTGCCGCTGTACACCGGGCTGGACCAGAAGGCCACAGCCGAAGCCACCGACCTGCTGCGCGCCGCGCAGATTCCGTTTGAACTGGACCAGGCCACCGGTGGCATCACCGTGCCGGAAAAGAACCTGCACGATGCCCGCCTCAAGCTGGCCAGCTCCGGGCTGACCGACAGCGGTCGTCTGGGCTTTGAGCTGATGGAGCGTGACCCCGGCTTCGGCGTCAGCCAGTTCATGGAGAACGCCCGCTACCAGCACTCGCTGGAAACCGAACTCTCGCGCACCATCAATACGCTGCGCCCGGTCCGCGATTCGCGCGTGCACCTGGCCATTCCCAAGCCCAGCGCCTTCACCCGCCAGCGCGATGTCGCCAGCGCCTCGGTAGTGCTGGAGCTGCGCGGCGGCCAGCAACTGGAGCGCGGCCAGATCGATGCGATCGTGCACATGGTCGCTGCCAGCATTCCCGACCTCGCCCCGGAACGGGTGACCGTGGTCGACCAGAGCGGTCGCATGCTCAGCGTCTCCGACCCGAACAGCGAGGCGGCGATGAATGCCGCGCAGTTCGAGCAGGTGCGTCGCCAGGAAACCTCGTTCAACCAGCGCATCCGCGAACTGCTCGAGCCGATGACCGGCCCCGGCCGCGTCAACCCGGAAGTGAGCGTGGACATGGACTTCTCGGTGATCGAGGAAGCCCGTGAGCTCTATAACGGCGAGCCGCAGAAGCTGCGCAGCGAGCAGATGAGCGAAAACAGCACCAACGTGCCCGGCCCGCAGGGCGTGCCTGGTGCCGCCAGCAATACCCCGCCCGGCCCCGCTGCCGCACCGGCCACCGCGCAGGCACCGACGGAAAGCTCCAAGAACGCGACCCGCAACTACGAGCTGGATCGCACCCTGCAGCACACCCGCCAGCCGGCCGGTCGCATCAAGCGCGTCTCGGTGGCGGTGCTGGTGGACAACGTGCCGCGCGCCGGTGCCAACGGCAAGATGGCCGACCAGGCCCTCTCCGCTGCCGAACTCACCCGCGTCGAAGCGCTGGTCAAACAGGCGGTCGGCTTCGATGCCGAGCGTGGCGACACGGTCTCGGTGATGAATGCCCCGTTCGTGCGGGAAGTCACCCCGGTCGAAGGCCCGAAGTGGTGGGAGCTGCCGCAGGTCCAGGACGCACTGCGTCTGCTGCTCGGCGCGATCGTGGTGCTGGCCCTGGTGTTTGGTGTGCTGCGCCCGGCGCTGCGCTCGATCACCGGCCAGAACAAGGGCAAGGAAGAAGAGCTGGAACCCCACACGGCCGACGTGCAGCTGGTCGACGATGACGAGGGCTTGCCCGCCATCGGCAGCGAACGCCTGAACGCGGCTGGACATGAACCCCTGGCGCTGCCGGTGGACTCTTACGAGGAACGACTGCGCATGGCGCGTGAAGCTGTAAAGACCGATTCCAAGCGCGTGGCCCAGGTGGTCAAGGGGTGGGTGGCCAATGACTGAGAACGTGCCCCTGACCGGCGTTCAACGCGCTGCCGTGCTGCTGCTGTCGCTGGGTGAACTGGATGCGGCCGAAGTGCTGCGCCACATGGAACCCAAGGAAGTGCAGAAGATCGGCATCGCCATGGCGACCATGACCGACATCACCCGCGAACAGGTCGAGCGGGTCATGGACCAGTTCGGTGCCGAACTGGGGTCCAAGACCTCGCTGGGCGTGGGCTCGGACGACTACATCCGCAACATGCTGGTGCAGGCGCTGGGCACGGAGAAGGCCGGTAACCTGATCGACCGGATCCTGCTCGGCCGCAACACCACCGGCCTGGATGCCCTGAAGTGGATGGATCCGCGCGCCGTCGCCGATCTGGTCCGCAACGAGCACCCGCAGATCATCGCCATCGTGATGGCTCATCTGGAAACCGACCAGGCCGCCGACGCGCTCAAGCTGCTGCCCGAGCGTACCCGCGTGGATGTGCTGCTGCGCATCGCGACCCTGGATGGCATTCCGCCGAACGCGCTCAATGAGCTCAACGAGATCATGGAGCGCCAGTTCGCCGGCAACCAGAACCTGAAGTCCTCCAACATCGGCGGCGTGCAGTGCGCGGCCAACATTCTGAACTTCATGGACAGTGGCCAGGACCAGGCGATCCTGGGCGAGATCGCGCGCATCGATGCGCCGCTCAGCGGCCGCATCCAGGACCTGATGTTCGTGTTCGACGATCTGGTGGATCTGGACGACCGCGAACTGCAGCTGGTGCTGCGCGAAGTCAGCGGCGAGCGCCTGGGCCTGGCCCTGCGCGGCGCCGACATCAAGGTGCGCGACAAGATCACCCGCAACATGTCCCAGCGTGCGGCCGAGATCCTGCTGGAAGACATGGAAGCCCGTGGTCCGGTGCGCCTGTCGGATGTGGAAGTGGCGCAGCGCGAGATCCTGGCGATCGTCAAGCGCATGGCCGATGAAGGCACCGTCACCATTGGTGGCAATGCGGAGGCCATGCTGTGAACGCTGCCGTGCGCTGGCTTGCCCCCGATCTGCTGGCGGTGCCCGAGCCGGCGCCGGAAGAAGAGAACTTCGACCTCACCGAGCCGGATCCGGAGCTGGAACCGGAGCCGTTGTTGCAGCTGCCGACCCTGGAAGAAATCCAGGCGATCCAGGACAACGCCGAGAAGGATGGCTTTGACCAGGGTCACGCCGATGGCCTTGCCCAGGGCCAGGCCGAGGTGCGCCGCCTGGTCGCACAGATCGAAGGCATCCTGGACAACTTCAGCCGGCCGCTGGTGCGGTTGGAAAACGAGGTGGTCGCCGCGCTCGGCGAACTGGCCGTGCGCATTGCGGGCAATCTGGTCGGCCGCGCGTATGAAGCCGAGCCGGAGCTGCTGGCGCAACTGGTCAACGAAGCCGTCGACGCCGTCGGCGGCGCCGCCCGCGAGGTCGAAGTGCGTCTGCACCCGGACGACATCGCTGCGTTGACCCCGGTATTGAACCTGTCCCCGAACCAGCGCCTCACCCCGGATCTCAGCCTGAGCCGCGGCGACCTGCGGGTCCACGCCGAGACCGTGCGCATTGACGGCACCCTGGACGCCCGCCTGCGCGGCGCGCTCGATGCGGTCATCCGCAAGGCAGGAACCACGCCATGAACACCGATACCCTGCCCCCGCCGGCCGATTGGACCGCCGTCCGCAACCTGCGGCTGGCCTCGCGCCTGGACAACATCCGCCCGGATACCGCGCATGGCCGTGGCCTGATCCGCGAAGGCGTGCTGCGCCGCGCGGTTGGCCTGACCCTGGAAGCGGTCGGCTGCGAAGCGCCGATGGGCGCCAGCTGCAAGGTCGAAGTCGCCGACGGTGGCTGGGTGGATGCCGAAGTGGTCGGCTTTGCCGGTGAACGCACCTATCTGATGCCCAGCGCAGAACTGCATGGCCTGCTGCCCAATGCGCGGGTCGTGCCCGCCCTGGGACGCGGCGGTGTGGAAGTGGGCGAAGGCCTGCTCGGCCGCGTCATCGACAGCGACGGCGTGCCGCTGGATGGCAAGGGCCCGATCCGCGCTGAAGGCACCGTCGGCATGGCCGGCGTGTCGATCAATCCGCTGGCCCGTGAGCCGATCACCCAGCCGCTGGACGTGGGCGTACGCGCGATCAACGCGCTGCTGCCGATCGGCCGCGGCCAGCGTGTCGGCCTGTTTGCCGGTTCCGGTGTCGGTAAATCGACCCTGCTGGGGATGATGACGCGCTACACCGCCGCCGACGTGATCGTGGTCGGCCTGATCGGCGAACGTGGCCGCGAAGTCCGCGACTTCGTGGAAAGCACGCTGGGCGAAGAAGGCCTGCGCCGCGCGGTGGTGGTGGCCAGCCCGGCCGACCGACCGCCGCTGGCGCGCCTGCACGGCGCCTACCGTGCGACCGCGATCGCCGAATGGTTCCGCGACCAAGGCTTGAATGTCCTGCTGCTGATGGACTCGCTGACCCGCTTCGCACAGGCCCAGCGCGAGATCGGCCTGTCCGTCGGTGAGCCGCCGACCACGCGCGGCTATCCGCCGTCCGTGTTCGCCAAGCTGCCGGCCCTGGTCGAGCGCGCCGGCAATGGAGCCAAGGGCCGCGGTTCGATCACCGCGTTCTACACCGTGCTGACCGAAGGCGATGATCCGCAGGATCCGATCGCCGATGCCGCCCGCGCGATTCTGGACGGCCACATCCTGCTCTCGCGGCGCGTCGCCGACAGCGGTCTGTACCCGGCGATCGACGTGGAATCGTCGGTCAGCCGCGTGGTCACGGAAATCGCCGACGAGCCGTGGCGCCTGCGCATCCGCAAGCTCAAGCGGCTGGTCTCGGCGTACTCGGCCAACCGCGATCTGATCGCGATCGGCGCCTATCAGCGCGGCAATGACCCGGCGACCGACGAGGCGCTGGAGCGCTGGTCGGACATCGTTGAATTCCTCGGCCAGGACGTCGGCAAAGCCGCCGACCTGCCGCACAGTCAGGCCGCCCTCAAGCGGCTGGTGGAACCAGAGAGTTAAGCCATGATGCAATCCAAGCGATTCGACCCATTGCTGAAGCGCGCCCAGGACCACGAGGACGAGGTCGCGCGCGACCTCGCCGAGCGCCAGCGCTCCCTCGACACGCATGTGTCGCGGCTGGATGAGCTGCGCCGCTATGCCGACGAATATGCTGGCGCGCAGATGGCCGCGACCAGTCCGGCGCAGCTGATGAACCGGCGCGCGTTCCTGGATCGCCTGGACAGCGCGGTGGCCCAGCAGCGGCAGACCGTGGACAACAACCGCGAGAAGGTCGAGGCCGAGCGCGCGCGTCTGATCCTGGCCAGCCGTGACAAGCAGGTCCTTGAACAGCTGGCCGCCAGTTACCGCGCGCAGGAGAAGGTGGTCACCGATCGCCGCGACCAGCGCGAAATGGATGATCTGGGTGCACGCCGGTCGCGCCAGGCGCAACGCGAAGACAGCGAAAACGGAGGCACGCCATGACGCCGTCAGCCCTGCTCGGCGGCACCGCGCCGGCACAGTCCAGCACTGCCGGCGCCTCCGGCAGCCGTCCCGATGCATCCGGCGGCAGCGACCGTCGGGAGTTTGACGCGATGCTCAAGCCCGGCCGCGATGCGGCTGGCCCGGAGGCATCAAGCAAACCCGCCGGCCGCCGCGAGGCGCCTGCGGGCAAGGACGCCGCCACGCCGGATACCGGCAAGGACACCGCACCACGCCCCGGCAGCGCCAGCAGCAAAGACACCGCCGAGACGCCTGCCACGACCGATACCAGCACCGCGCCGCCCGCCACCGCCGACAAGCCGGTGGCCGAGGCGGCGGACGACGATGCAGCGTGGCCGCCGTTCGGCCTGGCCGGCTTGGCGTTGAACGGGCTGCCGGTTGCGGTGCCCGTGCCGGTCGCGCCAGCGCCTGCCGGGACCGCCGCCGGTGCTGCGCCCACGACGGCGGCGCTGCCGACGCTGGCCACCGCCACTGCGGACACCACCGCGCCGGCAGCGGGCCCGCTGTCGCCGGCGGCACCTGCGACAGGCGGCATCGCCCTGCCCGCCCTGGCGGCCGACGCCGCCCCAGCCGACGCCGTGCCGCTGTTGAAGACCTTCACCGAGGCAATGAGCGCTGCCGCCAGCGAGGGTCCGGATGCACCGGCCACGCCGGTGCTGCACGCCCTGCAGAGCATCGTCGACGCCAAACCGGCAGCGGCCACGCCCTTCACCGGCTCGCCGACCGCCACCCCGCAGCTGGGCGCTGGTGATTTCGATGATGCCGTCGGCGCCCGCGTCAGTTGGTTGGCGGACCAGAAGATCGGCCACGCCCATATCAAGATCACCCCGAACGACCTGGGCCCGATCGACGTGCGACTGCATCTGGACGGTGACAAGGTCCATGCGACCTTCACCAGCGCCCATGCCGATGTGCGCCACGCACTGGAAAGCAGTCTGCCGCGCCTGCGCGACATGCTCGGCGAACAGGGCTTCCAGCTCGGCCAGGCCGATGTCGGCCAGCAGCACACCGCGCAGGATGGCGGCCGTGGCGATGGTGGCCGGAGCGGCGCGGGCGATGACGGCGAGGCGTTGATGGCCGAGACCACGCTGTCGCCCTCGCAGTTGATCCGTCAGCGCGGGCTGGTCGACGCCTACGCGTGATCAACGGGTGCGACGCCGCTTCGGCGGCGCCGCCAGAAACCCGACACCCGCCCTCTTCGGCATTCAGGCACAGCCTTTGCATGTAGTCAGGAAGCAATCCTCTGGAGCTTCCTCGTGGCCGCAGCCGCCGACAAAACCAAGAAATCCGCCGACAAGGACGCCACGGCCAAGCCGCGTCGTCCGATCCTGATCACCGCCCTGGTCGCGGTGCTCGCTGCCGGTGCCGCCGGTGGCGGCGTCTGGTATTTCACCCAGTCCCAGCACGATGACAAGGCCGCCAAGCCGGCCGCCAAGGCCGCGGTGCCCGCACCGGCCCAGTACTTCGGTCTGGAGCCGCCGTTCGTGGTCAACCTCAACAGCAGCTTCGACGGCCCGCGCTACCTGCAGGTCGAAGTGCAGTTGATGAGCCGCGATCCGGCCGCCATGGAAGCGATCAAGCTCCATGCCCCGGCGATCCGCGCCAAGCTGCTCATGCTGTTCTCGCAGGTCGAGCCGACCGACATCGCCGACCGCGCGGGCAAGGAACGCCTGCAGGCCACCTCGCTGGCCGAAGTGCAGAAGCTGCTCAAGGCCGAGACCGGCAAGCCGGGTGCCGACGAATTGCTGTTCACCAGTTTCGTCACCCAGTAAGGGCCGACCATGAATGACCTGCTTTCCCAGGATGAGATCGATGCGCTGTTACACGGCGTGGACTCCGGTGCGGTCGAGACCGACATCGATGCTGCCACGCCCGGCGAGGCGCGCTCGTATGACTTTGCCAGTCAGGACCGCATCATCCGCGGCCGCATGCCGACCCTGGAAATGGTCAACGAGCGCTTCGCGCGCCTGTGGCGCATCGGCCTGTTCAACCTGATCCGGCGCTCGGCAGAGCTGTCCGTGCGCGGCATCGAACTGATCAAGTTCAATGACTACATGCACTCGCTGTACGTGCCGACCAACCTCAACCTGATCCGCTTCAAGCCGCTGCGCGGCACCGGGCTGATCGTGTTCGAGCCGACGCTGGTGTTCGCGATCGTGGACAACTTCTTCGGCGGCGACGGCCGCTACCCGACCCGTATCGAAGGCCGCGAGTTCACCGCGACCGAAATGCGCGTCATCCACCTGCTGCTCAAGCAGACCTTCGCCGATCTGCAGGAAGCCTGGGCGCCGGTGATGGATGTGGAGCTGGAGTACATCAACTCCGAAATCAATCCCCACTTCGCCAACATCGTGACGCCGCGCGAGTACGTGGTGGTCTGCCGCCTGCATGTCGAACTTGACGGCGGTGGCGGCGACATCCACGTCACCCTGCCCTACTCGATGCTCGAGCCGATCCGCGAGCTGCTCGACGCCGGCATCCAGAGCGACCGCAACGACCGCGATGCCAGCTGGGGCGTGATGCTGCGCGAACAGCTCAACATCGCCGAAGTCACGCTGTCCAGCGTGTTGGCCAGCAAGCGCATGACCCTGCGTGAACTGACCGGCCTGAAGGTCGGCGACATCCTCTCGATCGACATGCCGGCGCAGGTGCCGTTGTGCGTGGAGAACATCCCGGTGTTCACCGGCGAGTTCGGCATCGCCAACGGTTGCAACGCCATCAAGATCACCGCCACCCATCCCCCGGGCACCCGCCCACGCGTTCCCGTACTCCAGGAAGTCTCGAAATGAACGATATCGAATCCAACGAACCGCTGTCCCCGGCGGAACCGGCACCGGCGCAGTTCACCACGCTGCAGTCCGATGAGAACCTCGGTCCCGAGCTGAACCTGGATGTGATCCTGGACGTACCGGTGACCCTGTCGCTGGAAGTGGGCCGTGCACGCCTGCCGATCCGCAACCTGCTGCAGCTCAACCAGGGCTCGGTGGTGGAACTGGAACGCGGCGCCGGCGAATCGCTGGACGTGTTCGTCAACGGCACCCTGATCGCCCATGGCGAGGTGGTGGTGATCAACGACCGCTTCGGCGTGCGCTTGACCGATGTGGTCAGCCCGAGCGAACGGATCCGGAGACTGCGTTGAGCACCGGGCTGCTGATCGCAGCCGGTGCGTCGACCGTCAAGGTCGGTCAGCATGCCGCCGCTGCACCGGGCATGTTCGGTGCGGTACTGGCACTGCTGGGCGTGCTGGCGTTGATCGTCGGCCTGGGCTGGCTGCTCAAGCGCATGCCCGGCAGCGGCTTCCGCCCGGCCGAAGGCCTGCGGGTGGTTGCCAGCCTGACCGTCGGCGCGAAAGAGCGCGTGGTGGTGGTCGAGGTCAATGGCACCCAGCTGCTGCTGGGTGTCACCGCCGGTGGCATCAACACCCTGCATCAGCTGCCCGAGCCGCTGCCGACCCCGCCGCCGGCGCGCCTTCCCGATTTCAAACACCTGCCGAATTTCGCGCAGCTGCTGCAACAGCGGCTGCGCAAGGAATCCTGAACATGCGTGGCCCCCGTACCTCCTGGACCCGTTACCTGCCGCTGTTGTTGACTGCCCTGCTGTGCGCGCTGCCGGCCCTGGCCTGGGCCGCGCCCGGCGTGCCGGGTGTGCCGGCGCTGCCTGACGTGAACGTCGGCAAGATCGGCGGTCAGCCGGTCAGCCTGCCGCTGCAGACGCTGCTGCTGATGACGGCGATCACCCTGATCCCCTCGATGCTGCTGGTGCTGACCGCCTTCACCCGCATCATCATCGTGCTGGGCCTGCTGCGCCAGGCGCTGGGTACCGGCCAGACGCCGTCCAACCAGGTGCTGCTCGGCCTGGCCCTGTTCCTCACCGCGATGGTGATGCTGCCGGTGTGGCAGAAGGCGTGGGGCAGCGGCATGGCGCCCTACCTCAACGGCGAGATCGACTTCCAGACCGCCTGGACCCTGACCACCCAGCCGCTGCGCGCCTTCATGCTGGCGCAGATCCGCGAGACCGATCTGATGACCTTCGCCGGCATGGCCGGTCACGGTACCTACGACAGCCCGGATGCCATTCCGTTCCCGATCCTGGTCGCCTCGTTCGTCACCAGCGAGCTGAAGACCGCCTTCGAGATCGGCTTCCTGATCTTCATCCCGTTCGTGATCATCGATCTGGTCGTGGCCAGCGTACTGATGTCGATGGGCATGATGATGCTCTCGCCGATGCTGGTCTCCGCCCCCTTCAAGATCCTCTTGTTCGTGCTGGTGGATGGCTGGGTTCTCGTGGTGGGCACCTTGGCTGCCAGTTTCAATGCGGTCTGACCGCCCCGCCCTGTTGATCGATACGGACCCGAGACTGACATGACGCCCGAACTTGCCCTGACCGAACTGCGTGGTGGCCTGATCACCGTGTTGTGGGTCGCCGGCCCGCTGCTGCTCACCGTGCTGATCGTCGGCGTGGTGGTCGGCGTGGTCCAGGCGGCCACCCAGCTCAACGAGCCGACCATCGCTTTCGTGGCCAAGGCCGCGGCCTTGACGGTGGTGTTGTTCGCGCTCGGCAGCCTGTTGATCGGCCATCTGGTCGAATACACCACGCTGCTGTTCCAGCGCATTCCACATCTGATCGGCTGAGGCAGCCGCCGTGGATTCCGCGACCCAGATGGCCGCCGACGGCCTGCAGGCCTTCGGCATGATCGGCACGATCCTGTGGACCATGCTGCGCATCGGCGCCATGATCATGGCGATGCCGCTGATCGGCACCCGCGCGGTGCCTTCGCGGGTACGCGTGATGCTTGCCGGTGCACTGGCGATCGCGCTCTCGCCGATGCTGCCGCCGGTACCGGAATGGACTGGCTTCGATGCAGCCACCGTGCTGACCATCGCCCGCGAGCTGGCCATCGGCATCTCGATCGGTTTCCTGCTGCGGCTGGTATTCGAAGCCGGTGCGATGGCCGGTGAACTGGTCGCACAGGGTACCGGCCTTGCCTTCGCGCAGATGAGTGATCCGATGCGCGGTGGCAGCTCCGGCGTGATCGGGCAGTGGTTCTATCTGCTGTTCGGACTGCTGTTCTTCGCGTCCAACGGTCACCTGGCGCTGATTTCATTGTTGATGGACAGCTACAAGGCATTGCCGATCGGCACCGCCCTGCCCGATCCGCATGCGTTCTTCGCCATCGCCCCCACGTTCCTGCTGCAGGTATTCCGTGGCGCGCTCACGCTGGCGCTGCCGCTCACCGTCGCGATGCTGGCCATCAATCTGGCCTTCGGCGTGCTGGCACGTGCCGCGCCCGCGCTCAACCCGATCCAGCTGGGCCTGCCGGTGGCCCTGCTGCTGGGTCTGTTCCTGCTGACTGTGCTGGCCGGCGAGATGGGGCCGCCGGTACAGCGTCTGTTCGATGCCGCCTTCGACGCGGCCGACAGCGTCAGCCGCTGACCCGGGACACACCCGGGACAGCGCGGAAGCTGGCCGAAAGCGGGCCATTCGTCACTTGCGGCGCCCCCCGGTCGGGTTGTTAGTCTGGCCCTGCGTTCCGCTGCGCCGTCGCACGGCGATGACGAAACCTTCACCCGCTGTCTGCGGTGATGGCGTGGCGTTCTGTCGTATCGCTCAGGTGTTGACCAGGGAGAGAGTCATCCATGCTGATCGGCAGCTACACCCCGTGGTTGGTCGTTGTCTCGTTTCTGGTGGCCGTGCTGGCCTCCTTCACTGCGCTGGACATGGCCAGCCGGGTCACCACCGCGGCCACCCGCCGCTCCACCTGGTTGTGGCTGATCGGGGGCGGAGGCGCGATGGGGCTGGGCATCTGGTCGATGCACTTCATCGGCATGCTTGCTTTCCAGCTCCCGATCCCGCTCGGCTATGCGCTGGGCCTGACCACCGTCTCGCTGTTGGCCGCCGTGGCCTCCTCCATCTTCGCGCTGTGGCTGGTCTCACGCCCGACCCTGCCGAACGGCCGCCTCGTGCTCGGCGCGGTATTGATGGGCAGCGGCATCGCATCGATGCACTACCTGGGCATGGCCGCGCTGTACATGCAGCCCGGGATCGACTATCACGCCGGCTGGGTGGCGCTGTCGCTGCTCATCGCAGTGGCCGCCTCCTGGGCCGCGCTGTACATCGCCTTCCGCCTGCGCAGCAGCCATCGGCGTCTTCGTGATCGCATCGCCCCGGCGCTGGTGCTCGGCGCGGCCATCGTAGGCATGCACTACACCGGCATGGCCGCAGCACGTTTCCCCGCCGGCAGCCTCTGCGGTGCCGCCGCGGGTGACGGCCTTCAGGCACAGTGGCTGGCGCTGGTGGTGCTGGTGCTCACCATCGCGATCCTGGCCATCGTGCTGATCGTCTCCTGGCTGGACCAGCGCATGGAGGCGCAGCTGCTGCGTCTGCGCAATACGCACCTGACCAGCTCACTGGACGATGCGCAGGCCGAGTTGACCCAGGCAGCCCTGCACGACCCCCTGACCCGTCTACCCAATCGCCGGCTGCTGCAGCAGCGCATCGAACAGGCGCTGGCGGAGGCCGAGCAGCGCGGCAGCCGGTTCGCGGTGATGTTCATGGATCTGGATGGCTTCAAACAGGTCAATGATGCCTACGGACACCAGACCGGCGATGCGTTGCTGGTCGCTGTCGCCGATCGCACCCGCAAGCTGCTGCGGCCGGCGGACATGATCGCGCGGCTCGGCGGCGACGAATTCGTGCTGGTGGTGCCGATCGAGAACGACGAGGATGTCGCCACGCTGGCCAGCCGCATCATCCAGACCGTGGGCCGCGAACCATTGCTGCCGCATCAGGACCTGCAGGTGACCGCCAGCATCGGCATCGCCATCTGCCCCGACCACGCCGTCAGTGAGCGTCAGCTCATGGCCTTCGCCGATGCGGCGATGTACCAGGCCAAGGAAGCCGGCCGCAATGCCTATGTGCGCTTCGCCGACTGGATGAACGACAGCGCCGAGCAGCAGTTCCAGCTCCTCGCCGACCTGCGCCGGGCGATCGGTACCGAGCAGCTGTTCCTGCACTACCAGCCCAAGACCCGCGTGGCCGGCCAGTCGGTCAGCGGGGCCGAAGCGCTGATCCGCTGGCGTCACCCGCAGCAGGGCCTGATCCCGCCGGACCGCTTCATCCGCCTGGCCGAGCGCAGCGGCGTGATCAACGACATCGGCCGCTGGGCGCTCAACGAGGCCTGCCGGCAGCTGCGTGTGTGGCACGACGCCGGGCATGACGGCTGGACGGTCTCGGTGAATCTCTCACCGATCCAGTTCGCCTCGCCCAATCTGCTGCAGGAAGTGCGCGAGGCGCTCAAGACCCATCATCTCCAGCCACGCCGGCTGATCCTGGAAATCACGGAAAGCACCGTGATGCGTGACACCGAGGCCAGCCTGACCCTGTTGCAGGCCATGGCCGCGCTGGGCGTGGGCATCTCCATCGATGATTTCGGCACCGGGTATTCCAGCCTGCTGTACCTCAAGCGGCTGCCGGCCACCGAGATCAAGATCGACCATGCGTTCGTGCGCGATCTGGAAAACAGCTCCGAGGACGTGGTGATTGTCTCGGCGATCGTGGCGCTGGGGCATGCCCTGGACATGGACATCGTCGCCGAAGGCGTCGAGACCGCCGGCCAACGGGCTTACCTGGAGCGGCTGGGCTGCGACTACCTGCAGGGGTATCTGCTCGGCCGGCCAGTGGACCCGGAGCGCTTCATGCAGCTGCATGACCTGCCCCGCCCCAGAGTGGAGGTCTCGGCAGGCTGGAAGGCCCAGCCGCGGCCAGGGGCCTCGGCGGGGTGATGCTGGATACCCGGTAGTGCCGGCCGCTTGCCGGCTCCTCAGAACCCAGCAGGCATCGCCTGGAGCCGGCCAGCGGCCGGCACTACCTTCTCGTAGCCCGCGGAACGGTTCTTGCACGGACCCGGGTATCTCCTCCCGTGTCGTGCCCTGATGTCCGAGAACGAACAAGCCGGCGAAAAAACCGAATTACCCACCGAAAAGCGCCTGCGCGATGCCCGGGAACAGGGCAACATCCCGCGTTCGCGTGAACTGGCCACGGCGGCCGTGTTCGGTGCCGGTGTTCTGGCGCTGATGGCGTTTTCCGGCACCATCGCCCGCAACACCAAAACCTGGATGCAGTTCGCGCTGAGCCCCGAGCCGGCCCTGTGGCTGCACCCCAAGGCGCTGTTCGGGCATTTCGGCGAGCTGCTGCTGCGCCTGATGCTGGCGATGTGGCCGCTGATCGTGATCTGCCTGCTGGCCAGTTTCCTGTCACCGGTGGTGATGGGCGGGCTGCGCTGGTCGAACAAATCGATGATGCCCGACTTCAAGCGCATGAGCCCGATGGCCGGCATGAAGCGCCTGTACGGCCCGGAAGCGATCGCCGAGTTCACCAAATCCCTGCTGCGCATCGCCTTCGTCGGTACCGCGGCCGGGCTGGTGGTCTGGCACGGCATCCGGCCCCTGCGCGATCTGCTCAACCAGCCGCTGGAAACCGCCATGGTCCACGGCCTGGGCTTCACCCTGAAGCTGATGCTGGCCACCGGCGGCGCGATGATGCTGCTGGCCTTCATCGATGCGCCGTACCAGCGCTGGAACTGGATGCGCAAGCTGAAGATGACCCGTGAAGAGCTGCGCCGGGAAATGAAGGAGAGCGAGGGCAGCCCGGAGGTCAAGGGCCGCATCCGCCAGCTCCAGCAGCAGCTGGCCAACCGCCGGATGATGGAAGCGGTGCCCACCGCCGACGTGGTGGTGGTCAACCCGACCCACTACGCGGTCGCCCTGAAATACGAGGGCGGAAAGATGGGCGCCCCCACCGTGGTGGCGTTGGGCGTGGATGAAACCGCCCTGCGCATCCGTGAAGTGGCCGACGGCAACAAGGTCGCCATCGTCTCCGCCCCGCCTTTGGCACGCGCCTTGTATCGGGAAGGTCAACTTGGAAAGGAAATTCCCGTGAGACTGTATTCGGCCGTGGCCCAGGTCCTCTCCTACGTCTACCAGCTGCGCAGCTGGCACACCGGCCCGATGCCGGCCAGCCCCAGCATCGACATCGATGAATTCGGCAAGGGAGCCCGCTCATGAGCGCACAGCCCGCTGCAGGCGGCATGAACGTCCGCCGCGCCCTGGACATGATCCGCAACGGCCTCGGCGCCCCGCTGATCGTGCTGGCGCTGCTGGCCATGGTGGTCGTCCCGCTGGCCCCGCCGGTGCTCGATGCACTGTTCACCTTCAACATCGCCATCTCGCTGATGGTGCTGCTGGCGGTGGTCTACGTGAAGCGCCCGCTGGACTTCACCATCTTCCCGATCGTGCTGCTGATCACCACCATGCTGCGGCTGGCGCTGAACGTGGCCTCCACCCGCGTGATCCTGCTGCATGGCCAGAACGGCCACGAGGCCGCCGGCAAGGTGATCGCCGCGTTCGGTGAGTTCGTCATCGGCGGCAACTACGCGGTCGGCATCGTGGTGTTCGCAATCCTGACCATCATCAACTTCGTGGTGATCACCAAGGGTGCCGGCCGCGTGTCCGAAGTAACCGCGCGCTTCATCCTGGACGCCATGCCCGGCAAGCAGATGGCCATCGATGCCGACCTCAACGCCGGTTTGCTGACGCGTGAAGAGGCCAAGGCCCGCCGCGAAGAAGTCCGCGAGGAAGCCGACTTCTACGGCGCCATGGACGGCGCGAGCAAGTTCATCCGCGGCGATGCGATCGCCGGCATCCTGATCCTGTTCATCAACTTGATCGGCGGCCTGGCCGTCGGCGTACTCCAGCACGGCATGCCCTTCGGCGATGCCGCGGCCACCTACACCCTGCTCTCCATCGGTGACGGCCTGGTGGCGCAGCTGCCGGCGCTGCTGGTGTCCTCGGCGGTGGCCATGCTGGTGACCCGTGCCTCGCGCTCGCAGGACATGGCCCAGGCCATGATGGGCCAGGTGTTCGGCCAGTACCGCGCACTCACCATCGCCGCGGCGATCATGGGCGTGGTCGGCCTGGTGCCGGGCATGCCCAACGTCGCCTTCTTGACGCTGTCGGCGATCCTCGGCGTCGTTGCCTGGAAAGCCTGGAAGAAGAGCGTGGCCGCTGCGCGCGCCGCCGAGTCCCCCGCTGCCAGCCGTCCCGAAGCACTCGGCCTGCCCGGCGCCACCCCCTCGTCCACCGCCGAACTGACCTGGGACGAACTGCGCCCGGTCGATCCGCTCGGCCTGGAGGTCGGCTATCGGCTGATCCCACTGGTCGACAAGAACCAAGGGGGCGAGTTGATGGCGCGGATCAAGGGCGTGCGCCGCAAGCTCACCCACGACATCGGCTTCCTGATTCCCTCCGTCCACATCCGCGACAACCTCGAACTGCCCGCCACCGCCTACCGCCTGCTGATCCACGGCGTCCCGGTAGCCACGGCCGAGATCCACCCGGACCGCGAACTCGCACTGGACCCGGGCAGCGCGCTGGGCACGCTGGAGGGCATTGCCGGCAAGGATCCCGCCTTCGGCCTGGACGCCACCTGGATCCAACCGCACCAGCGCGCCAACGCCGAAACGATGGGCTACACGGTGGTCGATCCGGCCACGGTGGTCGCCACGCATCTGTCGCACCTGATCCGCGAGCACGCCCCGGAACTGCTCGGCCATGAAGAAGTGCAGCAGCTGCTGGCCAACCTGGCCAAGAGCGCCCCGAAGCTGGTCGAGGATCTGACGCCCAAGTCGCTGCCGCTCTCGGCCGTGGTGCGCGTGCTGCAGAACCTGCTGATCGAACGCATTCCGATCCGCCAGCTGCGCAAGATCGTCGAGTCGCTGGTCGAAAGCGCCCCGACCAGCCAGGACCCGGCGGTGCTGACCGCTGCCGTGCGCAATGCGCTGGGCCGTTTCATCGTGCAGGAGATCGCCGGAATGTCGGCGGAGCTGCCGGTGTTCACCCTCAACCCGCAACTGGAACGCGTCTTGCAGGAGTCCACTCAGGGCAACGGCGCCGCGCTGGAACCCGGACTCGCCGAGCGACTGCATCAAAGCCTGGCCGAATGTGTCGGCAAGCAGGAAGCGAAGAACGAGCCGGCGGTCGTGCTGGTGCCTGGCCCGGTACGGGCCGCGCTGGCACGGCTGGTACGCCACAGCGTCCCCTCGCTGTCCGTACTCGCCTACAGCGAGGTGCCCGAGGACAAACGGTTGAAGCTGGTCGGCACGATCAGTTGAGCCAAGCGCCCGACGGCACCGCGACAGAAAACAGACACCCCACTCGAATTCACCGCAGCAGGAAATAAAGGGAATCCCTGACCGTGCAGACCACCGACAACCAGCGTTTCCCTTCCACCACTCCGCCGCCCCAGTCCCGGTACCACAGCATGAAAATCAAACGCTTCGTCGCCTCCGATATGCGCTCGGCCATGAACCTGGTGCGCAAGGAACACGGTCCTGACGCAGTGATCCTGTCCAACCGCCGGATCGCCGAAGGTGTCGAGATCGTGGCGGCGGCGAACTACGACGAGGGCGCGGTGCAGCGCGCTCTGGAAGCGGCCCGCAAGGATGTCGCCCCGCCGCCGGCCCCGCGTCCGCGCAGCGCCGCCGATGCCGTGATCGCCGCCGTGACCCGCCGCAAGACCCCGGTGGTCACGCCCGAGCCGGTGGCCGCCACCACCTCGGCCGTTGCCGCCCTGGCCCGCGCCGCTGTCGGCGCGACCGGTCGCACGCTCGATACCGCCAACGAAAGCGTGCCCCAGCGCGGCAGCGATGGCTTTGCCGCCACCTTGGCCCGCGCCAGTGTCAGCGCCGCCGTCAACGAACCGTCGCTGCCGGAGCAGATCTTCGCGCCGTTCAATGTCGAGCAGGCTGCTGCCGCTTCGCCCGCCGCACCGGTGGAGGCTGTCGCGGCCCCGGCCCCGATCAACCGCGCCCGCTTCGTGATCGATCCGCCGCTGGACGACGCCGACGAACCGGCACTGCCGGCCGCCGCGGTACTCGCCCCGGCCGCGATCGTGGCCAGCGCGGTACCGCCGGCACTGCCGCTTCCGGTGACCACCGCGGCCGCCGCCAACGAACCGGCACCGGTCGTGGCCAGCGTGCCGGAGCTGAGCCTGATCCCGCGCGACGACGAAGAACTCCGCCAGTTGCGTCACGAAGTGGCTGGCATGCGCCACGTCATCGAGCGCGAGATGCACCGCTTCACCGACGAACGCCTGCGCGGCTCGCCGGTCCGTGCGGCCGCGTTGGACCTGATGGACGAATACGGCTTCGACGCCGGCATCAGCCGCGACGTGGCCATGCAGATTCCGCTGGATACCGAAGCCCACCGTGGCCGCGGCCTGATGCTCGGCCTGCTCTCCAGGAAGCTGCCGATCGCGCCGGTCGATCCGCTGGAAGCCGGCGGTGTGATCGCCCTGGTCGGCCCCACCGGCGCCGGCAAGACCACCACCATCGCCAAGCTGGCCTCGCGTTTCGCCGAAGCCCATGCCGCCCGCGATGTCGCCCTGGTCACCACCGATACCGGCCGCATCGGCGCCCGCGAGCAGCTGTACGGTTTCGGCCGCCAGCTTGGCATCGCGGTTCACGAAGCCAGCAGCGGCAGCGACCTCAACCAGCTGCTGGAGCGCCTGAAGGACTACAAGCTGGTCCTGATCGACACCGCCGGCCTGGGCCCGCGCGACCGTGCACTGGCCGCCCAGCTGCAGTGGCTGCGGGCCGCCGAGCAGATCCGCACCCTGCTGGTGCTGCCGGCCAACACCAGTTTCGGCGACATGGAAGAGGTGGTCCGCCGCTTCAGCGCCGCCAACCCCCAGGGCGTGGTGCTGAGCAAGCTGGATGAGACCGGCCGCTTCGGTACCGCCCTGTCGGTGGCCGTCGACCACCGCCTGCCGATCACCTGGATCACCGATGGCCAGGACGTTCCTGAAGACCTGCACCGTGCCAGCGCGGCCAATCTTGTACTTCGCCTTGAAGATTTGCGCCGCGCGGCCGATATGCCCTGCAACCCGGAGTTGAACCATGCCGTCGCGTGAGTACGCCAAGCTGACCCAGACCTTCCCGTTGTCGGCTACCCGAAGCCAGCCGCTGGGCCCGGTCCGCACCATCGCCGTCACCGGCGGCAAGGGCGGCGTGGGCAAAACGAACGTTTCGGCCAATCTGGCCGTGGCGCTTGCCAGCATGGGCAAACGTACCCTGCTGCTGGATGCCGACCTGGCCCTGGCCAACGTCGATGTGATCCTGGGCCTGAAGCCGACCGTGACCCTGGCCGACCTGGTCGCCGGGCGCTGCACGCTGGAGGAGGTCATCATCGAAGGCCCCGGCGGCGTGCTGGTGGTGCCGGCGGCCTCGGGCCGCCGCAACATGGCCGAGCTGCAGCAGGCCGAGCACATCGGCCTGGTCAACGTGTTCTCCGAGCTGGAGCGCGAACTGGACATCATGGTCGTGGACACGGCCGCCGGCATCACCGACGGCGTGCTGACCTTCTGCCAGGCCGCCCAGGACACCGTGGTGGTGGTCTGCGACGAGCCGGCCTCGATCACCGATGCCTACGCCCTGATCAAGGTCCTCTCGCGCGAACGCGGCGTGGACCGGATCCAGGTGGTCGCCAACATGGTGCGCGACCCGAATGAAGGCCGGGTGCTCTACGAGAAGCTGACCCGCGTCTGCGAGAAGTTCCTGGCCGATGTGTCGCTCAACTACCTCGGCTGTGTGCCACAGGACGACTGGCTCCGCCTGTCGGTCCAGCGCCAGCAGCCGGTGGTGAAGGCCTATCCGTCCAGCCCGTCGGCGCTGGCATTGACCGAGATCGCACGCCGTACCGCACGCTGGCAGGCCCCGACCGAGCCGCGGGGTGGTGTCGAGTTCTTCCTGGAACGCATCCTCAAGCAACGCGGGGTGACCGCATGAAAGGCGCCGCACAATACAAAGAGGTCCAGCGGGTCGCAGCCAACGAGTGCATTGCCCAGCACTCGGACCTGGTCCGCCGCATCGCCCACCATCTGGCGGCACGTCTGCCCGCCAGCGTGGAGGTCGACGACCTGATCCAGGCCGGCATGATGGGCCTGATCGAAGCGTCGCGCAGCTATGACGCCGACCAGGGCGCCTCGTTCGAGACCTATGCCTCGATCCGCATCCGTGGCTCGATGATCGATGAGATCCGCCGCGGCGACTGGGTACCGCGCTCGGTGCACCGCCGGGCCCGCGACGCCGCCGCCACCATCCGCCGGCTCGAACAGAGCACCGGCCGTGCCGCCAGCGCCACGGAAGTGGCGGCCGCGATGGACATGCCGCTGCCGGACTATCTGCGCCTGATGGAAGATGCCTCGCGCGGCCAGGTGCTGAGCCTGGAATCACGGATCGAAGACCAGGGCGAACTGGACACCGTCGCCCAGGGCGGCCCGACCCCGCAGCAGGTACTGGAGCGTGGCGAGTTCGGGCGCGAGCTGGGCAACGCGATCGGGCTGCTGCCCGAGCGCGAACAGCTGGTCCTGTCGCTGTATTACGAGCAGGAACTGAACCTGAAAGAGATCGGCGCCGTGTTGGGCGTCAGCGAATCGCGCGTGTGCCAGATCCATGGCCAGGCCGTGCTGCGCCTGCGTGGCCGACTGAAAATCTTCGAGGCGGCCGACGCCGGCCTCGAGAACCATTAAGACCGAGGAAAGAGCTTTGGACAAGAACATGCGTATCCTGATCGTCGACGATTTTTCGACCATGCGTCGTATCGTCAAGAACCTGCTGGGCGATCTGGGCTTCACCAACACGGCCGAAGCCGAGGACGGGCATGCCGCGCTGATGCTGTTGCAGAGCCAGCCGTTCGACTTCGTGGTCACCGACTGGAACATGCCGGTGATGACGGGCATCGACCTGCTCAAGGCCATCCGCGCCGACGCCAAGCTCAAGACGCTGCCGGTGTTGATGGTGACCGCCGAAGCCAAGCGCGAGCAGATCATCGAAGCCGCCCAGAACGGCGTCAACGGCTACATCATCAAGCCGTTCACCGCCCAGACCCTGGAAGAAAAGCTCGGCAAGATCTTCGAGCGTCTGGCGGCGAGCGCCTGATGGAAACCCTGAGCGACAAATCAGCGCTGGTGCAGCGCCTGCAGGATGCGCTGGCCGCGCTGGAATCGGGCAACGAAGCCGAATGGCGTCGGGAAATCGACGCACTCGCTGCGCTGCGCACCCAGCCGATGATGGCCGGGTTGAACCGGCTCGCCCGCGAACTGGGCCAGGCACTGGGCGAGCTGCCCAGCCTGCCCAGCGAGGCCGGCGAACTGGACGACGCCTGCGCGCGTCTGGATCACGTGGTGGCGATGACCGAACAGGCCACCCACCGCACCCTGGACCTGGCCGAAGAATGCCGCACGCTCACCGAGCAGCTGCGCGCCAATGGCTTGACGGCCGACCAGGACCAGCAGCTGGACCGCATCCGCCACAACCTGACCGAGATCGCGCTCACCCAGAGCTATCAGGATCTCACCGGGCAGATCATCCGCCGCGTGGTGGGCATCGTGCGTCGCGTGCATGAGGGCTTCAGTGCCCTGGGCCTGCCGCCGCAGGACGACACCGCGCACAAGCGCGACAACGGCTTGGCCGGCCCGGCCGTGACCGGTCTGGACCGCCACCAGGTTTCACAGGTCGACGCTGACGACCTGCTCTCCGATTTGGGACTTTAACGATCATGAGTGCTGTTCCAGACGATATCGCTGCCGACTTCATCCTCGAGGCCCAGGAGATCCTGGATCGCCTCGGCGAACAGCTGGTGTCGCTGGAGCAGGCGCCCCAGGACGGTGACCAGCTCAACGCCGTGTTCCGCGGGTTCCACACGCTCAAGGGCGGCGCGGGCTTCCTCGGCATTCAGGCGATGGTCGAGCTGTGCCACGCCGCCGAGGAAACCCTCGGCATGGCCCGCTCGGGCCAGGCCACGCTGCAGGCCCATCACTTCGATGCCGCCCAGCAGTCGCTGGACTACCTGCAATCGATGCTGGATTCGGTCTCGGCCGGCACCGAGCCGGGCTATGCCCCGCCCGAGCTGATCGCACAGTTCGACGTGAACGGGCCGGCGACCCCGGCGGCTGCCACCAGCGCCGCGGCCGGCGCCAGCAGTGGTGAGCTGATCACCGACGATGAATTCGAAGCGCTGCTCGACCAGTTGCATGGCGGTGCCGCACCGACCGTGGTCGCCGTCAAGAAAGACGACGGCATGATCAGCGAAGACGAGTTCGAATCGCTGCTCGACCAGCTGCACGGCGGCGCGGCACCCGGTGCCAAGGCCGTGGCCGTCGCACCGGCCCCGGCGCCGCGTGCCGTGGCCGCACCGGCCGCATCGGCGGCCAGCAAGCCCGCGCCCAACAAGCCAGTCGCCGAGGCCGAGCATACCGTGCGCGTGGACACCAAGCGCCTGGATGCGATCGTCAATCTGATCGGCGAGCTGGTGCTCTCGCGCAACCGGCTCAAGACGCTGCGTGCGCGCCTGCACGATGAAGAACTGGACCGGGCCGTCTCCACGCTGGACATCGCCACCGCACGCCTGCAGTCGGCGGTCATGCGCACCCGCATGCAACCAGTCGGCAAGGTGTTCTCCCGCTTCCCCAAGGTGGCCCGCGATGTCGCGCGCTCGCTGAAGAAGGAAGTGGAGCTGGAACTGATCGGCGCGGAAACCGAGCTGGACCGCAACCTGGTCGAAGCACTCGCCGATCCGCTGGTCCATCTGGTCCGCAACGCGATCGATCACGGCGTGGAGATGCCGGAGCTGCGTGAAGCACAGGGCAAGCCGCGCAGCGGCCACGTGCGCCTGTCCGCGCAGCAGGAAGGCGACTACGTCAGCATCGAAGTGCAGGACGACGGCGCGGGTATCGACCCGGAACGTCTGCGCCAGAAGGCGCGCGAGAAGGGCCTGATCGATCCGGAAGCCGCCGCCCGCCTGAGCAGTGAGGAATGCCTGCACCTGGTGTTCCTGCCGGGTTTTTCGACCAAGCAGCAGGTAACCGACATCTCCGGCCGCGGCGTGGGCATGGACGTGGTCCAGTCCCGCATCCGCGAGCTCAGCGGCCAGATCCAGATCCAGTCCGAACTGGGCCGTGGCAGCCGCTTCATGATCCGCGTGCCGCTCACCCTGGCGATCCTGCCGACCCTGCTGGTGCAGGCCGGCGAGGACGTCTATGCCCTGCCCCTGGCGCGCGTGATGGAGGTGCTGCATGCCCCCAACACCTCCCTGGGCTGGTTCGACGGCCGTGCCGTGCTGGACCGCAAATCGCACACGCTGGCCCTGGTGGATCTGCGTCACTGGCTGGATGTGGAGCCGATGCCGTCCTCGCTGCTGACCATCGTGGTGCTGCAGGCCGGTGAAGCCCGCTTCGGCCTGGTGGTCGACCAGGTCCGCGGCCGCGAGGAAGTGGTGATCAAGCCACTGCCCAAGGCCCTGCGCGGACTGCGTGGCTATGCCGGTGCAACCCTCATCGGTGATGGCCGCATGGCGCTGATCCTGGACGTGGACGGGCTGCGCACCCACCACGATTGACCGCGTGAACGTGTGACCGCCGCATCACTGGATTCCTTCGGCGTCTCAAGTCCCATTCACACAAGCCGATAACGGACCCATGGACAGACTCAGCCTCATTGGACTTTTCCTCGCGCTGGCCTCACTGGTCGGCGGCAGCATCCTCAAGGGTGCCGGTCTGGCGTCGCTGTGGTCGCCGGCCGCCTTCGTGATCGTCATCGTCGGCACCATCGCCTCGATCCTGCTGCACACCTCGCCGGCGGTGTTCAAACACGCCTTCAAGATCGTGAAGTGGGTGATCCTGCCGCCGAGCAGCGACCGCCGCCACCTGATCCAGCAGATCGTGGAGTGGAGCAACATCGCCCGCCGCCAGGGCCTGCTGGGCCTGGAGGCCCAGGTCGACGCCCAGGACGATCCGTTCCTGCGCAAGGGCCTGCAGCTGCTCGTGGATGGCGTGGAGCCGGAGACCATCCGGCACATGATGGAAATCGAGCTGAGCAGCCAGGAGAGCCAGGACCTGGCCGCCTCCAAGGTGTTCGAGGGCATGGGCATCTATGCGCCGACGCTGGGCATCATCGGCGCCGTGCTCGGCCTGATCGCGGTGATGAAGAACCTCGCCGACCCGAGCAAGCTCGGCCACGGCATCGCGGCGGCGTTCACCGCCACCATCTACGGCATCGCCTCGGCCAACCTGCTGTTCCTGCCGGTCTCGGCCAAGCTCAAGAGTGTGATCCACCACAACAGCCGTGACCGCGAGATGATCATCGAAGGGCTGATCTCCATCGCCCAGGGTGAAAACCCGCGCAACATCGAAACCAACCTGTCCGGGTTCCTGCACTGACATGGCCCGCCGCAAGCACCACGAAGAACATGCCAACCATGAGGCCTGGGCGATCCCCTACGCCGACCTCATGACGCTGCTGCTCGCCTTCTTCGTGGTGATGTACGCCATCTCCTCGCTCAACGAGGGCAAGTACCGGATCATGGCCGATGCGTTGACCACCGCCTTCGGTGGCGCGCCGCGCACCATCAACCCGGTGCAGGTCGGCAACCAGCAGGTCCAGGGCGGCGGCTGGGACAGCCCCTCGGTGATCAAGGCCGGCACCAAGGTCGGCCCGTCCGCGCCGGCGCCTAGCAACGACCCCACCCTGCTGCCGGCGATGGCCTCGCAGATGCGCATGCCCGTCTCCATGCGCAACCAGGAACAGCTGCAGCGCGCCGAGCGCCAGCTCAACGGCATCGCCGACAAGCTCACCGCCACCCTGGCCCCGCTGATCGAGCGCGGCATGATCACCGTGCGCCGTACCGAGCTGTGGATCGAGGTGGAGATCAACAGCGACATCCTGTTCCCGACCGCCTCGGCGACGCTGGACGTGCACGCACGCGACACCCTCTCCACGCTCGCCCAGGTGCTGCGCGATGCGCCCAACGGCGTGCGCGTGGAAGGCCACACCGACAACATTCCGATCGCCACCTCGCTGTTCCCCTCCAACTGGGAACTGTCCGCCGCGCGTGCGGCCAGCGTGGTGCATCTGTTCGCTGATCAGGGCCTGCAGCCGGCGCGGCTGGCGATGGTCGGGTACGGCCAGTTCCGCCCGCGCGAAAGCAATGTCAGCGCCGAAGGCCGCAACCGCAATCGGCGGGTGATGGTGATCATCCTCGCCGACACCGCCGCGAGCGTCGATCCGATCACCGACCGGCTCAGTGCCGATGCCGAGGCGGTCGACACCGCCGCAGCGCCCAGCGCCACCCGAACCCCCCCTGTTACCCCCATCGCACCGGTGCAGTTGCCACCGGTGCCGGCCGGCAGCCGTGTTGGCGCCGCCGTTCCGTCTGCAATGAAGGAGTGAACCGCATGCGTATCTGGGCTGTTGCCAATCAGAAAGGCGGCGTGGGCAAGACCACCACGACGCTCGCGCTCGGCCGTGGTCTGGCCACGCAGGGCCACCGCGTGCTGCTGATCGATCTGGATCCGCATTCGTCGCTCACCCGGGCCTTCGGCGTGCCGCTGGATCCACCGCCGCAGGGTGTCCTGGAGCTGTTCGGCGCTCCGCCGTCCGAGCTGATCACGCTGGCCCATCACAGCAGCATTCCCGGCTTGGACTACGTGTGCGCGCAGGCGGCACTGGCCACGCTGGAGCGCCGCAGTGCGAACCAGCCAGGCCTCGGCCTGGCGCTGCAGAACGCGCTCGCCCGCCACCAGGGCCAGCACGACTACATTCTGCTCGACTGCGCCCCCACCCTGGGCCTGCTGATGATCAACGCACTGGCCGCGGCCGACCGCCTGATCATCCCGACCCAGGCCGAACCGCTGGCGCTGCATGGCCTGGATGGCATGGTCCGCACCGGTGAGATGGTCGAGCGCTCGCGCCGCCGTCCGCTGCCGATGTCGATCCTGCCGACCCTGTTCGACCGCCGCACCCGCGCCGGTAACGAAACCGTCAAGCTGATGCAGGACAAGCACGGCCAGCGTGTCTGGGAAGATGCGATTCCGGTCGACACCCGCATCTGCAATGCCGCCAGCCTGACCGTGCCACCGCAGTCCGAGGATTACCCGGGGCGCGGCCTGGCCGCCTATCGGCGCGCGCTGGAATGGATCCTGGCCGACGACGCGCAGCAGATGGAGCGCGCGGCATGAACACTGCCGGCGTACTGGATGATTACCTGGAGCAACTGCTCGGCGACGCCGTTCCGGCACCGGCGGATGCACCGGCCCCGGTGGCGACCCTCGATGCAGGCACGACGCCGGGCGTCGACGCCGATGCCGTTGTCACCGACACGATGCCCGCTGCCGTGCTCGACGACCTGCTCGACGAGGTCCGCAATGACCCCTCACTGAGCGGCGCGATGACGCTGGCAGAAGATGAACAGCGCCCCAGTTGGGACGACCTGCCAGCGGAGGTCGTGTACGAAACCGGGCCGGTGATCGCACCTGCTGCAGTGCCCGCCCCTGGCTTCGAGGACCTGCTGGACGAAGTCCGCAACGACCCGTCATTGAGCGGCCTGATGACCGTCGACGCGGACGTGGCGCCCTCCGCGCCTGCACCACCGCCGGCTCCCGCACCCGAGCCCGAGCCCACCCCTGCCGCCCCACCGGCTCCGGCCGCCCGCGCCATGCCCGCCATGCCACTGGCCCCCAGCATCCGCGCCAAGACACCTACGTTGGCCCAGAGCCGGCCCGGCAGCTGGGAAGAACTGCAGCGCCAGGCCCGCGATCCCGCCTCCAGCCCACGCGAGAACCGGCGTGCCAGCGAGCGCACCTCGCGCTGGCTGCGCCTGCGCTGCGGTGTCCAGGCGTATGCGCTGGAGCTGCTCAAGGTCCAGGAAGTGGTGCTCCCGGTGCCGCTGCTGCCGTTGCGCGGCACGTCGCCAGCAATGCTGGGCATCATGAATCTGCGCGGCCAGGTCGTGCCGGTGATGGACCTGGGCATCCACCTGGGCAGTGGGCCGGCCGACAACGATCCGAACACGCGCATCGTCGTGCTGGAAGAGAACGGTGAAACCATGGGTCTGCGTGTCTCGGCCGTGGAAGACGTCGCCAACCTCACCGACTCCCAGATCGAGCCGCCCGATACCGCCCGCATCTGCCAGATTTCCAACGACCTGTTCCGCGGCGTCGCCCGGGTCAGCGCCCAGCCGATGATCCTGCTGGATGCGACGCAGCTGTTGAACTGACCGGGAACCGGCGCCTCCCCTAAAGCTTTGTTGGTTTAGGCCGTTATAGACCTCGGAACCGTTTGTCCGGAGCAAAGATGAGCACTGTCGCACTGGGTGATGATCTCGGTATCGAGACCAGCACCGAGCTCAAAACACGTTTGGCCCCCCTGGTGGACCAGGAAGGCGATCTGACGCTGGATGCCAGCCAGGTCGGCCGTATCCATACCGCCTCGGTGCAGGTGCTGTGCGCATTCGTCGAGGCCCGCCGCAAGGCCGGGCATCCCACCGGATTCCACGGTTGCACCGCAACCTTCCGTGATGCCGCGCGTCTGCTCGGCGTCACCCAGGCCCTCGGCCTGGAAGCACCCCATGACAACCTGAAATCTGTGGAGAACGCTGCATGAGCGCACGTATCTTGGTGGTGGACGATTCGGCGTCGATGCGCCAGATGGTCTCTTTCGCCCTCACCTCGGCCGGTTTTTCCGTCGAAGAAGCCGAGGACGGCGCCGTCGCGCTGGGCCGTGCGAAGGGCCAGCGCTTCAACGCGGTGGTGACCGACGTCAACATGCCCAACATGGATGGCATTTCGCTGATCCGCGAACTGCGCCAGCTGCCGGACTACAAGTTCACCCCGATGCTGATGCTGACCACCGAATCGGCGGCCGACAAGAAGTCCGAAGGCAAGGCCGCCGGCGCAACGGGTTGGCTGGTCAAGCCGTTCAACCCGGAACAGCTGGTCGCCACCGTCCAGAAAGTCCTGGGCTGAGTCTCGCTCCACCCTTCCCTCCCCTCGCAACTGGACACCCCGCACCATGAGCATGGATCTGCAACGTTTCCACGCCACTTTCTTCGAAGAGAGCCGCGAGGGGCTGGACGCGATGGAAGCTGGCCTGCTGGCGCTTGAATCGGGCCAGCAGGACCCGGAAATCATCAACTCGGTGTTCCGCGCTGCGCACTCGATCAAGGGCGGTGCCGGCACCTTCGGCTTCGACGCGATCGCCTCGCTGACGCATGTGCTGGAAACGCTGCTGGACGAACTGCGCGCCGGCAAGCGCGCGCTGGAGCCGGCCGCGGTCGACGCGATGCTGGCTTCGGTGGATGTCCTGCGCGCGTTGCTGCGTGAAGCCGAACACGGCCAACCGGCCGACCCGCAGTCCGTCGCCGACATCAAGGCGCGTCTGGAAGCGGTACTGACCGGCCAGGCCGCCACGGCCGCACCGGTGGCCGCGGCCAAGGTCGATGACACGCCCGAAGCGTGGCAGATCGGTTTCGTGCCGGCGCCGTCGCTGTTCATGAGCGGCAACGACCCGCTGCGCATCATCCGCGAGCTCGAACACCTGGGCTCGCTGCAGGTCGCCGCCCGCATGGAGCGCCTGCCCGGCTTCGATCAGCTCGACCCGCTCGAGGCCCACCTCGCGTGGGACCTGGGCCTGGTCGGCAAGGTCCCGCGCAGCAAGATCGAAGATACCTTTGCCTGGGTCGTGGACGATTGCGAACTGGACATCCGTCCGGCCGCACCGCCGAGCCTGGCCACCAGCGCACCGGTCGAGGCCAAGCCTGCTGCACCCGCAGCACAGGCCGCCGCAGCCGCTGCGCCTGCCGCGGCCCACGAAGCGGAAACCTCGATCCGCGTCAGCGTGGACAAGGTCGATGCACTGATCAACCTGGTCGGCGAACTGGTCATCACCCAGGCCATGCTCAAGCAGGTCTCGCATGCACTGGATCCGGCGCAGGCCGAGCAGTTGCTGACCGGCCTGGACCTGCTGGAGCGCAACACGCGCGATCTGCAGGAAGCAGTCATCGGCGTGCGCATGCTGCCAGTTGACGCGGTGTTCCGCCGCTTCCCGCGCCTGGTCCGCGATCTGTCCTCGCGCCTGGGCAAGCACGTGCGTCTGCGCACCATCGGCGAAGGCACCGAGCTGGACAAGGGCCTGATCGAAAAGATCGCCGATCCACTGGTGCACCTGGTCCGCAACTCGATCGATCACGGCCTGGAAATGCCGGACGTGCGTCGTGAGGCGGGCAAGGACGAAACCGGCACGATCACGCTGGCGGCTTCGCACCAGGGCGGTCACATCGTCATCGAAGTCAGCGACGACGGCCGCGGTCTGAACCGCGACAAGATCCTGTCCAAGGCGCTTGAGCGTGGCCTGAGCGTGCCGGACAACCCCACCGATTCGCAGGTGTGGGACCTGATCTTCCAGCCGGGCTTCTCCACCGCCGATGCCGTCACGGATCTGTCGGGGCGTGGCGTGGGCATGGACGTGGTCCGCCGCAACATCCAGGCCCTGGGTGGTGAAGTCCAGCTGGAAAGCCAGGCCGGCAACGGCACCCGCGTGCTGATCCGCCTGCCGCTGACCCTGGCCATCCTCGACGGGATGACCGTCTCGGTCGCCGGTGAAACCCTGATCCTGCCCCTGGCCTATGTGCTGGAAGCCCTGCAGCCCAAGGGCGACGACATCCGCACCATGGCCGGCGAAGGTCGCGTGCTGCGGGTCCGTGGCGAGTATCTGCCGATCCTGTCGCTCAGCGATTACTACGGCTACGGCGGTCATTCTCAGGAAGAACCCCTGGTGGTGGTCGTCGAAGGCGATGGCCAGAAGATCGCGCTGGAAGTGGACGAGCTGGTCGGCCAGCAGCAGGTCGTGGTCAAGAACATCGAGAACAACTACCGCCGCATCAGCGGCGTCTCCGGCGCCACCATCCTCGGCGATGGCCGCGTGGCGTTGATCGTCGACATCGGCGGTCTGGTGCGCTCGCTGAAGGTGCCACAGGCGGCCTGACCGCCCCTGCCATACGCTGCCTCCTGACGCCGCCGCTCCCCCGGAGTGGCGGCGTTTTTGCGCGCCTGCGCGATCCCGGACGCATCCCGGCGCAACTGTGAACTTCGTCGGCACCCGGCGTGCCTGCGACCGCCTGCGGCCGCCTCAGACAGCACGCACCGCCGCGAAACGCCCGTTTTTGATCGAGCTCACAGAAAAAATGTGAACTCAATGTGACGGACGCTATCAAGTTGTCCCGCTGCAACGCCGTTATCGGCAATAGCGACACCGATAGATGTCGCGCAGCGGTCGCCTCACCTTTCCCCACCACGCCATCTCGCCCAGTTCCCCACGGCTGCGCGCCTACGCCCTGCCCGGAGTTCCCATCATGAAGTGGTTCCACGATCTACCCATCGCCCGAAAGCTCACCGTGGGGTTCGCCCTCACCACGCTGATGACCCTGGCGCTGGGCACCTTTGCCCTGGTGCGCCTGGGTGAGGCCAATGAACAGCTGCGTGCGATGAGCACCAACGACATTCCGTCGGTGCAGCACCTGGGCGAAATCCGCGCCCAGCTCGGTGAATTCCGCACCTACGAAATGGCACAGCTGACCGTGCTCGACAAGCCGGAGTCGGTCGCCGACTACGACAAACGCATGGAAACCACGGGCAAAGTGGTCCACGACGAGATGGCTGCCTACGCCGCCCTGCCGGCCGAGCCGAAGGAACGTGAGCTTTACGAAGTCGTCGCCGCACGCAATGCGGACTACTTCAAGGCGAACGCAGCGATCAAGCAGGCCATCGCCGCCGGCGACAACGCCGGTGCGCAGCAGATCTCCGATGAGCAGTCGCGCCCCGGCCGCCGTGCACTGTTCGCTGCCATGAAGGAACTGGGCGAGTACAGCAACGGCGTGATCGCACGCCGCGTGGAGCGTGCCAACACCATCCACCAGAACAGCGTCTACGCGATCATCGCCTGCATGGTGCTGCTGGCATTGCTGGCCGCTGCCATGGGCGTGGTCATCGCCCGCGCCATCACCCGCCCGCTGGCCCAGGCCGTGCACGCGATCCAGTCGGTGTCGCGTGGCGATCTGTCGGTCAACATCCAGTCCACCAGCAAGGACGAAGCCGGCAAGATGCTGGCCGCCACCCGCGACATGACCGTGATGCTGCGCCGCTTCTCAGTGGAAACCCAGCGCATGGCCGAGATGCATGCCGGCCCGGACATGAGCCACCGCATTCCGCAGGACTTCCCGGGGGTGTACGGGGAACTGGCCGTGGGCATCAACACGATGATCTTCGAGCATCTGGACGCGATCACCGATGCCATCGCCGTGCTCAACCAATACGCCAGCGGTGATCTCTCGCAGAACGCCCGTCGTCTGCCGGGCAGCCGCGCGATCCTGCATGAATCGATGGATGCCGCCAAGGCCAGCCTGCTGGCGATCAACACGCAGATCCAATCCCTGGCCCAGGCCGCTGCGTCGGGCGACTTCACCCAGCGTGGGGACGCGATGCGCTTCGAGCATGACTTCCGGGTCATGATCGAAAACCTCAACACGATGATGGAAGTGGCCGACGGCAACCTGTCCCAGCTTTCGCATCTGCTGCAGTCGATCGCCAATGGTGACCTGACCGCGCGCATGCACGGCGAGTTCCACGGCGTCTTCGCCAGCATGCGTGACGATGCCAACTCCACCGTTGCCCAGCTGACCCAGATCGTCGGTCGCATCCAGCAGGCCTCGTCGAGCATCAGCACCGCCGCCGGCGAGATCGCCTCGGGCAACAACGACCTGTCGCGCCGTACCGAGCAGCAGGCCGCCAACCTGGAAGAGACCGCTGCCTCGATGGAGGAACTCACCTCCACCGTGCGCCAGAACGCCGAGCACGCACGCCAGGCCAACCAGCTGGCCATCGGTGCGCATTCGGTCGCCTCGCAGGGCGGTGATGTGGTCGGTCGCGTGGTCAGCACCATGCACGAGATCGACGCGTCCTCGCGTCGTATCGCCGACATCATCACCGTGATCGACGGCATCGCCTTCCAGACCAACATCCTGGCGCTCAACGCCGCGGTCGAAGCCGCCCGCGCCGGCGAGCAGGGCCGCGGTTTCGCGGTCGTCGCCTCCGAAGTGCGCACCCTGGCCCAGCGTTCGGCCGGTGCCGCCAAGGAGATCAAGGGTCTGATCGATGAGTCCGTCGGCAAGGTGGCCGAAGGCTCGCAGCTGGTCAACCAGGCCGGTGCCACCATGGGCGAGATCGTCGCCTCGGTGCAGCGCGTGACCGACATCATGGCCGAGATCTCCGCCGCCTCGCAGGAACAGTCTGCCGGTATCGAGCAGGTCAACCAGACCGTGGTGCAGATGGACGAAACCACCCAGCAGAACGCCGCGCTGGTGGAAGAAGCCACCGCCGCCGCCCGCGCGATGGAAGAGCAGGCCGGCGACCTCACCGATGCCGTCGCGCTGTTCAAGCTCGACAGCCGCGCGGGCGTGACACCGGTGCCAGCTGCGCGTGCAGCCGTTGCGCGCGCCTCCGCCGCACCGGCACCGCGTGCCGCCGCTCCGGCCAAGCCGAGCAGCGCTGCCGCGCGTCGGCCGATGACCCGGGAACCGGCGATGGTCAACGACAGCGAGTGGCAGGAATTCTGATCCTGCCCCGCGGTCGCCACCAATGACACGACGACACCCCGCTCCGGCGGGGTGTCGTCGTTCTGGCCGCCGGCAGGCCACCGATACGGTCATCTTCCTTACCGAATTCAGCACAATGATGGCGGCCAACCATCAAGTTCGCGGCGGTTCGCGCCGCTATCGGCTCTATCGAGTTGCGCAGGGATGCCAGCAGCATGACCACCGCGATGACACCGGTGTTTCACCCCCCGCAGATCACGACGCCACGCGCCGTGGCGGGCCTGCTCCTGCTCTCACTCTGGCTGGGCTGGGTGCTGCCGGCGCTGTTGCGCTCGCTGCCCACGCCACCACAGGCGATGACCGCCGAGCAGATCCTGGACAGCCTCGGTGGACCGGTCCCTGCTGTCGGCACGCCGATTCTCCTGTTGGCCGCCGGGCACTGTCCGTGCGCAGCAGCGGCCGTCGCCCAGCCGGCGCTGCACGTCATCGACCGTCGTGACCTCGCTGCCGCACTGCCCTATGCCTGGGTGGTGCTGGATGCCTCCCGTCGCCTTGTCTATGCCGGGCCCGCGCAGCTCGATCTCGGCTGCGGGGGTCGCTCGCCCTCGGCCGCGCCTCTTATCCAGCAGTTGCTTGCCCATCCGCAGGCCCCGCTCATTGTTCCCTCCCCCTGCTCATGCCCACAGGAGTGACCCGCATGTCCGCCCACACAACTACCCTCTCGTCGATGGTAGGTCACGAGAAGGTCCCGTACCTGCAGGTCATGGCGGCCGAGGCCGATCGTCTGTTCCTGATGGTGACCGCACTGCTGTCGCTCGCCTCCGTGGTGCTGGCCTTCCGCAGCGGCCTATGGACGCCCTTCCTGGCCATCACCCTGCCCAGCCTGGTGCTGGTCGCCCTGCAGACCCGCTGGCTGCCGGGTACGCGCCTGTCGCGCTGCACCGTCGCGCTGGCGTGGATGGTGCTGGCCGCCACCTTGATCCACCAGACCCACGGCATGCTGGAAACGCACTTCACGGTGATCGTATTGATCGCCCTGCTGCTGTATTACCGCGATTGGCTGCCGATCGTGGTCGCGGCTGCCGCCATCGCCGTGCATCACCTGCTGTTTTTCTACCTGCAGTCACGGGGCACACCGACGCCCGTGTTCGCTGCCGGCAGCGGCTTCGGCGTGGTCGTGCTGCACGCCACCTACGTCATCGTGGAAACCGCCCTGCTCAGCGCCATGGCGGTGCAGATGCGGCGCCAGCTGCTGCTGATCGGCCACGACCCGCGCGCGCTGGCCGCCATGGCACGCGGGGTGGTCAATGACCAGCCGCTGCCGGCCGGGGTACATCCCGACGACTTCCCCGCTGATTCGCTAGCGCACACCCTGGTCCAGACCAGCCAGCAACTGCTGGATCGCCGCCAACGCGAACAGGCCAGCCTTGCCGACACCCTGCGTATCCGCACCGCGCTGGATGACGTCACCACCCACGTCATGATCGCCGACCGCGAGCGCAACATCGTGTTCGTCAATCGCCCACTGCAACACATGCTCAGCGGTGTCGAGCAGGATCTGCGCCGCGACCTGCCGCAGTTCAACGCCCGCGATCTGATCGGGCGCAACATCGATATCTTCCACCGCCACCCCGCCCACCAGGCCAAGCTGCTCGATACGTTGGAGGGCACCTACCGCGCCCAGATCCGTATCGGCGGCCGCGTGATGCGCCTGATCGTCAACCCGATCATCGGCAGCGACGGCCAGCGCCAGGGCTTCGTGGTGGAATGGGCCGACCGCACCACCGAACTGCAGGTGGAAGAGGAACTGGGCCGCATCGTGCACGCCGCCGCCAACGGTGACTTCGCCAGCCGCGTCGAGACCGCCGGCAAGGAGGGCTTCTTCCTGCAGCTGGCCGAGCACCTCAACGGCCTGCTGGATGCCAACGCGAGCAGCATCGAACAGATCTCACAGCTTCTCTCCGCGCTGTCGCGGGGCGATCTCACCACGCGCATGGAGGGCGACTTCCACGGGGTGTTCGCACGCATCCAGGACGATGCCAACGCCACGATCGACCAGCTGACCGGCATCGTGTCCAGCATCCAGTCGGCGTCCAGCAGCCTCAGCGCGGCGGCGAGTGGCATGTCCGAAGGCAACGGCCGTCTTTCCAGCCGCACCGAGCAGCAGGCCGCCAGCCTGGAAGAAACTGCCGCCACGATGGAAGAACTCACCGCCACCGTGCGCCAGAATGCCGAGCATGCCCGCCAGGCCAATCGACTGGCCAGTGGTGCATCGGAGGTCGCTTCGCAGGGCGGTGAGGTGGTCGGCGAAGTCATCCGCACCATGAGCGGCATCCAGGCCTCCTCCCGCCGCATCGCCGACATCATCTCGGTGATCGATGGCATCGCGTTCCAGACCAACATCCTGGCCCTCAACGCCGCAGTGGAAGCTGCCCGCGCCGGTGAGCAGGGCCGCGGCTTCGCCGTCGTCGCCACCGAAGTGCGCACCCTGGCCCAGCGCTCGGCCGACGCCGCCAAGGAGATCAAGACGCTGATCGACGACTCGGTCGGCAAGGTGGCCCATGGCAGCCAGCTGGTCGATCGTGCCGGGGCCACCATGGGCGATATCGTCACTGCCGTGCGCCAGGTCAACGACATCATGGGCGAGATCTCCGCCGCCTCGCAGGAACAGTCGATGGGCATCGAACAGGTCAACCAGAGCATCGCGCAGATGGACGTCAACACCCGCCAGAACGCCGCACTGGTGGAAGAGTCCATGACGGCCACGCACGGCATGGAGCATCAGGCCGGGCTGCTGGCCGACGGGGTGGCGCGCTTCCACCTGGACGACGGCCAGACCTCGGTGCTGCAACGTATCCGCCAGATTGCCAGCGCCAACTGATGGCCCAGGACGCGCCGGCCACGCGCCGGTGCGTCGGTCTCCTGGGCATCTGACCCTACATAATTGTGACCCGCTGCCGATAAACGGACTGAGCCCTGGCATCTGCGGATGTCGTCACCCGCCCAACTCAGCAGATTCCATGTCCGAAGGCAGCCTCGACGCACACGACCCCTCCCATGCCGCGCACGACGACGGTACGGACGACCGCTACCTGGTCCGCAACCCTCGCCAGATCCGGCAGTTGCTGCAGGCGCTGATCGACCAGCGTTCGTTGATCAACGCCCATCTGGGGGGGCGCGACCAATCCTTCCCGACGGCCGTTCTGGAGCTGGACGAGGACGACGACTGGCTGCTGCTCGACGGCAGCCCGTCCGAACCGGCCAACCGCGCCGCGGAAGACGCCGGCCACCTGCTCTGCTTCGCCCAGCTGGACCGGGTGATGGTCCGTTTCCGGCTCGATGGACTGGAGCGTACCCAGAACGACGGCCACGTGGCCTTCCGCGTGCCGTTCCCGGACGAGCTGGTCCACCTGCAGCGCCGCGAGCTGTACCGTCTCGAGACGCCGATCACCGATTCGCCGCACCTGAAGTTCCCGATCAACGAAGACCGCAGCGAGACCCTCCACCTGCGCGTGGTGGACATCAGCGGCGGGGGTCTGGCGGTCACGGTGCCGGTCGACTGCAACGTCTTCTCGCTGCAGAAGCGGTATGCCGCCCAGCTGGACATGCCGGACAGCAGCCCGCTGCAGATCTCGCTGGTCGTGTGCAATCAGCTGGCCGTCAAGCTGCCCAATGGCATCGAGATGAAGCGCATCGGCATGCGTTTCGATGACCTTCCGCGCGGCGGTGACAGCGCGATCCAGCGCTATATCTTCCGCATCGACCGACAGCGTAGTGCCCGGAAAAACGGGGAGATTTGACGGCCACTGAGCTCCAGTTGCTGTTGCTTCTGCTGTTGCCCCAGCCGTTGAGCCACTCAACGTAGTCTGGAGACAGATCTCCTCCCCTAAAGTCGCCCGCAACGAGGCCGATATCCAGCGTGAAGCCGGTTTTTTGACCGCCACGCCCGACCCAGGACCCCTCGATGAACGACAAGAACACCACCGCTGCCAGCGACGGCGGCGAATACCTCAGCTTCACCCTCGGCGCCGAGCACTACGGCGTGGACATCCTCAAAGTCCAGGAAATCCGCGGCTACGACTCCGTCACCCGCGTCCCCGATGCCCCCGACTACATCAAGGGCGTGATCAACCTGCGCGGCACCATCGTCCCGGTCATCGACCTGCGCCTGAAACTGCGCCTGGAAAATGCCACCTACGACGCCTTCACCGTCATGATCGTCCTCAACGTCGAAGACCGCGTCGTCGGCATCGTCGTGGACAGCGTCTCCGACGTCATCCCGCTGGCCGCCGACCAGATCCGCCCGACCCCCGAGTTCGGCGCCGCTGTCGATACCCGCTTCATCTCGGGCATCGGTACCCAGGACGACCGCATGCTCATCCTGCTCGACATCGAAACCCTGCTCGACAGCGCCGACATGGGCCAGACCCATCTGGTCGTTGACGACGTCGCAGCCTGAGACGTCTGTCACAAAAAAGAGCGCTTCTACCCGCGTTTGCAAACGCAACGCGGGTCACGGAGAAAAAGTGCTTCAGTTCCACGATAGCCGGCCGATAGCTGGATTCAGGACCCGGCTGCACTGGATTGCCCACGGCCGGGCCACTTGCCCATATCCCCGGAGAATTTCCCGATGAAGTCCCTGCTTGCCCTGTTCTCGGTCGCTGTGATCGCCACCTCCGCGTCCTCCGCGTTTGCCCAGTCCAACGAGATGATCCCGCCGGAAATGGCCCCGCGCTCGGTCGGCAAGGACGGCATGGTCTGCGGCAAGGTCGAAAAGGCCCGCTACGCCGAAGGCTCCGAAGGCCAGCCGACCTTCCTGTACATGGGCGGCGCCTTCCCGCGCCACACCTTCTCGGCCCGCATCGCCGGCGCCAACCGTGACAAGTTCAGCTTCCCGCTGGAATCGCTGGAAGGCAAGACCGTCTGCGTGATCGGCAAGATCGCCCGCGATGCCTCGCGCGCTGAAATCGAAGTCAGCTCGCCGTCCAGCCTGAAGCTGGCCAACATCAAGTAATCCCCCGTACGCCCTGCCACGCCGGCACTGGCCGGCGTGGCCGCTGCAACCGGTCACGTCGGCCGGACGCGTTTGCCACTGGAGACCGCACCTGCCATGCCGTGGATCAACAACCTCAAACTGATGCCCAAGTTGATGCTGACTTTCGGCGTCCTCCTGCTGGTGATGCTGCTGCAGGGTATCGTGGCCTACCGTGGCCTCCACTCACTCAACAACGTCACCACCGAGCTGGCCGGACACCGGATGGACAGCATCCGCATGGCCGGTGAAATGCGCGGCATGGTCGGTGAGTACCGCAACTCCGCGTACCAGGGCCTCATCCGCGCCAGCGATGACGTCAAGGCCGAAGCCAAGAGCCGCGCTGCGGACCTGCGTACCCAGATCGACGCCTCGATCAAAAAATACCCCGAGCTGATCGACAATCCCCAGCAGAAGAAGCTGTTCGACACCTTTGCCAAGGATTGGGCCGATTCGCTGGCGTCCTACGACGCCGTCACCGAAATGCTCGAGCTGGACCTGCCCGACGATGCCGTGGACACCTTTGTCGGTGAAACCCGCGCCAAGCACCGCAAGGCGTCCTCCGCGCTCGAAGCACTGATCGCCGAAGACAACCGCCTCTCGCGCGCCTCGCGCGAAGAAGCCGAATCCACCTACGCCGCCTCGGCCATGCTGACCGTCATCACCCTGCTCGGCGGCGCCGCCCTGGGCCTGGTGCTGGTGTATCTGTTCGCCCGTTCGCTGGTGGGCAGCATGCGCGGTGCCGTCTCGGTCGCCAACGATGTCGCCAGCGGCAAGCTGGACGGCCACATCGATGTGAGCCGCAAGGACGAAGTGGGCGACCTGCTGCAGGCCATGCAGCGCATGCAGCGCGACCTGCGCGAGCGCACCGAGACCGACCAGGCCGTGGCGCGCGAGAACCTGCGCATCCGGACCGCGCTGGACTACAGCTCCACCGGCGTGTGCCTGACCGACGGCGAGATGAAGATCGTCTATACCAACCGTGCCCTGCAGCAGACGCTCAGCCAGCACGCCGACGAGCTGCACAAAGACCTGCCGGACTTCGACCCGGCCACCGTGCTGGTCGGCAAGTCCGTCCTCGTCCTGGAAAAGAACAACCGCGCCGACGATCGTTTCATGAGCCAGCTGGAACAGCATGGTGTCGCGCATCGCCAGCTGCAGTTCGGCCAGGCGCAGTTCGCGCAGTCGGTGACCTCCATCTTCAACGAACAGGGCGAGACCGTCGGCCACGTCGCCGAGTGGCGTGACCGCACCCCGGAAGCCCTGGTCGAAGCCGAAGTCGCCCGCGTCATCGCGCAGGCAGCGGCAGGCGATCTGTCCGGCCGTATCGTCAGCGAGGGCAAGGACGGCTTCTTCCTGCAGCTGGCCCAGCAGATCAACGGCCTGCTGGACGCCAACTCGGCGAGCATCGAGCAGGTGTCCAACCTGCTGACCGCGCTGTCCCAGGGCGACCTGAGCGTGCGCATGCACGGCGACTTCCAGGGCGTGTTCGCCCGGATGCGCGACGATGCCAACGCGACCGCCGAGCAGCTCAGCAGCATCGTCACCCGCATCAAGGACTCCAGCCAGGCCATCAGCTCGGCCGCCAGCGAAATCGCCACTGGCAACAGCGACCTGTCGCGTCGTACCGAGCAGCAGGCAGCGAACCTGGAAGAGACCGCCGCCTCGATGGAGGAACTCACCTCCACCGTGCGCCAGAACGCCGAGCACGCCCGCCAGGCCAACCAGCTCGCCATTGGCGCACACAGCGTTGCCTCGCAGGGCGGTGACGTGGTCGGCCAGGTCGTGACGACCATGAGCGCAATCCAGATCTCGTCCAAGAAGATCGCCGAGATCATCTCGGTCATCGACGGCATCGCCTTCCAGACCAACATCCTGGCGCTCAACGCGGCGGTCGAAGCCGCCCGCGCCGGCGAGCAGGGCCGCGGTTTCGCGGTCGTCGCCTCCGAAGTGCGCACCCTGGCCCAGCGTTCGGCCGGTGCCGCCAAGGAGATCAAGGGCCTGATCGACGATTCCGTCAGCAAGGTCAACGACGGTTCGGCACTGGTGCAGAAAGCTGGCGCCACCATGGGCGAGATCGTCGCCTCGGTGCAGCGCGTGACCGACATCATGGCCGAGATCTCCGCCGCCTCGCAGGAGCAGTCGGCCGGTATCGAACAGGTCAACCAGACCGTGGTGCAGATGGACGAAACCACCCAGCAGAATGCGGCGCTGGTGGAAGAAGCCACCGCCGCTGCCCGCGCGATGGAAGAGCAGGCCGGCCACCTCACCGATGCCGTGTCCATTTTCAAGCTGGACGAGCATGCGCTGGCGCCTGCACCGGTCGTGGCTGCCGCCGCACCGCGCACCGCCCGCGCACCGGTCGCCGCCGCCCCGGCCCGTCGCCCGGCCTCGCGCCCGGTCGCCACCGAACTGGCCGACGGCGACTGGCAGGAATTCTGATTTCCTGACGCACAGTCGTGTCACACAAAGGCCCCGGCGCTTCGGCACCGGGGCCTTTTTCATGCCCAACTGCCTACCTGAATGGCGAGCGGCTAAATACTCGCCGGAATCGGCCGATAACAGCATTGCCAGACACTTCGTCGCGGCCGGCCAGGTGGGTGAACGTCACCGCGATTTCCCTGGCATCGCCACGTGCTTCCCTGCCGATCAGATGCCCTGCCCATGACTCTATTCCGCCGCTGGAACCAGTACTTCGCCAACCTCTCCGTCCGGCGCAAGCTGAACCTGCTGACGCTGCTCATTGCCCTGGGCGTGATCGCGCTGTCGGTGGTCGCTGCGCGCATGCAGTACGTGGACCTGACCGAAACGCGCAAGACCAGCCTCAAGACCCAGGTCGAGCTGACCTACGGCATCCTGGATCATTACCACGGCCTGGCGCAGAGCGGCGAGCTCAGCGAGCAGGAGGCCAAGCAGAGCGCGCTGGAAGCCCTGGCCCGCATGCGTGCGGACAACAACGCCTTTTACTACAGCGTCTACGACACCCACTACCGCGTGATCATGCATCCGTTCCGCAAGGATCTGATCGGCCAGGACATGAAGGACTTCCGCTCCGAGGACGGCGTCCGCCTGTTCTACGACCTGGTCGGCATGGCCCGGATCGGCGGCGGCGTGGTCACTTACAAGTGGGAAAAGGCCGGCGAGAAGGGCCTGTTCGTGAAATCGGCCTACGCCGGCATGTACCAGCCGTGGCAGTGGGTCGTCAGCAGCGGCGTCTACATGGAGGACGTGCAGCAGCAGGCGCTGGTGTTCACCGGCATCATGACCGCCACCGGTGGCGGCGTGGTGCTGATCGTGCTGGCGCTGAGCTGGTTGATCGGCAACCGCATCACCCTGCCCCTGCGCCAGGCCACCAACGTGGCCGAGAGCATCGCCCGTGGCAAGCTGGACAGCCGCATCGGCGAGCAGGCCCATGACGAGCCTGGCCGCCTGCTGGAAAGCATGGCCCGCATGCAGGAACAGCTGCACGCAGTGATCAGCGGCCAGCGCGAGATGGCGACCCATCACGACGCCGGCAACACCAGCTACCGCATGGATGAGGGCGCCTTCCCGGGCGAGTACGGCCTGATGGTGCATGAGACCAACACCCTGGTCGGCGCGCACGTGCAGACCATGAGCGAAGTGCTGTCCGTCGTGCAGCGCTACGCCCAGGGTGATCTGAGTGCGGATCTCACCCGCTACCCCGGCGAGAAGGCGCAGATCACCGCCACCGTCGATGCGGTCAAGCAGAACCTGGGCAACATCAACGGCGAGATCCAGCGCCTGGCATCGGCCGCCGCGGCTGGCGACTTCAGCCAGCGCGGCGACACCGCCCGCTTCAATCACGATTTCCGCCTGATGATCGCCAACCTCAACGCGATGATGCAGGTCAGCGACGAGAACCTGGGCAAACTCTCCCAGCTGCTGTCCGCCATTGCCGAAGGCGACCTGACCGCACGCATGGACGGCGATTTCAAGGGCGTGTTCGCCACCATGCGCGACGACGCCAATGCCACCGTCGCGCAGCTGACCCAGATCGTCGGCCAGATCCAGACCGCCGCAGGCAGCATCAACCTGTCCGCAGGCGAAATCGCCACCGGCAACAGTGACCTGTCGCGCCGCACCGAGCAGCAGGCCGCCAACCTGGAAGAAACCGCCGCCTCGATGGAGGAACTGACCTCCACCGTGCGCCAGAACGCCGAACATGCCCGCCAGGCCAATCAGCTGGCCATCGGTGCGCACTCGGTTGCGTCCCAGGGCGGCAGCGTGGTCGGTGAAGTCGTGACCACCATGGCCGCGATCCAGACCTCGTCCAAGAAGATCGCCGAGATCATTTCGGTCATCGACGGCATCGCCTTCCAGACCAACATCCTGGCACTGAATGCTGCGGTGGAAGCTGCCCGTGCCGGTGAGCAGGGCCGTGGCTTCGCCGTCGTTGCCTCCGAGGTGCGCACCCTGGCCCAGCGTTCGGCCGGTGCGGCCAAGGAGATCAAGGGCCTGATCGATGATTCGGTCGGCAAGGTCGCCGAGGGCTCGCAGCTGGTCAACCAGGCCGGCGCCACCATGGGCGAAATCGTCGCCTCGGTGCAGCGCGTGACCGACATCATGGCCGAGATTTCCGCCGCCTCGCAGGAGCAGTCCGCCGGCATCGACCAGGTCAACCAGACCGTGGTGCAGATGGATGAAACCACCCAGCAGAACGCCGCCCTGGTGGAAGAAGCCACGGCAGCCGCCCGCTCGATGGAGGAGCAGGCCACACAGCTGGCCGATGCCGTCGCCATCTTCCGCCTGGACAACCAGGTCGCCGCGGCCGTCAGCGCGGTCACCGCGCGTGCCGGTGCGGCGTTGCCGCCAGTGCGCAGCGCCCCCCGCCCGGTCGCAGCCGCCAAGCCCTCGCGCGCCCTGCCCGCCGATGACGGCAACTGGCAAGAGTTCTGAGTCTGCGCGGCGGTCGCACGACCGCCGCACCCCCCTTTTAATGCGAGCCTGCCCGTGTCCACGCCTCCTGCCACCGCCGCATCCTCCAATGGCCGCGAATTCGAGTTCGCCGACCGTGATTTCCGCCGTGTCTGCGAGCTGATCTACCAGCGGGTCGGCATCTCGCTGGCGCCCGCAAAGCGCGACATGGTCTATGGCCGCCTGTCGCGCCGGCTGCGTGCGCTCGGCATGCGCAATTTCAGCGACTACCTGGACCAGCTGGAGTCACATGGCGGCGAGGAATGGCAGGCGTTCACCAACGCGCTGACCACCAACCTCACCGCGTTTTTCCGCGAGCCGCATCACTTCGAGAAGCTCACCGACGAACTGCGCCTGCGCGGCAACGGTGGCGGGACCCTGCAGCTGTGGTCGTGCGCGGCTTCCACCGGCGAAGAGCCCTACTCGATGGCCATCACGGCCTGCGAGACCTTCGGCACGCTCAAGCCGCCGGTGCGCATCCTGGCTACCGACGTGGACACTCAGGTCTTGGCCACCGCCAGCCGCGGCGTCTATGCGATCGACCGGGTGTCCGGCCTGGATCCGGCGATCCGCAAGCGCTACTTCCAGCGCGGCACCGGCCCCAACGAAGGCCACTGCCGGGTTCACCCGGCGCTGCGCGATCTGATCGACTATCGCCCGCTCAACCTGCTGGCCAACCGCTACGACGTCGGCGGCCCGTTCGATGCGCTGTTCTGCCGCAACGTGATGATCTATTTCGACAAGCCCACCCAGCGCGGCATCCTCTCGCGCCTGATCCAGCACATGGGCGACGACGGCCTGCTCTATACCGGCCACTCCGAGAACTACCTGCACGCCGCCGATCTGATCCAGCCGTGCGGGCGCACCCTGTACAAGCGCGCGCCCGGAGCGCCGGTATGAGTCTGCCGATCCGCAACGATGAGGTGATGCGTTACTACGACAGCCGCTTCCAGGTCACCGCCGCCAAGCTGCTGCCGACCCAGTATCTGGCGGTGGACGACAACACCGCGCTGACCACCACGCTGGGCTCCTGCGTGGCCGCCTGCCTGCGCGACCCGGTACTGAAGGTCGGCGGCATGAACCACTTCCTGCTGCCCGAGGGCAACGTCGGTGATGGTGCGCCCGCGCGCTACGGCAGCTACGCCATGGAACTGCTGATCAACGACCTGCTCAAGCGCGGCGCGCACCGCAAGCGCCTTGAGGCCAAGGTGTTCGGTGGCGCCAACGTGCTCAAAGGCTTCACCAGCAACCCGGTCGGCACCCGCAACGCCGAGTTCGTGCGCCAGTACCTGCAGGCCGAGCACATCCCGATCATTGCCGAAGACCTGTGTGGCATCCACCCGCGCAAGGTGTGGTTCTTCGCCGACACCGGCCGTGTGGTCGTGCAGCGCCTGCCGCATGCGCATGAGGCCGAAGTCGCCGCGACCGAATCGGCCGTGCGTGCCCGTCTGTCCAAAGCCCCGGTCACCGGTGGCGTGGAGCTGTTCGAATGACCCACGGTGCACCCTGCAAAGTCCTGATCGTCGACGACTCGGCGGTCGTGCGTCAGATGCTGAGCGAAATCCTCGACAGCGATCCCGGTATCGAAGTGGTCGGCACCGCCGCCGACCCGTTGCTGGCGCGCGAGAAGATCAAGCGCCTGGCACCGGACGTGATCACGCTGGACGTGGAAATGCCGCGCATGGACGGCCTGGCCTTCCTTGAGAACCTGATGCGCCTGCATCCGCTGCCGGTGGTGATGATTTCCTCGTTGACCGAGCGTGGCGCTGACACCACGCTGCAGGCATTGGCGCTGGGCGCGGTGGACTTCGTCTCCAAACCCAAGCTGGATGTCGCGCGTGGCCTGCAGGGCTACGCAGACGAGATCATCGCCAAGGTCAAGATGGCCGCACGCTCGCGTGTGCGTCCGCTGGCGCGCCCGAATCCGCCGCGCATCACCCTCGGCGCGGTGGCTCCCGTCGCGCCGCGCTCCATCCAGTTCCGCACCACCGACCGTCTGATCGCCATCGGTGCCTCGGCCGGCGGCACCGAAGCCCTGCGCGTAGTGCTGGAAGGCATGCCCGCCGATGCGCCGGCCGTGGTGGTGACCCAGCACCTGCCGGCCACCTTCAGCACGCCGTTCGCCGAACGCCTGGACCGCCACTCGGCGATGTCCGTGCGCGAAGCCACCGACGGCGAAGCCGTGCTGCCCGGCCATGCGTATCTCCCCCCGGGCGGCAAGCACCTGCGGATCATCCGTGACGGTGCGCGCTGGCGCTGCCGGATCGACGATGGCCCGCCGGTCAACCGGCACAAGCCCGCCGTGGACGTGCTGTTCCGCTCGGTGGCCGAAAGCGCCGGCGCCAATGCCATCGGCGCGATCCTTACCGGCATGGGCGACGATGGCGCCCGTGGCCTGCTGGATCTGAAGAACGCGGGCGCGCCCACCTTGGTGCAGGACGAAGCGACCAGTGTGGTCTGGGGCATGCCCGGTGCGGCGTTCAAGCTGGGCGCAGCGGAGGAGATGGTGCCGCTGGAGCGGATTGCGGAGCGGTTGATGGCGTTGGCGCGGGGTTGAGGCGGCTGGCCCGCGAGACCCTGCTGCCGCAGATGCTGGCGCGCTTCATCCGTGTGCAGCCGGCTGAGTCGGTTGACGACATCGAGGGGACTGTGCGAAGTCGCTGGGCGACCTGCAACTTCTATCCTACGTCACCGTTCCTGTCACAGCGGCTCCTTCGGCGCTTCGTTTGAAGAACAGGGGTCGGGAAAAGGTGTCGCCGCCGGCATGCTCTCCATGGTAATCGTACCCAACGTCGAGAAGTTTCCGGACGGCGCATCGTCGTAGGTGCCTAGAACGGTTACTGGACAAGGGGATTCGTACTGCCAATCCCCCCGCCCTTTCATCCGATCCATCCTCGATCGAGCGGCGCCAAAAGCGTGTTCATCAGTCTGCACGCCAATGCCGCCTGACGCATTCTGGTAAAGAAAATAGTCCTTGCCTGGATACAGCAACAACTGCCCGAAGCCACTGACAAGGTATCCACTGATCTGCACGGTGCGACCTGCGTACTGCTGGTGGGAACCCCAAAGATCACCGAAGGAGAGCAAACAAATTTCATCCCGACCTTCTCCCACGCATTGCCGCGGCGCCGCTTCCGCCGCACCGATGCTGAGCATCAAGGCAAGCCCGCCAAGAAGTTGAGTGCTTACCCGCATTGATATCTCCGCCGTTCTTCAAGTACGACCAACCTTACATCCTGCCATCGGTCAAACCAACAAAGGCCTCAATGCATCCCCAAGCACGGAAGCGGAGCTGCAGAGCGTCGACACGCTTATCTGGAACTAAAAACCGTCGCTTACCGAGTTCCCCGGAACCGCGCCCTTGTTCATCCCCTGAAAGATCCTGACGCCTATTTCAGATTCATACCTGATGCCCAACGGCATTACAGTGTCGAACCATGCTCTGGCGGCAGCACCAGCGGCCTTGAATTCTCTATTGCGGAGCCCGGAAGTACGCGACGTCGCGCATATTCCGCCGGCATGGCCATGAACCGCCGCGTCCGCGCATGGAATACGGCTCGATGCAGCAACGACGCCGACAACGCGTGACCGTTCCGCTAGCCGAGACGATGATGACGGCAGAAACGGCGCCTGATCATCGTGATCGTGGGGCCGGTTCCCAAACGACCGCCGATACCTGCTCCCGTTGCATTGACGCATTGAGTTCCAAGGAAATCAACACGGCAGACCGCGGCGCCTGCGCGTTACGGCGACTCGGATGAAGGGTAAACGAAAACAAGCGCGAACTCTGTTGCAGCTTCGTTCGAAGGAACTTCGAATCTGTACTTCGTCAAGGTTTCCCGGGCTGCAACATCCATCGACCTGTTTCCGGAGCTTCCATCAATTCTGACATCCATGGGACGCCCGTTCACATCGATCTGGAATCCAATCCTGACACAGGCGTCGGGGTACTTTGAGCCTAGAGGATCCCTTGGGACCTTGAACGGCTGTTTGTAGACAACAAGCTCCTCAGTGTTCTCTACAACCTTATCCCAACCCCCAGACCGGCAATCGCATCCAGATACCGCTGCAGCCGTCATCATCAAGTACGCAGTGATGCCGATCATCTTAATTCCCTCCCACCAAGGGGCCTGGCACCGGAAGTTCAGAGTAATGGGTTCTCAGTGGCATTCCCAAGTATTGCTTGTAGGGGTTCTCCAGGAATCGAACTGCGTTGAACTCGTCAGCATCAGCGTTTGAGGTTGCTGCACTATAACCAAACGTGGCACAAGCCATAGGCGTATGACCAATCTCGTGGGTGCTGATCACCCGGGCCCTGTTGCTGGAAGACGATTGGCTCACCCTGATGTCGCTTGACCAGTTCGTGATCGAACGCCGCGCCGGCCTGCTAATCGAGATCGGCAGCGCTGGCGATGACTTCTTCCTGCATGCGAAGGCACTGGAACAGTTCGCCATGTCCAGCTGGATGAAAGTCATTTGTCCAAGCCTTGCGGCAGCCTGGGCTGCAGGTCAGCGCAGGAGCCAACAAATGGAAGCATCCTTGGGCCGCTTGCAACCGTCACAGTTCCCAACGTCGCAAAGTCTCCAAACGGCTTGTCGGTATAAATGCCCTGCACGGTGATTGGACAGAGGGCCTCGTCCTTCCAGTCTCCCTCGCCAGGGATAGGACGCATCTCGGCAAGTGCGGCCTCCAACATTGCCTGGTCCATTTGCACCGCGATGCCGCCGACTGCCTTCTGGTACAGAAAATAGTCTTTTCCTGAATACAGAACCAGTTGGCCAAAGCCGCGGACCAGGTATCCACTGATTTCGATCCGGCGTCCTGCGTATTGCTCGCGCGAGCCCCAAAGATCACCAAAAGAAAGTACGCAGGTCTGGTCCTTCCCCTCTCCGTAGCATTGCCGCGGTGCAGCAGCTGTTGCACCGAATGCAGACGCGAGAATGAGCCCACCAAGGAGTGGAATACTTAACATTCGCATGGGTTTTGCCACCATTCTGCAGATATGACCAGCCGTGCATCTTACCGTTCGTCAGTCCAACAAACGCTTGGAAACCTAGAGGGACGGATCGACCAGAATTCACCTCTGGATCACTGTTCGCATAGCGATACCTGCTGAACAGCTCGACGGGATGAGACGCCGCGGTCACTGGATAGACCGACAGAAAGGAACCAACTTCGGGGTCGTAATAACGCTGCTGCACGTAGGTCAGACCAGTCGAAGCATCGGAAGCATGGCCCGTGTAGCCCGGTGAATCCTCTGGTCCTTGCCCGATTGAGCCACCTTAGGGTTCATAGGCGAAGCGGGAGATGATCGTTCCTGCCGCATGGCCGTTCCGTTATCCGGCGCGTGGCTGATGGCGCACGTGGGCAACTCGCGACTGCGCAACGAATCTGACCTCGGCTCTTGGCCTCACTTTGGTCCAGGCCAACCAAACCCACCCATCAGTCGTTCTCCAGGACCTTGGAAATTCTGGAGATGTACACATCCGAGAACGAGCCTACGCAAGCGCCATTCACCGCGCCCTCCTTGTACTTACCTTGAATCATCACAAAGTAAACACCGGCAGACAGGCCCGCGGCCGAATCTTCATAGGTAGCACCACGACGGTCAACGTCGACACATGCTATGAAATCGAAACGACGCAGCCCATCCGCCGCGGGTCCGATGACATCTCTGGGCCCGCCTTCATGGAGAAGATATCCAAAGGTTGCCACCGCCTTGCCATCGTAGGACTCCGGGTTCGCCAGCAAGGCGTGGATGGGTACTTGACAGTACTGCACACCCTTGTAAGCACCACTCATCGCCTGGCATCTGCCACCTTGACGCTCCGCCGCGCTGGTCGGGATGAAGCACGTCAGCCCCACAGCGGCAAGGATCGCAAGACTAAATGTCCTTTTCATACCATCCCGCATAGATCACCTCATCTGGCTTTGCGTTCGAAGCTGCCTTTTCCATGCTCGCAGGTCCAGCCATCTTGATGGGCCACTTGGCGGCACGACGTACACATCCACACTCTTCTGTAAAGCCTCCCGTTCTTACCCGACGCGCCTGCCCCTCCCGAGAGCTGGTACCCCTTATGCACCTCAGGATGCGTATGAAGAATGCCAGACCATGTGTGGCTGCCGCCATAAACCGTGACTGGCGCCTCGTTGCGCGCCCAACTCCACTGCTGTGCATAGTCCACGATTTGATAGTCCGAGCCGTGGCGCTCTTCCATGTTGGCGGAAATTTTCCTGTTCGATGCCGCTTGCAGAGGCCGCGCACTGGACCTGACTGAAGCAGCCGCGCCGGTCTTGGTAGCGTTTACCTGCGTTGGAGATTCGGCATTCAGCTTAGCGCACCACCTCCTGCGCACTGGCTGCGAATGCAGAAAGCCCCAGGCAGATGGGGCACATCTACTTCCCAACCGCCTATTCCATCAAAAAAACCCCCGGCTTTCACCGGGGGTTTCTGTTTTCAGCCCATCGACCAACGGTCGATGGCTACCAAGGCCGGGCAGCGCCCGGCGCTGGATCAGGCAGCAACCGTACCGGCCACTTCCTGGTAGTCCTCGATCTGGTCGAAGTTCATGTAGCGGTAGATGTCCTTGCTGCTGGCATCCAGCACGCCGATGTCGGCCATGTACTCTTCCTTGGTCGGGATGCGACCCAGACGCGAACAGATCGCGGCCAGCTCGGCCGAACCCAGGTACACGTTGGAGTTGCGGCCCAGACGGTTCGGGAAGTTGCGGGTCGAGGTCGAGAACACCGTCGCACCCTCACGCACCTGCGCCTGGTTGCCCATGCACAGCGAGCAGCCCGGCATTTCCATGCGCGCGCCGGCGGTGCCGAAGGTGCCGTAATGGCCTTCCTTGGTCAGCTCCGAGGCATCCATCTTGGTCGGCGGGGCCACCCACAGCTTGGTCGGGATGTCGCGCTTGCCTTCCAGCAGCTTGGCGGCCGCACGGAAGTGACCGATGTTGGTCATGCACGAACCGATGAACACTTCGTCGATGGCCGCACCGGCCACGTCGGACAGGGTCTTGACGTCATCCGGATCGTTCGGGCAGGCCACGATCGGCTCGTGGATGTCGGCAAGGTCGATCTCGATGACGGCGGCGTACTCGGCGTCGGCATCCGGGGCCAGCAGCTCCGGGTTGGCCAGCCAGGCTTCCATCTTCTCGATGCGGCGCGCCAGCGAGCGGGCATCCTGGTAACCCTCGGCGATCATCCACTTCAGCAGCGTGATGTTGCTGGTGAGGTACTCGATGATCGGCTCCTTGTTCAGGTGCACCGAGCAACCGGCGGCCGAACGTTCGGCCGAGGCATCGGACAGTTCGAACGCCTGCTCGACCTTCAGCTCCGGCAGACCTTCGATTTCCAGGATGCGGCCGGAGAAGATGTTCTTCTTGCCCGCCTTGGCCACGGTCAGCAGACCGGACTTGATCGCGTACAGCGGGATCGCGTTGACCAGGTCACGCAGGGTCACGCCCGGCTGCATCTTGCCCTTGAAGCGGACCAGCACCGATTCGGGCATGTCCAGCGGCATCACGCCGGTGGCAGCGGCGAAGGCGACCAGGCCCGAGCCGGCCGGGAACGAAATGCCCACCGGGAAACGGGTGTGCGAGTCGCCACCGGTGCCGACGGTGTCGGGCAGCAGCATGCGGTTGAGCCAGCTGTGGATCACGCCGTCGCCCGGGCGCAGCGAGATGCCGCCACGGGTGGAGATGAACTCCGGCAGGGTGTGGTGAGTCTTGACGTCCACCGGCTTCGGGTACGCCGCGGTGTGGCAGAACGACTGCATCACCAGGTCGGCCGAGAAGCCCAGGCAGGCCAGATCCTTCAGCTCGTCACGGGTCATCGGGCCGGTGGTGTCCTGCGAGCCCACCGAGGTCATCTTCGGTTCGCAGTAGGTGCCCGGGCGCATGCCCTGGCCTTCCGGCAGGCCACAGGCGCGGCCGACCATCTTCTGCGCCAGCGAGAAGCCCTTGCCGGTATCCGGCGGATCCATCGGCAGGCGGAACAGATCGGTCGGGGCCAGGCCCAGCGCTTCACGCGCCTTGGCGGTCAGGCCGCGGCCGATGATCAGCGGAATGCGGCCACCAGCGCGCACTTCGTCGAACAGCACGTCGGACTTGACCTTGAACTCGGCGATGACGGCGCCGTCCTTCAGGGCCTTGCCGTCGTACGGGCGCAGCTCGATCACATCGCCCATGTTCATCTGCGACACGTCGAGTTCGATCGGCAGCGCGCCGGCGTCTTCCATCGTGTTGTAGAAGATCGGGGCGATCTTCGAACCCAGGCACACGCCGCCGAAGCGCTTGTTCGGGATGAAGGGAATATCTTCGCCGGTGAACCACAGCACCGAGTTGGTGGCCGACTTGCGGCTGGAACCGGTACCGACCACGTCACCCACGTAGGCAACCAGGTGGCCCTTGTCCTTCAGCGATTCCAGGAACTTGACCGGGCCGCGCTTGCCATCTTCTTCCGGCTCGATGCCATCACGCTTGTTCTTCAGCATCGCCAGGGCGTGCAGCGGGATGTCCGGGCGGGTGGTGGCATCCGGGGCCGGCGACAGGTCGTCGGTGTTGGTTTCGCCGGTCACCTTGAGCACGGTGATGGTCAGGCTTTCCGGCACCTGCGGACGGCTGGTGAACCATTCGGCATCGGCCCAGCTCTGCAGCACGCCCTGGGCGTTCGCGTTGCCGGCCTTGGCCTTTTCCTGCACGTCGTGGAAGGCATCGAACACCAGCAGGGTGTTCTTCAGCGCATTGGCGGCGATGGCACCCACGGCGCTGTCGTCCAGCAGTTGGACCAGCGGCGCGACGTTGTAACCGCCGAGCATGGTGCCCAGCAGTTCGGTGGCGCGCTCGCGCGTGATCAGCGGATTGACCTCGCTGCCCAGGGCGATCGCGGCCAGGTACGAGGCCTTGACCTTGGCAGCGTCATCGACGCCGGCCGGCACGCGGTGGGTCAGCAGTTCCAGCAGGAACTCGGCTTCGCCAGCGGGCGGGTTCTTCAGCAGTTCGATGACGTCGGCCGTCAGCTGGGCGCTCAGCGGCAGCGGCGGGATGCCAAGCGCGGCGCGCTCGGCTACGTGGTGGCGGTAGGCTTCCAACATGACAACTCCCGGGTGATTCTTTGAAAGAATGCGGTTTAAAAGTATGGGCTCAGGCGTGCGGCACGATCAGCTTCAGGCCCTTGAAGTAGTCGCGGTAAAATTTGTCGTTCCAGGTGATCAGGCCGTCGCACTGCAGCAGTGCGTGCGAACCCACCATGAAGTCGTCCAGGCTGCGGCGGCCTTCGCCGCGCTGCCGGTGACGGCGCTGCATCTCGCCTGCACGCAGGGCCGATTTGGCTTCCAGCGCGTTGAAATGGACGCCCATTTCCTCCAGCGCCTCGAGCACTTCGGCACCGCCGCGCAGCGAGGCGCACAGTTCGGCCAGGGTCGCCCCGCAGACCACCACGCGGCCGCCGACCAGGTTCTGGCGCAGACAGGCCTCCACGGCGTCAGCCTGCGGGCCGTTGCTGAGCAGTTCGATCAGCACCGGCGAATCGACGGCGATCATCGCAGGCTCAGTCTTCGTCACGGACGGCCTTCACCGCGGCCTCGGACGACTCGAAGCCGTCCAGCGCGAATTTGCCGCGGGCGCGTGAGATCGCATCGTCCACGCTCTTGCGCAGGATGATGCGGCCGCCTTCCAGCTCGACGGTGAGCTGGGTGCCCTTGGTCAGCCCCAACGCATCACGCACGGCCTTGGGCAGGGTGATCTGTCCGCGCTCTGCAACGGTGGCTTCCATGGGGTACGCCTCAAAAAGTATGTATGAATTGTACGTACTTTATCGTTCAGGGGCAAATCCAGGCGCCGCCTGCCTTGCGGGCGCCGTGGGCCGCGCAAGAAGGCTAGACTGGTCGGGCAGCCACCGCTGCCGCCCGGACGCGGACACTTCCCGTCACCCTGGCGACCCGCACACCCATCGATAGACAAGGACATCCCACGATGCGCGCCACCACCCTCGCCTTTGCCCTGCTGATTGCTGCCCCGCTGGCCCTCGCGGCCCCGCCGGCGCATGCCAACCCGTTTGGCGCCTACACCACCGGCACCGAGATCACCCAGCAGCAGCTGGATGCCGCCGAAGTGGGCAAGACCACCCAGGAGGATGTCCGCGGCGCCTTCGGTGCCCCCAGCCGCCGCGAACAGCTTGGCGACACGCAGGTCTGGTACTACGACTTCGTCAAGATCAAGTCGTTCGGCAAGAACGTCCAGGAAGCCACGGTGTTCGAGTTCGGCAAGACCGGCGTGCTGTCGGCCAAGTCAAAGACCAATGCTGTGGGCAAGACCGGCAATCCGCTGATCGATGCCGCCAACGGCAAGTAAGCGGCCGCCCACCAGCTACTTCCCGACGGGGCGCTCATGGCGCCCCGTCTGCATTCGGGCTCCGGGCGATGACATCGGCACTACACATGCCTGTGTAACCTTCCGTCCTGAGCCCAAGGGCTGGCACGCCCCTGCCGCTGTCGCATACTGCGACGCATCGGCGGGCGCAGCGAGCCCGACGGCAGCCGCAAGCAGGCGCGTTCCGGCGCAGCCCTTGCAAGCCATCCGCAAGAGGAGTTTCTGCAATGAGCGATTCGTTCTCCACCCGCAGCCAGCTGGACGTCGGCGGCACCACCTACGACTACTTCAGCCTGCCCAAGCTCGGACAGACGTTCGACATTTCCCACCTGCCCTATTCGATGAAGATCCTGCTGGAGAATCTGCTCCGGCACGAAGATGGCGGCGTGACCGTCGGCAAGGACCACATCCAGGCCGTAGCCCAGTGGGACCCCAAGGCCGAGCCGGACATCGAGATTGCCTTCATGCCCGCCCGCGTGGTGCTGCAGGATTTCACCGGCGTGCCGTGCGTGGTCGATCTGGCCGCGATGCGCGATGCGGTGGTCAAGCTCGGCGGACGCCCGGAGCAGATCAATCCGCAGATCCCCTCCGAGCTGGTGATCGATCACTCGGTGCAGGTTGATGTCTTCGGTACGCCCGATGCGCTGGACCTCAACGGCAAGATCGAATTCCAGCGTAATCAGGAACGCTATGGCTTCCTGCGCTGGGGCCAGAAGGCCTTCGACAATTTCAAGGTGGTGCCGCCGAACACCGGCATCGTCCACCAGGTGAATCTGGAAAACCTGGCCCGCGTCGTCATGACCGCGGACAAGGATGGCAAGGCGGTGGCGTACCCGGACACCGTGTTCGGGACCGACAGCCACACCACCATGATCAATGGCATCGGCGTGCTCGGCTGGGGCGTAGGCGGTATCGAAGCGGAGGCCGCCATGCTTGGCCAGCCGTCGTCGATGCTGATCCCGCAGGTGGTCGGCTTCAAGCTGACCGGCCGCATGCCCGAAGGCGCCACCGCCACCGATCTGGTGCTGACCGTCACCCAGATGCTGCGCAAGCACGGCGTGGTCGGCAAGTTCGTGGAGTTTTTCGGTGAAGGCCTGCAGCATCTGCCGCTGGCCGACCGTGCCACGATCGGCAACATGGCGCCGGAGTACGGCGCGACCTGCGGCATCTTCCCGATCGATGAGGAATCGCTGACCTACCTGCGCCTGTCCGGCCGCAGCGAGGAACAGATCGCGCTGGTGGAGGCCTATGCCAAGGCCCAGGGCCTGTGGCACGACGCCAACACCGCGCACGCCAGCTACAGCGCCACGCTGGAACTGGACATGGGCGAGGTCAAGCCGTCGCTGGCGGGTCCCAAGCGCCCGCAGGACCGCGTGCTGCTGGAAGACGTCAAGCAGAACTACCGCGAGAATCTGGTCGGCCTGACCACCAACCGCGACAAGCGCAACGATGACGTCTCCACGTTCGTCAACGAAGGTGGCGGCGCGGCGGTCGGCAACGAACAGCTGGCCAAGGGCTACAGCGATGTCGAGCTGGATGGCCAGAAATTCCGTCTGAAGGATGGCGCGGTGGTGATCGCCGCGATCACCTCGTGCACCAACACCTCCAATCCGGCGGTGATGATCGGTGCCGGACTGCTCGCGCGTAACGCCGCAGCCAAGGGCCTGGACCGCAAGCCGTGGGTCAAGACCTCGCTCGGCCCAGGCTCGCGCGTGGTCACCGATTACCTGGAAAAAGCCGGTGTGCTCACCGAGCTGGAGAAGGTCGGGTTCTATGTGGTCGGCTATGGCTGCACCACCTGTATCGGCAACTCCGGCCCCCTGCCCACCGAAGTCAGTGCCGGCATCGCCGCCGGTGACCTGGTGGTGGCCTCGGTGTTGTCGGGCAACCGCAACTTCGAAGGCCGCGTGCACCCGGAAGTGAAGATGAATTACCTGGCCAGCCCGCCGCTGGTCGTCGCCTACGCCATCGCCGGCACCACCGATATCGACCTGACCACCGAGCCGCTGGGCACGGGCAGCGATGGCCAGCCGGTGTACCTGCGCGATATCTGGCCGAGCAACAAGGAAATCGGCGATGTGATCGCCGCGACCATCGGGCCGGAGATGTTCAAGAAGAACTATGCCGACGTGTTCAAGGGCGACACCCGCTGGAACACCATCAAGTCGCCCGATGGCGATCTGTACGAGTGGGACGGCAGCTCGACCTACATCAAGAACCCGCCCTACTTCGAGGGCATGACAATGGACGTCGGCCACATCGATGACGTGCACGGCGCGCGCGTGATGGGCCTGTTCGGCGACTCGATCACCACCGATCACATCTCCCCGGCCGGCAACATCAAGAAGGATTCTCCGGCAGGCCGCTTCCTGCAGGAGCGTGGCGTGCAACCGGCCGACTTCAACAGCTACGGCAGCCGCCGCGGCAATGATGACGTCATGGTGCGCGGCACCTTCGCCAACATCCGGATCAAGAACCTGATGTTCGGCGGCGAAGAAGGCGGCAACACGCTGTACTTCCCGAAGGACGGCGGCGAGCCGCAGAAACTGGCGATCTATGATGCGGCCGTCAAGTACAAGGCCGAGGGCGTCCCGCTGGTGGTGTTCGCCGGCAAGGAATACGGCACCGGCTCCTCCCGCGACTGGGCGGCCAAGGGCACCAACCTGCTGGGCGTCAAGGCGGTGATCGCCGAGAGCTTCGAGCGCATCCACCGCTCCAACCTGGTCGGCATGGGCGTGCTGCCGCTGCAGTTCAAGAATGGCGAGAACGCACAGAGCCTGGGCCTGGACGGCTCGGAAGTGGTGGACATCACCGGCCTGGAGGATGGCGCCAGCAAGTCGGCCACCCTCACCGCCACCAAGGCCGATGGCACCAAGAAGACCTTCGAGGCGCATGTGATGCTGCTGACCCCGAAGGAAGTGGAGTACTTCAAGCACGGCGGCCTGCTGCAGTACGTGCTGCGCCAGCTGGCGGGGAAGAAGTAAGCCAGCCGCCGCGTTGCTGTGGCGTCGGGTCACGCCCACCGGTCGTGGTCCACACGGTAGCCCACGACCATTGGTCGTGGGCATCGACCGGGCATGTCGCAAACAACGCGTCCTGGTGACCCTCTGCGGCCTTTCTTCACGGGCCCTTCGCGTTTTCCATTCGGGACGGTATGCTGCCGAGGCATGAAACGACGGATACTCTCCGTCATCGCGTTACATCATCCACGTTTCCTGGAGGGGGAATATGAGTCTGGAACGACCCTGGCTGCAGAGTTATCCCAAAGGCGTACCCGCCGAGATCGACGTCAACGAGTTCCATTCGGTCTCGGCCGTCTTCGACACCTCGGTGGCCAAGTTCCGCGACCGCCCCGCCTACTCCAGTTTCGGCAAGGTTCTGACCTACGGGGAAACGGACGCACTGGTCGAACAGTTCGCCGCCTACCTGCTCGGTGAGCTGCAGCTCAAGAAGGGCGACCGCGTTGCCCTGATGATGCCCAACTGCCTGCAGTACCCGATCGCGACCTTCGGCGTGCTGCGTGCCGGCCTGACCGTGGTCAACGTCAACCCGCTGTACACCGCCCGCGAGCTCAAGCATCAGCTGGTGGATTCCGGCGCGGCCGTGCTGGTGGTGGTCGACAACTTCTGCGACACCGTGCAGCAGGTCATCGCCGATACCCCGATCAAGCAGGTGGTGACCACCGGCCTGGGCGACATGCTGGGCGCCAAGGGCATCGTGGTGAACTTCGTGCTGAAGTACATCAAGAAGATGGTGCCCAACTACAGCCTGCGCGGCGCGATCCGCTTCAACCAGGCACTCAAGCTCGGCAGCCGCCACACCCTGCCCAAGGTCGAGATCGACCACGACGATGTCGCCTTCCTGCAGTACACCGGCGGCACCACCGGCGTGGCCAAGGGCGCGATGCTGACCAACCGCAACCTGGTCGCCAACATGCAGCAGGCCTCGGCGTGGATTTCCGCCTCGGGGATCGAGATGGGCAAGGAGGTGATCATCACCGCCCTGCCGCTGTACCACATCTTCGCGTTGACGGCGAACGGCCTGGTCTTCATGAAGTTCGGTGGCTGCAACTACCTGATCACCAATCCGCGCGACATGAAGGGCTTCGTCAAGGAGCTCAAGGCGACCCGCTTCACCGCGATCACCGGCGTCAACACGCTGTTCAACGGCCTGCTCAACACCCCCGGCTTCGACGAGATCGACTTCTCCTCGCTGAAGGTCACCCTGGGTGGCGGCATGGCGGTGCAGCGCGCCGTCGCCGAGCGCTGGAAGAAGGTCACCGGCGTGACCCTGGTCGAGGCTTATGGCCTGACCGAGACCTCGCCGGCCGCCTGCATCAATCCGCTCAGCCTGGCCGAGTACAACGGCGCGATCGGCCTGCCGATTCCGTCCACCGACGCCTGCGTCAAGGATGACAACGGTCAGACCCTGGCGGCCGGTGAAGTCGGCGAGCTGTGCATCAAGGGCCCGCAGGTGATGAAGGGCTACTGGCAGCGCCCGGAGGACACCGCGCAGGCGGTCGATGCCGAAGGCTGGCTGCACACCGGCGACATGGCGCGGATGGATGAGCAGGGCTTCTTCTACATCGTGGACCGCAAGAAGGACATGATCCTGGTGTCCGGCTTCAACGTGTATCCCAACGAGGTTGAAGACGTCATCGCGATGATGCCCGGCGTGCTCGAAGTCGCCGCAGTCGGCGTGCCCGACGAGAAGTCCGGCGAAGTGGTCAAGGTGGTCATCGTCAAGAAGGACCCCAACCTCACCGCCGAGATGGTCAAGGACCACGCGCGTGCCAACCTGACCGGCTACAAGCACCCGCGCATCGTGGAGTTCCGCAAGGAACTGCCGAAGACCAACGTCGGCAAGATCCTGCGCCGCGAACTGCGCGATACGCCCGCGCCGTAACGGTTCCCCAACGGCTGCATCTTCACAGGGCCCCTGCCGGCAACGGCGGGGGCCTTTTGCATTGCATGAGATGCCGGGGGTGTAGGATCGCGGCGTGTGGACCCGTCAGGCCCGCCGCCCACCGTCCTCCCAGCGGGCCAGCCTCCGAGGAAATCGCCATGAGCACCATTGAAAAGCTGCCCGTCAATCATCGCTACGCCACCATCCGCACCGCGACCACCGGCAACGACGATGCCCATTGGCTGTACATGCATGCCGATGCCTCCAGCGGCATCCGCCCGTGCTGCCGGAAGGACATGCTCGATGAGATGTGGAATTTCATGAGCGCGATCACCCGCACCCCCGCCGAACGCAACAGCGGCAAGCTGCGCCACTTCGTGCTGGCCTCCGATGCGAACGCCTACAACCTGGGCGGCGATCTGGATCTGTTCACCCGGCTGATCCGCGAGGGCAACCGCGACCGCCTGCTGACCTACGCGCAGCGCTGCGTGGAAGGCGTGCACCACCTGCACACCGGCTTCGGTGGCGACGTGCGCTCGATCGCGCTGATCCAGGGCGACGCGCTCGGCGGCGGCTTGGAGATGGCGCTGGCCTGCCACACCATCGTGGCCGAGGAAGGCTGCGGCATGGGCCTGCCGGAAGTGCTGTTCGGCCTGTTCCCGGGCATGGGCGCCTACTCGTTCCTGTGCAAGCGCGTGGCCCCGCAGCTGGCCGAGAAGATCATCCTGGACGGCCGCGTGTATTCCTCCGAAGAGATGTACGCGATGGGCGTGGTCGACGTGCTGGTGCCCAAGGGCCACGGCGTCAAGGCGGTTGAGGATCTGATCCGTCAGCATCAGCGCATTCCGCACTCGTACCTGGCGATGAATGCCGCGCGCAATCTGGCCCAGGCCGTGCGCTATGACGAACTGCTGGAGATCACCAAGGTGTGGGTCGATTCCGCACTCGCCCTGGGCGACAAATCGCTGCGCACCATGGACCGCCTGATCAAGGCCCAGACCCGCCGCGCCACCCTCGACGTCGCCTGAGTCCTCCCCTCCCCTGTGTTGTTCAAGCCCGGCTGCCGCCGGGCTTTTTTTCAGCGCATGTCGCCGCCGTCGTCGGCCTGCCCCTGCGCCTTGCGCTGGGCGCGTGCATCCAGTGCCTGGCGACCTTCCTTGATGCCGGTCTGGAGCAGGGTCATGCGCTGGCGCCACTCGCTCTTGAGCTGCCAGTCAGCCATGCGCATCAGATCGCCCGCACGGTTCGCCACCCGGACCAGGCCCAGGTTGCTGGCCACGCCCTTGATCGCATGCGCCTGCTCGCGGAAGTGCACCCAGTCGCCGCGCTCGCCATCGGCCAGCGCCACACCGATGCACTGTTCGGCGTCGGCCAGGCATTGGCGGATGAACTCGCGCTCGAAGCCATCGCCCATGCCCAGCGAGGCAAGCTCGTCCAGCACGCCCGGATCGAGCACGCCATCCAGGGCGGTGGCGGTGCGCACGATCGGTGCGCTGGCCTTGAGCTGGCCGTTGGAGGCGATGTCGGCCAGCACGTCCAGCAGCCGCACCGCGACCAGCGGCTTGGCCAGGAAGGTGTGCGCACCGGCCTGGGTGCAGCGCTGGATCGCTTCGGGTGTCACGTCGGCGCTGAGGACCAGCACCGGCGTGCGTGGCCCACCGCCAGCCTGCATCACCCGCAGTTCCTTGAGCATGTCCAGGCCGCTCATGCCGGGCATGTGCAGGTCGACAATGGCCGCATCGAAGTCGCTCTCGGCCATCGCATCGAGCACCGCTTCGCCGCCATTGACGCACAACACCTTGTGGCCGGCCTTCTGCAGCAGCCGCTGCAGCACCATGCGGTTGGCCTCGTGATCATCAGCGACGAGGATCTGCATGCTGCGCACGCGGGCACGATGGCGCAGGAACGGATCGGCAAACGCGATCACATTACCGCTGCTGTCCGGCAGCCCATCGCCGACCAGGGCGGGGGTAACCGTGCCCAGCGGCACGCGGGGCGGCGCGAACGGCACCTCGAACCAGAAGTGGCTGCCCTGCGGTGGATGGTCCTCGTAGCCGATCTCTCCGCCCATGGCCTCGACCAGGCCCTTGGCGATGGTCGTGCCCAGGCCGGTGCCTTCGTGGCGCCGGGCCATGCTGACATCGGCCTGCTCGAACGCTTCGAACAGACGCGGGCGCATTTCAGCGGCGACGCCGATGCCGGTATCCAGGATATCGAAGCGCAGCCGCACGCCGCCGTTGGATTCGGCGTTGAGCACGCTCACCCGGATTTCGACCCGACCATGGTCGGTGAACTTGACCGCGTTGCCGGCCAGGTTGAGCAGGACCTGGCGCAGGTGCCCGACGTCACCGCGCAGCAGCGGCGGCACGGTCTCGGCCACCTTGACCCGGTAGTCCAGCCGCTTGCCCTTCGCCTGTGGCAGCAGGATCAGGCCGATGGCCTGGATCACATCGGCCAGCGCGAAATCCTCGGCGTTGACGCGCAGCTTGCCGGCTTCGATGGCCGAGATGTCCAGCACCTCCTCCACCAGCGCCAACAGGCTGCGTGAGGAGGCCTGGATGGTGTTGACGCACTCGCGCTGCTCTTCATCCAGCTTGGTGGTGGCCAACACTTCGGTCATGCCGGACAGGCCGTTGAGCGGCGTGCGGAACTCGTGGCTCATGTTGGCCAGGAAGCGGCTCTTGGCTTCGTTGGCACGGCGTGCCTCGGCCATGGTCCGGGTCAGCTGGCGCAGCAGCGTGGAGAAATACAGTGGCACCGCGGCCAGGCCCAGCCACAGACCGAACGCCAGGCGTGCGTTCTGCCCCCAGTACGGCGTCAGCAGCGCGGTACAGCCGAAACTCACCATGGCCATCGCCACGGCCACGTAAAGATAGTTGTTGCCGAACCGCATGCCGTTGCCGACGGTCACCCACATCACCACGATGTAGACCCAGGCCAGCGGCTCGCCCATCTGCACCATGCCTGCCGCGATCAGGCCGTAATCAGCCAGCATGCCGGCCACGCGCCGTGGGTCCGAGCGCCCCGGCCGCCAGAGCAGCCAACCAAACAGGCCCAGCGACAGGGTCAGCCCGGTCAATACGATCGCCAGCACGCCGTGGTACTGCGCCGACGGCAGGTCATGGCGCGGGCCGGGCATGAGGACATACAGCAGGATCACCGTGATCAGCGCGATCCGGACGATCGCCTGGCCATGCTCGGAATCCGGGCGTTGCGCCAGACGTTGCTTCAGGCGCGGGTACAGACGGCGCATATCACATCCCCGGGCGGGATGACGCGGTGGAGTGCTGTGCGCAGATGTCCTCGAGCTGGAGACGGCCGCGCATCAGGGCATCGACGCAGCGCGGATCGAACAACCGTCCACGCTGGGCGTACAGATAGGCCAGCGTGGCTTCCATGGTCCATGCTTCCTTGTACGGACGCGGTGAGATAAGTGCATCGAACACATCGGCCACGGCCACGATGCGCGCTTCCAGCGGAATGGCGTCACCGACCAGCCCATCCGGGTAACCGCTGCCGTCGTACCGCTCGTGGTGACGCAGCGCGATCAGCGCGCCCACCTGGATGAAACGATTCTGGCTGCCACTCAACAGTTCATAGCCGATGCGCGGGTGCCGGCGCATGATCGCCTGCTCCTCATCGTTCAACTTGCCCTGCTTGAGCAGCACAGCATCGGGAATGGCGATCTTGCCCATGTCGTGCAGCGGCGCGGCCATCTCGATCAGCTTGACCTCTTCCTCCGGCAGCCCGAGCTGCTCGGCGATCAGGCCGGCCACGTGCGCCATGCGCTCCAGGTAGGCGCTGGTGCCGGCATCACGGAACTCGATCGCACGCGCCAGCCGCGAGAGCGTTTCGCGCTCGCGCTCTTCCACCTCGTGCATGCTGGCCAGCAGGCGCTGCTCCAGCGACAGCGCGCGTTGCTTGACGTTCTCCGACTGCTGGCGCAGCTGCAACAGGTTGTAGCAGCGCGCACGCAGTTCGCGCGGGCGGATCGGCTTGACCAGGAAGTCGATCACGCCGGCTTCCAGCGCGGCTTGGCGGATCGGCTCGTCGCCGACCACGGTAATCAGGATCACCGGGATGTCACGGTGCTTGGGCAGGCGACGGAAACGGCGGGCAAACTCCAGCCCATCCATCTCCGGCATGCGGTAATCGAGCAACAGCAGATCCACGGCATGCGACTCGCACCAGGCGAGCGCCGTCAGTGGATCGCCGAAGTCGTGCACGGACAATTCCGGCGCGATGTCCTCGATGACATGGCGCAGCATGGTACGCGCGGACGTCTGATCGTCAACGATGACAATATTCAAGGCTGCTTCTGCCTTCTTCCTTGACCACACTGGAACATGCTGCGGAGAGGATACTCCGCCGCTCTGGACACTGGCACCTTGCATGGGTCCGCCTCCCGTCATGAACACCCCAGTTCATGATCGTCGTCACAGTGTGATGCCAGTGTAGGCACCTCCTGCAACCCGTCATGGTCCGTGGCCATCACGCCATAGCACCTGGCTAAGGCCACGCAGAAACCATACTCGCGCGGCCACGGGAGCGGAACCCCCATCCGGACGTGCCCCAAGCACGCCCGGACGTACGTCTCAGTTTTCGGGACGCATATACGGGAACAGCAACACGTCACGGATCGAGCTGCTGCCGGTGAGCAGCATCACCAGCCGGTCGATACCGATGCCCAGGCCGCCGGTCGGCGCCATGCCGTACTCCAGCGCGCGGATGTAATCGGCGTCGTAATGCATGGCCTCGTCATCACCGCCCTCCTTCGCCGTGACCTGGGCCTGGAAACGGGCTGCCTGGTCTTCCGGATCATTCAGCTCGGAGAAGCCGTTGGCCAGCTCCTTGCCGTTGATGAACAGCTCGAAGCGGTCGGTATAGCCCGGCTGGTCATCATTGGCACGGGCCAGCGGCGAGACTTCAACCGGGTGGTCGGTGATGAAGGTCGGCTGGATCAAGGTGTGTTCGACCGTGGCTTCAAAGATCTCCAGCAGCAGCTTGCCCCAGCCATAGGACGGCTTGATGCGGATCTTCAGGCGCTCGCAATGGGCCACCAGCGCATCGCGATCGGTGCAGTCGGCCGCACTGATCTCCGGGTTGTGGTGACGCACCGCCTCGTCCATGCGCCAACGGCGGAAGGCCGGGGCCAGATCGATCGTGGCGCCGTCCCATTCCACCGTGGTGGTGCCCAGCACCTTGCTGGCCACGTCACGGATCACGCCTTCGGTCAGGTCCATCACTTCGGTGTACGTGGCGTAGGCCTCGTACAGCTCCATCATGGTGAATTCCGGGTTGTGGCGGGTGCTGACGCCTTCATTGCGGAAGTTGCGGTTGATCTCGTACACGCGCTCCAGCCCACCCACGACCAGGCGCTTGAGGTACAGCTCCGGGGCCACGCGCAGGTACAGGTCCAGGTCCAACGCGTTGTGGTGGGTGGTGAACGGCTTGGCCGTGGCGCCGCCGGGGATGTAATGCATCATCGGCGTTTCGACTTCCAGGAAGTCGCGGTTGTCCAGCCAGGCGCGCATGGCGCGGATGATCCGCGAGCGCTTGATGAACACCTCGCGCGACTCCGGGGTCACGATCAGATCGACGTAGCGCTGGCGGTAGCGCTGCTCCACGTCGGCCAGGCCATGCCACTTGTCCGGCAGCGGGCGCAGCGACTTGGTCAGCAGGCGGATGCTGGTGGCCTTGACCGACAGCTCACCGGTCTTGGTGCGGGTCAGCCCCCCCTCCACGGCGATGATGTCACCCACGTCCCAGCCCTTGAAGGCGGTGTAGGCCTCACCCAGGGTGCTGCCCTGCAGGAACAGCTGGATGCGGCCGGACTCGTCCTGGATCTGGGCGAAGCTGGCCTTGCCCATCACGCGCTTGGCCATCAGGCGGCCGGCCATCTTGACCTGGCGGTCACTGGCTTCCAGTGCTTCGGCGGTCCACTGTTCTGCATCGGCGAACTCGGCCTGCAGGGTGCCGGCGAAATGCTCGCGGCGGAAATCGTTCGGGTAGGCGATGCCCTGCCCGCGCAGGGCGGTCAGTTTCGCGCGGCGCTCGGCGATGAGGCTGTTCTCGTCGACGGGGGGCTGCGGCGCGGCGGTCTGATCGTTCATGGCGTGGGTCTATGTATGTCGGGGGGAGGTACGGTCCCCGCCATCATGCCGATGGTCGGGGCGGAATGCGAAACCGGGCGTGGCCCGGGCACAACGGATCGGGGCCGCACGTGGCGGCCCCGACGGTCAGGCGTCGGTGCGTTTGGCACCCACGGCCAGGCCGGACTTCAGGCTGGCTTCGACGAATTCGTCGAGGTCGCCATCCAGCACCTTCTGCGTATCGGAGCGTTCGATGCCGGTGCGCAGGTCCTTGATACGGCTCTGGTCGAGCACGTAGTTGCGGATCTGGCTGCCCCAGCCGATGTCGGACTTGGTGGCTTCCACCGCGTCGCGCTCGGCGTTGCGCTTCTGGATTTCCAGCTCGTAGAGCTTGGCGGCCAGCATCTTCATCGCGTTGTCGCGGTTCTGGTGCTGGCTGCGGCCGGTCTGGCAGGCCACGACCGTGTTGGTCGGGATGTGCGTGATACGCACCGCCGATTCGGTCTTGTTGACGTGCTGACCACCCGCGCCGGAGGAGCGGTACACATCGGTACGCAGGTCGGCCGGGTTGATGTCGATTTCGATGTTGTCGTCGACTTCCGGCGACACGAACACCGAGGTGAAGCTGGTGTGGCGGCGGTTGTCCGAATCGAACGGCGACTTGCGCACCAGCCGGTGCACGCCGGTTTCGGTCTTCAGCCAGCCATAGGCGTAATCGCCTTCCACGCGCAGCGTGGCCGACTTGATGCCTGCGACGTCGCCGCCGGAGACTTCCATCAGCTCGGTCTTCCAGCCACGCGATTCGCACCAGCGCAGGTACATGCGCAGCAGGATTTCGGCCCAGTCCTGGGCTTCGGTACCGCCGGCACCGGCCTGGATGTCGACGAAGGCCGCCGCAGTATCCATCTGCCCGGAGAACATGCGCTGGAATTCCAGCTGTTCGACGTGCTTCTGGTACTTGTCCAGATCACTGACCACGGCCAGGGCGGTTTCTTCGTCCTGTTCGCTTTCGGCCAGTTCCAGCAGTTCGCCCGACTCGGTCAGGCCGTCGAGGATCGTGGCGATGCCGCCGACGGTCTTCTCCAGATTGGCGCGTTCGCGGCCAAGGTTCTGGGCGTACTCGGCGTTGTTCCAGATATCCGGGTTTTCCAGTTCCCGGGTTACTTCTTCCAGACGCTCTTTCTTGGCGTCGTAGTCAAAGATACCCCCTGAGCGAGAGCACGCGATCGGTGAGATCGGTGATGCGCTGGCGGACAGGATTGAGCTCGATCATGTCGGCGATTAATGCATGCGAAAAGACTGTGCATCATAGCCTATCCGGGCCTTGCCCGGCCAAGCCCGCGGGGTGCCGGCCCCCGTGCGCATTGACCTCACGCCGCCCCCTGCACGGCCAGCGCCTGCCGGAACGAGGGCAGCTGGCGGCGGCTGCACGGCACCCGGCCGCCATCGTCCATGTGCAGCAGGGCCTCGCCCCCGTCCAGCGGCTCGATCGAGACCAGGTGCCGCACGTTCACCAGCCAGCTGCGGTGGGCACGCACGAAGATCCCCGGATCCAGTCGCTCTTCCAGCGCCGCCATGGTGCTGCGCAGCGGGTAATCGTGCCCGCGCACCCGCAGATTGACGTAGTTGCCAGCGGCCTGGGCGTACTCGATATCACCGGTGGCGACCAGGAAGTCGCGGCCCAGCTTGCGCACCAGGAACCGCTCCGGACGCTCCACGGCGTCCACCGGGGGAGCATCGTCCGGCGCGGCCAGCAGATGCGCTTCGCCCTGCCGGCGCCGCCCGAACCAGCTGAAGAAGTGCTCGATCGCCACGAAGGTGAAGAAGGCACGGACATCCTTGAGGTACTCGTACAACAGGCGTACCGGCCAGGTGGCATCGTCCTGGTAGTGGTAGCCGAGCGCGGCATAGGCGAGATGGCGCAGCCCCATCATCCCGGTGACATGCACCAGCGACCACGCCACGCTGGCCAACAGATACAGCGGCAGCCGCCGCTTCCAGGTATCGGCGTGCAGCGGCCAACGCTGGCAGCCCCACCACAGGACCGGCAGCGTCAGCAGGATCATCGTGACGCTGCTCAGCTCCCAGATCATCGGCTGCCACAAGCCCAGGTCCTCGCCACGGCGACCCGCATCCATCACTTCCACCAACGCATTGGCTACCGCGGTGGTCAGCAGGATCACCGACCACACCAGCATCCGCGCACCCGGCCGCCACCGCGCGGCACGTCCGTTCGCCATTGAATCATCCATTTGCAAAGGGTCGTCAGGGTGTCTCATCCCCGCATGGTAGTGCGCCCCACCCGTCCCTTGGCGACCGCCATTCGTCACTTGGCGCCGACGGCAGCTCCCTTTGGCATGGCGGACCGCGCAGCGTGGACGCTCCTTCCTTCGCTGTCTCGACCATGCCACGCCGCCACGACATCGACGCCCTGCGCGTGCTCGCCTTCGCCCTGCTCATCCTCTATCACACCGCCATGGCCTACGTGGATGGCTGGGGCTTCCACCTCAAGAGCGAGTACACCGCCGAATGGCTGCAGTGGCCGATGCTGCTGGTCAACCGCTGGCGGATGCAGCTGTTGTTCCTGCTTTCGGGTATCGCCATCGCCTTGATGCGACCAGAGGTGCACATCGCGCGCTTTGCCGTGCTGCGCACGTGGCGGTTGGTGCTGCCGCTGCTGTTCGGAATGTTCGTCGTGGTGCCGATCCAGCCTTACGCCGAGGCGCTCACCAACGGGCATATCGAACCCGGCTTCGGCGCCTTCCTGCTGCGCTACTGGCAGATGCCGGCCTGGCCCCAGGACACGTTCGCCGGGTGGCAGCTGCGCATCACCTGGAACCACCTGTGGTATCTGGCCTACCTGTGGGTGTACACACTGCTGCTGGCGCTGCTGATGCCGGTGCTGGCGACCCCTGCGGTGCGCCGCGCGGTGGAGCGCTTGGCCCGGGCGCCGGCGCCGATGCTGATCGGATTGCCCTCGCTGCTCTCCTTCGGCTGGGTGGCCTGGCTCGATCCCCGGTTTCCCTCCACCAACCTGCTGTTCGGCGATTGGTACCAGCACGCCAAGTACGGCACGGTATTCCTGGCCGGCTATCTGCTTGCCCGCGCCACTCCGTTCTGGGCACGCGTGGTCGAGCTGCGCCGGCTCACCCTGGGGGTGGCGGTCTTTGCGGCGTGCTGGTACTTCGGCATCCGCATCCTGGGGCGGGTGTTGCCGGCCGATTCCCTGTTGCGGCACTGGCCGGACAGCATCTGGACGGTGCAGGTGATGGCCAGCCAGTCGCTGTACCTGTGGGCCGTGCTGCTGACCCTGCTCGGCTGGGCCAAGGTGTACCTGGATCGCCCATTCCGCTGGCTGCCGTACTGCACCGAGGCGGTGTATCCCTGGTACATCCTGCACCAGAGCCTGATCATCGCGCTGCTGTTCTGGCTCAAGCCGCTGCATCTTGGGCCGTGGTGGGAGCCGCTGCTGGTCGTGGCCGGGACGGTGGCGGGCTGCCTGCTGCTGCACGAAGGGCTGATCCGTCGCGTCGCCTGTTTGCGCCCTCTTTTCGGACTGCGCCGGCAGCGGTTGCAGGGCCAGAGTCCCACCGCCGTTGGAGCAGCAGCGGGATCGCCGCGGGCCGGCCAGGCGGCTACTTCACCTCGAACTCCCCGACCAGCACCGTCTCCGCCCGGTCCTTCAAGCGCAACGTGACCTGCTGGTCGCGCTGGTCGCGGCTGCCCCACCTGGTGCTCAGGCGCAGCATCAACGTGGTGGCGCCGGTGACCAGCTGCTCGCGGCTGCCGAAGTAGTTCGCTTCGATCTTGTAGGTGCCGGGCTTGGCATCACGCAACGAGAACTGCTCCGGGCCATAGCCGCCGGTGAAGTCCTGCGACATCTGCCCGCCCTGGTAGGTCAGCCGGTTGCCGTAATACGCGCGCTCGCCATTGGGATCGGTGACCCACAGGTCCATGTCGCTGTTGTCGCTGTCCCAGCTCAGCACCACGCGCAGGTCCAGCGGCATCGCGCGGCGCAGGCGCGGGTCGATGGCCGAAGCGTCGACGCGCTCGCGTGCGATCAACCGGGTCAGTTCATCCAGCGCGATCAGCGAGATGCCGTCGAAGCGACCCTCCCACGGGCGCACCACCACTTCATACAGCGATGCCACCGCCGCCTGGTACTGCCCGGCTGCTTCCAGCGCCAGGCCGAGGTCACGGAAACTCTGCGGCTCCTCCTCGCCCATCGCCAACACCTGCCGGAACACCGGCACAGCCAGCGCCGGCGCCTTGGCCTGCATCAGGCGATAACCGAGCACGCGCAGCACGTGGCGGTTTTCCAGGTCCATCTCGGCGAGGTTGGAGAGCACGCGCAGCGCGAGATCACGCTGTCCGCTGGCCAGCAGCAGATCGGCCACGTCCAGATAGAAGGCGCTGCTGCCGGCGTGCTGTTCGCGCTCCTGCAGATACAGCGGATACAGTTGCGCCGGCGTGGCATCGCGCAGGCGGCGTGCATAGGCCGAATCCGGTGCCCACGGCGCCAGGGTCAGGGTGATCTGACCGCTGTTGGCTTTGGGGGCCGATTTGGCGAAGCGCGCGCTCGAGGCGTCGGCCTGGCCTGCGACCAACGAAGCCGTCATCTCCACCCTGTCCAAGGCCATCGAAGCCGAAGGCGCCGGCGGTGGCGGCGCCATCGCCATGGCGACCGGTGCGGCGACGGACCGCGATTCCGGCTTGGGCCGCGGCGGCGCATCCTTGGGCCAGCGCGTGTTCCACCACTGTTCGCGCTCGGCGAACTGGCGGGCGATGCCATCCAGGCGGCGCTTCTGCTCGGTGGCCACGTCGGCCACCGTCAACGCATGGCGCTGGTCGTAGGCCGCGCGCAGCGGTGCCGGCGGGCGGATGCCGTAGCGCAGGTAATCCTCCAGCGTCTCCAGCACCAGCAAGGACGTATCGGCGGTCACCACGCCGAACCGCTCCGCCAGCGCTTGGGCGTCCTGCGCCCTCGCGGGGTCCGCCGCCAGGGCCGCCAAGCGGGCATTCGCCCACGCGTGGGCGACCAGGCCGCCTTCCGCCCCCCGTGCGTTCGCGACGTTGAGGGTGATCGGCTGCGGATCGCTGCCGCCACCGCGCAGAGACAGCAGCACCGTTGCATCGGGACGCAGCACACGGCCGGTGACACGGATCCAGCCCTGTGTGGCGCTGGAGACATCCACGCCCACGTCCTCCACGCCACGTCCCACGACATCGGCCACGTCGACCGGTTGCTGGAGCAGCAGCGGCATCACGCTTGGCACCTCCGCCTCGCTACTCACCTGCAGCAGCTGACCGTGATGGGCGCTGGTCCAGGCGCGCAGGCGCGGGGTGTCGGTCTTCGCACCGGCGCTGCTCAGCGCATACAGGCGTTGATTGGGCGACAGGGTGGGCAACGTCTGGCTGCCGTAGTTGGCGAGGCCATCGCTGACCAGCAGGTACTCGCCGATGGCCGGGTTCGGCATCCAGTCGCCCAGCGCACTGGCGCCATCGTTGGGCAGTGCCTGCAGGTTCTCGCGCAGTGCTGACCAGTCGCCCTTGTTGACGGTGAACTCCCGCGGCGTTTCGCTGCGGTCACGCAGCACGGTCAACTGGACCTGACCGGTGCCGAGGGCGTTGAAGTAGCGATCCAGCACCGCCAGTTCGGCCGCGCGGTCGCGTGACCCTGCCGAGCCCGACGCGTCCCAGAGCAGGCCGATGCGCCGAGGCAGAACTCGCGGCGCAGTGGACGCACGCACCGGCACGCTGGCCAGCAGATAGCGCTGCCCCTCATGCAGGCCGGTGACCACGTCAGTGCTGCGCGCGAGCGGAAGGCTCCATTGCAGCTGTGCAGGCAGATCCGCGCCGCGCCCCTGCCACTGCGCCGCATAGGCGCCGGTCTTCACTGTGAATCCCAGTGGATTGGCGCCCACGGCGACCGGCTTGCCCGTCCCGCTGGCCTCGAGCTTCACCGTCACCTGCTCGGCCTGGCGTGCGAAGAACACGGGCAGTGACCACTGCAGGCCCTGCGGAACGGTCGGCAGGCTGTCGCGCAGCACCAGACGGACGCGACGCTCACCACGCGCCGGGATGGGATAGAGCCGCAGCCGGAACTGATTGCCGGCGGTCTGTTCCAGCAGCCCCGGATCCACCTGGCGGCGCTCGATCGCCTCGAACACCTGGCGGCCCTGCGCCTTGGGGACCGGCACCGCGTCGCGCAGCTCACCGTCGATATCCAGTGCGAACCCGGCCACCTGTTGGCCCGCGGCCAGCGGGAATGCCAGCTGCCCTTCCAGCACCCGCGCGTTGGGATTGTGGAAGGTCAACTCGATCGTGGTTTCACCCAGCCCCGCCATGACACGGCTGTCGATACGGGCCTCGGTCAGCCGCACCGGCACCTCGGCGCCGGCCACCTGCAGGATCGGTGGTCGTGGCGGCGGCAACCGCCGCGGCTGGGCGTGCACGCTGGGCAGCTGCCAGCACAGCAGCGCGAGCAGACCGATACTGCGCAGTGCGAGTCCCATGTGACGCTCCTGATCCGATGACACCTCATTGAACGCACGGCGCACGAGAACGGGGTTGAGCGGCGGCAATCGCCTGTTCCGGTCATGGACGCCTCATCCGTGCTGGGCCAAGATCGCCCTCCACGGATTGATGGACCAAGGATGCCGCATGCGCCTGTTGTTGACCGCCCCGCTGTTGATGGGGCTCACCCTGCCCGGTTACGCCGCCGCCCCCATCGAGGGCGTGACGTTCACCCACCACGACTGGACGCTGGCCTGCGACAACACCCGTACCTGCCGCGCCGCCGGTTATCAGGCCGACGACAATGGCGGCGACCCGGTCTCGATCCTGCTCACCCGCGCGGGCGGGCCGGACCAGCCGGTGCAGGCTGAGCTGATGCTCGGCCAATACGACGACAACACCGCCACCCGGCGGCTCAGCCTGCAGATCAACGGCACCTCGCTGGGCCCGATGCAGTTCGACGCCGCCGATGGCACCGCCACCTTTTCCGCAAAGCAGCTCGCTGCCCTGCTTACCTCGCTGACACGCAACAGCCGCATCGAGCTTGTCGGCGACGATGGCGCGCGCTGGACGGTCTCTGATCAGGGCGCCTCGGCCGTGCTGTTGAAGATGGATGCGTTCCAGGGTCGCCTTGGCACACCCGGCGCGTTGATGCGCAAGGGCACCCTCGCCGAATCCTCGGTGCCGCCTGCACTGCCGGTGCCGGTCGTGCAGCTGGGCAAGCCGGTGGCAACCCGCCCGGCGGACACCGCGCTGGCCGCATCGCCGGCGCTGCGTGCCGCCCTCACAGCAGTGACTTCAGCCGACGATTGCGAGGCGCTGGGACCCAGCGGCAGCCTGTCACCCGGCGAGGAAGCCGAAGCGCTGACGGTGCAGCGGCTCAGCGCCGACAAACTGCTGGTCTCGCTGAGCTGCTGGCGCGGCGCGTACAACACCGGTGACGGCTATTGGGTGATCAACGACCGCGCGCCGTACCAGCCGCGGCTGGTCACCACGGCAGCGGTCGGTGATGAGGTCCGCACCATCCAGGAGGCGCACAAGGGCCGTGGCCTTGGCGATTGCTGGTACTCCACCACCTGGGGCTGGACCGGCACGCAGTTCGTCAGGACCGCCGACAGCAGTACCGGGTTATGCCGCCTGGTGTCCGCCGGTGGCGCCTGGGAAATGCCGACGCTGGTGACCAAGGTGCAGGAGTAAACCACTCGATCGACGCGATCACCGTTGGTCCGGCGATGCTCAGTCGTCGCCGTCTTCCCAGCCGTCGAACGGGAACAGCGCGGGCAGGATCGTCTCCATGACCGCCATGCTCTGCATCACGGCGTGGTCGGCCGAGTACGGGCGCGAGAATACGGCGTGATGTGCGTGCACAGGCCTGTCCGGTGCGCTGGACAGGTGTTCGACGTAGGCCGCCAGCAGGCGTTGCGCGGCCTGTTGGCGATCCGAGCCATCCGGCGCCACGCGCAGCGCTGCATGCACGGGACGCAACGCGGCGGGATCGGGCAGCTGGCAGGTATACGCCAGCGTACCGGTCTGATCGTCGGCATCCCGGTAGTCGTCCGGGTCGTCCGAAGCCTGGTAGGCCGTGGCCACGCAGCGGGTCCTGCTCAGCCGCGCCATCACCGCGGCAACCGCATCGTCGACTGTGATCGGACCGGAGGACGCGCCGTCTCCGCCCTCGATCCGTGCGGCCAGTTCCTGCCGCAACAACCATGCCACGCTCTGGCGCGAGCCTTCCAGGTCGGGGAATTCGAATCCCTCGCGGGCGGAGAGTTCGGTGCGTGCGGTCTGGTCACCCTGCAGCACGATGCGGCTCTGCAGATCGAAACGTTCGATGGGCGACAGGCGCAGGTGGGTCTGCGCGGTGCGGCTCAGGTCAGGCATCCGCGCAGTGCTCCACGATCAGCTGGATCGCGCCGCCGCCCCGATAGTCATCGCTGACCAGCCGGTAGGCAATATGCACCTCGTTGGCCGGCGCATTGCCGGTCCACCCACTGAAGTGGATGGCGCTGACCGGCTCGGCACGGCCCGGCACGCGCAGACTCAGCTTCAGGTGCTTCTCTTTGAGCACCTGCCAGCGCGCGACCTGGAAGTGACCATCGAACAAGGGCTCCGGGAAGCCCTGGCCCCACGGCCCGGCCAGACGCAGCGCCTCGGCATGGGCGAAATCCAGCTCCTGCGGCAACAGCTCGCCATCGGTCAGCAGCAGCTGCTGCAGCGACAGCGGATCCAGCGTGCGCTCCACCACGTCCACGAAGGCCTGCTCGAACGCGGCCAGCTGCGCGTGCGGCAGGCTCAGGCCCGCAGCCATGGCGTGGCCACCGAATTTGTCGATCAGGCCCGGGTGCGCCGCGTTGACCAAGGCCAGCGCGTCGCGGATATGGAAGCCGGGAATCGAGCGCGCCGAGCCACGCAGCGAGTCGCCGCCGGGCTCTGAAGGTGCGAACGCGATCACCGGCCGGTGCAGCCGATCCTTCATCTTGGACGCCACCAGCCCGACCACGCCGGGATGCCATTCGGCATCGAACAGGCAGGCCGCAACCGGGCGCACGCCCTCGGCGCTGAGCACTGCACGGGACACTGCCAGCTCCGCGTCGTCGGTCATCAACTGCTGGACCGCACGGCGCTCGGTGTTGATCGACTCCAGCGTCGTGGCGATCTCACGCGCGTGGGCGCGGTCTTCGGTGAGCAGCAGCTCGATGCCCAGCGCCATGTCTTCCAGCCGGCCAGCGGCGTTCAACCGCGGGCCGAGCGCGAAACCGATGTCGCTGCCGGTCAGCCGCGAGGCGTCACGCCCGCTGGCTTCGATCAGCGCCTGCAGGCCGACGCAGCCCTTGCCGCTGCGCAGCCGGCGCAGGCCGGCCGAGACCAGGGCGCGGTTGTTGTCATCCAGCGCGACCAGATCGGCGACCGTACCCACCGCGACCAGGTCCAGCAGGGTCAGCAGGTCCGGCTCTGGTGCCGTGGCATACGCACCCTGCTCGCGCAGGTGGCGGCGCAACGCCATCAATACATAGAAGATCACCCCGACGCCGGCCAGTGCCTTGCTGGGGAACGCATCGCCGCTGATGTTGGGGTCGACGATGGCATCGGCCGGCGGCAGATGTTCGCCCGGCAGATGGTGATCGGTGACCAGCACCTTCCAGCCCAGTGCCTTGGCCGCGTTGACGCCAGCGTGGCAGGCGATGCCATGGTCGACTGTGACCAGCAGGCCTGGATTGAGCGGGGCCAGTTCGGCCACCAGCGATGGCGACAACCCATAGCCATGCAGCATGCGGTTGGGCACCGCGTGCACCACATCGCGCGCGCCGAGCATGCGCAGACCGCGCACCCCGACCGCACAGGCGGTGGCACCATCACAGTCGAAATCGCCGACGATCAGGATGCGTTCGTTGGTGGCGATCGCATCGGCCAGCAGCGTTACCGCGGCCTGCATGCTGCCCAGCAGATCCGGCGCATGCAGCTGGGCCAGCTTCGGCTGGGCCTGCGCGGCATCGGTCACCCCGCGCGCGGCGTACAACCGCTGCAGCAACGGCAACATGGATGACGGCCACTCGCTGACGGCGGCGGCAGGACGGCGCTGGATACGGGGTGCTTCAGACTGGGTCAAAACAGGCTCGATCGATGACGTTCGCGAGCATGATACCGCCCCGCTACCGGTAGAGCCGGCCACTGGCCGGCTGTCCTTCGCGACGCACTCAGAGGTCGTGCAGCTGCACCGGCTTCTTCCAGAACCGCCAGCGCTGGGTCTTGTCGATCTCCACGCGGGCGCCGTCCTCGAAATCCAGCACCAACCGCATCAATTCCCCGCGCGCGATCGCCGCCAGCAACGGGCGGATCGCCTCATTGCCCAGCTGTTCCAGCGAACGCAGCTGACGCAGGTCCACCAGGGCATCCACGGTCTGCTCGCCATCGGCCTGCAGACCCGCAGCCTTGGCCAGCGCCTGCAGCAGCGCATCGCGGCTGCGGACCTGGGCATGCGCGGTGGTCACACGCTCGGGCAGCTCGCCGCCGCCCCAGAACCACAGCGAGTTGATCGCACGCTTGCCGTCGGCCACGCGCTGCTGGTTCCACTCGTGCTGGTGCAACACCACCTGCGCTTCGGTCAGCAGAGCGCGCCAACGGCGGCCCGCATCGCCTTCAGGCAGATGGGCAAACAGATCGTCGCCGAGCACTTCATCGGGCTCGGCGAAGACGGGCAGCGTGGTGCCTGGCGGCAGGCGCAGATACCAGCGCGACGGCACCGGTGCATCCAGCACGAAGCCGTAGCCGGCAAACAACGGCTGCAACGCGGGCAGCAGCTGCATCACATCGGCCAGATCGGGGCGCAGGGTATCCCCGTGCCCCATCAGGCGTGCGCCATGCATGTCCGGCACCACATTGGCCGGATCCGCCCGCAGCCACACGGATTGGTCGGCATCGCCGACATCCAGCTCACGGGTCAGGGCTGCCGCGGACCACGCGTCCGGCTGCGTCTGGAAATGCCGACGCAGCTGGGCGCGTTCGCCTGCCTCGGCGCTGCGGCGCTGCGCACGCCCCAGCGCCTTGGCGACGTCATCGGGCAACGGCGCCGCCGGAAACCGGCTGCGCGCCGGCAGCAACAACGTCGCCGTGGCCATCGCCGTCAGTCCAGGTACTGGACGCTGACGATTTCGTACTCGCGCTGGCCGGCCGGTGCGTCGATGGTGACCGCATCGCCTTCCAGCTTGCCGATCAAGGCACGGGCCAGCGGCGAGGAGATCGCGATCAGGCCCAGCTTGATGTCCGCTTCCAGGTCGCCAACGATCTGGTAGCGCTTCTCTTCATCATTCTCCACGTCCGACAGCTCGACCGTGGCGCCGAACACCACCTTGCTGCCGGCGTTGAGCTTGGTGATGTCGATGATCTCGGCATGCGAAAGCTCACCTTCCAGCTGCTTGATGCGGCCTTCGATGAAGCCCTGCTCTTCGCGCGCGGCGTGGTACTCGGCGTTCTCTTTCAGATCGCCGTGCTCGCGCGCTTCGGCGATCGCCGCGATGACCTTCGGGCGCTTGACCGACTTCAGGTGGTCAAGCTCTTCGCGCAGACGCTGCGCGCCCTTCAGGGTGATCGGTGCTCTCATGCGTTCAACTCCTTGTGCAGTTCCTGCAGCGACCAGACGGGGCCGGTACCGCGGAATTCCAGTGATTGCACCAGCGCCATGGCGCCGGCGATGGTGGTCGAATAGGTCACGCGATGCTGAAGCGCTTCGCGACGGATCGAGAACGAGTCATTGATCGCCGCACGACCTTCGGTCGTGTTGACGATGTAGACGATCTCGCCGTTCTTGATCGAATCGACGATGTGCGGACGGCCTTCGACCACCTTGTTGACGATTTCGCAGGTCATGCCGTGCTCCTGCAGCCACGCGCCGGTGCCACGGGTGGCGACCAGGGTGTAGCCGCGCTCGACCAGTGCCTTGGCGACCGGCAGCACGCGCTTCTTGTCCGGATCACGGACCGACACGAACGCCTTGCCCAACGGCGGTGCCTTGATGCCACCGGCTTCCTGCGCACGCGCGAAGGCGGCGCTGAAGCTGCGGCCTACGCCCATCACCTCACCGGTGGAGCGCATCTCCGGCCCGAGGATCGGATCGACGCCCTGGAACTTGGCGAACGGGAAGATCGCTTCCTTGACCGAGTAGTAGCCCGGCACGATTTCCTTGGTCGCGCCCTGCTCGGCCAGCGTCTTGCCGGCCATGCAGCGCGCGGCGATCTTGGCCAGCGGCATGCCGGTGGCCTTGGAGACGAACGGCACGGTGCGCGAGGCACGCGGGTTCACTTCCAGCAGGTAGACGATGTCTTCGCCGTTCTCACCCGTCTGGATCGCGAACTGGGTGTTCATCAGGCCGACCACGTTCAGGGCCTTGGCCAGCTCGACCACCTGGCGACGCAGCTCGGCCTGGGTTTCAGCCGACAGCGAGTACGGCGGCAGCGAGCAGGACGAATCGCCCGAATGCACGCCGGCTTCTTCGATGTGCTCCATCACGCCGCCGATCAGCACGTTGCCGTCCTTGTCGGCAATGATGTCCACGTCCACTTCCACCGCGTTGTCCAGGAAGCGGTCCAGCAGCACCGGCGAATCGTTGGAGACCTTCACCGCGTCGCGGACGTAGCGGGCCAGATCGGACTCACCGTAGACGATTTCCATCGCGCGGCCGCCCAGCACGTAGCTCGGGCGCACCACCAGCGGGTAGCCGATCTCGCGGGCCAGCAGCAGGGCTTCCTGGTCGTTGCGGGCGATGCGGTTTGGCGGCTGCTTCAGGCCGAGCTTGTCGACCAGCTGCTGGAAACGCTCGCGGTCTTCGGCCAGATCGATGGAGTCCGGCGAGGTGCCGATCACCGGCACGCCGTTGGCTTCCAGCGCGCGCGCCAGCTTCAGCGGGGTCTGGCCACCGTACTGCACGATCACGCCCTTCGGCTGTTCCAGCTCGACGATTTCCAGCACGTCTTCCAGCGTCAGCGGCTCGAAGTACAGGCGGTCGGAGGTGTCGTAATCGGTGGAGACGGTTTCCGGGTTGCAGTTGACCATGATGGTTTCAAAGCCATCATCGCGCAGCGCCAGCGCGGCGTGCACGCAGCAGTAGTCGAACTCGATGCCCTGGCCGATGCGGTTCGGACCGCCGCCCAGGATCATGATCTTGTCGCGGTTGCTCGGCGCCGCTTCGCACTCGTCCTCATAGGTCGAGTACAGGTACGCGGTGCTGGTGGCGAACTCGGCGGCGCAGGAATCCACGCGCTTGTACACCGGGCGCACCTTGTGGGCACGACGCAGCGCGCGCACGGCCGCTTCGTTGGTGCCGGTCAGTTCGGCCAGGCGGGCGTCGGAGAAACCGGCGCGCTTGAGCTTGCGCAGGCGCACGGCGTCCAGCGCATCGATGCCGTCGGCGGCCACCTCGGCCTCGGCCTGGATGATTTCTTCGATCTGGTCCAGGAACCACGGGTCGATGTGCGACAGCGCGAAGACGTCTTCCACGCTGAAGCCGGCGCGGAATGCATCACCCACGAAGAACAGGCGCTCCGGGCCCGGGGCCTTGAGCTCGCGCTTGATGGTGGTGATGTCGTCTTCGTTGCACAGGTCCAGACCGGTCGGGTCCAGGCCGATCTTGCCGGTTTCCAGGCCACGCAGCGCCTTCTGCAGCGACTCCTGGAAGGTGCGGCCCATCGCCATCACCTCGCCCACCGACTTCATCTGGGTGGTCAGGCGCGCATCGGCCGCCGGGAACTTCTCGAAGGCGAAGCGCGGGATCTTGGTGACGACGTAATCGATCGACGGCTCGAACGAGGCCGGGGTCAGGCCGCCGGTGATTTCGTTCTTCAATTCGTCCAGGGTGTAACCCACGGCCAGCTTGGCCGCGACCTTGGCGATCGGGAAGCCGGTGGCCTTGGAGGCCAGCGCCGAGGAACGCGACACGCGCGGGTTCATTTCGATTACCACCACGCGGCCGGTGGTCGGGCTGATGCCGAACTGCACGTTCGAGCCGCCGGTATCCACGCCGATCTTGCGCAGCACGGCGATGGAGGCATCGCGCAGGCGCTGGTATTCCTTGTCGGTCAGGGTCTGGGCCGGGGCCACGGTGATCGAGTCACCGGTATGCACGCCCATCGGGTCCAGGTTCTCGATCGAGCAGACGATGATGCAGTTGTCGGCGGTGTCACGCACCACCTCCATCTCGAATTCCTTCCAGCCCAGCACCGACTCTTCCACCAGCACTTCGGTGGTCGGCGACAGTTCCAGGCCGCGGGTGACGATGTCGATCAGCTCTTCGCGGTTGTAGGCGATGCCGCCACCGCTGCCGCCCAGGGTGAAGCTGGGGCGGATGATGGTCGGGTAGCCGACGCGGGTCTGGATGTCGATCGCTTCTTCAAGCGTGTGCGCGACCGCAGCGGACGGGCACTCCAGGCCGATTTCACCCATGGCCACGCGGAACAGCTCGCGGTCTTCAGCCATGCGGATCGCATCGCGCTTGGCGCCGATCAGCTCGACGTTGTACTTCTCCAGAACACCGTTGTCGGCCAGGTCCAGCGCGCAGTTCAGCGCGGTCTGGCCACCCATGGTCGGCAGCAGCGCATCGGGCTTTTCCTTGGCGATGATCTTCTCGACCGTCTGCCAGTTGATCGGCTCGATGTAGACGGCATCGGCCATCTCCGGGTCGGTCATGATGGTGGCCGGATTGCTGTTGACCAGCACCACGCGGTAACCCTCGTCGCGCAGTGCCTTGCAGGCCTGCGCGCCAGAGTAGTCGAACTCACAGGCCTGGCCGATGACGATCGGGCCAGCACCGATGATGAGGATGGTTTTAAGGTCAGTGCGCTTGGGCATTGTCTTCTCTAAGTCTGGACAGCGAGGCAGAGGGGGGTGATCGCACGCTGTCGATCAGGAAATATCGTCGGGGTTCAGCGCGATCCGGCACTGGTCCTGCAGTCCTTTCGCCAGCTGCACGCCGATGTCGTCGGGCAGCTCCGATTCGATATCGAGCGTGGCGATGAAGCGGGTGTAGGCCGGGCTGCCCAGGAACGCAGCCACCTCGGCGCGCTCCTTTTCACTCAGGTCCACGTTGGCCTTTTCGGCGATGGTCGATGGATTCGCACCGGCGAAGGCCGAGGACAGACCCTTGCCCGCCGGGGTAGCCAGGAAGCGGGACCACTCGGCCATGACCTGATCGCCATCATTGCCGAGACCGTCGATCACCGAACGGCGGAACTGCGCGTCGAGCAGCGTCTGGATCGGGGCATGCGCGCACTGGCGATCGGCCTCGGGCAGCGCATTGAGCGCCGGCACGTTATCGACCATCAGTTTGGCCATATCCGTGCCCAGCGTGCCCAGGCTCAGCTTCTGTACGACCGCCTGCACCTGCGCATCGGTCGCCGGCGCGGCCTGGGCCACGCCGGCAAGGCACAACAGCGAGAGCAGCAGCGCGGGGCTGCGCATCACGCCTTGGCCTCGGCCATCAGAGTCACGAAACGGTCGAACAGCGGACCGACATCGTGCGGGCCCGGCGAGGCTTCCGGGTGACCCTGGAACGAGAACGCCGGCACGTCCGTGCGCGCGATGCCCTGGTTGGTGCCGTCGAACAGCGAACGGTGGGTCACGCGCAGGTTGGCCGGCAGCGAGGCCTCATCGACCGCGAAACCATGGTTCTGCGAGGTGATCATCACGCGGCCACCGTCCAGGTCCTGGACCGGGTGGTTGGCGCCGTGGTGGCCATGGCCCATCTTGACCGTCTTCGCACCGGAGGCCAGCGCCAGCAGCTGGTGACCCAGGCAGATGCCGAAGACCGGCACCTTCTTCTCAAGGAAGGTCCTGATCGCGGCGATGGCGTAGTCGCACGGTTCCGGATCGCCCGGGCCGTTGGACAGGAACACGCCATCCGGGTTCATCGCCAGCACTTCGGCAGCCGGGGTCTGCGCCGGCACCACGATCAGCTCGCAGCCGCGCTCGGCCAGCATGCGCAGGATGTTCAGCTTCGCGCCGAAGTCATAGGCCACCACCTTGAAGCGCGGTGCGGCGTTGACGAAGGCGTTGCTGTCCAGATCCAGCTGGCCCTCGCTCCAGGTGTAACGCTTGTCGGTGCTGACCACCTTGGCCAGATCCATGCCCTTCAGGCCCGGGAATTTGCGCGCCGCTTCCAGCGCCGTCTCCACGTTCAGCCCGTCGCCGGCCATCAGCGCGCCGTTCTGGGCGCCGCGCTCGCGCAGGATGCGGGTCAGCTTGCGGGTATCGATGCCGGAGATGGCCACCACGCCGCGCTGGATCAGCCAATCCTGCAGCGACACCTGGCTGCGCCAGTTGCTCGGGCGGCGCGGCACATCGCGCACGATCAGGCCGGCCGACCACACCTTGGCCGCTTCATCGTCCTGGTCGGTCATGCCGGTGTTGCCGATATGCGGGTAGGTCAGCGTGACCATCTGCCAGGCGTAGGAAGGATCGGTCAACACTTCCTGATAGCCGGTCATGGCGGTGTTGAACACCACCTCACCGACGGACAGGCCGGGCGCGCCTACGGATTCGCCCTCGAATACGGTGCCGTCTTCGAGGACGAGGATTGCGGCTTGGGTCACGGAAATCTCACTTTGGCTACCGAGGGGTCACCGAAGTCACGCCTGCGCTTCACGAAAAAGCGGCTGCAAAAAAGCGCGGACTGCGGTTCTGGACCGGTCCGGCTGTCGTGATTCGGCGAGCGGGAATTGTAAAGGGAAGCCGGGTGCGACGCCAGTATCCGCGTGCAATTGCCCTGTTCAGGCTGACGGAAGGCGCAGTGCCGGTTCAGGCGCGCGCCTTCCTGCCCATTCAGACGGCAGGCGGCGGCGTGGCCCCGTCCAGCAGATCGCGGACCCGGTAGCTACCCGGCGCGCGGCCCGGCAGCTGGCTGGCGGCGAACAGGGCGCCACGGGCGAAGATGTCGCGGTTGGTGGCCCGGTGGGTCAGCTCGATGCGCTCCCCCAGTCCGGTGAACTGGACCAGGTGCTCGCCGACGATGTCGCCGGCACGAAGACTGGCGTACTGCGGCTTCGCGCCCCCCTTCTCCGCCGCCGCACCCAGGGTCAGGGCCGTGCCGGAGGGCGCGTCCTTCTTCTGGGTGTGGTGGGATTCGACGATGTCGCAGTCCCAGCCGGCCAGTGCGGCGGCGGCCCGCTCGACCAGCTCATCCAGCACGGCCACGCCCAGGCTGAAGTTCGAGGCCCAGACCAATGGAATCCGGCCCGCCGCCTGGATCAGCGCCTGGCGCTGCGCCTCGCTGATGCCGGTGGTACCGGACACGAAGCCCGCGCCCCGCTCCACGCACAGCGCCAGCACCGGGTCGAAGCCCTCGGGCAGGCTGAAATCGATGGCGACATCGAACTGGGGGGCACCGGCCAGCTCGCTGCTGGCGAAATGCGGCACGCCCTCGACCACGCGCTGGGCCGGTGAGCGGCGGTTCACTGCGGCGACAACCTGCAGAGCGGGGTTGTCAGCAGCAAGGCGGAGCAGCGCCTGGCCCATGCGGCCGGAGGCACCGTGGATGAGCAAACGTAGGGGAGTGGTAGTCATGCCCGCAGGCTAGCGGGTGGCGGCGAGGATGTACAAGGGGTTTTTGGCGCGGCTCAGTGCTGCTTCGGCGGCGTCGGCCCGCAGCTGTCACAACCACCGCACGCACCACCGCCACCCGTGGCAGGTGGCGCGATCCTGCGGCCCAGCGCCTGCAGCCAGGCGGCGCGCTGCGGCTTGACCAGTCCGAGCGCGATCGCCCCGCGCGCCTTGCGCACGGTGCCCGGGAACTGCTTCTTCATCACCACCCACGCACTGACCACCACGGCCAGCGCGATCACGACGTACTGCAGCAGCAGCCCGGTCTCCATCAACCGCCGCCCAGTGCCACGGTCACCTGGTAGGTGATCAGCGAGGCGATGTAGGCGGCCGCGAACAGGTAGAACGTGGCAAAGCCCATCTGCTTCCACGAGTTGGTCTCACGCTTGATCGTGGCCAGCGTGGAGATGCACATCGGGGCGTAGATGTACCAGACCAGCAGCGACAGCGCGGTGGCCAGCGACCAGCCATCGCTGATCAGCGGGGTCAGCGCCTGGCTGGCGGCATCGTCATCGGCGGCGGACAGCGCGTACACCGTGGCCAGCGAGGCCACCGCCACTTCACGCGCGGCCAGGCCCGGGATCAATGCGATGCAGATCTGCCAGTTGAAGCCCAGCGGCGCGAAGAACACCGCCATCGCATGGCCGATCTGACCGGCGAAGCTGTAGTCGATCGCCGGCATGGTCGCGTTCTCCGGCGCCCCCGGGAACGACAACAGCACCCACAGCAGGATGGTCAGCGCGAGGATGATGCCGCCCACACGCTTGAGGAAGATCATGCCGCGCTCGTACAGACCGACCGCCAGATCACGCGGATGCGGAATGCGGTAGGACGGCAACTCCAGCATCAGCGGATGCTCGCTCTTGTCGCGGCGCCACTTCTTCATGGTCCACGACATCAGCAGTGCGCTGAGGATGCCGGCGGCATACAGCCCGAACAACACCAGGCCCTGCTGGTTGAACACGCCCCAGATCTGCTTCTGCGGGATGAAGGCGCCGATCAGCAGCGCGTACACCGGCAGGCGCGCCGAACAGGTCATCAGCGGCGCGACCAGAATGGTGGCAAGCCGGTCGCGCGGATCCTGGATGCTGCGGGTGGACATGATGCCCGGCACCGCGCAGGCGAAGCTGGACAGCAGCGGGATGAACGAACGCCCGGACAGACCGGCCGCGGCCATCATGCGATCCAGCAGGAAGGCCGCGCGCGGCAGATAACCGGATTCTTCCAACGCCAGGATGAAGGCGAACAGGATCAGGATCTGCGGCAGGAACACGATCACCCCACCCACGCCGGCGATGATGCCGTCGGTCAGCAGGCTGTTGAGCGGGCCTTCCGGCAGCGCGCCACCGATCCAGCCGCCCAGCGCCGCCGTACCGGCCTCGATCAGATCCATGACCGGCGTCGCCCAGGCGTAAACCGCCTGGAAGATCAGGAACATCACCACGGCCAGGGTCAGCAGACCGAACACCGGGTGCAGCAGCCAGCGATCCAGCGCGTCATCGATCTTCGCCGTACGTGTCGGCATGCTCACCGAAGCGGCCAGGATGTCGCGCACCTGGGCGTGGTAATCGGCCTCGGCGGCAGGCACCGTCACCGGGGCCTGCAGGTGCGGCACCATCGCATCCAGGCGCTCGACCAGCTTGGCCGCGCCGTTGCGGCGCACCGCCACGGTTTCCACCACGGGCACGCCCAGCGCCTGCTCCAGTGCCTGCACATCGATCTTGATGCCGCGGCGCTCGGCCGCATCCACCATGTTCAGCGCCACGATCATCGGCTTGCCCAGCTCGCGCAGTTCCAGCGCGAAGCGCAGGTGCAGGCGCAGGTTGGTCGCATCGATCACGCACAACAGCACGTCCGGCGCGGCCTCGCCCGGGTAGAAGCCCCGGCACAGGTCGCGGGTGATCGCCTCGTCCAGGCTGGCCGGCTGCAGGCTGTAGGCGCCCGGCAGATCCAGCACGGCGAACTCACGGCCAGACGGGGCGCGCAGGCGCCCCTCTTTACGCTCGACGGTCACGCCGGTGTAGTTGGCTACCTTCTGGCGACTGCCGGTGAGCTGGTTGAACAGCGCGGTCTTGCCACTGTTCGGATTGCCCACCAGGGCGATGCGCAGCGCGTTGGCCACAGCGCTCATGCGTGGGCCTCCCGGGCCTTCAACGCGGTCACCACGATGCGGGCCGCCTCACTGCGGCGCAGCGCGAAGCGCGTGAACCCGACCTGCACCAGCAGCGGCTCGGCGCCGACTGGACCACGGGCTACCAGACGCACCTCTTCCCCTTTGACGAAGCCAAGCTCCTTCAGTCGGCGGGCGATCGCATCGTTTGCGTGTAGTTCCTGTACGGACTCCACCAGGGCGGAGTCATACAGCGCCAGATCGGACAACGTCACGGAGCGCCTTCTCGATGATAGGAATGGTTATCAATTCTACCATCGCCGCGTCGCGTCATTGCCCGTGACCGATGGCCCGCTATGATCTGTACATGTTATGGAGCAAGCCGACCCATGAGTGATGCACTACGGATTGAACGCAGCGCCTCGGTGCTGACCCTGTGGTTGAACCGCCCCGCCCTGCACAACGCGTTCGACGCCTCGTTGATCGCCCAGCTGACGGCCGCCCTGGAGGCCGCCGGGCGCGACGACCACGTCCGGGCGGTGGTGCTGGCCGGCGAAGGCGCCTCGTTCTCGGCGGGCGCGGACATGCAGTGGATGCGCGGCATGGCGGCCGCCAGCGAGGAGGACAACCGCCAGGACTCCCTCGCCCTGGCCCGCCTGATGCGGACCCTGGACGAGCTGCCCAAGCCGACCATCGCCCGCGTGCAGGGCGCAGCCTTCGGTGGCGGGGTCGGCCTGGTGGCCTGCTGCGATATCGCCATCGCCAGCACCAGCGCCCGCTTCGGCTTGACCGAAAGCCGCCTGGGCCTGCTCCCGGCGGTTATTTCACCGTATGTGATCGACGCGATCGGCCCGCGCCAGGCCCGCCGCTGGTTCGCTACCGGAGAGCATTTCGACGCCGAGACCGCGCTGCGCATCGGTCTGGTCCACCAGCTGATCGAGCCCGAACGCATCGACGAGGCTGTGCAGCGCCAGCTGGGCCTGCTCGACAAGGCCGGCCCGGTGGCCTCGTCCTCGGCCAAGGCTCTGGTCCGGCGCGTGGCGCTGGGTCGCGACCGCGACGCCACCGACCGCGACAACGCGGCACTGATCGCCCGCCTGCGGGTCTCGGCCGAAGGCCAGGAGGGCCTCGGTGCCTTCCTCGACAAGCGTTCCCCCCTTTGGGTTACCCAGGACTGAGGAGAGAGGTCATGCTCGACCATGTGGGCATCCGCTGCGCCGATTTTCCGCGCAGCCTGGCGTTCTTCCAGCAGGCCCTGGGCCCGCTGGGCATCTCGGTGGTGATGCAGGTATCGGCCGCCCAGACCGGCGACCATGACCATGCCGGCTTCGGCCGCACCGGCAAGCCGGACTTCTGGATCGGCAACGCCCCGGGCGCCCATGGCGGCGTGCACATCGCCTTCAGCGCCGCCAGCCGGGCCGACGTGGATGCCTTCCACCGCGCCGCACTGGCAGCCGGGGGCACGGACAACGGTGCCCCCGGCATCCGCGAGCATTACCACCCGGACTATTACGGGGCGTTCGTGCTCGACCCGGATGGCAACAACATCGAGGTGGTCTGCCACCACCCGGGCTGACCGCCCACCGCCGCAGGGATGGCCGCTTTGCCCCCCATCCCGCGTATCCCCTTTTCGTGGCCCGCCGGGGACCGTGGGCCGCCTTTCGTCTGTCAGGAACCTCCGTGATCTCTACCCCACCCCGCTCCCTGCTGGCCGTCCGTCACTCCGTTCGTGGAGGGCTGGCGCATGGATGATTTCGTCCGCATCGTCGAGGTCGGCCCGCGCGATGGGCTGCAGAACGAAGCACGCCCGGTCGACACCGCTGACAAGATCGAGCTGATCCGTCAGCTTTCGCTGACCGGTCTGCGTACCATCGAAGCGACCAGCTTCGTCAGCCCGCGCTGGGTGCCGCAGCTGGCCGACGCCGCCGAGGTCTATACCGGCATCACCCGTGCCCCGGGCATCGCCTACCCGGTGCTGGTTCCCAACGAACAGGGCTACGACCGCGCCCTGGCGGTGGGAGTACAGGAAGTTGCGGTGTTCACCGCTGCCTCGGAGACCTTCAACCGCACCAACACCAACGCCGGCATCGATGAGTCGCTGGCGCGCTTCGCGCCCATCCTGGAACGTGCCAAGGCCGATGGGGTCAAGGTGCGTGGCTATGTGTCCACCGTGCTCGGCTGCCCCTACCAGGGCGAGGTTGCGGTGAGCGAGGTGGTCCGCGTCGCCCGCGCGCTGCATGAGTTGGGCTGCTACGAAATCTCGCTCGGCGACACCATCGGCGTCGGCACGCCGCGCAAGGCGCGCGCGATGCTCAAGGCCGTCGCCAGCGAACTGCCGATGGCCGCGCTGGCCGTTCACTTCCACGACACCTATGGCCAGGCCCTGGCCAACATCGATGCCTGCCTGGAAGAAGGCGTGCGGGTGGTCGATTCGGCCGTCTCCGGCGCGGGCGGTTGCCCGTATGCCAAGGGTGCCAGCGGCAACGTGGCCAGCGAGGATGTGGTCTACATGCTGCACGGCATCGGCATGCGCACCGGCATCGATCTGCCAGCGCTGGCCACCACCGGGCGCTGGCTGGCCGCACGCCTGGGCCGCGAGACCGGCAGCAAAACCGGCAAGGCCCTGGCGGCGACATGAAACAGAGCGGCCCGCGCAAGGACGCTGCGGTCGGTGATCACCTCACCGCACACGTCCACGCGCTGGCCGCCCTGGATCGCGCACTGGCCCAGTCACCCGGCCAGCTGCATGGCCTGCTCGAAGCGGCCCAGCAGGCCCTGCAGGAAGCCATGGACGAACGCCAGCTGGCCCTGCGTCGCTACACCGCGCTGTTCGATGCGGTTCCCGATCCGGTCAGCATCCTCAGCGAGGACGGCGTAGTACTGGATCTCAACAAGGCCGGGGTGCGCGCGTATGGCCGCCCACGCGAAGAGATCATCGGCCAACCGATCGAGCTGTTGAACCCGGACCTCCCCAGCGATCATCTGGACCCGGTCTGGGAGGCGTTGCGCCAGGGCGAAACCTACGTCATCGAAGTCACCAACATGCGCGGCGACGGCAGCCGCTTCCCGGTGGAAGTGCATTCGGCCGGGTTCGAGCATCAGGGCGACCACTGCATCGTGGCCGTGGCGCGCGATCTGAGCAGCCGCTGGCAGGCCGAGTCGCGCTATCGGCTGCTGATGGAGTCCATCGACAAGGGCGTGATCCTGTTTGACCGCCAGCTGCGGGTGGTTTCCGCCAACCCGGCCGCCCACCGCATCCTCGGTATCGCCGGCAACGGCGGCAGCCTGCAGGCGATGCTGGCGCCGGAGGACTGGATCAGCGTGGACGAGCACGGCCACCCGCTCACCCGCGAACAGTGGCCGGCCAGCGTCTCGCTGCAGACCGGGCGCATCGTGCGCAGCACCATCGTCGGCCTGTACCATCGCCCGCGCGGCAGGATGATCTGGATCTCCACCACCAACGTGCCGGTGTACGGCAATGGGCGCGATGCGCCGGACCACGTGTTCGGCCTGTTCAGCGACATCACCGAACTCAAGCGCAACAACACCCTGTTCGACCGCGCGCAGTCGCTGGCGCACATCGGCGGCTGGGAATGGGACCGGGGCCTGCAGCGTCTGTACCTGACCGACGAGGCGACCCGTATCCTCGGCCAGGCGTTGCCGATGCGCGACATGGCCGAGCTGCTGGAGTGCCTGCGCGTGGATGACCGTGCGCAGCTGCAGCAGGCCCTGCTGGATGTGATCGACAAGCAGGTCTCCTTCGAGCTGGAGCTGCAGGGCCAGCGCAGCGACGGCCACTCGTTCTGGGTGCGGATGATCGGCGAGGCCGAGGCCGGCGATGTCGACGCCGCGCGCATCGCCGGCACCGTGCAGGACATCACCGCGCGCAAACAGGCCGAAGAGACGCTGCGGATCCAGGCGCGCACCGATCCACTCACCGGGATCATGAACCGCGACGCGGTGCTCAATGATCTGGCCACGCGCATGGCCAACCCGACGCACTGCCGGGTTGCGGTGCTGTACATCGATCTGGACCGCTTCAAGATCGTCAACGACCTGCTCGGCCATAATGCCGGTGACGAACTGCTGATCGACGCCACCCGGCGCATCGCCACCGCGATCGGTACCGAGGGATTGCTGGCCCGGTTCGGCGGTGACGAGTTCCTGGTGGTCTGCGATACCCGCGACCAGCCCGACCAGCCCGAGCGGCTCGCAGAGGCGATCACCCGTGCCTTCAGCACCCCGTTCCGCTTCGGTGCCGACGAGTTCCCGGTAACCACCAGCATCGGCATCGCGCGGGCGCCACAGGACGGGTTGCGCCCTCAGCAGCTGATCCAGAACGCCGACATCGCCATGTACGACTGCAAGCGACGCACCCGTAACGGCTGGCAGGTGTTCTCGCCGGAACTGGCCCAGCGCCAGCATGACCGCCTGCAGATCGAAAGCCGCCTGCACCGCGCCCTGGACGATGACGAGTTCCATCTGGTCTACCAGCCGCAGGTCAACCTGCACAGCGGCCAGCTGGTGGCGGCCGAGGCCCTGATCCGCTGGCGCAACACCCAGCTCGGCGAGCTGCGCCCGGATATCTTCATCGCCCATGCCGAAAGCACGGGCGACATCGTCCGGATCGGCCTGTGGGTGCTGCGCGAGGCCTGCCGACAGGTGCGCCAGTGGCAGGACGACGGGCTGGGCATCGTGCGGGTGGCGGTCAATGTGTCCTACCGGCAGTTCGTCGGCGAAGACCTGGCCCGGCATGTGCGCGCCGTGCTGGACGAGTTCCACCTGCCCGGCAGCGCACTGGAACTGGAGTTCACCGAGCGGGTGTTGATCGAGGATGCCCCGGACACCCTGCAGACCTTCGCCCGGCTGCGCGAGATGGGCGTGCTGCTCACCATTGATGACTTCGGCGAGGGCTACAGCGCCCTGAACTACCTGCGTCGGCTGCCGATCCATGGGCTCAAACTGAGCCAGCTGTTCGTGGAGGGGGTACCGGGCAACCGTTCGGACGTGGCGGTCTGCGAGGCGGTCTGCGGGATCGCCCGCAGCCTCGGGCTGGGGCTGGTTGCCGAGGGCGTGGAATCGGAGGCGCAGCGCCAGTTCCTGCAGACGCTGGGGGTCTCTGTCGGCCAGGGCTTTCTGTTCGCGCCGGGGCTGGCACCGGATGAGTTTGCCCGCCGCCTGGCCCTGCGCGCAAAGGTCGCGGTGGGCAGTGCACAACGGTGATCGCGAGCGCTTCCGTTAGAATCGGCGGTTCTTGAACCAGCGGGATCATGCAATGCAGCTGTCTTCTGTCCGCGCCGTCATCACCGGCGGTGTCTCCGGCCTCGGCCTGTCCGTGGCCCAGCACCTGGTCGCCAACGGCGCCAAGGTGGCCTTGTTCGATCTCAATGACGACAAGGGCGCGGCCGCCGTGGCCGAGCTTGGGGAGGCCAACGCGCGCTACTACAGCACCAACGTCAGCGACGAAGCCGCCGTCGCCGCGCAGATCGATGCCGCCTGCGACTTCCTGGGGGGGCTGAACACCGCGATCAACTGCGCTGGCATTCTGGGCGCCGGCCGCGTGCTCGGCAAAGAAGCGCCGATGCCGCTGGCCAACTTCCAGGGCACGGTGATGGTCAACCTGGTTGGCAGCTTCAACGTCGCCAAGGCCGCCGCCAACCGCATGCAGCACAACACCCCGGGCGACGACGGCGAGCGCGGGGTGATCATCAACACCGCCAGCGTGGCGGCCTACGAAGGCCAGATCGGCCAGGCCGCGTATGCCGCCTCCAAGGGCGGCGTGGTCAGCATGACCCTGCCGATGGCCCGCGAGCTGTCGCGCTTCGGCATCCGTGTGATGACCATCGCCCCGGGCATCTTCTGGACCCCGATGGTCGATGGCATGCCGCCGGCCGTGCAGGAATCGCTGGCCGCCTCGATCCCGTTCCCGCCCCGCCTGGGCAAGCCGGAGGATTTCGCCGGCCTGGTCGCCTATATTCTGGGCAACACCTACCTCAACGGCGAGACCATCCGCCTTGACGGCGCCGTGCGTCTGGCGCCGAAGTAAGCGAGCACGCAACCCGATGGGTGCCCGGTTCCGGCACCCGCCACCTCCACGAACCGACCTTCATTCCCATGAAAGCCAGCGACATCAAGAAAGGCAACGTCGTCGAATTCAACAACGGCGTCTACCAGATCCGCGACATCGAACGCAGCTCCCCGCAGGGCCGCGGCGGCAATGTCCGCTTCCGTTTCATCATGTACAGCGTGCCCGGCGGCAACAAGCTTGATTCCAGCTTCGATGCCGACGACAACCTGCCGGAAGTCGAGCTGCTGCGCCGCCAGGCGACCTATTCGTACATGGATGGCGACGCTTTCGTCTTCCTCGATGACGAGGACTACACCCCGTACATGGTCGATGCGGACGTGCTCGGCGATGATGCCGGCTACATCACCGATGGCCTGACCGGCATCTATGTGCAGGTGATCGACGAAACCCCGGTGGGCGTGCAGTTGCCGACCAGCGTGGTACTGGAAGTCGTCGAGACGCCGCCGGAGCTCAAGGGCGGCACCGCCACCAAGCGCCCGAAGCCGGCCAAGCTCAGCACCGGCATCGAGATCATGGTGCCGGAGTACATCGCCAACGGCGAACGCGTGCTGGTCAACACCACCACCGGTGAATTCGCCGGCCGTGCCGACTAAGCGGTCCGCACTGATCGTCCTGCTCCTGCTGCTCGCGGCGTGCTCGCCGCGGGCAGTGGAGAGTGAGACGCTGGATGCGCCGGCCACGGATGCGATCTCCGACAGCAGCAACGGCAATGCCCGCTGCGAGGTGCCAGCGCAGGTGTTCGTGGCCGAGGACATCCGCATGTACTGCGCGATGCCCGGCGACGTGCAGGCCTTCCTGACGCGCGAAAGCGCCTGCCAGCACTTCGCTGGGGAAGAAGCGTACGACGAAGACCGTGCGCGCGAATTGGCCTACGCGATCCACGAAAGCTGCGACGACCGTGCCCGGCGCTTCAATCAACTCCTGCAGCGCCATGCCGACAACTGCCTGGTGCACACCGAGCTGATGCTGCTGGGCACCCGCAATGAGCTGATCCTGGATGCCGACAGCCGGGCGCTGCCCAACCCCTGCCCGCGCGGCATGTGATCGTTCACCGGACGCGCATGCGCGCATCCGGTGCCTTCAACTGGATCGAGCTTGCGGGATCAGGGCTTGGCCGCCAACGATGGCGCGCCGGCAAAATCACCACAGCCGTGGTACTGGCGCGCGCCGACCGTGAGCATCGCCGTGGCACCGAAGGCCTGGCCGCTCATGTCGTCCTGACACACCGTGCGCTGGAAGGTCAGCTTGACCGGGGTGCCATCGGCGGCGGTACCGGACCACCCGTCACGGCCCTGCGTGGGGCTGGCAATCTCGAGCTTGCGCTCGCCGTAGTCCATCTCGATGTGCAGCGCCGGCGTTGCACCCGCCGCCACCTGGGCCAGCCAGCCCGGCTCGTTGCCGGTCGCTCGGAAGCCGCCTGCAGCACCAGGATCCGTTGCCTCAGCCGTGGCGTTGGCCGGCGGTGCTTCGCCGCCCTGCTCGCCGGTGCCGGTGCAGGTGCGGTCCGGCTCGCCATTGAGGATCAGGCTGCCTTCGGTGGTGCCCTTGGTCCAGAATTCGTTGCCTTGCCCATCGCCATACTTCGCGCCGGACGCTGCAGGCTGCGAGGACATCGGGAAGGTGCGGTCGCCCACCACTACTGTTGCCGAATCCTGACCACGATAGGTGGCATGCACTTCCAGCTCCCCACAGCGGAACGCATACGCGCGCTCTTCAGCCGTGGAAGCATCGATCGGCGGGGGGGCTTCACTGCCATCGGCGGCGGGGCTGCTCTGACTGGCCGGCTGGCAGGCGGCGAGTGCGCCGGTAATGGCCAGGCTCAACAACCAGGGAGATGCGCGCATGAGGGACTCCTTGCGATTACGTCAACAACACGTGATCGTACCTGCCGCGCCGTGAGAGCAGGTGAAGCAACGCTGACCTTTCGGGCATCGCTGAACACGCGGTTCAGTGCGGTGCGACCCGTCCTTCGTCCTCTCGCGCCAGCGCACGCATGCGCGCGCCAAGCCGTGCCAGGTTGCTGTCGATCAGGGCCAGTTCGCGTTGCTGTGCCTGTGGCAGGCGGTGTTTGAGCTGTGTCTGCAACGCCTGCCAGGCCGGCACACCCCGGGCGCTGAGCTGCGCCGCCGCCGCGCTGGCCTGCACCCGCTCGTCCGCCGAAGGCAGCCCGTAGCCGTCCCCCTGCACAAGCGCGGCCGGACTGATCAGCTGGCCGGTGTCTTCCAGCAATGCGCGCAGCGCGTCGCGCGCCGTGCCATCGGCGTTGCCCGGATCGCCCAGCAGCCGTTTCAGCACATCGCGCGCACGCAGTTCCTCGCGGCGCAGTGCTGCCTGTTCCAGCAACAGCAGGGCGGCCGTCGCGCGCAGATCGCCCTGCTCTACCCAGCGTGCACGCTCGCTGGCCGGTTGCCGCAACCAGTGGCCGACGTCTGCCGTGCCCAGCGGCAGCTGCTGGCGCGCCGCATCGAACAACTGCTGGTAGTGATCTTCGGCAGAGGCAAAGTAATAGCCCTGTCGCGTCGCCTGCCCGCGATCGGCCAGCACGCTGGCATCCGCCACGCCCAGGCGCTCCAGACGGGACAGCAGCCCGCGCGGCGTGAGCCGGTTCAACCCGGGCGATGCCAGGCGTGGCACGCCTTCCTGCAGCAGCTTCCCGGTCTCTACCGCGCAGTTGTTGCTGACGAACAGATAGCGGCCGTCATAGCTCCAATGCACCTGCGCGACACGCTCCAGCAGGCTGGCGATATCCGGCGCCTCCAGCGCCAGCGGGACAGACGAGAGCCCGCGCAGTTCCACCTGGGTGTATTCGTTGATGACCTGGTTGAGCGGCAGCACGAACAGGCGCGAAGGATAGGCGCCGGTCAGCCCGCGCCAGCTGGAGATCTGCACATCGCCGACGAAGGCGCGGTAGGACAGCACGCGGTGATGGGAAAGATCCATCCGGCACGCCGGCCCGCGGGGTCGTCCCGGCGCGCAGATCACCAGCCGCAGCATGCTGTGGCCCCAGCGGCTCATCAGCTGGTCATTGCCTTCGGCGAGCAGGTAGTCGACGCCGTAAACCCGCGCCGGATCCAGCTCGAGCAGCGTCGCAGCGCCCGCGTCCTCTTCGGCCTGCATCAGCGGCAGACGGGTGTCGCAGTCGACCGCGTGCACGATCGGCCCCAGGTGGTCGGCGAACCACGCGGCGACGGCCGGTCGACGGCAGGCGTAATCAGGATCGAGCAGCAGGTGCTCGGCGTTGACCGCCAGGAACTCGGCCGGGCTGGCACGCTCGTAATCATCGGGGCTGCGCCCGCTGAAGGCGTTGCCGGTGCGGCCGAGTCTCCACGGGCGTCGTTGCCAGCCGGCCAGGTCGCGCAGCCGCGCGTCGCGTGACCAGCCGCCCTGCGGCGAACGGTCCAGCACGTGGGTCAGTTCATGGATCAGTGCCGCCTCGAGCGGGCGCGGCAATGGTTGATCCTCCTGCACGCTGTCGAGCAGTGCGCGCTGCAGGGTGATCGTGCCGTTGCGGGCACGGCCGTGCACATGGGCCGGCAACGTGTCCGACCAACGGACCTTCACCGGCTGCTGGAAGCGTCCCTGCCACGACGGCGGCATGCGCATGCGTACCTGCTGCAGCGCACGCTCGGCGGCCACGCTCTGCGCAGCGCTCAATCCCTGCGGCTGCAACTCCAGCTGCAGCGCTGCCTGTGCGAACGGCGCGGCGAGCCACGCGATCAGGACCGCCCAACGCCAGCGGCGGACCTGACCCAGCGTTCGCATCAGCGGGCCAGCAGGGTCCTGGCCAGCACCATGTCGCTGGCCTGCTGCTGCGCAACGCTCTGCTCGCGCAGGTGCAGCAGCGCTGCCTCCAGGCGTGCACCGCGGATCGCACCGTCGCTGGCCACGAAGGCCGCGGCGTCATCGCGTGCATCGAGCACGATCTTGTCATCGCCCGAGCTGGACGAACCGGCCGAGGACGCACCGGACGCGGAGCCGGCAGAGCTGCCGGCAAAACTGGAGGCCATCGCCGACAACGGCAGGGCGAGCACGGCAAGAAGCAGGATCGGACGCATCATCGGGGTGTTGTTCGCGGTGGAAAGCACAGAGCGTATAGGCTGCGTGAAATCCTGTCTTGCCTCAGAGGTCAAAGACCTTGCCGGGATTCAGCAGCGCTTGGGGATCAAACGCACGTTTGACCGCCTTCATCAGCGCGATTTCCGGCGCGCTGCGCGTGCTGTCCAGGTAGCCCTTTTTGACCAGGCCGATCCCGTGTTCAGCCGAGATGCTGCCGTCAAAACGGGCCAGCACTCCGGCGAGCAGTTTGGTGACGTGCTCGCACTGGGTCAGGAACTCCGCATCGGCGGTCTCGTCCGGCTTGAGCACGTTGATGTGCAGGTTGCCGTCGCCGATGTGCCCGAACCAGACCACCTCGAACTGCGGGTACGCCTGCCCGATCAGCGTCTGGGTTTCGGCAAGGAAGGCCGGCATCGCCGAGATCCGCACCGAGACATCGTTCTTGTAGGGTTTGTAGCGCGCCACCGCTTCGGTGATGCCCTCGCGCAGGCGCCACAGCTGCGCGGCCTGGGCATCGCTCTGGCTGACCACGCCATCGCTGACCCAGCCGTGCTCCATGCAGTCTTCGAACGCGGCCATCGCGGCGGCTTCCTGCGCCTCGTCGCCGGCAGCGAATTCGGTCACCACGTAGTACGGATGGACCTCGTCGAACGGTGCCTGCGCGCCATGCGCCAGCACGTGCTCGAGCGCGCGGTCGGTGAAAAACTCGAAGGCCTGCAGCTGCAGCCGCTCGCGGAAGGCGGCAAACACCTGCATCAATACCTCGAACGAGGGCAGCGCCAGCAGCATCACATTGCTGGCCGGCGGCGGATCGGTGAGCTTCAAGGTGGCTTCGACGATCACGCCGAGCGTGCCTTCCGAGCCGATCAGCAGCTGGCGGAAGTCATAGCCGCTGGAATTCTTGATCAGGCCCTTGTTGAGCTCGACCAGCTCACCGGCCATCGTGACCACCTTCAGGCCGGCGATCCACTCGCGGGTATTGCCGTACCGGATCACCCGGATGCCCCCGGCATTGGTGGCGATGTTGCCGCCGATCGAGCACGAACCACGTGCGGCGAAATCCACCGGATAGATCAGGCCGTGCTCGAGCGCGGCGTTGTGCACCGCCTCCAGTGCCATGCCGGCCTGTACGGTCAGCGTGCGGTCGACGGCATCGAAGGCCAGCGGCTTGTTCATCCGCTCCAGGCTGAGCACCAGCTCGCCGTGCGCTGCCACCGCGCCACCGGACAGGCCGGTGCGGCCGCCGGAGGGCACCACGGCCACGTGCTGGGCACTGGCCCAGCGCAGGATTGCCTGCACCTCCTCCACTGTGCCCGGCAGCGCGATCGCCAGCGGCGCGGGGGTCCAGCGCCGGGTCCAGTCGCGGCCGTAGTGCTCCAGATCGGCCGGATCGGTCTTCAGGCGCAGGCCGGGGCAAGCGTGCAACAGCGAATCAAGGCGCGGATCGGTCATGGGACGTCTGGCGGTGCCGGGGGAGCCCGCAAGCCTGCCAGCCACCACCGGCCGCGTCCAGTAGCAGCCGCACCGGTGACGGCCTCCCGCAGTCACGGTAAATAGGTGCATCTGAAACCGTTCGGACGTCGATTGGCGCACCGCACCATCGCGGCCGGCTTCTGGCATAGTTGGGGGCTCCACCGCCATACGTCGCACGCCGCCCATGTCGCCGAAAAAGACCTCGTTCCCGAAGCAGGATATCCGCGTACTGTTGCTCGAGGGGGTCAGCCAGACCGCGATCGACGTGTTCACCGCGGCCGGCTATTCGCAGATCGAACTGCACAGCAAGGCGCTGCCCGAAGACGAATTGAAGGCCCGCATCGCCGAGGCCCACATCGTCGGCATCCGCTCGCGCACGCAGCTCAGCGCGGACGTGCTGGCGAGCGCCAAGCGCCTGATGGCGGTCGGCTGCTTCTGCATCGGCACCAACCAGGTGGACCTGGAGGCAGCGGAACTGGCCGGCATCCCGGTCTTCAATGCCCCCTACTCCAACACCCGCAGCGTGGCCGAGCTGGTGATCGCCGAAGCGATCATGCTGACCCGTGGGATCCCGCAGAAGAACGCCGAGTGCCATCGCGGCGGCTGGTCCAAGTCGGCCGCCGGCAGCCATGAGGTGCGCGGCAAGACGCTGGGCATCATCGGTTATGGCCACATCGGCACCCAGGTCGGCGTGATGGCCGAAGCGATGGGCATGCAGGTCATCTTCCACGATGTGGAAACCAAGCTGTCGCTGGGCAATGCCCGCGCGGCGATCAGCCTGGATGACCTGCTGTCGCGCGCTGACATCGTGACCGTGCATGTGCCGGAAACCCCCGCCACGCAATGGATGATCGGTGCCGATGAACTGGCGCGGATGCGTCCCGGGGCCCACCTGATCAACGCTGCACGCGGCACCGTGGTCGACATCGACGCACTGGATGCGGCGCTGCGCTCGGGCCACCTCGGTGGTGCGGCGCTGGATGTGTTCCCGGTCGAGCCCAAGGGCAACGGCGATGCCTTCGTCTCCCCGCTGACCGCGCACGACAACGTGATCCTGACCCCGCACGTAGGCGGCAGCACGCTGGAAGCGCAGGACAACATCGGCGTGGAAGTGGCGGCCAAGCTGGTGCGCTACAGCGACAACGGCAGCACCCTGTCGGCGGTCAACTTCCCGGAAGTGACGTTGCCCGAGCACGCCGAGAGCCTTCGCCTGCTGCACATCCACCAGAACGTGCCGGGCGTACTGTCCAAGGTCAACGAGATCTTCTCGCGCCACAACGTCAACATCGACGGCCAGTTCCTGCGTACCGATGCCAAGGTCGGCTACGTGGTGATCGACATCACCGCCAGCGAAGCCCAGGCCGGCGCCGTGCGCGACGAACTGGCCGCGATCCCGGGCACGCTGCGCACCCGCGTTCTTTATTAACGGGGACGGGGGTAGTTAATAACTACCCCCGTCCCCGTTAAATCACCGCGCCAGCCAGCGTTTGGCCATGCGCGGCAGCGAATCATCCCCATCGGGGGTCTCGATCGCCGCGTTGGCCACGTCACGGATCTCGCGCCAGGCCAACGCCAGCGATTCCTCGCTGATCGCGAACTGCTCACTGCCCAGCGCCCGCACGACGTAGCGGGCGTCGTAGTGCCAATGCCCCGCGACGTCCTTGCGTTCGGGAATCCAGTGCTTGTCGATGTCGAACAACTCGCCATCTTCCAGCACCAGCGCGGTCAGCCCGGATTCCTCCTCGGCCTCCTTCAGCGCCACCTGGGCCAGATCGCGCTCGCCATCAGCGTGCCCCCCCAGCTGCAGCCAGCGGTCCAGCTTGCGGTGGTGGGTCAGCAGCACGCGCTGCCCATCGGCACTGACCAGCCACGCGCTGCCGGTGAAGTGCCCGGCCAGGCGCTCGCGCAGGAACGGGTTCTCGGGATCGTCCAGCACTGTGCTGAATTCGTCAGCCAATGCCGCGTGCTCCGGATGTCGGCGGGCGTAATTGTCAAGCTGACTGCGCAGGGCGGCGTCAGGAATGGCAACGGATTCGGGGTTCAGCGACATGGCAGGTGCAGGCATCGTGCGGATTTGGCCGATTATCGCTCGACCATGCTGCATTTGTGCTTGTACAGCGGCTTCAGCTTTGGCTAAGGTACAGCGGGCCCCGCACCGCTGGGGCGCCCAGTCGCCATCAGGGCGTGCGGCAATGTACCGCGCGCCTCACCTTTGTTCATTTTAGGGAAGCACTGCATGCTGAAGTCTCTGTTGAGGGTCAAGCCGGTCGAACCGGCCGGCCACGTCGATGCCGGCGAACCCATCGAAGGCAGCCTGGACGGCGAAGTCACGCTGAAACGGACCCTCACCGCCAAACATCTCATCCTGCTCGGCATTGGTGCGGTGATTGGTGCAGGCATCTTCGTGCTGACCGGCCAGGCTGCGGCCAACCATGCCGGTCCGGCCGTCATGCTCTCGTTCGTGTTCGCCGGCTTCGCCTGCGCACTGGCGGGCCTGTGCTACGCAGAATTCGCGGCGATGATGCCGGTCTCCGGCAGCGCCTACTCCTACTCCTACGCCACCCTCGGCGAAGGCATGGCCTGGTTCATCGGCTGGTGCCTGGTGCTGGAGTACCTGTTCGCCTCGGCCTCGGTCGCGGTGGGTTGGTCGGCGTACCTGATCAGCTTCATCACCACGACGCTGAACATGCCGTTCCCCGATGCGCTCAGCGCTGCGCCCATCGCCTGGACCGGCCATGAGTTCATCTCCTCCGGCAAACTGTTCAACCTGCCGGCAGTACTGATCGTGGCGGCCGTCTCCGGCCTGCTGTACGTCGGCGTGACCCAGTCGGCCTTCGTCAACGCGATCATCGTCGCGATCAAGGTCACCGTGATCTGTCTGTTCATCGGTTTCGGCGCGGCGCACCTGGATACGGCCAACTGGACCCCCTTCATTCCGGAGAACACCGGCGTGCCGGGTGAGTTCGGCTGGAGCGGCGTGTTCCGTGCGGCAACCATCGTGTTCTTCGCCTACATCGGCTTCGATGCGGTCTCCACCGCCGCCGGCGAAACCAAGGACCCGCAGCGCAACATGCCGATCGGCCTGCTCGGCTCGCTGGCCGTGTGCACCATCGTCTACATCATCGTCTGCGCCGTGCTGACCGGCATGATGCCGTATCACCTGCTGGGCACGGATAAGCCCGTCGCGACCGCGCTGGAGCCCTACCCGACCCTGTCCTGGCTGAAGACCGCGGTGGAAATCGGTGCGATCGCCGGCCTCTCCTCGGTGGTGCTGGTGATGATGATGGGCCAGACCCGCATCGCCTACACGATCTCCCGTGACGGCCTGCTGCCGAAGATCTTCGGCAAGGTGCACAAGCGCTTCCGTACCCCGTACTGGAGCACCATCGTTGTCGGCGCCATTGCCGCCACCCTGGCCGGTACCGTGCCGCTGAACGTCCTCGGCGAGCTGGTCTCGATGGGCACCCTGCTGGCCTTCGCCACCGTCTGTATCGGCGTGCTGATCCTGCGCTACACACGGCCGGAGCTGGAACGCCCGTTCCGCGTACCGATGGTATGGGTCATCTGCCCGCTGGGCGCCCTGGCCTGCCTGTTCCTGTTCTACCAGGCGTTCGTGGTGCATTGGCACCTGTTCGTGGCCTGGACCCTGCTGGGCCTGTGCATCTACTTCGGCTACGGCATCCGCCACAGCAAGCTGAACAAGAAGAACGCCTGAGTGCTGCCGGGCCGGCCCAGTGCCGGCCCGGTCGTTTGATACGTCGCGCCTGAGAAGACATCCAAACCATGTTCAAGCAACTGTGGGCCACCAAGCATCCGCACGCCGCCCATGAAGACGCCAACGGCCTGAGCCTGCGCCGTACCCTCGGCCCCTGGGGCCTGACCGCGCTGGGCATCGGCGCGGTGATCGGCGGCGGCATCTTCGTGATCACCGGCCAGGCCGCGGCCAACCACGCCGGCCCGGCCATCATGCTGTCCTTCGTGCTGGCCGCGATCTGCTGCGCGTTCTGCGCGATGGCCTACGCCGAGTTCGCGGCGATGGTGCCGGTCTCCGGCAGTGCCTACACCTATACCTATGCCACCTTCGGCGAGCTCTCGGCCTGGTTCATCGGCTGGATGCTGGTGCTGGAATATGGCGTCTCCGCCTCGGCCGTGGCGGTCAGCTGGACCGGCTATTTCCTGAGCCTGCTCAGTCATTTCGACATCCATCTCCCGGCCGCGCTGGTCAGTGCGCCACTGGATGGCCAGCTGCGCCCGACCGGCGCCATCGCCAACATCCCGGCCGCGGTGCTGGTGCTGCTGCTGACCTGGCTGTGCTACGTGGGCATCAGCAAGTCCTCGGCCATGAACATGGCGATGGTGGTGCTCAAGACCGCGTTGATCGTGCTGGTGATCGTGGTCGGCTGGAAATACGTGGACCCGGCCAACTGGACCCCGTTCATTCCGGAGAATGAAGGCCCCGGCAAGTACGGCTTCGACGGCGTGCTGCGCGGTGCGGCGATGGTGTTCTTCGCCTATATCGGTTTCGAAGCGGTGTCGGTCGCCGCGCAGGAATCGCACAAACCGCAGCGCGACATGCCGATCGGCATGCTGCTCTCGCTGGTGATCTGCACCGTGCTGTACATCGCGATGGCCGCGGTGATGACCGGGCTGGTGCCGTACCAGCTGCTCGGGACCGATGAGCCGGTGGTGACCGCGGTGGCGGCGCATCCGCAGCTGGGCTGGTTGCGCGTGGTCGTGGAGATCGGCGCGCTGATCGGGCTGTCCTCGGTGGTGCTGGTGATGGTGATCGCGCAGCCGCGCATCTTCATGATCATGGGCCGCGACGGCCTGCTGCCGCCGCTGTTCACCAAGATCCATCCGAAGTACCGCACCCCGCACATCAACACCGTGATCACCGGCATCGGCATCGCGCTGCTGGCGGCGGTGTTCCCGCTGGACGTTCTCGGTGAGCTGACCTCGATGGGCACGCTGATCGCGTTCGCGGCGGTCTGCGCGGGCGTACTGATCCTGCGCCGCACCCAGCCGGACCTGCCGCGTCCGTTCCGGATGCCGATGGCGTGGCTGATCTGCAGCCTGGGTGTGCTCAGCTGCATCGCGCTGCTGACGGCGATGACCGCCCACAACTGGATGCTGATGGGCTTCTGGACGCTGGGCGGTTTCGCGATCTACTTCTGTTATGGGTATCGCCATAGCCGTCTGCGCAAGTAGTGCCGGCCGCTGGCCGGCTCCACGTGCACCCAACACGCTCATGAGGAGCCGGCCGGCGGCCGGCACTACCGCAGAGCGCGCGAAATCGATGGAAGCGCCGTAAAATAGCCCCATGAACACCCCCACCTTCCCCTACGACACCGCGCGCCTGAGCGAACTGGCCCAGCTGCTGATCGACAACGTCCGCGAGCTGGCCCACGCCGGCTGGACCCCGGCCACCAGCAGCAACTTTTCCCACCGCCTGGATGACCGCCACGCGGCGATCACCGTGTCCGGCAAGGACAAGGGCCGGCTGGTGGAGGACGACATCATGGTGGTGGATTTCGACGGCCAGGCCGTCGGCCGCCCGCTGCGCCCGTCCGCCGAGACGCTGCTGCACACCCAGCTGTACCGCCGTTTCCCGGAAATCGGCTGCGTGCTGCACACCCATTCACCGGTGCAGACCATCGCCTCGCGCCTGTATGCGCCGCAGGGCCATATCCGCCTGGAGGGCTACGAGCTGCTGAAGGCCTTCCACGGCAACAGCACGCACGAGATGGCGGTCGACGTGCCGGTGTTCGCCAATACCCAGGATATGGACGTGCTCTCGGCACAGGTCGATGCCCTGCTCGACACCCAGCCGCTGTGGGGCTATCTGATCGACGGCCACGGCCTGTACGCCTGGGGCCGCACCATGGCCGAGGCACGCCGCCACATGGAAGCCTTCGAGTTCCTGCTCCACTGTGAGCTGGAACTGCGCAAGCTGCGCGGCTGATCGCGCTCAGATTCCTGAAGAGAATCTGTATTCCGCGCATCGGCATCAGTGCGTCGCCCCCACTCTGGCGCCGCACTGGTACCCTTTCCTTCCCCTCTTCGCCTCGATGCTGCCGCCATGAGCCGACTCCGTATCTTTGATGACACCGCCCCGGATGTCCCGCTGTTCGACAGCCGGGATGGCGAGGCGATCGCCGCCGAGCTGAAGCCGATCGGCGTCACGTTCGAGCGCTGGCAGGCGACCCACGAGGTCGCGCCGGGCGCCAGCCAGGACGAGGTCTTCGCCGCCTACAAGGTCGATATCGACCGTCTCGTCGCCACACACGGTTTCAAGAGTGTGGACGTCGCGTCGATCGCGCCGGACAACCCGAACCGCGCCGAGCTGCGCAGGAAGTTCCTGGACGAGCACTTCCACAAGGAAGATGAAGTCCGCTTCTTCGTCGCCGGCTCCGGGCTGTTCACCCTGCACGTGGACGGCAAGGTCTACGAGATCGAGTGCGTCAAGAACGATCTGATCGCCGTGCCCGATGGCATCACCCATTGGTTCGACATGGGCGAGGAACCGAGTTTCGTGGCGATCCGCTTCTTCACCGAGCCGGACGGCTGGGTCGGCCATTTCACCGGCAGCGACATCGCCCAGACCTTCCCGCGTTACCACCCCGCACAGCACCAGGCCGACTGATCCATGCCGCAACCGACCGTCATCCTCACCGATATCGAGGGCACCACCAGCAGCATTTCGTTCGTCAAGAACGTGCTGTTCCCGTATGCGCGCAAGGCACTGCCGGCGTTCGTCGCCGCGCATGGCCAGGAGCCGCAGGTGCGCCGCTGGCTGGACGCGGTGGCGGTGGAGATCGGTGGTGCCTGCCAGGACAGCCTGATCGTGGAGACGCTGCAGGGCTGGATCGACCAGGACCGCAAGCACACCGCGCTCAAGGCGCTGCAGGGCATGATCTGGGAAGCCGGCTACCGCAATGGCGATTACAAGGCGCACTTCTATCCGGAAGTGGCCGCCGTACTGAAGGGCTGGCACGCCGAGGACAAGCCGCTGTACGTGTATTCCTCCGGCTCGGTGCCGTCGCAGAAGCTGTTCTTCGGCTTCAGCGAAGCCGGTGACCTGACCGGGCTGGTCTCGGGCTGGTTCGATACCGAAGTCGGCGGCAAGCGTGAGGCCGACAGCTACCGCCGTATCGTCGAGGCGATCGATGTGCCGGCCGCGCAGATTCTGTTCCTGTCCGACGTGGTGGAAGAGCTGGATGCCGCGCGCGACGCCGGCCTGCAGACGCGTCTGATCGACCGCCTGGACGATTACCCGCTGCCACGCAGTGGTGAGGCCACACACGGCCACGACCGCGTCGAGAACTTCCAGCAGATCACGCTGTAACGGGTGGATCCACGCCACGCGTGGATCCTTTCCGCTCGTGATTCAAGGTAGATCCACGCCATGCGTGGATGCCTTTCGCGCGATTCGGGTACCACGCCAGCCACGCATGGCGTGGCCCTACCTCGGGATATCTGCCAAGGAGTGCAGGCGCAACGCGCTGCGCAGCGTCGCCAGATCCGCCTCCGCGCGCAGCCGGATCGTCACCGTTTCACCCGGCACCAGGTCCAGCGCGTTGTCACTGAGCGCGGCGTCCAGCCCATCGAAGTCGATCCACAGCGCCCGCACCAACGTGGGCGAGCGCAGCGTCAGCAGGTAGCCGTCGCCATCCGTGCGCAGCTCACTGTCGATCTTCGCCGGTGACAGCGCCAACGCTTTGGCCGGCACGAAATACACCACCTGCTGCGACAACCGCGTCGCGCCATCGAACAGCTCGACCACCGCCACGGTGCGGGTTGGATCGGCGCCCTTCAACAGGTCCGCGTCGGCAAATCGCCCCACCTCCAGCGCGGACAGCGGCGGCACTGCCACGGTGTGCCGCTGCTCACTGCGCTGGGTGCCATTGAGGTCGATCACGCGCAGCCGCCACGTGGCCTGCAGGCCCTGCTGACGATCATTGAGCAGGCTCACCCGTGTCACCCCTTCATCGCGCAGTGCCGCCACCGCGTGGTCGGCGAAGAAGCGCTTGGCGTGGAAATGCAGCGCCTTCCAACGCCCGGCGTAATCGATGCTGGACCACGACGCCCCCGGCCATACATCGTTGAGCTGCCAGTACAACGAGCCCATCGTGTACGGCCGCGAGGCCCGGTGATGCAGGGCAGCGAGCTGGATGCCATCGGCCTGCATGACCTGGCTCAGGTAGACGAACGTGGGGAAGTCACGCGGCGTGCCGTACTCCTCCTCGATGTACTTGAGCAGGCGCTGGTTGCCCTCGCCCGCCATGAACTTCTGGTGCGCGCGTACCGTCGGGCTGTCGACCTGCTGCTCGGCGGCGGGAATGATGCCGTCCAGCGTGCGCAGCGCCGGCCAGGCCTGCAGCCCGTACTCGGACATGAAGCGCGGTGTTTCACGCAGGTAGGCGGTGACCGGCAGCGCCGGGTTGCCCCACACCTGCCAGTAGTGCTTGTCGCCGCGGGTGGAATCGTTGGCCTTCTCGTCCAGATCATTGCTCGGCGAGCTCGACCAGTACGGCACGCCCAGCCCTTCTTCGGTCACCACCTGGCGCAGGTCGTTGCCGAACAGGTCCACATACCCCTGCCAGACCTTCGCGGCGAAGGCAGGATCGGCAGCGGTCAGGTCACGGCCATGGCCCCAGTCCTTCCATGCAGTCTCTTCTTCGTTGTTGCCACACCACAGCACCACGCTGGGGTGATGGCGCAGACGGCGCACATTGTCGCGCGCCTCATGGACCACGCTCGCGCGGAACGCGGGATCGTAGCCTGGCTGCATCCCGCCACCGAACATGAAATCCTGCCAGACCAGCAGCCCCAGCTCGTCGGCGATATCGAAGAACGCATCGTCTTCGTAATAGCCGCCGCCCCAGTTGCGCAGCATGTTCATGTTGGCATCGCGCGCCGCGGTCAGCTCGCGCCGGATCCGCGCCGCGTCCACACGCGCGGGGAACATGTCGAACGGAATGACGTTGGCGCCCTTGGCAAAGATCGGCACACCGTTGATCACGAATGCGAAGCCCTGTCCGCCGTTGCGGTCCACTTCGCGGCGCAGCTCGACGGTCCGCAGGCCGGTGCGCTGCTCGATGTGCGTCGCCTCCGCCGTCTCAGGCGCCAAGGTGGCACGCACAGTGTAGCGGGCCTGCTCGCCCTGCCCGGCCGGCCACCAGCGCCGCGGCTTCTGCAGCGCGACCGGCACCGCAATGCGGTTGTCACCGGCCTTGAGCATCGTCTTTTGGTCGATGCGCGCCACGCGCTTGCCGTCCGGATCCAGGACATCCACCTGCACGGACGCAGAACCAACCACCGCGCTTTCCACCTCGACCGCGATCTCAAGGTCCGCCTTGGCCGCGTCCAGGCTGCGGGTCTGCACCACCAGAGCGGTCAGGCGCTGTGCGTCCCAGCTCTCGAGCTTCACCGGCCGCCAGATGCCGGCGGTCACGTAACGCGGGCCCCAATCCCAGCCGAAGTGATAGCCCGGCTTGCGCACGAAATTGCCGACCATCGCGTCTTTGGGCTCATCGCCATAGGGCGAAGGGTAGTTGCCGGCGATCTTGTGCGGCATCGCCTGCACGACCGGCAGCAGGGTGCGGATCGGCGAACGCAGCACGATGCGCAGCTCATTGCCGCGGGGCCGCAACTGGCCATCCACCCGCGCCCGCCAGGTGCGGTGGCTGTTGTCGGCCTGCAGGAGGGGCTGGCCGTTGAGCGTGACGGTGGCGAACGTGTCCAGCCCTTCGAACGCCAGCTCGGCATGCGCGCGCGCCAGCGTGGCCGCATCCACATCGAATCGTGCGCGGTACTCCCAGTCGGACAGGCCGATCCACTGCAGCCCGGCTTCCGGCGCACCCACGTAAGGATCGGGAATCTGCTCCTGCGCCAGCAGATCGGTATGCACGGCCCCGGGCACCTGCGCAGCACGCCACTCGCCCAGCTGCGGGTGGGCACGAAGCTGGGCATCACCGGGCAACAGGCGCAATGACCACTCCGCCGTCAGCGGGGCGGCGGCCACGGGCAGTGCCCATGCTGCCAGCAGGACCAGCCACAGCCAGCTGGCCGGTGCAACGACATGGAGACGGCTGTGCGCGCGCATGAGGACCTGCCTGGCTGCGGGAGCAGCCGACCAACGGTCGGCTCTACCGGGATGTTGGGGCAGCCGACCGACGGTCGGCTCTACCGGATTCAACGCACTACGTTGAGCACTTCGTAGCAGGCGCCCATGGTGTGGTAATCGGTCTTGCCGGCCGGGCTCTTTTCATCGCTGTACTTGCGGTTGTCCGCATCCAGGATGCGGAACCACGCGCCGTACTGGTGATCGACCATATGCGCCCACGCATACGCCCACAGACGGTCGTACCAGTCCCAGTACACGGCATCGCCGGTGCGCTTGGCCAGCAACGCCGCGGTGGCCAGCGACTCGGCCTGCACCCAGAAATACTTGTCGTCATCGCAGACGCTGCCATCCGGCGCGAAACCGTAGTACAGCCCGCCACGCTCGGCATCCCAACTGCGCTCCACCGCCACATCGAACAGATGGCGCGCGGTCGGCACCAGCCAGTCGGCCTGTACGTGGCGGTCCAGGATCAGCAGCAGCTTGGCCCACTCGGTCTGATGCCCCGGCTGGAAGCCCCACGGGCGGAACAGGTGCTTGGGATTGTCGCGGTTGTAATCCCAGTCGATCTGCCACTGGGTGTCGTAGTGCTCCCACACCAGGCCATCGCCCTGCGCGGCCTGGCGGCGGGTCATGTGGTCGGCCAGCAGCAGCGCACGATCAAGGTAGCGCTGCTCACCACTGGCCTCGAACGCAGCCAGCATCGCCTCGCACATGTGCATGTTGGCGTTCTGGCCGCGGTAGTCGCTGAAGTTCCAGTCGGCATCGGCTTCGTCCTTGTACAGGCCGAACGCCGGTTCCCAGAAGCGCGTTTCCAGCAGCTGCCAGGTCTCGTCCATCCACGAACGCGCCTCGGCAATGCCAGCTTTCAGCGCGCAGCTGTAGGCCAGCAGCACAAACGCGACGCCGTAGCAGTGGTTGGTCGCATCTTCGACCACGCCATCGCGCAGCGTCCAGGCGTAACCGCCAGTGGCCGGATTGCGATGTATCTCGCGCAGGTAGCGCACGCCATGCTCGACCGCCGCCAGGTCCTCGGGCTTGCCGAACTCGCGGTAGGCCATGGCGTGGTTGAACACAAACCGGGTACTGCTGACCAGATGACGGTGGCTGGCGTCGTACACGCTGCCATCGTCACGGAAGTAGTGGAAGAAACCGCCCTTGGGGTCGATTTCATGCGGCTGATAGAACGCCATCGTCCGCGCGATGTGGGCGCGCAGGAAATCCGGCGAACGGAAATCGGGCTGGGATGCGGTGGAGGTGCTCATGCGGCGGTTTCCTGTTGTTGCTGCAGCAGTTGCTGGACTTCCCCAAGGCTGGGCATCGCGGCGAACGCCCCCTTGCGGGTGACCGCCAGGGCACCGACAGCCGCACCGAAGTGGATCGCCTCGAGCAGGCCGGCCTGTCCCGCGCAGAACGCGGGGAACGCCGTGCCATCACCGCCGCGTTCGCCGATGCCGAACAGCAGGCCGCCCACGAACGCATCGCCGGCGGCGGTGGAATCCACCGTCGTCACCTGGAAGCCCGTGAGTACGCCGTTGCCGTGGCGGGTGTGCCAGCGGATCGGCGCGGCGCCGTCGGTGATCACCACCGCCTGCGCCTGCGCGCCGAGCAGGCGCTCGACCACCGCAGCGTCGCCACCGGGCACCGAGCCCGCCAGATACTCCAGTTCCTCGCGCGACAGCTTGACCAGCTCGGCCAGCGACAGCGCTTCCCACAGGCGCGGCAGCGGGTCGACACCGGTCGGCCACAGCGCCGGGCGCAGGTTGAGGTCGATGCTGACCATCGCGCCGGCCTGACGGGCGCGGCGCATGCCTTCCAGCGTGGCCTGCGCGATCTCCGCCTCGGTCAGGCTGTTGGAACACACGTGGAAGCTGCGCGTGCCCTCGAAGCAGTTCGGGTGGAAATGCGTGCTACGGAACAGCAGATCCGCCGCCGGCGGGCGGTAGAAGCTGAAGCTGCGCTCGCCACTGGCATCGAGTGCGACGAACGCCAGCGCGGTCTTGGCTTCATCCGTGCGCACGATGCAATCGGTCGCCACGCCGGCATTGGCCAGGCTCTCGGCGAGGAAGTCGCCGAACATGTCCTTGCCCAGCATGCCGGCGAAATGCGTGTCCGCGCCCAGCCGTGCGGCCGCCACAGCTACGTTGGCGGGCGCGCCGCCGGCGTACTGCAGGAAGGCACGGGGGGTATCGGGAGACGCCGGAGGTTGGGCAAGTAGATCGATCAAAATCTCGCCGAAACAGACAATTTTGGACATCTTGGCCTCAATTTCCCTGGCGGATTCCAACGGCCGGGCGCGAACCCCACAGGCCGTAGAAGATGATGTAGCCGTAGCACAGCAGCGGCAGGATGAAGGACGGCTGCAGGCCGATATGGTCGGCCAGCTTGCCCTGCAGGACCGGGATCAGCGCCCCGCCGACGATCGCCATGATCAGCAGGCTCGAGGCCTTGGTGGTCAGCGTGCCCAGGCGTTCGATGCTCAGCGCGAAGATCGTCGGGAACATGATCGAGTTGAACAGGCCGATCGCCACCACCGAGTACAGCGCTACCTGCCCCTGGGTGAGCATGGTCAGGGCCAGCAGCGCCACGTTCATGCTGGCGAACAGGGTCAGCAGCAGGCGCGGCGAGAAGCGGGTCATGATGGCCGAACCGGCAAAGCGGCCGATCATCGCCATCGTCCAGTACGCCGAGACGTAATGCGTGGCCTGCTGTTCGCTGAAGCCGCCGATGTTCGGCAGCGACAGGTAGTTCACCAGCACGCTGCCCACCGCCACTTCCGCACCCACGTAGAAGAAGATGCCGAGCACGCCGAACCGGACGTGGCGGTGACGCAGCGCCTCCATCAGGGTGTGCTTGTCGCCACCGTTCTGCTCGGTCGTCTCATTCAGTGCCGGCAGGCGGAACAGATACACGAACACGGCAAGCAGGACCAGCGCGATCGCCAGGCCGACATACGGGCCCTGCACGGACTGGGCTTCCTGGGTGCGATAGGCCAGCTGTTCGGCCATCGGCAGCACATTGATCTCGTCCGCGCTCTTGACGGTGTTGCCCAGGATCAGCAGGCCACCGAAGATCGGCGCGATCGCCGTACCCAGCGAGTTCAACGCCTGCGCCAGCGTCAGGCGGCTGGAGGCCGTCTGCTCCGGGCCCAGCAGGGCGACGTACGGATTGGCCGCCACCTGCAGCACGGTGATGCCTGTGGCCAGCACGAACAGCGCGCCCAGGAAGGCTTCATACACCCGCAGCTCGGCCGCCGGCCAGAAGCCGAGCGCGCCCACTGCGGCAATGGCAAGGCCGGCCACGATGCCGTTCTTGTAGCCCAGCCGTGCGACCAGGCGACTGGCCGGCACCGACATCAGGAAGTACGCGCCGAAGAAGGTGAACTGCACCAGCATCGCGCGGGCGTAGGTCAGGTCGAACACGGCCTTCAGATGCGGGATCAGGATGTCATTGAGGCAGGTGAGGAAGCCCCACATGAAGAAGATCGTGGTCGCCACGGCCAGCGCGACACGCGTGTTCACCACGGGCGCAGCAGAGGATGAGGACGGGAGACGGGGCGTTGGGGAAATGGGCATTCAAGTACGCGCCTCATTGCGCGAGCAGGTGAAAAGGGGCGGAATCAGGCGACAGTGCTGCCGCTGCTTTCGCGGATACGGAGTTGGACCGGTGCAACAGTACGCTGTACCGCCGCCTCCGGGTGATCGAGTCGCTGCAGAAGCAGCTCCGCGGCCTGCCGCCCGCGCTCGCGCGGGTTGACCGTCAGCGTGGTCAGCGGCGGCGATGCCACCGAGGCCTCGGAAATATCATCGAAACCGGTCACTGCGAAGTCGCGGCCCGGCTGCACCCCGCGCGAGGCCAGGCCCAGCATCAGGCCCAGCGCGACGCTGTCGTTGTAGCAGACCGCTGCGGTCGGCACTGCACCCAGCGCGAACAGCTCACCGGTGCGGGCGGCTGCATCCAGGCGGCTGGGCGAGGTCTCGATCAGCCACTCCGGCTGCACCGGCATCCCCGCCTCCACCAGCGCCTGTGCATAGCCGGTACGGCGCTGATGGCACGAGCTGGACACGGCATGACCCCCATAGAACGCGATACGGCGGTGGCCCTGCTCGATCAGATGGCGCGTCGCCAGGTAGGCGCCCTGCTGGTTGTCCAGCGTCAGGAAATCCCATTCGGCGCCGGGCAGTTCGCGATTGAACAGCAGCACGTTGGCATGACCGAGCACCTGGCGCAGCTGCCCCGCATCGCTGCCTTCGGCCGGCGACAGGATCAGCCCGGCCGGCATGTGCTCCATCAGCGTAGCCAGCACGGCCTGCTGACGCTCCGGCGATTCGCCGGTGCTGCCGAGCAGGGTCACGAAGCCCTTGCCGCCCAGCGCTTCATCCACCCCGGAGGCGAATTCGGCGAAGAACGGGTTGGACAGATCATTGATCACCAGCGCCACGCTCGAGGACGTACGCCGACGCAGGTTGGCCGCGCCGCGGTTGTACACATACCGCTGGCGCCGCAGTTCGGCTTCCACCTTGGCCCGGGTGTCGACGTTGACCAAGGGGCTGCCGCGCAGCACCAGCGACACGGTCGCGCGCGACACGCCGATCGCTTCGGCGATGTCGGTCACGGTGACCGCGCGCGTACCTTTGCCGGCAGGGGTGGCCTTGTCGTTCATCGGGTCGTCGGTTTCCTCAAGCAAGGTGCAAGCCTAAACGATCGCGCTGACCTGCTGCTCATTCCAGTACCGCGCCCGGGGTGGCGCAGAACGAGGCTGGCAGCGCCTCGGCCTGGGTACCCCAGCCGTTCTCCGGCGCGGTGCCGCCCAGGGCGAAGGCGATGGTGCCACCGCGCTGCAGCTGGGCCCAGTCCAGCCACACCGGCGCATGCGCGCGGCCATCGACCTGGACATTCTGGACATACTGCAGTTGGCGGCCATCCGCGCCCGGCGCCTTCAAGGTCAACGTTTTACCCTGGCCCAGATCGATCTCGGCACGAGCGAAGCGCGGCGTGTGCAGCAGGAACTCGCCGCTGCCCGGTACCGCCGGGTACAGCCCCAGCGCACTGAACAGGTACCAGGCCGACATCGTGCCCAGGTCATCATTGCCGGTGACGCCATTGGGTGCATTGGTGAACAACTGCTGCGCGGCGCGCACCACGGTGGCGGTCTTCCACGGCTGGCCGATCAGCGTGTACATCCACGGCGCGTGCAGGTCCGGCTCGTTGTTGGGGTTGTAGCGGAACTGGTTGTAGTAGCTGTACGGCCCGACCACCCATTCCTTGCGGGCGGCGGTCAGCGGCGATGTAACGAGGGCGTCGTAAGCGAAGAAGGTATCCAGTCGGCGCGCGGTCTGTTCGCGGCCGTGCATGGCCTGGACCAGGCCCGGCACGTCCTGCTGCGCGAGCCACTGGTACTGCCATGCGGTGCCTTCATGGAACCCGTGATGCGAGCGCGGGCTGTACTTGCCATCGGCCGGCAGGTACCACGCGCCATCCTCCATGCGCGGCCGCGGGAAGCCGTTGAAGTCGCCCTCCTCGTCACGCACCGACGGATCCCACACCTTGTGCCAGTTGCGGCCACGCTCGCGCAGCACGCCGGCATCGGCGGCATGGCCGAGGCCATCGGCCATCTGCGCCAGCGCGCAGTCGGCCAATGCGTACTCCAGCGTTGCCGAGCCCCCGTGGTGCGGGTCCACATCCATGCCCTTGGAGGGGAAGGCGCGGTCGTACTGCACATAGCCGTTGGCCAAGTAGTTCGGGTTGCCCGAGCGCCCGGCGTGACGCGAGTTCATCGGCGGCACCTGGAAGGCGTTCTTGCGCAGCGCGGTGTAAGCCTCACCCTCGCGGCCGTCCAGCGCGCCGAAACGCCACAGATCCACCAGGAACGGCGTGACCGGGTCGCCGGTCATGATGTTGGTTTCGAAGTTGGCATAGCCCCAGCGCGGCAACCAGCCGCCCTGCGCTTCAATGGCCAGCAGGGTCCGGCCGATGTCACGCGCGACGTCGGGCTTGGTCAGCGCCAGCCACTGGTTCTGCGCACGGTAGGTATCCCACAGCGAGAAATACTCGTAGTAGGTCCAGCCATCGGCGCGATGGATGTTGTCGTCGTAGCCACGGTAGCGGCCATCGGCGTCGCTGCCGGTCAGCGGCTGCAGCAGCGCGTGGTACAGCGCGGTGTACAGCACGGTGCGGTCGTCGCTGTTGCCGCCCTGCACACGCACGGCCGCCAGTTCCTTGCGCCACTGCTGCTGCGCCATCTGGCGCATCTGATCGAAGCCGAGCAGGCGATCGCCCCGCATGCCATCGCTGCGCAGATTGGCGCGCGCGCCTTCGGCATCCACGTGCGAAATCGCGCTGACCGCGGTCACCGCACGGCCCTTGGCCAGATCGAAGCTGAGCCAGGCGCCGCTCGGCTTGAGTTCGCCTTCCATGCCGTGGCGTGCGCCGGGCAGGCCCCCGCCCTCGCCCCAGGTCCCGAACGCCTTGAACGGGCGGTCGAACTCGATGCGGAACCAGGTGGTGTACTGATGCCCACCGCAGAAGCTCTTGGTGACCAGCTTGCCTTCCACGGCACGGTCGCCGACCACGTCGACCACACTGCCGATCACCGAATGGCGCTCGTTGGCCTGGCCAAGGTTGACCAGCACGTGGCCGGTATCCGCATCGGTGGCAAAGGTGTAACGCTCGGCTGCGGCACGGGTGCGTGCGGTGGCCTCGGCATCGATGCCGCCGTAATTGGTCAGGCGTACCTTGTAATACCCGGCCTGGCCGACTTCACCGTCGTGGGTATAGCTGGACGCGTAGCGCTTGTGGTCGAAGCTCTTGGCGTCGTCGGTATTGAAGTCACCGCCCGGACCGATGCTGCCGGTCACCGGCAGTACCGAGACCTGCCCGCCCTGCTCCCAGCAGCCGGCACCGGACAGGAACGAATGCCCGAAACCGCGGATCTTGGGGTCGTCATAACGCCAGCCGGCATAGTGCTCGCCGATCGGGCTGACCTGGATCAGGCCGAACGGAGCCGAGGCGCCCGGGAAGGTGTTGCCGTCATCCTTGCTGCCGATGAAGGTGTTCACCTCGCGCTCCAGTGCGGCGGGTGCGGCCTGCAGCACCAGCGGCGCGCAGCTCAGCGCCAGCAGGCAGGCCAGGCCGGCGAGCGGACGACGGCGGACCGGGCGAACGCCGGGGGTAGCAGCAACAGCAGGATGTCGGGAAAAGCGGGTCACGGACACGGACTCCTTGGCGGACGTGGCGGCGGCGAGAACCAGCGGCGACCGGGGTCGGCGGTTCCTGGGACGGGATGACCCAATCCACGCCCCGGTGAATTTAGATCGATTTAAGTAAAGCACGGAGATTTCGGCGGATGCATTCTGCGCTGCAACATGCACGCGTCCTCCGCCAACGCGCGCCGCGCGCCGTGCCGCGCGGAACGCCCGTCGCCCACCAAGGTGTCCAGGAAACGATCGCGGCAAGTGCCTGTATGCGAGGTGTAGAGGGAATCCCCTGTTGCGCTGGCTCGTAGCGCCCGCACTGCGGACGGTCGCTCATGGTCCATATTGCGGAGCAGCATGCTTCCCGGCGCCGGTCGTGTTAAAAATTCGCCGCCAATCGTTTAGATCGATCCAACTTAAAACGGTCACGATTGCCGGAAGTGGGGAGCCGGGGGACTGCCCCACGCGATGCATGCGGGACGCGCCAGGCAACTCGACGCCCGAGATGATTCGCCTTCAACATTAGATCGATTCAAAGAATTCGTATCGCCACCGTTTCAATCCAGGAGAGGGAGAGAGTGGAATGAAGATGTCACGCATGCACCGCCGCGTCAGGTTGTCCGCGGCCATCGCCAGTGCCTTGGCCACCGCCGTCGTGCCGGCCAGCGCATTCGCGCAGCAGGCCAGCCCGGCGACCGGCACCCCTGATGCAACCACGCTCGACAGCGTGACCGTCACCGGCTACCGCTACGCCATCGAAAAGAGCCTTCAGCAGAAGCGCGATGCGAACGCGGTGGTGGAAGTGATCACCGCCGAGGACGTGGGCAAGTTCCCCGACAAGAACGTCGCCGATGCGCTGCAGCGCGTGCCCGGCGTGGTGATCACGCGCAGCGGCGGCGAAGGCAAGAGCGTCAGCGTGCGCGGCCTTGCGCCCGACCTCACCCTCACCCAGTTGAACGGCAATTACGTCGCCACCTCGGAAACCAACAACGAGGCGTCGCGTTCGTTCAACTACACGCTGCTGCCGTCCAACATGCTGTCCAGCGCGGAACTGTTCAAATCTCCCGAAGCGCGCATCGACGAAGGCGGCATCGGCGGCACGGTGATCCTGCATACCCGCCGTCCGCTAGATATGGAAGCCAACTCGGGTTACGTGAACCTGGAAGGCACCTCGTCGGATACCAGCCACGACATCGATCCGCAGGCCTCGGCGCTCTACTCCTGGCACAGCAAGGACGAACGTTTCGGCGTCCTGGTGGGCGTGACGCAGCAGAAGCGCACCAGCCGCACCATGGAAGCCAGCACCGAGGACTATCAGTGGTATGGCGCCGGCGACGCGCGCGATGCCAACGGCAACGTCCTGGCGCAGGATGGCATCCACTACTGGTGGGGGCAGTCCGGTTTCAACAACCAGACCGGCGGCAACTACAGCGACTTCTTCATGCCGACCTCGGTCAACTTCGCGGTGAAGGAAGAAAAGCGCGAACGCAAGGGTGGGCAGCTGACCTTCCAGTTCAAGCCGCTGGACAACCTGACCCTGACCGCCAACTACTTCCGCTTCGAGCTGCAGGGTGATTACACCCAGAACATGCTCAAGGTGCCGGAGTGGAGCATGGCCCGCTTCAACGGCGACGGTAACTGGGCCGGCGGCCGACTCCTCAACGGGCTCGATTTCGATCCCAGTGGCACCATCGTGACCGGCGCGCAGTTCGAGAAGCTGCCGGGCAAGGCCTACATCTGCAGCGAAGAACAGGCCGCAGCGGCTGGCCTTGCGCCGGGCGGCTGGGGTCCGGATGACTGCACCCTGCCCACCCCGCAGCTGACCGGCGGCTACAGCAAGGAAAAGGCGCTTTCCCAGACCGCCGATCTGGCCGTCGAGTGGGACATCAGCCCGCTGTGGAAGGCCTCGTTCACCGGTGGCCGTACGTGGTCCGAGGGCGGCCCGTCAATGAACTTCCGGATGTCGGCCAAGCCGCGCCGCAAGGTCGGTGCGGACTATCTGTCGGGTAACCAGTACACCGCATGGGACCTGACCGGCACGCCGTCGGTGCAGTTCTCCCCGGACCTGCAGGACCAGTTGATGGCCGGCATTGCCGAGGTCGACACCGGCTCGACCGACTCGTCGTGGATGCAGACCGAGGTTGAACAGAACTACTTCCAGGCCGACTTCACCAAGCTGTTCGAAGCCGGCTGGCTGGACTCGATCCAGTTCGGCACCAAGTACCGTGACGGCAAGGTCCACCGCAACACCGGCAACACCTATTGGGTCTGCCAGGGGCTGGATCCAGCCGACTACGATAACAACCGTTACCAGGCCGGCTGCGATTCCACCGCCGGTGATGCCCAGCCGGGCTTCTTCCTGTCCAGCCCGATCAGCAACATCGCCGGCGGCTTCAACGCCAATGTGTTCCCGGGCGTCAACTACCCGGCCTACATCAATTACCTCAACCAGACCTACGGCGGCTCGCACAACCGGACCGAAGAAGACTTCGTCTACGACGTCAACGAGAAGATCTACTCCGGGTACTTCCAGGCCAACTTCCGGACCGAGCGCGTCCGCGGCAACGTCGGGGTGCGCGTGGTGCGCACGCAGCAGTTCGCCCAGTCCAGCGATTCGGTCGAGCGTTTCAACGACTACTTCGTGGACAACGCCAACGGCTCGCCGATGAGCTGCGATGATCCGGCGGCCGATCCGGCCCTGCGCTGCCAGGGCGGCTTCGTGCGCCTGCCGGACAATCAGGTCCGCGACAAGGTGTACACCCTCAGCTCGCTGGACAAGACCTATACCGACTTCCTGCCCAGCTTCAACATCGCCTGGGACATCACCGACAGCCTGGTGCTGCGCGGCGCGGCGTCGAAAGTGATCGCACGTCCGGGTTACACCAGCATCGCCTACCCGGGTGGCCTGAGCTACATCAGCGAGGAATACAGCAACGACCGCCGTGTCGCCGGCGGCACCGACACCCCCGGCTGGTACGGCTCGGGCAGCAACAAGAACCTGGAACCGTTCGAAGCCGTCCAGTTCGACCTGGGCCTGGAGTGGTACTTCAAGCCGGGCTCCGCCGCGGGCGTGGCCCTGTTCCGCAAGAACGTGGACAACTTCACCGTCCCGGTGGTGCGCGACCAGCAGATGACGGTCGGCGGCCAGACGGTCACGGTGCAGAAGTACGCCACGGAAGCCAACGGTCGCGATGGCGTTTCGCAGGGCGTGGAGGTGTACGGTCAGTACACGTTCGACATGGGCTTTGGTGTCCAGGCCAACTACACCTACAACGACACCAACCTCGCCTCGATCGTGCTGGATGGCGAAGAAATCGGTGCCTCGCCGCTGGTCGGCAGCGCCAAGAACCAGGCCAACGTCACGATCTTCTACGAGAACGACAAGCTCCTGGCCCGTGCCTCGTACAACCGCCGTGGCGAAGTGGTCGGTGGCCTGAACAACGGACTGACCACCTACACCAAGCCGTACGACCAGCTCGACCTCAACGTGGCCTACAACATCACCCCGGACTGGACGGTGACCGCCTCGGTGCTCAACGCCACCAAGTCCGAGCTGCAGAGCTACATCGGCAATGACAGCCAGGCCCGCCTGCTGTCCAACATCTATGCCGGCCGCCAGCTGTATTTCGGCGTGAACTGGAAGTTCTAAGAGCGGTCCTCCACGGCAGCTGCGCTTGTACAGGCGGCTGCCGTTTCTTTTAACGGGGACGGGGGTAGTTAATCGTGTTATCCGTAGAGCCACCCCATGGGTGGCTGCACGTTGCAGGATCAAAGCGCAGCCACCCATGGGGTGGCTCTACCCGCGGGCTTCTCAGCGATCCAGCGCCGCGCGCAGTGCGCTGACCTGCGCCACGTCGGTGGCGGTCCAGTCCGGCGACAATCCGGTCAGTGCTGGATTGTGGTGGCGCATTGCCGACCGCTGTGTGGCCTTCGCCGAGGCGTGCAATTCAATGCACCCACTGCGTTCGGCGACCTCCACGACATTGGCCGCCGTGATTCCCGCACCGGCCATCAGCGAAATCCGATCGCCTGCCTGGGCCACCAGTGCGGCCAGGACATCGGCACCGGCCAGCGCGCTGGCCTGCCCCCCCGAACTCAGGATGCGCTGGCAGCCCAGCGTCACGATCTGCTCCAGCGCCGTCCCCATATCACGCGCGGCATCGAAGGCGCGGTGGAAGGTGATACCGAGCGGGCCGGCGGCGGACACCAGTTCGCGGCACAGCGCCATGTCGATGCCGCCGTCGGCCTCCAGGGCACCGATCACCACGCCATCGCAGCCGAGCGCACGGCAGTGCGCGACATCACGCAGCATGATTTCAGCCTCCTGCGCGGTGTAGAGGAAATCGCCGGGACGCGGCCGGATCAGCACGAACAGTGGAATCCGCAGGCGATCACGGGCGACGGCGATGCTGCCCTGCGATGGCGTGGTGCCGCCCTCGGCCAGGTTGTCGAACAGTTCGATCCGATCCGCGCCCCCCTGCTGGGCGGCCACCGCAGAGGCCACCGAATTGGACGCGATCTCCAGTACCCGACGCGGCCCGCTCACGTCTGTTCGCTCGTGTACACCGAGGCGGAATCGCGCAGATCGTCCTGCCGGTTGGTGTCGCAGACCGCGTAGACGAAGCCGCGATGCAGTGCGTAGGCGCCTACCTCACCGTGCTTGTTCAACGCGAGGAAACACACCTGCAGGGTCTTGCTTGCCTCCGGACGCTTGCGCACCACCCGGGCGATCGCCTCGCGGCAGGCGTCGGCCGGTGAGCGGCCCTGGCGCATCAGTTCGACCACCAGGAACGAAGCCGCGTTGCGGATCATTTCCTCGCCGACGCCGGACGCGGTGGCCGCCCCGACCTCGTTGTCGACGTAAAGGCCGGCCCCGATGATCGGGCTGTCGCCGACGCGGCCGTGCATTTTCCAGGCCATGCCACTGGTGGTGCAGGCACCTGCCAACCGACCCCCGGCATCGATGGCGAGCATGCCCAACGTGTCGTGGTTGCTGCTGTCGCCGGGGCGGCTGCGCCGTTCGGCATTGATCTCAGGGGTGTACTGCGCGGTCTTGAGCCACTCGCGCCACGCTTTTTCAGCGTCCGGTGTAAGCAGCTTCCTGCGTTCGAAGCCCTGCTGCACCGCGAACTGCTGCGCGCCCTCCCCGACCAGCATCACGTGCGGGGTCTTTTCCATCACCCGCCGCGCCACCGAGACCGGGTGCACGATATCGCTCAGCGCTGCCACCGATCCACAGCGGCCATCGCCGTCCATGATGCTGGCATCCAGGCTCAGCACGCCATCACGGTCAGGATTGCCGCAGCGCCCGACGGTGGGATTGCACAGGTCACTCTCGGCCCATCGCGCACCGGCCTCCACGGCATCCAGCGCGGAGCCGCCGGCCGACAAGGTCTTCCACGCCACCTGGTTGGCACCCACGCCAAAATCCCAGGTAGACACGACCCGTGCGCCGGACGCGCTCCGTGCCTGCAGCGTTGGCAATGCCAGCGCACCGGCGGCCAACGCGCTCGCCTGAAGGAATCGTCTGCGGTCATTCATCGGTGCACCTCCAGAGAATCGACAACGATCGAACTACGCAGCGGACCGGCGATGCTCCACATGCCAGACCGCCGCCCCAAGCACGCCGAGCTCACCATGGTCCACGCGCCAGATCGGCACCTGGCGCAGCACGTCGCGCATCACCCCCTTGGCCAGGAAGCGCTCGCGGAAGCGGCCGTCGCGCAGGAAGCGGTCCACGCGCGTGGAGATGCCGCCGGCCAGATAGACCGAGCGTGCACCGAAGGTCGTGGCCAGATCGCCCGCCAGACTGCCAAGCCAGGCACAGAACACGTCCAGCGTCTCCACCGCCACCGGATCGCCGCCCTCATGCGCGGCCGCAATCAGGGCCTCGGTGCTGGTCCAGCGCGGCGTGACGCCACGGATATCGCACAGGCAGGGATAGAGGTTCATCAGGCCGCCGCCGGACAGCACGCGCTCGTTGTCCACGTGTTCCCAGCGCTGCAGCAGGCGTGACAGCACGTCCAGCTCCAATGCATTGCAGGCCGTCAATGCGGCATGGCCGGCCTCGCTGGCAAGCGCCGGCCGCTCGCCACCTTCAAAGCGCAGGGCTGCCCCCAGGCCGGTGCCCGGGCCGAGCACCAGCGCCGGCCAGCGCGGGGTAGCATCGGCGTCCCCGTTGAGGGCGACCAGCGTGTCCGGCGCCACATGCGGAATCGCATAGGCGACCGCTTCGAAATCGTTGATCAGCGCCAGCGAGGCCAACCCGGAATCCTGACGAGTCCGCGCCACCGACACCGGCCACGGCAGGTTGGTGTTCACCAGATGATCGCCATCGAGCAGGCCGGCGATCGCGACCACCGCCGCGGCCGGCGGCGCAGGCAGCGTGCTCACGAAATCGGCCAGGATCGCGGCAAGGCTGACATGATCGGCGCAGGCGTAACGGCGCAGGCCATGCAACGTCGGCGCGGTGCCGGCGCGCACGGTGGCCAGGGCAACGCGGGCGAAGGTACCGCCCACATCGGCCACGATCAGCGTTTCTTTCTCAGTATCCCGGTGGGCCGCAATGGGCGACCTCTCAGGTTGGGCCGGATCCGGTACCGCTGCGCTCACTCGCTTGCCTTGATTGAATCAATTGAATCCCGGCGATTCTCAGGCATCACCGGGGGATTGCAAAGCCGCGCCCGCCATACAGTGGCGTACTGAAGGGCGCGCAGGTAGATCAGGGCTTGGCGGTCTGCAGGCGGTAGCTGGTGCTGGCCGTGGCGGTCGGGCCATCCCCCTGCACCGCACGCACCTCCACTCTGTGCTCGCCTACCGGCAGGTTGGTCGGCAGCGCGCCGCGCCACAGGTGCGGCGACGGCGTAGCTTCCGGCGAGCGGTCGAAACCACGCAGGCGCTCGGCGGTATCGTCGGCGACGTTCTCCTGCAGCAGCCGCGGATCGGGCTGCTCGACACGCTTCATCGGCTGCCAGGCGCCATCGTCCACGCGGTACTCGACCAACGAATCGGCCTGACCCATGAACACGTTGGCGTATACGCCCCACGCCGGATACGCGCCCTGGCGCAGCACCTTCGGCGCATGCAGGGCGATCTGGTAATCGTCCGGCGCACGCGCCACGTAATAGCGCAGGCCGTAGTCGCCACCGGGCTTGACCGACAGCACCGCATAGCCGTTAGGGGTGCCATCGCTCATGGTCGCATCGGGAATGCCGTTGCTGTCCTTCACCCCCGACCAGAACGCCCCGCAGGCCGCGCCCACGTTGTACTCGTGCAGCGGCTTGCTGCCCTGCCAGCCTTCGGCCGCACCGTGGTAGTAGTGCTGCTGGGTGTGGCTGTGGCCGCTGAGCACCAGCACGTTCGGGAACTCCTTGAGCAGCGCGAACAGGCGCGTGCGGTCCGCATGGCGGAACGTCTCACGGCCCGGCGCCGCATCAAACAGCGGAATGTGCATGCCGAGCACGATCAAGCGATCACGTTGCAGGCCCTTCAGGTAGTTGGCCAGGAAGGTGAACTGGTCCGCGCGCAGACCGCCCACGTAGCTCGGCTTGGCCTTGGGATCGTAGACCACGTCATCGAGGAACACGAAGCTCGCGCCGCCCTCTTCCACCGCATAGGTGTCCGGGCCGTACACGGCGCGCCAGCTGTCCAGCGAGTGCGCGTCGTTGCCTGCGTCCATGTCCAGATCGTGGTTGCCCGGCACATGGAACCATGGCACCTGCAGCTGCGCGGTGACCTTGTTGATGTCCGGGTACAGGCTCAGGTCGTCGTTGACGATGTCGCCCAGGGTAGTGCCCAGCCGCGCCGGGTGCTTGCCGATGATCGGCTCAACGATGGCGCGCTGGTAGTAACCGATGTCCTGGCGGCTGGCGGTCTGCGAGTCACTGAACACCAGCATCTCGAAACCGTTGCGTGCCGCATCGGTGCCCTTGGCCGGTTCCAGCGCGAAATCCCAGTTGCGGGTGCCGCCGCCGGTGGCGCGGATGCCGTCGTACTTGAGCGTGGGCGAACCCTGCGGTGCGTAGTGGCGCCAGTACGAGGGCAGCCCGTTGGCGGCGGCCGGGAAGCGGTACTCGTCGGGCTTGATCACGAACACGGTCTGCCCCTCTCGCACCGGCAGGCTGTAGCTGCCATCGGCAGCGGTACGCACGATCGTTTCCCCGTTGGAGACCTGCACACCGGCCAGGCCGGGATCGGTCGGGCCGCGCCCGGGCTTGCCGTCGCGCTCCTGATACACCTTGCCGGTGACGGTCGTTTCAGCAGCCCAGGCAGGCGAAGTCATCAACAGCAGGCAAGCCAGCCAGGCGGCAGTACGGGTCATCGGGGGCGGTCCGGTCGGGGGCGGGGAAGTGTAGAGCCGCACATCATCGCCTGCACCGCGTTTCACCGACGTTAAACGATGTGCGGCCCGCGCTTACCCCGCGTGGCGCGCCGCCAGCACCGCGACCGCATCATCCAGCGACAGCCCACGCGCACGCAGCAGCACGGTCAGATGGAACAGCAGATCGGCCGACTCGCCCAGCAGCGCCTGGTCATCCTGTACCACCCCTGCCAGCGCGGTCTCCACACCCTCCTCGCCCACTTTCTGCGCGATGCGGCGGATGTCGCCGTCGAACAGCGACGTGGTGTAGCTGCCGGCCGGGCGCTGCTGCTCGCGCTCGCGCACCACGGTATCCAGCCGGCCCAGGAAGTTCCCCGGTGCCAGCGGGAAGCAGCTCTCGCTGCCGGTGTGGCAGGTCGGCCCGGCCGGGCGCGCACTCACCAGCAGCGTGTCGTTGTCGCAGTCAACCCGCACGGCGGTCACCGCCAGCACGTTGCCGGAGGATTCGCCCTTGGTCCACAGCCGCTGCTTGCTGCGGCTGAAGAAGGTCATGTGGCCCGTGGCCAGCGTCTGCTCCAGCGAGGCCGCGTTGGCATAGCCGAGCATCAGCACGCGCAACGTGTCGGTGTCCTGCACCACCACCGGCAACAGTCCATCGCCCTTGCTCCAGTCCAGCTGCGCCAGCGCCTCGCGCGACGGCTGCACGTCAATGGAATCCACCTCAATAGACATCTCGAACCTCGATCTGCTGCTCGCGCAGGAACTGCTTGAGCGCGGGAATGGCAATGGCGCCACTGTGGAACACGCTGGCGGCCAGTGCGCCGTCAACATCGGCCTGGTCGAACACATCGGCGAAGTGCTGCATCTCGCCAGCGCCGCCGGAGGCGATCAGGGGCACCTGGCACAGCGCACGGGCCTGGCGCAGCTGGGCCACATCATAGCCGCGGCGCACGCCATCGCTGTCCATGCAGTTGAGCACGATCTCACCGGCACCCCGACGCTGTGCCTCCACCACCCAGTCCAAGGTACGGACCGCCACCGCCTGGGTCTTGTCCGGATCGCCGCTGAAGCGGCGCACGCGCCATTCGCCGTCCGCCTCGCGCACCGAATCGATACCGACCACCACGCACTGGACGCCGAAGGCATCGGCCAGTTCTTCGATCAGTTCGGGCCGACCGAGAGCCGGCGAGTTGATCGAGATTTTGTCGGCACCGGCATGCAGCACGCGCCGCGCGGTCTCCACATCGCTGATCCCGCCGGCCACGCAGAACGGAATGTCGATCAAGCGCGCGATGCGCTCGATCCAGGCCACGTCCACCGCGCGCCCTTCCGGGCTGGCGCCGATGTCGTAGAACACGAGTTCATCCGCACCCTGGTCGCGGTAGCGCATCGCCAGTTCGGCGATATCGCCCATGTCCACGTGATCGCGGAAGCGCACGCCCTTGACCACGCGACCATCGCGCACATCCAGGCACGGAATCAGGCGGCGGCTCAACATGCCAGCGCTCCTTCCAGGGTCATGCGCCCTTCCAGCAATGCCTTGCCGAGGATCGCCCCGCCGCAGCCGACCGCCTTGGCCTGGGCGACATCGTCGGCATCACGCACGCCGCCAGAGGCCTGTACCGCCACGCCGGGAAGCAGCGCGGCCAGATGCTGGTAGAGATCGATGTTCGGCCCGGACAGCATGCCGTCGCGCGCGATATCCGTGCACAGCAGGTGCTGCATGCCCGCCTCGGCGTAGCGCTGGGCCAACACGTCCAGGGTGTCCTGGGCGGTCTCGGTCCAGCCATGCACCGGCAACAGCCAGCGGCCATCCTCGGCCTGGCGCGCGTCCAGCGCGATGGTCAGCCGTTCCGGACCGAACTCGCGCAGCCAGCCGATCACGGTGTCGGGCTCACGGACCGATACCGAGCCGACCACCACGCGGGTGGCACCGGCATCGAGGATGCGCGCGACGTCATCGCGCGAGCGCACACCGCCGCCGGTCTGCACCTTCAGGCCGGTCTGCGATGCGATCGAGGACAGCAGCGGTGCCAGCGTGTAACCACCTGCGCGGGCCGCATCCAGATCCACCAGATGCATCCAGCTCGCGCCCGCCGCAGCAAACGCCTGCGCGCGCGGCAGCGGGTCATCGCCGTAGGTGGTCTGCTGCGCGTAGTCACCCTGCAGCAGCCGCACCACGCGGCCTTCGCGGATATCCAGGGCGGGATAGACGATGAAACTCATGTCGGTTCGTTCTCGACGAAATTGCGCAGGATGCGCGCGCCGGTATCGGCCGAGCGCTCCGGGTGGAACTGGGCGCCACTGTGCCGGCCGCGCTGCACGACGGCCGCGAACAGCCCGCCGTGATCGCAGGCCGCGACAGTGTCTTCGCCCAGGGGCGCGGCGTAGCTGTGGACGAAATACGCGCTGGCCCGCGCCGGCACGCCGGCCAGCAGCGCTGACTCGCGCAGGGGCAACAGCCGGTTCCAGCCCATGTGCGGCACACGGATGCCGGTGGCAGGACGCAGGTGGCGCACGACCCCGGGCAACAGGCCCAGGCATTCGACGTGGCCTTCCTCGGAGCCATCGAACAGCAGCTGCATGCCCAGGCAGATACCAAGCAGCGGCACCTGCAGCTCGCGCAGCGGCTGCACCAGACCCTGCGCATGCAGACGCGCCATGCCGTGCGGGGCCGCACCAACGCCGGGCAGGATCACCCGCGAGACACCTTCGAGGCCCTGCGCATCGCGCACCAGCCGCACCTGCACGCCCAGACGTTCCAGCGCATAGCGGACCGAGCCGAGGTTGGCGCCACCCGCATCGATCAGCGCAACCTCGGTCACAGTGCCCCCTTGGTGCTCGGCAGCGCAGTGCCCTGCCGCGGCAAGGCCTGGCGCAGCGCGCGCGCCAGCGCTTTGAAGCAGGCCTCGACCTTGTGGTGGTCGTTGTCGCCGCGCACGCTCAGGTGCAGGTTCAACCCGGCCGCATCGCACAGGGAGCGGAAGAAGTGCGGCACCAGCTCGGTCGGCATGTCGCCCACCCGCTCGCGCTTGAACTCGCCTTCGAAGACGAAGTACGGGCGGCCGCTGAAATCCAGCGCGGCACTGGCCAGGGTTTCATCCATCGGCAGGGTGAAGCCGTAGCGACCGATGCCGCGCTTGTCGCCGAGCGCCTCACGCAGGGCCTGGCCCAGCGCCAGACCGGTATCTTCAATGGTGTGGTGCTCGTCGATGTGCAGGTCGCCCTCGGCCTGCACGCTGAGCGCGAAGCCGCCGTGCTTGCCGATCTGCTCCAGCATGTGATCGAAGAACGGCAGCCCGGTGTGGGTCTGCGGCTCGGCGGTGCGATCCAGATCGACCTCGACCCGGATCTTCGTTTCCTTGGTATTGCGCTGCACGGTGGCCCGGCGCGGCGCATCGGCCAGCTCATGCGCGATCGAGGTCCAGTCCCAGTCGCCGCCAAACTGCTCGGTGCGCAGCTGGAAGCCACGGATCTTCATGTTCTCGGCGAACTGGATATCGGTCAGGCGGTCACCCACCATCGCCGAGCGCGACCAGTCGATGCTGCGGTCCTGCAGGTAGGGCAGCATCAGGCCGATACCCGGCTTGCGGGTCGGTGCGTTGTCCTGCGGCCAGGTGCCGTCGATCAGCACGTCACGGAAGGTGATGCCCTGGCTGGCGAAGATCTGCAGCATCAGGTCGTTGGGGCCATCGAAGCTCGCCTGCGGATAGCCTTCGCTGCCCAGGCCATCCTGGTTGCTGACGATCACGAACTGATAACCCGCGTCGCGCAGCTTGAGCATCGCCGGGATCACATCGCGCACGAAGCGCAGCTTCTCGTACGCGTCGATCTGGAAATCGGCGGGCTCTTCGATCAGGGTGCCGTCGCGGTCGACGAACAGAATCGGGGTCATGCGGCAGCCCTCCGGGCCATCAGGGCGGCGAGTACACGGTCGTTCTGTTCCGGGCTGCCGATAGTGATGCGCAGTGCATCGCCCAGCTGCGGCGCGGCACGCTGGTCACGCACCACCACACCGGCGGCGAGCAGCGCATCGAACGCGCCCTGTGGGTCGGCAAAGCGGGCCAGCAGGTAGTTGCCCTGCGAGGGATAGACACGCACCACACCGGGCAGCGCGGCCAGGCCGGACTGCAGGCGGGTACGTTCAACCTTGATCTGCGCGATGCGCTGGATGGTGATGGCCAGGCTCTCGGCGCCGAGACCGGCCAACGCCAGCTCGGCACAGGGCGCGGGTACCGGATACGGCGCCTGGCAGCGGCGCAGCAGCTGGATCAGCGCAGCATCGGCGATCAGGCTGCCAATGCGCGCGGCTGCCAGCGCATGCGCCTTGGACAGCGTGCGCAGCACCGCGATGTTCTCGTAACGGCTCAACAGCGTGGTCGCGGACGGCTGCTCGGCGTACTCCCCGTAGGCCTCATCCACCACCACCAGCGCCCTGCCCTGCAACGCCGCGGCCACACGCTCGATCTCAGCCATCGGGATCACACTGCCGGCGGGATTGGACGGTGAGCACAGGAACACCAGCTTGGCGTTACCGCCCAGCGCAGCGGCGATCACCGCATCGGTATCGGCGACCAGCGCATCGCCCTGATCGACCAGGGGCACCTCGATCAGCGGCGCGTTCTGCAGGCGGGCGCAGACGGCATACATGCCGAACACCGGCGGCGTGGTCACCACTGCATCGCGGCCCGGCTCGCACAGCGCGCGCACCAGCAGATCGATGGCCTCGTCACTGCCACGGCCGATCAACAATTGTTCGGCACAGCAGCCGTACAGCTCGGCCAGCCGATCGCGCAATGCTGCCGGCTGCGGGTCGGGATAGCGCCGCGCGCCGCCAGCGACGTCGGCCGGATTGGCCCACGCCGATTCATTCGCGTTGAGCCAGACATCCCCGACCAGCACACTGCTGCGCGCTGAGGAATAGCCGGCAAACGCCTGCAGGTCGGCACGGACCAGGGACAGGAGGGAGCCAGTGCTCATGCGGCCGCCTCCATGCGCAGGGTCACCGCGTTCTCGTGGGCATCCAGGCCTTCAGCGCGGGCCAGCACACGGGCACACTCGCCGATCGCCGCGATGCCGGCGGCGGTGGCCGACTGCACGCTGATCAGGTTCTGGAAGCTGGCGACGCTGACGCCGCTGTAGGCACGCGCGGCACCGGCAGTGGGCAACACATGGTTGGTGCCACTGCAGTAATCGCCGAGCGCTTCGGGGGTGTAGTCGCCGAGGAACACCGAACCGGCCGCTTCCACCTTGTCCAACCAGGCCCGCGGCTCGCGCAGCGCCAGGATCAAGTGCTCCGGGGCATACCGGTTGCTGATCGCGAAGGCGTCGTCCAGCGAATCAACCAGGATCAGCCGCGAGGATGCCAGCGCCTGCGCGGCGATCTGCGCACGCGACAGCTGTGCCAACTGCGCCTCCACGGCCGCTTCAACCTGATCCACCATTCCCGCATCGTCGGTCAGCAGCAGCACCTGCGAGTCCGGACCGTGCTCGGCCTGCGAGAGTAGATCGGCGGCCACGAACGCGGGATTGGCGCCGGCATCGGCAATCACCAGCACTTCGGACGGCCCGGCCGGCATGTCGATCGCCGCAGCGCCGTCCTGGGCGACCTGCTGCTTGGCTTCGGTCACGTAACTATTGCCCGGGCCGTACAGCTTTTCGCAGGCGGGAACGCTGTCGGTGCCATACGCCATCGCAGCGATCGCCTGCGCGCCGCCCAGCTTGAACACGCGGTGCACGCCGGTCAGGCGCGCGGCCACCAGCACCGCAGGATCGGCACTGCCGTCCTTGCGCGGCGGCGTGCACAACACGACTTCACGACAGCCGGCCAGCTGTGCGGGCACGCCCAGCATCAACGCGGTGGACGGCAACGGCGCGCTGCCAGCCGGCACATACAGACCCACCCGACCGATCGGGCGCACCACGCGCTCGCAACGCACGCCGGGCGCGGTCTCGACCGCATAGCCTTGGCTCATGCCGGCCTGGTGGAAGGTACGGATGCGCGCGGCCGCATCGATCATCGCCTGACGCAGTTCGGCGGAGACGGCCTGCTCGGCGGCGGCAAACTCCGCCTCGCTGACCTCGAAGGTCTCCGGTGCCACCCCGTCGAAGCGCAGGGTGATCTCGCGCAGTACGGCATCGCCGCCTTCGCGCACCGCCGCGATCAACGCGGCAACGGACTCACGGGTGCGCGCCGCCACGGCCTGGACCGGGCGCTGCAGCGCCTGCGCCTGGGCGCCGGCATCCAACTGGGACCACGTCAAACGATTCATGCCAGCGACCGCTCCACACTCAGCACCATCAATCCCTGCGCGCCCGCGCGCTCCAGGTCCTCCAACCGCTGCCAGGTCAACGCACCGTGGCACATGGTCTGCAAACGCAGGTGGCCGCCATCATCGGGCAGCTGCACCAGCGGATCGGCATCGGGCAGCAGGCGGGTCAACTCGGAGACGCGGTCCAGCGCGGCGCGGAACATCAGCAGCTTGCTGTCCTGCACCTTCACCACGCCATCAAGACGACGCAGCAGCATGGCCATCAGCCCGGCGCGGGCGTCATCGGGGGTGCGGACCGGGCCGGCCAGCACCGCTTCGCTTTCCAGCAGGGTTTCGACCGGCTTGAGCTGGTTGGCAGCCAGGGTGGCGCCGCTGGAGACCAGATCGCAGATCAGATCGGCGGTGCCCAGGCGTGGGGCGATTTCGACCGAGCCGGACAGCTCGACCACCTGGGCATCCACGCCGCGCTCGGCCAGCCAATCGGCCAGGATCGCGGGGTAGCTGGTGGCGATGCGCTTGCCGGCCAGTTGCTCCACGCCCGTCCACTCCCACTCCTCCGGCACCGCCAGCATCAGCCGGCACTGGCCGAAGTTGAGCCCGCGCAGCGCCTGGTAGGCATCCGGCAGGCCGATCCGGCGGCGGGCGGCGCCCTGCTCGTCGAGCTCGTTGCGGCCGACGATACCGAAGTCGCACACGCCATCGGCGATCAGGCCGGGGATATCGTCGTCGCGGACCAGCAGCAGATCCACCGGCAGCGATTCGCCGTAGCAGAACAGCTTGTCGCGGCTCTGCCGCCAGCTCAGCCCGCAGGCGGTCAACAGGCTGCGGGCGGGCTCGGCCAGCCGCCCGTTCTTCTGGATGGCGATACGCAGCCGGTCACGTGCCGGGGCGGTCTGGGTTGCACTCATGGGGGAGGTCTCTACTCGGATTCGGGGGAGGTCGGCGTGGCGGCGATGGCGGCGGCGTAACCGCCGTGGCCGTGGTCCAGCGAGCGCGCCACGCGCCCGGTGGTGGTCACGCTGACCCCGGTCAACTCATGGATCTCGCGATACGGAACGCTTTGCTGCAGCAGCGGCACCACCTTCCAGCGGTCGGACAGCGCTTCCAGCTCGGCGGGGGTGCACAGGTCGCGCAGGAACGCGGTCACCGCGACCGGATCGGACAGGGCAGCAAAGGCACGCGCCAGCGAGGCCAGATCGGCCTGGGCGTCTTTCTCGCGGGGGACGGGACGTAGTTTCATCGTATCAATGTAATAGCGTGCTATTACATTAGCGCAAATGAAGGCATACGGTCAAACCGCCGCCGCAGGCGGACTGGGCCGGTTCAGGGTCTGGAAACGCGCAACGCCCGCATTGGCGGGCGTTGTGATGCGTATCCACAAGGAGGCGTGCCAACCCACGGTCGGCACCTACCGGCAGCGGACCTCGGCACGCAGTGCGCCACTGCGAAGGCATTCGCCGAGCAGGCTGCCCTGGCGACTGGCGAGTGACTCAACGGCCTCCAGAGGTCCGGCGCCGCCGGGACACTGGTTCCCGGCCAGCTCGCGCAGGTCGTGCTCAAGCTGTTCCCGATCGATCACATGGCAGCGATCGACCGAGAGCTGGTAGTGCCCCGGGCCGATCCGCTGGCTGCGCAGCGCCGGATCACTCTGGCAGGCCGCGAGCAGGAGCACCATCAGCGCCCCTGCCCCAGGCCGCTTCATGCCATCGCCTTGGCCTGCTCCAGCTCGACCTGCAGCGCGCTGGCCAGCTCGTCGCGGGCAACCTCGAACTGCTGCTCGCGCAGCAGATCCTTGACCGCCACCACGCCACGCGCCAGCTCATCTTCACCGGCCAGCACGACGAAACGGATGCCGGCCTTGGCCGCGTACTGGAACTGCTTGCCGATCTTCTTCGGCTCCATCTGCACTTCGGCGTTGATGCCGCCCACGCGCAGGCGACGGGCGATATCCAGCGACTCGGGCAGGCCGTTGTCATCCATCAGGGCCACCAGCGCATGCACGCTGCTGTCCTCGATACCGGCGATCAGGCCCGCTTCGCGCAGCTGCCAGAACAGGCGGGTCAAGCCGATGGAGATGCCCACGCCCGGCAGCTTGGACTTGCTGTAGTGGCTGGCCAGGTCTTCGTAACGGCCACCCGAGCAGATCGAGCCGATCTGCGGGTGGTCGGTCAGCGTGGTCTCGTAGACGGTGCCGGTGTAGTAATCCAGGCCGCGTGCGATCGAGAAGTTCAGGCAGTACGCGGTTTCCGGCACGCCCAGCGCCTTGACCAGCTGCAGCACTTCGCGCAGTTCGGCCACGCCTTGCTTGAGCGTCTCGCTGGCGGCGCCGTCGACCAACAGCGCGTCCAGCTGCGCCAGCGCGTCGGCATGGCTGCTCGAACGCACGGCCACGAAGGCCAGGATGCGCTCGACCTGCTCGGCCGGAATCGCAAAGCCCTCGCCCACCAGCGTCTCGCGCACGTAATCGGCGCCGCGCTTGTCCAGCTTGTCCACTTCGCGCAGCACGGCCAGCTGGCGCTCGCCATCGGCCACGCCCAGGCTTTCGAAGAACCCGCGCATCAGCTTGCGGTTGTTGAGCTGCACCGAGAAATCACCGATGCGCAGCTCCGCGAACACCGCGTGGATGACCGCCAGCACTTCGGCGTCATAGCGGGTGCTCAGCGCGTCCTTGCCGATCACATCGATGTCGCACTGGTAGAACTCGCGGAAACGGCCCCGCTGGGCGCGCTCACCGCGGTACACGCGCTGCATCTGGTAACGGCGGAACGGGAAGGTCAGGTCGTGCTCGTGCTCGGCGACGTAGCGCGCCAGCGGCACGGTCAGATCGAAGCGCAGTGCCAGCTCGGGCAGCGCTTTTTCTTCGGCTTCGGCGGCATTGGCCAGCGCGCCGGTCGACTGCACGAAATACACCTGGCGCTCGGTCTCGCCACCGGATTTGGTCAGCAGCACATCGGACAGCTCGAACACCGGGGTTTCCACCGGCAGGAACCCGAACCGCTCGTAGTTGCGGCGGATGACGTCCAGCATGCGCTGGAACGCGATCTGCTCACGCGGCAGCAGTTCCATGATGCCGGGCGGCGTACGGGGCTTGATCACTTGCGGGACTCCTGCGGAAACGGGGGGATGAGCGAGCGGCATATTCTAGCCGCAGCCAGCGCAACGAGCCGCATCCGGGCATCGGGACCGGGCCAATGGCGGCATGACGTATCATAGGCAGGTCCCGCTTGCTGACCTGACATGACCCGGCCCCACTCCGGTACCGCGCTTTCCGCTGTTGAAGACCCCGCCGCCCCCGGTTGCTCGCCGCTGCGCGACTGCCTGCATTGCTCGGTACGGCATCTGGCGGTCTGCTCGGCGCTCTCGCCGGATGAAGTGCAGGCGCTGGAACGCGTCACCGTGTCCCAGGCACTGCCGCTGGGGTCCACCCTGGCCCGTGCCGGTGAGCCGCGCCAACATGTCTATACGATTACCGCCGGTGCGCTGCGCCTGGTCCGCACGCTGGCCGATGGCCGCCGCCAGATCAGCGGGTTCGTGCTGCCTGGCGACTTCCTGGGCTTGAGCGGCAGCGATCATCACCGCTACGACATCGAGGCCATCGCCGACAGCCGGGTCTGCCGCGTGGCCCTGCCGCAGATGAAGGACCTGCGCTCGCGCTTCCCGCATCTGGAGCGCAAGCTGCTGCAGCGCGCCTGCCAGGAGCTGGATGCCGCGCAGGATGCCGCGATGGCGCTGGGCCGGCTGCAGCCGGCCGAGAAGGTCGCCGATTTCCTGCTGCGCCTGGCCGCGCGCGAAGCGCTGCTCGGTGAGCCGGGGCTGCGCGTGACCCTGCCGATGGGTCGTGGCGACATCGCCGACCATCTCGGCCTGACCATGGAGACTGTCAGCCGCACCTTCACCAAGCTGCGCCAGCAGGGCCTGATCGCCCTGCCCCATCTGAACACCGTCGAGATCCTGGACGAAGCCGGCCTGCAGAAGCTCTCGGCCGACGAGTCGTACTGACCCCGCCTCACCCGCGCAACAGCACCTCATGCAGCGCCCCATACGCCGGTGCGCAGGCTTCGGCCTGCGCCGGCCGCTCCAGCAGCGCGGCCAAGGCCGGCGGTACGTCCAGCGCCTGCCCGATCAGCGGTTCCACCACCGACTCGAACTTGGCCGGGTGCGCCGTCGCCGCGACTGCCCAGTGACCCTGCGCACCCGCGGCCCGCAGGTGCTCCAGGCGCGCCACCGCCGTCGCCGTATGCGGACAGAACACCTCGCCATGCAGATCATGGCGCCGCTTGATGAGTTCGCGGATGGCCGCGTCATCCACCGCTTCGGCAGTGAACGCGCCCCGCAGTGCCGCGTCGTCGTCGTTGTAGAGCCAGCGCAGCCGCTCGAAGTTGCTCGGCGCCCCTACATCCATCGCATTGGCGATGGTGGCGACGCTGGTCTGTGCCTTGTAGGCCTCGCCGTGGAAGTAGCGCGGCAATACATCGTTGGCGTTGGTTGCCAGCGCGATCTGCCCCAACGGCAGGCCCATCGTACGGGCCAGGATCGCCGCCATCGCATTGCCGAGGTTGCCGGTCGGGATCACCAGGTTGAGCACGTGCCCGGTCTGTGCCTGATGGACCAGCGCGGCGTGTGCGTAGTAGCTCATCTGCGGCAGCCAGCGCCCCAGGCTGATGCTGTTGGCCGAGCTCAGCGGCACCGCGTCCTGCAGCTCGCGATCGCCCAGCGCCTGCTTCACCATCGCCTGGCAATCGTCGAACGACCCGGCGACGCGCAGCGTGTGGATGTTGTCGCCGAAGCACCCCAGCTGATGCGCCTGACGTGGCGAAACCCGGCCGTCCGGGTACAGCACCACCACCCGGATTCCCGGCTGCCGGTGGAAGGCCGCAGCGACGGCCGCCCCGGTATCGCCGGAGGTGGCGACCACGATCGTCAGCGGACGCTCCCGGCCTTCCTGCAGACGAGCAAGACACGCCGCGAGGAAGCGCGCACCGAAGTCCTTGAACGCAGCCGTCGGCCCATGGAACAGCTCCAGCACATGGTCATCGGCGGTCGCCACGGGGCGCAGTGGCGCATCGAAGTTGAAGGCCTGCTCGCACACGTCGGGCAGCGCCTTCTCCAGGGCATCGTCATGGAAATACGGTGCCAACACGGCTGCAGCCGTCTGCGCAAAGGACGCCTGCGCCGACCAGTGCTGCAGGCGCGGGCGATGTTCGGGGACATACAGACCACCATCCGGGGCAAGGCCAGCGGCGAGCGCCTGGCTCAGTGAAACGGCGGGTGCAGCGTGACGCGTGGAAACGAACTTCATCGGACATCCCAAAGTAGAAAGAGTGGACGCGTCACAGCAAGCGCGCGGCGGGCGCATTCAAGGGCGACACCCAGCCCTGGCTGTCAAAGCCGGCCTCGGCAAATGCCTGTTGCACGGCTGCCTGCGCGGCAAGGGCGGCATCACGCTGCTCGAACCAGGCAAACACGCTTGGCCCTGCGCCGGAAATACTGGCGCCCATCGCACCGGCCGCGAGCGCCGCGTCGCGCGCGGCCGCAAACCCGGTGATCAGACCCGCACGGCGCGGCTCGACCAGCACATCACGCAGCCCGGCACGGACCAACGCGGCATCAGCGGTGTAGCAGCCACTGAGCACCAGCGCCAGATTCGCGCTCTGCGCGACGAACTCGCCCAAGGCGTAATGCCCCTGCAGCGCGGCGCGCGCGCGGCGGGTCTCCAATACCGCCTCGGGATGGACCAGCAAGCTGTGCCAGGCCGCGGGGACCGGCACCGGCACCAGCCGGTCCGCGGTACTCAGTACCAAGCCACCCAGCAGCATCGGCCCGAGGTTGTCGCCATGGCGGCCACCGCTGGCCACCGCCTCGCCGGTCAACGCGAACGGATACAGCGCCTCGCGCGACAACGGCTGCGGCAACAGCGCATTGGCCGCGACCAGCGCCGCCACGCACGACGCGGCCGAGCCGCCCATGCCCGAGCCCAGCGCGATGCCCTTGTCGATCTCCACCTCGAAGCCGAACGGCAGATCCAGCGCGGTATGCAGCGCGATCAACGCCGCGCCGGCGGTGTTGTCCTCGGCCACCAACGGCAGGTCCACCGTGGTGCCGCGGATCGCGCGGATCTGCACCACGCGCGCTTCAATGCGCCGCACCGTCACGGTATCGCCAACGCCCTCGATGGCGTGGCCCAGGATGTCGAACCCGACCCCCACGTTGCCGACCGAGGCCGGCGCAAACGCGCGTGCTTCCGTCATGCTGCCCTCACTCACAGACGTGCTCCTTCACCCACCGCCACGCGCAGCACATCGGCGAACACACCGGCGGCGGTCACCTCCGGCCCGGCGCCCGGCCCCTGCACCACCAGCGGGTTGTCGCAGTAGCGGCGCGTGGTGAACTGCACCACGTTGTCGGTCAGGCGCAGGTTGGCGAAGGCATGCCCGGCCGGCAGTGCGACCAGACCGACTTCGGCACCGTCAGAGGTCAGGCGCGCGACGTAACGCAGAACTGCGCCGTCAGCCTTGGCGACCGCCAGGCGCTCTGCAAACACCGCATCGATCTGGGGCAGGCCCGCCATGAAGTCGTCCACGCTGGCCTGGCGCAGCGCCTCAGGCACCAGGCTTTCCACGCGCACCTGCTCCAGGCTGAGCTCCCGGCCCGCCTCACGCGCCAGGATCACCAGCTTGCGCGCGACATCCACGCCGGAGAGGTCATCACGCGGGTCCGGCTCGGTGTAGCCCATGCCACGTGCCTGGCTGACCAGCTCGGAGAACGGCACCTGGCCGTCGTACTTGTTGAACAGCCACGCCAGCGTGCCGGAGAAAATGCCGTCGATCGCCAGCACCTCATCGCCGGTATCGACCAGGTCGCGCAGCGTGGTGATCACCGGCAGCCCGGCACCCACCGTGGCTTCGTAGCGGAAGCGCGCGCCACTGCCGGCCGCCGCCTCGCGGATGGCGTGATAGCGCTCCAGCGGACCGGCACCGGCCTGTTTGTTCGGGGTGACCACATGGATGCCCGCCGCCAGCCAGCCGGCATAGCGGTCGGCCACGTCGGCGCTGCCACTGCAATCGATGATCAACGCGTGCGGCAGATGGGCGGAGAGCAGATGCTCCGTGAACGCCTCCAGATCACTCGGCTGCGCCGGGCCGGACAGCGCCGCGCGCCAGTCACCTTTCAGGCCGCGCTCGTCCAGCACCATGCGCGTGCGCGAGGCCACCGCACGCAGACGCAGATCCACATTCGCGCGGCCGAGCAGCTGCACCTGGGCCGCCTGCAGCTGATCGAGCAACGCCGCACCGACGTTGCCCGGGCCGATCACACCGACCGAGAACGTCTGCGGCGACAGCCAGAACCCGGCATGCGCCGCGCGCAGGGCCTTGGTCGCATGGCGGCTGTCCACCGCCACCGAGATGTTGCGCTCCGACGAGCCCTGCGCGATCGCCAGGATATTCACCTGCGCGCGGCCCAGCGACTCGAACAGGCGCGCGGCCACGCCGGGCTGGCCGGCCATGCCATCGCCCACGGCGGCCAGCACGCTCACGTTGTCGGTCAACTGCACGCGCTGCACCTGGCCCAGGCTCAACTCATGCGCGAACGCCTGCAGCAGCGATTCACGCGCCCGCACGGCCTCGGCCTGCTTCACCACGCAGCAGATCGAGTGCTCGGAGGAGCCCTGCGAGATCATCACCACCGACACATGCGCATTGCGCAGCGCCGCGAACACCCGCTCGGCCGTGCCGGGCACACCGATCAGGCCGGTGCCTTCCAGGTTGATTACCGCCAGGTCCGGGCTCAGGGTCAGGCCCTTGATCGGACCCGAAACGGTGCGCTCGGCGGTGATGCGCGTACCCGGATGGTCCGGATGGAAGGTGTTGCGGATGATGATCGGCAGGCCGCGCTCGATCGCTGGCGACATCGTCTGCGGGTGCACCACTTTGGCGCCGAAATAGGCCAGCTCGCAGGCTTCATCGTAGCTCAGCGCTTCCAGCTTGACCGCCTCGGGCACTACCTGCGGGTCGGCCGAGAGTACGCCGTCCACGTCGGTCCAGATGTGCAGCTCGTCGGCATTGAACAAGGCGGCGAAGATTGCGCCGGAATAGTCGCTGCCGTTGCGGCCCAGCGTGGTGATGCGGTCCTGGCGGTCGCGGGCGACAAAACCCGTTGCCACGATGCGCGATTGCGGATGCTGCAGGCGCCACTGGGCCAGTCGCTCGGCGCTGCGCACCCAGTCCACATCCACGCCCAGTTCGCCGCGCTCTATCACCAGCACATCGCGCGCATCCAGCACCGCGCAGTCTTCGCCCAGCGTCTGCAGGTACTTGCCGAGCAGCTGGGCCGAATACACCTCCCCCATGCCCTGCACGCGATCCAGCACTTCGGTGGGCAGACCACCGATCACCGCCAGCGCGCCCAGCACCTCGGCCAACTGGTCGAAGCGCTGGTCCAACCACTCCACCGTTGCCCCGGCGTGTTCGCCCAACAAGGCAACCGCCGCACCACGATGGCGTGCCCGCAACGCGTGCCACTGCTCCCGCCAGGCCGAGCCATCTTCCGCCGCCAACGTGGCGACGCCGATCAGCGCATCGGTGACGCCCTTCATGGCCGAGACCACGGTGACCTGCATCGCTTCCTCGCGCGCCAGCAGCAACTGGGCGACGTGGCGATAGCGCTCGGCATCGGCCACCGAGGTCCCACCGAACTTGTGGACCACGGTGCTCACGCCGGCCCGCGATGCAACGGAGACGGCGGGCTGGGCGGAGGGTGGAGCGGAAGCGGCGACAGAAGACATGCTGACCTCGATGGGAGGCCCCGCGTCATATCAGATGTGAGAGTTTCCCCCGCCACCTGATCTGGGTGCGGGGCCGTGGTTTTCGGAAATTACGCGAAGACGACGGGCCGCACCGGGCGAGTGGTGGCGGTGGTAATGATGGTGGTACCGGTCGACACGGCCTGGCCGCCCGCGGAGGCGGGAAGGAGCAGGCTGACGTGGGCGGCGGGGGTGACCATGGGGCAAGAAAACTACGTCACCGCCCTGCTTGTCAAGTGCTGCGCTGCAAAAGATGGCGGCACGTAAACCGCTGCGATCGTCGGCCAAAAAGTTGCGAATGACACCATCCAGACAGCACAACGCCTGCCCTACCCCACATGCTCCGCCACCGCCGCAGGTGGCCGATGCGCGTGCGCACACATCAGCACGCCCGACACCAGGCAGACGATGGCGACCGTTTCCATCAGCGTCGGCCAGCGCTGCTGCCAGGCGAAGCCATACAACAGCGCAAACAACGTTTCGAAGACGATCATCTGCCCGGTGAGGGCCAGCGGCAGGTTGCGGCTGGCGCGGTTCCAGCAGGCATTGCCGAGCACCGAGGCGACCACCGCCACGCCCGCACTGATCAGCCAGAACTCCAGCCATTCGCCGGACGGATGCACCGTCGCGCTGGTCAGAAACGCACTCGGCACCAGCACCAAGGCGAGTCCGCCGGTGGTGATGCCGGTCAGCAGCGACCAGTCATGGCCAGACAGATCCGGGCGGCGCGCCAGCCAGCGGCTGTTGCCGATGGAATACACCGCCCAGGACAACAGCGCACCGACCGCGCACAGCAGCCCGAGCAGACGGCGCCCCGCCGAGCCCTGCGCGTGTTCGGCCATCAGGGCCTCATAGCCCACCAGCGCCACACCCAGCAGGCACAACAGCAGCGCCGGTGCCAGCCGCCGAAGCGGCACGGCACCCTCCTCGCGTACACCCGCCAGTGTCACCACGACCGGAATCAATCCCACGATCAGCGAGGCAGCCGCACCACCGGCCCACTGCACGGCATTGGCCAACAGCAGGAAATAGACCAGGTTGCCGGCCAGGCTCAGCCATAACAGGCCTCGCCACTCGGGCCAGCCGAGCCGGTCCTTGAGCTGCCGCCAGCGCGGCGCGAGCAGAATCACGGCAATCAGGCCGTAGATCAGATAACGGCCCGCTGAGAGTTGCACCGCAGTGAAGGTGTGCAGCATCGCCGGGGCGAGGAACACCACGCCCCACAGCGCGCCGGCGGCAATACCGTTGGCGATGCCCACTCCCATTGATCGTTTCATTGCGGCTCGTGCGTGTGCATTGGCCGCGCAGTGTAGGAGCAGCGTGCCACGGCGTCTTGACCCAGACTACTGCCTGCGGAAGGCCTGCGGGGTCAGCCCGGTTTCCCGGCGCAGGGCACGGGTCAACGCACTGTGCTCGGAGTACCCGGCATCCAGCGCGATGGCAGCGATGCTGTCGGTGCTGGTGAGCAGCCGATGCTTGGCCCAGCGCAGCCGGCAGGCACTCAACCAGGCCTGCGGCGGCACCCCGAATTCCTGGACGAACGCCGCGTGCAGGCGGCTGCCGCTGATACCGACCCGTGCCGCCATGCGGGCCACGTTCCAGTCCGCGCCGGGGTTGGCCGAAAGCTGCGTGCACAGCGCATGCAGGCGTGCGGCGCTGCCGGCAGGTGCGTACTGCTGAAGCAAGGTTGCGAGCAGATCGTCGCTGACGTGCGCGGGCGCCCCGGCCAAGCGTTGCCGCAGTTTCATCGGCAGTGCCAGCCACCGCTGGCGGCGCAGATGCTCGAGGGTGTGGTCATCGATCAGCCCGGCCGGGCAATCGACGATCAGCATCAGATGATCGCCATCGCCGGTCTGCGCGTGTCCTTCCCCGGGTGCAACAAACGCCCCCTGCATGACATCCAGCCGACCGCCAAACGCATCCACGTCGAAATCCAGATCCCCGCGCAGCGGCAGCACCCACTGCGCAAAGTCATGCCGGTCCACATCACTGGACGTTCCGTAACACCGCAGGTGGCAGGCGCTGGCGTGCATGGCGATAGTCTGCGCGCAGAGCGAAGAGCACCGCAAGCCGCGGCTACGAGTACCATGGCAGCCGACCCGTACAACATGGAGCGTTCGCCGTGGCCTGCAGCATCGTCCCCTTGAGTGATCGCCCCGAGCTGTTGCCGGTCATCGCCGCATGGTATTTCCAGGAATGGGGCAGCCACGTTGCCGGAGTCACCGTGCTGGACGAGCAGCAGCGATTGGAAGTCTTCCTGCAGGACGACGAGCTGCCCCTGCTGCTGGTGGTACTGGAGGGCGAGGTCCCGGTCGCTGCCGCGCAGCTCAAATTCCATGAGCGCACGGAGCGCCCCGAACGGCTGCACTGGCTGGGGGGCGTCTATGTCCACCCGGACCATCGCGGCCGCGGCCTGGCCGAGGCGGTCATTGCCGAACTGCTGGCGCGCGGCAGGACCCTTGGCGTGCGGGACATCTACCTGCAGACCGAAGCCGATGATGGCGGCCTGTATCGCCGGCTGGGTTGGGCACCGCTGGAATCGCTGCAGCATGCCGCGGGCATGCCGGTCCGGATCATGGTCCGCAGCGTGGCCGCCGACCGCGTCGACTGAACACGCGGTCGCGGGATGTTGGATCGAGAATGAATGTGACGCCGTTGACCGGCGTCAGCGGAAGCGCACCGGCTGCGGCGCCGGGCGGTCGGCCAGCGATCCCAGGGTGAAGGTGTAGCCAGCCTCTTCCAGCAGCTTGCGCATGCGCAGTTCCGCACGCTTGGGATAGGCCAGCGAGGTCGGTGCATGCAGTGCGTAGGAGGTGGACTTGCCGGGCAGCGTTTCGCGCGTCACCGAGGACTGATTGGTCTCGCACGCGTTGGCCCACAGGTCCATCAGCACCTTCGGGCCGATGGATTGATTGTTGCTGAGACGAAGCGTCAGCCAACGCATGTGTTCCATGTCAAATCCAAGCGGCTCTTTGTCCCGAGTATGCACCAAATCCCCTACTACCGTTCGGCCCCGTCCGGGGCGTGGTCCTCACCCGTCCTGCCGGCCACAAACAGACAACCCCGGCAGTGCCGGGGCTGTCTCGATGCTGCTCCAGGAAGCGACTGAAACTCAGTGCTTCATGGCGTGCTTGCGGTCGCGCATCACGGCATGGCATTCCTGCACCTGCGGCAGCAGACGCTGGACTTCCTGGCGCGCGGCCGGCGAGGTGTCGGCGTCGGTCAGGGTGTCCTTGAACGCCTTGAGCAGGCGATCTTCGGATTCTTCCAGCTCGGCCACGTAGCCATACTGCTTGTCGCCCAGGGTGGCGCGCACCTTGCCGTAGAACTGCTGCATGGAACCGACGAAGGTGCCATGGTCGGCCGGCTTGCCGCCGGCGGCGACAACGGTGGCGCTCAGCGAGCGGACGATCTCATTCTTGACGCCGGCAATACGGGTGAAGAGCGCCGCCAACTCGGCATCTTCGACCTTGCCTGCGGCCTCGGTGTAGAACTCCTGGCCATCGCGGGCGATTTCGATCAGGTCGTTCAAGTTATGCGCGGTCTTCGATTCGGTATTCACTGCGATGTACTCCTGTTGGTCCGGTTTGACCCGTGTGTTTTTGACCCGTGTGTTGTTGTCGGGGTGAGTCGACTTTTCCGCATCGGCCATGAAGTCGGCGTGACACTGAAATGCGAGTGTTCAGCGACCTCAACGTGCTGCGCGACAGATGTGCACGGCGCGTCGTCGAAGCGCGAAATGCGTGTTACTTCCTTCAGCGCGCCTGCAACGAAATGGGGACGACGTCGCTCACAACATCGCCCGTCGCGAAGCCCACACGCTGCTCAAGGCGGCGCAGGAAGTCACTGAAACCGTGCGGCGCACGTGCATGACGGCGGGCGCTGGTCATCACCCGGGGGCTGGCCAGCCGCGCGACGCGCATGCCTGCGCCGTGCATCGTCTGGATCAGGGCGACGTCCTCTCCGGTCGTCAGTGGCGCGAAGCCACCGGACTGACGATACGCCGCAGCGCTGAAGCCCATGTTGGCACCGTGTACATGCGGGTGGCCATCCACCGCCTGCTCGCCCTGCAGGAACTGCTCGCGCACCGCCTGCGGATAGTCCAGCCAGTCGCCGACGGCTACCACCCCGCAGAACGCATGCGCACCACACTGCAGCTGGCGCGCCAGCCAGTCCGGCGGCACCACGCTGTCGGCGTCGGTGCAGCCGATCCAGCGGGCACCGAGCGCCAACGCACGTTCACTGGCGGCTGCCCGGGCAATGCCGACGCAGCCCGCGTCCACGTTGACCACCTCCACCCCCATGCGCTGGCAGATCCACTCGGTGGCGTCACTGCAGCGATCGAGTGCCACCACGATCACCACGGGTTCGTCGCGCAGCGCGGGATGCAGGGCCGCCACCTGCAGTGATTGCAGACACACCGCAATAAGCTGTTCTTCGTTGTGCGCGGGAAGGGTAACAGCGATCATCGCAGCCCCTCACGTGCGGCCACCGAGGTGGTATCGGTGGACCACCCCTCCAGCAGCATGTCCTCGTCGCGATAGGAAAAAATACGGGGCAGGCAGGCATCCAGTTGCCCGTGAACAAATGCAGCGCTGCAACGCGCCTGCTCGAACGGCACGCGCCAGTGGCAGGCAATCACCACGCCCTGCGGTGCAAGCGAGGTCACCACCTGCGCGGCCGTCTGATGCATGTCTTCAGGTGCCAGGTAATAGCCCATCTCGCCGAGAACGATCAGATCGAACCGTCCCGCTGGCCATGCCTGCGGATGACGGGCCTGTTCGATGCTGACGTGGGTCTGCCCCCGCGTCATCGCCCGGGCGGCCAGCACCGCCCCCTTGCTCAGGTCGGTGGCAAGCAGTTGATCGCAGCGTTCGGCCAAGGCTGTGGTCAGTACACCATTGGCACACCCCAGCTCCCAGCCCCGGGCAAAGCGCTCGCGCGGCAGGCTGGCCAGGGTGAGCGCGCGCTTGCGCTGCTCATACCAGCGGGTGCGGTACTGAAAGGGATCCTCTTGCTCGTACAGCGCATTGAAATAGGCGACATCGCTCATCCGATCACTACCTCGTAGTTGCGTTCGAACCGCTGCAGCACATCGGCAGGCAGGATGGGCTCGCACTCCAAGCCCTCCACCGCACCGGTCTGAGTCACGAATTGCTGGATCGCATCGCGCTTGCTGCCCACCAGTTCGTCATCCAGCGCATAGCGTGTGGCCGACGCCCAGACCGTCGCTGCCGCCGCCGGATCCAGCCAATGCCAGCCCCACACGGGGTATTCCTTCACTGCGGCGCCGCGCGCGGTGCAGGCCTGCACGCAGGCACGCGCGACCGCTTCATGGTCCGGATGCCCGTCCAAGCGCCATGGTGCCAACACCAGATCATCCGGCTGCAGCAGGCCCACCAACTGCTCGCCAATCCATGCCTCGCTGGCTGTCACTGCGCCATCGCCGATGTGCCAGGCGATCCGCGCTGCACTCGCCAAGCCCAGGCAACGCAGCGCGTCGTCCAGCTCAGCGGCACGGGCCACGCGCAGCCGCTCGGGCGACCACGCAGGGTGATCGGGATAGCAGGCCTCGCCGTCCGTCACCGAGATCACCGTGACGGGCAGCCCCGCCTGGTGCGCAAGCGCCATCAGGCCACCGCAGGCCAGCACTTCATCGTCGGGATGCGGCGACACCACCACCAGCCGTCGCGCATCGCCGAACAGCGTTGCAGGGGACACGAGCGGCAGTGTCTGCAACCACGGCGATGCCGCCCACTGCGCCTCGGTCACGCCGCCGCCTTCAATCTGACGATTCACAGTGTCCACGTGCGTCCCTCGCGGTGCATCAGATTGCCGAGGTGCTGCCAATCGCGGTCGGCGTGGCTCTGGCGGATGAAGACGGTCAGGTCTGCCCAGCGCAGGGCGTGTGCCGGGTCCATGCACATCGGCCCGGGCCCAAGCGCCCTGCCCACCCGGTCCAGCGTCAGGGTGGCGGCGCGCTCCACGGCGCTGCGCGCCCGCACGATCTCGCGCTGATGGGGTTCGTCGGGCTGCGCATCGATCAGCGCGGCCAACTCGCGCAGCAGGGAGGCGCACGGCGACAGCGCCAGATCAATCTCACCGAGCAGGCCGGATGCCGTGCCCGGTTCATCGGCACGCGCGCTGCGCAGCAGCGGCTCGGCCAGGGCACTGGCCCCGCCAAACCAACAGGCCGCGATGCCCGCGCCGCCATGCCAGAAACCGGGGCGCTGCAGATAGGCGTCGGCCGCACCGATTTCGACGGCCGGCACCTGGTCGAAGCGTGCTGTGCCACTCGGGACCCGCCCCATGCCCGTCGCCTGCCACGTCTGCGGCAGGAAACTCACGCTGGCGCGGCGCACCGGCACCAGGAACAGCCGCGAGCGGTCGTCGTCGCGCACCGTCACCAGCGCATGGTCAACCCAGCTGGCGCCGGAGCACCACGGCTTGTCACCGGAGAGCGTGCCGCTGGCCCGATCGAAGCGAAGGGTTGCTGCCGGCCCTTCGGCTGCCCATACCGCGCCCAGCCGATCGCGATCCGGCCTGGCGGCGCCCAGTTCCTCCAGGATCGCCTGCGCGTCGTAATGCGCTTCAAGCACCTTGGCCAGGCAGAGATCACGCGCCGCCATGTGTGCCAGCGCCTGCCAGCGCAGCAACGTATCCCCGCTGCCGGGACGCGGCAACGTGGGGTGATGTTCGATCCACGCGCGGGCCTGCGCCTGCAGGTCGTCGCCATCGGTCACCGGCTGCGGTGCCGTCGACGGTACCAGAGAAGCCACGGCATTCATGTCAGGGCGTCAGGATCACCTTGCGGCAATCCTCCTCTTTGCGGTCGAAGATCTCATAGCCACGTACCGCGTCTTCCAGCGACAGCCGGTGGGTCACGATCACACCCGGATCCAGCCGGCCTTCGCCGATATGGTCGAGCAGCTCGGGCATCAGCTTCTGCACGTGGGTCTGGCCCATCTTGAAGGTCAGGCCCTTGTCGAACGCATCGCCGAGCAGGAAGCCGTGGATGAAGCCCGCATACACACCCGGGATGCTCACCGTGCCGCCGCGACGCGTCGCGGCGATGCACTGGCGGATCGCCACGCCGCTGCTGCCTTCCACCTTGAGCGTGGTCAGCGCCGACTCCAGCGCACTGCCCTCCGCTTCGAACCCGACGGCCTCGATCGAGGCATCCACACCGCGGCCATTGGTCTGGGTGATGATGTACTCCGCCGGATCCTCCACCTTGGTGAAGTCGATCGGCGTCACGCCGTAGGTCTGCTGCGCGAACGCCAGGCGATACGGCAGGTGATCGACCATGAAAATCGTCTCCGCACCGAGCAGGCGACAGCACGCGGCACTCATCAACCCGACCGGGCCAGCACCGAAGATCGCCACCGTGGAGCCCGGTTTGACGCCTGCATTGAGCGCGGCCTGGTAGCCGGTCGGCAGGATGTCGGAGAGGAACAGCACCTGCTCATCGGAGAGCGCATCCGGAATACGCAGCGGCCCGACGTTGGCCTTGGGCACGCGCACGAACTCCGCCTGCCCGCCGGATACGCCACCATAGAGATGGCTGTAACCGAACAGTGCCGCCGGCGGGCGGATGCCTTTCTGATTCACTGCCGCGCCCTTGCCGGTATTGGTGGTCTCGCAGGCCGCGAACTCGGTGAGCCGGCAATGGAAGCACTCACCGCACGCGATCACGAACGGAATCACCACGCGATCGCCCGGGCGCAGATCCATCACGCCTGCACCCACCTCCTCCACCACGCCCATGAACTCATGGCCGAGCACATCGCCGGTGTGCAGGTCGGGGATCTTGCCGCGGTACAGATGCAGATCCGAGCCACAGATCGCCGTGGCGGTGACCCGCAGAATGATGTCGTCCGGGGCGGCCAGTGCGGGATCCGGCACGGTATCGACCCGTACGTCCTTGCTGCCGTGGTAAGTCAGTGCGCGCATAGCAAACTCCGTGTCCAAGTACCTCTGTGGTACGTGGTACGGCGTGGCAGCGTCGTGACCGCACCGTGTGCGGGGCGTTCATCCCGCCACTTTGCAGGCTGATACTCCCGCCACGCGGAGCGCTTGCCCTCGCGTGAGGCATGAATCATTCATTCTGCCGGTGCGCTGTCGGCCGGCAGCGTGTTACTCCACTGAAGGCGCCGAAGGCGTCTCCGGATCCGGCGGCAGCTCCTGCGGCGGCGATGCAGGCGCGGGATCACCCTCCGGCGGTACCTCCTGCGGCGGCTCCTGCGCCGGTGGATCGCCTCGGCCGGGTTCTTCCACCGGCGGCGCGGGCGGCATGGGGTCCGGGGTCGGGTACGGCACCTGGGCGATCGCATCATCGCGTGGGGTCATCGCTTCACTGTCCAGTGGCATGTACATCGCACGTTTTCCTGTTGTGGGGCGGCTTCGACGCTACGCGGCCTCCCGTCAACATCCAGCGAGGGCGGCGCCGCCGGGCGCGACCGGCGGATCAGTCGTGGCCTTCGGAACGGCGTTTGTGCACCGTGATCTCGCCCGAGGTTTCCAGCACGGCCAGCTCGACCTGCCCGAAGCCCTCACAGCCGTTCGCGCGCATCGCCACCTCCAGATCCGCCGGACTGACATTGCAGCGTTTTACCTGCTCCCAGTAGATGGTGCCGTGCCGTGCCAGCACCACGGGAACGCCCTCCACGATCTCGTTCAGGCGTCTGCTGCGCGCACCCAGGAAGCCGACGAACCAGTTCAGGCCGATCAATGTGGCCGCCAGAATCAGGCCGCCCGGCAGTGACGTGTCTTCACCGATCAGCGAGTTCTGCACGGCCGTGCCCAGCAGCACGATCACCAGGATGTCGAACGGCGTGGACTGGCCCATGGACCGCTTGCCACTCAACCTGGTCAGCAACAGGACCACGACGTAGACCGCGACCGCGCGGAACACGAACTCCCACCATTCCATCCCCAACTCGAACATCTCATGCATCGCGGCAGCCTCCGTGTGGCGAGGCCTGGACGATAGGAATTACCAGGTGAAGCCGGTGGGAGCACCCGCCCTTCACGGCACCCCCGCTCCTCCGTAACAGCGGCAGGGCTAGCGTCGAGCCATACCGCCCTACCCGTTCGCGCAGGAGACACGCCATGCAGCACGACAAGACCCCGCCCGCCTCCGCCGAAGACGCCCACGCCACGCACAACTGCCCGCCGGCGGACGGCACCGTCGACAAGGAGCGCACGTCGGAGAATCACGATGAGGCGCTGGAAGAGACCTTCCCGGCCAGTGATCCGATTTCCCCGTTCGTCGCGGCCAAGCCACCGAAGGACGACAAGGACGCGAAAGATCCGGATGCGGAGCACCTGAAGACCGAGAACGAGGGCTACAACCAGCACGGCCACGGCAAGGGAGGCAAAGCCGGTGAAGGTGAGCCGGACGGCGTGCGCGAGGACGACGGCATTACCCAACCAGACTTCGGCCAGCACGGTACGGCCGGCAAACAGACGCTGGATCGCTGATCAAACCAGGACGTGTCATGACTACTGCACCGCGAGCACCGGCGACCAAAGAAGATGACCAGCAGAAGAGCCATACCCCGGACAAGCTGAGGAACGATGACGCCCGGTGGAAGGACAGGGACATGCCCGAGGCGGAGCATGGGGCAACGCCTGAGGATTACGAGCGACCGCCAGCAACGTAGTTTGCGCGGCGCCCCCCGGCTGGGCTGGCGATAGGCTCTGGAACGATGTCCGGCTGCAGAACCAACCTGTTTGCCTGTATCCTTGCAGGCCGTTTTGGCCCCGTAGCTCAGCTGGATAGAGCGTCCCCCTCCTAAGGGGAAGGTCGCCCGTTCGAATCGGGCCGGGGTCACCAACATCGGATGCTTTCGCGCCATTGCCTGCCGGGTGGATTACTGCCGCCGCGGGGTGTGCCGGGTTGTGCGCTGCATCGCCAGATGAGGCATTGCGCCCCTCTGTTACCATTCGGGGCTGAGCTTGCCGCCCCCCACCCTGCCAGCGGCCAGCGCCTTACAAACGCAACGCAACAGGAGTTTGCATGTCCTCTGACCTGCTCAAGGCCCTCGGCCTCGACGCGACCAACGCTGGCACCTACCTTGGCAACGGCGAGTGGTCCTCGGCCACCGATGCCGGGGTGATCACGCCGGTGAACCCGACCACCGGCGAAGCCATCGCCCAGGTGTACGCGACCACCGACGCCGACTACGAAACCATCGTGGCCCGCGCCCAGGAGGCCTTCAAGGTCTGGCGCACCACCCCGGCCCCGCGCCGTGGCGAAGCCGTGCGCCTGTGTGGCGAAGCCCTGCGCGCCAACAAGGACGCCCTGGGCTCCCTGGTCGCGCTGGAAATGGGCAAGAGCAAGCCCGAGGGCGATGGCGAAGTGCAGGAGATGATCGACATCGCTGACTTCGCCGTGGGCCAGAGCCGCATGCTCTATGGCTACACCATGCACTCCGAGCGCCCGGGCCACCGCATGTATGAGCAGTACCAGCCGCTCGGCCTGGTCGGCATCATCAGTGCGTTCAACTTCCCGGTCGCGGTGTGGGCATGGAACTCGTTCCTGGCCACGATCTGCGGCGATATCTGCCTGTGGAAGCCCTCCAACAAGACCCCGCTCACCGCGATCGCCTCCATGCGCATCTGCAATGAAGCGCTGCGTGACGGCGGGTTCCCGGACCTGTTCTTCCTGATCAACGATGCCGGCACCGAGCTGTCGCAGAAGATGGTGGCCGACAAGCGCGTGCCGCTGATCAGCTTCACCGGTTCGACCCAGGTCGGCCGCCAGGTCGCCGAGAAGGTGGCGCATCGTCTGGGCCGCTGCCTGCTGGAGCTGGGCGGCAACAACGCGATCATCCTGGATGAAACCGCCGATCTGAAGCTGGCGATCCCGGGCATCGTCTTCGGCGCCGTCGGTACCGCCGGCCAGCGCTGCACCACCACGCGCCGCCTGATCGTGCACGAATCCATCCATGACGACGTGCTGGCCACGCTGATCAAGGCGTACAAGCAGGTGGAAGGGAAGATCGGCGATCCGACCGACCCGGCCAACCTGATGGGCCCGCTCAACAGCGACGGCGCCGTGCAGCAGTTCCTGGCCTCGATCGAGAAGGCCAAGGCCAGCGGCGGCACCGTGCAGACCGGCGGCACCCGCATCGACCGCGCCGGCAACTTCGTGCTGCCGGCCATCGTGACCGGCCTGGAGAACAGCGACGAGGTCGTCCAGCACGAGACCTTCGCCCCGATCCTGTACGTGATGAAGTACAGCACGCTGGACGAAGCGATCGACATGCAGAACGGCGTGCCGCAGGGCCTGTCCTCCTCGATCTTCACCACCAACCTGAAGACCGCCGAGCGCTTCCTCTCGGCAGCCGGTTCGGACTGTGGCATCGCCAACATCAACATCGGCACCTCGGGTGCGGAGATCGGTGGGGCGTTCGGTGGCGAGAAGGACACCGGCGGTGGCCGTGAGTCCGGCTCGGATGCCTGGAAGGTCTACATGCGCCGCCAGACCAACACCATCAACTACTCCGATTCGCTGCCGCTGGCCCAGGGCATCAAGTTCGACCTGTGATGGACCCCGCGTCCCACCTGTCGGCCGGCCCGCGCCTGGAGTTCACCGGGCGCCGGGTGCTGATTGCCGGCGGCAGCAAGGGCATCGGGCGCGCAATGGCGCTGGCGTTTGCTTCGGCAGGCGCCCGCGTCTCGGTCTGCGCACGCGGTGAGGCCGGTCTGGCCGCACTGCGTGCGGATGCCGGAGCGCTCGGCCTGGCCGTGCATACCGCCAGCGCCGACCTCTCCCAGTTGGACGACATCGGCCGCTGGCTGGCCGATGCCGCTCAGGCCTTGGGCGGTATCGATGTGCTGGTCAACAATGCGACCGGCTACGGCATGGGCGACGATGAGGCGGGCTGGGAAACCAGCTTGAACGTCGACCTGATGTCGGCCGTGCGCGCCTCGCGACTGGCCCTGCCCTGGCTGACACAGTCCAGTGATGCCTGCATTCTCAACCTGGCCTCGATCGCTGCCCAGCAGCCGCGCCCGGGTGGCGCGCCATACGCGGCGGCCAAAGCGGCGCTGATGCACTACACCACCTCACAGGCCCTGGCCCTGGCGCCGCAGCGGATCCGCGTCAATGCCATTGCCCCGGGCTCGATCGAGTTCGAGGATGGTTTGTGGGCACGCCGGCGCGAGCAGGACCCAGAGCTGTATCGAAACACCCTGGCGAAGATCCCGTTCGGCCGCTTCGGCGAGCCGGCGGCCGTCGCCAACGCCGCGCTGTTCCTGTGCTCGCCGCTGGCGGGCTGGATCACCGGGCATACCTTGAATGTGGATGGTGGCCAGGTCCTGATGGGATAAACCCGCCGCTGGCCCTATCATCGAACCACCCCACCGCGACCAGGACCTGCATGAGCCTTCCGCCCCGACAAACCAGTGCCATGGCCGTGGTCAGCCTGATCATGGGCATCCTCGGCTGGACCGCCCTGCCCTTCATCGGCAGCATCGCCGCGATCGTCACCGGCCACCTGGCCCGCGCCGAGATCCGGCGCCGCCCGCTGGAGCTGGAAGGCGACGGCATGGCCTTGGCCGGCCTGATCCTGGGCTGGATCATCGTGATCGGCAGCCTGCTCGCGCTGGTGGTGGTGCTGTTGTTCTTCGGCGGACTGGCCTGGTTTGCCGCTACCCAATCGTGAGGTGCACATGAGCCGCTCGGATTCGACCGAACGCTTCAGCAGTCGGGTTGCCGACTACGTCCGCTACCGTCCCGACTATCCCCCGGCATTGCTGGATTGGCTGCACCAGGACATCGGTGTTCCCACCGAGACCCTGGTCGCCGATATCGGCGCCGGCACCGGCATTTCCACCCGGCTGTTCCTGGCCGCCGGCCACCCGGTCATCGCGGTGGAGCCGAATGCGGCCATGCGTGAGGCGGCCGTGCAGCTGCTCGCACCGGACTACCTGCGCCTGAAGGTCGCCGATGGCACCGCCGAAGCAACCGGCCTGGCCGACAACAGCGTGGGTCTGGTCGCTGCGGCGCAGGCCTTCCACTGGTTTGACACCGCTGCGGTGCGCCACGAATGGGCGCGCATCCTGCAACCCGAAGGGATGGCGCTGGTCTTCTGGAACTCGCGCCTGCTCGATGCCTCGCCGTTCCTGATCGGCTATGAGCAATTGCTGCTCGAGTTCGGCACCGACTACACCGAGGTGGCCGAGCGCTACCAGGATGATGACACCATGCGCGCATGGTTCGGCGAGGGCCTGCGTGGCATGGCCCGGCTGCCGAACGTGCAGCGCATGGACCTGGATGGCCTGCGTGGCCGCCTGCTCTCCTCTTCGTATGCACCGCAGGCCGGTCACCCGCGCCACGCGCCGATGCTGGCCGCGCTGCAACAGCTGTTCGACGCCCATGCGGTGGACGGCCAGATCGCTTTTGAATACCAAACCCGTGCCTTTGTCGGCACGCTGGACTGATTGAACGCCATGTACTCGTTTGCCCGCCCCTTCCTGTTCGCCCTCGATGCAGAACGCGCCCACGGCCTTGGCCTGAGCGCGCTGGACCTGGCCTATCGCACCGGCACCACGCCGCTGATGGGCCGCCGCATCGACCCGCTGCCGACCAACGCGTTCGGAGTGACTTTCCCGAATCCGGTGGGCCTGGCCGCCGGCCTGGACAAGAACGGCGAGCACATCGATGCGCTGCTGGCCCTGGGCTTCGGCTTCGTGGAGATCGGCACGATCACCCCGCGCCCGCAGGCGGGCAACCCGAAGCCGCGCCTGTTCCGGCTGCCGGACCACCAGGCCATCATCAACCGCATGGGCTTCAACAATCTGGGCGTGGATGCGCTCGTCCGCAATGTCGAGCGCGCCAAGCGCCGCACTGGCCTGCTCGGCATCAACATCGGCAAGAACAAGGACACCCCCAACGAGCAGGCGTTCGACGATTACCAGCACTGCCTGCAGAAGGTGTATCCGCTGGCCGACTACATCACCGTCAACATCTCCTCGCCGAACACCGCCGGCCTACGCGAGCTGCAGGAAGAGACCGCGCTGCGCCAGCTGATTTCGCAGCTGCGCGAGAGCCAGGAAAGCCTGGCGGCCAAGCACGGCAAGCGCGTACCGATGCTGGTCAAGGTCGCCCCGGACCTGAGCGACCGCGATATCGACGCCGCTGCCCGCGTGCTTGGTGAGCTCAAGGTGGACGGCGTGATCGCCACCAACACCACCATCGACCGCAGTGCCGTGGCCGGTGACCCGCGTGCGAACGAGGCCGGCGGCCTGTCCGGTGCGCCACTGCTGGGCCAGTCGACCCTGGTGCTGCGCCGCCTGCGTGCGCGCCTGCCCGAATCGATGCCGTTGATCGGCGTGGGCGGTATTCAATCCGGTGCGGACGCGGTAGCCAAGATGGCGGCCGGTGCCGCACTGGTGCAGTGCTACAGCGGCCTGATCTTCCGTGGCCCCGAGCTGGTGCATGACTGCGTGGAGGCGATCCGCCGCCGCAGAGAGGCGCCCAGCCGCGGCGCGGTGGCACCGCTGTGAACGACGCCATGACTGCCTGGGCCATCACTGAAAACGCCTCGCTGAAGGCGCTCAACACCTTCCACGTCGACGCCACCGCCGCGCAGCTGCTGGAGGTGTTCGATCCTTCCGTACTGCCCGAAGTACTTGCCCTGCCGCGCGTCGCCGACCAGCCGCTGCTGGTGCTGGGCAGCGGCAGCAATGTGCTGATCGCCGACAACGTGGACGGCACCGTACTGGTGTTCGCCAACCGCGGCATCGAGATTCTGGAGCACCGCGCCGACCACACCATCGTGCGCGCCGGTGCCGGCGTGAACTGGCATGGGCTGGTGATGTGGTCGCTGCAGAACGGGCTGTCCGGGCTGGAAAACCTGGCCTTGATCCCCGGCACCGCCGGCGCCTCGCCGATCCAGAACATCGGCGCCTATGGCGCGCAGGTCGGCGAGTTCATCCAGGCTGTGGATGCCTGGGACCGACACGAAAACGACTGGGTGCGCTTCGATGCGGAAGGCTGCCAGTTCGCCTACCGCGACAGCATCTTCAAGCACGACCCGGACCGTTACCTGATCACCGCGATCGAACTGCGTCTGCCGTTGCTGCATGGCCTGCGCCTGGGCTACGCCGGGATCGCCGAGGAAATGGAGGCGATGGGTGTGGAGCTGCCGGTGGCCGCCGATGTGGCCAACGCGGTGATCAACATCCGCCGTCGCAAGCTGCCGGATCCGGAGGTGCTCGGCAATGCGGGCAGCTTCTTCAAGAACCCGATCCTGCCGCTGGAACAGGTGGAGGTGCTGCTGCAGCACTTCCCCGAGCTGCCGGTGTTCCCGGCCGACGACGACAGCCGCCGCAAGATTTCCGCCGCCTGGATGATCGAGAGCTGCGGCTGGAAGGGCTATCGCGATGGCGATGCGGGCGTGGCGCCGAGCCATGCGCTGGTGCTGGTCAACCATGGTCAGGCCACCGGTGAAGAACTGCTCGCGTTGGCGCGGCGGATCTCCGCCTCGGTCCTGGAGAAGTTCGGCGTGCCGATCGAACCGGAGCCCAGGCTGATCGGCGCACAGTGGTGACCCCCGCCCCCGCGTTACCGGTGGCCACGCCGTTGCGGGCCGCCCTGCTGATGCTCGGCAGTACCTTGGCCTTTGGCCTGATGGCGATCGCGATCCGCTACGCTACCCGTTACGTGCCCACCCAGGAAGTGGCGTTCTTCCGCAACGCCTTCGGCCTGCTGGCGCTGCTGCCGATGCTGATCCGCCCGGGCAGCGCACCGCTGAGGACACAGCAACTGCCGCGCTACTTCCTGCGCAGTGCGATCGGGCTGGCCTCGATGCTGTGCGCGTTCTGGGCGATCGGGCATCTGCCGATCTCCCAGGCGATCTCGCTCTCCTACTCCACGCCGCTGTTCGTCACCATCGCTGCCGTGCTGTGGCTGGGCGAAACGGTGCGCATGCGGCGCTGGGCGGCGGTGATCATCGGCTTCATCGGCGTGCTGATCATCGTGCGCCCGGGCTCGACCAGCTTCACCCCCGGCACCCTGGTCGCCGTGGGCGCCGCGGTACTGAGTTCGCTGGTGGCGATCCAGATCAAGCAGCTCACCCGCGTGGACAGCGCCGATACCGTGGTGTTCTACACCTATGTGTTCTGGGTCCCGCTGTCGCTGGTGCCGGCGCTGTTCGTGTGGGTCTGGCCCACCGGCGTGGCGTGGGTCTGGCTGGTCGCGACCGGCGTGCTCGGCACGTTGGGCCAGCTGCTGTGGACACGCGCCCTGCGCCTGGGCGAGGTCTCCGCGTTGACCCCGATCAGCTTCATGCAGCTGCCGCTGGTGAGCGTGCTCGGCTGGCTGCTGTTCAATGAGGCGCTGGACCGCTGGACCGTGATCGGCGCCGGCATCATCCTCGGCGCAAATGCCTACATCGCCCACCGCGAAGCGGTACTGGCACGCCGGGCGAAGTCGCAGGCCGTCACCGCGGCCGCCAAGCCGGGGGAATAGACCCGCGGGAATCAATCCGACCCGAACAGATCCCGCGTGTAGACCTTGTTTGCCACGCCCTCCAGCTCCGGCGTCAGCCGGTTGGCGACGATGATGTCCGCCTCGTCCAGGAACGCCACGAAATCATTGACCACGCGGGAGCGGTAGAAGGTCGGCTCGGTCAGCACCGGCTCGTACACGATGACCTCGATGCCCCTGGCCTTGATCCGCTTCATCACGCCCTGCACCGCCGAGGCGCGGAAGTTGTCCGAGCCGGCCTTCATCACCAGCCGGTAGATGCCCACCACCTTCGGGTTGCGGGCCACGATGTCATCGGCGATGAAATCCTTGCGCGTGCGGTTGGACTCGACGATGGCGTGGATCAGGTTCTGCGGTACCTTGCTGTAATTGGCCAACAACTGCTTCGTATCCTTCGGCAGGCAGTAACCGCCGTAACCGAAGGAAGGGTTGTTGTAATGGCCGCCGATGCGCGGATCCAGGCTGACGCCTTCGATCATCTGGCGCGTATCCAGCCCGTGCGAACTGGCGTAGGTATCCAGTTCGTTGAAGTACGCCACCCGCATTGCCAGATAGGTGTTGGAGAACAGCTTGATCGCCTCCGCCTCGGTCGCGTCGGTGAACAGCACCGGCACGTCCTTTTTGATCGCGCCTTCCTTCAGCAGCTCGGCAAACACCGCCGCGCGTTCCGAACGCTCGCCCACGATGATCCGGCTCGGGTGCAGGTTGTCATGCAGCGCGCGGCCTTCGCGGAGGAACTCCGGCGAGAACAGAATGGCGTCGGTGTTGAACTTGGCCCGCAACGCGGCCGTGCAGCCGACCGGCACGGTCGACTTGATCACGATGACGGACGATGGATGGATCCGCACCACATCGGCGATCACTGCCTCAACGGAGCCGGTGTTGAAGTAATTCGACGTAGGGTCGTAATCCGTCGGCGTGGCGACGATGACGAAGTCCGCACCTTCATAGGCCTGCGCAGGATCCAGCGTGGCGGTGAGGTTCAGCGCGCGATGGGCGAGGAAGTCCTCGATCTCGGCATCCTCGATGGGCGACTGCCGGGCATTGATCATCGCCACCTTGGCCGGGTCGATGTCCAGCGCGACCACCTCGTGATGCTGCGCGAGCAGCACCGCGTTGGAGAGGCCCACGTAGCCGGTACCGGCGACGGCAATCTTCATTCAGGATCCTCTGCGTACATCGTCCAGAGTCGAAGGGCGAATGTTAGCAAACGCTGCGGAGTTAGTGCCACAAACGCATTTCATTAGGCGTCATCTTTGGCGCCTTACTCCTGTAAATCGATATAAAGCGCCATAGGTGGCGCTTTAGTGAAATCCAACATAAATGTAGTAAACCGCCAAACTTGACGCTTTATGGCAATAGTGCGATACAAAGCGTCAGGAGGGTCACCTTATGACGATCACACATCTGATGACGGACGATGCTGTCCTGGCTGAGCTGGGGCAACGTCTCGCCCGCGTGCGGCTTTCACAGGGCGTCACTCAGGAGCAGCTGGCCGAAGCTGCGGGCGTCTCCAAGCGCACCGTGCAGCGGCTGGAAGACGGCACGCCCGCCCAGCTGGCGAATCTGATCCGTTGCCTGCGCGCCCTCGGCAGGCTGGATGCGCTGGACGTGATGCTGCCCAGCGACGGCCCCAATCCGATCGATCTGCTGGAGCGCCGCGGCCACCCGCGCCAGCGCGCGCGACCGGGGGTGGCAGAGCCCGCACCGGCCAAGCCCTGGACCTGGGGCGATGAGCAATGAGCACGACGGCCGAAGTGCGCCTGTGGGGCAGCCGGATCGGTGCGGTGACGCTGGCCGACGGCGAGCGGATCGCACAATTTGCCTACGACCCGGCCTTCGCACGGTCCAGCATCGAGGTCGCGCCGCTGACCCTGCCGCTCGCGGCGGATCGGATCTACAGCTTCCCCTCCCTCAACCCGGCAAGCTTCCATGGCCTGCCCGGCCTGCTCGCCGACGCCCTGCCGGACAAGTACGGCAATACCCTGATCAACGCGTGGCTGGCCACCCAGGGCCGCACGCCGGACAGCTTCAATGCGGTGGAGCGGCTCTGCTACACCGGCACACGCGGCATGGGCGCGCTGGAGTTCTCGCCTGTGCAGGGTCCGCGCGTCCGCACGGCACACAAAATTCAGATCGATGCCCTGGTAGCGCTGGCCACGGAGGTCCTGAGCAACCGCGACAACCTGCGCGCCTCATTCGGCGATGAAGAACGCGCCGATGCGCTGCGCGACATTCTGCGCGTGGGTACCTCGGCCGGTGGCGCACGGGCCAAAGCCGTGATCGCCTGGAACGAGGGCACCGGCGAGGTCCGATCGGGCCAGGCCGCGGCAGCGCCAGACTTCAGCTACTGGCTGCTCAAGTTCGATGGCGTCCAGAACAACCGCGACAAGGAACTCGCGGACCCCAAGGGCTACGGCGTGGTCGAGTACGCGTACGCACGGATGGCGCGTGATGCGGGCATCCAGATCAGCGAGTGCCGGCTGCTCGAGGAAGGCGGCCGCCGCCACTTCATGACCCAACGCTTCGACCGCACCGATGCAGGGGGCAAGCGGCATATGCAGTCGTTGGCGGCGATGGCCCACGTCGGCTTCAATGATCCTACGGCCTACTCCTACGAGCAGGCCCTCCTGGTCATGCGCCAGTTGCGCCTGCCCATGGCGCAGCTGGAGGAACAGTTCCGGCGGATGGTGTTCAACGTGATCGCACGCAACCAGGACGACCACGTCAAGAACATCGCCTACCTGATGGATCGGCAGGGTCAGTGGTCGCTGTCGCCGGCGTTCGACATCACCTGGGCGTACAACCCGGACGGCGACTGGACGGCCCGGCACCAGATGTCGATCAACGGAAAACGCGAGGGGTTCGATCTGGCCGACCTGGCCGCCTGTGCTGCGACGGCCTCGATCAATGCCCGCCGCGCCCGCGACATCATCGAGCAGGTCCGGCAGAGCGTGCTGCGCTGGCCGCACTTTGCCGACGCGGCCGGCGTCGCCGAGGTTTGGCGCGATCAGATCCGCGGCAGCCTGCGCACGGACATTCGATGAGTTGCACGAGCAGTTCGCAAATCCGTTCACCCGAGGGCGTGGTCGATATTGCGATGCGTCATGTAAACGGTTACAGCCCCTGCTAGCGTGAGCTTCACCCCGACGTCGGGGACGTTGGATCAGGAGCACGTTGATGGGGCTGCATGCTGACCGTTCGACTGTTGTGCACCGGCCCCGCCGCGTCCTGGCCGCCACCCTGCTTGTCTCCACCCTCGCGCTGGGCCTGTCCGCGGCTGCCCAGACCCTGCCGCCGCGCAACCAATGGCAGGCCAGCAGCTCCTCGCAGCAGGTCCCGGCAATGGCGGTCAGCCACCTGATCGACGGCGACCCGAAGACGGTCACCGGCGGAGCCTTCAGCCCCGGCCACTGGTTCCAGGTGGACCTGGGCAAGCCGAGCACGCTCAGCGGCGCGCAGATCACCTGGGATGTCTCCAATCCCGAGGGCTACACCCTGCTGACCTCGCTGGACGGGCAGCAATGGCAGCCGGCCTACACCATGCGCGATTCGCTCGGCGGTATCGAGACGCTGTTCTTTGCGCCGCGCAACGCCCGCTACCTTCGCCTGGCCAGCCCGGAGCGCACGTCGGACTGGGGCGTGTCGATCTTCGAACTGGAGCCATTGGACAGCACCACCAGTGCGCGCGTAGCCGGTGTGGATGCAGCCCACGCGGCGGCGCTGTGGCAAGGCGGCAGCGCGGTCACGATTCCGCGTGGCAAGGACGGTACGCACATGCTTGAGATCACGCTGCCACGCGCGGTCGCCACCACCGGGCTGGCCGTGGACTGGACAGGCGCGCATGGCGCCGCACGGCTGCAGGCGCGCGATCCGCAGGGCCATTGGATGGAGCTTGCGCGCGATCCGCAGGCCGGTGCACGCCAGCAGAGTTGGCTGGCCGGCACTGCGGCCGTGACCGCCACGGCGCTGCGGCTGACGGTGGAGGGAGATGCACCGCAGGTCGACCGCCTGCGCCTGCTGGGGCCAAAGGCGGTGATGACGCCGATGAAGCGCTATCAGATCACCGCCAGTGGCGCGCAGCGCGCGTTGTTCCCGGCCTCGCTGCACCTGCAGCAGACCTACTGGACTGCAGTGGGCATCCACGCCGGAGTACGGCAACCTCGAGGCCTTCAAGGGCGCGCCGCTGGTGCAGCCGATCTGGCGCACTGCCAACGGTGTTGCCGCAGGCGCCGCCGACCAGACGGTGCAGCACGCACTGCGCGATGGCTGGAAGCCGATGCCCTCGGCGACGTGGTCGCCACAACCCGGGCTTGAACTGCAGAGCGAAGCGTTCGCCGTCGAGCTCGGTGGCCAGCCGGTGACCTTCGTGCGTCACCGCCTGCGCAACACCGGCAGCGCGCCCGTCGACGGCACCTTGACCCTGGCGGTGCGGCCGATGCAGATGAATCCGCCGTGGCAGAACGGTGGCCTGTCACCGATCCGCGAGGTCGCCATCGAGGGTCAACGCGTACGCATCAATGGTCGCGCCCTGCTGCAGTCGCTGACGCCAGTGGATGCTGCCGGTGCAGCACCGTTCGGCCCGGACGGCAGCAGCGAGATCACCGCGGCGATCGCCAGCGGCACCTTGCCCGCCGCCACACAGGCACGCGATACCGACGGACTGGCTTCGGCGGCGCTGGCCTACCGCGTGCAGCTCGCCCCCGGTGCCAGCCGCTCGGTGGTGGTCGCCTTCCCGCTCGGCACCGCGGCAACAGCCAAAGACGGCTCCCTGCCGGATGCGCCCGCGCTGGATCTGTCCGGCACACCCCGTGCACCCGATGCGGCCTACGACGCCCTGGCCAAACGTGCATCGGACGATTGGCAGGCACGCCTGGGCCAGGTCGGGCTGCGTCTGCCCGATCCCTCCCTCGTGGACATGCTGCGCGCGCAGGCCGCCTACATGCTGATCAACCAGACCGGCCCTGCGATGCAGCCCGGCCCGCGCAACTACAACCGCTCCTTCATCCGCGATGGCATGGCTACCTCGGCGGTGCTGCTGCGCATGGGCGAATCCAAGGTCGCGCGCGACTACCTGGCCTGGTACAGCGAGCACGGCGTGCACGCCAACGGCCTGGTCTCGCCGATCCTCAACGACGACGGCAGCGTCAACACCGGCTTCGGCTCGGATATCGAATACGACAGCCAAGGCCAGTACATCAGTCTGGTCGCCGACGTCGCGCGGCTGGATGGCGGACCGGAGTCGGTGCGCGCCTATCTGCCCAAGGTGAGGGCGGCGATGCGCTTCCTGCAGGAACTGCGCGAGCGCACGCTGGTGCCCGGCTACATGGCCACCCAGCCCGCGCCCGAGCGCTTCGCCGGCATCCTGGCACCGTCGATCAGCCATGAAGGCTATCCCTCGCCCACGCACAGCTACTGGGACGACTACTGGGGCCTGAAGGGCTGGCATGACGGTGCATGGTTGGCCGAGTCACTGGGCGATCACGAAACCGCTGCATGGGCGCGCGGACAGTACACCGCCCTGCACGATGCGCTGGCTGCCTCGATCCGCGCCACGATGGCGTGGAAGGGCATCGACTTCATTCCCTCTTCGGCCGACCTTGGCGATGGCGACCCGACCGGTGTGTCGATCGCGCTCGACCCGACCGGCGCACAGGATGTGCTGCCGGCCGAGGCACTGCGCACCACGTTCGCCCGCTACCTGGACGATGTCCGCAAGCGCAGCGCGCCGGACGCCCTGTACGCCTATACGCCGTACGAAATCCGCAATGTGCTGAGCTACGTGCATCTGGACCAGCCCGAGGCGGCCGATGAACTGCTGCAGGGACTGCTGCATGACCGCCGCCCGCTGGAGTGGCAGGTGCTGGCCGAGGTCGTGCATTCGCGCTTGCGCTTCCCGCGCTATCTCGGCGACATGCCGCATACCTGGATCGGTGCGGAGTACGGGCGCACGCTGTTCGGAATGCTGATGCGCGAAGACGATGACGCGCTGTCGCTGCTGCCCGGTGCCCCACCGTCATGGGTGGCCGGCGACGGGTTGGCAGTGGATCGGCTGCCGACCGCCTACGGCACCCTGGCGATGCAGGCGATGCAGCGCGATGGCACGCTGCAGGTCACGCTGGGCAAGGGGCTGCGCAAGGACACCGCGGTACGCGTGTGGTGGCCAAGCCGCACGCGCCCGACCGCCGTCACGGTGGATGGGCGCAGCGTGAGTGACTACGACGCACGCGGTGTGCTGCTCAAGAAGCCGTTCCGCAGGTTGGAGGCGACGTGGTGAGCGTCAGACACTCCCCTCGTGCTCATGGAGGGTGATCAACGATTCCATCAGGTCCTCGTCCGCACTCGCGCACACGGCCAGCAGCACGGCTTCTTCGCAGCCTGTATCGACGATGTAGCCATGGCCCATCTGGCTGTCGATATAGATGCCCTGCCCCGTCTCCAGCACCACCGGATCATAGAACTCGGTGTGGACCTGGATACGGCCTTCCAGCACGTGCACGTATTCCTCGCCCGGGTGGCGGACCAGTTCACCGAATTCGGCGGTGGTCTTGGCGCGCACCTTGGTCAGGATCGGAATCATCCGCTTGCGCCGCAATTCGGTGCACAGATAGTAGTAGTCGTAGTTGTCGGTCTGGACCCGCAGCGCCTTGTCCAGCGAGCCGAGGCTGCGCCGGGCGGTGACCGGCTTGGGCGCGCTGTCGTTGTCCGGCTCGGAGAACAGCTCGGACATGCGCAGGTTCAAGCGCTGCGCCAGGTGCTGGAGCTTGTCGTAGGTCAAGGTCAAGCGATCGTGCTCGATCTTGGACAGCGTGGACAGGGGGATTTCGGTGTGCTCGCTCATTTCCTTGAGCGTCCAACCCTGGCGCGTGCGCAGACCGCGCAGCAGGGTTCCGAGCGTCGGGCTTTTGGGGCTCATCGACAGGACCTTTGGGCTATTGCTGGTGAAGTAGTGGATACGATACTACGTAGAGATGAATGCCATCCTGATCAGGATGGTTTCTTGTCGCGTTCGTCTCTCATTTCGCCGTTTCAGGCACTGAAAACGTTATCAATGGCGGAGGAACGCCGCCTGTAGGCCCCGGAATCCGTTCAATGTGCGCACGAGGCGGTGGCCCCGGAAGGATCACGCGCATTTGACATTTCTCTGATCAGGAATATTGTTGTCTGATTGAGATTGTTTTGGGCCCTCTGACGCAATTGCCTCGGGTGCCCCGTCTTCCAGTTCGCAAGGGGATCGTCACATGCGTGCGTTGTCAGGCTTTGTCGCGTTGTGTTGTGGGCTGTTGTTGACCTTCCAGGCGGATGCCCAGCAGCCGCCGCCCTCTCCCCCGGCCGCGCCGGTACCGCAGGCCGATTCCGTTGCCCGGCTGACTGCCGACGATGCGACTACCTGGCTGGATGGCTTCATGCCGTATGCGATCGCACGTGGCGATATCGCCGGTGCGGTGGTGACCGTGGTCAAGGACGGCCAGATCCTGGTCCGTCGCGGCTACGGCGTCTCCGATGTGGCCAAGCAGACGCCGGTGGACCCGGACCGCACCCTGTTCCGGATGGCCTCGGTCTCCAAGTTGATGACCTGGACCGCGGTGATGCAGCTGGTGGAAGCGGGCAAGCTGGATCTGGACGCGGACATCAACCAGTACCTGGATTTCAAGGTGCCCGAACGCGGCCTGCCGATCACGCTGCGCCAGCTGATGACGCATACCGGTGGCTTCGAGGCCAACATCAAATACATGTGGACCAGCGAGGCGGTTGCCGAAGCCGGTGGCATTGCACTGGGGCCGTACCTCAAGCGCCGCGTGCCGACGCAGATCTTCCCGCCGGGCACCGTGCCGGCGTATTCGAACTACGGCACCAGCCTGGCCGGCTACATCGTCGAGCGCGTGTCGGGCCAGCCCTTCGCCGAGTATGTCGAGCAGCACATCTTCGCGCCGCTGCAGATGCAGCACGCCAGCTTCCGCCAGCCGCTGCCGCCGGCGTTGCGTGCCCTGGTCACCCAGGGCTATGCACTGGGCTCGGGCAAGCCGCGTGCGTTCGAAGTCACCCCGTCCGCCCCGGCGGGTGCGCTGTCGGCCACCGGCAGCGACATGGCGCGCTTCATGATCGCGCACCTGAGCGCGGCGGGCGGTCATGACACGGCCATCCTGAAGGCGGCGACCAGCCAGCTCATGCTGACGCCGCAGACGCGCTTCGCGCCGCCGCTCAACACCATGGCGCTCGGGTTCTATGAGATCGACGTCAACGGCCAGCGCGTGGTGTCCCACGCCGGTGACACCTACTCCTTCCACTCGCAGCTGTTCCTGTTCCGCGACCACGATGTCGGCCTGTTCGTCTCGCTCAACAGCGCCGGCGCCAATGGGATCACCGGCCCGATCCGGCGTGAGCTGCTGGAGAACTTTGCCGATCGCTATTTCCCGGCCGCCGCTCCGGCCCCGGCCGTGGCTGCCGACGCCGCACTGGCCAAGCAGCAGGCACGCCTGCTGGCCGCGCCGAGCTATCTCGATTCGCGCCGTGCCGAAACCGGCATCGGCCGCACCGGCATCCTCACCCAGACGCGCCTGGAAGCCCTCGACGATGGCAGTCTGCGTCTGCCGCGCCTGAAGCAGCCCAACGGGCAGCCCACCACCTTCAAGCCGGTCGCTCCGTGGCTGTGGCAGGCGACCAACAGCGAGCTGCGCCTGGCCGCCATCCTCAAGGACGGCAAGCCGGTCGGCTTCGCGGTGGATTCGTCCTCCCCGTTCAACGTGTTCCTGGCCGCGGAAGGCTACCGCTCGGCGCTGTGGCTCAAGCCGTTGCTGATGGCTGCCGTGAGCGTGCTGGCGCTGTCCGCACTGGCCTGGCCCATCGCGGCGTTCGTGCGGCGTCGTCATGGCCGCGTGCTCGGCTGGCCGCGCAGCACCCTGCTGGCCTATCGCCTGAGCCGCGCCGCCTGCTGGTTCATGCTGCTGGTGCCGGCCGTGGCCATCGCCGTGATGGCCTGGGCGTCGGCGGATTTCGCCCGCCTCGACGATCGTCTGGATCCGGCGGTGATCGGGCTGGGCATCGGCTCGGTGATCGCCATCGTCGGCGGCATCGGCGCGACGGCCTGGAATCTGGTGCAGACCTTCCGTGCCGGGCGCAGCTGGCTGGCGCGCGTGTGGGCGGTGCTGCTGCTGATCGCCGCCTGCGTACTCGCTTACGCCCTGGTCCTGATGGGCCTGGCCGACTTCGCACTCAACTACTGACCCGTAGCCCCACCACGGGGCTGGAGACATCCTGTGAAACTGACCCTGCAGATCGACTCGCTTGCATTGCTGGCCCCGTTCCGGATCAGCGGCTACGTGTTCGAACACGCCCCGGTACTGCGCGTGGAACTGGAAGACGGCGGCCATCGCGGCCGTGGCGAAGCCAGCGGCGTGTACTACTTCGATGACACGCCTGAGCAGATGCTGGCCACCCTGGAACTGCTGCGTGCGCGGATCGAAGCCGGCATCACCCGCGCCGAGCTGCAGCAGCTGCTGCCGCGCGGTGGCGCGCGCAACGCGCTGGACTGCGCACTGTGGGACTTGGAAGCAAGCCGCACCGGCAAGCACGCCTGGGCACTGGCCGGCCTGTCGCAGACCCGGCCGCTGCTGACCACCTGGACGCTGGGCGCCGATGACCCGGCGACCATGCAATCGATCGCGACGGGCCGCTATGCGCCGGCCAAGGCACTCAAGCTCAAGCTCAGTGGCGATCTGGATATCGACATCGAACGTGTGCGCGCCGTGCGCAAGGTGCGCCCGGATGTGTGGATGGGCGTGGATGCCAACCAGGGCTACAGCGTGGATGTGCTCGATGCGCTGATTCCGGTGCTGCTGGAGAACGACATCAAGCTGCTGGAGCAGCCGCTGCCGCGCGGCCGCGAGGCCGAGCTCAAGGGCTTCGCGCGGCCGCTGCCGTTCGCCGCCGACGAAAGTGTGCAGGACGTTTCAGAGATCGAAGCGCTGGCAGGCCTGTTCGACGTCATCAACATCAAACTCGACAAGGCCGGCGGGCTCACCGAAAGCCTGGCGATGGTCGGCAAGGCACGCTCGTTGGGCATGCAGGTGATGGTCGGCAACATGATCGGCAGCAGCTGGGCGATGGGCCCGGCCTTCATCGTGGGCCAGCATTGCGACGTGGTCGATCTGGATGGCCCGCTGTTCCTGAGCGATGACCGGGTGCCGGGCCTGCGCTACGACGACGGACTGGTGCATTGCGACGATGCCGTATGGGGCAAGGGAGTGCACGCATGAGCATGTTGCGCACCTTCGCTTCCGGCATGTTGCTGGCATCAACCGCGGCGTTCTCGCCGCTGCATGCGCAAGCGCCGACGCCGGCTGCTGCACCAGTGCCCGCGACCACCGAGTCGCCTGACAGCATCACACCCGCGCAGTCCCCCACCGGCACGCTGGATGCGGCGCGCGTGGACACCTTCCTCGATGGCCTGGTGCCCTACCTGATGGCGCAGGGCGATCTTGCTGGCGCCGTTGTCACGGTGGTCGAGAACGGCAAGGTCGTCACCGAGCGCGGCTTTGGCTTCTCCGATGTGGAAAAGCGCACGCCGGTGGATCCCAAGACCACCCTGTTCCGTCCCGGCTCGATCTCCAAGCTGTTCGTCTGGACCGCGGTGATGCAGCTGGTCGAACAGGGCAAGCTGGACCTGGACACCGACATCAACACCTACCTGGACATCAAGGTCCCGGCCAAGGGTGAGCCGGTCACGCTGCGTCAGATCATGACCCACACCAGCGGTCTGGAAGAGCGCATGCGCTACCTGATCGTGCTGGGTCCGGACCATCCGGCCAACCGCGACAACTACCTCAAGGACTGGGTGCCGAACCAGATCTCCGCGCCGGGCACCAAGCCGGCGTACTCCAACTACGCCACGGGCATCGCCTCGTACATCGTCGAGCGCGTCAGCGGCCAGCGCTTCGAGGATTACGCTCGCCAGCACATCCTCCAGCCGCTGGACATGCAGTACGCCAGCTTCGAACAGAAGCTGCCGGCCGAACTGCTGCCGCACGCCGCCAAGGGCTACCTGCTGGGCTCGGGCAAGAGCTACCCGGCCGAGAAGAACACCGCGCCAGGCGTGGGTGGGCTGTATGCGTCCGGCGCGGCAATGTCACGTTTCATGATGGCCGCGCTCAATCATGGTGAGCTTGATGGGCAGCGCATCATGCGTGCCGAGACCAACGCGCAGATGCTGACCCCGCAGGCCGCGATCCTGCCGCATCTGCCGCGCATGACGCTGGGCTGGATGGCCTCGGACACCGGCGGCTACGAGACCCGCTCGCACGGCGGCACGATGCTGTTCTTCTATTCGTGGCTGTGGATGATCCCCGAACGCAACATCGGCGTGTTCGTGTCGACCAACAGCGTCGGCCGTGATGCGGCCGGCTCGGCCCTGCGTGCGCAGGTCTGGGAACGCTTCGTGGAGAACTTCCTGCCGACGTTGCCGATCGAAGCGGCGGGTCCGGGCGTGGATGCCGCTGTCGCGCGCGAACATGCCGCAGCGCTGGCCGGCGTGACCTGGCAGAGCACGCGTCGCTCGGACAGTTCGTACCTGCGCATGCTCTCGCTGTTCGCGCCGACGCGCGTGCACCCGCAGGACGACGGCACGATCACCGTCGATGGCCAGAAGGGCCTGAACGGTCAACTGCTGCGCTGGCGCGAGGTGTCGCCCTGGTTGTGGCAGCAGGAAAACGGCCGCGGCCTGTTGGAAGTGAAGGTCGAGGATGGCCGGCCGGTGTACTTCTCCGGCGGCCCGTTCGCCTCGGTGTTCGGCTTTGAACCGATTCCGGGCTGGCGTTCACCGGCGTGGCTGCGCCCTGCGCTGTTTGTCGCACTGGGGTTGCTGACGCTGTCGGCCGTGCTGCGCATCGGTGGCGTGTTCGTACGTCGTTACTACCGGGTCAGCGCACCGGCAGAAGGCCGCGGCCTGCGCTGGCTGCAGACGTTGTCGATCACCACGCAGCTGGGCACCGTGGTCGCCTGGGTGCTGTACGTGAAGTCGATCGCTGCACCAGGCGGGATTTCCGGTTACAGCAATGGTCCGCTGATCCTGATGCAGGCGCTGTCCTGGCTGAGCGTGTTCGCAGCCGTGGCCCTGGTGTGGGTGGCGGTCCGTGCGCCGGCCAGCTGGCCCCGCGTGCGCCGCTACGGTGCCTGGGTGGTCGCACTGGCCGGCGTGGTGGTGGCGTTCGTCGCCATCACCCAGCGCCTGATCAGTACCGGCCTGCAGCTCTGACCGACGGACGCCCCGCCCGATGATGATCGATGCACCGCGCAAGGCCTGGTTCGGGCAACCGCCAGGCCTGACCATCCTGTTCCTCACCGAGATGTGGGAGAAGTTCTCCTACTACGGCATGCGGGCACTGCTGGTCTATTACATGACCAAGCAGCTGCTGTTCTCACAGGAACAGGCCTCGATGGTCTATGGCCTGTACACGGCGCTGGCCTACCTCAGCCCGGTGTTCGGCGGCATGCTCGCCGATCGCTGGCTGGGCAAGCGACGTGCGGTGATCCTGGGCGGGGCGATCATGGCGTTCGGCCATTTCCTGATGGCCTTCGATGCGCTGCTGTATCCGGCCCTGCTGGCGATCGTGCTGGGCAACGGCCTGTTCCTGCCGACCCTGCCCGGCCAGGTCGGCGATCTGTACCAGCGCGATGATCCGCGTCGTGGCTCGGCGTTCAACGTGTACTACGTGGGCATCAATCTCGGCGCGTTTCTCGCCCCGCTGATCTGCGGCACGCTGGGTGAGGTGTATGGCTGGCACGTCGGCTTCTCCGCCGCCGGCATCGGCATGCTGCTGGGCTTGGTGATCTACATCAGCGGGCGCCGCCACCTGCCGCCGGACCCGCCACGCAGCGAGCGGGCGACGCTGCCTTTCTCGGCGCTCTGGCAACCGGCCTACCGCCCGCTGCTGCAGCTGATGGCGATGATTGCCGGGCTCATCGTGGTGTTCCGGCTGGCCTACGAGCAGATTGGCAACACCATCGCGATCTGGCTCGACACCGGCGTGGACCGCGTGCTCACTGCGGACTTCACGATTCCGATGACCTGGTTCTTCTCGCTCAATCCGCTGCTGGTGTTTTTGATCACCCCGCTGCTGGTGCGCCGCTGGACGCGGCAGGCGCGCGGCGGTCGTGAACCTGCGGCGCTGACCAAGATGGCGATAGGCGCTGCCGTGGTCGGCCTGTCGTTCGTGCTGGTGGCGATCCTCGGCGGCGAACCGTCGGCCAAGGTCGGCTGGCTGTGGGCCGCGCTGTTCTTTGCGATCTTCACCTTCGGCGAGCTGTTCATCCTGCCGGTGGGGTTGGGTCTGTTCGCGCGTCTGGCCCCCGCAGGCTTCGGTGCGACGATCATCGCGTTCTGGTTCCTCGCGTCCTTCGGCGGCAACCTGCTGGCCGGCGCGGTCGGCATGCTGTGGTCAACGTTGTCCAGCACCGTGTTCTTCTCGCTGATGGGTGGGACCTGCATGCTCGTCGCGGTGCTTCTGATTCAACTTGAACGACGCGCTCGGCCCTTGTTGGCGGGCACTGGCGCGGCGGCGAAGGGCCAGTAAAACAGCTCGCGATTGTTGCGGCGCAATAGCTCCGAATGGAATTATGTTTTCTGATTGCGCTTGACATATACCCGATCAGGCGAAATATTCCCTACTCAGGATTTGTAGGGATATCGTAATGCCCGATCAGTTTCCGCAGTCCCCCAGCCGTCGCCGCCTGCTCGGCCACGCGGTCGCCTTGAGTGCTGGCGCCCTCGCCTTCCCCGCGATTGCACGCGGTCGCCACCAGGCGCTGCCGGACGTCCCCACCGCGTATTCGACGCGCGCGATCGACCTGGTCAGGGAGTCGCTGGTGATCGACATGCTGGGCGTGATCAAGATCGACTTCCGCCCCGAGTACTACGCCAGCCGCATAAGCGAACAGGATGCGGCCGACATGCGTGCCAGCGGCATCACCGGCTTCCACCATGCGATCGGCATCGGCGGTCCGGATGCCTACCAGGACACGCTCGCCTACCTCGCTGCCTGGAACGGTTTCGTTGGCCGCAACAGCCACGTTTTCACCTTGGTTGGCGAGGCCGAGGACCTGGATCGGGCCAAAGCGGACGGCAAGGCGGCGATCATCATGGGCGTGCAGAACGCAGAACATTTCCGCACACCGGCCGACGTCCGGATGTTCTATCTGCTGGGCATGCGCTGCGCGCAGTTGACCTACAACGCACAGAACCTCATCGGCGCCGGCGCCACCGATCGCATCGATGGTGGCGTCAGCGACTTCGGCGTGCAGATCATCCAGGCGATGCACGAGACCGGCATGCTCATCGATGTCTCGCATTGCGGCGACCGCACCACGCTGGATGCGATCGACCTCGCGCCCGGCCCGATCGCCATCACCCATTCCAACTGCCGCGCGCTCAACAACCACCCGCGGGTGAAGACCGATGAGGCCATCCGCAAGCTGGCGGCCAAGGGTGGCGTGATGGGCGTGACCGGTGTGCGGATGTTCGTGCGCGACCGCGAGCCGACCACGGTCGAACACATGGTCGACCACATCGATCACGTGGTGAAACTGGTCGGCATCGACCACATCGGGATCGGCTCGGATGCCGATCTGCAGGGCTATGACCACATGCCCGCCGAGCAGAACAAAGCGCTGCGTGCCGGCTACAAATCCAGCTACGCGTTCCGCGACAAGGTCGATACCGATGGCTTCAATCATCCCCGCAAGACGTATGACCTGACCGAAGTGCTGATACGGCGCGGCTACAGCGACGAGCACATCCGCAAGATCCTCGGCGGAAATTTCAGGCGGCTGCTCGGCCAGACCTGGAAGCCGGTCGTCCTTCCCGCCTGACCCCGTTCCTGATTCCGGAGAGTCCGCCGCATGCGCAAGACGATGACACGTTCGATCCTCGCCACCACCGTTTCCCTGTGCTGCATGGGCCTTGCCACCTCGGCCCTTGCCCAGGACGCCGATGCCGACGCCGATGGCAACCGCAGCACCCCCGATGTGGTGGAGCTCGATCGCGTGGTGGCCACCGCACAGAAGCGCAGCGAGAACGTCATGGAGGTGGCGGCCGGCGTCAGTGTGATCAGCGAAGAGCGCCTTGAAGCCTTTGGTGCGACACGGCTCAACGACTTCGCCGCGTATGTGCCCGGGTTCCAGGTGGACAGCGGCGGCGCGCCCGGACAGACCACGATGGCCCTGCGCGGCGTCGCGCCGCTGGGTGGCGGCTCGATCATCGGGACCTACATAGATGACACGCCGATCGGCCCAAGCAGCAACAAACAGCGCGCGACCACCTACGCACTGGACCTGCTGCCGTATGACATCCAGAGCGTTGAAGTGCTGCGCGGCCCGCAGGGCACGCTCTATGGCGCCAGTTCGATGGGCGGCCTGTTCAAGTACATCACCAAGGCGGCCGATCCGGATGCGTTCGAGTTCCGCGCCGGCACGGACGTGAACGCGACCAAGGACGCCGGCGATACCGGCATCGGCGTGCGCACTGCGTTCAACGTACCGCTCATCGAAGGCAAGCTGGCCATGCGCGCCAGCCTGTCGCGCCAGAGCACGCCCGGCTACGTCGACCAGCCTGACCTCACCGGGGAGGATGCCAAGGACAGCAACGGCTACTACCAGCTGGCCTCCCGCCTGGCGCTTACCTGGCGCATCAGCGACACCGCCAACCTGCGCGTGCAGGCGCTCTCGCAGATCGTGGATGCCGACAACTCCAGCGCGGTGGGGCTGACCTATCCCACGCTGGCGCCGATCCGCGGGCCGCTGGAAGGCATCCTGCAGCGCGCGACGCCGTACCGGATGGAAACGGATTACTACTCGGCGATTCTGGACTGGGATCTGGGCAATGTGGATTTCGTTTCCGCCACCAGCTTCTCCGAAACCCGCATGGATGAAGTGCAGGACTCCTCGCTTGTCTATGGCGTGGCATGGCCGTATCTGACCCCCTACCCCGCCGGCCAGGCGCAGTTCGATGTCTTCCTCGGCACGCGCAAATGGACGCAGGAGTTCCGCCTGAGTTCCAAGGAAAGCGAGCGTTTCGAGTGGCTGCTCGGTACCTTCTTCACCGGCGAGAAGAACGCCAACCGCCAGCAGGTCAGCGCCTACGATGCAAACGGCATCCCGCTGCCGTTCAATCCCGGTACCGCCAGCCTGCCGGGCACCTACGACGAGCAGGCGATCTTCGCCGATGTCACCTACAAGTTCAGCCCCCGCTTCGATGTCTCCGCCGGTGTGCGGCATGCGCGCAACCAGCAGGACTTCGAGCAGCACAGTATCGGCCTGCTGTACGGTCCGCGGCCGATCGATCTGGCCGACTCCGCCGATGACAACGTGACGACGTGGAAGCTGGCCTCGCGCTGGCACCTCAACGACACCTCGATGATCTACGCCCGCTACGCCACCGGCTACCGCCCGGGTGGACCCAACGTATCGACCTCCGGCGTGGTGCCGATGACCAAGGCCGACACGCTGGACAACCTCGAATTCGGCTTCAAATCGCACTTCTGGGACCGCCGCGCGATGATCGATCTGGCGCTGTTCCGGATCGACTGGGACGACATCCAGGTGCGCGTGTCCGAGAACGGCCTGAGCTGGATGGGCAACGCCGGCAGCGCGCGCAGCCAGGGGGCGGAGCTGAGCATGATGGTGCGCCCAGCCGAGCGCCTGACCGTTGGCCTCAACGCGGCCTACATCGATTCGAAGATCGGGGATGTGCCGACGTCGAGCGGGCTGGTCGCAGGTGGCCGCATGCCCATGACGCCGCGCCTGAGCTGGTCGAGCACCATCGATTACGACTTCGATGTGAGCGACCAGTGGCAGGGCCGGGTCGGTGCGGGTTACCGCGTCACCGGCGAGCGCGTGGCCGGCGCCTATGAGATCGACAGCTACAACGCGCTGGACCTGCATGCCGAGCTGACCAACATGACGTGGACGGTCCGCCTGTATGCCCGCAATGCCACCGATGAGCTTGCCTACGTTTCGACCGGCTCCGTGCGCGACGCGCTCAACCGCTACGTGGCGGTGACCGGTGTACCGCTGCAGCCGCGCACCATCGGCATGTCGATCGACTACCGGTACTGAGGCCAGCGCCAAGAGAACCGCGATTATCCTGATTGGGTTGCATATTCTCTGATTAGGACTTATACAGGTCCAACGAGGCCAACGACTGCCACCGTCGCTGTCGTGGGTGCTCACCCTCTGCCGCTCGCCTACTGGACTCCGTCATGACGTCGACCCCGACCGCTGAAGTGCTCGCACTTGCCGCCCTCCCCCAGCCCTACCTTCTGTTCCTGGGTGATACCACCGAAGCGGGCTTCGCCAAGACCGCGATCGGCCTGAAGGACTGGGCACCGGAGGTGTGCGTGGCCGAGTGGAGCCTGCCCGGCTGCCCGATCACCACCGGCCTGCCGACGATGACGCCGGCCCAGGCGCGTGCCGCCGGTGCCCGTGCGATGGTGATCGGCGTGGCCAACGGTGGCGGCGTGATTCCGGCGCAGTGGCTGCCGGCACTGGTCGAGGCGCTGGAGGAAGGCCTGGACCTGATCAGCGGCATGCACCACAAACTCGGTGATATCCCGGAACTGGCCGCCGCCGCCGAACGCACTGGTCGCCAGCTGATCAACGTGCGCGTGCCGCCACGCGGCATTCCGGTCGGCAATGGCCGCAAGCGTACCGGCAAGCGTGTGCTGACCGTCGGCACCGACTGCGCACTCGGCAAGAAGTACACCGCGCTGGCCCTGGTCCGCGGTCTTCGCGAACGTGGTGTGGATGCCGACTTCCGCGCCAGCGGCCAGACCGGCATCCTGATCGCCGGCAGCGGCATTCCGATGGACGCGGTGGTCGCCGATTTCTCGGCCGGCGCCGCCGAACTGCTCAGCCCGGATGCGGCCGCCGATCACTGGGATGTCATCGAAGGCCAGGGCTCGTTGTTCCACCCCGCCTATGCCGGCGTCAGCCTCGGCCTGTTGCATGGCAGCCAACCGGACGTGTTCGTGGTCTGCCACCAGCCCGGTCGCCAGCATGTGCTGGGTTACCCCGACTACCCGCTGCCCTCCATCGAAGACGTGATCGCGTTGACCGTGCAGCTCGGCCGCCGTACCAATCCGGATATCCGCTGTGTCGGCGTCAGTCTCAACACCCACGGCATGACCGACGCAGCGGCCTCCGCCGCCTGTGCCGAGGTCAGCGCGCGGCTTGGTCTGCCTGCGGCCGACCCGATGCGGCAAGATGGGGAATTCAACCGTTTGCTCGAGGCCTGCATCGCATGAAGATGACCACCCGTACCCTGAGTCTGTGCGTTGCGGCACTGCTGGGTCTGAGCCCGCTCGCCGCCTTCAGCGCCAGCAAGGCCAGTCCAGTTGAAACGGAAGTCGCACGGCTTTCCACCCTGATCGACGGCAAGGTCGGTGTCTCCGCGTGGCGCCTGGATGGCAAGGGCGCGCAGGTCCATCTGAATCCGGACGAAGGGTTCCCGATGGCCAGCACGTTCAAGGTCGCCGTTGCGGCGGTGATCCTGAGCAAGGTGGATGCCGGCGAGCTGGCACTGACCACGATGGTGCCGGTACCGAAGGCCTTCTACGTCGATTCGGAAGTGATCGCGGACCGATTCATCCACGACGGTGTGAGCCTGTCGGTGCACAACCTGCTGGAAGTGATGCTGACCCAGAGCGACAACACCGCCACCGATGTGCTGGTGGCGCAGGCTGGCGGGCCGGCCGCAGTTACCGCCTGGCTGCGTGCGCAGGGCATTGAAGGCCAGCGCCTGGATCGCAACACGCGCCAGCTGCTGAGCGACATCTTCGGCCTGGGCGATGAACCGCTGACCAAGGAGCGCGTCGCCGAGCTGACCCTCGATCCGGAGGTGGTCAAGCGCACGAAATCCGGCAACGAGGCCTTCGACAAGGATCCACGCGACACCTCCACGCCGCGCGCAATGTCGACCCTGCTGACCAAGCTGTTCACCGGCAAGGCGCTGAGCCCGGCCAGCACCGAGGTACTGGTGCAGATCATGGAACGCTGCCGCACCTGCAGCGCACGCCTGCGCGGCAGCCTGCCGCCGGGCACCAAGGTGGCCGACAAGAGCGGCACCGTGGCCGGCACCGTCAACGATGTGGGCGTGGTCACCCTGCCCGACGGCAGCCAGTTCGCCATCTCGGTGTTCGTCAAAGCCAGCAACGCCCCGCGCAGCGAACGTGAGCGCGTGATCGCCGAGATCGCCCGCACCGTGCGTGACTTCTACCTGCTGCAGCCTGCGGCCGCCCGCAAGTGACCGCCGCCGCCAGCCGGTTCCAGCGGTATCTGTTGCCCGGTCTGGCGTTCAAGTCGGCCGTGATCGGCGGCGGCTACGCGACCGGCCGTGAGCTGGCGGAGTTTTTCCTGCCATCGGGCCCCTGGGGCGGCCTGGCGGCCATGGTGTTGTCGATGCTGATCTGGAGTGTGATCTGCATCCTGACGTTCCTGTTGGCACGGGCGATCCGTGCCAACGACTACCGCACCTTCTTCCGGCATCTGCTCGGCCGCGGCTGGTGGACGTTCGAAGTGGCCTACCTGGCGCTGATCGTGGTGGTGCTGGCCGTGTTCGGCGCGGCCGCCGGTGAACTGGCCGCGACCATGTTCGGCTGGCCGCGGATCGTCGGCACCCTGCTGCTGGTGGCGATCATCACCGGCGTGGTGCAGGCTGGCACCAATGCCGTCGAGCGCATGTTCAAGCTGATGTCGGCCTTCATGTACCTGGTCTACGCGATTGCCGCGTGCCTGATCCTGTACCGCTTCGGCGGCGGCGCCATGGCACAGCTCTCCAACACCCATGAACTCGGCCCGGACTGGGTCCTCAACGGCGTGACCTACGCCGGCTACAACATGTTCGCGGCGGTCTCGATTTTGCTGGTCGTGCGGCACCTGCTGTGCCGTCGCGATGCGGTCATCGCCGGCGCCCTGGCCGGCCCGCTGGCGATCCTGCCGGCGATCGTGTTCTACGTCTGCATGATCGCGTTCCTGCCGGACATCGCCGATGCCCCGCTGCCGTCCGACCTAATGCTCGGCCAGCTCGGCCTGCCGTGGTTCCAGTGGCTGTTCCGGCTGATGATCATGGTGGCGCTGGTGGAAACCGGGGTCACGCTGATGGCCTCGGTGGATGGCCGCATCAGCGTCAACTGGACAGAACGCACCGGTGCCGCACCGAAGCGCGGGGTACGCGTGGCGATCATCGTGGCGATCCTGCTGATGGCCGTGTTCATGGCCGATGGCATCGGCCTGGTGGCGCTGATCGCGAAGGGCTACCGGCTGCTGGCCTATGCCATCCTGGCCACCTACGTGGTGCCGTTGCTGGCCTATTCGGCGTGGCAGTTCTGGTCACGCCGCGGGCAGGCATTCGAGGTCATCGCCACTCAGCCGCCACAGGCGAAGACCAGGAACTGATGCAGTGCGCGTGCCGGCGCGGACAGGTCTTCGTCCGGGCGCCAGACCAGGCCGACTTCCATCGGCGGCACCGCATCGGTGAGGGTGCGTACGTCGATCCGGCGCCCCTCCAGCGACCACGGTCGATAGACCATGTCCGACAGGATGCTGACCCCGAATCCGTAAGCGACCATGCCGCGCAGCGCCTCCAGCGACGAGGTCCGGAACACGACGTTGGGTTCGCGCCCGACCGAGCGCCAGTAACGCATCGCCGACTCCTGCCCTTCGTCAACCATCAGCATGATGTACGGGTACGGCTCCACGTCGGCCGGGCTGATCACCGGCAGCTGCAGCAGCGGATGCGACTCGGCCAGCCACAGCTGGCGGCGCGAGCGGATCAGCACTTGGCGCCGCAGCACATAAGGCTCGGCCATGTTGGAGATGATGCACAGCCCGAAATCGAGCTCACCGCTGCTGACGCCCTGCTCGATCGCGGCGCGGTCCATGTCGACCAGATCCACTTCCACCTGCGGGTAGGAGCGCTTGAAGCGCGCCAGCAGGCTCGGCAGGAAGTAGCCCAGCACGGTGTAGGAGGCGCCGATCCTCACCCGGCCCGGCAGCGTGTTGGCCAGGAACATCGGCTCGCTGAGCGCGTCCTGCAACGTATCCAGGATGTGCCGTACATGCTGGTGGAAGCGGTGCCCCTCGGCGGTGAGCCCGACCCCGTGCGGCATGCGGTCGAACAGCTTCAGCCCCAACGAGGCTTCCAGCTGGGCGACCGCAGTGGTGATGACCGATTGGGAGACGTGCAGCTTGCGCGCGGCCTGCGAGAACTGCCCCAATTCGGCCGCTTCGGCAAAGTAACGCAGCTGGCGCAGGGTCATGTTGGCGGGGATTTGCATGCACGGGCTCCCACGGAACGAAGATATCTGAATAAACAATACCTCATACGCAATTAAACAAATTTACGATAAGCCGCTGTGCCTCTAGACTTCACATCGGGTGCAATGCGCCATGGCCCCAGCCGCCTTGCAAGCGCTGGTCCTTACCCGCTTCGCGACGAGATCCAGCCCGGATATCGGCGCGTCAACATCGCCATTACCGTTGCCCCCCGCCGGCGGTATGCCTGTAGCTTCATGACCCAAGCCCAGCGAGGCCCCTGACATGTCATCACCCCAGATTCCCGCCACGAGTGAACCGTTGCGTTTGCACGTGCCCGAGCCCAGCGCCCGTCCCGGCCAGGCCACCGACTTTTCCTATCTGAAGCTGAGCCCCGCCGGCGCGGTCGACAAGCCGCCCGTGGACGTGAGCGCCAGCCAGACCGCGCCGATGACCGGCCAGCTGATCCGCGTGCTGGATGACAACGGCGACGCCGTGGGCCCCTGGGCTGCCGACATCGACGACGCGGTGCTGCTGCGTGCGATGCACGCCATGCTCAAGACGCGCGCCTACGACGCCCGCCTGCTGATCGCCCAGCGCCAGAAGAAGACCTCGTTCTACATCCAGTGCCTGGGTGAAGAAGCCATCGCCGTCGGCCAGACCTTGGCGCTGCGCGATGACGACATGCAGTTCCCGACCTACCGCCAGCAGGGCATCCTGATCACCAAGCAGGTCTCGCTGGTCGATATGATCTGCCAGGTACTGTCCAACGCGGCCGACCCGCTGAAGGGCCGCCAGCTGCCGATCATGTATTCGTACAAGGACTACGGCTTCTTCTCGATTTCCGGCAACCTGACCACCCAGTACATCCAGGCCGTGGGCTGGGCGATGGCTTCGGCGATCAAGGGCGACACCCGCATCGCCACCGCATGGGTGGGTGATGGCGCGACCGCCGAAGGCGACTTCCACGCCGCGCTGACCTTCGCGCACGTGTACCGCGCACCGGTCGTGCTCAACGTGGTCAACAACCAGTGGGCGATTTCCACCTTCCAGGCCATCGCCGGCGGTGAGAACACCACCTTTGCCGCCCGCGGCGTGGGCTACGGCATTCCGTCGCTGCGTGTGGACGGCAACGATCTTCTGGCCGTGTACGCCGCCTCGCGCTGGGCTGCCGAACGCGCCCGCAGCAACCTGGGCCCGACCCTGATCGAGTGGGTGACCTACCGCGCCGGGCCGCATTCGACCTCGGATGATCCGTCCAAGTACCGCCCCGCCGATGATGCCCAGCAGTTCCCGCTCGGCGATCCGATCGACCGCCTGAAGCAGCACCTGATCAAGCGCGGCCTGTGGAGCGAGCAGCAGCACGACGAACTGCGCACCGAACTGGATGCCGAGATCCTGCGTGCCCTCAAGGAAGCCGAGACCCACGGGTTGCTCGGCAGCGACAACCGTCCCGGCGCGGCCCTCATGTTCGAAGACGTCTACAAGGACATGCCCGAACACCTCCGTCGCCAGCGTCAGCAGTTGGGAGTCTGAACACATGAGCGGGATTGAACAGAACAACACCGGCGGCACGCCGATGACCATGATCCAGGCGCTGCGCTCGGCGATGGACGTGATGCTGGAACGCGACGACAACGTGGTGGTCTTCGGCCAGGACGTGGGCTACTTCGGCGGCGTGTTCCGCTGCACCGACGGCCTGCAGACCAAGTACGGCAAGCAGCGCGTGTTCGATGCGCCGATTTCCGAGAACGGCATCGCCGGTGCGGCGATCGGCATGGCCGCCTACGGCCTGCGCCCGGTCGCTGAAATCCAGTTCGCCGATTACATCTACCCGGCCTACGACCAGATCGTGTCCGAAGCGGCGCGCATGCGCTATCGCTCCGGCGGCAGCTTCACCTCCTCGCTGGTGTTCCGCACCCCGTGCGGCGGTGGCATCTACGGTGGCCAGACCCACAGCCAGAGCCCGGAGGCGATCTTCGCCCACGCCACCGGCCTGCGCACGGTCATGCCGTCCAACCCGTACGACGCCAAGGGCCTGCTGATCGCCTCGATCGAGAACGACGATCCGGTGATCTTCCTGGAGCCCAAGCGCCTGTACAACGGCCCGTTCGACGGTCACCACGACCGCCCGGTCACCGCGTGGTCCAAGTACCCGGACAACCTGGTGCCGGAGGGCTACTACAACGTGCCGCTGGACAAGGCCGCCATCGCCCGCGAAGGCAAGGCACTGACGATCATCACCTACGGCACCACCGTGTGGGTGGCCAAGGCCGCCGCTGAAGATGCCGGGATCGATGCCGAAGTGATCGACCTGCGCAGCCTGTGGCCGCTGGACCTGGAGGCCATCGTCAATTCGGTCAAGAAGACCGGCCGCTGCATCGTGCTGCACGAAGCCACCCGCACCTGCGGCTTCGGCGCCGAACTGGTCGCACTGGTGCAGGAGCACTGCTTCTACCACCTGCAGGCCCCGGTGGAACGCGTTACCGGCTGGGACACCCCGTATCCGCACGCGCAGGAATGGGATTACTTCCCGGGTCCGTCCCGGGTCATCGATGCAATGCAGCGCGTGCTGGAGGACTGAACCATGGGACATCACGTCATCAAGATGCCGGACATCGGTGAAGGTATCGCCGAAGTCGAACTGATCACCTGGAAGGTCGAGGTCGGTGGCCCGGTCGCCGAAGACCAGGTCGTGGCCGAGGTCATGACCGACAAGGCCATGGTCGAGATCCCCTCGCCCGTGTCAGGCACCGTGGTCTCGCTGGGCGGCACGCCCGGCCAGATGATGGCCGTCGGCAGCGAGCTGATCCGCCTGGAAGTGGACGGCGCGGGCAATGCCAGTGCCGCCAGTGCACCTGCGGCTGCGGCGCCGGCCGAACCGGTTGCTGCATCCAAGGCTGCTGCGCCTGCTGCTGTACCTGCGGCCGCCGCCGAGGCTGCACCGGCTGCGACGCCGGCCAAGGCCGCCGCGGCATCCGCACCCGCCCCTGCCGCCAAGCAGGACGCGCGTGGCGCGGTGACCAACGGCGTGCTCAACGCCGGTGAAGCCCCCCTGGCCTCGCCGGCCGTGCGCCGCCGCGCCTGGGATCTGGGTGTCGAGCTGCGCTACGTGCCGGCCACCGGCCCGGGCGGTCGCATCCTGCAGGCCGATCTGGATGCCTACGCCGCCGCCGGTGGCAAGGCGCAGCCGGTCGGTGGCAGTGCCGGCGGCAGCAGCTACGCGCGCCGTACCGGCGAGCAGCAGGTGCCGATCATGGGCCTGCGTCGCAAGATCGCGCAGAAGATGCAGCAGTCCTGGACGACCATTCCGCACATCACCTATGTGGAAGAAATCGACGTCACGGAAGTGGAGGCCCTGCGCGCCAAGCTCAACGAGCGCTGGGCGAAGGAGCGCGGCAAGCTGACCCTGCTGCCGCTGCTGGCACGCGCCGTGGTGCTGGCCGCACGCGACTTCCCGCAGATGAACGCCCGGTTCGATGACCAGGCCAACATCGTGACCCGCTACGAGGGTGTGCAGCTGGGCATCGCGACCCAGAGCGAGGTCGGCCTGTCGGTGCCGGTGGTCGCCCATGCCGAGTCGCTGGACCTGTGGCAGACCGCCACCGAGATCGCGCGCCTGGCCAATGCCGTGCGCGTGGGCAAAGCAACGCGTGAGGAGCTGTCCGGCTCGACCATCACCATCAGCAGCCTCGGTGCGGTGGGCGGTGTGGTGTCGACCCCGATCATCAACCATCCGGAAGTGGCGATCGTCGGTGTGAACCGCATCATCGAACGCCCGATGTTCCGCGAGGGGCAGGTGGTGGCGCGCAAGCTGATGAATCTGTCGTCTTCGTTCGACCATCGCATCGTCGATGGCATGGATGCGGCCGAGTTCGTGCAGGCGATCCGTACGCGCCTGGAAACCCCGGCCCTGCTGTTCGTGGAGTAAGCGATGTCCAATACCCTTCAAACCCAGTTGCTGATCATCGGCGGCGGTCCCGGCGGTTACATCGCCGGCATCCGCGCCGGCCAGCTCGGCGTCAAGACCATCGTGGTCGAGGGCGTCAATCCGGGTGGTACCTGCCTCAACATCGGCTGCATTCCCTCCAAGGCGCTGATCCATGCCGCCGAGGAGTTCGCCAAGGTCACCGCCTATGCCGCAGGCACCTCGCCGCTGGGCATCAGCGTGCAGGCGCCGTCGCTGGACCTGGCCAAGACCGTCGCGTGGAAGGCCGGCATCGTCAAGAAGCTGACCGGTGGCGTCAGCGCGCTGCTGAAGAAGAACGGTGCGCAGCTGATCAAGGGCTGGGCCACGATCGTCGACGGCAAGACCGTCGAGATCGCCGGTGCCGCCGAAGATGGCGGCACGCTGCGCATCACCTGCGAGCACCTGCTGCTGGCCACCGGCTCGGTGCCGGTGGAACTGCCGTTCCTGCCGTTCGGCGGCAAGGTCATCTCCTCCACCGAAGCCCTCTCGCCGACCTCGCTGCCCAAGCAGCTGATCGTCGTCGGTGGCGGCTACATCGGCCTGGAGCTGGGCACGGTGTACCGCAAGCTGGGCTGCGACGTCACCGTGGTCGAGGCCCAGGAGCGCATCCTGCCGGCCTACGACGCCGAGCTGACCAAGCCGGTGGCCACGCACCTGGAGAAATCCGGCGTGAAGCTGCTGACCGGCCACAGCGTGCTCGGCCTGGCCGAGAACGGTCAGCTGCGCGTGCGCGACAAGGACGGTAACGAAATCGCGCTGGACGCCGACCAGATCCTGGTCGCGGTCGGCCGTCGCCCGAAGACCGACGGCTTCAATCTCGAATCGCTGCAGCTGGATCTGACCGGCAAGGCGATCAAGATCGACGACCAGTGCAAAACCTCGATGCGCAACGTGTGGGCGATCGGCGATGTCGCCGGTGAGCCGATGCTCGCGCACCGGGCGATGGCGCAGGGCGAACTGGTGGCCGAGATCGTCAGCGGCAGGAAGCGCCACTTCGTGCCGGCCGCGATTCCAGCGGTGTGTTTCACCGATCCGGAAATCGTGGTGGTCGGGCTGTCACCGGACGAAGCCAAGGCACAGGGCATCGAGACCAAGGTCGCGCTGTTCCCGTTCGCGGCCAACGGCCGTGCGATGTCGCTGGAATCGACCGATGGCTTCGTGCGCGTTGTCGCACGCAGCAGCGATCACCGGATTCTCGGCTGGCAGGCCGTGGGCGTGCAGGTGTCGGAGCTGTCGATTGCTTTCGTGCAGTCGATTGAGATGGGCGCCACGCTGGAGGACATCGCCGGGACGATCCACCCGCATCCGACCCTGGGTGAGGCGGTGCAGGAAGCGGCGCTGCGTGCGTTGGGGCATGCGCTGCATATCTGAGGCAGGTCTGTAGGTCCGAGCCATGCTCGGACGCTTTGCAGGCACCAAAGCAAACGGCCCACTGCGGGCCGTTTGTTTGTTGGCGGCAAGCGCTGCGGCACGCGCGGTACCGGCCTTTGCCACATGGCGTGAGGACCGCCCGCCAGGTCCCTACTTCTGGTCTCTGCTGGAATCCAGCGCCAAGCTCTCTTCGCTCTTCAACCGCTCAATCAATCGCTGCACCACCGCCAGCGCCGAAGCCGGGTTCTGACCGGTAATCAGCTCGCGGTCCACCACCACATGCCCCGTCCACGGCGTAGCGTTGCTGCTGAACTTCGCACCCGCCCGCTGCAACGCAGTCTGCGGGTAGAACTTCATCTCGCCGCCGCCCAACAGCGGCTTGGCCTGCTCTTCTTCCTGGTTGCTGATCACCGTCATCTGGTAGCCGCTGTAGATCCACCTCGGCGTAGCCGGCATCGCACCGGCTTCCAGCTTCGCCACGAAACCACCCGCATCCGGCAGCGTCGACAGCAGCGCGATCGCCCCATGGCAGACCAGCGCGGTGGTCTTGTTGCGCTGGTGGAAGTCGGCCAGCAGCCGGCCCAGCGCGGGGCTCTTCAGCAGGTCCTGCATCGGCGCGTGGCCACCGGGAATGTAGACCGCATCAAACCGCGCGTAGCCCTGCTGCTCGACGCGCGCAAGGCTGACCACCGGCGAGGCCGTCGGCGAGGTCAGCGCAAGCTTCTCCAGCAGCTCCTTGTGCAGTTTCAGCTGCGCGGCATCGTTGCCGAAGTGCGCCGGCGTCACCGAGGACGCATCCACCGTCGGCGCCCGCCCCTGCGGCGTGGCCAAGGTCACCTCGTGGCCCGCGTCCAGCAGCAGCTTGACCGGCTGCATCAGCTCGTTGAGATAGAAGCCGGTGGACAGCACCTTGCCGTCCTTCAGGTCCAGGTGGTTTTCGTCGGACAGCACCACCAGCACGTTGGCGGCATGCGCGCCGGTCGCGGCCAGGGTCGAGGCCAGCGCTGCGGCCAGCCGGGTCATCAGGTTCATGGGGAGCTCCTATCGGGGAATGGCCGCCACTTTATTCATCCCCCCAGCGGCGATAAATTGGCCCCATCGCAAAACATCTGTTCCCCGGAGAGCCAAATGAGCCGCAAGTTCGACTACCTGGGCGACGTGGAGGTGTTCCCGACGGTGGTGGAGCACGGCTCGTTCACGGCCGGCGCGGTGGCGCTGTCCACCACGCCCTCGGTGCTGAGCCGCGCGGTCACCCGATTGGAAGCGCGGCTGGGCCGGCAGCTGCTGCAGCGGACCACCCGCCGCGTGGGCCTGACCGACGCCGGGCGGCTCTATCTGGAACAGGTGCGCACCGCCTTCGGCCTGCTGGACGACGCCGAGCGCGACGTACTGGCCCAGGACGGTGCGCTGGCCGGCCGCGTGCGCCTGAGCGTGCCCACCACCTATGGCCACTACCGGCTGCCGCCCGTGCTGGCGCGCTTTGCGCAGCAGTACCCGCAGGTGCAGGTGGAACTGAATATCACCAACCGCAACGTGGACCTGGTGGCCGAAGGCTTCGACCTGGCCATCCGCCTGGGCCAGCTGCCGGACAGCGGGCTGGTGGCGCGTAAGCTGGAGGACGCGCCGCTGCTGCTGGTCGCTGCGCCGGACTACCTGCAACGCCGCGGCACGCCGCAGACGCTGGACGACCTGCAGCAGCACCTGTGCCTGCCCTTCGTGATGCCGCGCACCGGGCGGCTGGCGCCCTGGATCTTCCGCGGCGACGGGCGCGACGTGGACTGGCTGCCGCGTTCGTCCATCGAGACCTCCGACGATGTGCTGGGTGTGGTGTCGCTGGCCGAACAGGGCATCGGCATCTGCCAGAGCTATGAGTTCATCGTGCGCGAGCGATTGCAGCGCGGACAGCTGGTGGAAGTGCTGCCGCAGCTGCGGGGGAGATCGCGGCCGTTCTCGGTGATCTATGCGCCACATCGGCGGCAGTCGGCGGCAGCGCGGGCGATGATTGAGTTGCTGGTGGGGAATGCTGCTGAGCCTGGCGTCGGTTGAAGCTGCGAGCTTGCTAACGGTGTCGGCTTTGAACCGGTTTTCGGGGTATGCAGCTGATCGCGCGCCGTTGCTTGGCGAGGCGGACTAAGAACTGTTGCAAAGAAGGCCGTCGCGCTATTCGCCTGTGGCATGGGCGATTACGGCATTTTGATTCGCAATCGACAGAGCAGCTGCACGAATGCGTCTGCTGGCGTCGCGTGCTGCACGAATGGTGCGTGCAACAATAGTTCTTCGCTCTCGGATTGGGCGATTCCTTCGCGAATTTCTATTGGCATTCGAAGCGGCTGCGTAAACACCATGGCGCGCCACTGAAAGCGAGTGGCCGGGCGTGCAAACCCGAGACGCAGAGTGATTACGCTTGCCAGTCGGCACCGTCCTGAGGCGGTGCCGACTGGCAATCCGTCGGCCTATATGGCGGACGGTGCGTAGGGGCCTTCGGGCCCGCCGGTCACTTCTCTGCGTCCCGGTTTGCAACCCGCACCGTCCGCCACCCGCTCACGCGGTGGCGCTGTTAAGCACAGCCACGGAAGCCGACGCCATGAACGAATCCGACACCTTCTCTTCGTGCACCGTTGTTGAGCCCATCAACGACGCCCCCCCTGCCCGACCTGAACTACCTCCTCGGCATCCTCAAGCGCATGCGCGGCTGCGAGGGCGCAGATGGACTGCCCTGGCCGGAGAACGACGTCTCTCCCGGGCGCCGCGTGAGCCTGGCGAGGACTGAGCGGGCATTGGTGGGACTACTGACCGTGCTGGAGGTGCTGCATTCGGCGGACCGCTGCCGGGTGGCAGCGGAGCCGGAGCGGCATCTGGATGAGGGGGTCGTGGATGGGTTGTTTTTGGCTTGCAGAGGGTTGGCTGAGTGGGCGTGCCACGAGGTGAGACCGGAGTGATCTGCTTTACGGAGCATACTCACGGCAGATTTTGTCTAGCGTCACATCGAACAACATCCGATTCCGGCCAAGACCGGTCGTTGCCATGCCTACGAAAGACCGGTCGGTCCACCTGAAAACCCCGAGCACTAGTCTGCTCAAGCAGTGTGGTCTCAGATTGGTCAATCCTCCCTGCGCGTCAGGGCGCGAAATGGATTAGTTCTGAACGCGCTCCAACAACTTCTGCGCAGTGCACCGCTTGTCGGGAGCACGGTATCGAGGCAAGGCCCTTGGCCGACCACCACCCCATGTTGACGACGTACCTGCTGCGGCTCAATACCGAACCCTCGCCGGCGGTAACGTGGTTCATTTACCGGGTCGCCGAGCTACGAGAAATGTCCCTGGCCCCGGCCCAAAGACGACCGAAGTAGCAAGTGCCCGGTCTGATTCGGTGGCGCGCGTAATCCCGGGGGGCAAGTCTCCTGCTGTGCCACGATCAGTCCCAATGCCAGACACCCGTTCAAACGCTCTGTCAGGTAGTGTCTTGGGAGTGACGGGATCACCGGTCGGCGGTATTGTTTCTACACCTCTCGCGGAGGTCGGCATGAACAGAGCATCCGCGAAATCAGCCTTCCCCCTGGCATTCCCGAAAGGACCTATCATGGATGAATCGCAAGGACCACCGCAGATCGGATTGCTCCACTTGGATGTGATCGATCCAAGCAACTTTGCCGAGTTCGAGCGGGATCTCGAGACCGCTGGCCTGGATCTCCGGATACAGGCCAAGCCACAGCCTGGTCCCTATGCGGCTCTGGAGTGGATGATCCCTACCGCAGTCATTGTCTACATCGGAAAGGCCTACTTTGATTCCTTCCTCAAGGAAGCCGGCAAAGACCACTACGCGATTTTGAAGGCGGCCATCGGCAAACTTTCGGCGAAGTTCACCGGGAAGGGGGTTCCAACGGGAAGACTCTATTTCACCGAGGGAAAAGCAGAATCGGAAATCCCGAGATACTCGATCCTCTATTCGATCATGGCCGATCTGGAGAACGGCTACCGCGTGAAGCTCCTGATGCGCAATGACTTCGACGCGACGACATGCAATGCGGCGCAGGACACCTTTCTGCAGTTCCTGGCCGATCTGCACGCTGGAACGCTTGAACCGTCGAAAATAGAGGGGCTAACGGAAGCGAAACCGATCGGAAATATGCTGTTGATGGCGTATGACCCGGCCGACCAGCGCCTTCACGTCGTCGATCCATTGGCCGATAAGAGGGGCCGAGGGTGATACGCACACCCACTGCAAGGTACTGCAAGGTTGAGCTGCCGGGCGGCTTAATCCAAGTGTTCAATGTGCTCGCCGGCAATGACGGCCCAGCCGTGTCGTCGTTCTTAAAACAGGGAGATGGACGGCGCAGGGAGGTCGGCATCAGCGAACGCGCCGACCGCCACCGCGACGAAGCCCTGGAATCTCGTACTGGCGTAGAAGACGGTGGAGCCGCAGTTGGGGCAGAAGTGGAAGGTCGTCGTTGCTCCGCTCTCGCCCCTGGACGAGTACTCGCTGAATTGCCCCGCTGGCTGCGCGTGGGTTTGCGCAAAGCGAGCCTGGCCGGCAAACGCGCTGCCACTGCGCTTCTGGCACTCGAAGCAATGACATACCGATACCCGAACCGGATCATCCTGACAGACGATCCTAAGTTGACCACACCGGCAAGTGGCGACGCGCTCGATCATGGGATCTTGCTCGACCATCGACTAAGTCCAGACCAAGCCCGCGAACCGCGCCGCCACAATCGCTGTACTCGCTAGGCCCCTGGCGGCCCAACCCCTTGAGGGTCGAACACGTACGCTGATTCAGCCAATCCCGATTCCCCGTCGACGCCCCACCTCCCAGGTAACGCCGGCTCCCCGGACCGTCGCAGCCAGCACCTGGCCGATCCGCGACTCTATCACCGGACGCCAGGGAACGAGGCGGAATCCCAAGCCGTCCTCAAGCAGCGCGAAGCGTCCGCTGGCCAGTTGCACGCTACGGCGGTAAACCCCCTTCAGGACAGGCCTTCGGGGACCGGTTGATGCACCAAGCCGGTCTCATGGGCGATGCGCTTCCCGGCGTCGGCGAGGTCTCGATCCCGCAAGGTCGCCAGCAGGTTGCGCGCGAGCACCAGCCGCTGCCCCTTCTTCTGGGCCAAGCCCTGCTCGACCAGGAAATCGGCGCGTTGCCGCAGCGCGTCGTGGACCTCGGCGCCGAAGCCTCGATTGCCAAGGACCGCGCGTCCGCCGATCAACTGCTGATCGAGCCACGTGGCACCGAGCACACGGGTCTGCCGCTCGATCGGCAAGTGCGATCTCAGTTCCACGGCCGCGTCCCCCAGGCGCCGGGTATCGTACTGGCGGCCGCACTCGGGCAGGTCGTCCGGCACCTTCCAGAGCCCTTCGGAGACGCGCTCGACGATGCCCGCACGGCGCAGCGCTTCCAGGCGGCGCACGTGAGCGGCAACGACCTCCTGTGGCTCACGGCCAGCCGGGGCGTTGGCGCGGACGACGGAGAGGTGATGCTCGGTGCTGTAGAGGCCGTTGCTCGCCAGGGCGGCGATGGAGCGGTCAGCCGCGCGCGCACCCGCGGTTCCCTTCACCTCGACGACCGCTCCTGGCGGGTAGTTCGCCAGCTCGTCGCTTGCGCCCAGCACCACGTAGTGTGCCTTCCCATCGGTGCCATCGACGACGAGGTAGCCTCGGTCGCGCAGCTCGTCGGTCAGACCCTTGCCGGCCACCCGGCCGATGACAGGCGCGCCGCCCTCCCCCTCCTGCGTCGGCGAAAGAATGGACAGTTCACGCCCTTGCCCTTGAAACCCAATGAAGGAACGCTTTCGCCTACCGGCTGACGCCGATCGGACTGGTCGATTACTCTGCGATTACGACGTTCACTGCTGAGTGTCGCCAGACTCCTGACGGCGATTGACGGCCTCCTCGATCGAAGGGATCTCGCCACCGTAGTACTCGCGCCGTAGCGCCTCCCTGGACATGGGAATGGCGATGAACTTCGCATCCGGCAACGCATCCGGCGGCAGAAACAGCAACTCCGCTGCGCCGTCCGCGCGCTTTTCGAAGACTTCTAAGGTCAGCAGAAACGCCCGCAGGGCAAATCGAGGCAGCCCACGCGCCCCCCAACGGGTCGGGTCCAGTTCGAGCATGCCGAGCAATCGCTCCGCGTGGTACTTGGACAACAGCAGCGGAATGCGGGGCTTCCCCTCGGCATTCAACGGCGCGAAGTGCGAGCCGGTCGCCTTGCCGTTGCGCAGTTCCATGAGCACCCAGAACGGCTCGCCGAGGTAGCTCTCATCCGGCAAGGCGACCGCAGTCAAGCGCTGCGCCAGGATGGTGCCGAAGCTCGGCAGCTCGTCAAAGCGCAGCGTGAGAATGTCGTGGTGCCGAGCGAAGGCATCCGCGCCGCTCTGATAGCCGTGCCGGGAGACCATCACGCCGGTGATGCTGCCGATGTCGCGAAGCTTCGACTCGAATTCCTGGACCTGTCCCTTGGAGACAGCCGACTTCCAATCCTTGCACTCGATGGCGACGCGATGGCGGATGCCGGCCCTGGCGAATTCGTAGTAGACGTCGATCTCGTGTGCTAGTCCGCTCTTTCCGACCATGCGCACCGAGTTGCCGACAATGACGCCTTCGTCCTTCATGTTGAGCAAGTAGCTGTAGACCCACTGCACGTCCTTTTCCAATGACGATCCCGGCTTCACCACTTGCTCTCCGCTGCGCCTTCAAGACGTGCATTCCGTCGACGGACTCCACTATCACATGACGGCGCCTGGACGTGTCCGACCGTTGGTCGGATTTCACGCCGATTTTCTGATGAAGTGGGCGAACTGGCGTGCTGGAAGGATCGTGCCGTGCGAGCGACACGAGCGTGGTCCGACGCGAATTCGACGGGAGGACGGCACGTAAGCACACAATCTGCCGCAGCGCGCCGTGGCGTAGCGCTCCGTCACCCCGCCCGCGCGGCGGTGCGCGAACGGTGTGACCCAGGGGCAGAGACAGCTCCTCCTGATGGAATGGCATCCTGCGCCGGCTATCGAATCGGCTCTTTCTTCATCCCGTGAGATGCCAGGAAGCCGGCTTCAACGTCGTGTTCTCCGACCTGGGACGGGACTTTGACGGACAGTCTCCGCTTCACCAGATAGAGGTCCGTGATCGGCTCCGGCGGCTGCCCGGGTGCCAGCACAAGCGGAATCAAGAGATACGAACCCTCACTTTCAAAGGAACTCAGGAACCGATCCAGATTGACATCGGTCGGGGGCTGCATGATGAGCGACCGCGCCATCATCACGGCAACGGGCGAATCGGTGGGATCCACTGGAACATTCGACGTTATCACCATCCCGTAGTGCGTCGGATACTCGGCGGAGAACCGGCGAAGAATGCCGATGTAGATTTCCTCATTTTCATCCACGGCCCCAAACCGGTCCCGCCACCGCTGGAAGATCGCGATTGCGGCGTCGCGGTCCTCGAAGATCAGCCCCAGGAATGGCGGGTCCGTTGGGTGAAGCCGCTCGTAGGCCGCACCCAACCACTTCGCACGATCCCACAGGCGCACGTCGATGACCGAGCGGACCTTCACTTGACGATGGTCGCTGAGCCGTGGCCCTTTCGTGTCTTCCAAGCCGCGCTCGCTGCCCAGCTCCGCAGCCTCCCTGGACGGAGACACGGGATGCACCGTTGGGCGATCCGGCTTCGCTTCGTATCGCTTTAGAGAGTGTCTGTCCCAGACAGACAGACGCGCCACGCCGCCGAAGATGCGCTGACGGCTGACGCTCAAGGAACCGATCATCGCAACGCGATCCATCGCAGCATCCGAAGCGACGAGCCGAGACACGTCTTGGACGTTCTTCACATGACAGGTCGCCGAGAATATGGTGGCCGCCACGTCCAGGAGCATCCGGATGAACTCATTCGATGCAGAACGCGACCCTGGGAACAGCCAGGCAGGCCATTGAACGGAGAGCATCATTCTGTCCGCATCCGCCGAAACCGTGAACCCATCGACATCCGCCTCAACAACCGTCACATCGAAACGTTCCGCATGGGCAAAGGCGTTGATCTCGAACGCGGTCGCGAGGAAGGCCTCCACCGTTCCCGCGATCGCTTCGGCCACCGTGATGGACACCTCCGTGGGCTCGTGCTTCACATGGATCCGAACGCCAAGCACAGAGCCCACGAGCACCTGCGCCTGAGCGTCATTGAAGATCGCCGGTCGCCAACGCGCATCGCCCGCAGGCTGTCCAGCTAGCTGATTGAAGAAGCTCTCCACCGCCTGCGTCGACTCTTCCGCCGGAATCCAACCTTCTTCTCGCAAGGTCGCCTCGTAACCCAGCCGATACAGAAGAACGGCTCGGCTGGTGTGCAGATCGAGACCAGCCAGGACGTCGGGAATCCTCTCCAGCCGAGGCATCGCCTCCCAGGCAAGGTTGACGATCTGGCAGCCCAGAATCATGTCGAAATCTTTCAACCGGTCAGCGGCTTTCTGCTTGGACTCCTCGTCGAAGGGCAAGCTGCTCAAGCAGCCCCGCACCACCTGGATCGCATCCAGCACTTCAGGAAAGTGCTTCAGTTCGACGGCCACCCATGCGAAGGTCATCATCATCGGCAAGATGCTTGGCGGAAGGTCGCCTCTCTCGTCGGCCTCGATGAAGATCGCCGCTACGGCCGAGGTGCAGGCGGCTCGCGCGGCCCACAGCAACCCAGCACTTCGATAGGCCATGGCGAGAAGCGCGAGCGCCTTGATCCGGTCGTCCGCATACTCCTTCTTCGCCAACATCGGAGCGGCCTTCCCCAGAAGCCGGATCATCTCCATGTTCTCGTCGAAATCCAGCTGCTGCGCACGCTTAAGCAGAATCAGCGCGCCTTGACCCTGCCCTGTGCGCCGGCCGACGAAAGCGGAGAGTTGGTCGACCAGATCTCCGTAGCCGCGATCCTTCCCAGCGACCTGGCCGAACACCTCGATGAGCCGGGTGAGGCGGCCGGCATCGTATTCCCCCAAGCCCTCGGCCTGCGCGACGACGTCGGCAAACTGCGGCCAGAGCGAACTCAACTGATCCGGCTGCTCGGCCAACATGGCCTCATTCACGCGGATGGTCAGGAGTGAAGTCTTTGCCTCCAAGGCATTGTTGGGCCGCTCAAGATCGTTCGCCAACTCGGCAAGCCGGGTCTTTAGACGCGCAATTCGCGTGTCGAGCCCCGCCTGCTCCGCCGTCAGATGTTCATGAGTAACGGCGTTGAACAGCAGCTGCGCCAAGTTGCAAAGCATCTCCAGGTTCTTCGCAAAGGTGTCGGCCAGAACCCGTGCTTCGAAGTCGTCGTACCCCGCCACGACGGTCTTGATGTCGTCGAACCACCAGAACGCGGTCCAGAGCGCCTCGTAGCGCGCAGTGAGCTGTTGGCGATGGGTTCCTCCGTCATCCGCCAGGCGAATGGCCCGGATAAAGCGGCCGTCCACCTCCACGCGCGTCAGTTCCAGTTCCCGAGCCAGCTTGGCCGCGACGAGCGCCTCCGTCGCACGCTGCATTTCCATTCCGTCAAAAACGGAAGGGTCGGCCAGTTCCCTCTCCACGTCCTCCAACTGCCGCTTGCGCGAATAGTCCGAGGGCCCGAGATCGAGATCGCTCGTTTCATCGCCCACGCCGAGATAGTTGTAGGCAAGATCCAGGCGATTCTTTTCGATGACTTCAGTCAGGATCCATGCTCGGTCATGGACGGTGACGCGAACACCGTACTTCTGGGTAAGCTCATCCTCCACGCGAGCCCGATCCTTCGCACGCGCGGCCCTGGACGTCACGAAGATGATCTGCGTGTAACCGCGCCCGGTGGAGACGATTCCCTCCACGTCGGATCGCGCTTTCTCGGCCCACGTCTTCTTGGCGCTGAAAGCGAACGCCCAGCGTTCGCTTCCACCATTCGCCAAGCCAACGTACGTCAGCTTGCCGATCTCCTCCGCGACGGGCGACGTCTCGGTGTCGGCCTTGCTATCGCCGCCGCCCTCGGGCCCCGTTGCCGGTCTCAGATTGGGGCAGATGGCCCGCTCGCAGAGCTTCCGGCAGAACAGCTCAAAGTCGTGGGTCTGGTTTCGCTCGGTGAGGGTGTCCAGATGATGGGAAAGCACTTCTGGCTTCAGCCGATGCGTTGTCCGGGCAGTGGAGTCTGAATACTGCTCGGGCCGAATCTGACGCATGAACTGCGAAGGTGATACTCCTCTCTCGAGAGTCCGCTTCTCCATCTTCTTCTATGTCCTTTGTGTGCCAAAACGTCCAGGGAGGCAACCCGACTGATTGCACGCTTCGCGCTCCCGCAGCGCCAAGGGAACCAGGCCTACGCCCTAGTGCGCGGCGCCGCGTGCGAACGGCCTCGCCGATGACATGATGGGTGCATTCTTTCCACAAGACGAGTCGATTCGGACAAACGGCAGCCCGTCCACTTCTCCCGGTCAGCGGCGACGGTTCTCTAGCCCGCCGCAAGGCACACCGCTAAGACCTGCACACGATGAGGTGTTGGGAACTGCGGGCCAACATCAGCCCGCCCTGTTGCGCTCTCCGGCCGGGCAAGCTTGCCCGCTGGGTTCGACCAAGGCGGCCAAGTGCTCCAACGCCGTCACCGCAGCGGCCGTCCCGACCATGGGTAGAGCTTTCTACAATTAGGCCGATCTACTGAAGGGCGAGGCCATTGCCATCGCGGTCATCGGACTGCTGAAAGACGAGGGCCACCATCTTCGCCCATCGGCAAGGTGCGATCGCCGCCACGGAGCGATGATCAAAAGGGGGCTACTCGCGAGCCCGCAGACGCGCTTCTATGAAGCTAGAATTGTCTTGAATCCAGACGGGAAGGATGAATGGAAATTCGGGGAAAACTGATCGGCGGGCTTGAGGCCATGCGCGTGCGCGACGCGTTCATCGCTTTTTTGGAAATCGAGACCGTCAAATTTGTAAATGGCGAGGTGCGCTACGAGCGCAAGACCATCACGGACGATTTTTTGGCGCAGCAACTGAATTTGGACAGAGAGCAAGGGGCAGGCCTGCTCGCCGTACTGATCGCTGACGGTTACGTCGACCAGGCGAAGAGGACACCAACCCCTCAGGGGATGGCGCTGGCCCACGCACAGGATCGTGAACGTCTGGCCCTAGGCGACGCGCGGAAGATCCTTGGAAATTTCTTGGAAGCCGTCAGAAAAGTCAATGCAAGGCCGGAATTGCGTATGACGATCGATCGCGTTCATGTGTTCGGCAGCTATCTCGCCGGCGCCGAGACAGTGGGCGACATCGACTTGATCCTCGATGTGCCATCCCCTGAGTCCGAGGAAGATTTTGAACAACTGGACGCCGTGATCGCAGAGGTCCATATCTCGGAGTACCTTAGTTTTCATGAAGAACTCGACACCACTGCTGCGGACGCCGAGAAGGAGGTTATCTACCAGCGCGAAGTTCCTGCGCTCCTTCGAAGTCCTGAAATGAAGAGATTGACGCACACTTCTGCTCGTGAGCGCTCATAGAGCGGGTTAGTTCTATTTCCTGATAAGGCGCTCCTTCATGACTCAGCCCATTGTCATCCAGCTTCAAGAATTGGCATCCGATAGCAATCACGACATCAATGATTTGCTCCGCAAGGCGTTGATGGTTGCCACCAAGCTGAACTTGGCCGAATTCCGCGGGTGGATACTCTCGGAACTCAACGGCTATTCCGGGACTGGCTTGGAAAGTCTCCCTGCGTACAGGATCATCCAAGGCGATCTGCGAGTTCACAATCCATATCACGGATTGCAGCCCTTCATTCTTCCGAAGGATCTACACGATTCGGTTGCGAGAATTCATGTGACCGAATCCGTGGCGTCCTTGGGCGAGCTAGTTTCCGGGACCCGGCGCGGTGAGATCACGTATCAGTTTCAGCCAGAAGCCGAGCGACTCCTGATGTCGCTGCAGGGGGAGTTTGCTCAGCTTCGGCCGCTCCGCGTGGTCGGCCCCAACAAGCTGATCGCCATTCTCAATACGGTGCGCACGCGCATCATGGAATGGGCGCTTTCGCTGGAGGCTGAAGGCGTACTGGGTGATGGAATTTCATTTTCGGCGAGCGAGAAGAAGACGGCCATGAGTAGCCACAATATTCGTATCGAGAATTTCCAGGGCATCCTAGGCAATGTGGAGGGCGGCTCTGTATCACAGACCAATACGCAAAACATCGCTGCGTCGGACTTCTCGTCACTGGCACGTTATCTGGCCGAAAAGGGAGTTCGGGAAGCCGACATCAAGGAACTTGAGCATGCCGTGCGAGACGATCCCGAGCCACGCACGGCAGGAGGCTTTGGACCCAAAGTCAGCGCGTGGATTGGCAAGATGGTCACCCTGGCAGCCTCCGGCGGCTGGGAGGTCAGCGTGGCAACCGCCGGCGGCGTGCTAGCCACGGCGTTGAGCAAGTTCTACGGAGTGGGCTGACCAACCTCTTAGGATCGGGGAGTCCTACGCTTTTAGAGCCTCGGTCACAGGAGCACAGCCGTCGCCTCGTGGGGTCGACAGCCTTGCGTTGGCCAGCCAGGTATCCATCGCCGCGCTGAAGGTCTTGATGGCGACCACCCGACGCTTGTCGCGTTGTTTCTCCAGCGCGGGCGAGATGCCATTCCGAACGCTCTTGCGGGCATCGAGCAGCAGTTCGCACGCCATCGCCAGCGAAATACCGTCAGAGCCGTAGCGGCCGAGGGTCAACGTTTCGCGGCGGCCATTGAATCGGTAGTCGTAGCGGAAGGTGATGGTACCGCTGGGCGATATCGTCACGTATATTCCGTCTCGGTCTGAAGCCTTATAAATCTTGGGCTTAGGCTTCAGATTGCGCAGTGCAGTGTCGGTCAACATCGAGGTTTCCTCCGGCTTTGACGGATTTACCGTCAGGATTTACCGTCAGGGACATGGAGACCTGCTGATGCCTGGGAAGCCCCATAATACAAGCTTTCCCGAGAAGACTTTTACCGTCAAAGACGGTAAAAGTCTGAGTAGTGAATGAGAATGTCTTAATCTGGCCGCGATTTCTACCGTCAGCTCTACCGCCAATCTTTTCTGCTGGTCAGCGATAGTCACCGATAAGTGCCGCAACGAATTCACTTCAAATTCAACGCGTTACGACATATTTTCGATAGCTAGCGATAGTCCTCGAAAGACCTAAATTCATTCCCACTCAATGGTAGCCGGCGGCTTCCCCGAGATGTCATAGACAACCCTTGAAACCCCCCGCAACTCATTGATGATCCGGTTGCTCACCGTGCCCAGGAACTCATACGGCAGGTGCGCCCAATGCGCCGTCATGAAATCGATGGTCTCCACGGCCCTTAGCGCAATCACCCACTCATAAGCCCGCGCATCGCCCACCACGCCCACCGACTTCACCGGCAGGAACACCGCAAACGCCTGGCTGGTCTTGTCGTACAGGTCGGCCTTGCGCAGTTCATCAATGAAGATGGCATCGGCCTTGGCCAGCAGTTCGGCGTACTCACGCTTCACTTCGCCCAGGATACGCACGCCCAGGCCCGGGCCCGGGAACGGGTGGCGGTAGACCATGCTGCGCGGCAGGCCGAGTTCGACGCCGAGGCGACGCACTTCGTCCTTGAACAGCTCGCGCAGCGGCTCGACCAGGCCCAGCTTCATGTGCTCGGGCAGGCCGCCGACGTTGTGGTGGCTCTTGATCACGTGGGCCTTGCCGGTCTTGCTGCCGGCCGACTCGATCACGTCGGGGTAGATGGTGCCCTGTGCCAGCCACTTGGCGTTCTTCAGCTTGGTGGATTCTTCATCGAAGATGTCCACGAACAGGTTGCCGATGATCTTGCGCTTGGCTTCCGGATCGCTGACGCCTTCGAGCTTGCTGAAATAGCGGTCCGCGGCATTCACGCGGATCACCTTGACGCCCATGTGTTCGGCGAACATCGCCATCACCTGGTCGCCTTCCTGCCAGCGCAGCAGGCCGGTATCGACGAACACGCAGGTCAGCTTGTCGCCGATCGCCTTGTGCAGCAGCGCGGCCACGACGGACGAATCGACGCCGCCGGACAGGCCCAGGATCACTTCGTCATCGCCCACCAGCTCGCGCACACGGGCGATCTGGTCGTCGATGATGTTGGCGGCGGTCCACAGGGTTTCGCAGCCGCACACGTCCACCACGAAGCGGCGCAGCAGCGCCTGGCCCTGCAGGGTGTGGGTCACTTCCGGGTGGAACTGCACGCCGTACCAGCGCTTCTCTTCGTTGGCCATCGCGGCCACCGGGATGCGATCGGTCACGGCGGTGACGGTGAAGCCCGGGGGCGCGACGGAGACGTGGTCGCCGTGGCTCATCCAGACGTTCAACTTCGGCTCGCCGCCGTGGTCGCTCAGGCCCTTGAACAGCGCATCCGGGTGCACAACATTGACTTCGGCATGGCCGAACTCACGCTGGTCGGCCGCTTCGGTGGCGCCACCGAGCTGGGCGGCCAGGGTCTGCATGCCGTAGCAGATGCCGAAGATCGGCAGGCCGCTGTCGAACACTTCCTGCGGTGCGGCGGGCGCGCCCGGCAGCGTGGTCGATTCCGGGCCGCCGGACAGGATGATGCCCTTGGCGCCGAACGCGGCGATGTCGGCCGGGTTGTGGTCCCATGCCCAGATCTCGCAGTACACGCCGAGCTCGCGGATGCGGCGCGCGATCAGCTGGGTGTACTGGGCGCCGAAATCGAGGATGAGGATCTTGTCGTTATGGATGTTGGTCATGGTGCCCGGGCAATGCAGGAGTAAATACGGGAAACACAGCGTCGTTACCGGCGGCGGATAGAGAAAGAGGAACGGGAATCAGCTTCCTCGTTCCTCTTTGCTCATGCCGCATCAGGCGCGGTAGTTCGGCGGCTCTTTGGTGATCTGCACGTCGTGGACGTGGCTCTCACGTTGGCCGGCGCCGCTGATCTTGACGAACTTCGGCTTGCTGCGCATGTCTTCGACGGTGCCGCAGCCCACGTAGCCCATGGTGGCGCGCAGGCCGCCCATCAGCTGGTGGATGATGCCGCCGACCGGGCCGCGATACGGCACGCGGCCTTCGATGCCTTCGGGCACCAGCTTGTCGGCGCTGGAGGCGTCCTGGAAGTAGCGGTCCTTGGACCCCTTCTCCATCGCGGCCAGCGAGCCCATGCCGCGATAGCTCTTGTAGGAGCGGCCCTGGAACAGCTCGGTCTCGCCGGGCGATTCCTCGGTACCGGCCAGCAGGCCACCGATCATGATGGTGGAGGCACCGGCGGCCAGCGCCTTGCCGATGTCGCCCGAGTAGCGGATGCCACCGTCGGCGATCAGCGGGATGCGGTCCTGCAGCGCCTCGGCGACCAGGTCGATCGCGGTGATCTGCGGCACGCCGACACCGGCGACGACGCGCGTGGTGCAGATCGAGCCCGGGCCGATGCCGACCTTGACCGCGTCCGCGCCGCTGTCCAGCAGCGCCAGGGCGGCTTCACCGGTGCAGATGTTGCCACCGACGACCTGCACCTGCGGGAAGTGCTTCTTGACCCAGCTGACGCGGTCCAGCACGCCCTGCGAGTGGCCGTGCGCGGTGTCCACCACCAGCACGTCCACCCCGGCGGCAACCAGCGCCTCGACCCGGCGGTCGGTGTCACCACCAACGCCGACGGCCGCGCCGACCAGCAGGCGGGTGGCGGTGTCCTTGGCGGCGTTCGGGTAGTCGGTGTTCTTCTGGATGTCCTTGACGGTGATCAGGCCGCGCAGGGCGAACTCATCGTTGACCACCAGGATCTTCTCGATGCGGTTGCGGTGCAGCAGCTGCAGCACTTCATCCGAGGCCGCGCCTTCCTTGACCGTGATCAGGCGATCCTTCTTGGTCATGATGTGGCGGACCGGATCGTCCAGCTCGGTCTCGAAGCGCATGTCACGGTGGGTGACGATGCCGACCAGCTGGCCGCCGCCGTCCACCACCGGCACGCCGGAGATGTTGCGCGCCTGGGTCAGGGCCAGCACGTCGCGGATGGTGGTTTCCGGGCCGACGGTGATCGGGTCGCGGATGACGCCGGCCTCGAACTTCTTGACCTTGGCCACTTCGGCAGCCTGCTGCTCGACGCTCAGATTCTTGTGGATGATGCCCATGCCGCCGAGCTGGGCCATGGCGATGGCCAGGCGGGCTTCGGTGACGGTATCCATGGCAGCCGAGAGGATCGGAAGCTTCAGCCGCAGGTCGCGCGTCAGGCGCGTTTCCAGACTGACATCCTTGGGCAGGATGATGGAATGAGCGGGGACGAGGGAGACGTCGTCGTAGGTGAGAGCTTCAGCCTGGATGCGCAGCATCGGCATACCCGAGATGTGGGGAAGCGCGACATTTTACCCTGATTCGGGCGTCTTTGGCAGGGGTCGGATGCGACGCTGTGTCGCGTGGGCAAAGACCGGTTCAGGACGGTGGCAGGCAGCCGAGAATGCCGCCAAAGCCCACCCGCGGTAGTGCCGGCCGCTGGCCGGCTCCCATGTAGCCCCGCCGTACGCCATGAGGTTGCCGGCCAGCGGCCGGCACTACAGGGCAGCTTTACGGGCTGCCGATCAGCGATCGACACTACCCGGGTCAAAACGCCTCGGCTGCCTCGATCGTGTTCTGCATCAGGGTGGCCACGGTCATCGGCCCTACCCCGCCCGGGACCGGGGTGATCCAGCTGGCGCGCTGGGCGGCGGCCTCGAAGCCGACATCGCCGACCAGGCGGCCGTCATCCAGGCGGTTGATGCCCACGTCGATCACCACGGCGCCCGGCTTGACCCATTCACCGGGGACGATGCCCGGGCGCCCGACGGCGACCACCAGGATGTCGGCGTTGCGCACCGACTGCTCCAGCACGTCCTTGGGGGTGAACTTGTGGCAGCTGGTCACGGTGCAGCCGGCGATCAGCAGCTCCAACCCCATCGGGCGGCCGACGTGGTTGCTGACGCCGACGATGGTGGCGTTGCGACCGCGCACCGGCTGGTCGGTGTGACCCAGCAGGGTCACGATGCCGCGCGGTGTGCACGGGCGCAGACCGAACTCACGCAGGGCCAGATGGCCGACGTTTTCCGGGTGGAAGCCGTCCACGTCCTTGCGCGGGTCGATGCGGTGGATCAGGCGATTGGCATCCGGAATGCCCGGGAGCGGCAACTGGACCAGGATGCCGTGAATCTTCGGATCGGCGTTGAGCTGATCGATCAGGGTCAGCAGCTCGGCCTCGGTGGTGCCGGCCGGGAGATCGTAATCAAAGGCTTCGATACCCACTTTCTCGGCCGCGCGGCGCTTGTTACGCACGTACACGGTCGAGGCCGGGTCGCCACCGACCAGCACCACGGCCAGGCCCGGACGGCTGCCACCGGCAGCCAGGCGGGCATCGACCCGGACCTTGAGGCTGTCCAGCAGGTCTTCGGCGATGCGGCGGCCGTCGAGAATGCGGGCGGAAGAAGCGGTGTCGGAAGTCGGTGAGCTCATCGAGGGCAGCAGGCGTGGGGGCGACGGTTGTCTATTGTCCCCGATTCAGCCGGCGGCGGACACCGGTAGTGCCGGCCGCTGGCCGGCACGTGGGATGGACCCACCTGGGTGCCGGCCAGCGGCCGGCACTACCAGCCTCATTCTTCTTCCGGCACCTCATCCGCGTTGAGCGTGCGCGCTTTGCGCTTGGGCGCAGTGAACGGGGTCGGCGTGGGCACGCCCGGCAGCGCGCTGCCGAACACCATGTGCGCACCGGCGCGCAGGTCTCCGCCTGCCATCTCCAGCTCGAAGCGTTCGGCGTCGCGTTCGCGGATCTGCTCGGCGATCTCCCGCGCATCATCCGGATCGGCACCCAGCTCCATCAGCGCCGCCTGGCCGAACTGCAGTGCGGATTCGAAGGTTTCTCGAATCTGGAAATCGACGCCGGCATGGATCAGGCGCAACGAATGCTCGCGGTCGAACGACCGCACCAGCAGCTTGGCCTGCGGGAACTGGTGGGTGACCAGCTCCACGATGCGATCGGCATCCTGGTCGCTGTTGACGCACACCGCGATCGCACGGGCGGTCGCTGCGCCGGAGGCATGCAGTACATCCAGCCGGGTACCGTCGCCGTAGTAGATCTTGAACCCGAAGCGCTCGGCGTTGTGGATCATGTCCACGTCGTTGTCGATGATGGTCACATCCACATCGCGCGCCAGCAGCGACTGACTCGCCACCTGGCCGAAGCGACCAAAGCCGATCAGCAGCACGCTGCCGGACAAACCGTCGGCTTCTTCGACGCCATCGAGCGAGACTTCGCGGTCCGGCATCAGCTTGTCGTGCAGCAGCACGAACAGCGGCGTCAGCGCCATCGAAAGCACCACGATCGCGGTGAGGTTGGCGTTGACCTGCACATCGATCACGCCGGCCACCGCCGCAGCGGAGAACAGCACGAAGGCGAACTCGCCGCCCTGCGCCATCACCACACCGCGGTCCAGCGCCTGGCGATGATCACTGCCGAGGAGGCGCGCGACCACGTAGATGCAGACCGCCTTGGCCAGCATCAGCGCGAACACGCCGGAGACGATCAGCGGCCAGTTGTTGGCGACGACGGTGAGGTCCAGCGCCATGCCGACGCTGAGGAAGAACAGGCCGAGCAGGATGCCGCGGAACGGCTCGATGTCCGCTTCGATCTGGTGGCGGAAGGTGGATTCGCTGAGCAGCACGCCCGCCAGGAACGCGCCCATCGCCATCGACAATCCGCCCAGCTGCATCAGCAGCGCGGCGCCGAGCACGACCAGCAGCGCGGCGGCCGTCATCACTTCGCGCGCCTTGGCGGCGGCGAGGACGCGGAACAGCGGATTGAGCAGGAAGCGGCCGACCAGCACCAGCCCGACGATCGCACCGGCGGCGATGCCGACGGTGACCCAGCGCGACGTCTCGCCGGCATCGCTGTGCACCGGCGCCATGAACGCCACCACCGCCAGCAGCGGCACGATCAGCAGATCTTCGAACAGCAGGATCGAGACGATCTTCTGGCCGGTCGGCAGCGCGATGTCGCCGCGCTCGGCGAGCAGTTGCATCACCACAGCGGTGGAGGTCAGCACGAACCCGGCGGCGCCGATGAAGGCTACCGGCAGCGGGAAGCCGAGCAGCATGCACACGCCGGTCAGCACCGTGCCGCAGACCACGATCTGCAGCGTGCCCAGACCGAAGATCTCGTTGCGCAGGCTCCACAGATGCGAGGGCCGCATCTCCAGGCCGATCACGAACAGGAACATCACCACGCCAAGCTCGGCGGTATGCAGGATGGCCTGTGGATCGGAGAACCAGCCGAACCCGAACGGGCCGATGGCCAGGCCCGCGGCGAAATAGCCCAGCACCGAGCCCAACCCGAGCCGGCGGAACAGCGGCACCATGACCACTGCCGCACCCAGCAGGGCGACCACTTTCACCAGTTCACTGGCACCTGCTTCCACCGCCATGCGGTTGTTTCCCCGGACTACAAAAGATGCGTCAACGATAGGGCAAAGCGTTGAAAGGCAGTAGCGCGGATGATGCGTTTTATCGTGCTGAATTCAGAACGATATTGAGCCCGGATGCCAGATCGTCCTGAAATAGCAGCCGATCCCGGCGGTAGAGCCACGCCATGCGTGGCTGCCCTCACCCGGCCCCCCTCGCGTACGGCATCCACGCATGGCGTGGATCTACGCCCAACCTCTCAGGCACTGCAGAACGCGGCGTAATCGATGTATCCCGGGAACTCGCGCCCGGGGGCACAGAGCGGGCAGGCCGGATCCGGACGCAGCCGCGTCTCGCGGAAGCGCATGCCCAGCGCATCGAAGGTCAGCAGGCGGCCGACCAGCGGCTCGCCGATGCCGAGCAGGAGCTTGAGCACTTCGGTGGCCTGCAGCAGGCCGACCATGCCGGGCAGCACGCCGAGCACCCCCGCCTCCGAGCAGTTGGGCGCGAACTCGGGCGGCGGCGGCTCGGGGAACAGGCAGCGGTAGCACGGCGCGGTGCCACGCTGGCGACCGGCATCGAACACGCTGACCTGGCCGGTAAAGCGCTCCACCGCGCCATATACCAGCGGAATGCCATGCTGGAGGCAGGCATCGTTGAGCAGGTAACGCAGCGGGAAGTTGTCCGAGCCATCCAGCACCACGTCGACACCCTCGAGCAGCGCATCGATGTTGTCCGAGGTGACCCGTGCCTGCACGGCCTCCACATCCAGCGAGGGATTGAGTGCGAGCAGGCGGGCGCGGGCGGAGAGCACCTTGGGCTCGCCGACGCTGGCGTCGGTGTGGATGATCTGCCGATGCAGATTGCTGCGGTCGACCACATCGTCATCGGCGATACGCAGGTGCCCTACCCCGGCCGCGGCCAGGTAGAAGCTGGCCGGTGCGCCCAGACCACCAGCGCCGAGCACCAGCACGCGTGAGGCGAGCAGCGTCTTCTGGCCTTCGACACCGACCTGCGGCAAAAGCAGGTGGCGCGAGTAACGCTCGTTGAAGTCACGCTCGGCGTCGCTCTGCATCGGCTGCACCAGCGCCAGGCCGTCAGCGCGCCACGCGGTGGTGCCGCCGCTCACGGAAGCAATATTCGTGTAGCCCAGGTCAGACAGGAACACCGCGGCCCCCATCGAACGCCTGCCGCTCTGGCAGATCAGGACGACCTCGCGGTCGGCTACCGGCAGGTGCGTGCCGGGTTCGGCCTGGAGATCGCCCCTGGCAATGCCGAGGGCGCCTTCAGCCATACCGGTGGCACGTTCGTGTGCCTCACGGACGTCGATCAGCAGCGCGCCATGGGCGAGGCGCTCGCGGGCCTGCGCCGGAGTGAGTTCGGAAATGCTCATGCGGAGGATTATCGCGCACGGGGGCGTCGGTCGTCGGTTTGAACGGGGTTGCCGGCCAGCGGCCGGCACTACGGCTGCGTGCGGCCACTGGCCGGCAGCGCCAATGAAAAGAGCCGGCTTGCGCCGGCTCTTCTTTGGATCATTTGCCCTTGACGTGCTTGATCAAGCGGCGCTTGCGCTTGAGCTGACGTTCGGTGAGCACGTTCTTCTTGCCTTCGTACGGGTTCACACCCTCGCGGAAGATGAACTGCACGGGCGTGCCGACCAGCTTGAAGCGCTTGCGGAAGAAGTTCTCCAGGTAGCGCTTGTACGACTCCGGCAGGTCTTTCAGACGGGTGCCGTGGACGATGAAGGTCGGCGGGTTGGAACCGCCCGGATGCACGTAACGCAGCTTGGACACGTGACCACGGATCGCCGGCGGCGGGTTGGTCTCGTAGGCCGTTTCCAGCGCCTTGTTGACTTCGCTGGTGCTGAACTCATGCGTTGCCGAGGCGTGCGCGGCGTGGATGCAGCGGAACAGCTCACGCAGGCCCGAGCCGTGCTTGGCCGAGATGCGCACCACTTCCGCCCACGGCACGAAGCCGAGCTTGCGCGACACCAGCGCTTCAGCCTGCTCGCGCTGGTAATCGGTCAGGCCATCCCACTTGTTGATCGCCACCACCAGTGCACGGCCGGCATCGAGCACCGCACCCAGCACGCTGGCGTCCTGATCGGTGACGCCTTCAGAGGCATCGAGCATCAGCACCGCAACCTGGCACTGCTCGATGGCCTGCAGGGTCTTGATGACGCTGAATTTCTCGACCACTTCCTCGACACGCGCCTTGCGACGCAGGCCGGCGGTGTCGATCAGGCGGTACTCACGCCCGTCGCGCTCCATGTCCACCGCGATCGAATCACGGGTGGTACCGGGCACTTCGGAGGCGATCATGCGCTCTTCGCCGAGCAGACGATTGACCAGCGTCGACTTGCCCACGTTGGGGCGGCCGACGAAGGCGATGCGAATGCGGTTCGGATCGGTGTCCAGGGTCTCGGTGGTGCCCTCTTCCGGCAACCGTTCCACGACCTCGTCCAGCAGATCATCCAGGCCCTGACGGTGCGCGGCCGAGACGGTCAGCATTTCGCTGAAGCCGTAACGGGCAAATTCCGAACGCACGGTGTCTTCGTTCATGCCGTCGATCTTGTTGATCAGCAGCAGGGTCGGACGGGCCAGCCTGCGCAGCCAGGACAGGATCTCGTCGTCCATCGGGCCCTCACGGGCATCGACCACGAACAGGATCAGATCCGCTTCTGCAGCGGCGGCGCGGGCCTGGCGAGCGGTAGCGCCGGCCAGACCTTCTTCTTCACCGGCGATACCACCGGTATCGACCACCAGGAACGGGTGATCTTCATCAAGACGACAAACACCGTAATTACGGTCCCGGGTCACGCCGGGCTGGTCATGGACCAGCGCGTCGCGCGTACGGGTAAACGCATTGAACAGCGTGGACTTGCCGACATTCGGCCGTCCAACCAGGGCGACCAAGGGCAGCATCGCGGTAACTCCTTATTGTGCCAACCGGAATGCGGTCAGCTTTCCATCAACGTTCTGCACCAGCAGAATCCCATCAGCGACCACCGGCTGTGCCAGGAGGGCGTCGCCGCCACTCTTGGCGCGCGCCGCGAACTCACCGTTATCGGTCCGCAACCAGTGCAGATACCCCTTGTAATCACCGACCACAACGTAATCGCCGTGGATGACCGGACCGGTCAGCGAACGACGGGCCAGGCCCGTCTGCGACCACATGGCCGAACCGCTGGTCTTGTCCAGGCCGAACACGCCGCCCTTGTTGTCGGTGACGAACACATTGCTCGAGGTCAGGGCCACGCCACCGGCGCCACCATGATCACGCGCCCACAGCGGACGGCCGGTCGGGCCTTCGATCGCCATGGTCTGGTTCTTGAAACTGCTGACGTACAGCGTATTGCCTTCCAGCACCGGGGCGCCGTCGATGTCGGCCATGCGCTCCAGCTCGGTGCGGCCTTCGCCGGTGCCGACCATCTGGTCCCACAGCGTGCGGCCGTCCTGCATGGCCAGCGCGGCGATCGAGCCGTCATCGTTGCCGATGAACAGCACGCCCGGGCCGGTCACGACCGGGGCATTGCCACGCACGGTCAGCGCCGGCAGCTCACGCGGGTTGAACCAGCGCTGGGTGCCGTTCTCGACATCCAGGCCGGTCACGCGACCGTCGTTGCTGCGCACGAACACCATGCCCTGGCCGACGGCCGGGGCGGAAATCACTTCACCCGGCACCTTGGCGCGCCACTTTTCAGTGCCGTCCGCCGCGTTCAGGGCGATGACCTGACCGTCCAGCGTGCCGATGACGACCAGGCCTTCACCCACGCCCGGGCCACCGGACAAGCGCAGCTTCGGCTTCTTCTTTTCCTTGGCCGGCTCGTAGGTCCAGACCTTCTTGCCGGTCTGCAGGTCGATGGCGTGCACGCCACCGTAGATGGCGGCGGCATAGACGCGGCCATCGGCGACCACCGGGCCCTGACGGACGCCGATACGCTTTTCACCCTTGCCCACATTGGCCGACCAGATCCGGTCCACCTTGGTGGTGGCATCGAACTTGACGAGTTCGGCCGGTTCCAGCGCCTTCTTGGCCGCCGCATCTTTGCCGGCGAACCAGCCCTTCATCGTGCTGCAGCCGGTCAGGGCCATGCCCAACAGGGCAACCGTGGCAACGCGCTTGATCATGACCATCTGATTCATTACACCGACTCCGCAGGATCGGTGACGGTGCCACCGGCATCCGTCAACTTGGTTTCCAGCAGGCGCCGCTGGGGCGCTGCCACGTCCAGCGTCTTGAGCGCCTTCTCATACTGTTCGCGGGCCGCATCACGCTTGCCCTGCGCCATCAGCGCATCGCCATGGATTTCCAGGCTGGTGCTGTCGGTCGCGGTGCCGAGCTGCTTGATCGCATCCTCGGTCTTGCCGGTAGCCACCAGCAGGCGTGCAACACGCTGCTCGATGACCGGCTTGAATTCGGGGTCGGCCTTGATCGCACGCAGGGTCGCCAGCGCGTCGTCATTCTTGCCGGCATCGACCTGGGCCTTGGCCAGCTGCAGCGCAGCCAGATCGGCATAGATATTGGCCTTGCCGCTTTCCAGCTCCTTCACGCCCTTGGCAGCCTGCTCCAGGTCCTTGTCTTCCAGGCTCTTGAGCACGACCTGATACTGGACGTTGGCGCCGGCCAGGCTGTTGCTGTGCCGGGTCTGCCATTCCTTCCAGCCCCAGATGCCGCCGATCGCGATCGCGACACCGGCCAGGATGCTGACACCGTTCTTCCGCAGCCAGCCGCGGACGCGTTCACTTTGTTCGTGCTCGTCGAGCAGGTCGTCGATCGCCATGCGTACTCTCGCCCCGCCCATTAGGAGGAGCTATTTGAATTGGATTGGGGAAACGCGGCTCAGTGCGAAACTGGGGCCACGGAGCCGTCAGAGGATACCGTAAAGCGTGCCACGTTGGCTCGCTGGTACGGCGAAAGGTCGACGATAGTGCCGCCCTGCTGAACCTCGACCGCCGATGCATTGCCCAGCACCATGCGGGCCACCTGCCCCGGTGCGAAGCTGCGGGTCTCGCCCGACTTCAGCAATGCCTTCTCGACCGTCGTGCCATCCGGCGCGGTGATGTCGATCCAGCTGTCGCCATTGAACTGCAGGGTGAGACCACCGCCCACGGCCGCCGGTGCGGCGGCAGGACGCGGGACCGGCGTCAGCGACGCCAGATACGGTGCGGACGGTGCCGAAGGCTTGGCGCTTTCGGCCGTCGCTGGCGCCGGTGCGGGCGGCGTGTCGCCACCGGCCACCGGTACCGCCGCCGGGATGACATCCAGCGACGCGGTATTGGGGGTGTTGGCGGTGCCATCGAAATGGCCGCGGGTGGCAAACCAGACCGGCACGGCCAGCACGGCGGTGATACCGACATACAGCACACGGCGCCCGAGACTCTCGGCGATGCGGCGCGCGCGCGGGGTGTGCGTGTGGCTGATCAGCTGCGGCGGCACGATCGGGCCGATGTGGGACTGCTCGAGGATCTCACCGATGTCCACCTTGAGCAGGCGGGCATAGCTGCGGAGCTGGCCGCGGACGAAGACCGGCGCGCCAAGGCGCTGCCACTGCTCTTCTTCCAGCGATTTGACCACCTGAACGGGCATGTGCAGCTGCTGCCCCACCGCTTCCAGGGTCAGGCCGGCCGCTTCACGGGCCTGGCGAAGACGGGCTCCGCAACCGGCCGCAGTATCAAAAGCGTTCACAGTCTGGTCATCAATCACAGTGCTTCAACCCCGGGGATTAGGTGCCGCATCCTGCGGAAATTCATCATGAATTCGCTGCAGATAGCGACCGGATGCCACGTTGTCGCCAAGCCGCGCCTCGATTTGAGAGGCAAGTTGTAACACGGAACGTGTGGCCGGTGCAGCCGCCAGACGCCGTTGCGCAAAGGCGCGGGCCTCGAAATAGCGCCCTTGGGCGTACTCGCTGCGGGCCATCGACTCCAGTGCGTAGGCATTGACGGGATCTATCTCAAGCGCCCGGCGCAGGTCCGGCGTGGCCCGTTCGGACTGGCCCGCCTCAAGGGCGCAGCCGCCGGCATTGGCCAGCGCGGAGGCCGGCGTGGTGTACCCGGGCGCCTGCAGCGCCCGGTCGAACCAGACCAGCGACTCGGCCGGCCGGCCATGAGCACATAGCCAAGCGCCATAATTATTGAGGACATCACCCCGATCCGGGGCCAGCTCGGCGGCCTTGGCATACAGCGGGCCGGCACCGGCCTCGTTGCCACGCTGCGTGGCAATGGCCGCCAGCATCATGTATGCCTCAGGACGTCGCGCGTCGATCTTCGTGGCCGCGCGGACCCGCTTCTCGGCGGCGTCCAGTGCGCCGGCGCGCATCGACTCGCCGGCCAGGACCATCTGGTCCTGGTAGTTCACACGCTTGCGGATCTCGGGGTTGTCACGGGCCTCGTAGGTCGGCGCGACCTCGAGCGGACCTGACGGTGGTTTGACACCTTGTTTGCCACAGCCGGCCAATGCCAGCGCGAAGAAAACAACGGCTGGCAATCGGCGATCAGGCAGCGGCATTCCGGTCTTTCCCGTCCTGCAGCGTTTTGTTGAACTCGGCCTGGCGGCGTGTGCGATCCATGACCTGGCCCTTGAGCTGACCACAGGCGGCATCGATATCGTCGCCGCGGGTACGCCGCACCATCGTCAGCACCTTCGCATCGAGCAGGATCTTCTGGAAGGCGCGGATCTCCGTTTCGCCGGAGCGCTCATAGCGCGTGCCGGGGAACGGGTTGAACGGAATCAGGTTGACCTTGCCCGAGTTCGAGGCCTGCACGGCGTTGTCGAACTGGCGCATCAGCCGCGCCAGCTGGCGGGCGTGCTCGGGCTGGTCGTTGATCCCCTTCATCAGGGTGTATTCGAAGGTCACCGATTCGCGGCGCTTGTTGGCGCGCAGGTAGCGTGCGCACGAGGCCATCAGCTCGACGATCGGGTACTTCTTGTTGAGCGGGACCAGGGTCTCGCGCAGTGCATCGTTGGGCGCATGCAGCGACACCGCCAACGACACGTCGCTCTCGGTGGAGAGGCGGTCGATCTGCGGCACCAGGCCGGAGGTGGACAGCGTCACGCGCTTGTTGGCCAGGCCGTAGCCCAGATCGTCGCGCATCACGCTCATGGCGCGCACGACGTTGTCGAAATTCATCAACGGCTCGCCCATGCCCATCATCACCACGTTGGTGAGACGACGCTGCTTGTGCGGGATGTTGCCCAGATGGCGCGCCGCGACCCACACCTGGCCGATGATCTCGGCGGTGGACAGGTTGCGGTTGAAGCCCTGGGTGGCGGTCGAACAGAACGTGCAGTTCAGCGCGCAGCCGACCTGCGAGGACACGCACAGCGTGCCGCGGTTCTTGTCCGGGATGTAGACCGCTTCGATGGCGTTCTTGCCATCGGTCCCCATCGCCAGCAGCCACTTGTGGGTGCCGTCGGTGGAGGGTTTGTCGAACACGATGTTCGGGACCAGCACCTCGGCATGCTGCTTGAGCTTGGCGCGCAGCGCCTTGCCGAGGTCGGTCATGTCATCGAAATCGGTGACGTAGTGATGGTGGATCCACTTCATCACCTGATGGGCACGGTAGCGCGCTTCGCCGAGTGTCTCGGCGAAGAAGCGCTCCAGACCCTCGCGATCGAGGTCGAGCAGGTTCTGCTTGGCCACAACCGGGCTCGACACGAGCACGGATGGGATGGCGGTTGGCTGTACGACCTCGTTCACGGCATCACTCTCAGCGCGAGACGACTTCAGTCGCGGCGAAGAAGTAGGCGATTTCGATCGCGGCATTCTCAACCGAGTCCGAGCCGTGGGCGGCATTGGCATCGATGGATTCAGCGAAGTCGGCGCGGATGGTGCCTGCGGCGGCTTCCTTCGGGTTGGTGGCGCCCAGCAGGTCGCGGTGGGCCAGCACGGCGTTCTCGCCTTCCAGGGCCTGGATCATCACCGGGCCGGAGATCATGAACTCGACCAGCGCGTTGAAGAACGGACGCTCGCGGTGCACGGCGTAGAAGCCTTCGGCTTCGCGACGCGACAGCTGCTTGTACTTGGCGGCGACGACCTTCAGGCCGGCCTTTTCAAAGCGGGCGTAGATTTCACCGATGACGTTCTTGGCGACGGCGTCCGGCTTGATGATGGAAAGGGTGCGCTCCAGCGCCATGGGAATACTCCGTTGGGCGGGCCACTTGATCGGCCCGAGGTTAACATGAAAAAAACCCGCGTCAAAACGCGGGCTTAGCCTGATATACGTGCGCCAATTCTAGCGTGTAACCCCGCCGTACGGTAGTGCCGGCCGCTGGCCGGCAACGCCCTGTGGGCCGCGGGTGATCGGCCTGTTCAGGCAATGGCGTGGTGGCCGGCCAGCGGCCGGCACTACCGGGACGGCGGATGAACGAACCCCCATTTCTGCTGCGCCGCACAATGCGGTGGCGCAGCCGCAGGTCTAATATCAAACAATCGTTTGATTGAACTGCCCTGCCCCATGGCCAAACCTGCCCACTTCTCCACCAAGGACCGCATCCTCGGCGCTGCCGAGGAACTGTTCGCCCTGCACGGGTTCGCGGGCACCTCGCTGCGCCAGGTCACCAGCCAGGCCGATGTGAACATCGCCGCGGTCAATTACCACTTCGGCTCCAAGGAGAACCTGGTCAACGAGGTCTTCCGCCGCCGGATGGATGAAATGACCTCGGCCCGCCTCGCCCAGCTGGAGGCCGCCCGCCGCGAGCATCCCGGTGAACTGCGCCCGGTGCTGGCCGCCTTCGTCGAACCGGCCCTGGCGATGGCCCAGGACCGCCAGACCGGCGGCGCGTTCGTGCGGGTCATTGCCCGCGCCTACGCCGAAAAGAACGACAACCTGCGCAAGTTCCTTTCCGACCATTACGGCCACGTCCTGCGCGACTTCGGCAAGGCGATCTCCGCCTGCGTGCCGGGGCTGAGCAAGGAAGAGCTGTACTGGCGCCTGGATTTCCTCGCCGGCTCGCTGACCTACGCGATGGCCGACTTCGGCCTGATCAAGCGACCCGCCGGTGTCACCGAAGCGGCGCATCGTGCCCATGCCGCCCAGGAACTGATTCATTTCGCCGAAGCCGGATTCCGCGCCAGCGCGGCCTCGAGCGCTTCGACGACCTCCCTTTCCACCCCGTAGAGCCGGGCGCTGACCGGCTTCCAGACAACAAAGGCTTATCGACATGTCCAATTCCCTGCTAGTCCGCCGTGCCGCCGTGCTGGGTGCCGGCGTCATGGGTGCCCAGATCGCTGCCCACCTGACCAACGCCGGCGTCGACACGGTGCTGTTCGACCTGCCCGCCAAGGAAGGTCCGGCCGATGGCATCGTGCTCAAAGCCATCGCCAACCTGGGCAAGCTCAGCCCTGCCCCGCTCGCCAGCAAGTCCTACGCCGAGGCGATCACGCCGGCCAACTATGAGACCGGCCTGGAGCAGTTGAAGGACTGCGACCTGATCATCGAAGCCATCGCCGAACGAATGGACTGGAAGCAGGACCTGTACAAGAAGATCGCCCCGTTCGTGGCCGATCACGCCGTGCTGGCCTCCAATACCTCGGGCCTGGGCATCAACAAGCTCGCCGACGTGCTGCCGGAGCAGCTGCGCCACCGCTTCTGCGGCGTGCACTTCTTCAATCCGCCGCGCTACATGCACCTGGCCGAGCTGATCCCGGCCACCACCACCGATGCCGCCGTGCTGGAAGGCCTGGAAGCGTTCCTGGTCACCACGCTTGGCAAGGGCGTGGTGTACGCCAAGGACACCCCGAACTTCATCGGCAACCGCATCGGCGTGTTCTCGATCCTGTCCACCATCCACCACACGCAGGCCTTCGGCCTGGGCTTCGATGAAGTCGACGGCCTGACCGGCCCGCTGGTCGGCCGCCCGAAGTCGGCGACCTACCGCACCTCCGACGTGGTCGGCCTGGACACCATGGCGCACGTGATCAAGACGATGGGCGACACCCTGCCCAACGATCCGTGGCATGAATTCTTCACCTCGCCGACGTGGCTGGACGCGCTGATTTCCAAGGGCGCGCTGGGCCAGAAGACCGGTGCCGGCATCTTCCGCAAGGTCGGCAAGGACATCATGGTGCTGGACCTGGACAAGCAGGATTACCGCCCTGCCGACCGCGCCGCCGCGCCGGAAGTGGTCGAGATCCTCAAGATCAAGAACCCGGCCGAGAAGTTCGCCAAGCTGCGCGAGAGCCAGCACCCGCAGGCGCAGTTCCTGTGGGCCACCTTCCGCGATCTGTTCCATTACAGCGCCTACCACCTGGCCGACATCGCCGAGACCGCGCGCGACGTGGATCTGGCCATCCGCTGGGGGTACGGCTGGTCGCTGGGCCCGTTCGAAACCTGGCAGGCTGCCGGCTGGAAGCAGGTCGCCCAGTGGATCGCCGATGACATCGTCGCCGGCAAGAGCATGAGCAATGCCCCGCTGCCGGACTGGGTGTTTGATGGCCGCGACGGCGTGCACGCCGCCGAAGGCAGCTACAGCCCGTCGCGCAACGCCAAGCTGCCGCGTTCGGCGCTGCCGGTGTACCAGCGCCAGCGCTTCCCGGATCCGCTGCTGGGCGAGACCTTCAGCCCGGGCGAAACGGTGTTCGAGAGCGACGGCGTGCGCATGTGGCACGACGGCGACGGCATCGCGGTGGTCAGCTTCAAGACCAAGATGAACACCGTGTCCGACCACGTGCTCAACGGCCTGCAGGAAGCGATCAAGCGCGCCGAGCAGGACTACAAGGGCCTGGTGATCTGGCAGCAGAAGGAGCCCTTCTCCGCCGGTGCCGATCTGGCCGGCGCGCTCGGCCTGCTGCAGGCCGGCAAGGTCGACCAGTTCGAAGAGATGGTGCACAACTTCCAGCGCACCAGCCAGGCGATCAAGTATTCGCTGGTGCCGGTGGTGACCGCCGTGCGCGGCCTGGCCCTGGGGGGCGGCTGTGAGTTCCAGATGCACAGCGCCAAGAGCGTGGCCGCGCTGGAAAGCTACATCGGTCTGGTCGAAGCCGGCGTCGGTCTGCTGCCGGCCGGCGGTGGCCTGAAGGAACTGGCCGTGCGCGCCTCGCAGGCCGCAGGCCCCGGCGGTGACGTGTTCGCCGAGCTCAAGAAGACCTTCGAAACCGTCGCGATGGCCAAGGTCTCCAACTCCGCGGTCAACGCCAAGGAACTGGGCCTGATGCGCGCGACCGACAAGGTCGTGTTCAACAGCTTCGAGACGCTGCACATCGCCAAGGCCGAAGTGCTGGCGCTGGCCGAAGGCGGCTACCGTCCGCCGATGCCGGCCCGCCGCATCCAGGTCGCCGGTGACGTCGGCATCGCCACGTTCAAGATGATGCTGGTCAACATGCTGGAAGGCCGCTTCATCAGCCCGTACGACTACGAGATCGCCGTGCGCATCGCCACCGTGCTGTGCGGCGGCGAAGTGGATCGCGGCACGCTGGTGGACGAAGAGTGGCTGCTGACGCTGGAGCGCAAGCACTTCGTCGAACTGGCCCAGCAGGAAAAGACCCAGGCCCGCATCGCGCACATGCTCAAGACCGGCAAGCCGCTGCGTAACTGACCCTTTTAGAGAGATCACTGCAATGACCAAGCAAATCCAGGACGCCTACATCGTCGCCGCCACCCGCACCCCGGTGGGCAAGGCGCCCAAGGGCGTGTTCCGCAATACCCGTCCCGACGACATGCTGGCCCATGTGCTCCGCTCCGTGGTCGCACAGGCGCCGGGCATCGACCTCAACCGCATCGATGACGCGATCATCGGCTGCGCGATGCCGGAAGCCGAGCAGGGCATGAACGTGGCGCGCATCGGCGTGCTGCTGGCCGGCCTGCCGGACACCATCGCCGCGCAGACCGTCAATCGCTTCTGCTCCTCCGGCCTGCAGGCCGTGGCCATGGCCGCCGACCAGATCCGTCTGGGCAATTCGGACCTGATGCTGGCCGGTGGTACCGAGTCGATGTCGATGGTGCCGATGATGGGCAACAAGATCGCGATGGCGCCGAGTGTGTTCGACAACGACCACGTCGCCATTGCCTACGGCATGGGCATCACCGCCGAGAAGGTCGCCGAAGAATGGAAGGTCTCGCGTGAGGAGCAGGACGCCTTTGCGCTGGCCTCGCACCAGAAGGCCATCGCCGCGATCCAGAACGGCGAGTTCAAGGACGAGATCAGCCCGTACGACGTGCGTACCCGCCAGCCGGACCTGGCCGACGGCCGACGCATCATCACCCGCGACAAGATCGTGGATACCGACGAAGGCCCGCGCCTGGATTCGTCCGCTGAAGGCCTGGCCAAGCTCCGCCCGGTGTTCCGCAATGGTCAGTTCGGTGGCACGGTTACTGCCGGCAATTCCTCGCAGATGAGCGATGGTGCCGGTGCGGTGCTGCTGGCCTCCGAGCAGGCGATCAAGGATTACGGCCTGACCCCGCTGGCCCGCTTCGTCAGCTTCTCGGTCGCCGGTGTGCGCCCGGAAGTGATGGGCATCGGCCCGATCGCTGCGATCCCGAAGGCACTCAAGCAGGCCGGCCTGACCCAAGACCAGCTGGACTGGATCGAGCTCAACGAGGCCTTTGCCGCGCAGTCGCTGGCCGTCATCCGCGATTGCGGCCTGGACCCGTCCAAGGTCAACCCGCTGGGCGGCGCGATCGCCTTGGGCCATCCGCTGGGCGCGACCGGCGCGATCCGCACCGCCACCCTGCTGCACGGCCTGCGCCGCCGCCAGCAGAAGTACGGCATGGTGACCATGTGCATCGGCACCGGCATGGGCGCGGCGGGTATCTTCGAATCGCTGTAAGCCACTGATCGGTGCCGGCCCTCGGGTCGGCACCGATGCAGCGGGTATCACCGGTGCAACCGGTGGCACCAATGCAACACGTAGGCACGGACCGTTGGTCGGTGCACGGCGGGAAACGAAAAGGGCAGCCTCACGGCTGCCCTTTTCTGTTCTGTCGGGAGCCGGCCAGCGGCCGGCACTCCCCTCGCTGCTTGAGGAGCCGGCCAGCGGCCGGCACTACCACCGCTGCATCGCGCGGCGGCCGCCCGGCCTCAGCCTTCGGCCAGCATCTTCCGCAGCACTTCGCGTGCCGGACCCGCCAGCTTCTCGTTGTCGAGCGCGAAGCGGATCGTGGCTTCGACCAGACCCAGATGGGTACCGCAGTCGAAACGACGTCCTTCGAAGCGGAACGCGTCCACGCGCTCGCTCTTGAGCAGCTCGGCGATCGCATCGGTCAGCTGGATCTCGCCGCCTGCACCGGTGCCGGTCGCTTCGAGCAGCTCGAAGATCTTCGGGCTGAGCACATAGCGACCAACCACCGCCAGATCGCTCGGGGCGTCTTCCGGCTTGGGCTTCTCGACGATGGCGCTGATCTTGCCCTGGCGGCCGTCGAAAGCCTCGGTGGCCACGATGCCGTAGCTGCCGGTCTTGTCATGCGGCACATCTTCGACCGCGATGATGCTGGCGCCGGTGGCTTCGTTGGCGTCGGCCATCTGCTTCAAGGCACCGTTGCCACGGTTCCAGATCAGATCGTCCGGCAGCAGCACGGCGAACGGCTCGTCACCGACAATGGCTTTGGCGCACAGCACCGCATGGCCCAGGCCCAGTGCCTCGGCCTGCGTCACGAACACCGCGCGAACGCCATTGGGCAGGACGTGGCGAACCAGCTCAAGCTGTTCCGTCTTGCCGGCGCGCTCGAGCTTCTGCTCCAGCTCGTAGGCCTTGTCGAAGTAATCGGCAACGGCATGCTTGTAGCGGTTGGTGATGAAGATCAGGGTGTCGCAGCCCGCTTCGATCGCCTCATCAACGGCGTACTGGATCAGCGGCCGATCAATGATCGGCAGCATTTCCTTCGGAACGGTCTTGGTGGCGGGAAGGAATCGCGTTCCCAACCCTGCGACAGGAAATACCGCCTTGCGAATACGCTTGCTCATCAGAACCTGTTGGCCTCACGCGCCGGAAAGGCGAGAACTTTAGCAGAGCTGACGTGATCGTCCTGTTGCAGCGGAGAGAACTCCGGCATGGTCGAGAACAGGATGCTGTTGATCGCATCGGTGTCGTAGGTGGCGATCGCCTCACGCAGTTTCGGCACATTGGCCAGCACCTGCTCGCGGGCGAAGGTACGCACGCCGGCTTCCAGAATCTTGGGATGCGCGGTCGGGCGATAGTCCTCGTCCGAATAGAACAGCGTCTCGTGCAGCTTCTCGCCCGGGCGCAGGCCCGTATAGACGATCGCGATGTCCTTGTACGGCTGCTTGCCGGCCAGGCGGATCATCTGCTCGGCCAACACGCGGATCGGCACCGGCTCGCCCATGTCCAGCGTGTAGATGGCACCGTGCGAGGCCGAGGCGGCCGCCTGCAGGATCAACTGGCAGGCCTCGGGGATCGTCATGAAGTAACGGGTCACTTCCGGGTCGGTCACGGTGACCGGGCCACCCTTGAGGATCTGCTCGCGGAACACCGGCACGACGCTGCCAGCCGAGGCCAGCACGTTGCCGAAGCGCACGGTCACGAAACGGGTGTGGCTGGTCTTCTGGTCCAGGCTCTGGCAGATCATCTCCGCGTAGCGCTTGCTGGCGCCCAGTGCATTGACCGGATCGACCGCCTTGTCGGTGGAGATGAAGACGAAGTGCTCGATCTTCGCCTCGACACAGGCGCGGGCGACAGTCTCGGTGGAGAGGATGTTGTTGCGCACCGCTTCACGCAGCTGGCGCTCCAGCACCGGCACCTGCTTGTAGGCGGCGGCATGGAAGACCGAGTCCACGCGCGACAGCGACAGCGCATGACGGATCACCGCAGGGTCGCCGCAGTCGCCGAGCACAGCTTCCACTTCCAGATCCGGGAAGCTGCGCTGCAGTTCGGCCTCGATGGTCAGCAGCAGCAGTTCGCTCATTTCGACCAGCACGATGCGCCCTGCCCCATGACGGGCACACTGGCGGCACAGTTCCGAACCGATCGAACCGCCGGCGCCAGTGACGAGCACGGTACGCCCGCCCAGCCAACCGCGGATCAGCGCCCAGTCCGGCAGGATCGGCTTGCGACCGAGCAGATCTTCGATCGCCACCTCTTTGAGTTCGCCCGGGAGCGAATGGCCGAGCAGGATGTCGTTGAGCTTGGGCACCATGCGGAACGGCACGCCGGTGCTTTCGCAGATGGCCACCACCCGCTGCATGCCGACGGCATCCAGCGACGGAATGGCAATCACCAGAAGTTTGGCGGCGGTCTCACGGACCACGGCGGGCGCATCTTCCAGCGTGCCGAGAATCGGCAGCCCCTGCAGCTTGGCGCCCTGCAGGTGCGGGGCGTCGTCAAGCAGGCCCACCGGCTCGAAGTCACCGGAGCGGCGCAGATCGCGGACCAGGGCTTCGGCCGCCTGGCCGGCACCGAGGATCAGCACGCGGCGGGCGGTCACGTCCGATTGCAGTGCCTGGTAGTCCTTCCACGCGCGGTACAGCAGGCGCGGCGCGCCCAGCAGCGCCGACAGCGCGAACGGGTAGATGACCAGCACCGACATCGGCACGCCTTCGAAGCGCTTGTACGCCAAGGCCACCACGATGGCGAGCAGGCCGATGAAACTGGCTTTGAAGATGTTGAGCAGATCGGCGACGCTGGCAAAACGCCAGAGGCCGCGATACAGGCCGACCCGCCAGAACACCACGGCCTGGATGACCAGGACCAGCGAGGTATCGATGTTCCAGAGCGGCAACGCCGGCGCATCGGCCAGCATCGAGTAGCGTCCGGCGTGCAGGAGCTGCCAGCACGCCCAGACCATGAACAGGTCGTGGGCGACGATGGCCGCTCGCGGCATCAAGCCGGTGATTCGGTCCTGCCAAGGCGTCATAAACAGCGTAATCCTTCTAGTTGCGCATTCCCTTGCGCAGGAGCAGCCAAAGGCCGGTCGCGAAGATCAACCACGCGACGGCCACGGCAGCCTCCCACCTCGGCTGCAAATTCGTGCATGCATTAAACACTGCCGCACTGAATATTCCAAAAACAAGATACACCGCGGTGACGAAAGTGTGGCTTGCGCCACCTTTCACCGCGCGCTGATAGAGATGCTGCGTGTGGGGTTCCATCCAGCGCTGTCCGGACAGGATGCGCGAAAGCAATGTGAAGCCCGCGTCCACAAGAAAGGCCGAAAGCGGCACCAGAAGCAGCAACCAGTGGACATCGGTGCGCACGCTGACCAGACACACCAGGGCCGCGATGGCATAGCCCAGCGCCCCGCTCCCCACGTCACCCATGAAGATGCGTGCCTGCGGGTAGTTGAACGGCAGGAAGCCCAGACAGGCCAGCCCCATCACCACACCGGCCAGCCCGTAGGGAGGCGGCAGCACCATGGCGAACGCAATGCCGGCCAGGATCGCCTGGGTGGTGGCAATTCCGTTGATCCCATCCATGAAGTTCCAGATGTTGATCAACGAGGTTGCGAACAGCAGTGCCAGCAGCGCCTGCCAGGCATTGCCGGTGGCATGCCAGACCAAGCCCGCCAGCAACGCGGATGCCAGGACATGGACCAGCAGACGGCGAATCGCTGGAAGCGGCCGATGGTCGTCCCACCAACCGATGCCCGCGACCAGCACCAGCCCCAGCGCGAATACCGCCAGGGTGATCCCTGCCTTGGGCCAGATGACCGCGGCCACCACGCACGTCAGCAGCAGGGTCAGCACGATCGCGATGCCGCCGCCGCGGGGCGTCGCCACCCCGTGGCTGCGTCGCTCGCCGGGCTCATCCAGCAGGTTGCGGCGCAGCGCATAGGCGCGTGCGCCCCAGGTGAGCCCTGCCGATACCGCCAGCACTGCCAGCAGCCCCGCCATCCAGGCGACCATCATGGGTCAGAGTACCGCGTAGTTGAGCAGCGGCTTGACGGTGCCCCATTCCTTGCAGCTCGGGCACTGCCAGTGATGCGTGCGCGCGCCGAAGCCACAGCGGGTGCAGCGGTAGGCCGGGTTGCGGACCAGCAACTGGTCGGTGATGTGCTTGAGGTCGTGCAGGGTCGCGGTGGAATCCGCGCCTTCGGCCAGGGTCAGGTCGATCAGCGCCGATTCGCCACGCACCGACGGGCGGTCCTTGAGCTGACGGCCGAGATAAGCGCGTGCCGGCGCGACGCCCTCCTGTTCTTCCATCAACTGGGTCAAGGCCAGTACCGGGGCAATGCCGCGATAGTGCTCGGTCATCTCCGACAGGAACGCGCGCGCGCCACCGAGGTCACCAACCTTGCGGTAGTTCTGCATCAGCGACTGCAGCACTTCGGGCAGGTACTCGGGATCGTTGCGCGCGGCGCGCTCGTAGGCACGCACGGCCGCTTCGGCATTGCCGGCGTCGTTCTCCAGGCGCCCCTCGATGATGCCGGCACGCACCGACATCGCATCTGCCTGGTAGGCACGCGCGATCGCGGCGCGCGCTTCGTCGATCTTGCCGGCACCGCGGTAACGCTCGGCCAGCTCGCATTCGAACTGCCCGATCAGCTTGCCCATCGGCTCGCCGGTGACTTCTTCGAAGCGACTGGCGTTGTCGATCGCCTTTTCCCAATCGCGCTCGGCCTGGTAGATGCCGATCAGGTGCTTGAGCGCCTGCGGGGCGCGCTGATCGATCTGCGCCAGCTCGGTGAACACGGTTTCGGCGCGATCGAGCAGGCCGGACTTCATGTAGTCCTCGCCCAGCGCCAGCAGTGCCTGGACGCGCTGCTGATCGGTGAGATCGGCGCGGTTGACCAGGCCCTGGTGCAGGCGGATCGCGCGATCGACCTCACCGCGGCGACGGAACAGATGGCCCAGCGCGACCTGGGTTTCGAAGGTTTCCTTGTCCAGCTCGGCGATGTGCAGGAACAGCTCGATCGCCTTGTCCGGCTGCTCATTGAGCAGATAGTTCAGGCCACGGAAATACGTGCTGGACAGATGACTGACCTGGTTGTCGCCATGGCGTTGACCGCCGCGACGCCCGATCACCCAACCGGACAGCGCGGCCAGGGGCAGGAACAGGAAGAACCAGAACCACTCGGAGACAAATTCCATCGGCGCTCAGCGTCCGTCGAATGTAGAAGAAGAAGGGGGTGCCACGACCACGGCAGGCGCGGCCTTCTGCGCGCGGCGCAGTTTGGCGTACAGCGGGATCACCATGCTGGCAAGCACGAGGCCGCCGCCGATGAGCGCACCGGACAACAAGGCGATGATGATCGCCACGCCGGTGGTGGAATTGATCTGGGTGAAGCCCAGGCTGATGATGATCGGTTGCGAGTTGAGGGCGCCGATGATCAGACCCACGACCAGAACCGCCAGCAGGATCAGCAGACGTACGATGTTCATGCAGCAGCTCCAGTTCCGTAGGGCTCAAGAGTAGCGGACTAACACTCCGCTCTACCAGCCGACTCCATGGAAATCACGCATCCGCCCCTTGGCGGATGGACACTCAGGCAGGATCGCTTTCCAGCGGCACCACGGCGCTGACGCGCTCACGCAGTTCCTTGCCCGGCTTGAAGTGCGGGACATGCTTGCCCGGCAATGCGACCGATTCCCCGGTCTTGGGATTGCGCCCCAGCCGTGCAGGCCGGTAGTGCAACGAAAAACTGCCGAACCCGCGGATCTCGATGCGATCCCCGCCGGCCAGCGCCCCACCCATCATTTCCAGCAACGACTTCACGGCCAGATCGACATCGTCCGACTTCAAATGCGCCTGTCGGCGCGCCAGGATTTCGATCAGCTCGGATTTGGTCATTACGGGCTCTTGGGGAGGAACTCAGACCCTGAAACGGCCCGGACTGATGTCCGGGCCGCCTAGGAAACTACGACAGCGACAGACCGATTACTCGGACTTGTTGCCGTTCAGCTGTGCACGCAGCAGCGCGCCGAGCTGGGTGGTGCCGCTCGAAGCCGAAGAGGACTGGTATTCCTCCAGCACTTCGCGCATTTCCGCATCGTCCTTGGCCTTGATCGACAGCTGCAGGGTACGACCCTTGCGATCCATGCCCACGAACTTGGCTTCAACCTTGTCGCCGACCTTCAGGAACTGGGTCGCGTCGTCCACGCGCTCGTTCGCAACGTCGCGAGCGGCCACGTAGCCTTCGATGCCGTCAGCCAGTTCGATGGTAGCGCCCTTGGCGTCCACTTCCTTGACCACGCCTTCGACCTTGGAACCCTTCGGGTTGGCAGCCATGTACTGACCGAACGGATCCTGCTCCAGCTGCTTGACGCCCAGGCTGATGCGCTCGCGCTCCGGATCGACGGCCAGGACCACTGCGTCCAGGTTGTCGCCCTTCTTGTAGTTGCGGACCACGTCTTCGCCGGTGGTGTTCCAGCTGATGTCGGACAGGTGCACCAGGCCATCGATACCGCCGTCCAGGCCGATGAAGATGCCGAAGTCGGTGATCGACTTGATCTGGCCCGACACCTTGTCGCCCTTCTTGTGGATGGCAGCGAAGGTTTCCCACGGATTGGCGGCAACCTGCTTCATGCCCAGCGAGATGCGGCGACGCTCCTCGTCGACGTCCAGGACCATGACTTCAACTTCGTCACCGACCTGCACAACCTTGGACGGGTTGACGTTCTTGTTGGTCCAATCCATTTCGGACACGTGCACCAGACCTTCGACGCCCGGCTCGATCTCGACGAATGCGCCGTAATCGGTGACGTTGGAGACCTTGCCGAAGACGCGGCTGTTGGCCGGGTAACGACGGGCGATGTTGTCCCACGGATCTTCACCCAGCTGCTTCAGACCCAGCGAAACGCGGTTGCGCTCGCGGTCGAACTTCAGCACGCGGACGTCCAGCTCGTCGCCGACGTTCACGACTTCGGACGGATGGCGCACGCGCTTCCAGGCCATGTCGGTGATGTGCAGCAGGCCGTCGATACCGCCCAGGTCCACGAATGCGCCGTAATCGGTCAGGTTCTTGACGACACCCTTCAGGATCGCGCCTTCCTGCAGCTTGTCCATCAGCTGCTCGCGCTCTTCCGAATGCTCGCTCTCGACGACTGCACGACGGGACACAACGACGTTGTTACGCTTGCGGTCCAGCTTGATGAGCTTGAATTCCAGCTCCTTGCCTTCCAGGTAGGCCGGGTCGCGCACCGGGCGCACATCCACCAGCGAACCGGGCAGGAACGCGCGGACATCCTTGATGTCCACGGTGAAACCACCCTTGACCTTGCCGCTGATGCGGCCGGTGATGGTTTCGTTCTTTTCCAACGCTTCTTCCAGCTCGTCCCACACCATCGCGCGCTTGGCTTTCTCACGCGACAGAACGGTTTCACCGAAGCCGTTCTCGATGGAATCGAGGGCAACCTTGACGACGTCGCCTTCAGCGACATCGATCTCGCCAGCGTCGTTACGGAACTGTTCGATCGGCACGATGCCTTCGGACTTCAGGCCGGCGTTGATCACCACGACATCGCCGCGGACTTCAACAACGACACCGCTGACGATCGAGCCCGGCTTCAGCTTGGCCAGATTGGCCTGACTGGCTTCGAACAGCTCTGCAAATGATTCGGTCATTAGATTTACTCTGTTGGACACATGGGCATTGGCCCCCGAAGGGAACCGCTTACTGCCCGCCTGTTGGTCGACCCCGGAAACGCAGGTCGTGTGTTAAGTAGGAAAACCGCCACGCATCATTGCGGGACGGAGCTTTTGTTGCCTTGCGATGGTGCGACACCGTCGATGGATTGACGGCCTCCTTTACAACGGATCAGGCACCCGAAACCGGAAGCAGATCCAATACCTTGGCAACGACAGCGTCGATGCCAATACCACTGGTGTCGATGACGACGGCATCGTCTGCCGGCTTCAGGGGCGCCACTGTGCGCTGTGCATCACGGGCGTCGCGGGCCATGATCTCGCGCAGGAGGTCGTCAAAGTTAACCGAAACACCCTTGTCTTTCAACTGCTTATGCCGCCGCTCGGCCCGTTCCTCGGCGCTGGCGGTCAAAAACACCTTGAATGGGGCGTCCGGGAAGATGACCGTGCCCATGTCCCGTCCGTCGGCGACCAGGCCCGGCTCCATCCTGAATGCGCGTTGGCGCTCTTTCAGCGCCGCCCGCACCTCCGGGATGGCGGCAATGGCCGAGGCCAGCGCCCCGGTGGTCTCCAGGCGCAGCTCGTCGGTGGCATCGGTTTCGTTGACCAGCACCCGCAGCCCGCCATCGGCCGATTCCACGAAGCGCACGTGGGTGTCGAAGGTGCAGCGCACCAGCGCCGAGGCGTCGGAAGTATCAATATCAGCCCAACTGGCGGCCACGCCCACCGCCCGGTACAGGGCGCCCGAATCCAGGTAATGCCAGCCCAGGCGGCGTGCGACAATGCGGCTGACAGTGCCTTTGCCGGCCCCGGAAGGACCGTCGATGGTGAGCACGGATGGAAGCTGATTCATGGGTTTCCCGGTAGATGTGACCGCCCATTCTAGCCCCTGCCCGGGGCGGCTTGAGACTTTTTTGGCCCAACCACTTGAAAGGATGGGAAAAAGCCCGGTAGAATGGCGGGCTTGAACGGGCGTCACCTGCCGATTGTCATCTGCATATCGCGGCCGCGCTCCAACCGAATCCAACGTTTACGCCGAGGTATGCAATGAAAGTCCTGTCTTCCCTGAAGTCGGCCAAGACCCGTCACCGCGACTGCAAGGTCGTCCGTCGCCGCGGCAAGATCTTCGTGATCTGCAAGTCGAACCCGCGCTTCAAGGCTCGCCAGCGCTGAGCCGGCTGGCCTCACGGCCGCCACCGGTCCCTCACCGGACCGGGTGATGAACAAAAAGCCGCCTCCGGGCGGCTTTTTGCTGCCATTTTTGGTGTAATCGCCGGGTAGCTCACGACCGTCGGTCGTCAGACCTGCAGTCGTGAGACCTTCCGCATTCTTGACCACTGGGGAGTAGATCGAGATGAAGCGTTACCTGACCACCTTGCCGTTGCTGGCCGTGCTGGCCGTTTCCAGCGCCCACGCCGACACCCTGCTGATCGACCGCAGCCGTGAAAAGCCCGCCGTTGCCCTGCCCGTCCGCGGCCAGAGCATGCAGCAGGTCCAGACCCAGTTCGGCGATCCGGGCGAGCGCCTGGATCCGCGCGGCGGGCAGAAGCGCCAGTGGCCCACGATCAACCGCTGGGTCTACCCGCAGTTCACCGTGTACTTCGAAAAGCAGAAGGTGATCGACGTGGTCGCCAACCGCGCCGACGCCAACGAGATCGGGCCGAAACCACCGATCCGCTGACCCCTTTCCCTTTGCCCGCCAGCCGGCGGGCCATCGCATCGAGATCATGAACGACACGCTCCGCTTTCCGGCCGAATGGGAATCCCAGTCCGCCATCCTGATCGCCTGGCCCCACGCCGACACCGACTGGGCCGACCGCCTGGGTGACGTCGAGGACACCTACATCGCGCTCGTCGCGGCCATCACCCGCTTCCAGCCGGTGGTGATCATCGTCGCCGACGACGACCTGGAGGCGTACGCCGATGCGCGCCTGCGTTCGAACCGGATCGACACGGACCGCGTGCGGTTCGTGACCGCCCAGTACGACGACACCTGGCTGCGCGACTCCGGCCCGATCACGCTCAAGCGTGCCGATGGCGGCTTCCGCCTGCTGGACTTCCGCTTCACCGGCTGGGGCGGCAAGTTCGACGCCAGCCTGGATGATCAGCTGGTGGGCGTGCTGCACGCGGCCGGCACCTTCGCAAACGCCGAACTGCAGAGCATTCCGTTCGCGCTGGAAGGCGGCGGCATCGAGACCGACGGCGCCGGCACCCTGCTGACCACCTGGCAGTGCCTGCACGAGCGTCATCCGGACCGCAGCCGCGAATCGCTCAGCGCCGACCTGGCCACCTGGTTGGCCCAGGACCGTGTGCTGTGGCTGGATCATGGTTATCTGGAAGGCGACGATACCGACGCCCACATCGATACCCTGGCCCGCTTCGCCTCGACCGACAGCATCGTCTACCAGGCCTGCGACGACGCCGGCGATTCGCACTACGCCGAGCTGCAGGCGATGGGTGCCGAGCTGGCGGCGCTGCGTACCACCGACGGCCAGCCGTACCGCCTGTTCCCGCTGCCGTGGGCGCAGCCGGTGATCGACGAAGGCCGCCGCCTGGCGGCTTCCTACGCGAATTACCTGATCCTCAACGGCGCGGTGCTGATGCCGGCCTACGGCGATGCGGCCGACGAGGCTGCGCGTGCGGTGTTGGCCCAGGCCTATCCGGACCGCGAGATCGTGCCGGTGCCGTGCCGTTCGCTGATCTGGCAGAACGGCAGCCTGCACTGCATCACGATGCAGCTGCCGGCGGGGTTGCTGGCCTGACAGCCAAGCACGCGGCCTGAAGGCTGCGGAGGCTGGGCTGGCGGGGGCGGAGGTGCGGGACGCGCCGTAAACCCATCCCTGGGGGCTCGTGGGCGCCATCCATGGCGCCCTGACGGTCCCGCACCTCCGCCCCCGCCATCCCTTCGACAGTGCACTGGCGGCCAACGGAAGAGCGACAGACCACGCCGATGCGCGTGACCTGACCTCTGATGTCCTGATCATCCTGCGGAGCCGGCCAGCGGCCGGCACTACCGGTGCGGGTGTTGCCCATTTAGCAGCCAGCACGCTGCGTGCACCCATCCGCGATAAACTGCGTTTTTCCCCTTGCAGGACCGTCTCCGGATGAGCTCACGCCACACCCTTTCCGTCGCCCTGATCCAGGAGCGCAACCACAGCGATGCCGAGGCCAATCTGGCCGTCATCGAAGCGCGCGTGGCTGAAGCGGCCGCGCAGGGTGCCAAGCTGATCCTGCTGCAGGAACTGCACAACGGTGCGTACTTCTGCCAGCACGAGTCAGTGGATGAATTCGATCTGGCCGAGCCGATCCCCGGCCCGAGCACGGAGCGCCTGGGCGCGCTGGCCAAGAAGCATGGCGTGGTGATCGTCGGGTCGCTGTTCGAGCGTCGCGCTGCCGGGCTGTACCACAACACCGCGGTGGTCTTCGAGAAAGACGGCACCCTGCTCGGCAAGTACCGCAAGATGCACATCCCGGATGATCCGGGCTTCTATGAGAAGTTCTACTTCACCCCGGGCGATCTGGGCTTCACCCCGATCGATACCTCGGTCGGTCGCCTTGGCGTGCTGGTGTGCTGGGACCAGTGGTACCCGGAAGCGGCGCGCCTGATGGCGCTGGCCGGTGCCGAGCTGCTGCTCTATCCCACCGCGATCGGCTGGGATCCGGACGACCAGCGCGACGAACAGGGCCGCCAGCGTGATGCGTGGGTGCTCAGTCACCGCGGCCATGCGGTGGCCAACGGCGTACCGGTGCTGAGCTGCAACCGCGTCGGCCATGAGGCCTCGCCGATGGGTGCCTCGGGCATCCAGTTCTGGGGCAACAGCCACGTGCTGGGCCCGCAGGGCGAGTTCATCGCCGAAGCCGGTGGCGAGCCGACCGTGCTGGTCTGCGATGTCGACCTTCAGCGCAGCGAACACGTCCGCCGCATCTGGCCGTTCCTGCGTGACCGCCGCATCGATGCATACGGCGATCTGCTCAAGCGCTACATCGACTGACCGACCAGGACACCCCACCGTGACCGTGCACCTGCGCGATGCCACCGATGCCGATATCGCGGCCATCACCGCGATCTATGCGGTGGAAGTGACCGACTTCGTCAACACCTACGAGTACGAGATCCCGGAGGCGGCGGAAATGCGCCGCCGCATGCAGGACATCGTCGGCCGCGGCTTTCCGTACATCGTGGCCGAGGTCGATGGCCAGGTGGCCGGCTATGCCTACGCCAATACCTACCGCGGCCGGATCGCCTACCAGTGGACCGTGGAAAATTCGGTCTATGTGGATGCGGCATTCCAGGGCCGCGGTGTCGGCACGGCGCTGATGCAGGGCCTGATCGATGCCTGCGTCGCGCGCGGTTACCGGCAGATGGTGGCCGTCATCGGCGAGCCCACCAACACCGCCTCCATCAAACTGCACGAGCGTTTCGGTTTCCAGACCGTCGGCGTTTTCCGCGGCCTCGGCCGCAAGCATGGCCGCTGGCTGGATACCGTCCAGATGCAGCGCGCGCTCGGCGATGGTGCCGACAGCGCCCCTTCGAATGAATGATGCAATGACCGATACCCTGATTGACGCCGGCGACATCTTGTTCGCCGGCCAGCCCGTCCGCATCGTCGAACGCGATGGCGTGCGCTACACCCTGCTGGGCACCGCGCACGTCTCGCAGGCCAGCGTGGAAGCGGTGGAACGTGCGATCGAAAGTGGCCGCTTCGATGCGGTCGCGGTCGAGCTGGACGCGCAGCGCCTGCAGGCACTGACCGATCCGGATGCGCTGGCCAAGCTGGACCTGGTCGAGGTGATCCGCAAGGGCCGCGTCGCCCTGTTTGCCGCCAACCTGGCCTTGGCCGCCTACCAGCGCCGCCTGGCCGAACAGCTCGAGATCGAGCCGGGTGCCGAGCTCAAGCGCGCGGTCACCCTGGCCAACGAACGCAACCTGCCGGTGCATCTGATCGACCGCGAGGTCGGCCTGACCTTCCGGCGTGCCTCGCAGCGCCTGGGCTTCTTCGGCAAGATCAAGCTGGTGATGGGCCTGGGCGCTGGCCTGTTCGCGTCCGAGGAAGTCGGCGAAGACGAGATCGAGAAGCTCAAGCAGGGCGACATGCTCGAAGCCAGCTTCGGCGAGTTCGCCAGCGAGAGCCCTGCCCTGTACGAAACCATCATCGGCGAGCGCGACCGCTACATGGCTACGCGCCTGCGCGAAGTGCATGATCCGGCCCAGCGCGAAGTGCTGGCCGTGGTCGGTGCCGGTCATCTGGCCGGTCTGGCCAGGTACCTTGAAACCGACACCGACGCGCCGGGCCCGCTGCGCGAGTCGCTGGAAGACGTGCCGAAGAAGCGCAACATTCCCTGGATCACGCTGGCGATCCTCGCCATCGTGCTGACCGGTATCGGTGTGGGCTTCTACCGCGGCGGCCTGGGTGTCGGCAGCGAACTGCTGGCGGTCTGGGCGATGTACACCGGCGGACTGGCCGGCCTGGGCTGCCTGTTGGCCGGCAGCCACCCGCTGAGCATCCTGACCGCGATCGTGGTCGCGCCGTTCAAACCGTTCCGGCTGAGCATCCCGACCGGCGCGTTCTCGGCCCTGGTGGAAGCGCGCCTGCGCAAGCCGGCCTACGAAGACTTCCTGAAGCTGCGCGACGATGCGCAGAGCGTCAAGGGCTGGTACCGCAACCGGGTGACCCGCGTGGTGCTGACCTTCATGCTCACCAACCTGGGCAGCATGCTCGGGTTGTGGCTGACCGGGTTCCAGGTGTGGGGCAAGGTCGCGGGGTGATTCCCGCGCCGGCTGTGAATCGAAAGGCCACGCAATGCGTGGCCTTTTTTGTGCACGAATGTGGGAACCGCAGGTAGTGCCGGCCGCTGGCCGGCTCCTGTGTCCAGTCGAATGCGGTTCGCAAAAAAAGGGAGGCCCGCCCAACGGGCCTCCCCGCACCCTCAAACCGATTCCGCACCCGGCTCGACCACCGGAGCATCCACGCCGCGGCCACGTGCGCGCCGGATGATCCGTGACACCGCCGTGCTCATGTCATCGAGCATGGCGTAGATGGTCGGCAGGAACAGCAGGCTGACCACCGTGGAGAACGCCAGGCCGCCGGCGATGGCGCGGGCCATCGGGTAGTACGGCGGACCATTGCCGAGCAGCTGGGTGTCGGTCAGGGAGATCGGGATCATCGCCAGGATCGCGGTGCCCATCGTCATCATGATCGGGCGCAGGCGCTCGCGTGAGCCCTCCACCAGGGCCTGGGTCCTGCCCATGCCACGGCGGCGCAGGTTGTTGATGTGCTCGATCATCACGATGCCGTTGTTCACCACCACGCCCATCAACACCAGGATGCCGATGAAGGACATGATCCCGAACGAGGTGCCGGTGATCCAGAACAGCCAGAACACGCCGAAGATCGAGAACAGCACGCCGCTCATGATCGCCGCCGGGAACAGCAGCGATTCGAACACGGCCGCCATCACCACGTAGATCATCACCAGCGCGATCACCAGATTGAACATCATCTGCGACATCGCCTGGTCGTCGTCGCCGTAGTCACCGCCGTCGAAGCTGAAGGTGTAGCCGGCCGGGAAACTCATCGGCTTGAGCATCTCCTCCATGGCCTTGCGCCCTTCCGGCACGGTGACCTTCTCGGCCAGGTTGGCCTTGATGGTCAGCGTGGTCTGCCGATTGGTGCGACCGATCTGAGTGGCCGAGGGCTTGATCGCCACGTCCACCAGGCTCAGCAGCGGCACCGAACGACCGTCACCGGTGCGCACGGTGTAACTGGCCAGATCTTCCGGGCTGCTCTGCTCGGCACCGGCGAAACGCACCCACACCGGCACCTCGCTGTCACCGCGGCGGAACTCGCGCAGTGGCGCGCCCCGCAGGGCCAGGCCGACAAAACTGGCGACCTGCTCGGCATTGAAGCCGAAGGCGGCCGCGCGCTCGCGGTCCACATGGATGGACAGCTCGCTGCCCTTCTCGCCGTTGTCGATGCGCACATCGCGCAGTTCCTTGCGCTGGGCCAGCAACGGCACGACTTCCTCGCCGATCTCCTGCAGCATCTTGGTCGAGTCACCGACCAGCTGCACCTGCACCTGGTTGTTGCCACCGCCGCTGCCGCCGCCGTCACCCGAGTTGCCCACCACGTAATCGGCACGCGCCGAGCGCGGCAGCCCCTTGCGCAGGGCTTCCTGCACGGCCGGCATGCTCTTGGCGTGCGCGGTATCGAAGGTCACGATCGTGCTGCTGCCTTCCTGCTCGCTGTACCAGGAATACACCTGGGTGATGTGCAGGGCCTGGCGGTTGTCGTCCAGGTAGCGTTCAACGCGCGCCACTTCATCGGACATCTGCCCGAAGGTGTAAGCCCCCTTCCAGTTGTAGCCGATGAACACTTCGTGGCCGCCCTCGCCACCGAACATGTCGATCTTGGTCAGCTTCATGGGCACCAGGCTGATCAGCACCACCATCACGATGCCGAACACGCTCCAGCCACGGTGCTCCAGGGTCCACTGCAGGACCTTGGCATAGCGGCGCTGCAGGCGCGCGATCACGCCCGTCTCCGAATGCACCAGCTTGGGCGTCTGCATGCGCGCGGACAGCATCGGGATCAGGCTCACCGCGACCAGCCAGGAGGCCAGCAGCGAGACCGAGATCGTGATCGCGATCTGCGACATGAAGATGCTGATGTTGTTGGTCTCGCCGAACAGGTTCGGCACGAACACGATGCAATGGCACAGGGTGCCGGCGCTCAGCGCGATGGCCACGTTGCGGGTGCCGATGATCGAGGCCAGCCGTGGCTGGTCGGGCATGCGTTCGCGTTCCTGGTAGATGCTCTCCACCACCACCACGGCGTTGTCCACCAGCATGCCGACCGCCAGCAGCAGGCCCATCATGGTCAGGATGTTGAGGGTGACACCGGCGAAGTACATGAAGCCCAGCGTGATCACGAAACAGATCGGGATCGCCAGGGTCACCATCAGCGTGGACGGCCAGTGGCGCAGGAAGAAGAACAGCACCGTGACCGACAACAGCAGGCCCACCGCGCCGGCCTCGGCCAGCTCCAGCAGCGAAGACGTGACCATCTTGCCCTGGTTGTCGATCACCTTGATCTGCACATCGCGCATCGAAGGCTGCTTGCGGATCGCCTCCACCTCAGCCAGCGCCGCACGCGAGACTTCCACCAGGTTGGCGCTGCGCTCCTTGAAGATATCCAGGCCCACGGCCGGGTTGCCGTCCAGGCGGCGGCCGTAGTTCATGCGGGTGGGCTTGAGCCGGATCTCGGCGATGTCGCCCAGCCGCAGGCCCTTCGTATCGATCACCAGATCGCGTAGTTCCTGCAGGTCGGTGATCTCGCCCACCGGCTGGATCCGCACGCGCTGGCCGTTGTCGTCGATCTGCCCGGCCGAGATCGAGAAGTTCAGCGTGCGCAGGCGGTCGCTGAGCTCGTTGATGCTCAGGTTGTGCGCGGTCAACCGGTCCGGACTGATCGCGATCTCCACCTCGTTCGGTGGTGCGCCGGAGATGTTGACCCGCGCCACGCCAGGTATGCGCTCGATCCGCCGCTTGAACTCGCGGTCGAGCATGTCGTACGCGCCGGTCAGGTCGGTGGCGCTGGCCAGGCGCACCTTCAGCACCGGGTCGTCGCTGCTGGACCACTTGAACACGTTGTAACGCTGCAGGTCGTCAGGCAGGTCGCTGCGGATCGCATCGATACGCTCACGGGCATCGGAGGCGGCGATGGCGATGTCGCGGTCCCAGTCGGTGAACTCGATGAAGATGCTGGCGCCTTCGGAGGTGGCCGAGGAGCGCATGCGCTTGATCCCGGTCATCGTCGCCAGCGCTTCTTCGGTCGGCCGGATGATGTTGCGCTCGACCTCCTCCGGGGTGGAGCCGGTATATGGCACCTGCACGAACAGGAACGGCGCGGAGATGTCCGGCAGCGCCTCCAGCGGCAGCCGGAACGAGGCGATCAGGCCCACCACCGCCAACGATACAAAGCACATGATCGTGGTGATGGGCCGGCGGATGGAGAACTCGGCAATGCTCATGCCGGCTCCTGTGCAGCGTCAGGGTCCGTCCCGGACACGCGCGTCTTGAGGTGGCGGCCGCGCTCGCGGTAGTAGGCGTCGCCACGACGGTCGAGCAGGTCGTACACCACCGGGATCACCACCAGCGTCAGCAGCGTGGAGACCAGCAGACCACCGATCACGGTGATCGCCATCGGCGCGCGCACTTCGGCGCCCTCGCCCATGGCCACCGCCAGCGGCAGGAAGCCGAACAGCGTGCACAGCGTGGTCATGATGATCGGGCGCAGGCGGGATCGTGCGCCTTCCACCAGTGCCTCGCGCTTGGGCACACCGGCCTCGCGCAGCTGGTTGACCTTGTCGATCAGGATGATCGCGTTCTTGGTCACCAACCCCACCAGCAGGATCAATCCGATGAACACCACCACCGAAATCGGCTTGCCGGTCAGCATCAGCGCCAGGATCGCGCCAACCAGGGCCAGCGGAATGGTGAACAGGATGACGAACGGGTGCAGCAGCGATTCGAACTGCGAGGCCATCACCAGGTAGACCAGGAAGATCGCCAGGCCGAAGGCGAAGATCAGCGAGCGCGCCGAATCGGCCAGCTCCTCACCCTGCCCACCGATGTGCATGCCCACACCCGCACCCAGCGGCTGCGTGGCGACCATGTCCTGCACTTCGCGCACCGCACCGCCCAGGTCGATGTCGCGCAGGTTGGCCGAGACCACCGCCACGCGGGTCTGGTCGGCGCGATGGATCTCGCTCGGGCCGTTGGTGGCCACCACCTCGGCCACCGAATCCAGCGTCACCGGCCGGTTGCTGCCCGGATTGACGATCAGGCGGCGGATGCTGTCCACGCTCGCCCGGTCACCTTCCTGGGCCCGCACCAGCACGTCGATCTTGCGGTCGCGGAAGCTGTAGCGCGTGGCCACGTCGCCGCGCACCTTCTTGACCACCACATCGGCGATCTGCCGCGTGGTCAGGCCCAAGGCACCGGCGCGCTCCTGGTCGAAGCGGATCTGGATCTCCGGGAAGCCCTCTTCCACCGTGGATTTGACGTCGGCGTAGTGCGGGTTGTTGCGCAGCATCGCGGCCAGCGCCTTGCCGGCGGTTTCCAGCGTGGCCATGTCCTGGCCGCGCAGTTCCACTTCCAGCGGGGTGGAGAAGCTGAAGAGCGCCGGGCGGGCGAAATCGACCTGCACGCCGGGGTGCTGCTGCATCGATTCGCGCAGACGCTCGGTGATCGCCGCTTCGGTGCGCGCGTTGCCGCCACCGGCCATGACCACGGTCAGCTTGCCGATGTTTTCACCGCTCTCGGTCGGGCTGGCATCCAGGCGGGTGCCGCTGCCACTGACGCCGTACAGCGAGGCGATGCTGTCGTCCTTGGCATGGGCCAGCTGCATCTCGCGCACCAGCGCATCGGTCTGCTTCAGCGGCGTGCCGGCCGGCAGCTTGGCGGTCATTTCGAAGCGGTCCTGCGCAAGCTGCGGGATCAGATCCGCACCCAGCATCGGCACCAGCGCCATCGTGCCGATGAACGCCAGCGCGGCCAGACCCAGCACTTTGCCCGGGTGATGCAGCGCGCCCGGCAGCAGCTTGAGGTAGCCACGTTCGGCACCGGCGTAGGGCTTCATCGCCACATCGCTGGCCTTGCGCATCACCGGACCCACCACGGCCACCAGGCCGCGCCAGACGCGGATCACCGACCAGGCCATCCCGAAGCAGATCCAGCGCACCAGCGTGCCCACGCCACGACGGCTGCCGGCGACCGGCTTCAGCCAGCGGCTGTCCGGCTGCCACGGCTGATGCGTGGGTTCTTCCGGGAAGGCCAGCGGCGGACGGCCTTTGAGCGAGCTCAGCATCGGGATCAGGGTCATCGAGACCAGCAGCGAGATCGCGATCGCGATCGCCACGGTAAGGGCCTGGTCGCGGAACAGCTGGCCGGCGATGCCGTCCACGAACACCAGCGGCAGGAACACCGCGATGGTGGTCAGGGTCGAGGCGACCACGGCCATGCTGACTTCGCGGGTGCCTTCAATCGCGGCCTGCAGAATGCTCAGGCCACGCTCGCGCGCCTTGGCGATGCTCTCCAGCACCACAATCGAGTCATCCACCACCAGACCGGTAGCCAGCGCCAGGCCGCCGAGCGACATCACGTTCAAGCTGAGGCCGAGCTGGCCCATGAAGAAGAACGTGGTGATGATCGAGACCGGCAGCGACAGGCTGATCACGAACGTGCTCCAGCCATCGCGCAGGAACAGGAAGATGATCAGGATGGCGAGGATGCCCCCGATCACCGCGTCTTTCTTGACGTCGCTGATGGCATGTTCGATGAAGCGCGACTGGTCTTCGATCGTGGTCAGTTCGGCATCGCCGGGCACCTGGCCCTTGATCTGCTCCAGACGCGCACGCAGCGCCTCGGCGGTCGAGACCGTGTTGGCATCGCCCTCCTTGTAGATCGCCAGCTCGACCGCTTCCTTGCCGCCCAGACGGATGATCGCTTCGCGTTCCTTGTACCCCTGGCGCACGGTGGCGACATCTTTCAGCCGTACCGGCACACCATTGGCGATGTTGGTGGAGCTGCTGCTGGACGCGCTCTGTGCCGCCGAGGCGGCCGCGATGGCGGCATCCGAGCCGGTCGACGCGGCGATGGCGAACATCTGCTGCATCGCTGCATCGGCGGCACTGCCGTTGCTGCTCTGGGTGGTCACCAGCAGGTTGCGGATGTCCTCCAGATCAGCGAACTGGTTGACGGTGCGCACCAGGTAACGCTGCGAGCCTTCCTCCAGACGACCGCCGGAGATGTTGATGTTCTCTTCCTTGAGCCGCTTGATGACGTTGTCGATCGGCAGGTTGAGCTGGGCCAGCTTCTGCTGGTCGATGTCGACCTGGATTTCATCCTCCAGACCGCCGCCAACCTTGACCGCCGCCACGCCGGTGACCGGCTCCAGTTTCTTCTTCAGATCTTCATCGGCGTAGCGGCGCAGCTCGGTGAGCTGGCGCACGGCCTCGGCATCGCTGGATGGATCGGTCTTCGCCGAGATCACCAGGCGCATGATCGGCTCGGTAGACGGATTGAAGCGCAGCAGCACCGGGGACTTCGCCTCCAGCGGCAGGTTCAGCGCTTCCATCTTGTCGCGCACCTCCAGGCTGGCCTGGTCCATGTTGGTGCCCCAGGCGAACTCGAGCACCACATCGCTCTGCCCGGTACGCGAAATGGATTTGAGCTTGCGCAGGTTCTTGACCACGCCGACGGCTTCCTCGACCGGCTCGGTGATCAGCGTTTCGATTTCCGCCGGGGCCGCACCGGTGTATTCGGTGCGCACGGTCAGGGTCGGGTAGCTCAGGTCGGGCAGCAGGTTGACCTTGAGGTTGCCCAGCGCGATGAACCCGAACAGCATCAGCGTGACGGTGAACATCGCGATGGTGACGCGCCGGCGGGTGGCGAATTCCACCAGGCCGCCTTGGGTACCCGGGCGATCGCCCTGGTGCGGATCATTGCCGTGGTCGTTGCCGGCCGCTGTCATTGACGGCTCTCCGCCTTGGCCGGTGTCGGCTTGGCGACGGCAGTGGCGGCCGGCTTGGCACCGATCACCTGCACCGCGGTGCCGTCACGCAGCGCCACCTTGCCGGCGGTCACCACCTGGTCACCGGCGGCCAGACCCTCGCGGATTTCCACCCACGGGCCTTCGGCATAGCCGAGCTTGACCGGCACGCGCGCAGCCTTGCCCTCGCGCACGCGGAACACCGCCGGCTCGCCATCGTCGAGCAATGCGATGCGCGGCACGACCAGGGCATCGGCGCGTTGGTCGTAGTCGATCCGGATGCGGCCGAACATGCCCGGCTGCAGGCCTTCAGCATCTTCGCCGAACCCGCTGACCACGCGGAACGTGCCGCTGCCGGCATCGACCACCGGCGAGATGCGATCCACCGTGCCCGGGAAGGTCTTGCCCGGCAGCGCATCGGCGATCAGCGTGACCGGCTGGCCGGGACGCAACGTGGCCAGCTCGCGCTCGGGGACATTGAGCGTGGCTTCCAGGCGCGAGTTGTCGACGATGCGGAAGATCGGTGTGTTGATCTGCACGAAGTTGCCGGTCTTGATCGAACGCGAGGCGATCACCCCCGAGATCGGCGCGATCACCGTGGTGTAGGAGAGCTCCAGCGTGGCCAGCCGGTACAGCGCGCGGGCGTTCTCCAGGTCGTACTTGATCTGGTCGACGTCCGAGGCACTGACCATCTGCTGGCCGATCAGCTTCTGGGCGCGCTGGTAGTTGTTCTCCAGCTTGCGCATCTGCGCTTCGCTCTGGGCAACCGCCAGGCGCGCACGGTCCGGATCCAGCCGCACCAGCGGCTGCCCCGCGCGCACCTGCTGGCCCTCTTCAACCAGCACCGCCAGCGCGACGCCGGAGGTCTTGGCGACCACCTGCGACTCCCCCCTGGGCTCCAGTGCGGCCGTGCCGGTGTAGCTGGCGGCGACGGCGCGATGGCTGGCGGCAACGGCTTCGACCGGTACCGCATCGACCTTCTTCTCGGCCTTGCCGTCCTTTTCAGCGGCGTTGGCTTCGGCGGGGCCGGCGCCACCGCAGCCGCTCAGCAGCAGGGTGGAGGTGATCAGCAATGCAGCGGCACAGCGTCCGGTGCGGCCGAGCAGGAAAGAATGTCGCGACATCGTCGTGTCCCTAAGGATGCGTGGTCAGGTGTGGTAGCAAAGTAATGCACCACGTCACGACTACACCATATCCCAAAGGTCATGGTGACCTGCGGCGATGGCTTCCCGGGCCCGGTTTCAGCTAGATGAAATGGCAGGCTATACTCGGCCCAGTTCCGTACCCCACGCCGGAACGACCAGACCCGTTTATCGGAAAAGGACATCATGCGCCCGCAGCCGCTCGCCGCTTGTCTCGTTCTGGCCGTCCTCCTGCCCCTCGGGGCCGCCGCACAGGCCGCAACACCTGCTCCAGCAGTGCCCGTCCCCACCGCTCCGGCTGCCACCGCGCCGGCGCCCGCCGCCGTCACCGGCCGGTTCGACAATGGCCGGGTCCTGGCCTACACGTGCCAGGGGTGCCACGGCATCACCGGGTACAAGAACGCCTACCCCAGCTACAAAGTGCCCAAGATCGGCGGGCAGACCCGTGAGTACCTCAGCCAGGCGCTGACCGAGTACCGCCACGGCAAGCGCAAGCATCCGACGATGCAGGCGCAGTCGATGAGTTTCAGCGAACAGGAGATCGCCGATCTCGCTGTTTACCTGTCCACCGTCAAATAAGCGCGCTCATGTCGAAAGCCACGCCACTCCAGCGTTACGCCATCGCCCTGTCCGTTGCCCTGCTGATGACTGCATGTTCGCAGTCACAGGTGGAGAACAGCGCAGATTCCGCCGCCGATCCGGGCCACGCCAGTGGTGAACACGGGTCCGGCTCCTCCGCCGGCCTGCCGGCCGGCCGCATCGCCGCCGGTGAGGCGCGTGCCCAGGTCAAGGGCAAAGCCACCGGCCAAAGCTGCATCGACTGCCACGGGGCGGACGGCAACAAGCCGATCGACCCGACCTATCCGAAACTGGGTGGGCAGTACGGGGATTACCTGGCGCACAGCCTGCAGGCCTACCGCGCGGGGGATCGCCAGCACGCGCTGATGACCCCGCAGGCGACCGACCTGAGTGATCAGGACATCGCCGATCTGGCCGCGTATTTCGGCTCACGGCCGACCCAGCTGCGGGATCTGCACGGGTTGAAGTGACGGCGAGAGCCGTCACGTGTAGAGCCGACCGTTGGTCGGCTGCCATCAGCCACGCATGGCGTGGCTCTACCGGTGCGTGACGGTTGTTCAGCCACGCATGGCGTGGCTCTACCGTTTGCTGCGGTGTTCGGGGGGTAGAGCCACGCCATGCGTGGCTACCCCTGCCCGATCGCTGGATCAGGCGTCCAGCTCTTCCCAGCGCGCGTACGCGGCATCCAGCTCGGCCTGCACCTTGGCGAGCTTCGCATTGTGCGCGGCCATGTCGGGCGCACTGCGCTGATAGAACGCCGGGTCGTTCATCGCGGCGGTGAGGCCTTCGACGTCCTTCTCCAGCGTTTCAATCTTCAGCGGCAGCTGTTCCAGCTCGCGCGCGTCCTTGTAGCTCAGCTTGCGCTTGGGCTCGGCCGGCGCGGCAGCGGCAGCGGCCGCAGCAACCGGCTTGGCGGACACCACGGGCGCGGACGCAGCCGCGGCGGCCACGCGTGCGGCGTGGCGCTGCCAATCGGTATAGCCGCCCACGTACTCGCCGACCACGCCATCGCCTTCCATCACCATCGTGGAGGTCACCACGTTGTCCAGGAAGTCACGGTCATGGCTGACCAGCAGCAACGTGCCGGTGTAATCGCTCAGCAGCTCTTCGAGCAGCTCGAGGGTTTCCACATCCAGATCGTTGGTCGGTTCATCCATCACCAGCAGGTTGGACGGCTGCGCGAACAGCTTGGCCAGCAGCAGGCGGTTGCGCTCACCACCGGACAACCGGGTGATCGGCGCGCGGGCGCGCTCGGGCGAGAACAGGAAGTCCTGCAGGTAGGCATGCACGTGCTTGCGCTTGCCGTTGAACTCGATGAAATCGCGGCCCTCGGCCACGTTCTCGATCGCGGTCCAGTCTTCGCGCAGCACCGCACGGTACTGGTCGAAATACGCGATCTGCAGGTTGGTACCGGCACGTACTTCGCCGCTCTGCGGCTGCAGGTCGCCCAGCAGCAGCTTGAGCAGCGTGGTCTTGCCGCTGCCGTTCGGCCCGATCAGGCCGATGCGGTCGCCGCGCAGGATCACGGTGCTGAAGTCCTTGACCATCACGCGCTCGCCGAAGGCGAACGAGATGTCCTTGACGTCGATCACCTTCTTGCCGGAGTTCTCCGCCTGCGCGGCTTCCATGCGCACGTTGCCGCCGAGTTCGCGGCGCTGCGAGCGATCGTTGCGCATTGCCTTGAGGCGGCGCACACGGCCTTCGTCGCGGGTGCGGCGGGCCTTGATGCCTTGGCGGATCCAGATTTCTTCCTGCGCGAGCAGTTTGTCGAAGCGCGCGTTTTCCTGCGCCTGTGCGTTCATGCGCTCTTCGCGGCGGCGTTCGTAGTTGGCCCAGTCGCCCGGCCAGCTGGTGACCTGGCCGCGGTCGATCTCGACGATGCGGGTAGCCAGTGCACGCAGGAAGCGACGGTCATGGGTGACGAACACCACGCTGCCGTTCCAGTTCTTGAGGAACATTTCGAGCCAGTCGATGGCTTCGATGTCCAGGTGGTTGGTCGGTTCGTCGAGCAGCAGCAGATCCGGCGAGGACACCAGCGCGCGGCCCAGCAGCACGCGGCGCTTCATGCCGCCGGACAGGCGCGCGAATTCGGCATCGCCGTCCAGGTCCAGCTTGGTCAGGGTCTCGCTGACGCGCTGATCCAGGCCCCAGCCGTTGGCGGCATCGATCTTGGCCTGCACGGCCGAGAGCGCATCGCCGTCGAAATCGTCGGCCATGCTCAGGTGGTGGAACTCGGCCAGCCACTGGCCCAGTTCGCCCAGGCCATCGGCGACCACGTCGAACACGCTGCCGGCGGCACCGTGCGGCACCTCCTGTTCCAGGCGGGTGATGCGCACCCCCTGCTGCACGCGGACTTCGCCATCATCGGGCTTGTGATCGCCGGACAGCAGTTTGAGCAGGGTCGATTTGCCGGCGCCGTTGCGCCCGATCAGGGCGATACGCTCGCCCGGCTCGATCGACAGTTCGGCTTTTTCCAGCAACAGGGGGCCGCCGACGCTGAAGTCGACGTTTTGCAGAGTAATCAGAGGCATCCGACCATTGTACGGTCTGGCGGCAACCGCGTCGCTTACTCCTGACCGAACGCGTCCGCAGGCAGCCCCAGCAGCGCCCACAGCGCCTTGGGCACCCGCTTGCCGGGATGGCGTACCACCCACAGCTGGCGCGACATCGGCGGCACCGGCGTTTCCACGACGCTCAAGCTGCCCAGCGCCAGCAGATCGGCCACCGCATGCCGCGACAGGCACGCCAGGCCCAGCCCGGCCGCAGCCGCCTGCTTGATCGCCTCGGTGCTGCCCAGCTGCATGGCGCGGGCAAAGTGATGCAGGTGCGGCAGCAGCGCCTGCTCGACCGCCTCGCGGGTGCCCGAACCCGGCTCACGCAGCAGCCAGCGGGCCTGCGCCAGCGCCGCGACATCCATGCGAGCGGGCGTCGTTCCCGGCGCGGCCACGATGACCAGATCATCGCGCTGCCACGGCAGCACCTGCAGGCCGCTTTCATGACACGGGCCTTCAATCAGGCCCAGATCGACCTCCAGGCGCTGTACGGCCGCGACCACGTCCGCGCTGTTGCCGATCCGCAGGTCCACCTGCGCCTGCGGGTTATCGGCCAGCAGCGCGGCGACGCGGGACGGCAGCAGGTAGTTGCCGATCGTGGTGCTGGCCCCGAGCCGCAGCAGCAGAGGCAAGACGCCGGCGTTGGACTGCCCTGCGCCGGCCAGCCGCTCCAGATCGACGGCGGCGACCAGCAGCGCGCGGGCCGGATCCAGCAGCGCCCGCCCCTGCGGATTGAGCACCAGCCGGCGCCCGATCCGGTCGAACAGCGGGCTGGCCAGTTGGCTTTCCAGTTCGTTGAGCGCGGCGCTGGTGGCCGACTGCGACAACGCCAGCTGCGCGCCCGCCGCAGCCGTGGTGCCGGCGTCGGCAATGGCGACGAAAACCTGCCATTGGCGGAGGGTGAGGTGCATGACGACAATTAACGCACTAAACAGGTCGAATTGACACGAACAATGCGTTTTACAGGTTTGTCGGCGACGCGCAGGCTATGGCTGTGCGTTGACTGGAGACCCTTGTGAACATCTTTGCCGCCGCCCTGCCCTCACCCACCACCGCGCAGCGCTGGCGCGGCCGCCTGCCCGGGCTGCTGCTGACCGGCGCCGTTGCGGCTGCGGCCATGGGACTGGCGCCGCTGCCATGGCTGCAGACGCACGGGATCAGCGCGCTGACCCTGGCCATCGTGCTCGGCATCGCCGTGGGCAACACCGTTTACCCGCGGCTGGCGGCCCATGCCAACGCCGGAGTCGGCTTTTCCAAGCACTGGCTGCTGCGGGCGGGCATCGTGCTGTACGGCCTGCGCCTGACCTTCCAGGACATCGGCCAGGTCGGTATCAGCGGGGTGCTGATCGATGCGCTGGTGCTGACCAGCACGTTCGCGCTGGCCTGGTGGGCCGGGACGCGATGGTTCGGCCTCGACAAGGAGAGCGCCCTGCTGATCGGCGCGGGCAGCTCTATCTGCGGGGCGGCGGCGGTGATGGCGGCCGAGCCGGTGGTGCGCGGGCGCGCCGAACAGGTGACCGTGGCCGTGTCCACCGTGGTGGTGTTCGGCACGCTCGCGATGTTCCTGTACCCGTTGCTGTACCAGCTCAATCAGGCGCACGGCTGGATCCCGATGAGCGCGCAGGCCTACGGCGTGTTCACCGGCTCGACCGTGCACGAGGTTGCGCAGGTGGTCGCGGCCGGCCGCGCCGTGAGCGCAGCTGCGGCCGACACCGCCGTGATCGCCAAGATGGTGCGGGTGATGATGCTGGCACCGTTCCTGATCGGGCTGTCGATGCTGCTGGCGCGCGGTGGTGCGCCTGGGGCGCCCGGCCAGCGCGCCAGGATCGTGGTGCCCTGGTTCGCGTTCGGCTTCGTCGCGGTGGCCGGGCTCAATTCGCTGCAGGTGCTGCCGGCGGCCGTCGTCAGCGCGGCGATCGATCTGGACACCGTGCTGCTGGCGATGGCGATGGCCGCGCTCGGTCTGACCACGCATGCCTCGGCGCTGCGCAAGGCCGGGATGACGCCGCTGCTGCTGGCGCTGCTGCTGTTCGGCTGGCTGTTGGCGGGTGGGTTGGGGATCAACCTGGGCGTGCATGCGCTGCTCGGCTGAGGCACGCCGGGCGGACTTCTGCGACACTACCGCATGTCTGAATTCTCCTCCCTGCCGCTGAAACCAGCGCTGCTGCCCGGCATCGATGCCATGGGCTATACCTCGCTCACCCCCGTACAGGCCCAGAGCCTGCCGGCCATCCTTGAGCGCCGCGATGTCATCGCACAGGCCCCGACCGGCAGCGGCAAGACCGCGGCCTTCGGGCTGGGCCTGCTGCAGGCGCTGGACCCATCGGTGACCCGCGCCCAGGCGCTGGTGCTGTGCCCGACCCGCGAGCTGGCCGACCAGGTCGGCAAGCAGATCCGCAAGCTGGCCACCGGCATTCCGAACCTGAAACTGCTGGTGCTGACCGGCGGCATGCCGCTGGGCCCGCAGCTGGCCTCGCTGGAAGCGCACGACCCGCAGGTCGTGGTCGGTACGCCCGGGCGCATCCAGGAACTGGGCCGCAAGCGCGTGCTGCACCTGGGCGGCGTGACCACGCTGGTGCTGGACGAAGCCGACCGCATGCTCGACATGGGCTTTGAAGAGCCGATCCGCGAGATCGCCGGGCGCACCAGCAAGGACCGCCAGACGCTGCTGTTCTCGGCGACCTTCCCGGATGAGATCCGCGAGATCGCCCGCGTGCTGCTGCGCGATCCGGTGGAAGTGACCGTGGAAGGCGCCGATCACGCGCCGGCGATCCGCCACCTGTTCTGCGAGACCGAGCTGGCACTGAAGCAGAAGGCGCTGGCCGGCCTGCTGCTCAAGTACACGCCGGAATCGGCCGTGGTGTTCTGCAACACCCGCCGCGATGTCGACGATGTCGCCATTTCGCTGCAGCAGTTCGGGTTCTCCGCGCTGCCGCTGCACGGCGAGATGGAACAGCGCGACCGCGATGAAGTGCTGGTGCGCTTCGCCAACCGCAGCTGCAACGTGCTGGTCGCCAGCGACGTGGCCGCGCGTGGCCTGGATGTGCAGGATCTGGCTGCGGTGATCAATTACGAACTGCCGACCGATATCGAAACCTATGAGCATCGCGTGGGCCGTACCGGCCGTGCCGGTGCCACGGGCCTGGCGATCAGCCTGGTGACGCACCGCGAGCGCAACCGCGCCGATGCGCTGGAAATGGCACAGGGCAAGCCGCTGGACTGGCAGAAGACGCCGCTGGCCACCGCACGCCCGCCGGTGCTGCCGCAGGCCGCGATGACCACGCTGCGCATCGATGGCGGCAAGACCGACAAGCTGCGCCCGGGCGACATCCTCGGCGCACTGACCGGCGATGCCGGGCTGGCAGCCAAGTACATCGGCAAGATCGACATCTACGCCACGCGCTCGTATGTGGCCATCGCGCGCGAACAGGCCGGCCGGGCGATCGCCCAGCTGGAGGCCGGCAAGATCAAGGGCCGCCGGTTCCGTGTCCGCAAGATGGATGTCTGAGCGGTAGAGCCGACCGTTGGTCGGCTGATCGCGTCACGCATCCGGTAGAGCCGACCGTTGGTCGGCTGCACTTTCGTCGCGGCGTTTGAGGTGCCGGCCAGCGGCCGGCACTACCGGGGGCGGTAGGCCCGCGCGGATTCCCGGATCAATAGACCAGGTTGGCCAGCAGCGGGACGTCATCCGTCCAGCGGTCGCGGCCACCGAGGCCGGCCAGCTCCACCAGCACGGCCGCACCAACCACCTCGACCTGCAGCTGGCGGGCCAGCGACAACGCCGCCAGCAGAGTGCCGCCCGTGGCGAGCACATCATCGATCACCAGCACGCGTGCGCCGGCCGGCAAGGCATCAGCATGCACTTCAATGCTGTCCGTGCGGTATTCCAGGGTGTAATCCTGGCGCAGCACCTTGCCCGGCAGCTTGCCCGGCTTGCGCACCGGCACGAAGCCCACGCCCAGCACCCGCGCCATGGCCGCACCGAGGATGAACCCGCGCGACTCGATCCCCATCACCGCCTGCAGGTTGGCATCGCGCCAGGGCGCGACCATCGCATCGATGGCAGCCGCGAAATCCGGGCCGTCGGCGAGCAGCGGCATGATGTCCTTGAACAGGATGCCCGGCTTGGGGAAATCGGCGATGTCGCGCAGGCGGCCGGCCCAGGCGGGCGTGGCGGAAGACTCGGTCATGATCGGCGCAGCACAAAGGGTGGCATAGGGTAACCGAGCGTCTTACGAGCTGCAGGACAGCATCGAGCAGCCGGCCTTCACACGTGCCCACTCGGGCCGCTTGGCCGCGAAGTGTTCGCGCCCCGGCTGCGTTTCATACGGCCGCCGCAGCACCTCCAGCAGCGTATGCACGCCGCTCAGGTCGCCCTGCTCCGCCTGTTCGATCGCCTCCTGGGCGAGCCAGTTGCGCAGCACGTAGACCGGATTGGCGCGGCCCATCTGCTGCTGGCGCGCCTGTGCACTCAGGCCATCGCCGCGCAGGCGTGACGCGTACTGCTGCAGCCATGCCTGCAACGACGGCAGCACCGCGTCGCGACGCGCCGGGCTGTAGAACGCCTCCTCCAGCACCGCCACGGAAGGCGATGCGGGATCGAGCGCCATCAGCCCACGGAAGGCCAGGGACATGTCCATCTCGCCCTCGTGCAGAATCTCCAGCCACGCCGCCATCAACGCCACGTCGTCATCGCGGCAGGTGTCCAGCCCCAGCTTCGCGGCGATGTCGGCGCGCTCGCAGTCCGCGTGCACCTGCTGGAAACGCGCCAGCCCGTCATGCAGCGGGGTGACATCCTCGAACAGCGGTGCCAAGGCCTGCGCCAGCCGGGTGAGATTCCAGTACGCCACCTGCGGCTGCGTGCCGAAACGATAGCGTCGGCCCTGCGCGTCGGTGGTGTTGGGGGTCCACTCCGGATCGTAGTCCTCGACCCAGCCATACGGGCCGTAATCGATGGTGAGCCCGAGAATGGAGAGGTTGTCGGTGTTCATCACCCCGTGCACGAAGCCGACGCGCATCCAGTGCGCGACCAGCACCGCGGTGCGTTCGCAGATCTCGGCGAACCAGCGTGCATGGCGCGCCTCGCCCGCCTCTGCCAGCGCAGGAAAATCGCGCGCGATGCAGACATCGGCCAACTGCAGCAGCAACGTCGTGTCACCGCGCGAGGCCGGCAGTTCGAAGCTGCCGAAGCGGATGAACGACGGCGCGACGCGACACACGATCGCGCCGGGTTCGGCTTCAGGGTGACCGTCGTAGAACATGTCGCGCACGACGGCATCGCCGGTGCCGACCAGACTCAGCGCGCGCGTGGTCGGCACGCCTAGGTGATGCATCGCTTCACTGCACAGGAACTCGCGGATGGACGAGCGCAGCACCGCACGCCCGTCGGCGCCCCGCGAGTACGGTGTGCGCCCGGCGCCCTTCAACTGCAGCTCCCAATGCGCACCGTCCGGGGTGAGCAGCTCGCCCAGCGAGATCGCACGGCCATCGCCGAGCTGCCCCGCCCAATGGCCGAACTGATGGCCACCGTAGTTGGCCGCCCACGGTGCCATCCCGGCATACAGCGCATTGCCGCCGAACACCCGCGCGAAATCCTCGCTCTCGATCAGGTCCTCGCCCATGCCCAGCAGCGTGGCCACCTCAGGCGAGTACGCCAGCAGCCGTGGCGCGGCAACCGGCGTCGGCATGACCGAGGACCACGCGGCCTCCCGCACCTCGCGCACGCGCGGGCCGGTTTCCGGGTCGCCGGGCAGGTCACGGATGAAACGGTTGTCGAAACGCAGGGGCTGGGTGCTCATAGGCATGAAATGGGGGCAGACCGGCTGCCCCGCAAGTTCAGCGCGAACCGCCGCCGAGGTTCAACGGACCGCCGCGCTCCACCGCACGCTGGTACGCCGGGCGCTGCTCGATCCGCGCCAGGTACGCCTGCAACCGTGGGTAGGCGGTCATGTCGCCACCGCGCGCGGCGGCGGCCTGGATCGGGAAGCTCATCTGGATATCGGCAGCGGTGAAGCGCTCACCGGCAAACCAGGGCGACTGGCCGAGCTCGCGTTCCATCCAGTCCATGTGCAGCTTCACCTGAGGACGCACGAAGCCGTTCAGCGCCTTGTCGGCAATGGAGCGCGCGATCGGCTTGGCGAAGAACGGCATCGGCGCGTTGCGCAGCCGCGAAAACACCAGCGTCATCACCAGCGGCGGCATCGCCGAGCCTTCGGCGTAGTGCATCCAGTAGCGGTAACGCACCCGTTCGGGGGATTGGGCCGGCATCGGCTCGGGCGAGAGCTGGCGGCCGCTGTCGTAGCGGTCGGCGAGGTATTCCAGGATCGCGCCGGATTCGGCCAGGACCAGCGCATCGTCCTGCAGCACCGGCGATTTTCCCAGCGGGTGCACGTCGCGCAGCGCCTGCGGTGCCAGCCAGGTCTTGGGATCGCGCTGGTAGTTGACGACCTGGTACGGCAGGCCCAGTTCTTCGAGCATCCACAACACGCGCAGCGAGCGCGAGTGGTCCAGATGGTGCACCTTGATCATCGAGGGTTCCGCAGGGTCAAAGCGGCATCGTAACCGGGCGGCCGGCACGATGACGTCTTCAACGTGTTCTGCGGTGGCAATGCCCGAATGCCGCCCAATAAAAAACGCCGGAAGCTCTCGCTTCCGGCGTTTTAGGCGACCTTACGGTTGCGGGGGGTCGATTAGACCGCCTGCACCTGGTCAGCCTGCATACCCTTCTGGCCCTGCACGGCGACGAAAGTCACCTTCTGGCCTTCCTGCAGCGACTTGAAGCCGGTGCCCTGGATCGCGCGGAAATGCACGAAGAGGTCCGGGCCGCTTTCCGGGGTGATGAAGCCGAAGCCCTTGGCGTCGTTGAACCACTTCACGGTGCCCTGCTGACGATCAGACATGTACTAACTCCTGAAACAATAGTTGAAATAATCGCGGCCGCCGCGTATCGGAGCCGAGACTGAGTTGCAGGCGTTGGTAAAGCGGATCGATGAGCAGATCGTGAGATCAACTGCACCAGGCCACGATTCACGGTGACCCTAGCAAACACAGTGTGGGTGACGATACTCGTGTTTTACCGAAAAAGCGATAGCTGGTTGATTCAGCCATCCTCCCCCTCCCGCCTGACAGGACAAGGGGTCGGGCGATCCTACACGAAATCGCACCCCCCATTCAGATTTTTCCTACCTTAAGATCAGCAAAATGACAGATGCCCCGACCCCTAAAGTTCACATCTGGGTGGACGCCGACGCCTGTCCGGCGGTCATCAAGGAGATCCTGTTCCGGGCCGCTGAGCGTGCCGGGATCGAGATGACCCTGGTCGCGAACCACTGGTTGCGGACCCCTCCGTCCCGTTTCATCCGCTCGATCCAGGTTCCACCGGGCCTGGATGTGGCCGACAGCGTGATCGTCGAACGGGTCCAGCCAGGCGATCTGGTCGTCACGCAGGACATCCCGCTGGCGGCCCTGGTGCTGGACAAGAAGGCCGTCGCATTGAACCCGCGCGGCGACCTGTACACCCCGAACAACATGGCTGAGCGGCTGTCGATGCGCAATTTCATGGAAGAACTGCGCGGCTCCGGCGTTCAGACGGGCGGACCGGCGCCCCTGCACGCGCGCGACAAGCAGGCCTTCGCTGCGCAGCTGGACCGCTGGCTGGCCAAGCGTTCAGGCTGAAGGATCAATCCACAGTTCCAGGCAGCCGGCCAGCGGCCGGCTCTACAGATGTAGCGACAGCCCGCTGGTGAACGTGCGCCGCTCCCCGGTCAGCGGGTCATCGAACGTCAATTCCTTCGCCAGCAGTTGCAGCGGCGCGTCCGCCGGCGCATCGGCGAGCAGCTCCGGGTACAGGTCGTCCCCTAGGATCGGCGCACCCAGTCCCGCCATGTGCACGCGCAACTGGTGCTTGCGGCCGCTGACCGGGTGCAGCCGGTAGCGCCAGACCGGTCCAGTGCCGTCGATCACCTCGATGCGGGTCCGGGCATTGGGCTCACCGGGCACCTCGGCCATGCGGAAGAACGGCTCGCCGGGGACCAACCGCGTATGGCGCTCCAGCGGGAACGCCCGATCCGGCAGCGGCGGTGCCAGGGACTCGTACACCTTGTCGATGCGCCGCTCGCGGAACAGGCGCTGGTAGGCATCGCGGGTATCGGGCCGGGTCGAGAACAGCACCAGCCCGGCGGTCAGCCGGTCCAGGCGGTGCAGCGGCACCAGGTCGCGGTTACCGGTGCGCGCTACCAGCCGCGCCAGCAACGTCTCGCGCACGTAGCCGCCGGCAGGGGTAACCGGCAGGAAGTGCGGCTTGTCGGCCACCAGCAGGTGCGCGTCCTGATCGACGATGGCCTCCACGAACGGAATCACCGGCTCATCAGCCACTTCACGGAAGTACACGATCTCCAGCCCCACCTGCCAGGCCTGATCCGGCGCGAGCGCCCTGCCCTGCGCGTCCTGCACCCGCCCCCGGGCGAAGCGGTCCGCCCACTGCGCGCGGTCGATGCGCGGAAAGCGCGCGCACAGCCCCTCCAGCAGGCTTGGCCAGTCGCCGGGGGGCAACTGCAGGCGGCTGGGTGCGGGGGCAGCGAGGATCGGATCGGACGGGCTCATGGCGAACCATTATCATGGCGCTCTTTGTTTCAGGTATCCCCATGGCCCTCACCGCCACCATCCGCAAGGCCGAACTGCAGATCAGCGACATGGATCGCGGCTATTACGCCAGCCATACGCTGACGCTGGCCCAGCACCCGTCCGAGACCGACGACCGCCTGATGGTGCGCCTGCTCACCTTCGCCCTGAACGCCGATGACCGGCTGGAGTTCGGCCGCGGCCTGAGCGTGGACGACGAGCCGGACCTGTGGCGCCGCGATTACACCGGCGACATCGAGCTGTGGATCGAACTGGGCCAGCCCGACGAGTCGCGCCTGCGCAAGGCCGCCGGCCGCGCGCGCGCGGTGCAGCTGGTCACCTATGGCGGCCGCGCCGCCGACATCTGGTGGGACCGCAACGCCTCCGCGCTGAAGAAGCTCTCCACGCTGGAGGTCATGGACCTGCCGGGCGAGTTCGTCACCGAATGGGGCGCGCAGATCGAACGCACGATGCAGTGGGACGTGCAGATCCAGGACGGCGAAGTGCAGTTGACGTCCGACAAGGCGCAGCTCAGCGTCATCCCCACCTGGCGCAAGCAGAAGCCGCAGGCGTGAGTGTGATCCGCTGTGATGTGCTGGTCATCGGGGCCGGCGCTGCCGGACTGATGTGTGCGATGACCGCAGGCAAACGCGGGCGCCTGGTGCAGGTGATCGACCATGCCAACAAGGTCGGCAAGAAGATCCTGATGTCCGGCGGCGGGCGCTGCAACTTCACCAATACCGGCACCACGGCGGCCAACTTCCTGTCGGCCAATCCGCACTTCTGCAAATCCGCGCTGGCCCGCTATACGCCGTGGCATTTCATCGAGATGGTGGAGCGGCACGGCATCGCGTATCACGAAAAAGAGCTGGGCCAGCTGTTCTGCGATATCTCCTCCAAGCAGATCGTGAAGATGCTGGTGGACGAATGCCAGGCCGCCGGGGTGCAGATCCGCACCGACTGCGGGGTGCAGAAGGTGGAGCGCGGCGCGGACGGCTTCCACGTGCACACCGCGCAGGGGCACTTCCATGCCGCCTCGCTGGTGGTGGCCACCGGTGGCCTGTCGATTCCGAGCATGGGCGCCACCGGCTTCGGCTATGAGCTGGCCCGCCAGTTCGGCCATGAAGTCCTGCCGACCCGCGCCGGGCTGGTGCCGCTGACCCTGAGTGGCAAGCACCAGGAGCGCTTCAATGACCTCAGCGGGGTGGCGCTGCCGATCACGGCGCGCTGCAACGAGGTCGAGTTCCGTAATTCCATGCTGATCACCCACCGCGGCATCAGCGGCCCGGCGATCCTGCAGATCTCCTCCTTCTGGCAGCCCGGCGATGAGCTTCGGCTGGACCTGCTGCCGGGCCAGGACGCGCTGGCCTGGCTGCGCCGGATGAAGGCCGAGCGCGGTGCCGCCGAGCTGCGCACGGTGCTGTCGGAGGTGGTGCCGCGCCGGTTGGCGCTGCGCCTGTGCGAACACTGGCTGCCGGACCGGCTGGTGCGCCAGATCGACGAGCCCCAGCTGCGCCAGGCCGCGGAAGTGCTGCAGAATTTCCCGCTGGTGGCCAGCGGCACCGAGGGCTACCGTACCGCCGAGGTGACGCTGGGCGGGGTCGACACCCGCAAGGTGTCCTCCAGTACCTTTGAATCGCAGCTGGTTCCCGGCCTTCACTTCATTGGGGAAGTGCTGGACGTGACCGGCTGGCTGGGGGGCTACAACTTCCAGTGGGCGTGGGCCTGTGGCCATGCCGCGGGCAGCGTGGCCTGAGCCGGAACGAACGTTCCGTGATCGGCTACCGTTTGCCGCATGGACGTAGTCACACGCATCGTGTATCAAGTTTGCAGTCCGGGGAGTAGTGAATGCAGAACGCGAATGACATGACGGTCCGCCTGCTGATCGTGGACGACAGCGGCGAGAACGCCGAGACCATCGTCAGCACGCTGCGCAACAGCGGCATCGCGGTGCGCCCGATGCGCCCGCAGCACAGCGAGGAACTGGCCCAGGCACTGGGCACCCAGCCGATCGACCTGGTGCTGGTCGCCGCCGCGCAGAGCATCCCGCTGCTGCAGGTGACCCAACAGATCGCGGCCAGTGGCAAGGACATCCCGATGATCCTGCTGGCCGAATCGATCGATGAGAACGAGTGGGTCGAGGCCGGCGCCAACGGCATCCGCGCCATCGCCCTGCGCCACCGCCCCGAGCACCTGCTGGCGGTGGTCCGCAACGAATGGACCGATCTGCACGCGCGCCGCGGGCTGCGCCGGATCGAGGCGCAGATGCGCGAGACCGAGCGCCGCTGCGATGCGCTGATCTCGTCCTCGCGCGATCCGATCGCCTACATCCACGAAGGCATGCACATCCGGGCCAACGAGGCCTACCTGGAGATGTTCGGCTACGAGACCTTCGACGATGTGGAAGGCATCTCGCTGCTGGACATGGTCGCCCCGCAGCACGTGGACGGCTTCAAACAGCTGCTCAAATCCATGAGCAAAGGCGATGCCCCGCCACCGCAGTACCAGGTGGACGCACGCAACCAGGACGGCGCTGTGTTCGCCGCGACCATGGAGTTCACCCAGGCCAGCTACGAGGGCGAATCCTGCCTGCAGGTGGTGTTCCGCCGGCGCATGGAGTTCGATCCGGAACTGGCGCGCGAGGTCGAGGACCTCCGCCAGCGCGATCAGGTCACCGGCCTGCTCAACCGCCCGACGTTCATGCTCCATGTCGAGAATGCCGTGGCCCAGGCCGGCCGCAGCGAGGGCCAGTTCGGCCTGCTGCTGATCGAACCGGACCATTACGCGCGCCTGCTGCCGGAGATCGGGCTGGACTCGGCCGATGCGCTGATCGGCGCCCTCGCCCGCGTGCTGGCCCAATCGGTTGGCGACACCGCACAGGTGGCCCGCTTCGGCGAACACAGCTTTGCCGTGCTGACCGAGGCCCCCTACGCGCAGACCGTCGCCCTGGCCGACCAGATCCGTGAGGCCTTCGCCTCGCAGGTGTTCAGCATCGGCGAGCGCTCGGCCACCGTCACCGTCAGCGTGGGCGGTGTGCAGGTCGGCGAGAAGATCGCGAGCATCGGCCAGGTGCTGGCGCGCGCGACCGAGTGCACCCAGGCGGCGCTGGAGCTGGGCAACACCACCCGCGTGTTCGATCCGGCCGCGGTGGACCGCGTGGAAGAAGAGCGCATCCAGCACTGGGTGACCCGCATCCGGCAGGCGCTGGACGGCGATGGCTTCCAGCTGCACTACCAGCCGGTCCTCAGCCTGCAGGGCGAGGCACTGGAGCTGTACGAGGCCTACCTGCGCCTGGACCACAACGGCGAGCTGCTCAGCCCGAACGCGTTCCTGGGCATCGCCGAGGACCATGGCCTGCTGGCCGACATCAACCGTTGGGTGGTCACGCACGCCATCGGCATGCTCGCCGCGCGCAAGCGCGAGGGCCATGTCACCCACATGATGGTCAAGATCACCCCGGAGTCGTTCAACGACCCGCTGATGATCGCCACGCTCCGCCGCGAACTCGAGGCGCAGGGTGTGCCGGGCGAACAGCTGTGGCTGCACGCGCCGGAGGCCAAGGTATTCACCCATCTGCGCAATGCCCAGCAGTTCTTGGCCGCGGTCGCCCCGTTGGGCTGCCGGATCGGTCTGGAGCAGTTCGGATCAGGGCTGGATTCGTTCCAGCTGCTGGCGCACTTCCAGCCGCAGTTCCTCAAGCTGGACCGCGACTTCACGTCCGACTTCGCCCGCACCCGCGAGCACAGCGAGAAGATCAGCGAGATCACCGCGCGTGCGCAGGCCGCCAACATCCGGACCATCGCCGAGTTCGTCGCCGATGCCAACTCGATGAGCCTGCTCTTCAGTGCCGGCGTGGATTACGTGCAGGGTGAGTTCGTCGGCCCGGCGGGGCCGGTGATGAACTTCGATTTCAGCTGAGGGGAAGCGTCACGACCCACGGTCGTGACCTACCGCCTCCCCCGCATCAGGGGGCGCGCCGCCCAAGCATCAACGGATGCGCCACACCAGTAGATGCCGACCGTTGGTCGGCATCCCTCCTTCCGATCAGGCCATCTCGACCAGGTTCGGAATCTTCACGTCGGTGGCGACATCGGCGTCGTAATCCACGCCCTCCACGCCAAACCCGAACAGACGCAGGAAATCGGCCTTGTAGCCGGCCAGATCGCTGATCTCGTACAGGTTCTCGTTGGTCACCTGCGGCCACAGCGCGACTACCTCGCCCTGCACCTCCGCCGCCATTTCCTTGTAGTCCGCGCGCAGGCGGCCTGCGTCATCGATCAGCTCGACCTTGCGGCCGCCATCGGTGACCAGATCGTGGCGCAGGCGCTCGGTTGCGGTGCCTGCGTCCTTGCCGCCGTAGAGGATGTCGTACAGCGTATCGAGCTGCTCGATGCAGCCTTCGTGCGTGCCCTTGGCCTTCATCACCTTGAACAACAGCGACAGGTACAGCGGCATGGTCGGGATCGCCGAACTGGCCTGGGTGACCACCGCCTTGAGCACCGACACGCGCGCATCGCCACCGATCGGGGCCAGCTTCTGGCGCAGACCGACGACCTTCTCGTCCAGATCCTTCTTCGCCGCGCCGATGGAGCCGTTCCAGTAGATCGCCTGGGTGATTTCCTCACCCACGTAAGTGAAGGCCGTGGTGGTCGCGCCCTCGGCCAGCACACCGGCCTCGAGCAGCGCATCGATCCACATCTGCCAGTCTTCGCCGCCCATCACGGCGACGGTGCCGGCGATCTCTTCCGGGCTGGCCGGCTCGATCGTGGTCTCGGTGATCACTTCCTTGTCGGTATCCAGGCCGCGCAGCGTGATCGGCGCACCGATCGGCTTGAGCGTGGAGCTGATCACTTCACCGGTCTTGGGATGCTTGCGGCGCGGCGCGGCCAGGCTGTACACCACCTGGTCGACCTGGCCGAGGTCCTGCTTGATCAGCTCGATGACCTTGGCCTTGACCTCATCGGAGAACGCATCGCCATTGACGCTCTTGGCGTACAGGCCGGCCTGCTCGGCGTACTTGTGGAACGCGGCAGTGTTGTACCAGCCGGCGGTGCCGGGCTTGGTCTCGGTGCCCGGGCGCTCGAAGAACACACCCAGCGTGGCGGCATCGCTGCCGAAGGCAGCGGTGATGCGCGCGGCCAGCCCGTAGCCGGTGGAGGCGCCGAGCACCAGCACCTTTTTCGGGCCGTTGGTGATCTTCGGCTTGGACTGGATGTAATCGATCTGCTGCTTGACGGCCGCATCGCAGCCGACGGGATGGGTGGTGACGCAGATGAAGCCGCGCACACGCGGTTTGATGACCATGTAAACCTCGAGGGGGACTGGCGCAGGGCGGACCGGCGCGTTGAAAAGGGAGGTCGCGCGCCACCGGAGCGGCTGCGCGGAACGCAAGGGATCGTAGTGCGCAGCGCTGCTTAGTACAACCGACGGGGGTGTATGTTCCTTGTGGCCTGGGACCGGTGAGGGCAGGACGGGACGCGCCGTGAATCCGTCCCTGGAGGCTCGACACCCGCATCCATGCGGGTGACGGTCCCGCCCTGCCCTCACCGGCCCCTGCCTGACACAGGGTCGCTGCGGATGGGAGAGCAGCCACGCATGGCGTGGCTCTACCTGCCACACCTGACGCTGTGACGAGTGCATTGGATGCTGACTCTTGGAGATTGGCCGGCTGTCGCCGAACCAGGATCGCGCGTGCAGAGAGTCACCAATGCCAAGACCGATTCTTGCCCCACGTAGATCCACGCCAGCGCGGGTGGCGTTGCTCTGCTGTGCCTTGCTGTGCCTTGCTGTGCCTTGCTGTGCCTTGCTGTGCCTTGCGTTGCCTTGCTTCGCTCTGCCCTACCGACCGCCATGCAGCAGCCCGTCTGGAGGGTGACGGATAGCGATGTGCAGGACCGTTGGAGCGCCATGGATGGCGCTCACGAGCCCCCAGGGATGGGTTTACGGCGGGTCCCGCACAGCGCTATCCGTCGCCCTCCAACAGTGAGCACCCAAGGCGCCGCCCTGGCTCTGGCTCTGGCTCCGGCTCTGGCCCCAAACAAAAAGAAAGGCCGCGCAATGCGCGGCCTCTCAGATGTTTCATACCACCAGAAACCTTACGGACGGCGCTCCAACGCTTCCACGTCCTTCGCCTTCGGCAGCAGATCCTGCTTGGTCACCGCCAGCGCACCCATCGTCAGCAGCGGGCAGGCAATGAAGATCGACGACAGCGTACCGATCACCGCACCGATCATCTGGCTCAGCGCCAGCCCTTCCAGCGAACCACCGCCGTACAGATACAGCGCCAGCACCGACAGGAAGAACACCAGCGAGGTGATGATCGTGCGCGACAGCGTCTGGTTGATCGACCGGTTCATCACTTCCAGCGGCTCCACACGCAGGCTGCGGAAGTTCTCACGGACACGGTCGAACACCACGATGGTGTCGTTGATCGAGAAGCCCATCACCGACAGCAGGCCGGCCAGCACGGTCAGATCGAACTCACGGCCACTCAGCGAGAAGTAACCCGCCACCACCAGCACGTCGAACAGCGTGGTGATGATCGCCACCATCGCGAACTTCCACTCGAAGCGGAAACCGATGTAGATCAGGAAGCCGATCAGCACGAACAGCGCCGCGTACAGGCCGTTCAGCGCCAGCTCTTTACCGACCTGCGGGCCGACGAACTCGGCACCCACGATGGCGGCCTGGTTGCCCTCCATCGAGATCGCCTTCTGCACGGCTTCGGCGGTGCGGTTGTTGGCCTCACCGGCGTTCTCGCCTTCGGCCATCTCCTGCGGCTGCAGACGGATCAGCAGGTTGCTGCCGCTGCCGAAGCTCTGCACCTGGGCACCGGCATAACCGGCGCCTTCCAGGTGCTCGCGCACGGCATCGACGTCAGCGGGCTTGTCGAAGCGGACTTCGACCACGGTGCCGCCGGTGAAGTCCAGCGCGTAGTTGAAGCCCTTGAAGGCAATGCAGCCGATGGCGGCAATGAACACCAGCGCCGCCAGACCGATGGCCACCCAGCGGGTGCGCATGAAGTCGAACTTGGTGTCGTTCGGGATCAGATGCAACGGGAAAAGTTTCATGGTTTCTATTCGCTTCCCGTCAGATGGCCAGGGTCTTGAGCTTCTTGCGGCGGCTGTAAAGCAGCACGGCAAGGGCACGCGAGACGGTGATTGCAGTGAACATGGAGGCCAGGATGCCGACGATCATCGTCACGGCGAAGCCCTTCAACGGACCGGTACCGAACGCATACAACGCCACACCCGCCAGGATGCCGGTGAGGTTGGCATCCAGGATGGTCCCGGAAGCCTTATCGTAACCGGCCACGATAGCCGTCTTGGGCGGCATGCCGGCCCGCAGCTCTTCACGGATACGTTCGTTGATCAGCACGTTGGCGTCGACCGACAGGCCGATCGACAGCGCCAGACCGGCGAAGCCGGGCAGCGTCATCGTCGCGCTGAACAGCGACATCACCGCCACCACGATCAGCAGGTTGAACAGCATGGCCACCGAGGTGATCACGCCGAACATGCGGTAGTACACGGTGAAGAAGATCAGCGTGAACAGGAACGCGAAGCCGACCGCGGTCACGCCGCGCTCGACGTTCTCCGCACCCAGGCTCGGGCCGACGATGCGTTCTTCAACGAAGTCCATCGGTGCGGCCAGCGAACCGGATTTCAGCAGCTTGGCCAGATTTTCCGCCTCGGTCTTCTCCAGGCCGGTGGTCTGGAAGTTCTTGCCGAACACGCCGTTGATATTGGCGACCGAGATCACTTCTTCCTTGACGCGGAAGCTGCGCACTTCCTTGCCATCGACCACGTTCACGGTCGGGATGCGTTCGGTATAGACCACCGCCATCGGCTTGTTCACGTTGGCGCTGGTGAAATCGAACATGCGCTGGCCGCCGACATTGTTCAGCGTCACGCTCACGGCCGCAGCGCCGTTCTGGTCGGTGGTGGCCTGTGCAGCGACCATCTGGTCACCGGTCACGATCACGCGCTTGTTGAGCAGGATCGGGCCGCGGTTGTCACGCTGCTGGTAGACCTTGGCCTCCGGCGGAATGCGGCCACTGGTGATCGCGTCCTGGGCATTGCCCTCGACCACGGCGCGGTATTCCAGCGTCGCGGTGGCACCGATCATGCGCTTGGCTTCGGCGGTGTCCTGCACACCCGGCAGCTGCACGACCACACGGTCGGCACCCTGACGCTGGATGATCGGCTCGGAAACACCGAGCTGATTGACACGGTTGCGCAGCGTGTTGACGTTCTGCTCGATGGCGCCGTTGGCGATCGCGGTCAGTTCGGTCTCCGGCATGCTCACGGTGATGCGGTTGCCCGCCACCTCGTAGCCCAGCGTCGGCTGCGCCTTGACCATGACTTCGCGGGCACGCGCGGCAGCATCGGCACCGGCGGACGGGCTGATGCTCGCCACGATGGTGTTGTCACCACGGCGTTCGACCGACTGGTAGGCGATGCGGGCATCGCGCAGGCTGGTCCGGACGTCTTCGGCGTAGGCATCCAGACGCTTGTCCAGTGCGGCTTTCTGGTCGACCTGCAGCACGAAGTGCACGCCGCCCTGCAGATCCAGGCCCAGCACCATCGGCTTGGCGCCGAGGTCGCTCAGCCACTCCGGCACGGTGGAGGCCAGGTTCAGGGCAACCACGTAGTCCTCGCCCATCTCGTCGCGCAGGGCATCGTTGGCGGCGGTCTGCGCCTGCAGCGTCGGCAGGCGCACGATCAGGCTGTCGCCTTCCTTGGCCACCGACAACGGCTCCACGCCGGCCTGCTTGAGGTCACCCAGCACGCGGTCGCGCAGGGCGTCGTCGATCTGCCCGCCACGGTTGGCGGTGATCTGCACGGCAGGGTCCTTCTGGTAGATGTTGGGCAGTGCGTACAGCGCACTGACCGCCAGCACGATCAGGATGAGGAAATACTTCCAGCGTGGAAATTCGAGCATTGCTTGGGTCCCGCGCGGTGCCCGTCCCGGCACCGCGGTTGAACGGAAAGGGAGTGGATCAGTTGGCCGACTTCAGCGTGCCGGTCGGCAGCACATTGCCCACGGCGCCCTTCTGCACGCGGATGCGCACGTTCTCGGCCACTTCGATGGTGATGAAGTTGTCGCCGATGTCGGTGACCACGCCGGCGATGCCGCCGTTGGTCAGCACTTCGTCACCGCGCTTGACCTTCTCCAGCATGGCCTTGTGTTCCTTCTGGCGCTTCATCTGCGGGCGGATCATCAGGAAGTACATGATCGCGATCAGGATGATCGGGAACAGCAGAGTGGTCAGACCCATGCCCTGCGGCTGGCCACCGGCGGCCTGGGCGTTGGCGGTGGGAATGAGGAAGGCGAGCAGGTTCATAGTGTGTCCTTGGGTTGGGAGGCGCCCTGCCCCTTGAAGGGTCAGGGAGTCGCCGCGAAACGGGGGTCAGCCTCGAAGTATGCCATGGCCCCGGGAGTTCGTCCTTGGGCCGTTTGGCAGGGTCGGCGCGCCGGATCGGCCGGCGGGGGTCACTTTACAGCGCAGGCGTGACCGCTCCACGAGCCGCGTAGAAAGACTCGCGGAAGGCGGTAAAGGTTCCCGCCGCGATCGCGGCACGCATGTCGGCCATCAACTTCTCGTAGTAATAGAGGTTGTGGATGGTGCCCAGCATCGGTGCCAGCATCTCGTTGCAGCGGTCCAGGTGGCGCAGGTAGGAGCGCGTGTAGCCGCTGGTGCAGGCATGGCAGCCGCAGCCCGGCTCGATGGTGTCCATGTCGCGCTCGTAGCGGGCGTTGCGGATGCGCACCGTGCCGAACGAGGTGAAATAGTGGCCGTTGCGGGCATTCCGGGTCGGCATCACGCAATCGAACATGTCCACGCCGCGGGCGACGCCTTCGACCAGGTCTTCCGGTCGCCCGACGCCCATCAGATAGCGCGGGCGATCGGCCGGCAGGATCGGGTGCATGTGGTCGAGCATGGCGTTGCGTTCGTGCTCGGGCTCGCCCACGGCCAGGCCGCCGATGGCGTAGCCGTCGAAGCCGATCTGCTGCAGGCCCTCGGCCGAGCGGCTGCGCAGGTCGTGATGGACGCCGCCCTGGACGATGCCGAACAGCGCCGCGTCGTTGCCCAGTTCATCGTGCGCGTTGCGGCTGCGCTGCGCCCAGCGCAGGCTCAGCTCCATCGAGGTGCGCGCGACCGGCTCGGTGGCCGGGTACGGGGTGCACTCGTCGAAGATCATCACCACGTCCGAATCGAGCACCTTCTGGATGCGCATGCTCTCTTCCGGGCCCAGGAACACGCGGGCGCCGTCGGTCGGCGAGGAGAAGGTCACCCCCTGCTCGGTGATCTTGCGGCGGTGGGCCAGCGAGAACACCTGGAAGCCGCCGGAGTCGGTCAGGATCGGGCCGTTCCAGCGGGCGAAGCCATGCAGGCCGCCGTGGTCGGCGATCACGTCCAGGCCCGGGCGCAGGTACAGATGGAAGGTGTTGCCCAGGATGATTTCCGCACCCAGCGCGCGGATCTGCTCCGGCAGGATGCCCTTCACCGAGCCATAGGTGCCCACCGGCATGAAAGCCGGGGTTTCCACGGTCCCGCGCGGGAAGGTCAGGCGGCCGCGGCGGGCGCGACCGTCGGTGGTCTGGAGCTGGAACTGGAGTCGGGACATGGAGCGGTCATTCGGGCAGATAGTCTGCCATTGTCGCCGAAAACGGCCGCGCCTGCCCCGCTGCCGTCATTCCCCCTGCGGGAACAGCAGCATCGCATCGCCATAGCTGAAGAAGCGGTACTTCTCCGCGATCGCGGCCTGGTAGGCCTCGAACACCCGGGCCTGGCCGGCAAACGCCGAGATCATCATCAGCAGCGTGCTTTCCGGCAGATGGAAGTTGGTGACCATCGCGTCCACGCTGCGGATCCGGTAGCCCGGGGTGATGAAGATCTGGGTTTCCCCGGCATACGGCAGCAGTTCGCCCTCGCGCATGGCGCTTTCCAGTGCACGCACCACGGTGGTCCCGACGCCGATCACCCGTCCGCCGGCAGCCCGGGTGCGGCGCACCTGCTGGACCAGCTCGGCGCCGACGTTCAGCCATTCGCGGTGCATCACGTGTTCTTTCAGATCGTCCACGCGGACCGGCTGGAAGGTGCCCGCGCCCACATGCAGTGTCACGTGGCCGAAGTCCACGCCCCTGTCCTTCAACGTGGCCAGCAGGGCCTCATCGAAGTGCAGGCCAGCGGTCGGGGCGGCCACCGCGCCGATCTCGCGCGCAAACACGGTCTGGTAGCGCTCGCGGTCGTCCACGCCCGGCTCGCGCTGGATGTAGGGCGGCAGCGGCAGCCGGCCGGCATGCAGCAGCCATTGCTCCAGGGCCTCGGGCACGTGGAACTGCAACACATAGAACTCGCCGTCGCGGCCCAGCACCTCGGCCTCGCCACCCGCGTCGAGCGCGATGCGGCTGCCCGGCTTGGGCGATTTGCTCGCGCCGACCTGCGCGCGGGCCTGCTGACCACCGAGCAGGCGCTCGATCAGGATCTCGACACGGCCGCCGCTGGCCTTCTGGCCGAACAGACGGGCCGGAATCACCCGGGTGTCGTTGAACACCAGCAGGTCGCCTGCGCGCAGCAGATCAGGCAGGTCGCGCACCTGACGGTGCTCGAAGGCGGCCGGCGCCGGCGGCACCACCATCAGGCGGCTGGCCGAGCGTTCGGCAAGGGGCGCCTGGGCAATCAGTTCAGGCGGGAGTTCGTAGTTGAAATCGGACTTCTTCAAGGCAGCGCACGGCAACGTGTAGGCAATGTCGGCCATTGTACGACTGGCCCTCGGTGGCAACGCAGGATTCGGCAAACGTCGCGCAAAATGCTGCTATGCAACAGTGTTTTGCGGGGTTATCGCGCGAAAAACCGCGTGCTAGCATCGAACCGGAAGTCTGATGCACGAGCAGGAATGCCCGAAGCGCGCGCGAATAGACGCGCGTTTTGCTTTTCCGCCGTGCCGCCAATCGTTTCAGGAGATCTGCAATGAGCTTCATCGAACGCCTCGCCCCCCTTCGCGCCCAGCCCGGCACCCGCCTGACCACCGGCCTGGATGACGCCACCCTTGAACGCCTGGCTGCGGGTCATCCCGCCCTGGTCGCCGCCATTGATGCTGCCGCTGCGGAGTTCGACCGCGTGCGCGCCGATCTGGGCGATCTGCTGGCCCTGGACGAACGCGCCCAGATCGAGGCGATGCAGGACGGTTTCGTCAATTTCTATGCCGATGATGCGGTCACCCCGTACGTCGCCCTCGCCGCCCGTGGCGCGTGGGTGGTCACCTTGAAGGGTGCGGTGCTGTACGACGCCGGCGGCTACGGCATGCTCGGCTTCGGGCATACCCCCGAGGCGGTGATGGCGGCGATGGCCGCGCCACAGGTCATGGCCAATGTGATGACCCCCAGCCTCTCCCAGCAGCGCTTCATCCAGGCGTTGCGCAGGGAAATCGGCCACCGTCGTGGCGGCTGTCCGTACAGCCACTTCATGTGCCTGAATTCTGGTTCGGAAGCCGTGGGCCTGGCCGCCCGCATCGCCGACGTCAACGCCAAGCTGCAGACCGATCCGGGCGCGCGCCATGCCGGGGCGAAGATCAAGCGCGTGGTGGTGAAGGGCAGTTTCCACGGCCGCACCGATCGCCCGGGTCTGTATTCCGATTCCAGCCGCAAGACCTACATGCAGCACCTTGCCAGCTACCGCGGCGAGGACACGGTCATCGCGATCGCCCCGTATGACGAAGACGCGCTCAAGCGGGTGTTCGCCGACGCCGAGCAGAACCACTGGTTCATCGAAGCGGTGTTCCTGGAGCCGGTGATGGGCGAAGGCGACCCGGGCCGCTCGGTGCCGCCCGCGTTCTATGCGCTGGCCCGCGAACTGACCCGCCAGCACGGCAGCCTGCTGCTGCTGGACTCGATCCAGGCCGGCCTGCGCGCGCACGGCGTGCTCTCGATCGTGGATTACCCGGGCTTTGAAGGCCTGGACGTGCCAGACATGGAGACCTATTCCAAGGCGCTCAACGCGGCCCAGTTCCCGCTCTCGGTGCTGGCCGTGACCGAGCACGCCGCGCAGCTGTATCGCAAGGGCATCTACGGCAACACCATGACCTCCAACCCGCGGGCGCTGGACGTGGCCTGCGCCACGCTCTCGCTGTTGACCCCGCAGGTACGCGAGAACATCCGCGTGCGCGGCGAGGAAGCCGTACGCAAGCTGGAGCAGCTCAAGACCGAGCTGGGCGGCCTGATCACCAAGGTCCAGGGCACCGGCCTGCTGTTCTCCTGCGAGCTGGCCCCGCAGTTCAAGTGCTACGGCACCGGCTCCACCGAAGAGTGGCTGCGCAACCACGGCATCAATGTGATCCATGGTGGTGAGAACTCGCTGCGCTTCACCCCGCATTTCGGGATGGACGGCGAGGAGCTGGACCTGCTGGTCGGCCTCGTCGGCCGCGCCCTGAAGGAAGGCCCGCGCCGGGAGCAGTCGCAGGCGGCCTGAGTCCGGCTTCCATGCGGGTGTTAGCCCGCACGGAGGTGGCCGACCACGGGTCGGTTGCCGTCACCGCTGGCCGATTGGCCCCCGCGCCCGAAACGCGCGATAATCCGGCACCGCACCTGCGGAACGACACCCCGTCACGAGACCAGCGCACCGGTCATCGGCGGGGCTTTTTCGTTTCCGGTCGCTACAGATTCGGACAACAGGAAGATCCAATGAAGTCGATTTGCGTTTACTGTGGTTCCAACCCCGGCAGCAAGCCGGTCTACACCGAGCGCGCCATCGCGCTGGGTGACCGCATCGCCCGCGACGGCCTGCGCCTGGTCTACGGCGGCGGCAACGTCGGCCTGATGGGCACCGTGGCCAATGCCGTGCTTGAAGGCGGCGGTGAAGTGACCGGCGTGATCCCGCAGCAGCTGGCGGACTGGGAAGTCGCCCACCGCGGCCTGACCGAGCTGGAAATCGTTGGTTCGATGCACGAGCGCAAGTCGCGCATGTTTGATCTCTCCGATGCATTCGTCGCCCTGCCCGGCGGCTTCGGCACCATGGAAGAGATCTTCGAGATGCTGACCTGGCGCCAGCTGGGCATCGGCAACAAGCCGTGCGCGTTCCTGGATGTGGACGGCTTCTACGCCCCGCTGATCGGCATGATCGACCGCATGGTCGAAGAGCGTTTCCTGCACCCGGCCCAGCGCGCGGACCTGTGGTACGGCTCAGACATCGACGAGATGCTGGCCTGGATGCGCGCCTACGAGCCGGCGCAGGCCTCCAAGTGGATCGACGAAAAGCGCGCCAACGCGCTGCGCTGAGCCACCCGCTGCCGTAGCGGTTCAGGCCGCTGCGGCAGTGTCCATCGGCGCTGGCCGGCCGAGCAGGTAGCCCTGGCCGTAATCGCAGCCGAGCTGCAGCAGCGTGTCGTGCTGGGCCTGGGTCTCGATGCCCTCGCCTATCGTTTCGATGCCCAGGGTGCGCGCCAGCGACAGCACGCCCTGCACCAGCGCGTGCGTGCTCTGCATGTCCTGGCCGTGCAGACCGGCGATGAAGGACTGGTCGATCTTCAACGTCGAAATCGGGAACCGGTGCAGGTAGGACAACGCCGAGAAGCCCGTGCCGAAATCATCCAGCTGCACCAGCACGCCGCGCTCGCGCAGCGTCTGCAGGATACGCAGCGTGCGTGGACCATCGTCCAGCAACGCCACCTCGGTGATCTCCAGCCGCAACCGGTGCGGGTCGGCACCGGCCGCCTCGATCAGCCCGAACAGCCGCGTGCTGAAATCGGCCGAGCGGAAGTGCCGTGGCGACACATTGACCGAGAGGTAGCCGCGGCCGCCACGGGCCAACTGGGTGATGACCTGCTCGTACAGCAGCCAGTCCACCTGCTCGATCAGGCCACTCTCTTCGCCCAGATCGAGAAACGCACTCGGCAGCAGCAGCCCGCGGCGTTCGTGCTGCCAGCGCAGCAGCGCCTCGTGGCCGACCAGCTCACCGTCGCTGAGCCGCATGATCGGCTGGTAGTACGGCACGAAATCCCGGTTGATGATGGCCCGGCGCAGGTCCGCCTCCAGATCCAGGCTGCGCATTGCCTGCTCGCGCATGGCCTCATCGAACACGGCGCAGCGGTCATTGCCCTGCGCCTTGGCGCGGTACATGGCCGCATCCGCATCGCGTACCAGCTCTTCGCCGTTGCGGTAGCGCGGGTTCCACATCGCGATACCCAGGCTGCCGGACGGGAACAGTTCGCGCCCCTTCACCCACATCGATTCTTCCAGTGCGACCAGCATGCGTTGCGAGAACTCCAGCGCCGACGCCAGGCCATCGCCACACTGGAGCAGGATCGCGAACTCATCACCGCCCAGCCGCGCGACCACGTCCTGCGCGGACATCATCGACACGATGCGCTTGGCCACCTCGACCAGCATCTGATCGCCAGCGGCATGCCCGATGCTGTCGTTGACCAGCTTGAAGCGATCCAGATCCAGGAACAGCACCGCGAAACCGTGACCCTCGCTGCCACGCGCGCGCGCGATCGCATCTTCCAGCCGATCCAGCAGGTGCAGCCGGTTGGGCAACCCGGTCAGCGCATCGTGCATGGCCTGGTGGGTCAGGCGCTGCTCCGCCCGCAGGCGCTCGCCGATCTGGCCCAGCAGCTTGTCGTTGACGTCGGCCAGCTCGCGGGTACGTTCGTCCACGCGTTTTTCCAGGTCGGCATGCGCGTTGCGCAGCTGCTCCTGGTCACGCTGGCGCGCCAGGCCGTTGCCGATGTTCTGCGCGACGAAGGTCAGCAGGCGCTGGTCGTGTGCAGTGAACACCACTTCCGGGGAGTAGCTCTGCACCACGATCACGCCCACCACATCGTCATCGCTCAGCAGCGGCACGCCGAGCCAGCACTGCGAACGCGCGCCAAACTCGCGGACAACACCACTGTCGCGCAGCGCATCGATGCGCTCACGATTGGCAAGCAGCGGCTGGCGGTTGCGCACGATGAATTCGGTCAGCCCCTCGCTGAACGGACGTGGCGCGCGCGAGGGGTTGTATTCGTCCACGGAGTAGACGAACTCCAGCCCATCGCCGTTCTCGTTGACCAGCGCGATATAGAAATTGCGGGCGTCCAGCAGCGTGCCGACCACGCCATGCACCTGACCGTAGTACTGCGACAGCGACTCGGCGCTCATCGCCAGCTCGGCGATGTTGAACAGGGCCATCTGCAGCTTTTCGGCACGGCGACGTTCGACCACTTCGTCCTGCAGGTTGCGATTGGCGCGCTGCAGCTCCAGCGTGCGCCTTTCTACCTGACGCTCCAGCTGGACCTGCGCCTGGCGCCGGTCCATCGCAGTGAGGATGTGCTGGGCGACATAGCCCAGCAACGTGCGATCGGCCTCGCCATAGCGCGCGCGGTGCTCATAGCTCTGCACCACGATCGCACCGCAGACGCGGCCGTCGCGGAGCATCGGCACGCCCAGCCAGTCCAGGCTTTCCGGCCCGCGCTGCCCCTGCTCACCCTCCATTTCCGCCAGCAGCTCACTGGATGGACCGCTCAACGGCTCGCCATGCCGCAGCAGCGCGAAGGTCAGGCTGCGCGGCATTTCGTGTTCTTCGTAACTGCGGTCCGGATCGGCGACGAAGTCGTCCTTCTGGTCGGCGAAGTAGAGGAACCGCACCCGATGCCGGATATCGTCGTACTCGACGATGAAACAGTTCTGCGCGTACATCAGGGAATTGAGCACGCGATGGAAATGTCGAAGCATCTCGGCCATTTCCAGATCCGCACCGGCCAGATCGGCGATTTCATACAAGGCCTGCTGCAGGCGTTTGGATTCCTCCAGCGAGGCGATCTCGCGGCGCTGTCGGGCCAGTGACAACTCGCCCTGGAACAGACTGCGCGCGGCCGTCCACCAGCTGTCGGCAGGCGCGTTGCCGCAGGGCAGTGCCACGCTCAGCGTCAACTCGGCGCCGATATGCGTCCAGGATTGCTGCGAGGCCATCCCGGCAGCGGCCTCATGCCGGCGTGCCGGGGGCGGGTCCGCGCCGTGGGAATCCCCGTCCGGATGGCATTGGGTGCCCTCGCCCAGGACCGGATCCGACCAGGCCAGCGCGACCACGGCGCCACCCGGCAGCAGGGCGCACAACGCCCTGGCGACGGCGGCAGGGATCACCGCATCACCATCGCGTTGCACTGCAGAGGTCACCATCTGACTGGACACGTTGCTCATCCCTACGGGTGCCGGCTGCCCGGCACCTCCCCTGCCTGCGAGCATAACGCGCCGACCGGGGGGAAATGGAAGCGCATCAACCCCATCGGCTGCCAATGGACGTTGTTCCTGTTGTCTCCCAGGCCATCCCCATGCCCCCCAGCAACCTCGCCCGGCTGCCCATCGACTATGCGAACACCCCCGCAGCGCTTACTCTGTGCGGCGTGGACGCCCTTGCCCTGCCGACCGATGAAGCACTGATGCTGGCCTGGGCCGGTGGCGACCTGCGTGCGTTCGAGGCGCTGTACGGCCGGCACCGCAGCCGCCTGTACAGCTTCCTGCTGCGCCAGCTGCGCGATGGTGCGCTGGCCGATGAGATGTTCCAGGATGTCTGGCAACGCGTGATTGCCGCCCGTGCCGGCTGGCAGCCCGAAGCTGCTTTCACCACCTGGCTGTTCCGGATCGCCCACAACCGTCTCAATGACCATTGGCGCGCCGCACGGCACCGGCCGTCGGCCCCGATCGACGCCGATGAGCGTGTGGCGGCGATCGCCGATGCGCGGACGCCGGAAACCCAACTGTCCGAGTTCGAGCAACGCCGCCAGCTGCAGTTGGCGATGGAACAGCTGCCGCCAGAGCAGCGCGAGGTCCTGCAGCTGCGCCTGGAACAGGAACTGAGCCTGGAAGAGATCGCCGAGATCACCGGCGTCGGCCGTGAGACGGTCAAATCGCGACTGCGCTATGCCATGGACAAACTACGTGCGGGGTTGAGCGGATGAACCGCCCGGATTCGCTGACCCCGGAAGAACGCGAACTGGCCCGGCTGCTGGGTCGGCCGAGCGCGACCGGTCCCGCACCGGCGATCGACGCGGCCGTGCTCGCGGCCGCGCGAACGGCCGTGGAAGCACCGGCCGCCGACGCGGCGACCTGGAAGCTGCCGCCGGCTGCGCCGGTGCGGGCAACGCGCAAGCGTTCGCGTCTGCCGGCGGTGTTCGGCCTCGCCGCCTCGGTGATCTTCGCGGTCGGCATCGCCTGGCAGCTCAAGCCTGAAGAGCCGCCCGCGCCGCCGCTGGCCGTACCGGTTGCCGCACCCGTACCGGGCGCCGCCGCATCGAGCACCGCAAGGATGGAGGCTGCGCCGGCACTGGCCGCCGCACCGCCACCGGCCCCGGTCGCTGCACCGCCCGTGGTCCAGCAAGAGCGCATTGCGAACGACACAGCGGCCGCCACTGCGCCAACCTCGACGCCTGCGCCCGAGCGTGCGCAAGCGGTCGCCCCGCCCCGCCCGGAAGTGATCGCCGCACCCGCGCCGCATGTTTCCGCACCAGCACCGGCGCCAGCACCGGCGCCGATGATGTCCGCCCCGGCACCGGAGGCGGCATCGGCCGCTGCCCTGCAGACGAACGAACCGGCGCTGGACAGCGTGGTGGTGACCGGCTCCACGATCGACCGCGCAGCACCGCGTGGGGCCCTCAAAAGCGTCGCGCCGGCCAAGCCTGCGCCCAGCGCCCCCGGCGTGATGCGGCGCGCCGCCGCGCCGATGGCGGCCCCCACCTCGGCAGACGACGCCGTGCGCGCGTTGCATCAGGCGGTCGCTGCCGATGCCAGCCTGCCTCGCAAGCAATGGCTCAAGCGCATCCGCGAGCGACGCGATGCCGGCGATGTGGATACCGCACGTGCCAGCCTGGAGCGTTATCTGCAGCAGTACCCGGAAGTGCGCATCCCGCGCGATCTCCGCCAGCTGCTCCAGAACTGACGCGGCGCGTACGGTGATCAGGCATCCCCACTAGAATGATGGGAATGCCCGATACGCTCGCCACCCCCGTCAGCCACAGCCTGGAGATCAAGCACAGCCGCTTCATCGCCCATGCCGCGCCGATCCAGCATGCAGCCGCTGCATTGGAGTTCCTGCAGCAGGTCGCCGTCGCCGATGCCACCCACAACTGCTGGGCCTACCGCTACGGCAACGAGTACCGCTCCAGCGACGACGGCGAGCCGTCCGGCACCGCCGGGCGCCCGATCCTGGCCGCCATTGATGGCCAGGGCTTCGATCGCGTGATGGTCGTGGTGACACGCTGGTACGGCGGCATCAAACTCGGTGCCGGCGGCCTGGTCCGTGCTTATGGCGGCACCGCCGCCGAATGCCTGCGGGTAGCCCCGCGGCTGCCCCTGATCGCCATGGCCGAGCTGGACGTGCAGGCCGGCTTCGAGGATCTGGGCCCGCTGCATGCCGCCTTGGGCGCCCATCTGGCCGAGAAAGTGGACGAAGCATTCACCGCCGACGGCGTGAACCTGCACCTGCGCTTGCCGGCCGATCAGGTCGAACCGTTGAAAAACCGCCTCCGCGACGCCACTCGTGATCGTGTCCGTATTGAATCCCGCATCGAACCAGGCCCATCGAATGACTGACGCACCCGTTCCGAACGACACGCCGATGCGCCGATTGGGCAGCTTGAACACCTTGTGGCCGTTCGTGCGCCGGCACGTCGGGCTGTTCAGCGCCTGGCTGGTGGCCTTGGCGGTGTCCTCGGTGGCCACCCTGAGCCTGCCGGTCGCGGTGCGCCAGATGATCGACCACGGCTTCACCAGTGGCGGCCAGATCAACAAGGCGTTCGCGCTGCTGTTCCTGGTCGCAGTGGTGCTGGCCCTGGCCACCGCCGCGCGCTTCTTCTTTGTCTCGCTGCTGGGCGAAAAGGTGGTCGCCGATCTGCGCAGCCGCCTGTATGCCCACCTGATCACGCTGGGTGCCGGCTTCCACGACCGCAGCCGCAGCGGCGAGCTGGTCTCGCGCCTGACCGCCGACAGCGAACTGCTGCGCAGCGTGATCGGCTCGACCATGTCGGTGGCCCTGCGCAGCAGCGTCACCGTGGTCGGCAGCCTGGTGATGCTGTTCGTGACCAGCCCGCACCTGGCGGCTTGGTCGCTGGTCGGCATTCCGCTGGCGGTGCTGCCGATCATCATCGGCGCCCGCCACCTGCGCAACATCGCGCGCGCCAGCCAGGACCGCATCGCCGATGCCAACAGCCTGGCCTCGGAAACGCTGGGCGCGGTACGCACCGTGCAGGCCCACGCCCGCGAACCGTATGAGCGCGGCCGCTTCAATGCCGCGCTGGGCGATGCGATCGGTGCCGCACGCCGCCGCATCCGCGCCCAGTCGATGGTCACCGCCAGCGCCATCGTGCTGGTATTCGGCGCCATCGTCGGCGTGCTGTGGCTCGGCGCGCACGAGGTGATCGACGGCAACATGAGCGCCGGTACGCTGGGCCAGTTCGTCCTGTACGCGCTGATCGGTGGCGGTTCGGTCGGTGCGCTGGCCGAGGTCTGGAACGAGCTGCAGCGTGCCTCGGGCGGCATGGGCCGCATTGCCGAGCTGCTGCAGGAAGACGTGGAGATCACCGCCCCGGCCCATCCCACCCCGCTGCCGCAGCCACTGCGCGGCGAAATCCGTTTCGAGGATGTGGTGTTCCACTACCCGCAGCGCCCGGATACCGCCGCGCTGGATCATGTGGATCTGCACGTGCGCCCGGGTGAGACGGTCGCGCTGGTCGGCCCCTCCGGCGCCGGCAAGAGCACCATCCTGTCGATGCTGCTGCGTTTCCACGATCCGGCGGCCGGCCGCATCCTGGTCGATGGCGTGGATCTGCGCGAGGTCGATCCGGCACAGCTGCGTGAGCAGCTGGCACTGGTGCCGCAGCAGCCGACCCTGTTTGCCAGCAGTGCGTTCGAGAACATCCGCTACGGCCGCCTGGAAGCAACCGACGAAGAAGTGCAGCGCGCGGCCGAAGCCGCCGAGGCCGATGAATTCCTGCAGGCCCTGCCCGAAGGCTATGCCAGCGAGCTGGGCGAGCGCGGCGCGCGCCTGTCCGGCGGCCAGCAGCAGCGCATCGCGATCGCGCGCGCCCTGCTCAAGAACGCGCCGATCCTGCTGCTCGATGAAGCCACCAGTGCACTGGATGCACAAAGCGAGCGCGCGGTGCAGCAGGCGCTGGAGCGATTGATGGCCGGCCGCACCACGCTGGTGATCGCGCACCGCCTGGCGACCGTGCTGAAGGCTGACCGCATCGTGGTCATGGACCACGGCCGCATCGTCGCCCAGGGCACGCATGCCGAGCTGCTGGCCGAGGGCGGTCTCTACGCCGAGCTGGCGCGTCTGCAATTCATCGATTGATGACGGGCCGGTAACACCGGCCATCGCATCCTGCAGCCCTCACTGGATGCGCTGCAGGAGGTGTTTCATGTCGTTCCGACAGTTCCCCGCCACCGACGCCAACGGCGACGATTACGTGATCATCGAGTTCAAGGATGAGCAGGCTGACGCCACTGCAGGCACCGGCCAGAGCGCGCGTTACGAGCTGGCCGATGGCCGCCATCTGATCCGCGACGGCCGCGAGTTCCGCACGGCGGGCGGCGAGCTCACCCTCGTCACCTGAGGCGTTGAAAAAAAGTTACGCGGATGTTGGTCAATTTTTGACCAAGCATCTTGACAGCCTTTTACTGCAAGGCGCGTACGCACTTATCCACATGTTTGTGCGCAGATCATCCACACCCCCTGTGGATGAATGCTGCGTCGCACCGTGTCAGCGCACCAGCACGCGGCCGATACCGGAGGCATCGATCTCGATGGCCGCCGCCTGCAGCGCGAGGGCATCGCTGCCTGCCACGAAGCCCACCCGGAAGTGCACCTCACCGGCCGGCGTCCGCGAAGAATGGATCGAGGCCAGGCTGACCCGGTGCCGTTCGAACACATGCAGCAACTCGCGCAACGAGCCGGGCCGGTCTTCGGGCAGGTGCACACTGATCGCGTTGCGTTCGGTGAGATCGGCCAGCAGGTAGCCGACCCGCTCGAAGGTGTAATTGCCATCGGCCAGCACCTCCGCTCCCAGGCTGTCGCAGTTGTCCAGCAGCAACTGCTGGCGGAACGCCGCGCGCGCACCGTCATCGCCCTGCTCCAGCTGTGCCCGCAACTGATGCAACTGGGCCAACAGGCGATCCAGCATCGGCGCCACGTGCGGGTTGCCGAACTGGATGTCTTCGTAGATCGCCGGATTGAGCGAGAGGATGCGCGAGATAATCGCGGTATCCAGCTCGAACGAGGCCGAGCGATACGGCATCAACGCCGGCAAGGCACCGAGGATCGGCGCGTATTCGCGCAGCACACCCGCCTGGGCCAGATGCGTGGCATGCACCATCGCCTGCACCAGCGCCATGACCTGGTCATGGTGCTCCGGCGTGGCACGTACGCATTCCGCTTCCAGCGCCTCGCACAGCTGCTGCACGAACGGCTGCCACCGCGACAGGCGCGCCTCGCAGACCACCATCACCCTGCCCTTCAGCGTGGGTGCCTTGGGCGGAGCCGTCATCGGATGCAGACCCACTACCTCGGCCTGCGAAGCAAGCATCGCCTCCACCGGCGCCGATTTCACCGAGGTGACATCCAGCCACAGGCGACCGGCTTCGCGACCGGCCGAGCGGGCCACGTAGTCGGCGATCAACGCGGGCGTGTGCCGGATCGGTGCGGAGAAGATCAACACCTCGGCGCGATCAAGCAGCGTTTCCGGATTGTCCGACGATGCGTCGGCCGGGTCATGGCCGATCACGTCCAGCCCAAGGCGTTGTTCCAGGAACCGGCGCAGCCAGCGCCCGTAGGCACCGTCGCTGCCGACGATGCCGACCACCGGTTTCAGACTCACGCCAGGCGCTCGGCGACGAAACGATCCGGCAACGCCAACGCGGCCGGCGCCGCGGCCAGTACATCGAACTCTTCGTGGCCGTTGGACAGGGTTGTCTCCAGCGCGACGTGCACGCCGGCGATGGCACGCGAGATCGCCTGTTCGAAGGTTTCCCCGCGCAGCAGGAAGGCGACCAGCAACGACATCAGCACATCGCCGGTGCCGGCTACGTCCACCGGCAGATGCGGCGAGGACCAGCGCCAGATCGCGTCGCGGCTCACCGCGAGCGTGACCAGCTGGCCTGGATCGCCGCCGACGCTGTGCGCCAGCACCCACTCCGGCCCACGCGCCAGCAGCGCCTGCGAGGCGGCGATCGCATCGTCCTGCGCCAGGCTCGGCATCCCGGTCAGGCGGCCGAGTTCAAAGGCATTCGGCGTGACCAGCCAGGCGTGCGGCAGCAGACGTTCGGCGAAGACGTTTTCCAGGCCCGGCTCGACATAAGGGCCGGTGTGGGTGTCGCCAATGACCGGGTCCAGGCAGTAGCGCAGCTGCGGCGAGGATGGCAGCACCGCATCGAGCCAGTCGGCGAAGGCCGCGCCGTTGCCGACGCTGCCGAAGTAGCCGGACACCAGCATCCGTGCCCGCTGTGGAAGGCCGCGCTCACCGGCGCCGAGCAGCAGGTCAGCAAACCAGTCCGAAGGCAGCACGCGGCCGCGCGTGGTCTCGTAGAACGGCGCGTTGCTGAGCAGCGTGGTCGGGATTTCGGCCACGCGCACGCCGAGCGCGCGCAGCGGCGGCACGGCCGCGCTGTTGCCGGCATAGCCGTAGACCAGCTGGGACTGCACCGAGATGACGTCGACCGGCGACGGACCGTCCGGGCGCTGGCGGCGGCCGTGGACCAGGTGGCTTTCGAGGGATTCGTTCATGCCGACATTTTACGCCCGGTGCCGCCCGGTAGAGCCACCCCATGGGTGGCTGTCGATCCACCGAGGACCCCGCGCAGCCACCCCATGGGGTGGCTCTACACCGCCGTCCGCGCACAAAAAAGGCCCCCTGTCGCCAGGGAGCCTTCGGTAGTTCACAGGAACCCGTGACGCTTACGACGTCATCCGGTCCCAAAAGCCCTTCACGCCATCGATGAAGGTCGCCGACTTCGGCGAATGCTTGCGCGCTTCCTCACCGGTGAAGGTGGTTTCGAACTGTTCCAGCAGCTTGCGCTGCTCCGGGGTGAGGTTGACCGGGGTCTCCACCACCACGCGGCAGTACAGGTCGCCTTCGCTGCGGCTGCGCACCGAACGCACGCCCTTGCCCCGCATGCGGAACAGCTTGCCGGTCTGGGTCTCGGCCGGGATGCGGATCTCGGCGTAGCCGCCCAGCGTTGCCACACGGACGGTATCGCCCAGGGCGGCCTGCGAGATGCGGATCGGCACTTCGCAGTGCAGGTCGTCGCCGTCGCGCTGGAAGATGGCGTGCTCGCGCACCCGCACTTCCACGTACAGATCGCCTGCCGGGGTGCCGGCCGGACCGGCCTCGCCTTCACCGGACAGACGGATGCGGTCGCCGGTGTCGACGCCCGCAGGCACCTTGACCGACAACACTTTGTCTTCCTCGACACGGCCATTGCCGTGACAGGTCTTGCAGGGGTTCTGGATGATCTGGCCACGGCCGTTGCAGTGGTGGCAAGCCTGCTGCATCGCGAAGATGCCGCGCTGGATGCGCACCTGGCCCTGGCCACGGCACACCGAGCAGGTCTCGACCTTGCCATCTTCCGAGCCGCTGGCATTGCAGTCATCACACTCGACCAGACTCGGAATCTCGATGCGGCGCTCCACGCCCATCACCGCTTCTTCCAGGTCCAGCTCCATCACGTACCCGATATCGGCACCACGACGGGCCTGGCGCGGACCACCACCACCGGCGCCACCGCCGAAGATGTTGCCGAAGATGTCACCGAAGATATCGCCCATGTCCGGGCCACCCGGACCACCGCCACCGCCGCCCATGCCGTGCTCGAACGCCGCGTGGCCGTGTGCATCGTACATCCGGCGCTTGTTGCCATCGGACAGGGTTTCGTAGGCTTCCTTGCATTCCTTGAAGGCGGCCTCGGCCTCGTTGTCACCCGGATTGCGGTCCGGATGGAACTTCATCGCGCAACGGCGATAGGCCTTCTTCAGTTCTTCATCGCTGGCGGTGCGGGACACGCTCAGCACTTCGTAGTAATCGCGCTTGCTCATAACTTGAATCGGGTTCCGGAAGTCGGGATTCGTCAAAGCGGAAGAGCGGCACCAGGTCCGCTCTTTCGCCGGGCGCCCCGACAGGCCGGGATACGGCTGTCAGGACCAGAAGGGGGATATGACAACGGGACGTTGCCTGCGCAACGTCCCGTGTCGTGCCCGGATCAGGACTTCTTGTCGTCCTTGACTTCGGTGAACTCGGCGTCGACCACATCGTCGTGCGCGCCGCTGTTGCCACCGGCATCCGGGCCCGGTGCCGCGCCGCCCTGCTCGGCTGCCGCGGAGGCCGCGAACAGTGCCTGGCCGGCTTCTTCCAGCACCTTCGACTTGGCTTCGATCTGTGCCTTGTCGTCGCTCTTCATCGCGGTTTCCAGATCGGCAAGGGCCGACTCCACCTTGCCGATCACGTCGCCACCGACCTTGCTGCCGTGCTCGGTGATCGCGGTACGGGTACCGTGGATCAGCGCGTCAGCCTGGTTGCGGGCCTGGACCAGCTCATGGAACTTCTTGTCTTCTTCGCGGTTGGCTTCCGCGTCGGCGACCATGCGTGCGATCTCGTCCTCGGACAGACCCGAACCGGCCTTGATCTCGACCTTCTGTTCCTTGTTGGTCTTCTTGTCCTTGGCCGACACGTGCAGGATGCCGTTGGCGTCGATGTCGAAGGACACTTCCACCTGCGGCAGGCCGCGCGGCGACGGCTCGATGCCGGAGAGATCGAACTTGGCCAGCGACTTGTTGAAGCGGGCCTGCTCGCGCTCACCCTGCAGCACGTGCACGGTCACGGCCGACTGGTTGTCCTCGGCGGTGGAGAACACCTGCGAGGCCTTGGTCGGGATGGTGGTGTTCTTCTCGATGATCTTGGTGAACACGCCACCCAGGGTCTCGATGCCCAGCGACAGCGGGGTCACGTCCAGCAGCAGCACGTCCTTGACGTCGCCGCCCAGCACGCCACCCTGGATCGCAGCACCCAGTGCCACGGCTTCGTCCGGGTTGACGTCCTTGCGCGGTTCCTTGCCGAAGAACTCGGTTACGGCCTGCTGCACCTTCGGCATGCGGGTCTGGCCGCCGACCAGGATCACTTCACCGATGTCGCTCGAACGCAGGCCGGCATCGTTCAGCGCGATGCGGCACGGCTCGATCGACTTCTTGATCAGGTCTTCCACCAGCGCTTCCAGCTTGGCGCGGGTCAGCTTGATGTTGAGGTGCTTCGGGCCCGACGCGTCAGCGGTGACGTACGGCAGGTTCACTTCGGTCTGCTGGCTGGTGGACAGCTCGATCTTGGCGCGCTCGGCGGCGTCCTTCAGGCGCTGCAGGGCAAGCGGATCCTTGCGCAGGTCGATGCCCTGGTCCTTGTTGAACTCGTCGACGAGGTATTCGATGACGCGGTTGTCGAAATCTTCGCCGCCCAGGAAGGTGTCACCGTTGGTGGCCAGCACTTCGAACTGCTTCTCACCGTCGACGTTGGCGATCTCGATGATCGAGACGTCGAAGGTGCCGCCGCCCAGATCGTACACAACGATCTTGCGGTCACGGCCGTCACCCTTGTCCAGGCCATAGGCCAGGGCAGCAGCGGTCGGCTCGTTGATGATGCGCTTGACTTCCAGACCGGCGATGCGGCCGGCGTCCTTGGTGGCCTGGCGCTGGCTGTCGTTGAAGTAGGCCGGCACGGTGATCACGGCCTCGGTGACGGTCTCACCCAGGAACGCTTCGGCGGTCTTCTTCATCTTCTCCAGCACGCGGGCGGAGATTTCCTGCGGGGCCATCTTCTTGCCATCGCTGGTCTGGACCCAGGCGTCGCCGTTGTCATGGGCCAGGATGCCGTAGGGCACGTGCGCGATGTCCTTCTGGACTTCAGCGTCGGTGAACTTGCGGCCGATCAGGCGCTTGACAGCGTAGAAGGTGTTCTTCGGGTTGGTCACCGCCTGGCGCTTGGCCGAGGCGCCGACCAGGACTTCGCCGTCCTTAGTGTAGGCGACGATGGACGGCGTGGTGCGATCGCCTTCCGCGTTTTCGATGACGCGGGCCTTGCCGCCGTCCATGATCGCCACACACGAGTTGGTGGTGCCGAGGTCGATACCAATGATCTTGCCCATGAGGGAGACTCCTGAAAGTTCTGGGTACATCCGGCAGCTGCCGGGTTATGAATGGGATGTGTGGGACGCTGCGGACACTTTCAAGCCGTCCATCAAACACAGTGTCCGATGGCGACCCAACGCGTTCAGCGTCCGGCCGAGCCGCCGGACCTGGTCCGGCGGACCGACCTGTGGATCAGTCGCGGGCGACCACGACCAGCGCCGGCCGCAGCAGGCGGTCATTGAGCAGGTAGCCCTTCTGGAACACCTGGACCACGCTGCCGGGCGCCGCACCGGGCGCGTCGACCTGGCTGATGGCCTGGTGGTGGTCAGGGTTGAAGGTCTGGCCGGTCGGGTCCAGCAGGGTCAGGCCATTGTCGGCGGCGACCTTGAGCAGCTGCTTGTAGGTCAGTTCGAGACCTTCGCGCAGCGGGCTCGGCTCGCTGCCGGCGGCATTCAGGCCGGCGTCGAGGCTGTCGAACACCGGCAGCAGTTCGCCGAGCAGCTTCTCGTTGGCGAAGCGGCGCGCCTGTTCCACGTCGCGGGCAACGCGCTTGCGCTGGTTGTCCAGGTCGGCGCGTTCGCGCAGCGACTCCGAACGCAGCAGGGCCACCTCGTTGTGCAGGCTGTCCAGCTGCTGCTGCAGGGACGGCTCAGCGGCCGGCTCGCCGGCGGGATTCTGGGATGCGATATCGGGCTGATCTTGGTTCATTTCCGGATCCTTGGCGGTGACTCTCCGCCTCCACCCACCCCTATGTGGGCGCGGCTACGGGATTCAAGAGTCCAGGGCCGCTTTATGCGCGATCGCGGGACAATCCGCCGCCAGCGGGCGAGCCCAGCGCGGCCCCCAGCACCTGGGCGGTGGCTTCCACCAGCGGGATCATGCGGTCGTAGGCCATCCGCTTCGGGCCGATCACCCCCAGCACGCCCAGCACCTGGCCGTCGGCCGAGTACGGGGCGGTGACCAGCGAGACGCTTTCCAGCGGCATCACCCCGGTCTCCTCGCCGATGAAGATGCGCACGCCCGGGGCCTGGATGGTGCGCTCGAGCAGCTGCAGGATCTCGCGCTTGCTGGCGAACACGTCGAACAGCTCGCGCAGGCGCTCCAGGTCTGAGAGATCCTGCACGCCCATCAGGCGGGTCTGCCCGGCCAGCACCATGTCATCGGCCGGCGGCACCATCGCCTGCTCGGCCAGCTCGATGCTGTGCGCCAGCAGCTGCTCCATTTCCGACTGCGCATCGCGCAGCTCCAGCAGCAGGCGGGCCCGGATCTCGGCCAGCGGCCGACCGGCGCAGTTCGCATTGAGGTAGTTGGCGACCTGCTCCAGCTCCCCGGGATTGAACCCGCGGCGAGGCTCGATCACCCGGTTCTGCACCTCGTTGTCGGCGAACACCAGGATCGCCAGCACCCGGCGCGCGTCCAGTGCCACGAAATCGATATGCCGGAACGCGAACTGCTCCCGGCGCGGGGCGCTGACCACCCCGACGAAATGGCTCATCGCCGAGAGCAGCTCCGAGGCACTGCCGAGCAGGGCCTGGGTGCCGGTGCCGGTGGCCAGCTCGGTGCGCAGGCGGCTGAGCTCGCCCTCGCCCGGCGGCTGCATCTTGACCAGGCTGTCCACGAACACCCGGTAGCCGTGCGCGGTCGGCACCCGACCGGCGGAGGTATGGGGCGAGCTGAGCAGCCCCAGGTCCTCCAGGTCGCCCAGGATGTTGCGGATCGTGGCCGGGCTGACGTCCAGGCCGGCATGCCGGGCAAGCGTCTGCGAGCCGACCGGTTCGCCATCCTGGATGTGACGCGCGATCAGCGTCCGCAGCAGATGGCGGGCGCGTGGGGCGAGATGGGACGCGGAAGGATGCATGGAATCAGCCTGTGAGACGCCCACTTAGATAATGGCTGCACGGGGCGTTGGCAAGTCATTGGAGACGCCCCCCGCCCATGCTAGCGTGCGCGGCTTGGAGACGCCCCTCGTGTACAACGTAGACCATGCTTAGACATCTATCGATCAAGGATTTCGCGGTCGTCCGCGCCACCGAGCTGGAATTCGCCGCCGGCATGACCGTGGTCTCAGGTGAAACCGGCGCGGGCAAGTCGCTGATGGTGGACGCGCTGGGCTTTTTGTCCGGGCTGCGCGCCGACAGCGGCGTGGTCCGCCACGGCGCCGCGCGCGCCGAGCTCTCGGCTGAATTCGCGCCGCTGGCCGATGCCCCGGCCCGCCAATGGCTGCGCGACAACGAGCTCGACGACGAAGAACAGTGCCAGTTGCGACGGGTGATCCGCGCCGACGGTGGCTCGCGCGCCTTCATCAACGGCCGCCCGGTGACACTGACCCAGCTGACCGAGCTGGCCAGCATGCTGGTCGAAATCCACGGCCAGCACGAACAGCAGGCCCTGCTCGCGCGCCCCTCGCAGCTCTCGCTCCTAGACGCCTTTGCCCGCAACGATGCCGAGCGCGCCCAGGTCCGGCAGACCGCGGCACGCTGGCAGACGCTGGTCGATGAAGCCGAGGCGCTGTCGCGCCAGGGCGACGTGAGCGACCGGATCGGCTATCTGGAGCACCAGCTCAGCGAGCTCAAGCGCGAAGACCTGGACCCGGCCTCGATCGCCACCCTGGGCAGCAGCCACCGCCGCCAGGCCCATGCCAGCGCGCTGATCGGCGCCTGCGACGTGGCGGTGAGCCGCCTCAATGGGGATGACGAGGTCTCGGTCCTGCAGCTGCTGCAGCAGACCCGCCATGACCTGGCCCGCGTGGCCGAACACGACAGCCGGCTCGGCGAGGTCGATGCCCTGCTCGACAGCGCCGCCATCCAGCTGGACGAAGCGTTGTCCCTGCTCGACCGCGTCCATGACGACCTGGATGCCGACCCGGAGCAGTTCGAGGATATCGAGCGCCGTCTCGGCCGCCTGCACGACCTCGCGCGCAAGCACCGCGTGCCGATGGAAGCGCTGGGCGAGCACCGCGACGCGATGGAAGCCGAAGTCGAGCAGCTGCGCGGTGCCGACGAGCGCCTGCAGGCCCTGGCCGGCGAGATCGACCGTGCCGCCGGCCAGTGGAAGACCGTGGCCGAGGTGCTCAGCGCCAGCCGCCGGAAGGCCGCCAAGGCCCTGTCGGACACCACCACCACCCTGATCGGCGAGCTGGGCATGGGCGGCGGTCAGTTCCTGATCGATATCGAGCCGCAGACCGTGGTCAAGCCGGACCCGAACGGCGCCGAGCGGGTCGAGTTCCTGGTCGCCGCCAACGCCGGCCAGCCGCCGCGCGCCCTGCGCAAGGTCGCCTCGGGTGGCGAGCTGTCCCGTATCTCGCTGGCGATCGAAGTCGCCGCGCTGGGCCTGGATGCGGTGCCGACCATGGTCTTCGACGAAGTCGATTCGGGCATCGGTGGCGCCGTGGCCGACATCGTCGGGCAGAAGCTGCGCGCCTTGGGCGAGAAGCGTCAGGTGCTGTGCGTGACCCATCTGCCGCAGGTCGCCTCCAAGGGCCACGCCCACTACCGGGTCAGCAAGGCGCCGGTGGACGGCATGACCCAGAGCGCAGTCGAGAAGCTCGATACCAAGGCCCGCGAGGAAGAGCTCGCCCGGATGCTGGGCGGCGTGGAAGTCAGCAAGGAAGCCAGGGCCGCGGCGCGCAAGCTGCTGCAGGTGTGACAGGTACTGCCGGCCGCTGGCCGGCGCCCCGCCCGAACCGGCGCCTCCCCCTGAAAACAAAAACCCCGGGCATGCCCGGGGTTTTTTGATCGCATCCGGGCGCCCTGCAGGCCGTTACCGACGCTTCTTGCGGACGTACAGCACCAGCGAGTGCTCTTCCAGCTCGTAGCCGTGGTCGGCCGCGATCTTGCGCTGCAGCTCCTCGATCTCGTGGCTTTCGAACTCGATGATCTTGCCGCTGTCCACATCGACCATGTGGTCGTGGTGACCGCCGCGGTCCAGCTCGTAGACGGCCTGACCGCCTTCGAAGTTGTGCTTCAGCACCAGGCCGGCGGCCTCGAACTGGGTCAGCACCCGGTACACCGTGGCCAGGCCGATCTCGTCGCCGTGCTCCAGGAGCTGGCGGTAGATGTCTTCGGCGGTCATGTGGTGGCTGGCATTGCGCTGCTCGAGCAGCGCCAGGATCCGCATACGCGGATGGGTCACCTTGAGGCCGACTTTGCGCAGGTCGTGGGTTTCCATACTTCTCCGTTCATTGGCGATTTAGCGCCAGCTGCCTCGGATTGGGTCGCGGCGACACGTCAGGAGTGTATCATCGACTCGATTTCCCCAAACGCCATTCCCCGATGCGCAATCTCCTGCTGGTCGCCGCCGTTGCCCTGTCCACCACGGGCTGCGGCATCATTTACAAGCAACCCATCTATCAGGGCAACCTGATCCGGGAGCAGGCCGTCGGTCAGCTGCAGGTGGGCCAGAGCAAGCAGCAGGTTGGTGCCCTGCTTGGTACGCCCTCCATCGCGGACCCGTTCCACGCCCAGCGCTGGGACTACACCGCCAGCCAGCGCGTCAACCGCGTGGGCAAGACGGAAGTGAAGAACTTCACCGTCTACTTCGAAAACGACGCAGTCACCCGTTGGGACGGCGAGTACTTCGCCAGCGACGACGCCGAGCTGGCCCGCAGCACGCTGCGCCAGTTCGGCCGCAACCTGCCCAAGGACAAGAAGAAGCGCGGCCGCTGAGGCCCGCCTTCTTCACTCAGCTGCCGGCGCGTGCGCGCCGGCGGCGGTTGTCTTTCGGGTCGGCCAGCAGCGGACGCAGCAGCTCGACCCGGTCGCCCTCGCGCAGTATCTGATCCGCCCTGGCCAGCAGGCCATGCACGGCCACGGCCGGGCATTGCGCGCTGCCGTCAATGGCCGCCGCTTCAATGGCATCGGCGACCGTGGCCCCCTCAGGCAAGGTCAAACGCCGGGTATCGGCCCGATCGGGCCAGGCCAGCACCACCTCGACCGTGATCACGACTCAGTCCTGGGCGTCGGCGACGCGGACGAAATCATTCACCATGCGGTCGGCCAGCCCCTGGAAACCCAGCGCCAAAGCCGGACCCAGCAGGCGTGAGGTCGGTTCGAACTCCAGCGTCAGCGTGACCTTGCAGGCGTCCTCGGCCAGCGCGTGGAACTCCCAGCGCCCGTGCAGGCGCTTGAACGGCCCGTCCTTGAGCTGCATATCAATGCTGTGCGGGCGCTGCAGCGTGTTCTCGGTCATGAACCAGGTCGAGAACGACCCAAAGCCCAGGTCCAGGCGCGCGACCAGTCGGTCCGGGCCGGACTCCAGGATCTGCGAGGCCGAACACCAGCGAAAGCGGCGCGGATAGGCGTCAATATCATTGACCAGGTCGAACATACGGGCAGCCGAATGTTCGACCAGGGCACTACGTCGGATAGTTGGCATGCGATACAGATGTCGGATGAATCGACCGGGCGTGCCCGAATCGGAGACAATAGGGAAATGAGCAAGAACAGCGGCAAGGATAAAGCAAAGGGCGCGACGGCCAACAAAACCATCGCGCTCAACAAGCGTGCCCGTCACGAGTACCACATCGAGGATCGCTTCGAAGCCGGCCTGGCCCTGCAGGGCTGGGAGGTCAAGTCGATCCGCGCCGGGCGCGGCAACATCATCGATGCCTACGCCTACGTGCGCGATGGCGAGATCTTCCTGATCGGCGCGCAGATCACCCCGTTGATCCAGGCCTCCTCCCACATGGTGGCCAACGACCGTCGCGAGCGGAAGCTGCTTCTGCATCGCAGTGAGATCGACAAGCTGATCGGCAAGGTGCAGCGCGATGGCTACACGATCGTGCCCACCGCGATGTACTGGAGCAAGAACAACATCAAGCTCGAGATCGCGCTGGCCAAGGGCAAGCAGACCCACGACAAGCGTGATGCCGAGAAGGACCGCGACTGGGCGCGCGAGAAGTCGCGCACCATGCGCCGGCACAACCGCGACGCCTGATGGCGCCGGCGTCGCCCGCCCCGGTTATCCAGCCCGCCAGCGCCGAGGGCACCCGCGCGGTGTTCGCCGGCCTGTTGGCCTTCAACCAGGCCGCCTGTGGTGATGCGCTGGACGATCACCCGGTCAACCGGGTGATCCACGATGACGCCGGCCAGGTCGTGGCCGGGATCGCCGCCGATGTCTGTGGCGGCTGGCTGATGGTGCATGCGCTCTGGGTCGACGATACCCGCCGTGGCGAAGGACTGGGCCGGGCCCTGCTGGCCGAGGCCGAGCAGCAGGCCCGCGCGCTCGGCGCGCACGCCGTGACGCTGGATACCTTCTCCTGGCAGGCCGAGGGCTTCTATCTCAAGCAGGACTATGAAGTGTTCGGCCGGCTGCAGGATTTTCCGCCCGGGCATCAGCGCCTGTACCTGCGCAAGTCGCTCTGACCCACTGGGTCAGACCGCCTCGGCGTGCCCGTCCGGGCAATAGGCGTCATGCAGTGCCGCCAGCACACCCAGTGCCGGGGATTCGGCCAACGCATAGAAAATCGTCTGCGCCTCGCGCCGCGTGGTCACCAACGCCATCCCACGCAGGACCGCCAGGTGCTGGGACAGCGCCGACAGGCCCAGTCCACTGAGCGGCTGCAGCTCCCCTACCGACGCCTCGCCTTCCACCAGGCGACACAGCACACGCAGCCGCGCGGGGTGCGCCAGCGCCTTGAGCAGCGCGGCGGCCTGGTCCGCCTGGGCGGCCATTTCTGCAGCACGGGAGGCCGCTGTGGGATGTGGGGTGGGGTTCGCATCACGCATGGCTTGCACTTTACCTGAGACAACCCTAATTTAGCTTTATCTAAATTACAGGGCACGCCCATGCCATATCAGCACCGTCCTTCCACCGCGGGCTATCAGCCATGACGCCTTACTGGGCGACCTCGTTGGCTGGCGGGGTGTTGATCGGCCTCGCGGCCACCGCACTGCTCTGGCTCAACGGCCGCGTCGCCGGCATCAGTGGCATCACTGCCGGCGCCTTGTTTCCGCAGCATGGCGAGACCGCGTGGCGCTATGCGTTTCTGCTCGGTCTGATCACCGCCGGTGCACTCGCACTGCACTGGCTGCCCGCAGCCGCGCCCTCGCGAATCGGCTTTCCGCCCATCCTGCTGGTGGCGGGCGGGCTGCTGGTGGGCGTCGGCACCCAGATGGGTGGCGGATGCACCAGCGGCCATGGCGTCTGCGGGCTGGGCCGGCTGTCGTTGCGCTCGCTGGTCGCCGTGGGGGTGTTCATGACCACCGCGATACTGACCACCTTCATCGTCCGCCATCTCGCGGGGATCGCATGAGCCGACAGATCCTCGCCGCGCTCGGTGCGGGCGCCCTGTTCGGTCTGGGGCTTGCGGTCTCGGGCATGACCGATCCGCTGCGCATCCTCGGCTTCCTGGATGTCACCGGGGCGTTCGACCCGTCCCTGCTGTTCGTGCTCGGCGGCGCCGTCGCGACCACGGGGCTGCTGTTCCGTTTCGTGCTGCGAACACCGCGGCCGCGCCTGGCAGATCGCTTCCATCTCAGCAACAGCCAACGGATCGACACGCGTCTGCTCGGCGGCGCAGCGTTGTTCGGCATCGGCTGGGGTCTGGCCGGCTACTGCCCCGGGCCCGCGCTGGTCGGTGCCGGCTACGCCGCCAGCGAAGCGCTGTGGTTCGTGCCGGCGATGCTGGTCGGCATGGCAGTGCACCAAGGGTGGGAGCGCCGGGCTGAGCGGACATCGACCAGCTGACAGGGGCGAGACAACGATCTTTCCCCGCCAACCCCGCACAGCTGTCAGAATCCCCGCATTGATACGGAAAGGATCCGCGCGTGACTCTTGAAACTACCCCGGCACCCGCACAGGCGGCGGACGAACTGACCACCCTGCGCGCCGACGTGGCGGCGCTGGAGTTCATCTTTGACGAACTCGCCCGCGCCATGGACCCGGCCGCGCTGCTCAAGGTGCTGACCTACCTGATCCGCAATGCCAAGCGCGTCGCCTCGGAAACCCAGAGCTACGACAGCCTGGAGCACCGCCGCCTGGTGGCCCAGGTGGAATCGCTGATGGCCCGGGTTGAGCCGCAGGCCAAGAAGCAGGCCATGACCGTGCGCAACGAGCACAACCGCCTGAAGAAGGAAAAGGCCCGCCACAAGGCCGACAGCCGCCGCCAGCTGCAGAAGTAAGTCCTTGGCGGGCAAGGTGACTGTTCAGCTGGATTGGAGTAGCATCCAGTCCGTCAAGTAGAGCTCCGGTGCTGTTTTCCGGATGAAGTGCGGTTCTTGAAGAAACCGGGGGTGCATTGGTTTCGACGGGGGTTGTGAAGTTACTTGGTGCATGCCGAGGGGGCAGCTTTCCTCGTTAATCCAGCAGCAAACTTTTAGTTGCCAACGACGACAACTACGGTTCGAACGACTTCGCAATCGCTGCCTAAAAACAGCTTTAGCGTTTAGTTCTACAGCCGCCTTAGGCGAACCCCCGAACCTACTTGTGCCCGTGCTCGTAGATGTAGGGTCATTATCACGGAACCGGTTGTGATGGCTGCCTGTCAGTCACGACTTAACTAAAGCAGGCTGGTCCTGGGGTGCGCTTTGCACACCGTGCTGCCACAGGATGAGATTCAACGGTGAGCTAAGCATGTAGTACCGGGGATGGAGTGCCTTCGGACGGCGGTTCAATTCCGCCCACCTCCACCATTAGACGGTCCCACAAGGACCACAGAAAGCCGGAACCTCCCGTCAAATAAGGGGTTCCGGCTTTTTTGTTGTCCGTGACCCGTCCTGAATTGAGTTGACACCTTTTCCCACAGGAAGAGGAATGTTCAATGGATTCAACACTCAGGCGCAGCCAGCGGGATTACTCGCTGGCCTTCAAATTGTCGG